>NZ_OZ241741.1:2400000-3600000 GCF_965201105.1 Terriglobus sp.
GTGCTTGCGCCGGGAGAAGCACCCAGCAGCGCGGCCAGCGAGCAGTCCGTGGACCGGATGATCTCCGTCCCGAACTCGAGCTTGCCACCCCTTTTGGGGTCGCCCTTGATGATCTGCACCCGCTGCCCTGCAATCTCCAGGCGCCAATCTTCGCCGCGGGCCGTGGGAACGAACTCACGTAACGCAGCTACGCGATCCCCTTGCGACTGCATGACCTGGCCAATCAGGTATCTCGTCAGTGGTACGTTGGTCGCGCCAGCGCCAAGCATGCTGACCAGATTGCCGGCGCCGATCGAACGCGGCAGGTCGGCAAACGAACCGTTCTTTAAAAACTTGGTGGAGAAGCCGGCAAATGGGCCAAAAAGCAGCTCCCGCTTGTCTTGAATCATGCGCGTGTCCAGGTGCGGCACGCTCATGGGTGGTGCGCCTAGCGCGGGTTTGCCGTAGACTTTGGCCGCGTGCTCCTCGATCACGTCGCGATTGGTACAGCGCAGCCATTGCCCGCTCACCGGGAAGCCGCCATAGCCGCGGCCTTCCGGGATGCCGCTCTTCTGCAGCAGCGGCAATGCCCCCCCGCCTGCGCCCAGGAACACGAATCGCGCGGTCACCCGCGTCTGCGTGCCCGTTTCCAGATTGCGAACCAGCGTGTACCAGCGCCGGTCCGGTAGTTGGTTCAGATCGACGAGCTTGTGCCGAAAGTATGTGGCTCCGCCGTGCGCAGCGATGCGCGCCAGCAGCAGCCGGGTGAGCGCGCCGAAGTCAAGGTCGGTGCCCTCATCCGAGCGCGTTGCGGCGACCGGCTCGGCCGCGGAGCGGTCGCGCATCATCAGGGGAATCCAGTCACGGAGCTGTGCCGGGTCTTCGCTGTAGCGCATGGACGCGAACAGCGGGCTCGCCTGCATCGCGGCAAAACGTCGCCGCAGGAAAGCAACGGCATCCCCGCCAGCGACGAAGCTCATGTGTGGCGTGGAATGAATAAACTGGTCGGGATCGAGGCTGCCCTGGTTTGCCAGCTCCGCCCAGAACTGGCGCGACTGCAGGAACTGCTCGTTGATTTTGACCGCACGATCGATCGCGATGGAACCGTCCGCCTGCTCCGGCGTGTAATTCAACTCACACAACGCGGCGTGGCCTGTGCCCGCGTTATTCCACGCGTCTGAACTCTCTGCAGCGGCCTCACCCAGCGACTCCACGACCGTAACGCGCAGCCCCGGCGAAAGCATCTGCAGCAGCGTGCCCAGCGTGGCGGACATGACACCCGCGCCCACCAGCAAAACATCGGTTTCGGCAGGCAGCGCGGCTGCGTTGATTGCGGGTGTGACCATCTACGCCGCGGCTTTCATGTTCTCTGCGATTCGTGCGGCGAACTCGCTTGTTTTGGCCGTGGTCGCGCCGGGCATGCCTTTCGCGAAATCGACGGTCACGAACTTTTGCTGGATCGTCTGCTCCATTGCGTTTTCGATCAGCTTCGCCGCCTCATGCCAGCCCAGGTGTTCAAAGAGCAGAACACCACACAAGATGACCGATCCGGGATTGACCACATCCTGATCGGCAAGCCGCGGTGCGGTGCCGTGGGTGGCTTCGAATACGGCGAAGCCGTCGCCGATATTCACACCTGGCGCGATGCCAAGCCCGCCTACCTGCGCGGCGGCGGCGTCGGAAAGGTAGTCGCCGTTCAGGTTGGTCGTGGCGAGCACATCGTACTCGGCGGGCTTCAGCAGCAGGTCCTGGAACATGGCGTCGCAGATGCGATCGTTGACCAGTATTTTGTTCTTCCACGCGCCATTGCCGTGCGTGCTGCCGATGGCGGCGAGCACTGCCTTGACCTCGGCAACGATCTTTTCGCCGAAGCTGGCCGGCGCGAAGCTGATGCCCGGCTCAACGATCGCGGCGATCGATTCGGGCGTTGCGTTCGCGTCCTTCTCTAGCGCACCCAGAATCCAGCTTTCGCGCTCGGTCACGATCTTGTCGCGGAACTCCTGCGTGGCGACCTCATAACCCCACTCGCGAAAGGCGCCTTCGGTGAACTTTTGGATGTTGCCCTTGTGCACGATGGTGACGACCTTGCGGCCGCCGTCTACGGCATATTGCAGCGCGGCGCGAACGAGGCGCTTGGAACCGTGCACGCTGATCGGCTTCAGGCCGATGCCGGCATCGTCGCGCAGACGCTTCTTGGTATTGCCGAGCAGCTCGGTGTTCACGAAGTCGCGCAGCTTTGCCACATCGGCCGAGCCTTCCTTAAACTCGATGCCGGCGTAGATGTCTTCCGTGTTCTCGCGGAAGATCACCACGTCGACTTCGTCGGGCTTGTTCATGGGGCTGGGCACGCCCGCGTAGTGCCGGACCGGCCGCACGCACTGGTACAGGTCCATGGTCTGGCGCAGTGTCACGTTCAACGAGCGGATACCGCCGCCGACTGGCGTGGTCAGCGGACCTTTGATGGAGACGCGGTAATCTATGCAGGCCTGCACCGAATCCTGCGGCAGCCAGTCGTTGTGCAAACGGTAGGCCTTTTCGCCGGCGAGAATCTCGAACCACTCCACGCGGCGCTTGCCACCGTAGGCCTGCTCCACCGCGGCATCCATTACCGCGCGTGCGTTCTTCCAGATGTCGCGGCCGGAACCGTCGCCCTCAATGAACGGAATGATTGGGTAATCGGGGACGGTGTAGCTGCCGTTGCTGTACTGGATGGGCTGGCCGGAGTCGGGCGGACGTACGCCGTTGTAGGTCTCTTGCATACCTTTCAAAGCGTATCAGCGCGTGATTCCGGCCCGCAACGTAGCGCGCCTGGCGACGGACGGTAAGCGGCACGAATCAGGCCTACTGGCGCGTGCCGTACCACTGCTGCAACGGCAGCCATCGGCCATCCGGCTGCAGCATCTCAAACGCACCGTTCAGCACTTCCTTGCCGGTTTCCGTGTCGACATTGTGCTCATACCGCAGACGCACACGCGGGCCGAGCTCCGCAGGGTCAGAATCGAAGACGACAAAGTCGCGCCTGCCCAGCGTGGAGGTGGACGCCTGCACGGTGAGGTTCATCATGTAGTGAATTACATGGCCTTCGTTGTCGAAGCTGATGGCCTGCAGCGGTGCTCCGGGCGAATCCTGGAAGATGTAGAACAGGTCTCTCCGGCCGCAGGCGGCTTGCTTTGCCGCATCGCAGTTCGCATCCGTGACGCTCTGCCGGGCGAGCACATGGCCGTTTAACTCACGGATGAAGCTGTAGGAGCCTAGCAAAGTGCGGCCGTCCCGCGAAGTCGCTGTCCATGTTCCCTCGAGGAAGTGCACGGTATCGAGTGACAACAGCGGCACCGGTGTGCCGGTGGTGGTGATCTGCGAGGCGCCGGGCGCGGGCAAAGCCGGCACCTGAGCCCGAGTGACACAAGGCACAACCGCGAATGCGCACGATAGCAGGAGGGCATGGAAGCGGAGCATGCCTCCATGGTATGCGACTCCTCCCCCCTCCCCCGCATTGTGCCAAGTTCTTCTTTCCAAGCGGTTTAGCTCTGCTCTCCGTTGCAAATTCTTCTTGCGCAATAACTTACGCGCAGGTTCCTGAAACGCAATGACTTAAGAGTGAGTGCACACCTTGTGGTGCACTCACTTTTCGCGGGAGCGAAGGTCAGTCGTGGCCCAACTGGGTTGCAATCACGTTCGGATCCGACGTCATCGCCGGACGCTGCCACAGTATCGTAAGTAAGCCGCCGGCAACAATCAGCACCCCGCCCACCAGCACGGGCAAGGTCGGCTTCGCCTTGAACGCGATGTAGTTCGTGACCTGAAAGACGATGTACAGCAGGGCCACGTACAGGCCGACCACCTTGCCGAACTCGACTGGTGCGAGATTCAGACTGGTGCCATACAGGGTGAGCAACACAGCGCCGGTCAGAAAATAGCCGATACGGATCGACCACACGTGGGAATGAATAGCGTTGCGCAGCAACGCATCACCCGCGGCCTCAAAAATCGTTGCCGCCAGCACAAACAAAAAGATTTTCATGCGGCCACCTGCTCTGCATTCGCATGGCCGCGCTGCATGGTGGCGATCACGTCGGTGTACTTGTTACCGGCGCCGGTGTTGAAGATCACCACGCGATCGCTGTGGCTCAGAAAGCCGTTCTCGATCAGCCGGTCATAGGCAGCTGTTGCGGCTGCACCCTCCGGACTGAGCAGGATTCCCTCTTTGCTGCCCCAATCCTGAATGGAGCGGAAGATCTGGTCGTCCGTTTGCGAGAGCACCGTGCCGCCGGACTCGCGCACCGCCTGCAGGATCAGGTAATCGCCATACGGCTTGGGCACGCGAAGGCCGCTGGCCAGCGTGTGCGCATTCATGAACATGTCGCTTGCATCCTTTCCTTGCTCAAACGCGCGCGTGACCGGTTCGCAACCTGCGGCCTGCACGGCGATCATCTTCGGCCGCTTGCCGGTGACCCAGCCGAGCTCTTCCATCTCTTGAAATGCCTTCCACATGCCGATCAGGCCCACGCCACCGCCTGTGGGGTAAAACACCGCGTCCGGGTATGTCCAGCCGAGTTGCTCCACCAGTTCGTAGCCCATCGTCTTCTTGCCTTCGACGCGAAACGGCTCCTTGAGCGTGGACACATCGAACCAGCCTTCGCGCTCTTTGCGTTCAGCAACGATCCTGGCGCAGTCACTGATGAGCCCATCCACCAGCGTCATCTTCGCGTCGTACGCCAGGCACTCAACCTGGTTGGCCAGCGGTACATCCTGCGGCATGAAGATGTGCGCTTCCATACCGGCGGCTGCGGCGTACGCTGCCAGCGCGCCACCGGCGTTGCCGGCACTCGGCACAGCCAGTTTGTGCAGACCGTAGTGCCGCGCCATGGTCACGGCCAACGAGAGTCCGCGCGCTTTGAAGGTGCCGGTCGGGTTCGCGCCTTCCTCCTTCAGCCAGACGTTGCGATAACGGCGGCTACGCAGCATGGGCGTCCACCCTTCCTTCAGCGTGACCGGCTCCGCGTCAGGCAATACCGCGGCGTACCGCCACATGCTGTCAACCGGTGCAACCTGGCCGCGCGGGTCGGTTCCCTTCAGGCGCGACAAATCGTAGCGGACATAAAACGTGCCCGCACACACGGGGCAAAGCGTCTTGGGTGTTTCGGCAGTTTCAGTGTGGTGGCAACGGGAACACTCAAGGTGGTCGATCTTCGGCATCACCTTAAGAATAGAGAAGTTTGATGGATCCAGAGCAGAAGGCAGTTATGCAGCGCGCCTTAACGCACCTGCAGCAAAGACCGAAGCCCGAGCGTTTTGCACGCGCGGGCTTCGGTTGAACTTGCGTGGCCACGTTCAAACGGCAATGGTGAAGCTGTCCTCGGTGCGCGTGACGGCGTTGTAGAGCGTGTCGCGCTCAAAGGGCTCTCGGCCTGCTTCGCGGATCAGGCGTTCCAGCTCTGCGCGGCGCATGCCCTGCGGTGTGGTGGCACCAGCGTCGTGGTAGATCTTTTCTTCCACGACGGTTCCATCAATGTCGTCCGCGCCGAAGCGCAGCGAAATCTGCGCCATCTTGGGCGTGACCATCTGCCAATAGCTTTTCACGTGCGGAAAATTGTCGAGCAACAGCCGCCCCACCGCGATCTGGCGCATATCGTCGAAGCCCGTGGTGCGTGGCAAATGCCCGAGCACCGTATTTTCCGGGTGGAATGCGAGAGGGATAAACGTTTGGAACCCGCCGGTCTCATCCTGTACGGCGCGCAGCTTCAGGATGTGATCGACGCGGTCTTCCTCGTTTTCGATGTGACCGTAGAGCATGGTGGCATTGGAACGCAGGCCGGCCTGGTGCACCATCTTCGCCGTGTCCAACCATTCGCCGCCGTCAATCTTGTGGTCACAGATGATGTGACGGACACGGTCGGCGAAGATTTCCGCGCCTCCACCGGGGCAGGAGTCCACACCGGCTTCCTTCATCTTTTCCAGCGTTTGCGGGATGGTAAGCTTTGCACGCTTCGCGAGAAAGGCAACTTCGACCATCGTGAATGCCTTGATGTGCACCTGCGGGAATCGCTCCTTCAGACCGCGCACCAGGTCCAGGAAGTATTCGAAGGGCAGGTCAGGATGCAGACCACCGACAATGTGAAACTCGGTCACCGCCTCGCTGTACCCCGAAGCCGCTGAGGCCCAGGCCTCTTCCAGCGCCATGGTGTAGGTGCCCTCGGCACCCTTTTTGCGGCCAAATGCGCACAGCCGGCACGACGCAACGCACACGTTGGTCGGGTTAATGTGCCGGTTCACGTTGAAGTACGTGCGGTTGCCGTGCAGGCGTTCGCGCACCAGATTCGCCAGCCAGCCGACTGCAAGGATGTCGGGCGACCGATACAGCGCCACGCCGTCCTGTGCGCTCAGCCGCTCGCCCTGCTTCACCTTTTCAGCGACGGGCCAGAGCGCGGCGTCGTCGGTCTGGAACTCGTGACGCGGACGGCCTGTGAGCGATTCATTCATGGCATCAGTTTAGACGCGGAATGACACCAACCCGATGCGGACCTTTGCAAACGGAACAAGGCGCACCGCCGAAGCGGCACGCCCTGTTTGTTGACCCGGCGAAGCTGTTACTTCTCGCGCGAAGCCACCATGCGCGGCTCCAGCACCATACCGTCATAGTCGGTCACGCCGACCAGGTGGTCGCCCACCGGGCGAGCCTGGCGAAGGTGCCAACCGCTGTCCCAATACTTGACGGACATGTCTGGCTCGTTGACCGCGAAGACCACCGTGCCGGGCTGGTACGAGGTGACCAGCACACGCTGGCCCTTCGCGTCGTAGTAGATGCCGCTGATGTTCGGCACGAAGAGCCCCTTCTGGGTGTGCCAGGTGGCGCCGTCATCCTCCGAAAGAAAGATGCCCTCGCGGCCGCCTGCCCAGATGTGGCCGTTGTTGTCGACAGCGACCGCTGCGAGCTGTGTCAGCTCGGTCGGAATCGTAATCGGATGGAAGTTGACGCCTTTGTCCGTGGACAAGGAAATCTGCTTCAGGTTTGCGACGGCGACCCGCGGCCCCTGTGCCGCGACAAAGCGCCAACCGATGCCGTTCAGTGAACGAATGCGGTTCCAGGTCTTGCCTTCGTCACCGGAGTAGAGCAGGCCCTCTTCGGTCGCGGCAAAAACTCGCTCATCGTTGTTCGCCAGCGCGTACACGCCGGTCGAGGATTCCTGCGGGGGCACGTTGCGGACCGGCGCGGAACTGACCGACAGGCTGCGCTTGCCACTTTTGACCGGGGCCACGGAGGAGGTGCGCTGGCGCGTGCGGCCCGCCTGCGCTGCATTGCTGCCCGCACGGTCGCGCGCTGCCGAGCTCTTGCGAACCACGGTAGCCGGCTTGACCGCACGATCCTCTTCTTCGGGCGGCAGTGCGAGTGTCAGACCGGAGGGCTTCCACATGCCATCTGCCATGCGGTAGATGCCATGACGCGTGCCGGCCAGCACTGTTCCGCCGGGCGTTTCCCCAAGCGAGAAGACATCCGCGCCGTTCAAACCGGCACTCTGCTGCTGCCAGTTTTGCCCGCCATCGTCGCTGGTGAACACGCCACCGGCGGCCTTGTCGTTCAGCACGCCGACGTACAGCTTCGAATCGTTCTTCGGGTCCTGCGTGACGGCAGAAATCTGCCGGGAGGAGAAGCCCTTGTTGGCGGACTCGAACGTCTTGCCACCGTCGGAGGACACCAGCACACCAGTACGATCTGTCGCCAGCATGACATGATTGCTGTCGGTCGGGTCAACGTTGACGTCGTTGATGATCCAGGAGGAGCTGCCGTTACGCTCAAAGGTGTGGCCGCTGTCGGCAGTGCGCCAAAGCCCCTCGGTGGTACCCGCAAACACCACGTTGGTCTGCTTGCCATCTTCCATCAGCACGCGGGTACGGCGCGCGGAACTCGGAATGCCCTGCACCTTGGCGAATTGCGCACCGGCGTCCGTGCTGCGGTAGATTCCCGAGCAGGCCGAAAGGTAAACCTTCGCTGCATCGGAAGGGTCGACAATGATGGAAAAAACGTCGGAATCGTCGATGATGCCCTGGTGCATGCTGGCCCAGTGTTCGCCGCCGTCCGTCGTCTTCCAGGGCAGGTGCCACGTGCCGGCATAGATAGTGCGGGGGTCTTTCGGATCGATTGCGATCGACTCGACTTCGTGGATTTCACCATTGCCTGCGGGCGAGATCAGGGTCCAGCTAGTTCCGCCGTCCGTGGTGCGGAACACACCGTCCAGCGCGCCAATCACGATCGTGTTGGGATCGCTGGGCGCCATCGTCATGGCGCGGACAGAGTGACCCTTCATCTGCGCGTTGGAGGTCCAGGTCTTGCCGCCGTCCTCAGAAACGTAAAGGCCGCCATCGGCACGGTCGAGCACCCAGGCGCCCACCAGAATGTGCTTCGGGTTTTTCGGGTCGACGACGATGTTGTCGAGAGCGAGGTCGTCGCGCTTGCCGACGCGCGCCAGACGGTTCCAGGTGTGGCCGCCATCGTGCGTGTCGTAAATGGTCCCGGTCAAGGAACCGAGGTACACGTGGTTGTGATCGCTGGGGTCGGCTGCAAAGGCACGGGCGTCGCCACCATCGGGTCCGAACGGAAGCCAATTCGTCTGGCTGGAAGCCGCGGTGCAGGCGGACACGGCAAGCGAACACGATAGGCAGAGGCGGAGCAAAGACTTCATGAGTTTCCTTTGGTGAGAGCTTTCCCTAATTTTAGGAGCGCGAGGTGGCTTCGGGGGGAACCAACGATGGCACGTATGTGGCATCGCGAGGCTGCTTTTCGCACAAAAACGCTGGGCACCCAGAAACGACTCCAGTCCCAGGTTGGACGGAGCCGGGCACCAAAAGAAACGGCTGGCCAGATTGGCCAGCCGTTTCCGGTTAGGGATTGCAGGTTACTTGCGGCGGTGGTGGCGGCGGTGTGCCGGGCCGGCGGTGCGGGACTGCGCCCGAACCGTGGACTCGTCCACTGCAGTACCGTAGTCGCCGGTGGTGGCGCCTGCCGGGATCAGCGTGTTGGTGACAGTGTTGTCATCGCTGGTGCCGGTGTAGACCGTGATGCGGGACGGATCGATACCAGCGCCGCCTTCACCGTGGGTCAGGTATTCTTTCTCGTTGACGGCGCGCTGTGCACCGAGCTTGCCCTTGCCATTACCGGTGACAGCGAGCTTGGAGTCAGCCGAACGGTTCAGGTTCTGTGCGATCTGATCCAGGCAGGCCTTGGCTTCGTTATCGACGCGAGCCGGACGGCGCTTGTCGTTATTGAAGGTGATCGTGCAGAGCTGCTGCGTGCTGGCAACGACTGGCGCCGGCGGTGCAGTTACCGAGACGGTCGTGGTGGCGGAAGCATTCTGGCCCTTGTCATCTGCGACGTTGCAGGTGACGGTGATGGTGCCAGGCGCCGCGCCCACGGTCGACAGGGTTGCCGTCGAGGTGGTGCCGGAGATGGAGCCAGACGTTGCCGAATAGCTATAGGTCAGCGGACGGCCCTGCGGGCTGTTCGCCATGGAGGTGATGGTGGACGAGTCGCCCGGGTTCACCGACGACGGCGAGGCCGAGCAGGTGATGGTGGGCGGCTGCGGCGGGTTGATCGTGAACGGCACGGTGCAGTCCGCGAACTGGCCAGCCTTGGCGCCTTCGCTTACGTGACCCTTCACGTTGTAGGTTCCGGCGTTCAGGCCATTGGTGTCGATGTTCGCCACATTGCTGGTGCCAGTGATCTTGCCACCGTCAGAGGTCCAGCTGTAGGTCGCAGTCTTTTTCGGGTTCAGGTTGGTCGCGGTGCCGGTCACAGTGACCGGGTCACCCGCGTAGGCCGAGGTCGGGCTGACCACGCAGGAGTACATGACTGGCGGCGGCGGCACGATGGAGCCGAACTTCATGACAAGGCCGGTCGAAAGACGGGCGTTGTTGATGTTGGCGCGGCCACCGAGGATGCCGCGGTTCTGCTGGGTCGTTCCGACCGGGAAGTATGGACCGAAATCCTCGTGGAAGTAGACATAGTCCGCTTGGAACAGACGCAGGCCGAAACGGAAGCCGCCGATCTTCGGCAGGTCGTAATCCATACCGCCACCAGCGGTAAGGGTCGGTCCCCACTGGTAGGGCTCGACGTAAAACTGCTGGGTAAGCGTCGTGTTGTTGTTGTTCGGACCACCTACGCGCGCACCACCGGCCAGGCCGTGGGCGAACAGGGTGAAGTACTGCAGGGGGGCACGCACTGCAAGACCGCCCGAAGCGAAGTAGGCGGCGTCATTCCTGCCACCCGGGTGCGCGGAGAACTCCAGCTGAGCACCGACGTACTTGTTGAACCAGTACGTACCGCTACCAATCGCACCCTCGTCAATCGACGCATAGCCGATGTTTGCAGGCTTCACCACGCCGTGCGGACCAAGGTAGGAATACCCACCAAACAGGTCAATGCGCGACGGGTTAGGACCTGTGGGCGGCGCAGATGCGGCACCGGTGGTCGTTTGCGCACCCAGGCTGAGTGCGCCTAGACCGACTGCGCTTGCAGCCAGTACACACCGGCCTAGCTTGCGAAACTGCTGAGAAAACATCGAGATTACCTCCGCGGAAATACTTGCCAATGAACACGGGCTTTTCTGAGTTGCAGCCCGCACTTTGCTTGAAGCGCGATTGAAGTGTATAGCAGACTTTTTCAAACGCAACGCAAAAATCTGCGACGAAACGCGAATAAAGACCAAGAAACATTCAACAAGCAGTGGTTGTTTACACCAGCTTGTTGCATTTGCAGCTGCGTTCAGAACCGATTCAGTAACGCGCTGCTATCCGTTGTATGCCTCATCCGATGTTCAAAGTTCGGCTCGCGCTGCTTAGATCCTTGTCGATATTTGCGACAAGTCCCGACTTGCGACAGCCGGCGCCAGAAATGGCAGCCTTAACAGCGAAACGGCATCCCCGGAGGAGACGCCGTTTCCAAGCTTTGAACTCGTGAGCCGGTTGCGAGCGGGCAGCGGCACTATGCCAGGTTCAGGCTGCGCTTGATGGATCCCCGTTCCGCCTGGATCTTTTCCTGCAACAGCGTGATTGCGTACAGCAGCTGCTCCGGCCGCGGCGGGCATCCCGGCACGTAAATGTCCACGGGGATGATCTGGTTTACACCCTGCAGCAGAGCGTAGTTGTTGAACACTCCGCCTGAGGTGGCGCATGCTCCCATGCTGATGACCCACTTGGGCTCCGGCATTTGCTCGTAAAGGCGGCGAATCACCGGCGCCATCTTTTGCGAAACACGGCCGGCAACGACCATCAGGTCGCTTTGCCGGGGGGAAGGCCGGAACACCTCCGCGCCGAAGCGCGCAATGTCATAGCGGGAACCGCCCATGCTCATCATTTCAATGGCACAGCAGGCCAGGCCGAACGTCATTGGCCACACGGAGTTCTTGCGGACCCAGTTGACCGCAGCGTCCATGGAGGCAAGGACCACGCCTTCCGGCTGCTGCGGTCCCCAACTCACCTCACGCAGCTTTTCCTGGTTCTTGCCGAAGGAATCCAGCGTGCCGAAAAAATAACGGTCGTTCTGCTCGGGGCTGGTTGGACGGCCGTTGGCTGTGGTCTCTTCCGCGGGAGTGCGCATATGCACATTGTAGCCATTCAGCGGCGGCAGTTGCCCCCGAAAGCCGGCACCGTGACGCGAAATCGCAGTCGCAGCAGCGCGCCCAAAGGCGACGGCGACCCGTTCGTGCGGAGCGTATGCGCCGTCTGCTCAAAGTGCGAGGCGACAGTTGCCGCAGCCGCCGTCTGGTCCGCGGTGCCACCGGCGATCTCCGCGTCAACAATCTGCAGCGTCGCTTCCGGTGCGGCGGCAAGCAGTCGCGATAACGCGGCCGCGGCGGAACGGTCGTCGGGGTTGCGCAGGGTGGCTTGGTAAATCGCCTCGGCTTGCGCCGTTTGCGCCGGCGTAGTGAAGAACCGGAAGCGGCGCGGGTTCCAGGCGATAGCGTCCTGCGCGCGAAACGCGAAATCCGTGGAGATCAGGATCGGCGTGGGCGACCGGTACGGCGGGTTGGCCAGCTCCGCCGCATCGTGCGGAGGACGCTTCCCGCCATGGGGCAAGACACGCACAATCCAGCCGGCTGGCACGGCCTCAAGCTTCAGGTCCAGGGCTGGGGAGATTGCAGCTTGCCAGGCCTCCCCTTGCTGAACCTCGCCTTCCAGCACGTGCGGCTTGCATTCCTGCCGGCGCGCAACCAAGTTGACCGAGAACAGGAGTGCGACCCCAGCAAGGGACCGGAGGTGACGAAGCCAGGTGTGGGTTTGAGTCTGCATGGATTTCTGCTTCGTCCTGTACAGTAACGGAAACAGCTCAACCACAGTTGTGTTCCGGCTGCGCACAATGGCGCGCCGCGATGCCCTGTCTCCGCCTTCACACCTGGGGGCGGGCGGACGGTCCTCCTTCCCTGAACGTGAAAGGTCGAACTGCCCATGCGTGAATGTCTGCGACGGCTGATGTTGCCAGTGTGTTGCCTTCTTTTGCTGAGTGTGCCGCCTGCCCGTGCACAGATCGCGGCCGGCCCCGGCCCCAACGTACACGGTGTGAGCGCCGCGGCGGCGCCCGTCTCCGACGCCGCGCAAGAGAAGCGCATGGCGGCGCTTGAAAAGCAGAACGCCGACCTGCAGAACGCGATCGCAAACGCGCAAATGGCGGGCGACAACGGATGGATGCTCGTCTCAAGCGCGCTTGTGCTGATGATGAGCGCGCCGGGCCTGATCCTGTTTTACGGCGGCCTGGTGCGGCGCAAAAACGTGCTGGGCACGATGATGCAGACCATGGCGATGATGGGCATCATCAGCGTGTTGTGGGCCCTGGTGCTGTATTCGCTGGCGTTCGGGCACGGCAACAGCTTTATCGGCAGCTTTGAACACGTCTTTCTAAGAGGCGTCGGCCTTGCGCCCAGCGCATACGCACCGACCATCCCCGAACAGACTTTTATGATCTTCCAGATGATGTTCGCCATCATCACGCCGGCACTGATCACCGGCGCCTTTGCCGAGCGCATGAAATTTTCGGCGACATGCGTGTTTCTGACGCTCTGGTCGATTGTCGTGTACGCGCCCATGGCGCACATGGTCTGGGGCGTCGGGGGCCTGTTGAATGCATCAGGCGGCCGCATTCCATGCCTCGACTTCGCGGGCGGCACGGTGGTCCACATCACCAGCGGCGTCTCAGCCCTGGTCGCGGCGCTTTATCTTGGGAAACGGATCGGCTACCCACGTGAGCCCATGCCACCGCACAGCGTGGTGCTCAGCTGCATTGGGGCGGGCCTGCTGTGGGTGGGCTGGTTCGGCTTCAACGCTGGTTCGGCGCTGAACGCGGGAACACTGGCGACCAGCGCGTTTGTAACGACTCATCTGGCCGCTGCTGCCGCCGCAAGCGGATGGACGCTTGCCGAGTGGCTGAAAACAGGCAAGCCCACCGCACTGGGCGCGATCAGTGGCGCGGTTGCGGGCCTGGTCGGCATCACGCCTGCGTCCGGCTTCGTTACGCCGATGTCTGCCCTTTGGATCGGCCTGCTGGTGGGTATCTTCTGCTTCAGCATGGTCTTCTTCGTGAAGAACAAGTTCGGCTACGACGACTCACTGGATGCCTTCGGCGTTCACGGGGCGGGCGGAACGCTGGGCGCCATTCTGACGGGGGTCTTCGCCACGGCGGCGGTCAACCCGGTGTACGGCGCGGGCAAGGCGGTCGGTCTGGCCGATGGAAACGGGCATCAGGTGACGAATCAGTTCATCGGCGTGGGCATCGCGTGGGTAGGCTCGGCTGTCGGCACGCTCATCCTGCTCTTCCTGGTCGATAAGCTGATTGGTCTGCGCGTCACCACGGCAGATGAGGCGGAAGGCCTGGATCTGTCGCAGCATGGGGAAGAGGGCTACCACTCCGAGCTGGCGGCGCACTAAGCTGACTAGCCCGGGTCCGAAGTATTGCAGCTCCTGAATGCTCATTCGATGCAAGAAGGCCTCAGTTTCGGCGTTCTCAGCCCTACGCCGCACCGTGACGCCTCTGCAGATTCACGTTGCTGGGGTACAGTTTAGGTCGCAGAATCTGCCGCAATTGTCAGGAGCGAAGCAGCGCTCTCAGAGGAGCACCATGCAAAAGATTGAAGCCGTGATCCAGCCGGGCAAGCTGGACGCAGTCAAAGAAGCGTTGATCGAAGCCGGCGTGACCGGCATGACCATTGTGGAGGCCCGCGGCCACGGCCGGCAGAAGGGCCACACCGAGTTCTACCGAGGCCGCGAGTACGCGGTCGACCTCCTTCCAAAGATCAAGCTGGAAGCCGTGGTGCCGGACGAGGTCGTCGACCGTGCCGTGCGCGCCATCCTGACCGCCGCGCAGACAGGGTCTATTGGCGACGGCAAAATCTTCCTGTCGCGCGTCGAGGAAGCGATTCGTATCCGCAACGAAGATCGCGGCGAGGTCGCTCTTTAATTGGAGCCGTAGCATTCAGGGCTGATCGGAGGCGCGCATGCAGCATGAACCCGGTGCGGATAGCCCGATCAAGGACCCGTCTGCGGCGTACCGCGCCACCATGGAGGTCATCCGCTCTCGCTTTTTTACGGAGCCGCTTTACCGTGGCCCGCAGGCGATCCTTGCACGTTCGGAAGCGGCTGACCTGCTCGTCAACAGCCTTTGGGCCCGGCATTTCGGCGCAGAGCCTTCAGCAAGTGCGCCGGGGCTGCTGGCGGTCGGCGGGTACGGCCGCCGGGAGCTCTTCCCCGCTTCCGATTTGGACCTGCTCTTCGTACTGACCGGCGCCAGCGATGAAAGAGAGCTCAAGGACCGCATCCGCTCGTTCACGCAGGCACTGTGGGATGCAGGCATCCGCGTAGCCGCAACCACGCGCACGCTTGCAGAGTGCGATCGCTTCGAACCGGAAAATGCAGAGTTCACCCTGTCTTTGCTGGACGCGCGAGCCCTAGCGGGCAATCGGGCGCTGGCGGACCGCGTCTGCGGCGAAGTCGTTCCCACGCTGATTGCCGCGGAACGCCGCAGGCTGGGTCAGCGTCTGCTTGCCCTGACGCGCGAACGGCACGCCCGCTACGGAGATACGATCTTTCACCTGGAGCCGAACGTGAAGGACTGCCCGGGCGGCCTTCGCGATGCCAACGTTTGCAGCTGGATTGAGAAGATCCTGTCCCCGGCTGTGCGTGCGCGGCGCAGCAGCGCCGGATCCGCAGACTTTGAGCGTGCCTTCGCCTTTCTGGCCTCGTGCCGCTGCTTTCTGCACTTCCGGAACAACCGCGACGTGAACGCACTCGACTGGAAGGCGCAGGATGCCGCGGCGGCGGAAGGTGTCGGGATCGACGCGGAAGTGCGCGACCCCGCGTACTGGATGCAGATGTACTTTCGATACGCGCGCGCGGTGGACCGGCGGTTGGAGCAGAACCTGGAGGCTTTGCCGCGGCCCAAGCCGCTGCTGCGCGTGCCAGAGTTCCTGCGGCGCAAAGACGCCGCGCAGGAGTTTGCCGTGGAAGGCGGACAACTGCATCTGCAGCGCACCGACGGCTTCGATGCTGCCCAGGATTTCGATATGGTCCTGCGCGCCTTTGCGACGGTGAGTGAGAGCGGCGTTCCGATGAGCCACGCATCAGAGGACCGCGTGGAGGAAGCTCTGCCGCTGCTGAACGCCCACATGGAAGAGGGCGAGCCGCTGTGGCGCCAGCTGGAACGCGTGCTGTGCGGCCGCTACGCCGGACTGGCGCTGCGGTCCATGCACGCGCAGGGCCTGCTGGAGCTCACCGTGCCGGAGTTCCACGGCATCGATGCGCTGGTGGTGCGCGACTCCTATCATCGCTACACCGTGGACGAGCACACGTTTGTGCTGCTTGACACACTGCACGGTCTCCACGCTGCTGGGGAAACGAAGTCGCCGCTGGCGGAGTGGGCGCGCCGCTTTGCATCGCTGCAACGCGAGCTGCAGCACCCCGGCCTGCTTTATCTGGCCGCGCTGCTGCACGACACCGGCAAAGGCCACGCCCTTGGCGGACACACCGCCGAAAGCGCGCGGTTGGCGACCGGCGTCTTGGAACGGCTGGGCCGCGACAGCTTTGAGAGCGGCCTGGTGCTGCACTTGATCGAGAACCACCTGGAGATGAGTGCGGCCCTGCGGCGCGACATCTTCGACGCGGAAACCGTGCGCGCCTTTGCCGCCTGCGTGCGAACACCGGAAGAGCTGCGCATGCTGACGCTGTTCACCTATGCCGACATCAACGCCGTGCACCCGGACGCGCTTACACCATGGAAGGCGGAGAACCTGTGGCGTCTGTACATCCAGACAGCGAACTACCTGGACCGCAACGTGGACGATGAACGCGTGGACGCTCGCATCTCAAGCGACCTGGTGCAGCGCATCACCGCGCTCGTTCCGCAGGAAAGCCGGGCCATGCTTCGCTTTCTGGAAGGCTTTCCGCAACGCTATCTGCAAACGCGCTCCCCAGAGCAGATCCGTACGCATTACGAGATGAGCAAGCGCCTGCTGACAGACCCGGTGCAGATTGACCTGCACTGGCATGCCGATCGCAGCGACATCACGCTGGTCACGCCGGACCGCCAGCTGCTGTTCGCCCGTATCGCCGGCGTTCTGTCCAGCTTTGGCATGAACATCATCACGGCCGATGCTTTCAGCAATGCGCATGGTGTGGTCGTGGACAGCTTCCGGTTCACCGACGGCTTTCGCACCCTGGAACTGAACCCCGAGGAGCGCGACCGGCTGGTGAGCGCCGTGCACGACGCCGTGCTGGATGAGACCGCCGCCGCACGCATGATCGCGGCGCGCCGCCGCAGCCGCCGCCGCGACCCGCTGGTGCGGGTGGAAACGAGTGTGCATTTCGATACAACATCGTCCTCGCACTCGACGCTTGTGCAGGTCGTTGCACAGGACCAGCCCGGCCTGCTGTACGCGATCGCACAGGCGTTGGGCGAGGCGCACTGCGACATTATTGTGGCGCTGATCGACACGGAAGGCGACACCGCCATTGATGTTTTTTACCTGCGCCGCAATGGTGCCGTGCTCCACCCGAGCGAACTCCCCGAGTTGCAACGCAGCATTCTCGATGCAGTTGGGGCCGATCCTTTCTGAGGCCGGGCAAGCAGATGCAAATCGTCATTCGAGCCGCGGAACCGGAGGACTGGTTGACCTGGGAGCGGCTGCGTTACGCGCTCTGGCCTGGTGACGATGAGGCCCACGGCGAGGAGATCTCCAGGTTCTTTGCCGGGGAAAAGACCGATCCGGAGCACGTGCTGCTGGCGGAAGCGGCTAACACCGCCGTGGGCTTTGCTGAGCTTTCCATTCGAACGGATCTGCCGGGTTTGGAAGGCAAGCGGGTCGGCTACATTGAGGGCTTGTATGTGGCTGAGCAAGCCCGGCATCAGGGGGTGGCGCGAACTCTACTCTGGGCGGCCCGGCAGTGGGCACGCGAGCAGGGCTGTGAGACGTTTGCGAGTGACCGTGAGGATCGCATCATCGTCGACCGGAACTTCAATATTCCCGGTAGAGCTGTCTTCCTTCAAGCGTAGTGCTGCTCCGAGAAGAAGCAGATTCTTCGCTCCGCTCAGGATGACATTCCCAAACGACTTAGGACTTACACCTGAGTGGAATGCTTTAGCTCTTTTGGGTAGAGGGCGTCCGCAATGTGCCGCCATTCTTCATCCAGCGAACCGCGAAAGACCGGCTGGCCGGCACGGCGGTACCAGTACTCCGCGTTCCACTGGTCGCCTTCACGGCGGTGCAGGTACGCGTGGACCCAGGCGCTGTCGCGGTCCTCATCGGCCTGTGCGGCTTCGTGCGCTCCGTCCCAGTTGCCCTGTGCCGCAAGCTGCAGCGCGCGCAGCGGACCGGTCAGCGTGGCAACGTCAGCAGTTTCGAGCGGATGCGGCATCTCCGTTTCGATGCCGGTCGCAGGACCAAGCTTCGCCCTGCGCTTCGTACTATAGAAAGATGCCCGAGCCGCTGGTGACCGTGCGCGACCTGACGAAGGAATACCGCACCCCCGGGCTGCAACCGGTCACCCTTTTTCGCAACCTGAACTTTACTGTCTATCAGGGTGAAATGCTGGCAATCGTGGGCGAAAGCGGCGCGGGCAAAAGTACGCTGCTGCACCTGCTTGCCGGGCTCGACACACCCACCAGCGGGACCGTCAAGGTCGGCAGCACGGTCGTTTCGTCGCTCAGTCCCACCGCCCAGGCGGCATTCCGCAACCAACAGATCGGCTATGTGTGGCAGGCGCACTATCTCTTGCCGGAGTTTACCGCTGCGGAGAATGTCGCCATGCCCCTGCTTGCGCGCGGTACGGCAAGCTCGGAGGCACGCCAGGCCGCCCTGCGTTGGCTGCGCGAGGTGGGCCTGGATCATCGGTCGGAACACCGCGCCGGGGAGTTGAGCGGTGGCGAACAGCAGCGCGTCAGCCTCGCGCGCGCACTCGTCGGCAGTCCCCGATTGCTGCTGGCCGACGAGCCCACCGGCAACCTGGACGTCCGCACCGGGGAGGCAATCTTCGCGTCCCTGCAAAAGATGCACCGCGATTTCAGCATGACTACCATTCTGGTGACGCACAACGCCAGCTTCGCGCAGCGTTGCGAGCGGGCGATGCGCCTGGGTGTTGGGGCGCAGGAGCCCGCCGTTCCCGAAACGCTTCTTTTTCCACCGAGACGCGTCCAATAAGTCCCTACCATCAACAGCTTTGCTGGTAGGGTGTTGCCTAACCTTCGGTGCACTTGCATCGTGCACACGAACGGACGATAGACTTAGCGCAACGGAAAGTAACTGGGAAAAGGTGTCCGCCCGGCCCAGCTCTGGCGGCACCACTACCGAAGAGTTCCTGCATGGCCGGTTTCAGGGTCGTCTGGCCGGGATGCGGAACGGGCAAGGAACCATTGGCCACGCGGCTGCAAACCGCTACCGCACTGCCGAAGGGGGAACATGTTCGAGCGTTATACGGAGAAAGCGCGGCGCGTGATCTTTTTCGCGCGCTACGAAGCAAGCCAATTTGGCTCGCCATACATTGAAACGGAACACCTCCTGCTCGGACTTCTGCGCGAGGACAAGGCGCTGACGAATCGCTTTTTGCGGTCGCACGCGTCGGTGGAGTCGATTCGCAAGCAGATTGAGGGGCACACGACCATTCGTGAAAAGGTGTCCACCAGCGTGGACCTGCCGCTGTCGAACGAGTGCAAGCGTGTGCTGGCCTACGCCGCGGAAGAAGCCGAGCGGCTGAGCCACAAACACATCGGCACCGAGCACCTGCTGCTCGGCCTGTTGCGCGAGGAGAAGTGTTTTGCCGCCGAGATCCTGATGGAGCGCGGCCTGCGCCTACCGCAGATTCGCGAAGAGCTGCAGCGCAGCACGCAGGAAAAGCCCGCCGCGCAGCAGAAGCAGCAGCAGCGCGGTGCTCAACAGCAGCAGGAGCAGAGCATGCTGGCGGAGTTCAGCCGTGATCTGACCCAGGCCGCCGCCGACCAATCCCTTGACCCGCTGGTTGGCCGCGACCAGGAAGTCGATCGCGTGATCCAGATCCTGTGCCGCCGCACCAAGAACAACCCGGTGCTGATTGGTGAGCCGGGTGTGGGCAAAACCGCGATCGTGGAGGGTCTGGCGCAGAAGATCGCCGACGGCGAAGTGCCCAGCTTCCTTGCCGAGAAGCGGGTTCTGTCGCTCGATCTGTCCCTGATCGTCGCCGGAACCAAGTACCGCGGCCAGTTTGAAGAACGCCTGAAGACCATCATGAAAGAGCTGATGGAAAACCAGAACTGTATCGTCTTTATCGACGAGCTGCACACCCTGGTCGGAGCGGGTTCGGCCGAGGGCTCGCTGGACGCCGCCAACATCCTGAAGCCGGCGCTCAGCCGTGGCGAAATCCAGTGCATTGGCGCAACCACGCCGGGCGAGTTCCGCAAGTCCATCGAGAAAGATCGCTCGCTGGAGCGCCGCTTTCAGGCCGTTAAGGTGCCACCTCCGAACGAGGAAGACGCGATCAAGATCATCATGGGTATCAAGGATCGCTACGAGAAGTTTCACGCCGTCAGCTACACCGACGACGCGATCAACTTCTCCGTCTCGCATTCGAACCGGTACATTCCCGACCGCTTCCTGCCTGATAAGGCGATCGATTTGATCGACGAGGCGGGTGCCCGCGTGAAGCTGCGCCAGACCACCCTGCCCGACGAGCTGATCGACGTGCAGAAGCGCATCAAGTTCATCGTGCACCGCATGGAAAACGCCATCTCCAACAAGGAGTTTGAGAAGGCACGGTTCTACTCGGACGAGGAGCGGAAGGAGCGCGATAACCTGCGTGCTCTGCGCGATAAATACCACTTGGACGATTCCAGCGCCGGCATCGTGACACGCGAGGACATCGAAGACGTGGTGAGCCGCTGGACCGGCGTTCCGATCACCTCAATCAAGGAAGAAGAGACGCAGAAGCTGCTCCGCGTCGAGGAAGAGCTGCACAAGCGCGTCATCTCGCAGGACAAGGCGATCAGCGCCTTGGCTCGTGCAATCCGGCGCTCGCGTGCAGGGCTCAAGAACCCGAGCCGTCCGATCGGTTCCTTTATGTTCCTTGGACCGACCGGCGTGGGCAAGACCGAAATGGCGCGCACCCTGGCGCAATTCCTATTCGGTTCCGACAAGAGCCTGATTCGCTTCGATATGTCGGAGTTCATGGAGAAGCACTCCGTGAGCAAGCTGATCGGTTCGCCTCCGGGCTACGTCGGGTACGAGGAGGGCGGCCAGCTCACCGAGCGGGTCAAGCGCTCGCCGTATTCCGTGGTGCTGCTCGATGAGGTCGAAAAGGCCCATCCGGACGTCTTCAATCTGCTGTTGCAGGTCTTTGAAGACGGTCACCTGACCGACGGTTTGGGCAACACGATCGACTTCAAGAACACGATCCTGATCATGACGTCGAACATTGGCGCCAAGCACCTGATGAAGCGGGAAGGCCTGGGTTTCCAGTCCACCAAGGACGAGGTGGTCGCGGAAAAGATGGAGGAGATGGTCAAGGCTGAGGTGAAGAAGGCCTTCAATCCCGAATTCATCAATCGTCTCGACGAGATCATCGTGTTCACGGCCCTGTCTGACAGCGACCTGATGCAGATTCTGGAGCTGCTGGTTCAGCAACTGAACACCAACCTGGTGCACAAGGCCATCACCATCAGCGTGACCGACGAAGCCAAGAAGTGGATTCTTGAGAAGACGCTGACGGACCGCAGCTACGGAGCGCGTCCGCTACGTCGCGCACTGCAGCGCTACGTGGAAGACCCGCTCTCAGAGGCGTTGATTGCCGGCAGCATCACGCAACGGCCTGCGTTCCTGGAGGTCTACCTGGGACCGGACCAACTCTTCTACCGGCCCGTTTCGCAGGAAGGAAACGAGCAGCTTGAGGGTTCGGCGCTTTCCCTGGTTTAACTCATGCAGCAGTGCAGAAAGCGGAGCGCAAAGCGTTCCGCTTTTGCTTGCCTGGCGCGCAACGACGTTTTAGGCTAAAGCCGTTCCTCGCGAGGCCGGACTTCGCCGGCTTCTACCTGCTCCGGGTTCCTTCGCCCCGGCTCAGACGGAGGCGGATGGCGAGTAAGCGCTTCGATGCGCTCAGAGGGGAACCATGACGAAGAATCAAATCGCTTATGTCGAGTTGCCGACGACAGACATTCGCACGCTTCGCGACTTCTATCGGAAACACTTCGGATGGCAGTTATTCGAGCTTGGCGACGACTACGCCGTGTTTCAAAACAGCGGAATCGACGGCGGCATCAGTCCCAACCCGAACGATCGAACAAAGGCTCCGCTTGTGTTGCTGGAAACGGACGAGGTAGACGCGGTGGAGGCTCGCCTCCGATCGGCAGGCGTTTCTATTACCAAGGAGGCATTCGACTACCCCGGCGGACGCCGGTTTCACTTCCTCGATCCAAGCGGCAATGAAATGGGCGTCTTCCAGGTCGTTCCAGAATCCAAATCCTGAACACGAAAGCGGGAAGGCCAGGGCCTTCCCGCTTCGCTTTGCGTAAACAACTTCGTTACACCATGGACCGGATTTTCTTCCCATACTCGGCGGTGTAACTGCCGAAATCTCCGGCCTTGCTCTTGGCAGTGCTGAAGGCGTCGGCCAGCTTGTCGGAAACATCGCTGTAGGTGCCGGCCGCGGAGTCATAGGCGTCCGACGCCGAATCGACGCCCTTGCCATACAGGTCTTTCGACTGTTTCGCAACGCGCTCGGCCTGGTCTTTCAGGTAGTCCGTTGCGTCTTCCAGGTAGTCCGTCGCCTCGTCATACGCCCGGCCCAGCTTCTTGCGTGTGCGCTCACCCGATTGTGGAGCGTACAGCAGCGCCACGGCCGCGCCGGCCGCAACGCCGATGCCAAATGCGATCCAAAAACCCTTTGCGCTCATAAGCACCTCCCCGTTCCTGTGCAGCATGGGCTGCAGTCTTTGTGATTCGATGCCCTTTTCGCAGGTTGCAATCGCTTTGCGGAGTGCCAAAACACCTTAGAGATCCAGACCGGCCAACTCCCGGGCGCGCAGAAAGATGCGCGTGAACTGTGTGCGGTCCAGCCGCCCCGTGTTCGTGTTGCGCAGCGATGGATGGTAGCTGCCCAGCAGCACGGTTCCATCCGGCAGCATGTGCTCGACGCCGTGCCCAAAGGCGTACAGGCTCGGCCGCTCGATCACGCCAGATCGTTGCAGGTGCCGCAGATAACCGTCGAAAGCGATGCGCCCCAACGCGACGATCACGCGTGCGCGCCGCAAGACGCTCAACTCCGCCGACAGGTGTAGGGAGCAGTTTGCCTGCTCCTGGGGCGTGGGTTTGTCGGCGGGTGGAGCGCAACGGCAGATGGAGAGAATGCGAGCATCACGCAGGCGCAGCCCGTCCTGTGCGGACACCGCACCCTGCTTACTGGCAAAACCTGTCTCGTACAGCACGGGGTACATGAAGTTGCCGGCACCATCGCCTGTAAACGGACGGCCGGTGCGGTTTGCGCCGTGCGCGCCCGGTGCCAGGCCTACAATCACCACGCGCGCGTTCGGATCGCCAAAGCCCGGCACCGGCCGTGCCCAGTAGCGCCAATCCAGGTATGCGCGGCGCTTTGTTTCTCCCAGGGCGGTGCAGTAGCTGCGCAACCGCGGGCATCGTTCACAGGTCACAATGTTCTTCGCGATCGCATCCAGGGCGAGCTGAATGGAGACGCGGCTGGCGGCAGGCATGCTGCTGCCATGCTACTGTGAGGACGCTGACGGCAGGCGCTGCCGGTTTGGCGGAGAGCTTGCATGGCGTGGGAACGAGGGCGCGCGTACAACAGCGGTGGCGGCGGTCGCCGCTCAGGGGCTTTCAGCCGTTCCGGCTGGGCGACCGCGATCGTGATTGCGCTGGTGCTGCTTACCTTTGGACTGCTGTGGCACGCGCACCAGCGGGCCAAGTTCCATCAGCTGACCACGCCAATCATCCCGCAGACGACCTCAGCCCCGATGCCCGGCGGGCAAGAGGCAATCCTGCTCTCGCGCGTCACCCTGGTCAACGACTCCGAACCGGAGTTTGTGAGTGCCACCGTACTGCCCGGCGTCGGCATGCAACTGCTGCAGGCCACGGTCGCCGTGCCCGATCAGCCAGCGCAGGACCTGCTCGCGTCCGTTTCCCTGAGCGATGCGGCGCGCATGTCACCCGTCAGCATCAGCAGCGCTCCCTTCCATCTTCGGGTCAGCAACCATCACGTGCAGGAAGGCAAAGGTAATGCGGACGACCTGATCGGCTTTGCACCTGCTTCAAACCCGCAAAACCAGACTCTGGTGGATGGCGGGCAGGCCTCCGGCACGTTTCAGGGCACGGCGGCCAGGGCTGGCGTCTCGGCCACGATCGAAGTGACACTCTCCGGCAGGCAGATCGACCTTATAACTCGCGCGACCAACAACTCTCAGGAGAACCGCTTCGTCAGCTTTGAGTGGTGCCCGCGGTTCGCCGCGCCCGATGGCAACCTGAATCGCCTGCTGCTGTCCGTTCCGTCGGGCAGCAAGATCGGTGCGGATGGCGAGAGCGAAGCAGCCGGGATTGCCTCGGAACACGGTCAAGCCATCGGCGACCATCCGCTGGACGTTCACCTGACGCACCTTGGCCACGAATCGCTAAGCGACGGCACCTACGTTCGCCTGCAAAACGGCGAGCGATTTTCTCTGCGCGTGATCGGCCTGGGTGACACACTGCGCAGCGTGCATGCGCGCAGCGACCCCGGGACGCACACACTGCTGCTCAGCCTGAGCAGCCTTGATCCTGCGGCAGAAGCCGAACAGCGCGATCAAACATTGCGGGCCGGGCAGACCATCCAATGGCATCTGCGGATGGAGGTGTTGCCGGTAAAGGCCCCACAATCACCCGAACCGATGCGATAGAGCGCAGCATCGGTGCGGAGGAGCCAAGTTCCGCCATGCGCGGCATTGCCGCTCTCCGGTTTGACCCTGCCGGTGAAGGTTCGTACCATAACAGGAGCCGCCGGCGCGTTCACCAAGCGCACACACATGCGGCGAAGTTCCTGAAGAAAAGGCTCCCATTTTGACAGACGAAGTCCTGGAAACCAGCGCATCCCCGGCCGTGGCCGAGGCGCAAGAGACCGCCCCTGACTCGGACAGCATCGCGACAGGCAGCAATACAGAGCAGAACGCACTCACGCACAATCACGCGCAAGATCCCGAGGGTCACTCGCACGGTCCCACGCTGAACCCGGAACTGCGCCGCGAGATCTTCGTGGAAGCGCCGGCCGACGCGGTCAGCAAGGCTTACGCAAAGGCGATCAAGCGATACCAGAAGCAGGCGCGCCTGCCCGGCTTCCGTCCTGGCAAGGTGCCGGAGGTGACCGTCCGCAACCGCTTCGCCCGTGAGCTGCGGCAGGAAGTCATGGAATCTCTCGTCAATGACCGCTTCCGCGCAGCCGTCGAAGAGCAGAACCTGCAGCCGATCAGTCAGCCGCAGGTTACCGAGTTGAACCTGTTGGATGGTCAGCCGTTGCGCTTCCGCGCCGAGTTTGAAATTGCTCCGCAGATCGACGTGACCGGCTACGAAGACGTGAAGGTGGAAAAGCCCACCACCACGCTGGACGAGACGGAGTACACCTCTGAGCTCGACCGCATGCTCGATTCCTACGCGACGATCGAAACCGTCGAAGAAGACCGCGAGTTGCAGGATGGTGATTGGGCAGAGATCCAGTTCACCGGCAAGCGCCGCGAGACGGACGGCGGCACGCCCGACCCGGCCATTGCCGAGCGCACCGAGGACGTGCAGGGCGATGACGTGATGGTGGAGATTGGCGGTGTAAACACGCTGCCCGCCTTCAACGAGGCGCTGCGCGGCAAGAAGCCCGGCCAGGAGTTTCAGATTGAAGTCGAGTACCCCAAGGACTTCGGCGACCTTCGGCTCGCCGGCCAGACTGTCACCTATGACGTCAAGGTCGGCTCCATCAAGAAGAAGGTGCTACCGGAGCGCGACGCCGAGTTTGCAAAACAGCTCGGTGAATTCGACAGCTTTGAGGCGTTCGAAACCGACCTGCGCGACCGCGCGACCAAGCGCAAGCAGGGTGCCGCCGAGCAGGACGCAAAGGGCAAGCTGGTTGACGCGTTGGTCGAACGATTTCAGTTCCCTATTCCTGAGAGCTTTGTGCAGCAGCAGATCGATGTCAGGCTTGACCGCGGCCTGCGCGCACTTGCACAGCAGGGTATGACCGAGGAACAGATGCGGCAATTGGATTTCGCCCGCCTGCGCGACGCACAGCGCGATGAAGCAGTGAAGGAAGTGAAAGCTTCGTTGCTGCTGGACGCGATCGCCGCAAAGGAGAACGTCGAAGTCAAGGAAGACGACCTGCAACGCGAGTTGATGATGCTCGCCATCCAGAGCCGTCAACCGTACGAGCAGGTGCGTGAGCGCATGCAAAATGACGGCGGCCTGCAGCGCATGCGCGAGCAGATGCGCCGCGAGGCGGTCGCCACCACGCTGTACGAGAAGATGGCGTAAGCCGGGCACGCAAAGGAAACGAGGAAAAGTATGGGTTTAATTCCAATGGTGCTCGAGCAGACGAGCCGGGGTGAGCGTTCCTACGACATCTACAGCCGTCTGCTCCGCGACAACATCATCTTTCTAGGTACGCCGATCGATGACAATGTCGGAAACCTGATTATTGCGCAATTGTTGTTCCTGTCCGGTGAGGACCCTGAGAAGGACATCCAGCTTTACATCAACTCGCCAGGCGGGTCGGTTTCAGCGGGCCTGGCCATCTACGACACGATGCAGTACATCAAGAACGATGTATCGACACTGTGCATCGGGCAGGCCGCCAGCATGGGTGCTTTTCTATTGATGGCCGGCAAGAAGGGCAAGCGATTCTCTCTGCCGAACTCACGCATCCTGATTCACCAGCCGCTGATCATGGGCGGCGGGATTCAGGGTCAAGCTACTGAAATTGACATTCACGCGCGAGAAATCCTACGGCTGCGTGAACGCATGAACCGAATCATGGCGCATCACACGGGCCAGTCCTTCGATCAAATTGAGAAGGACACGGACCGCGACTTCACCATGGGCGCCGAACAGGCAAAGGAATACGGCCTGATCGACGACATCATCACTCGCCCACGCTCATAAAGCAGCTTTGGCAGGCAGAAAAGCGGATGCACTCGGCGCATCCGCTTTTCTGCGTTCGCACTACTTACCAGTGGTGGGCGGCGGCACGGGACGGATGCCCGTGTATTGCGCGCCGATCAGCCGCCACATGCCATCCTTCTGCTGCGCAACGAAAGTTCCCCGGATGTCCAGGTTGCGTGTTCCCCCTTTGCCGTCGGGCATCGTGTACGTCGTTTTGAGTGTCTCGATCGCCGTGTCCCCAAAGGTGCGGACCTGCTCCTCGCTGATGACCATCGGTGGCCATGCGATCTTTTTTCCCGGCGTGTAGAAGCCAAGAAAGCGGTCGTGCGCATCAACCTCGCCCGCGGGCGAAATCTCCACGTAATCCGGGTCGATCAGCTTTGTCAGCGCGCCGGCATCATAGGCCTTCTCTGCCGCGAAGAAACGCTGTACCAGTGCCTTCACCTGCGTTTCCGCCGGCTGTTGCGCGTACATTCCCTGCGCGGTGCTGATCACGGCCAAGCCTCCGCAGACACGCAAAACCTTACTCATGCATTTCTCCTAACTCAATTGTGGTACGCCGGTTCACGCCCCCTTGGCGATGTGGAAACCCCCACAACGCTGAGACGCGTCAGTGCTGGTTCCCCACAGCAAAGTCCGATACCGGACGTTATAGACTTGTGCGAGCGGTCGCATCGACTCTGGCCCGCTTTTTGGAGCTGCCTCGTCCGTATGAAGACCAAGGGTTCTGACGACTCGCTGCGCTGTTCGTTCTGCCATAAAACGCAGGAGGCCGTAGCCAAACTCATCTCCTCGCCTTCGGATTATCCGCGCGCCTATATCTGTGACGAATGTGTTGCGGTGTGCAACAGCATTCTGGAAGATGATCGCAGCGAGACGACACCCGGCGCGGCTCCCTCGCACCTGCCCAAGCCGCACGAAGTCAAGGCATTCCTGGACGAGTATGTGATCGGCCAGGAGATCACCAAGAAAAAGCTGGCCGTCGCGGTCTACAACCACTACAAGCGCATTCAGATGAATCGCCAGCGCGGCAACGATGTCGAGCTTGCCAAATCGAACATTCTGCTTGTCGGCCCAACCGGAAGCGGCAAGACGCTGCTGGCACAGACCCTGGCCAAGATGCTGGACGTTCCATTCGCCATTGTCGACGCGACCACGCTGACCGAAGCCGGGTACGTCGGCGAGGATGTCGAGAATATCCTGCTCAAGCTGCTGCAGGCCGCGGAGGGCGATGTCGCCCGCGCCCAAACCGGCATTATCTACATCGACGAGATCGACAAGATCGGCCGCAAGGACGAGAACCCCTCCATCACCCGCGATGTGAGCGGCGAGGGCGTGCAGCAGGCTCTGCTAAAACTGCTGGAAGGTACCGTAGCCAACGTTCCCCCGCAGGGCGGCCGCAAGCACCCGCACCAGGAACTGACCATGATTGACACGACCAACATCCTGTTTATCTGCGGCGGTGCATTTGTCGGACTGGAGCGCGTCATCGGGCGCCGCATTGGCAAAAAGGCGCTCGGCTTCAAGACCTCTGGGATGGGCGATGTCGAAGTAACGCCGATCCGCCCGCAGCGCGATACCGAGTTGCTGCGCCAGGCCGAGCCGCAGGATCTGCTGAAGTACGGCCTGATCCCCGAGTTTGTCGGCCGCCTCCCCGTGCTGGGCATCCTCGACGAGCTTGATGAAGCCGCGCTGATCGACATTCTCACCCGTCCGCGCAACGCCATTTTGAAGCAGTATGCCAAGCTCTTTGAATTTGAAGGCGTTCGCGTGACCTTTACCCCGGAAGCCGCCCAGGCCGTCGCCTATGAAGCGCTGCAGCGCAAAGTCGGCGCACGCGGTCTTCGCATGATCCTGGAAGAGCTCATGCTCGACCTGATGTACACCATTCCGACCAACAAAAAAATCAAGGAACTGGAAGTAACAGCGGAGATGGTGCGCAAGCGCAACATCACCATTCCACCGGTGCTGCTGGAGAAGGCAAGCTAGCGGTTCGCTTCAGAAACTTTGCACCCGCTGAAAGGCCCGCTCCATGCGGGCCTTTTAGCACCTGCGGCAGCGATTCTTCTGTGTTGCAGCGGGTTTACAATCGCATGAGCGATGTGTCCGATACCGCACCTTTGCGGCATCGCAGCGCGTCTAAATGAGGAGATATGCCCAAGCCAACCGAGCAGCCCAACGGCGAAGTCTACAAGCTCCCCATGATGCCCATCCGCGAGATGGTGATCTTTCCACACATGATGACGCCCTTCGTCGTCGGCCGCGAATCGAGCGTCCGCGCCCTGGAAGAAGCGCTCACCGGTGACCGCAAGATCTTCCTCGCCACCCAGCACGACGCCAGCATCGACGAGCCCAGCGCCGACGACATTTTTGAGGTCGGCGTCATCGGGAACATCGTCCAGAACGTTCGCATGCCCGACGGCAATGTCAAGGTTCTCGTCGAGGGCGTCGAGCGCGCCAAGACGATTGAGCTGAATGACAACGACGGGTTTTTCGTCGCCACCGTCAAGACCGGCCGCAACAGCCTGACCATGACGCCGCAGGTCGAGCAGTTGATGCAGCGCGTCCAGGGCCTCTTCGAACAGCACCTGAAGCTGCAGCAGAGCCTGAATTACGAGACCGCTGTCGCCTCCGCGCGCACGGACGACCCGACCAAGCTCGCCGACACCATCGCGGCAAACCTGCAGCTCTCCATCGATGAGAAGCAGGAGCTTCTGAACATCTTCGACCCGGTCGCGCGCCTGAACAAAGTTGCCGACGTGCTCGACATCGCCATCGAAAAGCTGAACGTCGACCGCACTGTCCAATCCCGCGTCAAGCGACAGATGGAGCGCGCGCAAAAAGAGTACTACCTGAACGAAAAGATCAAGGCCATTCAAAAGGAATTGGGCCGCGGCGAAAAAAGCGAGTGGGATGATCTGAAAAAGAAGATCGACGCCGCCGGCATGCCCAAGGACGTTCTGGACAAGGCACAGCAGGAGCTGAAAAAGCTGGAAGCCATGCCGCCGATGTCCGCCGAATCCACTGTGAGCCGCAATTACCTGGATTGGCTGCTCGCGGTGCCGTGGAAGAAGAAGTCCAAGGACATCCGCTCCATCGAGCACGCGGAACGCATTCTGAACGAGGATCACTACGGCCTGGAGAAGATCAAGGACCGCATTCTCGAGTTTCTTGCGGTTCGCCAGCTCGTCAAGAATCCGAAGGGTTCGATTCTCTGCTTCGTCGGACCTCCGGGCGTCGGCAAGACCTCTCTCGGCATGAGCATCGCCAAGGCGACCGGCCGCAAGTTCGTTCGGATGAGCCTGGGCGGCGTGCGCGACGAAGCCGAGATTCGCGGCCATCGCCGCACTTACATCGGTTCCATGCCTGGCCAGATCATCCAGTCCATGAAGAAGGCCGGCACCAAGAACCCGGTCATCATGCTCGACGAGATCGACAAGATGGCGGCCGACTTCCGAGGCGACCCGGCAGCGGCTCTGCTCGAAGTGCTTGACCCTGAGCAGAACGGTACGTTCACCGATCACTACCTCGACGTGGAATACGACCTGAGCCAGGTGCTCTTCGTCGCTACTGCCAACGTGCTGCACACCATTCCGGGGCCGCTGCAGGACCGCATGGAAATTCTCCGGTTGCACGGCTACACCGAAGTCGAGAAGCTGGAGATTGCCAAGCAGTACCTGATCAAAAAGCAGCTGGAAGGAACCGGCCTGACCGCTGAAAATCTCGAGTTCAGCGATGAAGGTCTGCAGTCGATCATCCGTGGCTGGACTCGCGAAGCCGGCGTCCGCAATCTGGAGCGCGAAATCGGCAACGTCTGCCGCAAGGTCGTCCGCCGCGTGGTCAAGGCGACCAACAAGAAAAAGCCGGAGGTGCACGGCAAGGAAACACTGACCGCCGAGAACGTTCCGGACTTCCTGGGCGTCATGCGGTTCCGCGACTCCTCCGTGCAGGAGAAGAGCGAGATCGGTCTAGTCACCGGCCTGGCCTGGACCGAGGTCGGCGGCAGCATTCTCCAAGTCGAGGTGCAGGTACTCGATGGCAAAGGTAAGCTGACCATCACCGGCCAGCTCGGTGACGTGATGCAGGAATCGGCGCAGGCCGCACTCAGCTACGTCCGCTCACGCGCGCAGCACCTGGGACTGCCGAAGGAGTTTTACTCCAAGCTCGACATTCACGTGCACGTCCCCGAGGGTGCCATTCCCAAGGATGGCCCGTCCGCTGGCATCACGCTCGCCACCGCACTTACCAGCGCGCTCACCAAGATTCCGGTGCGCCGCGACATCGCCATGACGGGCGAAATCACCCTGCGTGGCAAAGTCTTGCCCATCGGCGGCCTGAAGGAGAAGCTGCTGGCGGCACACCGCGCCGGCATCTTTGAAGCCGTCCTGCCTGCGGAAAATCGCAAGGACTATGCTGACCTGCCGCAATTGATCAAGGAAAGCATGAAGCTGCACTTTGTCGAGCAGATGGACGAGGTGTTGCAGATTGCGCTGGACGGCAAGCTGCCTGAGTTGGCCGAAGAGCAGCCTGCGGCACTGGAAGCGTCCAAGTTGCCCAGCATGCCTCCGCCCGCCGCGGTTGGCACGCCCGCGCAGCCGCACCAGTAACCGGCAACCGGCAACAAGCACGCACAAAGGCCCGGAGCGATCCGGGCCTTTGTGCATTCCTACGCTACTGTCAGCTCTTCCGGGTGAATAATCCGCCGATCAGCGAGATGATCCAGACGATCGCAAGTATGTGAATGGCAAGACTGGCTCCGTGGGTCACGACTTCACCCACGATCCAGAGCAGAAACAGAACGCCGGCGATTCCAAGAAACATGGTTTGCCTCCTTACGGCATGCACCGGCGCACATCGCGGCGAACGGTTGCGTTCACATTGGAGAACGCCAGCAGGTGCAGCGTTGTATGTGCACCGCTGGATCAGGCGCGACACGTGGCTCGCATTCTTGGCAGCAACGGAAACCCTCCCATTTCGCATCTAGTGCCGCAGCGGCGCACGGTGGCGCCCATTCCAATTGCGTGAGGTTACGCCGTTGCTTATCCTGCTCATCCTTCTGGTGCTGCTTGCTTTCGGCACGTCGCCCATCCTGCCCTACAGCCGTGGGTGGGGCTATTACCCCAGCGGCGGCCTCGGCTTGATCGCGGTGATCATTCTCGTCATCCTGCTACTCAACGGTGGCCTGCACTTCTGAATACCCGAACACGCTACAACGGCCCTTCGGGGAGCAATTAGCCTGCTGGACACAGAGGAGCCAATCGCGTCAGATCGGCTCCTCTGCTCCGGTTAGTTCGACTCCGGTGCCGATTGTGATGGTGTTCTGCAGTCCGGCGCTGAACTGAGCAACACACTCGCCGACGGTGGCCATCTCGTATCCGCCTTCCATCACGACGATTGTTGGCATTCCCAGCTCGGCGATCGCTGCGCCGAGCGCCGCAAAGTCCGGCATCTCCAGCCCGAGTCCACCCACAGGGTCGCCACGGTACGTGTCCGTGCCAAGAGAAACCACCAGCGCCTCTGGCCGTGCTTGCTCGATGCGTTCCAGAACGCGCAACAGCTCAACACGGTACGCCGGCCAGGTCGTCGCAAGCGCCAAGGGAACGTTCCAGGTGCTGCCAAAACCCGCACCGGCACCCTGCTCATCTGCATAGCCCGATAAGAACGGATACGCCTGCTCCGGCGACGCATGCAGCGACGCGAAGAACACATCCTCGCGCTCCCAGAAGATGTGCTGCGTACCATTGCCGTGGTGGAAGTCCACATCCAGAATGGCGCAACGCGTGCCGGTTCGCTGCACCCAGGCCTCAGCCGCCACCGCGGCAGTGTTCAGGTAGCAGTAGCCGCCGTAGAAGTCGCGCCCGGCATGGTGACCCGGCGGACGACACAACGCGAACGCTAACCGCTCGCCAGCCGCTACGGCCAGCGCCGCCCCGTGCGCCTGTGCCACCGACGCAGACACCGCCGCCCAGGTGCCCTCCACCACGGCCGCACACGTGTCGAAGCAGAAATACGCAAGCTGACCGCGCAACGCCGCCGGCAGCGTGCGGCGCATCCCCGGCGCTACGGACGTTTCCGGAAACGGCAGCGTACCTGGATATTGAGCCTGCCACCGTTCGTGTAGCGTCTCCAGAAAACGCAGCATCGCCGGTTCGTGTACCGCGTGCAGCACGGAAAGCGGAACAGGCGACTGCTCCTGCTCCGCCAGGGTCGCCAGGCCCGCATCCAGCAGCGCATCCCGGATCGCGATTGTCCGCTCCGGCCTGTCGTTTGCCGGAGAGATGCGTCCGTAGGCGATCTCCCGCACTTCGCGGTGCAGCAGCTGCCGCTCGGAATAGAAGAGCTTCATCGCGCCAATTGCTGCGCTGCTTAGCGCAGGCCGCCGGCGATGCTTGGAATAAACATCACCTCATCACGGTCCTGAAACTGGTAGCCATCGCCGCCCAGAAAGCGGATGTCCTCATCGTTCACATACACGTTGATGAACTTGCGCAGCTGGCCGTCCTCGTCCTTGATGTGTGCCCCGAGCTGCGGAAACTTCGTGCCCAAGTCCTCAACCAACGCTGGCAGCGTTTCTGCCTGGGAATCAACCTGCTTGGTCCCGTCGGTATGGCGCGCAAACGCGGCAGGCAGCATCACTCGAATCGACAATTCAGACTCCTTCTCGAACTACAGGGGTTAATCAGCGGGAACCAATTCCGGCTCGGCTTCGGCGACGGCCTGTGCCGGGGCATCCAGCTCTGCCAGATATTCCTCAAAGTCGCCCAGGCGCGGGCGCACGGCGCGCCCCAGTTCGTACCGGCCCGCCAGGGCGTCCGTTGTTTTCAGGCCGTTGCCGGTAATGACCGCCACCGTCAGCTCATCTGCACCGATGCGCCCCTGCGCCAGCAGCCGCGCCGTCACCGCGGTCGTGACACCGCCCGCGGTCTCGGTAAAGATGCCTTCCGTCTCCGCCAGTTCCTGAATGCCGGACACGATTTCCACATCGGAAACGTCCTCGGCGTAACCACCGACCTCGCGAATCATGCGGGATGCATACGGCCCGTCTGCTGGGTTCCCGATCGCCAGCGAACGCGCGATGGTGTTCGGCCGCTGCGGCGTGATCGTTTCCGTGTTCGCCTTCACCGCCGTCGAGATCGGCGAGCACCCCGTCGCCTGCGCTCCGAAGAACCGGACCGGCTTGGCCTCCACCAGTCCCAGGAAAACCAGTTCGTCAAATGCCTTCTTGATCTTGCGGATCAGCGACCCGCCCGCCATTGGCACGACCACGTTGTCCGGCAGCCGCCATCCAAGCTGCTCGGCGATTTCGAACCCGACGGACTTTGAGCCTTCCGCGTAGTACGGCCGCAGGTTCACATTCACAAAGCCCCAACTGTACTGGTCCGCGATCAGCGAGCACAGCCGGTTCACATGGTCGTAGTTGCCGTCGATGCGCACCAGCCGCGCGCCATACACCTGCGTGTTCAGAATTTTTGCTGGCTCCAGGTCAGCGGGCACCAGAATGCACGCCTTCAGCCCAAGGCGCGCGGCCTGCGCGGCGACCGCATTCGCCAGGTTCCCGGTCGACGAGCACCCCACTACTTGAAACCCGAAGTACCGAGCATTCGCCAGCGCCACGGCCACGACGCGGTCTTTAAAAGAAAGCGACGGAAAGCAAACCGCGTCGTTCTTCACAAACAGATTGCTGCAGCCAACGCGCTTGCCTAGATTCTTGGCTCGTACCAGCGGCGTAAACCCAACCGGCAGGTCCGGCTCAAAACCCTCCGGGATCGGCAGGAGCGGAAGATAGCGCCACATGCTTGCGGGCCCAGCTTCAATCGTCGCCCGCGTCACCTTGCCCTTTACGGCTTCAAGGTCATACCGGACCTCCAGCGGTGTGAACGACTCGTCACAGATCGAGAGAGGCTGGTTCCCGTAGCTTTTGCCCGACTCTTTCGAGTAAAGCTCAAAGGGGGCGCGACACGCAGGCTGCATGGTTCCTCTTCCCGGTGGAAGCGGGTACAAACATGCGACGGCTCTTTCATGGTGCGGCGAAGCTACAGTTCGCCAAAGGAAGCCTGATTAGACGGTCAAACCGCTTTGCCACATCGTGCGTGGTGCCGTATGCCGAATCTCATGTTCCCTGTTGCCCGCCAACACAGCGGACACAGCCAGGAGAGAGGTGACACCGGTACAAGGCTCGTCCGGTTGTCGTGGCGTCGCAGGGCTCGTCCCTCAGCCACTCTTCATGAAACTCAACCCGCGCCACTGATCGCTCATTGCCGCAGGCTTGATTGCTATCGTTTGTATCACGCGTGGTGTGCCGGTGCAACACGGTGACCGGCACACGTACGCTTTGTTTGTCCTGAATCCTGATGGTCGTAGGGCAACAGCGCGCATCAACGGCCTGCTTTCGACTTTTCCGCACCACGGCGTGCCTTCACCGCGGGAGCCGTATTTGCCACGAACTGCTTGCCCTGCTTGTCGCCGGCCAGCTTCTTCTTCTCCGTCGACCGCTTCTCCGCTGGGCTCAGCTCTTTCCAAGCCTTCTCCGGCAGGTAACGATGCATGCCGTCCTTACGGCGGGCTGGTTTCCCATCCGCGGTGGTCCAGTGCTCGTCGCCCCAAGCGGTCAGGTTCTTCTGCGACGTATCACGCCCGCCCTTGTACTTGCCGCCCTCGGCCTCATACTCATGCGCCACCATCTGCGCCTTGCGTGCGCTCCATTGCCCGGCGCGCCCACCCTTGTCCTCACGGATGACCTTGGCCTTGATGCGCTCGCGCAGCGCCGGGTCGGTGTACTTGTCCGGCGCGGAGGTCTTCTTTGGCGCAGATCGTTGCCCGGGCACCTTCGCCGGAGCCTTCTTCGCAGCAGACTTCTTAGCGGATGCCTTCTTTGCTGAAGTCCTCTTTGCCGGAGCCTTCTTCGCGGCAGAGTTCGTTCCCGAGGTCTTCTTCGCGGGCGTCTTCCTGCTCGCAGCCTTCGTCGCACTTGCCTTTTTCGTTGCCATGCATCCTCTCCCTTGCAGATGGATGCAATGCTTCTGCCGCGTGTCACGCCGACGGCAGAAAGCTACTCGATCATCTTCATCACGCCGGACACGAAACGCCGCGGGTCGAACTCCGTGCGTAGAATCTCATCCGGACAGTCCGTCATCACGGCAACCCGCCAGTTGCACACAAACGCCACCATCTGCTCCGGGTTCGCCGTCTTGATCTCAGAGCACAGGTGCTCCGCCTGCGGAATCTGCTGTTCACCTTCCACATCGATCAGCACCAGGTCATACTGCCGGGCCCAGAACATCTCCATGCCTTCTTCCCAGGCGAGCGTGGAGTCCACCTCGAAGCCGGAAAGGCGCAGGATCTGATCTCGAAGCGGGCGCAGCATTTCGCGGGTGCAGACGTGAAGAATCACCCTCTGTTCTGAATCCAACGGCAGCGTAGACATCGACCTTCTTACACGCGTTCTGCGGGTTCAGGCAGCGCAACGAACGGCGGCCGGGTGCCCTGTATCTTATTGATAGCGCGCTTAGTGTACGGGCGCGTCGACCTGTTTGCAACCCGGCAAATCCCCGGATGCGATCGCCCGAAATCGTTGGATCCGCTCTGTGGCCGGTATCATGGAAGTGCAGATGCGTCCGCCAGCTCAACCCGAACCACACCCGCTCCGCGCGATCCTAAAGCAGCGCATCGCCATCATCGACGGCGCCATGGGCACCACCATCCGCACCTACGGCATGACTGAGGCGGACATGCGCGGCGACCGCTTCCGCAACGCTCCCAAGGACCTGCTCAACAACGGCGACCTGTTCAGCCTGACGCAGCCCGCCATGATCTGCGACATTCACCGGCGCTTTCTTGAGGCCGGCGCGGACATCCTGGAGACGAACACGTTCGGCGCCACCAGCATTGCGCAAAGCGAGTTTTTTCGCGATGATCCCCGCGAGCACGGCGGCCGCAAAGACCCCGAGTTCTATGCCGGCATCGTCGGCGATCCCGAGCTCGAAGCGCTCGCCTGGGAGGTCAACGAAACCAGTGCCCGCCAGTGCCGCACGCTCGCCGACCAGGTCGGCAACGATACCGGCCGCCAGCGCTTCGTCGCCGGCGCCATCGGCCCACTCACCGTTTCCCTTTCCAACTCGCCCGATGCCGACGACCCCGGCTTTCGCGTGATCACCTTCGACCAGGTCAAGGCCGCCTACGTCCAGCAAGTCCGTGCCCTGCTCGCCGGCGGCTCCGACCTACTGCTGGTTGAGACCATCTTCGATTCGCTGAACGCCAAGGCCGCGCTTGTCGCCATCCGCGAGGTGCTCGACGAACGCTCGGTTAGCGCACCCGAGATCCCCGTCATGATCAGCGCCGCCGTGGGCCGCGGTGGTGAAACGATGATCAGTGCGCAAACCGTCGAAGCCTTCTGGAACGCGGTCGAACACGTCCAGCCACTCAGCATCGGCCTGAACTGCTCGCTCGGCCCCGACCTGATGTATCCATTCCTCGCCGACCTCGCCAATCGCGCGGACGTGGCCATCTCGGCCTACCCGAACGCGGGCCTGCCCAATCCGCTCTCGCCTACCGGCTTCGACCTTGAGCCGGCGGATATGGCGCGCTATCTCGGCGAGTTCGCAGACGGCAGTTTGATCAACATTGCAGGCGGCTGCTGCGGTAATACGCCCGAGCACATCGCGGCCATTGCGAAGCGGCTGGAGCACGCGCAACCGCGCGCACTCGAAGCCATCGCGGTCGCAGCGTGAGCACTACCTCCAAGGCAGCACAGCCGAAACCGCTGCGCCTTTCCGGCTCGCAGCCGTTCACGCAGCAGCCTGGCACGTTCCTGATGATCGGCGAACGCACCAACGTCGCCGGCTCGCCCAAATTCGCGCGCCTCATTATTGATGGTAAGTACGAAGACGCCGTCTCGATCGCCCGTCAGCAGGTTGAAAACGGCGCTAATGTCATCGACATTTGCATGGACGAGGGCATGATCGACGGCGTCGCCGCCATGAGCCGCTTCCTGCAACTACTCGGCAGCGAACCCGAAGTCGCCAAAGTTCCGTTCATGGTCGACTCCTCCAAGTGGGAGGTGATCGAGGCCGGGCTGAAATGCTTGCAGGGTAAAGGCATCGTCAATTCCATCTCGCTCAAAGAGGGCGAAGACAGGTTCATCGCGAACGCGCGCACTGTGCGCAAGTACGGCGCGGCGGTCGTCGTCATGGCCTTTGACGAACAGGGCCAGGCTGCCACGTACGAAGACAAGACCCGCATCTGCGAGCGCGCCTATCGCCTGCTCGTCGATCGCGTCGGCTTCCCACCCGAAGACATCATTTTCGACCCCAATATCCTCACCGTCGCCACCGGCATGGAGGAGCACAACAATTACGCGCTCGACTTCATCAACGCCACGCGATGGATCAAGCAGAACCTGCCGCACGCCAAGGTCAGCGGCGGTGTTTCCAATATCTCCTTCAGCTTCCGCGGCAACAACAAGGTGCGCGAGGCGATGCACTCGGCATTCCTCTTTCACGCGATCGCCGCCGGCATGGACATGGGCATCGTCAACGCCGGCATGCTTGAGGTTTACGAAGAGATCGAGCCTGAGCTGAAGGTGCTTGTCGAAGACGTTCTGCTGAACCGGCGTCCTGATGCGACCGAGCGCCTGGTCGACCTCGGTGAAAGGCTGAAAACGTCGGGCGCCGACGCCAAGATTCTCGAACACCGCGTAGAGGAGTGGCGCAACGGCAGCGTCGAGGAACGCCTGTCGCACTCCCTCGTGAAAGGCATCGACACCTATATTGCCGAGGATACGGAGGAAGCGCGCGCCAAACTCGGCCGTCCGCTGCTCGTCATCGAAGGCCCGCTCATGGCCGGCATGAGCGTCGTCGGTGACCTGTTCGGCGCGGGCAAGATGTTCCTGCCGCAGGTCGTGAAATCCGCGCGCGTCATGAAAAAAGCAGTCGCTTACCTAACCCCGTTCATGGAGATCGAGAAGGCTGAGATGGCTGCGCGCGGCGAGGCCGTTCGCACCCAGGGCAAGATAGTCCTTGCCACCGTCAAAGGGGACGTCCATGACATCGGCAAGAACATCGTCGGGGTCGTGCTCGCCTGCAACAATTTTGAAGTGATCGACATGGGCGTCATGGTGCCGGCGGAGAAGATACTGGAGCGTGCCAAAGCTGAAAACGCGGACGTCATCGGCCTCAGCGGCCTCATCACCCCGTCGCTTGATGAAATGGTGCACGTCGCGCGTGAAATGCAGCGGCTCAAGTTTTCCATTCCACTGTTGATCGGCGGCGCCACCACCAGCCGCGCCCACACCGCGATCAAGATCGCACCGCACTACGCAGAGCCGGTCGTTCACGTAACCGACGCCAGCCGCGCCGTGCCTGTAACGACCAGTCTGCTGAGCGAAGACAACCGCGCCCAATTCATCGAAACGCACACAGCCGAGTACGAGTCCCTTCGCCGCGCCCACCTCGCGCCCAAGCAGTCGCTCACACCGATCGGCGAAGCCCGCGCACGCCGCACGCCCATCGAGTGGCATGCCCAGGACATCGCCACGCCCGAATTCTTCGGCGTCCGCGTCCTGCACGACTTCCCGCTCACCACCCTGCGCGAGTTCATCGACTGGTCCCCGTTTTTCCATACCTGGGGGCTCCGCGGTCTTTATCCGCGCATTCTTGATGACGAGCGCCAGGGCGAGGAAGCCCGCAAGCTCTACGACGATGCGCAGCGCATGCTCGACCGCATCATCTCCACTCACGCGCTGACCGCACGCGGCGTGTATGGCTTCTTCCCTGCAAGTGCCACGGGAGACGACGTCGAGCTCTACTGCAATGAGGCGCGTGTTCGCGTGCACGAACGCCTCCACTTTCTTCGCCAGCAAGCCAACCGCGAAGGCAAGGAACCCTGCCGCTCCCTTGCCGACTTCATCGCCCCAAAGGACACCGGCCTGCAGGATTCGATCGGTGCCTTTGCCGTAACCACCGGCATCGGCTTGAAGGAGCTCACCGACCAGTTCAAGCGCGAGCACGACGACTACTCCGCGATCCTCGCGGAAGCCATCGCCGACCGCTTCGCCGAGGCCTTCGCCGAAGCCTTGCATAAGCAGGTGCGCGATGAGTGGGGCTACGGCCGCGCCGAGGACCTGACGAAGGATCAGATGATTCGCGAAGAGTACCGCGGCATCCGCCCCGCGCCTGGTTACCCCGCATGCCCCGACCACACGGAGAAAGGCACCATCTGGCGCCTGCTCGACGTACACCAGAACACGGGCATGGAGATCACCGAGTCCTTTGCCATGTGGCCCGGCTCCAGCGTCAGCGGCATCTATTTTGCGCATCCCGAGTCGCGCTTCTTCTCACTCGGCAAGATCGGCCGCGACCAGGTCACCGACTACGCGCAACGCAAAGGCATGACCCAGACCGAAGCCGAGCGCTGGCTCGGCCCCAACCTCGGCTACGACCCCGACGCACGTAAGTAGCTCGCAACCATTCCCTTGTCTCGACCCCGGAGCGACCACTGCTCTGCCATCTCGACCGGAGCAGGACAGCTTTACCGTCCCGCGTAGTGGAGAGACCCGCATTTCGGTGTTCGCCGCAACTCCAACGCATCACGCAGCCGCAGAATCCGCATGCATCAGCAGATCGATGCCACGCCCCGCAAGCATCGGCCCGATCTCCGGGTCGCGGCCACGCCACGCCCGATACATCTCCGCCGGATCAGCCGTGTTTCCGCACGACAGCACCATGCATCGCAGGCGCTCGCCATTCTCGCGCGTCAGCCCGCCGTTCTCTTCGAACCAGGCGTACGCGTCCGCGTCCAGCATCTCCGCCCACAGGTAGGCGTAGTAGCCGGCCGAGTAGCCACCGCCGAAGATGTGCGAGAAGTACGTGGACGAGTAGCGCGGCGGCACCGCATCAAACATCACCTGCTTCGCCGCCAGCGCGCGAGCTTCGAACTCCGCCGCATCCTGCAACGGCGCATCCGCCGCCAGCGTATGCCACTGCATATCCAACTCGGCTGCGGCCAGCACCTCTGCAAGCGCATGCCCGCCGTTAAAGTGCTTTGCCTTGCGCAGCTTCGCTTCCAGTTCCGCGGGCATCGGCTCGCCCGTGGCGTAGTGCCGCGCATAGTTCGCAAACACGGTCGAATAGCTCGCCCAGTGCTCATTGAACTGCGACGGGAACTCGACGAAGTCGCGAGCGACCGACGTGCCCGACAGTGATGCATAGGTCACGTCGGACAACAAGCCGTGTAGCGCGTGGCCGAACTCGTGAAATAGCGTGTCCACCTCGTCCGAAGTCAGCAAACACGGCTGTCCTTCCGCTGGTTTCGTGTAGTTGCACGTGTTCGTAATGATCGGCCGCTGGCCCAAGAGCCGCGACTGGTCGACCAGCGTGCTCATCCATGCGCCACCGCGCTTGGAATCTCGCTTGTAGAAGTCCGTGTAAAGCAGCGCAAGCTCGGCCCCGTCCTGGTCATACACCGTGTACGTCCTCACGTCCGGGTGGTACACCGGCAGATCGGTGCGTGGTTCAAAACGCAGACCGTACAGTTCGGAAGCGGCGAACAATACTCCGCGCTCGAAGACCGAGTTCAGCTCGAAGTACGGCTTCAGCTCATCCTCGTTCAGGTCGTACTGTGCCTTGCGTACCTGCTCTGCATAGAACGCCCAGTCATACGGCGCAAGCTCATGCGCAACGCCTTGCGCGCTCATGTGCTCGCGCAGCAACTGCGCCTCGCGCGTAACCCCCGCGCGCGCCGCCGGGACAAGGCGGTCCAGGAACGCGACCGCGTTCGCCGGGGTTCGCGCCATCTGGTTTTGCAGCTTCCACGTTGCGTAGTCTGCGTGCCCCAGCAGCGCCGCGCGTTCCGCACGCAGTTGCGCCAGCCGTCCGATGTCCGCGCGCGTGTCATTTGCGTCGCCCTGTGCATTGCGGGTCAGCGATCTTTCCCAAAGCCTGCGCCGCGTCTCACGGACCGCAAGCGACTCCAGCAAGGGCTGCTGCGTCGTGTTCTGCAACGCGAGCAGAAAACCGTCGAGCCCGCGAGCGTTCGCCGCTGCGGCCGCTGCGTCGATCTGCGACTCGGAGAGGCCTTGCAGTTCCTCACGCGTTTCCACGTGCAGCGCAGCCTCTCGCGCTGCACTCAGCACCTTGGTTACAAACGCTGCCTGCAGTGTCGCCGTCTCCGCATTCAGCGCCTTCAGCTTTGCCTTGTCGGCATCATTCAGCAGCGCGCCCGCACGCAGGAAGTGCTCATGCGTTTCCTCCAGCAGCCGCAGCGAATCGGCGTCCAGGCCAAGACCGTCGCGCTGCTCGTACACCGCATGCACGCGCGCAAACAGGGCCGCATCCAGAAAAATGGCATCGCTGTGCGCGGAAAGCTCCGGCGCGACCTCTTGTTGAATCTGCTGCAGCCGGTCATTCGTGTGCGCGCCCGCAACACAGAAGAACGCCGAAGCCACGCGGCTCAACGTGGTGCCTGTACGCTCCAGCGCGGCAACCGTGTTCTCAAATGTAGGCGCACCGGTCGCGTTCGCAATCGCCTCCACCTCGGCCCGCTGCTCCGCCATTCCGGCCGTGAATGCCTCCGGGTAATGCTCGTCCTGGATACGATCAAAGTGCGGCGCGCCGAACGGCAATGTACTCGGTTGAAATAACGGGTTCTGCACAGCAACGGTCGACATTCACACTCCTCAAACGGTGAAGGCGCGCTGCCAGGGGCACCGCGCCTGCGTTCCATCACAAACCGGATGCTACGAGAGCACCTCAACCTTATCGGCTACACCGCCGCCCACCAGAGGCGTCTGCGGCACCGGCACCAGTAGATCTTCCTTGCGCATGACCAGCGTGGTCGCGTTCAGGCTCGCCAGTTCGAAGCCATGACCGTGCGTGATCGCGTCGGTCGGGCAAGCCTCCACGCAGTAACCGCAGAAGATGCAGCGGTTGTAGTCGATGTTGTAGACCTTGGCATAGCGCTCGGCGGAGCTGATGCGCTGTTCCTCTGTGTTCTCTGCGGCTTCGATGTAGATGCAGTTCGATGGGCAAGCCGCCGCGCACAGAAAGCAGGCGACACACTTTTCCAGCCCGTTCTCATCGCGCTGCAGCTGGTGCTTGCCACGGAAGCGGTCCTGAAACACCGCGCCACGCATCGGCCCCGGCCCGTCGGGGTAATTTTCTACCTCAGACGGCTGCAGCATCTCCTTGAACGTGATGCTCATGCCCTTGGCAATGCCGGCAGCATTTTTCAGGATCGACATGGCTTGAGTATACGCTGGAGACATGGACGCCAGACTGCGCCGTTTGCGCTTGCTGCTTACGTTTCTGGTTGGTTTCGCCGGGTGCAGCTACGCTCAGATGTTCCCAGCCCTGCATGCATATGAAAGCTGCACTTTCTCCGACGGCCTACAGATTGTCGACCTTGCTTCACTCTCACCCGGGACCAACTCCCGTCCGATCGAGACAAGAAAAGGAACCCAGCCGTTACGCATGATCACCGGCAGGCGCGTCATGTTTGCCTACCCCGATACGGACTTTTACGCCAACGTGAAAGTGGAGCTGCTGCCGCAGGATCGCTACACAGAGCAGAAGCAGCTTGTGACGGACGGGTTCGACTACCTACTGGCCTCCAGTGCAGACAGCACGAGGAACTACGCGCTTCCAGGCAAAATGAATGGCTTCGAAGTGCAGGGTTTCGACAGGTCTAAGTTGGAAGGCGGCGTGCTCGGCTTTTATCTTCTTCTGGACGACACGGACCGCATCGTTACAACGATTTATCTGCTCAATCAAGACCCGGATCGCCGCAAATTTCAAACCACGGCCGAGTATGCGAAGTTGCGAGATCAGTTCCTTCGGACCTACACCGCATGCATTCGCGTGAACCTGAGTGGCATCAAGTAAGGAACGCTTGAATCGCCTTTAGGGCTTTGCGCGTGAGCTACAACCCGATCGACTTGCAGAGCTTGTCCACGCGCGCTTTCACGTCTGCGGGCATTTCCAGCATCTGCGGCCAGGGCCGGGTGAAGCCCTCCGCCGGCCACTTGCGCGTCGCGTCCACACCCATTTTGCTGCCGAAGTTCGGCAGCCGCGAGGCGTGGTCGAGAGAATCCACCGGGCCAAGCGTGAACTGAATGTCGCGCTCCGGGTCGATGTTGTTGAAGGTGCGCAACGCGACCTCAGCCACGTCCTGCACGTCGCAGTCTTCGTCGACCACCACGATGCATTTGGTGAACATGGCCTGCCCCAGCGCCCAGATGCCGTTCATCACCTTGCGCGCGTGGCCCGCGTAGCTCTTGCGGATGCTCACAATCATCAGGTTGTGCGCCACGCCCTCTGGCGGCAGGTTTACGTCCACGATCTCCGGCAGCGTCAGCCGCATCAGCGGCAGGAAAATGCGCTCGACCGCCTTGGCGAGGTACGTGTCCTCCATGGGCGGCTTGCCCACGATCGTCGCCGCGTAGATCGGGTTCTTGCGATGGGTGATCGCGGTCAGGTGAAAGACCGGGTACTCCTCTGGCATGGTGTAGAAGCCGGTGTGGTCGCCGAATGGACCCTCGACACGCAACTCACCGATGTCGACATAGCCCTCAAGGATGTACTCGGCATGCGCGGGCACTTCCAAATCCACCGTCTCGGCCTTGACCAGTTCAACCGGCGAGCGACGCAGGAAGCCGGCGATCAAAAACTCCTCGATCTCAGGCGGCGCGGGCACAATGGCGGAGAAGGTCATCGCCGGGTCCGTGCCGATCGCAACGGCAACGTGCATGCGCTCGCCCCGAATCTTCTGCAGGGCCATGCCAGGCAGGCCGGCGATGCTGGTAGCCGCTGCCGTGCCGCCTGCAGTCTCGGCCATGATGCTGACGCGGTAGGCACCGGTCGCGGCGGAGGCGCGCATACGCTCGCGCAGGTGGTCCGCCGCGTTCTTCTGCCGCTGCCAATGCATGCCGGTCGTGCGTTCGTCATAAATCTGCATGCGGTACATGCCGACGTTGCGCTTGCCCGACTTCGGGTCGCGCGTGATGACCAGCGGCAGGGTAATGAAGCGTCCGCCGTCGCCCGGCCACGTTTGCAAAATCGGAAGCTCGCCCAGATCCACGTCCGCACCCTTGCGAACCACTTCCTTGCATGGCGCACTGCCGCGGTCAACGACCTTGGGAAAGACCTTACCAAGGTCCGCAAGCATCGGCAGCAGCTTCAATTTGTCGACCAGGTTCGTTGGCATCTGCGGCTTCAGCAGCGATTCAATGCGCGTGGCAATCTCGTCCAGTGAATCGACCTGCATCGCCAGTTGCATGCGGCGCATGCTGCCGAACTGGTTCATCAGCACACGCGCGCCCGGGTGACCTTTGACGTTTTCAAACAAGAGCGCGGGGCCGCCCGCCGTTGGTGTTCCCTTGCCGGATTTCGCGGCGCGGTCGGCGATCTCCGCCATTTCCAGAATGGGGTCAACCTCGGCGGAGACTCGCTTCAATTCTCCTGCTTTGTCGAGTGCCTTGATCCACTCCCTCAGATCGCGATATGCCACGCTGCCCTGCTCCTCTGCGCACCAGGGCACGCTCTCTGTTCATCGTAGCGGCGCGGCGGCCCAATTGCGCTAGACGCGCAGGAACCACTTGCGACGCCATAGCAGCCAGGTGGGCACAAAGCACAGCACCACGAAAAACACGGCCCAGGCGAGCGACGTGTTTTCCGTTGATCCGCCACGGGCGAAAACGGTGCGGTACAGCCAAAAGTGAAGGGCGCGCCAGCCGTCGGCAGCGTGCACCTTGATCGTGTCGAAGCCGATCTCAAGCAGGCTGGAGAGTGCATACGCAAAAATCGCGTTCGACCCGAAGACCAGGCACGGCCACGCGATCGCACGGACGGCGGCGTGGCGCTGCTGCCACGGCTCACCGTCGAAGATCCAATGGCACAACGCCAACCCGATCAGAGCGATGCCACCCGCCAGCAACACATACGAGCTGGTCCACAAATTCTTGTTGATCGGGAACCAGACAGACCAGAGCTCCCCGAGCAGAACGCAACCGGCACCCACGATGGCGAACACAACCGCGTTCCGACGTGTGGAGACGCGCGCATCCGGCCCAGCTTCCCGCGTAAGCCTGATACCCGTCAGTACGCCCAGCAGGGTCGTCGCGATGGACGGCAACGTGCTCAAGAGCCCCTCAGGATCGCGCGTGCCGCGGTAGAGCGCCCCCGTGTGCAGCCACCGCTGCGTCCAGGTATTGAACCCCCGGTCCAGGTACGAGGTGAGATTGCCGTTCGGATCCAGAAAAGGCACGTCCACGCCAGGGTGCCCGTAGCCGGGTACCGGAACGAAGCGCAGGAGCACCCAGTAGCCAACTAACAGCGCGACCGTTACAGCCGCGAGCACACGCCAGTTCCGCGTCCATACAAAGAGCAGCGCCGCCGCCGCGTAGCAGACCGCGATGCGCGTCAGCACGCCGAAAATGCGTAGGTGCGTCCAGTGAAAGTACGGCAGCGCACCGATACACATCTTGATCAGAAAAATAACGAGCGCACGCCGCAGAATTTGCAGCAGGAGACTGGACCGGGCCACACCACGCCGCAGCCGCGACTGCACCGCGAACACAATGGAGCAGCCCACCAGAAACAGAAAGGTCGGAAACACCAGGTCGGTGCTGGTCCAGCCGTTCCACTCGGCGTGGTCCAGCGGAGCATAGACACGCTTCCAATCGCCCGGGTCGTTCACCAGGATCATGAACGCAACGGTCAGACCGCGCAGGACGTCGACAGAGAGAAAGCGACGAGTTGGAGCGGTCGCGGTCACAGTGTTCCAAGCCTACCGCACAGCTCCCGGACACACAGCACAGAATACAAAAAGGCACCGCCGCAGCGATGCCCTTCCGACGTGTTGCCCAGGTATGCTAGGCGACCCGCCTTAGCCCACCATGATCGTTGTGTTGCAGATCGCGTACCATCGCGACCAGTTGCTGGATGCGCTCAACCGGCTGTGCGCCGGAGTTTTCAGCGGCAGCTTCGACCGGCTGCGGCTGAACACCAGATAACGCTCTTACTTCAACTTCAAGCTCGGAGATCGCACTTTGCAGTGCGTCCACCTGGGTGTCTTGTTGGGATACGGCCTCACGAGCGGCGGCAGAGCGATGCATCCACTCTTCCAGGTCGCTTGTACGGGCCAGCACCACATTGCTGGGGGCGCCGGGTGGGCGGCGGATGGGAAGATCCAGCGTCTTCTCCCAGCGCTGCACGGTGCGAACACCCTTGCCAAAAAAGTGGGCGATCTCCTTCCAGGAGCTCAGCATCTTGTTCACAATGTCCTCCGGAGGAACGTTTGCAGCAGCGCAGCAGTTTCTGGGCTCACCAATGGGTGCAGCGGAAAGGAACGGCTGGCCAGTTGGGGGAAACAAGCCATATAAACTTTGACGTGAGGTTCCGCCAGAGAGTTATCTACTTATCCAATGGGTATTTAGGAATCGTTTGTCGCACGCCCGGTGCAACCGGGTACGATGGAGCATTCCTGACAAGGGCTTCGGACGGGCATGCATCTAACGTTTGTCGATTGGGCGATCATTGCCCTGTACTTTGCAATCAACCTAGGCATCGGCTTCTGGTACGCACGGCGCGCGTCGGGCGATGTGGGCGAGTTTTTCCTGAGCGGCCGGTCCGTACCGTGGTGGCTGGCCGGCACCAGCATGGTCGCCACGACCTTTGGCGCCGACACACCGCTGGTCGTAACGGGCCTGATCTACAAGCAAGGTATCGAGGGTAATTGGCTCTGGTGGTCGTTCGCGCTTAGCGGCATGCTGACCGTCTTCTTCTTTGCACCGCTGTGGCGGCGGGCCGAAGTTCTGACCGACATGGAGTTCGCCGAGATTCGCTACAGCGGCAAGCCCTCCGCGTTTCTGCGCGGCTTCCGGGCACTCTACTTGTCGTTGCCGGTCAACACCATCATCATGGGCTGGGTCAATCTGGCCATGGCGAAGGTGCTGAACCTGACACTCGGCATGGGCAAGCTGCAGGCAGTTTTCGTGTGCCTGACCGTCACACTCATCTACTCCACCATCAGCGGCCTGTGGGCGGTGCTCTGGACCGACGTGGTTCAGTTCATCCTCAAGATGAGCATGGTCATCCTGCTCGCGTACTTTGCCGTGCGCGGCGTCGGCGGCATGGATGCGCTGATCGCAAAGGTGCAACAGTCCGACGCTCTGCGCGGCGCGCACACGCTGCAGTTCTTTCCGCACACAGGCGAAAGCTTCTTCCTCAGCTTTCTGGTACTGCTCAGCCTGAACTGGTGGGCCAGTTGGTACCCGGGCGCGGAGCCCGGCGGTGGCGGCTACATCGCGCAGCGCATCTTCAGCGCCAAGGACGAGAAGAACTCGCTCGGTGCGACGCTGTGGTTCAACATCGCCCACTACGCGCTACGGCCGTGGCCGTGGATTCTGACCGCGCTGGTCGCGCTGGTGCTGCTGCCTGCAGCCGGCGACAAGGAAGGCGCCTACATCCAGGTGATGATCCGCTTTCTGCCGCCCAGCCTGCGCGGGCTAATGCTGGCCGGGTTCGCCGCGGCGTACATGTCCACGATCGCGACGCACCTGAACCTGGGTGCGAGTTACCTGATCAACGACGTCTATGGCCGCTTCCTGGTACGTGGACGCGAACCGAAGCACTACGTGAATGCGTCGCGTGTCGCTACCCTGTTTTGCGCATTGCTGAGCGGCGTAGCGACGCTCTACATGGATTCCATCTCGAACGCCTGGCGCTTCCTGATCGCTGTCGGTGCCGGTGCCGGTCTGGTCTTTATCCTGCGCTGGTTCTGGTGGCGCATCAATGCATGGAGTGAGATCGCCGCCATGACCGCCGCCGCAACGATCAGCCTTACGCTGCAGTCACGCGCCGGCCTGGCCGTGGTGCACGCGCTGCAGCATATCGACAGCCGCATTCCATCCGTGCCGCTCAACACAGACGATCCACACGGATTTGCCTGGCTGATGCTGATCACGACCGGCGGCACCACATTGATCTGGTTTGCCGTAACGATGCTCACCAAACCGGAACCCGCGACAACCTTGCAGAGCTTTTATGACCGTGTGCGTCCGCCCGCCGCAGGCTGGAAGCAGTTTGCACCCGCCTCGGCGCGTGGGGAGAAGACCTTGCAATGGAACACGCTGCACTGGGTGCTTGGCTCTTCGCTCATCTACTTTGCATTGTTCGGTATTGGCAACCTGTTCTTTCGGCGCGTTGCTGACGGTCTGCTGATGCTGCTTGTCTCCGCAGCCTGCCTGGCCTTGCTCTTCCGCAGCCTGAACCGGCAGAACTGGAGCATGTTCCGCTAAGCCGACAATCGCAGCGGCTGCCCCGCCCGCACCTGGTCCTGCCCGGCGTGTACGGACGCGGGCAGCACGCGCGCCGACCGTTCCGCCGCTGTCCGCAGCTCACGTGGCAGCATGCGATTCGCCTCCGGATCACGCGCCACCACGACCCACGCTTCGCGCACGTTGCGGACGCAGCCGATCACCGCGCGCAATTGTTCCGCCGAGTTTGCGTGCGACGCTTCCAGCGTCATGGTGAACATGGCTGCGTAGAAGTCGTTCAGCGCCACGGCCGGCGCGCCGCAATCCATGCGCAGCCGCGCCTGTAGGTACATCAGGATGTCCAGCGCACGCTTCACCGCGAAGCGCCGTTCAATCACGTCGTCTTCTTCCGCAGCTTGCGCCGCGCGATACAGAAAGCGGAGCCAACCGTCATAAAGGCTCACGATCAGGTCCACACCCGTAGCTCCGGCCAATGCCTGTTCCTGGTAGCGCATGCTTCCTCCTTCATTCACGTGCTGGTGGACGGCTAGCTGCTCTTGTAGCCGCTGATTGCGTAAAACATCTGGTTTACTTCGTTCAACTGCTGCGGAATCGCCTGCAGAATCTGGTTCGCCAGGGTCAATTCCTTGGTCAGGTTGGCGCTGTACGTCGCCAGGCGTGCTTCGAGCGTAGTCTTGTTGTTCGCGAGCGTGGACTCTTCGCTGCTGTTGTTGTTCAGCGCCAACCCGATCGTTCCGGTTCCGGTGGCACTTGTCCCGTTCAGCGCAGTGGTCAGGTTCTGGCCGAAGCTGCCTGCGTTCAGGAAGCTCTGCGACACACCTTCGAAGTTGCTTGCCAGCGTGGCGCCGAGCGTTCCTGTGTCCAGAGAAAGTGTGCCGTCTTGCGAAAGCGCAAGCCCAAGTGAAGCAAGCGAGAGCCCATTGGCACTGCCCGATGGCTGAAAGGCAAACGCGGCGCTCAGGCTGGACTGTATTTCCGAAATGATGGTGCTGCCGTACAGCGGCTCCGCGTTGCCGGCTGAGTCCTTTCCTTCTTGCGCGGTCAAGGACGTGCTGAGCGTGTTGTACGCGGAAACAAAGTTCTGGAGCGCCGTCACAATACCCGATTCGTCGGGCGCAATCTGCACCGTAACGCCGCTGCTCGAAACACCCGTGAGTTGAAACGACACGCCCGCCAACGCATTCGTCACGCTGTTGCTGCTGCTGGTCAGGTCGACCCCGTCCAGCCTGTATTTCGCGTCGGTGCCGGTCTGCGAAGCCGTGAAGCTGAGAGCGGTGCCGTTGCTGTTCTGCGCGTTGGATGTGACGATTAGATCGGCTGCCGCGCCACTCTGCCTGCTGGTGAGCGAAAGGTACTGTCCGCTGCTGTCGGTCAGCACCGTCGCCTTCACGCCCGCGCTGCTGTTGTTAATCTGTGTGGCAACCTGGCTCAGCGACGAACCCGACGCAATCGAAAGCGTGGTCGCGGCACTTGCGCCCGCTGTCTGCAACGTCAACGTTCCCGACAACGTTGCCGACGCAGCGACCGCGCTGGAAGACTGCTGCGCGGTAGTTGCAAGGTGCTGCACCGTAAGGGTGTGCGATCCACTCTGCGCCGTCGATCCGACGGAGGTGAGGACAATCGCATCCGTGTTGGAGCTTGCTCCCTGCACCTGTGAAAACATGCCGTCAAAGCTGGTCAGCGAAGCCAGCGCCGTGCTCACCGCAGACACATTGCTGCCCAGTTTGGTCAGCACGGTGTCCTGCGCCTGAAGCGCGGTCGTCTGCGCCGCCCAGGCCGTTTCCGGCGTGCGCTGGATCGCCAGGATGCTGCTCACTGTGGAGGCTACGTCGAAACCGGCGCCGCTGGTCGCGGAGCCGAAATTGATGCCGACCGATCCCAAAGACGCACCTCCTCAGAGCACTGCCCTGCACTTGACCTGCCACTGCCACGGCGCAAAACGTAAGAACGCTCTAAGTGCCTGCGCGCCTGGGGATCAAACAAGAGCAAAGGCCGGACACGGTCGCCCGCGCCGGCCTTTGCCGCAGTCACCTATTGCAGCAGCTTCAACACCTCCTGCTGTACCGAGTTCGCCTGCGCCAGCGCGCTGATACCGGTTTGCGACAGCACTTGATACTTCGACAAGTCCGACGCTGCCTGGCCGTAGTCGGTCGCCGTGATGTTGTTCTCCGCGCTCGTCAGATTCGTCTGCTCGTTACTTGCAACGGACTGCGCCGAGGAGAGCTGGTTGATGTTGGCGCCGATCGAGCCGCGCTGGTACGCGACATCCGCAATCGCCGAGGTCAGGTTGGTTAGCACCGTCTGCGCATTCGTCGACGAATCGATCGCAAGTTGCGACAGATCGGTCCCTGCGCTCGAACCGCCCGACGCCGGCGTGGTTTCTGTAAACGTGTTCCCGGAACTAGCAGTCGTAATTGCGTTCGCACCGGTGGTGCCGCCGTCCGTCGCCGCGCCCGTCAGCGTCAGTGTTGTGCCGCTCAGCGACGCGGTGATGCCCGCCGTTTGCAACGCACCGCCGCTCGCGTTCAACGTGCTCAGCAGGTTGGCGGAGGTGGTGCCTGCCGGGATCGACAAGCTCACGTTGGAGCCGCCATAGCTGACGGTCAGGTTGCCCGAGTACGTGTCGGTTGCGTGGCCGCTGCCCAGAGTAAATGTCACCGTACCGGCGCTGCTCGACGTAGCCGCCGTGCCGTTTGCGGCTGCCGGTGCGGCCGTGGTTGGAGCAGGAGGTGCCGAGGTGCCTACGCTGGCCGTCGTGAGCGCGCCCACCGTGTCGCTATAGATTGTCGACCCGGCGGACGTGCCGTCCGAGGTAAAGAAGCTGCGCGATGTATTCGAGAACACCGCCGTACCGTTGAAGTTGGTCGTGCTGCCGATCGTGTTTACCTGCGACAAAATCTTCTGGTACTCCTGGTTCGCTGAGGAGATCTGCGATCCGCTCAGCGTTCCGTTGCCCGCCTGGGTCGCCAGGGTCACCGCACGGTTCAGCAACGTGGTGACCTGGGAGAGTGCGCCGTCCGCCGTTTGCAGCAGGCCGATGGCATCGCTCGCATTTTTGGCCGACTGCGCGAGCGCCGTCGAGTTTGCCCGCAGTCCGTCCGCCACGGCCAGACCGGCCGCGTCGTCCGCGCCGGAGTTGATACGTGAGCCCGAAGAAAGCTGCTGCAGCGTTTTCGACAAGCTCGACTGTGTGTTGTTCAAGCTGTTCTGCGCGTAGATGGCAGAGATGTTGTTGAGTACTCCGAGTGACATCGTGTTTCGCTCCTCATTTGGTTGCGGCGAGATGTGTTTCCTGCGCCGGTTCCTTTGGCGCTCACAGCACCTATCGGAAGCCGCGCGGCAAACATGAGCGAGTCAGAACATTTCTCTTTTGCAAAGAACAGATCGGCCCTGCCGTCACACTTTTGCGACATGTGCCGATACCGTTCACGAGGACAAAACATTGGTTGAGATGACCCGGCTGAACGGCCACCCTTTCCTTGTCAACGCTGACCTGATCAAACACGTGGAAGCGATCCCGGACACCACGTTGACCCTGGTCACGGGCGAGAAGCTCGTGGTTTTGGAAACCTGCGGGGCAGTTCTGGCGCGCACCCTCGCATGGCGGGCTTCTCTGTTACGTGAAGCGTGGCCCACCGCGGACCTGGCGCTGCTGGCGCACGGCGCGCATGCAAACGCCGTCGCACACGACTAAGCACACCTACTACGCAGGAGCGAACGAAAAATGGATATCGCAAGCATTGGCGGCATTGTTCTGGCGCTGGTCGCCATCTTGGGCGCCATGATGATGGAAGGCGGCAACATGGGCCAGGTCACGCAACTCACGGCCGCCATGATCGTGATTGGCGGCACCGCAGGCGCGGTGCTGGTGCAGTTTCCCTTAAATGTTTTTCTGGCCGCGCTGAAAGGAGTGATGGGCGTCTTCATGCACAAAGGCGCCGACACCGAAAAGCTGGTCACACAGTTAGTCGAGTTCGCGAACAAGGCGCGCAAGAGCGGCATCGTCTCGCTGGACAGCGATTTAGGCAAGGTTGACGATCCGTTCCTCAAGCAGGGCCTGATGCTGGCAGTCGATGGCACGGAGCCAGCGGAAGTCCGCAAGATCATGCAGCACGAGATCGATAACAAAAGCGAGATCGAAGAGAAGATCCCGCAGGTCTTTGAGTCAGCGGGTGGCTTCGCGCCAACAGTGGGCATCATCGGCGCCGTGCTTGGCTTGATTCAGGTGATGCAGCACCTGGACAACATCGACGAGGTCGGTAAAGGCATCGCCGTCGCGTTTGTCGCAACGATCTATGGCGTCGCGCTGTCGAACCTGTTCTGCCTGCCGGCCGCGGGCAAGCTGAAGATTCGCCACAAGGAAGAGCTGATGGTGAAAGAAATGATGCTGGAGGGGGTCGTCGGCATTCTGGAAGGCCTGAACCCACGCATGATCGAAACCAAGCTGCGCACTTTTCTGGCGCACGGCGCAGAAGCAAAGGCGTAGCGACGATGGCTAAGAAGAAGCATGCGGAACACGTAAACCACGAACGATGGCTGGTCAGCTATGCGGACCTGCTCACTTTGCTTTTTGCTTTTTTCGTGGTGCTCTTCGCCTCAAGCGTGAGCGACAAGAAGAAGACCGCAGCGATGGCTGCGGCGATGCAAAGTGCTTTCAGCGAAAGCGGCGCCTTCGACGCGCATTCCAAAACGCCTCCGCTGGAAGCAGGCGCATGCAACAGCCAGGGCGCGCCCGCACCGCTGATGATGCCCTTGCCCACGTCCGCTGACGGCAGCAGTGGCAGTGGCGCGGGCGACAGCAACGACTCGCCCAGGGCTGTTGCCGCAGCCGTGCAAAAGGCCGTAGCAGGCGACGCACTGCAGGGGTCCGCCACGGTACGCTCGGCCGCGGATGGCACGACCATTTCGCTCAGCGATGCCGGCCTGTTCGCCTCCGGCTCGGCCGACCTCAGCCCTGCGGCGTTGCCTCTGCTGCGCAAAATCGCCGCCACGCTGCCCGACCACGACTTGCGCGTGGAAGGCCACACGGACAACCTGCCCATTCACTCCGACCGCTTCCGGTCCAACTTTGAGCTGTCCACGGCGCGGGCTGCGGCGGTAGCAGAGGCGCTGATGCAGGCAAGCCGGATCGCGCCATCCCGCTTTGCGCTCGCCGGATACGGTGAGTTCCGCCCCGCCGCGTCCAACGCCAGCCTTGAAGGTCGCGCCAAGAACCGCCGCGTCGATATCGTCGTCACTGGCTTCGTCCCACCGCATCAGACCGCCACGGCGGATGCACGCGGCGCGAGCACCACCATGCTGCCGACCGTTGGCGCTGCTGTCACACCGATGTCCACGCGCAACACGCTGGCAGAACAGCTTGCCCCGGCGGCGGACCGCGCCGCGGCGCGATAAGTGCTAACCGATGGCGCTCCTCGGCACTCTCTAGGCGGCCTGCGACTCGCCGCGATGTTTCAGGTGCGACCAGACAAACCAGGCGATCCCGGCAAGGAGCAGAACCAGAACAGCCGCATCCGCCTTGTGCAGAACATGTTTCAACTTGGAATTGGGATCGTTCCAGCTTGCGCCGGCTTTCATGCCCACATAGGCCAGCACGAAGCACCACGGCCACGATCCAAGAAACGTGTACACGTGGAAGCGCAACTGCGGCATGCGCGCGATGCCTGCGGGTAAGGCAATGAACGTACGCACGACCGGCAAGAGGCGGCCAAGCAGCACGGTAATGCTGCCGTACTTATGGAAATAATGTTCGACGCGATCCAGGTCGCGCCGGCTCATCAGCACATACCGGCCGAACTTCTCCACCATCGGACGGCCGCCATAAGCGCCGATCCAGTACGCCACCACCGATCCCAGGTTGCAGCCGATCGCACCCGCGGTGGCGGCGGCAATCAGGTTCATCTTGCCCTGCCAGACCACGTACCCGGCAAACGGCATAATAATCTCGCTCGGCAGGGGAATGCATGCAGACTCGATCGCCATGAGCAACGCGATGCCGGGGTAGCCAACGGCGATGATGATGCCTGTGATGTAAGGCAGAAGAAAGTTGATGATCTTTTCAGTCATGTGGAGGTTCTCTAAAGTATAGCGACGATGGCATATGCGCTATGCATGACAGATCACAGCGCTTGCTGCGGCTCCCTCACGCTCGTATCCTTGAAACATGGCAGAGACCGCAACCCTTCCCGCCGCTGGCGCTCCCGAAACAAGCACCTCCGCGCACACCGTTACGCCACAGGCTGCATCACAGCAGGCACCCGCAACGGGCTACGGCGCGCGTCCGCAGCACGGCGGCGGCGCGGCGGTCAAGCGGCAGATCGTTGCCTTTTCGTTCTATAAGATCTTGCCGGAGTGGAAGCGCCTGCCAGAGCACATCAAATCCGAGCACAAGGCGGCCTTTGCCGGTGTGCTGCAGCGTTGGAACCGGCCGGGCGAGTTTTTGTCGCTTACCTACTCCACCATCGGCACGCGCGGTGACACTGATTTTTGTGTGTGGTCCATCTGTTACTCCGTCGCGGAGATGAACCAGATGCGTGCGGAACTTCTGTCGACACCCATGGGCGGTTTTCTGACGACACCGCACAGCTTTCTCTCCATGACCAAGCGCTCGCAATACCAGATCGACCGCGAGGACGAGAGCGAAGGCGAGGGCCGCGGCGCCATCCGCCCCGGCGGCCACAAATACATCTTCGTCTACCCATTCTGGAAGACGCGGCCCTGGTACCTGCTCTCGCTCGAAGAGCGCCGCCGCTTGATGGATGAGCACATCCGCATCGGCCTCGCATACCCCCGCGTCAAGCTGAACACCACCTATAGCTTCGGCATTGACGATCAGGAGTTTGTGGTTGCGTTTGAAACAAACTTCCCGGAAGACTTCGTCGATCTTGTGCAGCAGCTTCGGGAAACGGAGATCAGCATGTACACGCTCAAGGACTATCCCATCTTCTCGTGCGTTCGCATGACCGCGCTCGAGATGCTGGATCAACTCGGCTGATGAGCACGCGAAAACCCTCGGCCAAAAAGTCGGTGGCGAGAAAAGCTTCGGGCATTGCAAAGGGCGTGCGTGGCCGTCAGATTTCCGCAGCCGAGCCTGTTGCACAAAAGAAGCGGCCAGGCAAAACGAAAAAGCCGCTCGCGTCCGAGCGCATCGCCGCAATCCTGGATGCGCTCGACAGGACGTACCCGAACGCTGTTTGCGCGCTTCATCACACCAGCGCGTGGGAGCTGACGGTCGCAACCATTCTGAGTGCGCAGTGCACCGATGCGCGCGTAAATATGGTCACGCCTGCCCTGTTTCACGCCTATCCCACGCCGCGGGCCATGGCGCATGCGCAGCCTGAGGCCCTGCAGGAAATCATTGCAAGCCTCAGTTTCTTTCGGCAGAAATCGAAGTCACTGGTCGGTGCGGCCAACGTCGTTGTGAACGACTTCGGTGGTGAAGTCCCGCAAACCATGGAGGAGATGCTGCGCATTCCCGGTGCCGCGCGAAAGACGAGCAACGTTGTGCTCGGCTCCTGGTACGGCATCGCCAGTGGAGTGGTGGTCGACACGCATGTGCTGCGGCTGTCTCGCAGGTTGGAGTTGACCACTAACGACGACCCGGTCAAGGTGGAGCGTGACCTGATGGCCATCATTCCCCAGCCGAAGTGGATCGACTTCGCCCACCAGCTGATCCATCACGGCCGCCAGATCTGCGAAGCCCGCAAACCCAAGTGCGCGGACTGCTCACTGGAGACAAGCTGCAATTCGGGCGACAAGACCTGGGCTTCGCATTAAAGCGCTTCCAGGTACCGCGCCAGCGCACTTGCCAGCACCTCAACATCCGCAACTGCGGCCTCGACCTGCGGCTGGTAACCGCACTCCCGTAGCGTTTGCGAGGTAACCGGTCCGATGCTGGCCAGCACGATTGTGGGCGCAAGCGTCACGGCTGCGGCCTGGCACAACTCCAGCAGATTGCGGACGCTGGACGAACTTGCAAACGTGATCGCGTCCAAACGCGGCATTTCGCGACGCAGAGCTTCGACCGACTCCTGCGGCGTCACGGTGCGATACGCGGGTGCGATCACCAACTCGGCGCCGGCGCTCTTCAGCGACCGCGGCAATACGTCGCGTGCGGATTCTGCCTGCACCAGCAGCACGCGTCGACCGCGAACGCGCGGCTGCAGAGCGGCGGCGAGTGCCTCGCTGATTGCCGTGTCCGGCTGCAGGTCCACTTGCAGTCCCGCCGCTCGCAACGCGCGTGAGGTTGCCGCGCCGATACTCGCGATGCGGCAGGAGACCTCGTCTATACCCAGTTCCTCGCGTTCCCGTGCAAAGACTTCAACCGCGTTGGCGGAGGTAAAAAGCAACCAGTCGTATTCGTCCAGACGCTCCAACTCGCGGTGCAGGCTGGCGTATTCGTCGCTGGGAGGTTCCATGGCGATCGCTGGAATGGCAACAACGGTGAGGCAGCGAGCGGCGAGCGCGTCACCCAGCAGGGACGCCTGGTGGGTCGCCCGCGTGACCAGCACCCGCTTGCCAGGGAGCGGCATCGCTCCTACCGCAGCGTTTCGGCAAATTCGCCGTCAAGAACATCCTCGCCGCTCAGCAGCGCGAGCGCGCCAAGGCTCGCAAGGTGGTCTGCGACACGGGTGCCGAAGACCTCCGCCGATTCTTCGCTGGCCGCCTGCTCGGTCAGCGTGATCATGCGTTCGCCGTCGGGTGCGGTCACGTTGGCTTGCAGCGTCGCAAGGCCGTCTCGCACCGTGCAGAGCGCTCCAACGGGCAGGCTGCAGCCACCACCAAGGCCGTTGAGCAGCCAGCGCTCCGCCTCAACAGCAAAGCGTGTGGTTGGGTTGTCCAGGGGCGCAATTGCCGCGATTACTTGAGTGGCGTGCGCCAGGGTTTCAATCGCAAGCGCTCCCTGGCCCGGCGCGGGACACAGCACGGCGGGGTCAAAGCGTTCGCGAATCCAGTCCGTCTGGCCGGGTAACTCCTCGCCCTGTTCCATATGCGCTAAATGGTCGTGGTCCGGATGCGTGACGCACTCGATATGCGGGTCGCGGCCGAACTCAGGATGCTGCGGGTCCAGTTCCACGGGGCGTAACAGGCCCGGGCCGAGCCGGTCGACGCCGGCGCACGCCAGCACCAACGCGTCGCACTGACCGGAGGCGAGTTTCCGTATCCGGGTATCGATGTTGCCTCGGATGGGAACGAATTGCAGGTCTGGCCGATGCGCCTTCAGTTGCGCGACACGGCGTGGCGAAGTGGTGCCGACGCGCGCCCCCTCGGGCAGAGTGTGCAGTTGCAGCCAGTCAGGGCACAACAGGGCGTCACGCGGATCGGCACGCTCCGGAATCGCGGGCAGCGCGAATCGCTCGTCCAGCGTGGTGGGCAGGTCTTTGAGTGAGTGCACGGCCAGGTCGATGGTGCCGGCCAGAAGTGCTTCCTCAATCTCTTTGATGAAGATGCCCTTGTTGTCCAGTTCCGGCGTAACGGGATGCGTCGCCGCGTAGGCAGGGTCCTGCATGCGGTCGCCTGTGGTGCGGATGAGGACGATCTCTGTGGTGTGACCGTTCGCATCCAGCAGGGCCGCGATGTGGCGGCTTTGCCAAAGGGCGAGCTTTGAACCGCGACTGCCGAGACGGAGGTGCATACAGCAGATGGTAAAGCAGTAACCGCGGCCCTGGCAGCCCTGATCCGATCGCGAACAGCCGAGTTGCCGCCCGACTCAGCTGTCCACGATGCATTGTTCCACGTGGAACACTCGGTGGGTAAGACAGATCTGCGACCTTTGCGGCATACAGCTCACCGATGGGTGATCCAATGGCTTGGTTCTATTGGCGGCGGAACGTCTCACCAACCCTCTGCGGGTCCTGGGGTGGCTCACGCAGAGCACCCGGCTCGCGTGCCTGGTGTGCGTGTCCTTCGGGCGTGGTATGCACGTTGCCCTCAACCTCAAGATGGGCGGCGTGCGATTTGGCGTGATCGCCCTGTTCGGCACCCGGGATGGCAGAGTTCTTGGTGCGCTCCGCTGCCTCAAACGCCTCGCGCGCCTGCTTGCTGTCGTGACCCTCTGCCATTACGCACTCTCCTTTTGCAGCACTTCGCGTGCCTTGTCGATGTCCTCTGGCTTGCTGCCGCCGGTGTTCACCGGTTCGTCGCCGAAATCCCGCGCACCGTATTCATAGTCTTTGCCGCCATATGTGTTCTGTCCACCCTCGGGCACCTTCGTGCGTTCTTCCTCGTTCAAGCCCCAACCCTGCTCGTGGGCGTTCTCGCTTGCGATGCCGCGGGCGTGTTCCCCAAGCCCGCGCGGTTCGTGTTGGCTTTCTTCCGCCATGGATCACCTCGTTCGACAAGGTGTGATGACGGCAGCACGGGGGCGAGTGGCTTGGACGGTGGCGCGCCATTCTGCCCGACAGCGGGTTCGGGTTAGCTGTTCAGCTTGTAAATGCGGCGAAGGTCCTCAAGTGTCGCCGCGTCCCCCGTGTTCGCCGCATCGCGCATGGCGGTCATGGGCGCGTGCAGGAACTTGTTGGTCAACGAGCGAGTGAGCGCTTCGACGGCAGCCTGCTGCTCCGGTGTCAGGCTGGCAAGCCGCGCGCGGCTGCGGTCCAGTTCTGCGACGCGAAGCTGCTCGGCCTGCTGTTGCAGCGCGCGGATGCCGGGCACGGCGTCAAGCGACTGCAGGCGGCGCTGGTAGCGATCAACCTCGTCGGCTACGATCTGCTCGGCCGCGGATGCCTCGCGCGAGCGCTCCGTCAGGTTCTGCGCCGCCACCTGCTGCAGGTCGTCAATGGAGTAGACGAAGGCACCGTCTACCCGGTTCACGCCCGGGTCTACGTCGCGCGGTACGGCGATGTCAATGAAGAAGACGGGCTTGCCGCGGCGCTTGTGCAGGATGACCTGCGCCTCGGCGACGTTAAACAGGTGACGGCCCGCGCCGGTCGAGGTAATGACGATATCGGCCTTGGGGGCGTGCGTCTGCAGGTCGGCAAAGGGTACGGCGAGGCCGTGGAACTCCGCCGCAAGCCGCTGTGCGCGCTCGGGCGTGCGGTTCGCGACGAGTATCTGCGAAGCGCCTTGGGCGATCAGGTGTCGCGCGGCAAGTTCGCTCATTTTGCCCGCGCCCACCAGCAGAACCTCTGAGCGCTGCAGCGAACCGAAGATGCGTTTGGCAAGGTCGACTGCGACGGACGCGATGGAGACGGAGGAGGAGCCGATCTCGGTCTCGGTGCGCACTTTTTTGGCGACCGCAAAAGCGGACTGCAGCAGGCGCTCGAGCGAGCTGGAAACCGCGCCCACCTCCCGCGCAACGGCATAGCTGTCTTTTACCTGGCCCAGGATCTGCGGCTCGCCCACGACCATGCTGTCCAGCGAACTGGCGACGCGAAAGAGGTGGCGCACCACCTCGCGCTCGCGAAACTCATACAGATGGGGGTCGAGCTCGTGCGGCGCGATGCTGAAGTAGTCGCGGAGGAAGCTGCGCAGGTCGGCTGCCTGTTCCTGCTCGGTAAGCAGTTCGACGCGGTTGCAGGTGGAGAGGATGAGCGCCTCGCGCACGCCGGGCCGGTGCGCAAGCGAGCGCGTGGCATCCGCAAGGCGGCCGGCGGGAATCGCCAGGCGTTCGCGCACGTCCAGCGGCGCGCTCAGGTGGTTGATGCCCAGCAGCGTCAGGCTCATGGACGCCCCGCGAAGCGATGTACGGTGGAGACCTGGTTGGCCGACCACACCGCAAGCATGACAATGAACACGAATGACGACAGCCAGACCGCGCGCCGGCCGCGCAGGCCCGCCGAACGGCGGATGGCGATCATGCCCACGTAGGCAAGCCACATGGCAAAGCTGAGCAAAACCTTGGGATCGCGGAAGTAAACCGCGCCGTACTCCGTGGCGGCCAGCGCCGAGCCGATGAGCAGGCCGCCGGTCATGCATGGGAGGCCGATGAGCAACGACCGGAGTGAGATTTGGTCGAGCACCTGAAGCGGCGGAATGCGCGCGAGAAGCCCCGCAGCGGGGCGGCGTGCCTTGAGCCGCTTTTCCTGCAAGAGATAAAGGACGCTCGAGAACATGCAGACGATCAGTGCCGCATACGCCGCAAGCAGAAGGACGATGTGCAGCGAAATCCAGCCGGAGCGCAGCAGCGGCGCGGCAAGCTGGTGCGTGCCCGGAGCAAACGCGGGCAGCAAACCTAGCAGAAACACTAGCGGCAGAAGGACAATGCCGATGGTCATGCTGCCGTATACAGCGACCGTAAGCAGGAAGGCAGCGGCGAGCAGAAGGCCGAGCACAGCCTGCACCTCGCTGGCACTGACCGGAACCCAGCGGTGCGCAGCCGCCAGCATCTCCGCCAGCGACACGAAATGAAAGAGCAGGGCTGCGACCGTGGCGGGCAGCGCGACCAACCGCCAGCGCGGGCGGTCATACAGAACCGCGGGCAGCACCGCGAGCGATGCCACACCATATAAGATCACCGCGATCCTGAGCCAGAAGAGAGACATGCCGAACGGAGGCAGCCAGGCAGCCCCATCTCCCAGTATAGGTGTCGCTCCCGGTGGCCGAGCTTGTTTTCCGTAGCGTAGCAATGCCGGTGCCGGCATGTTTATGCGCGCAATGTGCTGCCACCGGACTAGACGCGTGGCCGAATTTTGCATCCCACGCTTTGGGAACCGGGCAGACGTTCGGAGACAGGGAGACGACCACCATGGATTTCAGTTTGGAAGGCGACAAGCGCGTGAAGGCAGGCGAGGCACAAGAGGGTAAGGTGACCGCCTACATCGAGAGCTACACATCCAAGGTGCCGAGCGGCATCTTTCTAGCAGCGGCGATCGGATCGATTCTGGGATCCGTGTCGTTCCAAATTGCAGGAAAAAAGAACGCGGCTCTCTTCGTCGGTCAGTGGGTGGCTCCGTTCCTGATCCTGGGTATTTACAACAAGCAGGTGAAACTGCACGGCAGCGACGCGACACAGCGCTAGGTCTGCGGCTGCACTCGGTTGCAGTCAACTCGAAAGCCCGTCCTGCAAAGGACGGGCTTTGCTGTGTGCAGTCAGGCGTACGCGGCGGGCAAACGCTATGCTAAAGCTGGGTCAGGCACGTGCCAGTCGCAGAACAAGCCAGAAAACCGAATGAGGCCGTTACGCCGGCGATGCGGCAGCACGCTGCCGCGAAGGCTGCGCACCCGGACGCACTCATCTTTTTCCGGATGGGCGACTTTTACGAGCTGTTCTATGAAGACGCCGTAGTTGCGGCACGCGAACTGCAGCTGACGTTGACGGCGCGCGACAAGGAACGCAGCGTTCCCATGTGCGGCGTTCCGTATCACGCCGCGGAAGGTTATCTGCAGAAGCTGCTGCGCCGTGGATTCCGCGTTGCGATCTGTGAGCAGGTGGAAGACCCCAAGCTGACGAAGACGCTGGTACGCCGCGAAGTCACGCGTGTGTTGACACCCGGCACGGCGCTCGACACTTCGCTGGGCGCGTCAGAAAGCAACTACCTGGCCTCGCTGGCGGTAGAGGGCAAAGGCGACCGTGCGGGTGTCGCGCTGCTGGATTTGTCCACGGGCGAGTTTCGCGCGGCAGAGTTCCGTGGCAAGACAGCCGTGCAGGACGCGTGTGAGGAACTCAGCCGGGCGCGCCCGCGCGAACTGCTGCTGGCGCAAGGCTTGCGGCTGGGTGCCGCGCAGGCGTCGCTGGCGGACGAAGACGATGCGGCAGCGGAGATGTTTCGCAGCGTCCGCACGAAGACGCCGGTGGAGGATTGGGTGTTCACCGCGGAGTATGCCGTGCCACTGCTGGAGGGTCACTACCGCATTCCGTCGCTGGACGGCTTTGGCATGGGTGGCCGTGTGACGGCCGCGACCGCCGCGGGTGCGGTGCTGCACTATTTGCGTTCCACCAAACACGAGCAGCTCGAACACCTGGACACGCCCCGCTGCTATGAGCGCGCGACGGCTCTGGAACTGGACGCGGTGAGCCTGCGCAACCTGGAGATCACAGAGCCGCTATTCAGCGGAGAGTCGCAGCAGACGACGCTCTGCTATGCAACGGATCAGTGCCGCACGCCGATGGGAAAGCGCCTGCTGCGGATGTGGCTGCAACGGCCGTCGTTCCAGCGGGAGGAGATCGTCGCACGGCATGAGGCGGTCGCCGAGGTCGCAACATCGCTGACGACGCGTGAGCGACTGCGAAGATCGCTGGAAAGCGTACTGGATTTGGAGAGGCTGCTTGGCCGGCTGGCGCTCGATTCGGCGGGGCCGCGCGATGTTGTGGCCCTGGGCCGCACGCTGGATGCGTTGCCGGCGGTGGCGTTGCTGCTGGCGGAGTTGCACGCGGGCCGGTGGGCTGCGCTGCAGGCGGGCTTCGATCCGCTGAGCGATGTGGCCGCTGAGATCGCGCTCGTGCTGGTGCCGGAGCCGCCACTGAAGCTGGGCGATGGCGATGCGATTGCGGAGAGCGTCGATGCGGAACTGGACGAACTTCGCGGTCTGTCACGCAGCGGGCGCGAGGCGATCGCGGCCATCGAAGAGCGCGAGCGGGCGCGCACGGGCATCGGATCACTGAAGGTGCGCTTCAACAATGTCTTCGGTTACTACCTGGAGATCACGCGCAGCAACCTGGCCAACGTGCCGGCTGACTACGAACGCAAGCAGACGCTGGTGAACGCCGAGCGGTTCACCACCCCGGAGTTGAAGGACTACGAACGCAAGGTGCTGACCGCGCAGGAGCGTGTCGCAGAGCTGGAGCGGCGCATCTTCGCCGAGCTGCGACGCGCAGTGCTGGAGAGCGCTTCGCGGATGCGCGAGACGGCGCGGCGTGTTGCCGAAGCGGATGTTCTGCTGAACTTCGCGCACCTGGCGGTGCTACGCAATTGGACGCGTCCGGAGATTGTGGAAGGCAGCGGCGTGCTCGAGTTTGCGGAGGCGCGGCATCCTGTGGTCGAGTTGCGGCTGGAGGAGAGCGGCGCCGGACGGTTCGTGCCGAATAGCGGATTTCTGGACGCGCAACAGGGGCCGTCGCTGGCATTGATTACCGGGCCGAATATGGGCGGCAAGTCCACGTATCTGCGCATGGCGGCGCTGCTTGTGATCCTGGCGCAGGCGGGTTCGTTTGTGCCTGCGGCGCATATGCGGCTCGGGCTGGTGGACCGCATCTTTACGCGCATCGGCGCAAGTGACAACGTGAGCCGCGGGCGTTCGACGTTCATGGTGGAGATGACCGAGACCGCCGCGATTCTAAACACAGCGACGGCACAGTCACTGGTGCTGCTGGATGAGATGGGGCGAGGCACGGCGACCTACGACGGACTGTCGCTGGCCTGGGCCACGGTGGAGCACCTGCATGACCGCATCGGCGCGCGGACGCTGTTTGCCACGCATTATCACGAGTTGACGCTGTTGGAACAGAAGCTGGAGCGGATGAAGAATCTGCGCGTGGCGTGCCGGGAGAGTGGCAGCGGTATCGTGTTCCTGCACCAGGTAGAGAGCGGCGCGGCGGACCGCAGCTACGGCATTGAAGTGGCGAAGCTGGCGGGTGTGCCTCGCGACGTGATCGCGCGGGCGCGTGCGGTGCTGAAGCTGCACGAGAAGGCGGAGAGCGCGGGCGTTGCGGCCGGTGTCGCGGCGGTACAGGAACCGGACACGGCGCTGCAGATGACGATGTTTACCCCGCTGTCGCAGCGCGTGGTGGACCGCGTTCGCGGGACGGATGTGGATCGCATGACGCCCATGGAAGCGCTTCAACTGCTGGCGGAGCTGAAGCGGGAGATCGAGCAATGAAGCGAGTCCGCTCCGCTGGCCCCGCGAATGTGATCACGCCCAAGCCGATGGTGGTGGCCGGGGTGATGAGCGGGACATCCGCGGACGGGGTGGATGTGGCGCTTGTCCGCATTGCGCCCGGGAGAATCGGCGGCAAGCCCAAGCTGAAGCTGCTGGGACATGTTCACACATCGTATTCACCCCGCCTGCGGGCAGCGGTGCTGGCGGCGATGGACGCACAGAGCGTTACGGCCGCGGACCTGGCCCGGTTGCATTGGCGCCTGGGCCAGGTTTACGGCGACGCGGTAGTCGCTGCAGAGTTAAAGCTTAGCTTACGTGCGAAGCTGGTTGGCGTGCATGGGCAGACGGTGTACCACCAGGGCGCGGCTGCGAAGTACCTGGGGGCGGCATTGCGCTGTACCTGGCAGCTGGGCGAGGCTGCGGAGATTGCGGGACGCACCGGGCTGCCCGTTGTAAGCGATTTTCGTCCCGCAGACATGGTGGCGGGTGGGCAGGGTGCGCCGCTGGTGCCCATGCTGGATCGCGTGCTGTATGCCGACACAGCACGCAACCGCATTCTGCAAAATCTTGGGGGCATTGCGAACATGACCGCCCTGCCGGCTGGTTCCGATGCAGTGCTTGCCTTTGACTCAGGTCCTGCGAACGTGGTGATCGACGGAGTCATGCAGCAGTTGTACGGCAAGCGATTCGATCGCAACGGAGCCGTTGCAGCGAGGGGCCGCGTGCTGCAGACCGTGGTGGATGAGGTCTTGCGGATGCCGTACTTTGCGTTGCCCGCGCCGAAGAGTTGCGGTCGCGAGGAGTTCGGCGGTGGCTTTGTGGAACGGTTCATCGCGGAGTGCCGGCAGGCCGGTGCGCGCGACGCCGACGTGGTTGCGACAGCCACGGCACTGACTGCGCAGTCGATCCTGCAGGCTTATCGGATGTTGGTGTGGCCGTTTCTTGGGCAGAGTGCGCCATTGGCCGATGCGACGGACTACATCGTTGCCGGTGGCGGTGCGCGCAACGCGACGCTGCTTCGCATGCTGCGCGAAAGTCTGGAACCGCTCGGGATCCAGGTGAGCACAAGCGAGGCGACCGGCATTCCTGCCGAGGCGAAAGAGGCAGTTGCCTTCGCGTTGTTGGCATGGCTGCGCTGGCACCACGTGCCGGGCAACGTGCCTTCGGCAACCGGCGCAGCAAGGCCCGTGTTGCTCGGCAAGGTCACGTTGTGAGGGGAGCGGATCAGCCGATCGTGTCGAGCGTACCTCAGAGGGACGAGTCAGCAGGACGTGTACGGCGGAAGACAGGCCAGCGTGTGACACGGGCTGGCTGTTCCCTCCTTTTCAGCGTGTGTCTGCTGCTTTTGGCATCGTGCCACGCTTCCAAAAAGGACCGCGACACGGTCGTGATCGACATTGAGAACTCGCCGACAAACCTGGACATTCGTATCGGATCCGACGCGCAGGCGGAGCACATCGGCGCGCTGATTTTCGACGCCCCCGTGTCAAAAGACGAGCATGGAAATTTGCAGCCCTGGCTGGCCGAGCGCTGGGAGTGGCCGGACCCACGCACACTGGTGCTGCACATTCGTGACGGCGTTCACTTTCATGACGGCAAACCGCTTGATGCAACCGACGTTGCATGGTCGATCGACAGCATGCACAACGGCAGCATCATCACCAGCAAAGCCGGGGCCTTTGCGCGGGTGGATCGCACGGAAGCACCGGACCCGCGCACGTGCGTGGTGCACCTTAAGGAACCCGATGGCGGGTTGCTCTTCAACATGAGCGACGGGCTGTTTGCCGTAGTAGAGCGCGGCGCCGGTACTGCACTTGGCGAGCACCCGGTTGGCTCGGGACCGTTTGTGTTCGTCTCACAGGTGCAGGACAAAGAGGTCGAGCTTCGCGCAAACGACAGCTATTGGGCAGGCGCGCCGCACCTGCGGAGATTGCGTTTCGACATTGTGCCTGACGCGATCACGCGCGCACTGGAGCTGCGAAAAGGTTCGGCCGATGTGGCGAGCAATGCGCTGACGATGGACACGGTGTACTCGTTGCGGAACGATCCGCGATTGGTCACGGAGAGCCAACCGGGCTCAATCGTGAACTACATCACGTTCAATGTGCGCGATCCTCTGCTCGCGGAGGAGCGTGTTCGTCAGGCGTTTGAATACAGCCTGGACCGGCCGGCGATCATTCACGCGCTCTGGCGCGACCACGCGCGCATGACGGAGACGCTGCTGCCGCAGCAGCACTGGGCCGCGTTGCACCCAGGCGAGGTGCAGCCGTACACACACGATGTCGCAAAGGCACAGGCGCTGCTGGATGCCGCGGGATACAAGCCGGACGCGCACGGCGTACGCGTCCGGCTTACGCTGAAGAGTTCAACGGACGACACCATGCGCCTGTTGGCCGCGATCGTGCAGCAACAGGTGCGCGATGCCGGCATCGAGCTCACGCTGCGGCAGAACGAGTTCGGAACGTTTTACTCCGACGTGACGAAAGGCGCGTTTCAGATGTACGTCTTGCGATGGGTGGGGTCCAACGAAGATCCGGAAATTTTTCGCTACGCGTATGCGAGCGACCGCATGCCGCCGAAGGGTGGCAACCGCGGACACTTCAGCGATGCGGAGGTGGACCAACTGATCGCGCAAGGAGCCGCCGAGGCGAGCCAGATTGACCGCCGTGCGACCTATGTTGCGCTGCAACATAGGCTGCATGCTCTGGCACCGACCGCGGCACTGTGGTCGCTGGACAACGTGGTCGTACACACGCGCAGGCTGCGCGGCGTGAACGCAACCGGCTCCGGCAGCTTTGCGTGGTTGCGAACGGCAAGCATCGTTCCGGAGTAGATGTTGCGAGGAGCGGTGCACGGACCTCGCTCGCGCGTTTGAAGCAGCGAGCACGGCGACGGTCTTGAATGGGACAGAAGACCGGCTCACACGTAGATCCCATGGGTCGCGTTGACGCGGTTCAGGGCATTTCGTACACTTGCAAAGGCAGTCGGGCTACGGCGATCACACGCTGAGGCGCGATGGCTTCGCTTACTGGGCAGACCGTTCGCGGCAGTCCGTAGCATGTTGCCTCCTCGTTCAATGGTAGGACAGTCGGCTCTGAACCGATCAATCGGGGTTCGAATCCCTGGGAGGCAACCAACAACGCATCAGGACGGCTTTTTGGTCGCCTTCTGGATTCCTTTTTGTCGCGTTGAGCCTTGCTTTTCGCAATCGCGCAAATCAGGCAATCGCGCAACGTGGCGCGTCCCTTCTCATCCAATAAGCTGAATTGCCATGATCTTCCTGACCCGCAAAGCCGAATTCTCTTCGTCGCACTTTTACCGCAACCCGCAATGGAGTGATGAGCAAAACACTGCCGTGTTCGGCAAGTGTGCCAATCCACATGGGCATGGGCATAACTACACGCTGGAAGTGACGGTCGCGGGCGAGGTGGATCCGGTTACTGGCTTCGTGGTCGATCTGAAGCTGCTGAAGGACATTCTGGAAGCGGAGGTGGTGAGCGTCTACGACCATCGCCACCTGAATTACGAAGTGCCCGAGTTCGCAGACGTGATTCCAACTACCGAAAATATTGCGGTTGCGATCTGGCGTCGGCTGGAAGGCAAGGTGCCGAACTCCCGTCTGTACCGCGTGCGTGTATATGAAATGGACGACATCTTTGCCGACTACTACGGCGAGCAGGTAGCGGACGCCTCGGCGACTGTGATCGGTCAGGCAGAGGTGGTGTCGTGAGCAGACCCGTAGCGCACTTCTCGCGGCGATATCGCTTTTCCGCTTCGCACCGGCTGCACGTGCCCGCGCTCAGCGACGAGCAGAACCGCGGCATCTATGGGAAGTGCAACAACCCGCATGGACACGGTCATAACTACTGGATTGAGGTGACGGTCGCGGGGCCGATTGCGGCGGACACAGGCTTTGTTGTGGATCTGCCGGCGCTGGACGCCCTGCTGCATCGCGAGGTGCTGGACCGTTTCGATCACATGCACCTGAACCAGGATGGGGCATTCGGCGGCGCGTTCGTACCATCGACCGAAAACCTGGCTATCGAGATCGAACGTGTCCTGCGCATTGGAGTGCCGCGGCTCGCCTCGCACGGGCTTCTGCGGTTGGTGAACATCCGTATCGAGGAGACGCGCAACAACGCTTTCGACCTGCCTGCCACTGCGTCTCCTGAAATACAGCGCCCGCACATGCCGGCATAAATCCCCAGTTTCGACGAGAGCACGATGAACGCAAGCAAGACCGAAGCACCAGACAGTCAGCAAAGCACTGCTGGCGCCGTGAATCTTCACGATGCCACCACGGAAGAAATCTATCGCGAGTTGCTGCGCCGCGTGGGCGAGGATCCAACACGCGATGGCCTGGTCAAGACGCCCGACCGCATGCAGAAGTCGCTTGCCTTCCTGACCCGCGGCTACCAGCAGAGTGCAACGGAAATTTTGCGCGGCGCACTGTTCGACGTGGAATACGACGAGATGGTGATCGTTCGGGACATCGAGTTTTACTCGCTGTGCGAGCACCATATGCTGCCGTTCTTTGGCAAGGCGCATGTTGCCTACATTCCCAAGGGCAAAGTAATCGGTCTGAGCAAGGTCGCGCGGCTGGTGGATGTGTTTGCACGCCGGCTGCAGGTGCAGGAGCGTATGACGCGAGAGGTCGCCGATTCGATCGTGGACGCGATCAATCCGCAGGGGGTGGCTGTGATCCTGGAGGCGCAGCACCTGTGCATGATGATGCGCGGTGTCGAGAAGCAGCAATCACTCACGACGACATCGGCAATGCTCGGAGCCTTCCGAAGCAGCCCTCAGACACGGAATGAGTTCCTTTCGTTAATTCGACGGCCACAGGCGTTCTAGTTCCGCTCGTAGCCGCTCTCTTCGCAGGCGCGGCGTTACTCTGAACGCATGCCTTTCCGCACGCGCACACTTATTTTTGTTGGCGCAGTCGCGTGCGCGCTTCCACTGGTTGCGCTTGGCTTTGCACACTTGCGGCTGCTGTACTGCGAGCCGCTCACGCGCGTTATCGTGGCGGACGGCCGTTTGCACCCTGTTGGCCGGGTTTGGCGAACGCTCGGTGCCGCCCCCAGCGCGGAAGAGATGACGACGGACCCTGCGGACGCGACGCGGGTCACCTTTCGATCGGAAGGGGACGGGGCGGTGGTTGCCTTGTATCGTGCGCCGCTGAACGGCGGCGATGTTGTGCTGCGGCTGCGCGCGGGCAAGGAGTCGTGGCTGCTGCCGGTGCGAGCGCTGGCGGACTGGAATGACCGGGTTGGCGACGGTCTGCCGGACGGTCTGCGCCTGCATGATCCGGAGGACCGCCTGCACTTTCGCCGGTGGTTCACCGCGTTGGCAGATCAGGCTGCTGCCGTTCCTGACCGCGAACTGCCGGCCGAGGTTACGGATTGCAGCGCCCTGCTGCGCTATAGCTATCGGTTGGCGCTGACGAAGCACGACGACCGCTGGTACAAGCAGTTCGCACCCGGCACCATGCCCGCGCTGCCGAGCGTGGCGCAATGGAACTACCCGGACACGCCGCTCGGCGCGGGCCTGTTCCGCGTTACACCGGTGCATGGAAGGCCGCAGCCGTCTGACTTCGCCGAGTTTGCCGATGCCAAAACTCTGTACAGCCGCAACAGTTTTCGTGTTGGACGCGACGTGCGATTGGCCCGGCCCGGCGACCTGCTTTTCTTTCATCAGCTTGAGGGAGAACAGCAGTATCATTCGATGATCGTCACAGGAGAAAGCGGCGCATGGGTCGTGTATCACACGGGTCCAAGTGGATTGGGCGCGGCGCGCAGCCGCGGAGAAATGCGGCGTGCCCGCATTGCCGATCTGCTGCAACATCCCGACCCGCGCTGGCATCCCACGGCGAACAATCCCAACTTCCTAGGCGTGTTCCGGTGGAATCTGCTTCGCGAGGACTGATGCGGCCGAGCTGTTTGCAACGAAACGTTGTGCGCCTGATTGGCTTGTTGTTGTTGCTGCTGTGCGCGGCGCCGCTCTCACTGCATGCCGCTGAGCCGTACTTCACTCTGAGCACCAACAAGAGCTTTGCGCCCGGCGACAAGCCCAAGCTGCACCTGTACACGCACGACGTGGACGCGCTTGAGTTTCGCGTGTATCGGGTGCAGAACCCGGAGGCCTTCGCGGCCAAGCTGCAGGAGATGCACAGCTTCGGCGATCCTTCGCACGCCTGGAAGGTAGAGGAGCAAATCGACGAGAAGACCTGGTTGGAGCGATTTCACGACTGGAAGAGCGATCTCTGGTACGACATCAAGCAATTCTTCCGAGTGCAGTTTTCCAAGCCGACCCGCGAGGCTTTGAAAACGAAGCAGTCGAGTCTGGCCCGGCGCAGCACGATTGTAAACGCCGCGCAATTCGCGCAGATTCCTTTGCTCAACGATAAGCAGTTGGTCGCGCGTTGGCGGTTGCGGGTGCCCGCGACGTTTGTGTCCGACAACCAGATCTTACCGATCGATTCTCTGGGCCGCGGCATGTACCTGGTGGAGGCGACTGACGGCCACCTGAAGGCGTACACGATTCTGCTCGTCAGCCAAACCGCGCTGGTGACCCGGTTGATCAACGGTCAGGTTGTCACCTTTGTGGTGGATCGTGCGAGCGGTGTTCCTGTCGCAAACGCGACGGTCAGCATGCAGTTGGGAAGCGGTGCCATCGTACACAAGACTTCTGCCTTGGACGGAACGGCGATCTTCGACCGCACGCCACGAGCTGCGGACAGCGACACGACGGACGCGGAGAGCGGGCAAAAGTTCTGGTTTATGGCCCGCAGCGGAGATGACGTGGCGCTGGACGCTCCGTTCTCCTACAGCTTTACGCAAACTGCGGACAGCCGGTCCGTGGCGTATGTGTATACCGACCGGCCCGTGTACCGGCCGGGCAACACGGTCCATTTCAAAGCGATCCTGCGCGATCAGGCGGGTAACAATCTGGTGGTGCCGCCAGGGGGCCGCATCCACGTCAGGGCTGCGGATGAGTCGGATAAGACGCTATTGGAGACGGATCTGCCGCTATCTTCCATGGGCACGCTGCAGGGTGATTTGACGTTGCCTGCTGACGTCGGACTTGGGTATGCGCGCATTTCGCTGACGCGCGGCGACAAGGAGGACAATGTAGGCGCGACCGCTTTTCGAGTTGAGGAATACCGCAAGCCCGAATACCAGGTACACGTTTCCGTTGCCAAGCAGCTGCTGCTGCAGGGCGAAAGCAATAACGCGACGATCGAGGCGAAATACTTCTTCGGCGAACCCGTGGCGAACGGCAAGGTGAAGTACCGCGTGTACCAGAGCCGGCATTACTGGTGGGGCGATCCAGCGGACACCGACGAAGACAGCTCGGGTGACCAGGCCTCTGCCGATGAGAGCTTCAGTTCGGCTCCCGACGTGTACGAGGGTAACCAGAACAGTGAGCAGACCGGGCGGCTCGACAATGACGGCAAGCTGACCGTGCCCATTCCGACCCGCTACTCCGACGACATGCGCTATGACGTGGATTACGTCGTGGAAGCGGGTGTGACCGACGAGGCCGGACGTGAGATCACCGGCCGTTATCGCTTCACGGCCACACACGGCAGCTTCCGCGTACACGTGGAACCACAGAGCTATACGGTGCAGGCCGGCAGCAATGCGGTGGTGCGGGTCACCGCGGTTGACTACAACCAGCGTCCCGTACAAACCCGCGTTCATGTGAAGTTAGTGGAGCGGTCCAGCGGCGAGGGTGACAAGGCAGACACGGGCAAAACGCTGGCCGAGACGGACGTGAACACCGCCACGGACGGCACCGCAATGGCAACGCTGAGCGCGCCCGCTTCCGCTACCGGCTCCATAAGGGTGATCGGAACGGCGGTCACTCCAGAGCACCGCACCGTCGAAGATGACGACTCGATCTGGGTGAGCGGCAACGATGCCGGTGATGAGGACAGTGACGAAGCGCAGAAGGTGCGCATCCTGACCGACAAGAAGACATATGCGCCCGGGGATACCGCGCACATAACGCTGGTCAGCCCCGTAGCCGACTTCCACGCGTTGTTCACGGCAACGGCGAACGTTCCGGTGCTGCGCAAAGTGATCGACGCGCCTGGCAAGACAGTTACGTTCGACCTGCCCATCGGCAAGGAAGCGCAACCCAACCTGACGCTCGACGCTGTCTTCATCAAGGCTGAGAAGCTCTACCAGGGACGGCGCGATCTGCACGTTCCGCCGACGCAGCAGCGACTGCAAATCACGATGACGCCGGCGGCGAACGTGTTCCAGCCTGGCCAGGCAGCCACGTACGATGTGACCGCAAGCGACTCTCAGGGTCATCCAGTGCAGGCGGAGTTCAGCTTTGGTGTGGTCGACGAAGCGATCTACGCGCTCTACCCGGACGACAGCGGCGACATCGTCAAACAGCTTTATCCGGATCGCTCGCTGTACCCGGAATATGACAGCTCACTCGCCTACTACTTCACGGGCGAGGCAGGCACCCGTTCGCCGCAGCTTGCCATGCGCCACACGCGCTACGGCCCGCAGTTGGCGCAGGTAAAACCGGGCAATGACGCAAAAGGCCCGCGCATTCGGAAGGATTTTCCGGACACGGCCTACTGGCAACCGGCGGTGCGGACCGACGCCAGCGGACATGCGCGTGTCACGCTGAGCTACCCCGACTCCTTGACGACGTGGCGCGCCACGGTTCGTGCCATCACCGCTTCGTCGCAGGCCGGCTCTACCGTGAACCGGGTTATCGTGCGCAAGAACATCATCGTGCGCATGGGTCAGCCGCGCTTTGTGCGTAAGGGCGACACCGTGACCGTGCCGGTCATCGTGCATAACTACCTGGCGGAAGCGAAGGAGGTGCAGGTTTCGTTGGACGCGACCGGCCTTGAGTTGACGCAGGGCACACCGCAGACGGTCACGCTGCAACCGCGTGCGGACACGACCGTGAACTATCGGCTGCACGCGTCGGCCATCGGAACGGCGACGCTCACGGCGAAGGCGGTCAGCGCCGGTGAAGGCGATGCGCTGCAAATCAGCTTCCCCGTGCAGCCGGACGGCGTGAAGCAGACCATCGCGAGCTCTGGCATCGCGGCAAACGATACGGCACGCGACCTCGCGATCAATTTCCCGGCCGGCACGGATCCGGCTGCCCACTCGCTGCGCCTCACCGCTTCGCCTTCCATCGCGGGCACGCTCTTTTCGGCGCTCGATTACCTCACCGGCTTCCCGTACGGCTGTACGGAGCAGACCATGTCGAGCTTCCTGCCGGACGTGCTCGTCTCGCAGGCGTTGGGCAAATTGGGCGTACCGCTTAAGGAAAGCCCGGCCAAGCTGCACGCGCAGGTAGCAGCAGGCCTGCAAAAGCTGAATGACACACACCACAGCGACGGCGGCTGGGGCTGGTGGCAAGAAGATGACAGCCAGGTCTTCATGACGGCTTACGTCGTGAGTGGACTGCAGCAGGCCGTGGATGCGGGCTACCCGGAGGCGGACGCCGGCATTGAATCCGGCGCAAACTATTTAGCGAAGCAGTTGGAGCAACATCCGCGCATGTTGCCGGACCTGCGCGCGTTTGTGGTGTACGCGCTGGCACAGCACAAGCACAACGTTTCTGCCCAGCTGGACACGTTGTACGGTCGCCGCAATGACTTGTCTCCCCAGGCGCTGGCGTACACAGGTCTGGCGATGCGGCTTGCAAAAGATGGCCGCAGCGCCGAGATCGCGAACCTGCTGGAAGCCAAGGCAAATGTGCAGGGCGAGCTGGTAAGCTGGGCCGCTGATCGCAACAACTTGCTGGACGTGGACACAAACGAAAGTGCTGCCGCGACTGCCTTTGCGCTGAAGTTTCTGCTGCAGGAGCATCCGAACTCATCGCTGCTGCCAAAGGCTGCACAATGGCTGATGCTGAGCCGGGACGAGGGCGACTGGTGGGGTTCAACGCAGGACACAGCGTTCGTCCTGTACGGCCTTACGGATTACGTGGCGGCCACGCAGGAATTGAACGCCAATCTGGACGTGGAGATTAGCGTGAATGGAACGCCGGTCGCGCACCGTCACTTCGATCGCAGCGACGCATTGCACGGCACTGCCTTGACCGTGACGGTTGACGCGGCGCACCTGCAGCCTGGCGCCAATGCAATCCACATCGCAACGCGCGGAAGCGGCCGCGCCTACTGGTCGGTCCAGGGCAACTACTACTCCACCGCGAAGACCGGATATCAGCAGGGCACGATGCTACTAAGCGTCGCGCGCGATTACTTCAAGTTGATGCCGAAGCAGGAGAACGGCCACGTCGTCTACACGCTGCAGCCGCTGAACGGCCCCGTGCAGCAGGGAGACGTGCTGGCGGTGCATCTGGGCGTGACCGGTTCACCACAGAAATACCTGCTGATCGAAGACCCGATCGCCGCAGGGACTGAGTTCGTGCGCAACCGCAACAGCTATACCATCCAGGGGCGGCCCGACACGTGGACTGATTGGTACACGCGAGAGGAGTTCCACGATGATCGCGCCGCTTTCTTCAGCACCACATTCACCCAACGGCAGGACCTGTTCTATCTGGTGCAGGTGACTAACCCGGGCAGCTTCAACATCAGTCCCGCGCGGGTCACGCCGATGTATCAGCCCGCCGTGCAAGCGACGACCGATGCACTGCATCTGGACGTGCAGGAGGTGGCACGATGACCCCGCAACCCGGCCTGCTCACGGCAGCCCTGCGCCGAATCCGTCCGTCCGCGTTACTGCCTTTGATCGGTGGAAACCTGCTTGTGTTTCTCGCCGCACTCCTGGGATTACACATTCCTGACTCGCACACATGGCAGCTTCTGTTGTCTCTGCTGCTTGCACTGGGCTTGATTTCAGGCCTGCTGCTTTGGAACGCGAGCGGCATACGGCGCATGCGCACAGTTGCAAGCCAGACACCGCTCTGGACAGGAGCTTTACTGCTCGGAGCATGCCTGCTGATCGCCGCGTTGCTGTTCCACATTGCCGGTTATGCTGAGCCGAACATCGAAACGCGCGCAGGGTACTGGAACTCACAGCTTTCCTCGGGCATGAGGCACCTGTTGTCCTACGAGCGTCTTGTAAGCTTGCAACAGCTTGCGCTGGCTGCATTTCGCTGGGTGTTTGTTCCGACGCTTGTGCTGCCGTTTGCGATGGAGTGGGCGACTTTCGGATTGCATCGAATCACAATTCGGCGTGCCTCCAGGGTCGTGCTCTCCGCACCGCATTGGGTGACAGCGGTCGTGGCACTTGGCATCACTCTTTGGGTCGTGCCCTGGCTTACGGCATGGCACCCCACACACAGCGTTGGTGGCGAGATGGTGAGTGCTGTGCTCCGGCTCGGTCTTGCAGGGTTGCTTGTGACGGCTGCAGCCGTGCTGCTGCTCGCGGTCGATGCGGAGCTGCTACACCGCAAAGATCCCGCAACTCTCGGCGGCGGCGGCGTCAATCGATAGCTTCAAGGTTTTCGCAGCATCGCATGTGCCGCACTCAACCCATGTTCCGCGATGATTCGTTTCGTCAGCGCACATGCCGCAGCATGCGCCTGCTGTGACTGCGCGAGCGAAACGGGCTCAAGCAACGCAGCATCAGTCGAATCCGCGGAAGCAAGCGTTTGTGGTGCGCAGCTTTCCCCGTTCAGCACGGCAACGAAGCCCTCACGCAGCCAGAGTGGCGCCGTGGGTGACGCTTCGGCTTCTACAAAACTGTGCAGGAACTCGTGGCGAAATACAGCACCAGCACCGCCATGGCTGCGCAGCACCTCCTTCGGTTGCGCTGCGATACGAACACCTTGGGTGGCAGCCAGTTCCCAGCCCGGCTGACCTGTGGCCTGGCGGAATGCTTCCGTCGACGGAAAGACAGTAAGTGTCGGTGCAGCCCGCAAAGGGCTGCCCCAGCGTGCGCGCGCATCGGCGAAGGCGTGTGCCGCCTCCGCTTCCAATGCGGCATCGCGCGCAAGCGTACGCAGCGTAAATCCGTTCGCGGGCAGGCCAAGCCAGCCCGCATCCTGTGGGCGCACCCGCACGGCAGTGCCCGGAAAATAGGCCTGCAGGATATCGCGGTAGCCCTTACCAGCACTTGCCATGGCCGTTGCGCCTGCCTGGCACAAGCCCACACCATGACCGAACCCTGATCCGTCAAAGACGATCCGGTCGCCAAGTCGCCGCACCTGATAGCGGTCGCTCCGCAGTTGGTTCCAACCCAGGCTGCGGTTGAGCGCAAAGCGTAGCGTAGCAGCGGGCATGGTGCGCGTGCCGTCTAGCGCGTGCAGCTTTACCTGCTGCACACGCCCACTGCGGTCTCGGCTTGTGGCCACAATTTCCTGGATTGGATTCGCAAACACAAAGCCCTCGGAAGCAAGCGCACGCCGCACATCCGGCTCAGGCAGAGAAGTATGCCATTGCGACGGCACGCGCGCGCACCACGCGTCACTGTGCGCGGTGAGCCAGGACAGCGTGGGACCTCCCCACGCGACCGACGCATCCTCTGTGAAGCCGCCGCAGTGCTGCGAGAAGTACGCTGCTACCTGCTTACCGTGAAGCCAAAGTGTCTCGCCGCTGGTGTTCCACACGGCCTCACGCAACGATTGCGGCACCGGTTCCAGGCGCAGCGCCTGGCAGTGCGTCGTATCGCAAAGCATACCGGCTTCGTGCCGAGGTGGAACCGCTGCAGCAAACGATCGTGCTGTGACCGCCAGCGCTTTTAGCGACTCCGCCGGCTCGTTCGGCCCTGACTCAGCCGTAAGCACCGCTTCCACATAGCGTTCTCGCGAAATCTGGATGCGTACGCGCAAACGATCATGATCGACATCGATCATCCAATGGCCGGCAGCAACGGCGCGGTGGCCGGCCTCCGTGGAAACGTTCGCGGCGCCGTCGAGCTCAATCCTGCGCAGCGGCTTGTTTGCGCCATCCAGCATCGAGGTACCGCGCAGATGCACATCCAGCGAAAACGGACCGCGCTGCTCAGGGCAGGCACCGCAGAGCCGCACCGCGGCGTCGGGAGACCGTATCTGTAGCCGCTGCACCGCTTCCGTGCGGAACAGCAGTACGGTCACATCATTGCTGGCTTGAACAGGCGAAGCAGCACGAGAAAGTGGTACGCACAGCAAAGCCAGGCACGCGGCTACGAAGATAGATAGACACTGCCTCACTACCAATGCATGCTCCGCATATATACATGCGCAGCCGTGGCAGCATCGTTGCCATTGCCGCCTGGTGCGTAAACAACGACCACATGCGTTGCCTTTGCCTCGGCCGCCGATGTGAAGACGATCCCAGCGAACCATCCATGCTGCAGTATGGGTGCCGGATCATGCGCGGTGCCGGTTTTGCCTCCCAGCGTCAGGCCCGATGTCTGGGCGGCATGGGCCATGCCATATGCGACCGAATCAATCAGACCCGCGCGAACCGTCTCACTCTGCGGGCCGGCCTGAAGCAGCACGCGAGCCAACTCCGCGTACGCATGGGCAAGCTGCAGGGGCGTTAAGGCTACACGGTCGAGCCCCAACGCGAGCAGGACGCGCTGGTTCGGAGAGGCGGCAAGTGCTACGGAATGGATGCCGAACTGCTGTAGACCTTCCTGCAACGCCAGTGGCGGCATCTGCTGCGCAATCCGGGCAAAATAGCTGTTGCACGAGTAAGCGAGCGCCTCTTGCGCATCCAGAATGCGCAGCGAAGAAGGATGCGCACAGGTAAGATTGCGCCCCGCGATGCGCAATGTGCCTGTGCACGCAACCCGAGTGTCTGGCCGCACCAAGCCGACCCGTAACGCCGTGAGTAGAATGAATGGCTTCAGTGTGGAGCCAGGGGCTGAGGCACTCTCGCGGTCCGGTCCGTCTACCGCAATCTTCCCAGTTGCCAGGTCCACATCCACGATGGTCACAGCGGGTCTAGCGGCGACTTCGGTTGCACCAACCGGAATCAGGCCGACCATCAGCAAAACAACAAACGGCAAAGGCCGGCGCAGCCATCGCCACGCCGACCCAGAGAACGCTAAGGCCCTACTGTTTGTTCCCGTCGCGAAACACGCGAATCGACCGGCCACCAACAATCACCTTCTCGGTAAACTCGCATGCCTCAAACGGGTCGTCAAGGTTCTGTGTATCCAGTACCTGAATCCACCGCGATTTGGAGGGCGACTCTGGCAAATGAAACTCCACGCCATCGGGCGCGGCGTTGATCATAAACAGGAAGCTGTTGTCTTTAATGTCTTTGCCGTCCTCATCGGTTACGCCCAGAGTCTGACCGTTCAACAGGATCGCGATGGACTTCGCCCAGTTCGTTTGCCAGTTTTCATCTGAAAATTCGTCGCCACAGGCGTTGAACCACGCAATGTCGCGCACAAGTGATCCACGAATCTTGCGATCCTGGAAGAACTTGCGGCGGCGCAGATTCGGGTGATCGCGGCGAAGATGAATTAGCCTGGAGGTGAACTCCATCAACCGCTGTCGCGGCGTGTCGAGCTTCCAGTCGTACCAGGTCAGTTCGTTGTCCTGGCAATAACCGTTGTTGTTACCACGCTGCGAGCGCCCCAATTCGTCGCCACCACACAGCATCGGGACACCTTGCGAGAGAACAAGCGTGGTCAGGAAGTTACGCACCTGGCGCTCGCGAAGGTCGTTGATGCCCTGGTCATCGGTTGGACCTTCGGCGCCCATATTCCACGAATCATTGTTGTCGGCGCCGTCCTTGTTGTCGTCCCCGTTCACCTCGTTATGCTTCTCGTTATAGCTGACCAGGTCTGTAAGGGTGAAACCATCGTGAGCTGTAATGAAGTTGATAGATGCGTTCGGCTTGCGACCGTCCGCCTGGTACAGGTCGGACGACCCGGTGAAGCGGTATGCGAAGTCCGACAGCAGACCTTCGTCGCCCTTCCAGAACCGCCGCACGGTGTCGCGATATTTGCCATTCCACTCTGCCCACAGCACAGGAAAGTTGCCGACTTGGTAGCCACCCTCGCCCACATCCCAGGGCTCCGCGATCAGCTTCACGTTCTGCAAAATCGGGTCCTGGTGGATGACGTCAAAGAAGCCTGAAAGCTTGGACACGGCAGCCTCTTCGCGCGCCAACGTCGATGCCAGATCGAATCGAAAGCCGTCCACGTGCATTTCCGTTACCCAGTAACGCAGCGAATCCATAACCAGCTTCAGCACCTGGGGATGCACCAGGTTCAGCGTGTTGCCCGTGCCCGTAAAGTCCATGTAGTACCGGGGTTGGCCGGGCACGCGGCGATAGTAGTTCACGTTGTCGATGCCCTTCATGCTGAGCAGCGGTCCGAGGCCGTTTCCTTCACAGGTGTGGTTGTAAACCACGTCCAAGATGACCTCGATGCCTTCGGAGTGCAGGGTCTTGACCATCTCTTTGAACTCTTTGACCTGGCAGCCATCGTCACCGCACGAACTGTATCGCGACATGGGCGCGAAGTAACCCAGCGTGTTGTATCCCCAGTAATCGCGCAAGCCTTTGTCGGTCAACTGCCCTTCATCGATAAAGTGATGCACCGGCAGCAGTTCGACCGTGGTCACGCCAAGCTTCTTCAGGTAAGCAATGCTCGGTTCTGACGCCAGGCCGGCATAGGTGCCTCGCAGCTTCTCGGGAACGAGTTCGTTGGTCTGGGAGAAGCCACCCACATGCACTTCGTAGATGATGGACTCCGCCAGTGGAATGTCGGGCGCGCAATCACCACCCCAATCGAATTTAGGGTCGATTACGATGCCTTTCGGCACGCCGTCCGCCGAGTTCTGGTCGTCAAATTTCAGCTCATCACCGCTCGCCACGTCATAGGCAAAGATCGGCTGCTTCCAGTCCACCTGACCTTCGATCGCTTTGGCGTATGGATCGACCAGCAGTTTATTGCTATTGAAGCGCAAGCCATTTTCCGGGTCCCACGGACCTTCGACACGATAGCCGTAACGCTGCCCGGGCTGGATGCCACGCACCAGGCCGTGCCACACATAAGCGGTCCGTTCTTTCAGCGGAACGCAATCAATCTCCACGCCGTTCTGATCGAAAAAGCAGACGCGCACGGCGGTCGCTGTTTCCGAAAAGAGTGCGAAATTCGTTCCAAGCTTTTGGGGTGTTGCACCCAGCGGGTAAGGTTTTCCGGGCAGCAGCGTGCGATCCATCTTTTCTCCATATGACAAGGGTCAACATAGAAGGATGCTGGGTAGTGCGAGACTGTCACCTGCGCCGCGAGCGCCAGGGCTGCAATCCCGCCAAGCGACGACATTGTTCCAAACGCGCATCCCACCAACCGTGACATCCAAGAGCAGCTATAAGCTTTCTGAGGGTATCCCCCTGCCGCGAGGTGCCGCGTGGGACGGACGTGGCACGAACTTCGCTCTTTTTTCAGAGCACGCCACACGGGTGGAGCTTTGCCTGTTCGACAGTGCCGGCAAGCGCGAAATCGAGCGCATCACGCTTCCCGAGTACACGAACCAGATCTGGCACGGCTATGTGGAAGGCGTCATGCCGGGTACTCCCTACGGCTATCGCGTGCATGGACCGTATGACCCGCGCAACGGATTGCGGTTCAACGCCAACAAGCTGCTGCTAGACCCGTACGCCGTGGCGCACATCGGTAAGCTGAAATGGCTGCCGCCCATCTTCGGATACAAGCTGGAGACAGCCGACGACACCACCTTCGATGAGCGCGATAGTGCTCCGTGCGTTCCCAAATGCCTTGTCGTCGATCCCGCCTTCGACTGGAGCGGCCAACCGGGGCGCATGGACCGTCTGCGCGTCGGTTGGGACGAAACCGTGCTGTACGAGATGCACGTCAAGGGCTTCACGCGATCGCACCCAAAGCTGCCGGAACGTTTGCGCGGCAAGTATGAAGGCTTGGGTCAGCCGGAGATCATTGAGTACGTACGCTCCCTCGGCGTCACGTCGATCGAGCTTCTTCCCATCCATACATTCGTCACCGACAGCCATCTGCACGCGCTCAAGCTGACGAATTACTGGGGCTACAACAGCATCGGCTTTTTCGCGCCCGACCCACGTTACGCAGCAACGCCGCGCCGCGCTCTGCAGGAGTTCAAGGAGATGGTTGCGCGCTATCACGACGCCGGGATCGAAGTGATTCTGGACGTGGTCTACAATCACACTGCCGAAGGCAATGAACTGGGGCCGACACTGTCGTTCAAGGGGATCGACAACTCCAGCTATTACCGCCTGCTGCCCAGCAATCCTCGTTACTACATCAACGACACAGGCACGGGTAACACCGTGAACGTAAGCCACCCCCGCGTGCTGCAGATGGTGTGTGACAGCCTGCGCTACTGGGTCGAGCAGACACATGTAGATGGGTTCCGTTTCGACCTGGGTACCATTCTTGCGCGCGAGCCAAACGGCTTTGACAATAAGAGCGGCTTTCTGAAGGCAGTGTGCCAGGACCCGGTGCTCGCCATCACGAAACTGATTGCCGAGCCCTGGGACATTGGCCCGGGAGGGTACCAGGTTGGCGGATTCCCACCAGGATGGACCGAGTGGAATGACAAATTCCGCGATACGGCGCGCGAGTTCTGGAAGGGCGGCAGTAACGCGGGCGATTTTGCCACGCGCATGACCGCGTCGCCCGATCTGTTCGACCATCAGGGCCGGCGTCCCTGGACCTCCATCAACTTCGTTACGGCGCATGACGGGTTCACATTGAACGACCTGGTCAGCTACAACGACAAACACAACCTGGAAAACGGGGAGGGCAACCGCGACGGCTCCACCCACAACCATAGCTGGAATTGCGGCGTGGAAGGACCAACCACAGACGAGGCCGTGAATGCCTTACGACGTCAGCAGCGCCGCAATCTGCTGGCAACTCTGCTGCTGGCCCAGGGCACGCCGATGCTGCTGGCCGGCGATGAGTTTGGCCGCACGCAACTGGGCAACAACAACGCCTACTGCCAGGACAACAAGTTGAGCTGGGTCGATTGGACGCTGCTCGATGTAAACGCCTCCCTGCACCGCTTTACGCAGCACCTGATTGCACTGCGCAAGCGTTACCCGATTCTGCGCCGCAACCTGTTCCTGACAGGTCATGAGGACGAAGAGCTTGGCGTTCGAGATTTGACCTGGCTGAACGCCAACGGCTCTGAGATGGACGAGAATGCCTGGAAAGACTCACGCACGCGCTGCCTGGGCATGTTGCTGGACGGCCGCGCGCGTGCGACGGGTCTGCGGCAACGCGGTCATGAAGCGACGATCCTGATTTTCTTCAACGATCACTACGAGGCTTGCCCCTTTCGCATGCCCACAAGCACCGGAGGAGACACGTGGCAGATTGTGTTGGATACGGCGATTGAGGACTTCCCGGCGACCGGACAAGCGGCAGAGTTCCGGAACAGCACTTCGATCTACTCGATCGGGCCGCGCTCCATCCAGGTATTTGTCTTGCAGCAAGACGAGCCATAGTTCGTGGAAGCGTGTTGTAGGATCCCCGCGGAAGGTCACATCGCTCGCGTTTCCAAGCGTCAGCCGTGCTTGCCGGTATGTTTCTTTGCGGCTTTGCCACTGCGCTTCTCTGCGCGATGGTGCTGTGTGTCGTTATCTCCGCCGGTTTTCTCAGGTCGCGGAACGTCGCCCAGCCCGGATGGATGAGACGCGCCAATTGTTTCGCTCGCCATCTCACGCAGGGCCTGCATGACCGCGTCATGCACCTCTTCGCGAAATGCTTCACGCACGGTCATCGCAACCTCTGACGGCTCAAACGGCACGTCGGAGTTGCGGTCCATCACGCGTTCCAGGACCTGCTCCACGACGGGCGTTACGTGGATGTGCTTAGCGAGTTCCTTTGCAACGCGCCGCGCCGGTACATCCAGCATGGTATCGATGCCACCGTGCATTGCCGGCGAGGATTGCTGCCAGTCCTTTTCAAAAACCTGAATCATTTCGTGGACCACACGGCCGTCGCGTACGATCACCCCGATTTCACGGCGCGCCTCCAGTTCCAGCTTGCGCAGGCTCTGGCTTCCCAGGAAGGCTTCTTTGCCGTCGCGGAAAATGGCTCGCGCATGCAGCCGAAACGGCAGGGTGCGCACGTTCAGCACGCTGCCTTTCACGCTGGACCTGCCGATTACGCGAACGTCCAATCCCTCTGCCATCTTTTCAGCCAGCAACTGTACGAAATCGTGGTCGCTGATTTTCATCTCATAGAGCAGCAGTTGCTTCTTCGCTCCCCGGATAAACTCCATCAGCTGTGTGCGTGCGTTTGCCGGGCTAACCACGAAGTCGTTGCAGGTGGGCCGGTATTGCTGCCGGGTAGCATCTGCCTCAAACAGCTTCACCGCTTCGGCCACGATCTCAGGGGTTCGAATCGCCAGAGCAAACGACCGGCTCAGCGTGATGTCCATGTGCGTGTAGTTAAACGCAAGCAGCCAAAGCTCCTTGCGATCGATGATGAACATTTTTCCGTGGTAGCGCACCAGGTCATCGGCAGTGCGGGTCACCGTAATGCCGCGCTCCAGCAGGCGGCCCTCCAGCTTGCGCAGGTTCTTCTCTTCGCCGCGATTGGTAAACGCGATCAGCGCCTGCACCTGAACGCCCCGCTGCACAGCCTCGACCAGCGCACGCTCTATCTCGCTTCGGTCGAAACGAAAGATCAAGATCTGGATACTTTTCTTTGCGCTTCGCAGGCCATCCAGCAACGGCTCAATGCCACTCTCAGGTTGAATCAACAAGTTCAAATCGGGACCGCCTGCGCGCAAGGTGCCGCACCGCAGCATAGAAGCACGCGGTGGGATCACTGGGAAAGATGCGCTAGCCTCTTCGCAGGATGTTCGCGCCGCGAGAAGCCACAACGCCGCAACAAACATCAGTAGACTGCATAGAGTCTGCTGTTGGAGAAGATGAATGCCCCGTACGATTTTGTCTCGCCTTGTCATTGCGTGTGTGCTTGTGCCGGCGCTTGCGCACCCGGTTCGTGCCTTTGCCGCCGCGTCTTCCGCAGGCGCCGGGCCGCAGGACGCCCAGACGGATACTGCCGTCCCTGCGAAGAAAGAGAACGACCGCCCAGTGGAAAGCAGCCTGCTCAAACGTCCGGTGCTGTGGAAGGAACAGGACACCATCAGCAGTCTCGATCTGTATCTGGGACAGGGCGGCGAAAAGCACCTGCCCGCACCACCCTTCACCTTTGTGGCGGAAGGCAAAAACGGCACCAATCCCAAGTTCGACGTCACCGACGCGAACGGCACAGGTTGGCGCTGCAAGCTGGGCGATGAGGCCCGGCCAGAGGTCGTGGCCTCACGCCTGCTGTGGGCCGTGGGTTACTACGTGAACGACGACTACCTGCTGCCCCGGGCGCAGGTTCAGAAAATTCACCTGAAACGCGGTGGAGACCAGGTGAAAGGCGATCGTGTGGAAAACGTGCGCTTCGCACGTAAGCCAGCGCACGAGAAGAAGGTCGGCACGTGGGAATGGAAGGCCAACCCTTTCTACGGGACGCGCGAGTTCAATGGGCTGCGCGTCATGATGGCCGTGATGAACAATTGGGACCTGAAGGACGAAAACAACTCCGTCTACCAGGACAGCAAAAGTGGCGCGCAGATCTTCTTGATCAACGACGTTGGAGCTACGTTTGGGTCGAACGGGCTTGCCTTTTCCAAAGCGCGCGCCAAAGGCAATATTGACAGCTTCAAAGGGTCAAAATTCATTACGCGTGTAAATGGCGACACGGTGGATTTTGCGACGCCTTCAGCGCCGACTTCCGTTCTGCTGTTGAGCGTGGGAACGAATGTGGGCTACTACACGAAGCGAAAGGCTCTGGAATGGATCGGCCGTGACATCCCCGTGCAAGACGCGCGCTGGATGGGATCCATCCTGAGCCAACTTTCGCACCAGCAACTCTTTGACGCCTTCCGGGCGGGAAATTTCCCCATTGAAGCCATCAACGATTATGTGAGCGTGGTGGAAGACCGCATTCAAGAGCTCAAGTCGCTGTAAACCGGGGCAACAACGGCCTGCCGCGATCCTCGTTGCGCATGCGACGGGGTGACCGCGCCCGAAAAGAGCGACTTATCCGGTTTCTAACCGCCTCCCAGGCGGACACAGTCTCGGAGAGCAAAGCTCCTAACCAGAAAACGAGCGGAGTTACGCGAGCAGGGCTGGCTCTCCCTCGCTGGAGTGGAACTGAATGTCATACAGCTGGTGATACACACCATGCTCTCGCCGCATCAGCTCGTCATGCGTACCGTTCTCCATGATGCGACCGTCCTTCAACACATAAATACAATCCGCGTTCCGGACCGTGGAGAGCCGGTGCGCAATGACGATGGCAGTCTTCTGCTGCATGAGCCTGTCCAGCGCCTCAAACACCAGGTGTTCCGACTTGGCGTCCAGCGCCGCTGTTGGCTCATCCAGAATCAGGATCGGACTGTTGCGAACGATGGCGCGCGCGATTGCGATACGCTGGCGCTGTCCGCCAGACAACGTAATGCCTCGCTCACCGACGGTGGTCGCGTACTTCTGCGGAAGTTGATCGATGAACTCCGATGCGTTTGCCGCCTGCGCCGCCGCGATGATTTCTTCCTTGGTCGCCTCGGGCCGCCCGTACGCAATGTTTTCCCAGATGGTGCCGCTGAACAAGACGGTGTCCTGCAGTACAAAGCTGATCTGACTGCGCAACGACTTCTGCTTCCACTCGCGCACATCGCGGCCATCAATCTTGACTACGCCACGGATCGGGTCGTAGAAGCGGGCGATCAAATTCACTAACGTCGTTTTGCCGGAACCGGTGGGTCCAACCAGCGCGATCGTGTGACCAGGTTCAACATGAATGCTCACGTCGCTCAGCACCGGCCGGTCCTCACTGTAGTAGAACGATACGTTCTCCACGTCGACGAAGCCCTGCAGCTTGGGAGCGTTCTTCGCATTCGGCAGATCCCGCATGTCCTCGACCTTGCCGATCACTTCCTGAATGCGCTCGTAGCCGATGTCCGCCTTGGTATAGGTGTCCATCGTCTTTGAGAGTTCCTGCATCGGCTTGTACATCTTTGCGATGTAGGTCAGGAACACAACCATGGAACCCGCGGACAGGCCACCGGCCAATGCAAAGCTGGCGCCGAAATACAGCACCGCGCACGTTCCGGCTGCAACCACAACGTCCACCATGGGGACAAGGCGCGCCTTCATCGCCCGTGCGCGCAACGAAGCTTCGACTGTTTCCAGCGACTCGCCCTCGAGCCGATGCACCTCGTAATCCTCGCGCGCAAAAGCCTTCACCACGCGCATGGACCCGAGTACTTCCTGCACCACGGAGATCATCTTGCCTTCGTGTTGGCGCACCTCCCGCGAAAGCTTTTTCGCACGCCGGGTGTAGGTGTACACAATTCCGAACAACACCGGCACGACCGAAAGCGCCACCAGCGTGAACCGCCAATTCATGTGAAACATGACCGCAATCATGAAAACCAGCGTGAGGACGTTGACCAGAATCCCGAGCAGCCCCTGCACGATAAAGGTCTGCACAGAATCGATGTCGCTCGTCACGCGGCTGATCAGGTCGCCTGTCTTGCTGTGGTCGTGGTAGCTCATGCTGAGCCGCTGCACGTGCGCGTACAAGCTGCGGCGCAGGTCGTGCGTGACCCACTGCCCCACGCTGGTCGTCAGGTATTTATCGCCATAGGAGCAAAGTGCATCCAGCACCGCGATCAGGCCAACCGCAGCGCAGGCGAACAGAAGAATATGGTGTGCATCAAGGCCGACCGTGTGACGAATCAGTTTGAACAGCCAGCCGTGCGACTGCTTGTGACCGATCACATTGTCGATCACGATCTTTAGCGGCCACGGCTGCGCCACATCCGCGGCGCTCTCGCCCACGATGCATAGAAACGCCAACAGTAGCGACCGCTTGTGCGGTTGCAGCAGGCTCAAAATCGTTGTGCGGTCGTTTTCTCCGGGCATTGGATCTGAGGGCATCAAAGGAATTGGACGCGCTTACAACGCGTCAGGGTGCGCGAAGGCTCAGGACCTCTGGTCCATCGTCCCAGAATGGGGCTACGGGAGCAAGGTGTAAGGAATGCCAAAGCGGCCGATCTGCATCGTGGCGTGCTCGCCGGGCGGCCCAATGCGAAATGCTTCCACACGCGTTCCTGCAGGCAAAAGTCGCGCGATTGCGCTGCCCTTCTCCTGACCGGTAGCAGCGTCATACAGATGCACATCCAGTCCCTCCGGAACACGCTTCCACCCGAAAACGTACTTGCCTGGCGCAAGCGTCAGGCCGGCCAAACGCATCGGTGCCGCCATAATCAAGTAGTGCGAGTACTTGCCGTCCGCGGAGTATCCGGCCGTGATCAGCACGACTCCCGCGATCACCTTTCCCTGCTCGTCTACGATGCCCGACGCGGTGCGCATCTCTGTTTCGATGCGCTCCTTCTCCACCGGCGCGCGCGCGGGCAGCGCCTGCGAAAGCTCCGCCTCCGTCGCGCTGCGCCAGGTGTGCTGCTGTGCGACAAGCAACGGCGTAAGCGCACCACTTACAAACAGAACCAGACCTCCGCACATCCGCCGCATGCTCATCGCAGGTGCACAATCCCGCGCTGAATGGCCACAGTCGCCGCGTGCGTGCGGTCGGCCACGCCCAGCTTGCTTAGCAGGCTGTTTACGTGAGTCTTCACAGTGGTCTCGCTGATGCCGAGGTCGCTCGCGGCATCGCGGTTGGACCGGCCCGCGACGATTCGCTCCAGTACTTCCAGCTCGCGCGGTGTCAGCTCTTGCCCGCTGACGCGATCTGCAAGCTTCTCCGCGATTGCGGATGGAATGCGCGACTTACCGGTATGCACGATGCGAATCGTCTCAAGCAGTTCCTCGATCGTCATGCCTTTCAGCAGGTATCCCTTAGCGCCGGCCTGTAGCGCACGATAGATATCTTCATCGCCGTCATAGGTCGTCAGCACCACGAAACGCGCAGTGGGATGCTCGGCCCGGATGCGCTGAATTGCTTCCACGCCGCCCATGGGCTGCATCTGCAGGTCCATCAGCGTCACATCCGGCGCGTGCGCCGCATAGCGCTGTATCGCCTCGCGCCCATCCGCCGCCTCGGCGACCACCTCGACTGAATCGGAGGCGCGCAGCAGCGCCGCCAGACCCTGCCGCACCACATGGTGATCATCCACGATCATGACCCGGATCTTCTCCGCCACCTTTACGCCTCCCGTTTTCCGCCGTCGATCAGCCGCAACTCTACGCAGGTGCCCTGCCCCGGTGCGCTTTGCACCGTCAGCGTTGCGCCCATGGCTGCGGCGCGCTCTCGCATGCCGCGTACCCCGTAGTGTCCCGGTTTTGCCGCACCCGCGGCAACGTCGAAACCTGCGCCATCATCGCTCACACGAAGCAGAACCGCATCCTCCGAATAGATGAGTTCGACCTGAATGTGCCCCGCCTGTGCATGCTGCCGGGCGTTGCCGAAAGCTTCCTTGCCAATGCGAAACATTTCCCGCTCGCGGGACGGCGCAAGCGCACGGTACGCTCCGGTTACCAGAAACGCGGCAGTGTCGACGCGTTCCGTCACGGCCGCAAGCCGCGCAGGCAATGTCTCTTTGGAACCGCCGGCGCGGATCGCCCAGATGCTTTCGCGTGCGTCCTGAATGCCCTCCCGCACCAGCGTGCGCGTCGCATCAATCTGCTCCTTCGCTGCTTCGGTGGCACCACCGCGCAGCAGCTGCGAGGTCACCTCAAGCTGCAGAGAAACGGCTACAAAATCCTGCGCCAGCGTGTCATGGATCTCGCGCGCAATCCGGTTTCGCTCTTGCAGCACGGTTTCAAAATCACGGCGCACGCGGCGCAGTCGCAGCCAGTAAATCCCGTACCCTGCTGCGGCAGCCAGCAGCACGAGCAGAGCATAGAACCACCACCTGCGATACACGGGTGCTTCCACGCGGAACGTCACGGTCGCATCGGAGCGGCTCACGACGCCTTCCGCGTTCATCGCCTGCACGCGAAACAGGAAGCGGCCGGGCGGCAGGTTGGTGTACTCCGCCGTGCTGCCGGACTGCCACGGCGACCAGTCCCGGTCGAAGCCGGCCAGCAAGTAGCGAAAGCGCACCTGTGCCGGAGCGCGCAGACTCAACCCCGCAAATCCGATCGCGATCCTCCGCCTGCCCGCTCCAACGCGGATCTCGGACCGGAGCTGCGCGGGGCTATCATCGACCCTGACCTCCTCAACCGCAATGCCAGGCGGGACTGCATTGGGCTCGCTCTGCCGTGCGTTCACGAAGGCGAGGCCGCGACGCGTCGCAAACCATAACATCCCTTCGCGGTTGCGCGTTGCGACCGGATAGCCAAGCGTCGGCAATTCCACGCTGGGCATACCATCCGCGACGCCAAATTGCCGCACGCTCACACCGCACGTCGTCTGCCCGGCGCAAGCCCGCAGTGACGTCTCCGACGCTCGCAGCAGGCCCGCCGCGGTACGCACCCAAAGATTACCGGCGCCGTCAGCAAGTACGGCCGCAATGCTGCCGCGGAGTGCCGGCTGGTTCAAAGCCAGCAGCCGCTTCCCAGACAGCAAGAATAGCCCCTGCCCCGTCCCAACCCATAACGTCCCGGCCTCCGTTTGAAAAAGCGACGCTACCGCGACCGCTGCCCGATTCACCGGTCCAATCCGGAGCAACGCCTTACCATCCCACCGTGCCAGGCCTGCAACCGTTCCAATCCACACCGAGCCATCGCGGTCCTGCAGCAGTGCTCCGATCACGTCGCTGGGCAGACCATCGCTCACGGTCAGCACGCGCTCGACCCGCCGGTCGCGCAGCTCCGCCACGCCGCGCCGCGTGCCCGCCCATACTGTGCCACCGCGCGCAATCAGGAGCGAACGAATAAAGTCATCGGGCAAGCCATCGGCTGCGGTCATGTGCTCAACGTGGACACCTTGTATGTGGTCCAGTCCCTCCGGCGAGCCCACCCAAACGTCCGTTGCTCCCGCGACCAACGACAGGATCACGTCGCTCGCCAGTCGCTGCGGAGCAGGCTGGTCAGTCGTTCCGCCGGGCCGCAGCATGCGCAATCCGGCGTCCCGCGTGCCGGCCCACAGGGTGCCGTCAGCCGCGGCAGCCAGCGCTGTGACCGACTCACCGGCCAAGGCGGCGGAGCTGCCAATCGAGCGTTCGCGCAACCCGAACAGGCCGCTGCTGTCCGTCCCGAACCACGCATCGCCTTCGCGATCCATCAATGCACTCAGCACCGCATTGTTGGCGACGAATGCAACAGGTTCCGCAACCCCATCGCGGGAACGGAGCACCGCCGCACCACGATTCGTGCCGGCAAGCGCGCCGCCGGGCCACAACCGCAGCGACTCCAACCGGCTGCCCGGCAGCTCGCGGCCCACCTGCCATTGGCGCAGTACCTGCAGCCGAGCATCTCGCAGCTCCACAACGCTCGCATCCGCCGTCCAGATCTGGTGTGCCGCGTCTTCCGCGATCTGCAAAATGCCTCGCGGCAGCGGACCTTTCCTCTGGATTTCTGTGCCGAGCACTCGAAACAGATCCGTTCCTGCCACGACCAGTGCCGAGCCATCCGCCGCGGGCCCCATCGCCCCCGGCAACGCACCACCAGCCAGCGTGACAGTCGACACCGATTCGCCGTGCAAACGCTGCAGGCCTGCGGTGGTCAGCACCAACACATCGCCGTCGCTTTCGCGCTGCAGACTCAACACCTCGCCAGTGATGCCGGGCACCAGGCTGAATCCGCCGTCCTGCAGCATGACAACACCGCTCGCGGTTCCAAACAGCACACGCCCCGGCGTCGCTTCGGCAATGCAGCACACGTCGTCGCTGGCAAAGGCAGGTTCGTTTGCGGAGGAGTAATGCTGGAAGCGCAACCCGTTGAAGCGCGCGACGCCGTTCTCTGTCGCCAGCCACAGGTAACCGTCCTTGGACTGCAGCAGCGCATGGACGCTGTTTTGCGGCAAGCCCTCCTCGGTCGTCCAGTTCTGTACCTGTGGTGTCTGCGCCCCGCACCACAGATGCAGACAAAAAGCCCACAGGTACAGGATGTACCGCGCACGCGGTGACACAGAAGGTAAGCGCAGCCGGGGCCACGCTTGCCTTGTACTCTGCTTCGACCGATGCACCGCCGCCCGCACAGCCTAGAGGCTAGCGCACTTCACCCCAAAACCGTGCAGCCGGGTGCCCTAGTTTCCGGCCTGCGTGCCTACGTTCGCCTCGATCAGCTCCGGCGCGGCAAGCCCGTCCTCTAGTAATCCATGCTGCAGCAGCACCGCACTTTGCCAGGCAGCTCCAAGCGCGCGCGTGTATTCCACCTGCAGTTGCAACAGCGTTTTCTGTGCGGCAACAGTTTGCGGGTACGCTGCCGCCATGGCCGCATACTTCTGCTGGTACAGCTCTACCGTACGTTGCGCTCGCGGCAACAACTCGTCATGGTAGATCCGTGCCTGGTTCATGGCGTTGCTGTAATCCTGCATTTGCTGTTCGGCCTGCATGTGCAACGACAACTGCGTCCGTGCCACCTCGGCCTGCGCGCCGGCTTGCTGCGCCCTGGCCGCTTCCACCGCGCCCTGGTTGCGGTTCCACAGCGGCAGCGTCAGCCCAGCCTGTGCGATACCGACCACGCCGACGCGTCGGGACGGCTCGAGCGGTTCATTGTCCTGCTGCAAACCGCCCTTCAGGACAAGCTGCGGACCGGCCTGTTTTCGCGCGCTTCGAATCGCCGCTTCGCCCGCAGCAGCCTGCTGCTGTGCAGCCTTTACCATCAGGCTTCCCTCTGCCGCATCCGACTCCGCTGCCGGACCGAGCACAGGCACTGCGGTCAGATCACCCGCAAGCGGAGCGATCGGCAGCGCCGCGTCACCACTGATCGCCGCAAGCGCCGCCCATGCCTTTCGGTATGCCCGTTGCGCCGAGGCAAGCTCCAGCTTCGCCTGTTCGCGTTCCACCTCGCTTCCGAGCACGTCTGGCGCGTCGGCCTGTCCAATGTTCGCCAACTGATGCGACGCGATGACCGCATCCGACGCAAGTGCCGCCATCTGCCCGCGCAACTCGATCTCCCGTTGCACAGCGAGCGCGGCATAAAAAGCCTGTGCCACCGCGGATTCCACGCGTCGCCGCTGCGCCGCAAGCACGGTTTCCGCTGCGATCGCCCGCGCCGTAATGGCGTCGCGTGCCGAGCTACGCTGCCCGGCCAGCGGAATGGTCTGTTGCACGTAGCCGCCCTGCTCGCCGCCTGCATAGCTGCCGCCGCGAACGTGATCGGCCTCATACCCGATCTCCGGGTTCTGCCACAGCCCAGCCTGCTTCGCCTCGGCATGCAAGCGGCGTACCTGCGCTTCAGCCTGCCGCAGCGTCGGGTTGCTCTTCGCTGCCCGTTCCGTAAAGAACTGCAGTGGCTCCGGCGCGCGCACCTTGGCGTCCGCCAGCAGATCGGGCATGGATGCATCTTCCGATCCGGTCCGCCGCTCGGGGTGCTCCTGCTCCTGCAGCGTCGCAGGCAAAGCAATCGGGGTCGGCGTTGCGGCCGCCGGACGTGGCTGCAGCGATGTGTCCCCATCGGCGAGTTGCCCGAAGGGGACCACAGGCTGCGGCGGCTTTGTACTCTGCTGCCCTGAGTGCTTCACCGTCGCCGGCTGCGGCTTCAGAGCATTTGGATGCGCGGGCTTCGTGTGAGCGGGCATGCCCTCCATCGGCATTTGCATGGGCATCTGCCCACGGAGCGGCGACAGGCAAAGGAAGCATGTGAACGCGAGGATTCGCTTCATTCCCGCCCTCCCTTGGTCGACGGCATCTGCATCCCCGGAATGCTGCTGTGATCCATTCCCGGCATCGACGAATCGTTCCTGCCCGGCATGCCGTCCTGTTGCGATCTGCCGCCCTGCTTCGCTGCGACGCGCTGCATAACCTCGTCGTACTGAGCCGGCGGCAACACGCGCACAAATGTCATCATGCCCTGCATGTTCTCGCTCCACCCAGGCGGCAGACCATGGTTCTCCGGCTTGTCGACCATCGCATCCATGTTCATCATGGGACCTTCCATGTACGCGTCCTGCGGGAAGTTGGGCACGCTGTTCGCGTTGGGCGCGACCTCAAGCCGCTGCATGCCGTGCATCATGTCCGCCATCGGGTCCTGCGCTGCCGCACTGTCGTGCTTCATGCCCGCGCCGCGCGTACCCGCCGACAACATGCCATTCGTAGTAAAGGTGTCTCCGCTGAACGGCCGTGAGCTATTGGAGCTCATCTGGTTCATCATGTGGTGCGGCAGATGGCAGTGCAGCATCCAGTTGCCCGGATTGTTTGCCACGAACTCGATTTCGCGTGCCTGCGCCACACCCACCAGCACGGTGTTGCCCGGCCACCACGCCGTTTCCGGGATGCGTCCGCCCTCCGTACCTGTCACGTAGAACGTGTGACCATGCAGGTGCATGGGGTGGTGATCCATCCCCAGATTCACGAAACGAATACGCACTCGGCTGCCCAGCCGCACCACAAGCGGCGTCGGCGCCGGCCCGCTCTTTCCGTTCAGCACCAGCCAGTTGAACTCCATGTTGGCGCTGTTCGGTACGGTGTTACTCGGCAGCACCGCGTACTCCTGCAGGTGCACCAGGAAGTCATGATCGGCCGCCGGCGCGTGCGCCTCACGCGGATGCATAATGAACCCGCCCAGCATGCCCACCATCTCCTGCATCGCCATGTGCGAGTGGTAAAAAAATGTGCCCGTTTGCGTGATGGTGAACTCGTACGTGTACGACCCACCCGGCGGCACCGCGCGCTGCGAGATGTTCGGCATGCCGTCGTAGCGGATGCTGTCTTCGAACCCATGCCAATGGATCGACGTCGGCTCCGGCAGAGCGTTTTCAAACAGCACACGCACCTTATCGCCCTGCGTCACCTGGATCGTCGGCCCCGGCGCTGAGCCGTTGTATCCCCACAGCGCGACGGTCTTGCCAGGCGCGATTTCGCGCTGAATCACCTCCGCGCGCAACCGGAATACCTTCCAGCCATTCTCCATCGTGAATGAGAGGTCGGGCACATCGGTCGTTACGACACGCACAGGCGCTGCGCCTGCACTGCCTGCCCTCGCTCCCCGCTTGATTGCTGCCGCGCTCTCAGACGCCGGGCCCCCGTTTCCGCTTCCCATTCCGTGCAGTGCCGGAGCATCACCCGCGCGCACGGCACCTTCCGCCAAAGCCGGCGCTGCGGCCAGCCCAGCGCCCATGCTCAGCGCACGGCGCAAAAATCCACGTCGATTCGTCATTGCCCTTCATCCTCAAGACCACAACAACCAGCCATTGCGAACGCAAACCGGCGCACGCAGTACTCACTCAATTGGCTTGAGGAAGAATCAGATTCTTAGGGGTACACGGAAGGACAGAGGCGGGTCGGGCTGCCGGAACGCCGCATGGGTTACATCGGCCTGCTCGTCTGGGAGTCGCGCGGCAACGCCCACCCGCAAAGGGATAGGCACAGCCACAACGACCGTTGCAGCAATGGTCCGCGCCGGCGATGGCAAAGCTGTAAGACAGTGCTGCTCACAACTGTTATTCTGCGGGGCCGGCACCTTCGTGTGCAACTTACTGCAGCATGGATTGTCACATCGTTCGGCCACGGTGCTCTGCATCACACCCGGCACCGCGCTCGTGTGACGCCCATCGCTTTGCGGATGCGCTGTCTCCGCGCCCATGCACAACTGAGCACTCACGATCCCAAAGACCGCAAGCAGGACCAAACACCACGCGACGCATCGTTCCATAGACGTCCGATTCGGGCCCTGCGCACTGTGCAGACGAATGCTCACCTGCTCTTAGGATGCACGACTCGCCGCCGCGCTTCACATCCCAAAAACTACTGCACCGGTCCACAGCGCGGAATGACGCGCAGGTCCAACAGTTCCACCTCCGGCGTCAGATAACCGTCCCGTACCGGCTCCTCCCGCAACAGGCCCGTGCTCAGGTATTTTTTGTTGTCGTCGCAAAACACCGTCGCTGTGACCGGAACCGCGTGCGGCGACGAAACTCCTGCCATGACCGCCGCAAGAAAGTTGCAGCCCGAGGAGATGCCCAGCGCCAGCCCGAACTGTCTCGCCAGCGCCTGCGCCATCAAGATCGCGTCCCCGTCATGCACCGCCAACACCGGGTCAAGCTCGTGCAGCTTCACAATCTCTGGAATGAACTCGTCCGAGATCCCCTGAATGCGGTGCGATCCGATTTTGTGCCCAGTTGAGAGCGTAGGCGACTCTGCCGGCTCCACGGGATGGCAACGCGCCGCCATGCGCGCCGCGCGCAATGCCCGCGACACCCCCATCACGGTGCCACCGGTGCCGACTCCGGCCACAAACGCGTCCAGCGGCAGTCCGGCCATATGTAACTGCGCCAGCAGCTCCGGCCCTGTGCCCTTGGCGTGAGCCTCCACGTTGGCGCAGTTTTCAAACTGCCGCGGCAGGAACACCTCGTGCCGTGACGCGCTTAGCTTGCGGCAACACTCAATCGAGCCAAGAAAACCGCCTTGCTCCTTGCTCACATTTTCCACCGTCGCGCCGTAGCTGCGAATCAGGTCGTGCCGCTCACGGCTCATCCAATCAGGCATGTAGATCGTGACCGGGTGGCCCATCGCCGAGCCCAGCGCCGCGAACGCAATACCCGTGTTGCCGCTGGTCGCCTCCACGATGCAGTCCCCCGGCCGCAGCGTGCCATCTGCATACGCCGTCTCCAGGATGTGCAGCGCCATGCGGTCCTTGATGGACCCGCTCAGGTTCAGGTGCTCGGCCTTGGCACACACCTTGCCTTCGCGTCCGCGGAAGCGATAGTCAACGACCAGCAACTGCGTGTTTCCCACCATCGCTCGAAGCGTGGAAAGCCGCCTTCTGCCCTCAGGCGAAAGCTGTGAAACAGCAGAGGAAACCGCGTCCGCGACTTGCATACTGCTACCCTAGACCGCATGCGCATTTCCTGTACCCACACGTTATGAGAAATATTAAGGTACTTGCCTTATGAAACAGCCCAAGAACTCACCTTTTTCTGGAGTTCGTAAGCCGCTGACGCATCCTGTCGTTGCAAAGCTGAAGACGGTCGCTGACCCTCCACACCTGGACAGGACCGATCTTCTCCTGCTCGATGAGCTGCAGGGGAACGCTCGAACGCCTTTCGCGGAGCTCGCGCGACGCGTCCATCTCTCAACGCCTGCCGTCATCGACCGCATCCGGCGGCTTGAGGACACGGGCGTTCTGCTCGGCTATCGAGCGCAGATCAACGCCGCCGCGCTCGGCCTCGGCATTCGTGCCTTCGTCAAAGTCACCGTAGCCGGAGACCGCATCGCGGCTTTCGCCACACTCGCCCGCTCCATTCCAGAGGTTCTCGAGTGCCACCGTGTCACCGGAAACGAGAGCTTTCTGGCCCAGGTGGCCGTGCGCGACATGGATCACCTGGAACAGGTGCTCGATTCCCTCATGCCGTATGTCTCGACAAACACGTCCATTGTGCTGAATTCACCTGTCAGCTACGCCGGTATCGCGCCGCACACCGGTGCCGCGCCGGCACCCACCGCACCGCGACGCCGCAAAACCTGACGGCGAATGCTACGCGTCCCATCATGCGACACTCAGGCCCTTTGCCCTGTACTCCCGTCCCGGCACGCCGATAAGCCGCTGGTATGCGGAACTACAACCAAAGCGTTACCCCACGCTCCACCTCACCCATCGCCCGCCTTCTTCGAACAGCATGGGTACGCCGACCGTGGCGGCCTTTCCGTGCTCTTCGCCACCTGTTCCGCAGCGTGGGTGAGCTCGACCGAGTCACCGCGGTTGCAATCTCGGTGCAGTGGGTTGCCGCCATGTTCATCGCCCACACGCTGGCGGAGTCCAGCGCGGTCGGGCGCTCTTTGCCCCGGCTGGCGCTGTTCGCGGGCGCGAGCCTTTGCGGCCCGCTTACCTGCTTTGGCGTGGTGCGGGCCATGCACCGGATGCGCAGTCAACGATTTCAGCGCGAGCACCTGCTGCACTGCGTGCAGCACGATGAGTTGACAGGACTGCCGAATCGCGCTGCAATGCAGCAGCTTCTGATCGAGCTCATTCGCAAGGCAGGCACGGCGAACACGGCCCTGCAATGCCTTTATCTCGACCTGGACGGCCTGCGGCACGCCAACACCCTGCTGGGCTACCGTGCCGGCGACGAACTGCTGCAGCAGATCGTTTCGCGCGTCGCCAATTGCTTGCACCCCACCGACCACTTCAGCCGTTTCGGCGGAGACAAATTTGTCGTTCTGCTGCACCGCAGCATCTCGCGCTCTGAGCTGAACGCTCTCGCCGAGTGCATGGTGCACACCATTTCGCGTCCACATGCAATCAAAAACCGGGACTTCACCACCGGTGTCAGCATCGGCATCGCCAGCTACCCCGGTAATGCCAGCAACGCTGAGGCGCTGATCGCCGCCGCTGAACGCGCCATGTACCTGGTCAAGCGCTCCGGACGCGACAGCTTTCGGCACGCCGAACAAAGCACCGGACCGGATGAGTCGCGCAGCCGCATTCTGGCCGACAAGCTGCAGCGCGCACTGCTCAACGACGAACTCCGGCTCGTCTACCAGCCCATTTACGACCGCAACGGCCGCATTGTTGCCGCTGAGGCGCTCGCGCGCTGGCACGATGTTGAGCACGGCAACATCTCGCCGGCCGAATTCATCCCTATCGCCGAGGAGACCGGCCTCATTGTTCCGCTGTCTACCTGGGTCTTGCGCCGCGCTTGCCGGCAGATGTGTGCCTGGCAACATTCCGGCGCGGCGATCCGCCGCATTGCGGTGAATATCTCCGTGCTGCAGGTGTCGCGCGAAGACTTCGTCCGCACCATCGAATCCGTGCTGCAGGAAAGCGCTCTGCCACCCGACTGCCTCGAGCTGGAGGTGACCGAAGGCGCGCTTGCCCGCGACTTCGCCTCCGTCAAGGCTCACTTACAGGAGCTGCGCGATCTGGGCGTACGCATCTCCATCGACGACTTCGGTACGGGCTACTCGTCCTTTGGCCGTCTGCGCGAGTTGAACGCAGACGCTCTTAAAATCGACCGTGTCTTCGTGCAGGGCGCGCACGATACACACAACGGCGTCGTTGTTCTGCAGGCGCTGATCGAGATGGCGCACACCCTGAACCTGAGCGTGGTCGCCGAAGGCGTGGAAACCACCGAGCAGATGGAGATGCTTCGCTCACTCCGCTGCAACGAAATGCAAGGCTTTCTGCTGGCGCGGCCACTGGAGCCAGATCAGTTACACAAGCTGTTGCTCGCTCCTGAGCAACACGCCTGTGCGCCGGCGGAAGACGAGATGGCCGCCTGTCTCTTACCCGGCTTCGCCTGAGAGCGCGCCTGCTCTGCCATGCTGCCCAGTGTCGCGCAACAGAAAGGCCACGGCAACGCCGCGGCCTTTCGAAATCGAACAGAGTTACAGCGAGTTCATGTTGTGCAGAAATTCGCTGTTGTTCCGCGTCTTTGCCAGCTTGTCCGTCAGCAGCTCCATGGCTTCCGTCGGCGAGAGCGGGTTCAGCACCTTGCGCAGAATCCACGTACGCTGCAGGTCTTCCTTCGGAATCAGCAGCTCTTCCTTACGTGTGCCCGAGCGCTGGATGTCAATCGCCGGGAAGACGCGCTTGTCGACCAGCTTGCGGTCCAGGATCACTTCCATGTTGCCGGTGCCCTTGAACTCTTCAAAGATCACTTCGTCCATGCGCGATCCCGTATCGACCAATGCCGTCGCCATGATCGTCAGCGAGCCGCCCTCTTCGATGTTGCGTGCCGCACCAAAAAAGCGCTTCGGGCGCTGCAGCGCATTCGAATCCACGCCGCCCGACAGAACCTTGCCGCTCGGCGGAACGATGGTGTTATACGCACGCGCCAGGCGCGTAATCGAATCCAGCAGAATGACGACGTCGCGCTTGTGCTCCACCAATCGCTTTGCCTTCTCAATAACCATCTCGGCGACTTGCACGTGCCGCGCCGCAGGTTCGTCGAAGGTCGAACTGATGACTTCACCCTTGACCGAGCGCTGCATGTCCGTCACTTCCTCCGGACGCTCATCGATGAGCAAGACAATCAAAACGACTTCGGGGTGGTTCGCCGTGATGGAATTCGCGATTGCCTGCAACAGAACGGTCTTACCGGTGCGCGGTGGCGCCACAATCAATCCGCGCTGACCCTTGCCCACGGGCGTCAGCAGGTCCATCACACGACCGCTGATATTGTCGCGAACCGTCTCCATCTTCACGCGCTCGTCAGCGTACAGCGGTGTCAGGTTGTCGAACAGAATCTTGTTTCGCGTTTCTTCCGGTGACTCGAAATTAATCGCCTCGATCTTGACGAGCGCGAAATACTTTTCGCCTTCGTGCGGCGGCCGCACGTTGCCGCTGATGGTGTCGCCCGTCTTCAGGTCGAATTTGCGAATCTGTGACGGCGAAACGTAAATGTCATCTGGACCGGGCAGGTAGTTGTAATCGGGCGAGCGGAGAAAACCGTAGCCGTCGGGCAGAATCTCAAGCACGCCCTCGGCGAAGATGTGGCCTTCTTTTTCGCTCTGCGCCTGCAGAATTTTGAAGATCAGGTCCTGCTTGCGAAGGGCGCTGGTGCCTTGAATGTCGAGGCCGCGCGCGAGCTTACCGAGCTCCGCGATGCTCTTTTCTTTGAGTTCAGAAATGGTCATGTTCACCTGGTACTGCAGATCATTGGATAGGAATGGGTGTTACCGGAAGGGGGTCGAGCGGAGGGTGTTGCGGAGAAATCGGTCTGCTGAGACTGCCGGTGCTGCGGATGTTGGGAAGGGATCGGAGAGAAGAGGTGATCATTAAAGTGGGCCGCGCTCCGGCACGGCCCCGGGAAACTAAGCCGCGCGGCGCTCCTCGATGTGATCCAGCACCTCTTCGGGCTCCGGTCCCACCTCAAACGTCGTTGGCACCTGTTCGCGGAAACGGCCCAGAACCTCGTTGGTCGTGTCCTGCAGCCGGGTGTTCGGCTTGTGCAGCTTGCGTGTCGCTTTGCTGGCCAACTGGCACAACTGGTAACGGTTCGTAACGTGCGTCAGCGCACCAAAAATTAAATCAGATCGCATGAAATTGCTCCTTTGGGTCGTCGCGCCCGTACTCTCCTGCTAAATCCGCCGATGATCATGGAGAAGGGCGCTGCTCATTACATTGGACGGTGAAACCCAGCCTTGGGTCGCAATCACCGTGGCCTGCTGACCGCATGGCGCTCTTTTGGCGCCTGTTGCATCAGAAAGACGCTTGTGGAAGACACCGTCCCGACAACCGGCGACACCTGCATGGCGCGAAGAACATGGCCTGAAGCTCTCGACGCACACCCAATCCGAAGTTACCGAAGCGTTCTCGGCATTTCGGTTCCTTTGAAAACTTACTGGCTCCGGTTCAGGAACGCAACACTTATTTCCGCCCTGACCGCCTTCCTTTCGGATACCGGTGTGCTGTCGCGAACCCTGTCCCGGATATTCGGCTTTTTCGAGCACACCTGCCCGCGCCTTCGACGAAGCCATCATGACCAGTAGCTTCGATCAAGCGTCCGGTACTGGATCGCCTCCGCAATGTGCTTCACCGCTATGTCCTGCGCGCCCTCCAGGTCCGCCACCGTGCGGGCCACCTTCAAAATCCGGTCGTGCGCACGCGCGCTCAGCCCCTGCTGCTGCATGGCACGCTCCAGAAGCCGTTCCGCATCGGTGGTCAGCTCACAGTGCAGCCGAATCTGCTGGGTCGACATCTGCGCGTTGCTATACACCGCCTTGCCACGCCTGGCACCGGACTGCGCCCCGGTTCGGCTGAAGCGGTTGTGCTGCAGTTCTCGTGCGGCCAGCACCCGCGCCCGAATCTCCTGTGATCCCTCCGCGGCGCTGCCCTGCCGCAGTTCCTTGTACTGCACCGCCGGCACCTCAATGTGAATGTCGATCCGGTCCAGCAGCGGACCACTCACCTTCGACACGTAGCGCTGGATCATGGGCGGTGTGCAGGTACACTCCCGTTGCGTGTCGTTGAAGTAACCGCAAGGGCAAGGATTCATCGCAGCCGCCAGCATGAACCGGGCCGGAAAGCTAAGACTCATCGCCGCACGCGAGATCGTTACCGTGCCATCCTCTAACGGCTGGCGCAGCACCTCCAGCACGTTGCGCGGAAACTCCGGAACCTCATCCAGAAACAGCAACCCGTTGTGCGCCAGCGACACCTCGCCCGGGCGCGGCACCATGCCACCGCCAATCAGCCCTGCATCGCTGACCGTATGGTGCGGCGAGCGAAACGGCCTCTGTGTCACCAGGCCCTGCTCGCCATTCAGCACGCCCGCCACGGAGTGAATCTTCGTCGTCTCCAGCGCCTCCTCAAATCGCAGCGGCGCCAGAATGCCCGGCAGCCGCTTCGCCAGCATCGTCTTGCCACTGCCCGGTGGCCCAATCATCAGAATGTTGTGCCCACCCGCCGCCGCAACCTCCAGCGCCCGCTTGGCCGTGTGCTGCCCGCGTACGTCTTTGAAGTCCAGCGGGAACGCCTCCGTCTCATGCAGCAGCTCCTGTGCCTGCACGCGCAGTGGCTGGGCCGTCAGTGTTCCAAAGCTCTCCGCATTCAGCAGCTCGCGCACCTCAATCAGCGTGCGCACCGGATACACGTCCACGCCCTCCACAACCGCGGCCTCGCGCGCATTCGCCGCAGGCACAATGAACTTGCGAATGCCCTTGTCGCGCGCCAGAACAGCCATGGGCAACACGCCCGGCACCGCTCGAACCGCGCCATCCAGCCCAAGCTCGCCGATTATCAGGAAGTCGCTCACGTCGCGCGCGTGCAACGCTCCATACGCTCCCAGAATCCCGATTGCAATCGGCAGGTCGAACCCTGAGCCCTCCTTTTTCAGGTCCGCCGGCGCCAGGTTGACGGTGATCCGCGTCGTCGGCAAGTCAAAACCAGAGTTGCGAATCGCCGACTGCACGCGATCCCGGCTCTCGCGCACCGCTGTGTCCGGCAGGCCGACCATGTTGAAGATAGCCTTCTCCAGCTTGGCCCCGCTGAAGTCCACCTCCACCTCGATCAGGTGGGCGTCAATGCCATACACTGCTGCGCTGAATGCCTTGAAGAGCATGACTGCTAAAACGACCTGCTTTGCCTTAGAGTGACTTGCACCCACGCTACAGCATCGCCCAAGAAAGCCACATAGCACTTTCGCGGCCTACAATCACCTCTGTTGTGACAAGTCTCTTTGAGCTGTTCAAGATCGGCATCGGCCCTTCCAGTTCCCACACGGTCGGCCCCATGCGCGCCGCGGCATCCTTCCTCTCCGGTCTGTCGCGCTCTGGGCTGCTTCCAACGACAACACGCGTGCAGATCGACCTGTATGGCTCACTCGCCCTTACCGGCATTGGCCACGGTACGGACACAGCGATCCTGCAGGGTCTGAACGGGTACGCGCCCGACAGCATCACGCCCCAGCAGCAGCAGGACGCGCTTGACCGTGCCGCGAAGAACTCACTCAATTTAGCCGGCGAACGCAGCATTCCCTTCGCCCGTGAACACGACCTGCTGTTCCACCGCGATCAAATGTACCCCGACGCGGATCGCCCCACGCACCCCAACGGCATGCGCTTCATCGCCTTCGACAGCAACGGCGCAACTCTCGCAACAGAAACCTACTACTCCATCGGTGGCGGCTTCATCGTTACCGCCGAACACTTCAGCAACAGCGAGTCTGCCGTCCCGCCCACCAGCCGCAGGGTTCCCTACGCGTTCCGCAGCGCAGCCGAACTGCTCACCATCGCGCAACAGCACTCCCTCACCATCGCGGAACTGGTTTTGCAGAACGAAGTTGCCATGCTGGGGGATCCGGCGATTCCGCGCCCACGGCTTGACACCACGCCACAGAACCCGCGTGTTCAGGTCATCGCCGGTCTGCTCGCGCTCGCCGATGTGATGTTCGACAGCATCGAACGCGGCATTGCCACAGAAGGCATACTGCCCGGCGGCCTAAACGTGCGCCGCCGCGCGTGTCGCCTTGCCGCACGCCTGCGCGACCTCGGCTCCGCCGATCCTCTCGCACCACTCGATTGGGTCACCGTCTTCGCCATGGCGGTGAACGAGGAGAACGCTGCCGGTGGACGCGTCGTCACCGCGCCGACCAATGGAGCTGCCGGCGTCATCCCCGCGATCGCCCGCTACTACCGCGATCACATCGCCAACGCCGATACCGCGGGCCTGGTGCGCTACTTTCTGACCGCCGCAGCCGTCGGCATTCTGTACAAGGAAAACGCCAGCATCAGCGGAGCTGAGGTCGGCTGCCAGGGCGAAGTCGGCGTCGCCTGCTCCATGGCCGCGGGCGGCCTGGTTGCCGCAATGGGTGGCACAAACGCACAGGTGGAACACGCCGCAGAGATCGCGATGGAGCACAACCTGGGCATGACGTGCGATCCCATTGGCGGCCTCGTGCAGATTCCCTGCATCGAGCGCAACGCCATGGGCGCGGTCAAAGCAGTCAACAGCACGCGCATGGCAATGCACGAAACCGACGAACACAAAGTCTCGCTCGACCAAGTCATCCGCACCATGTATCAGACTGGTCTCGACATGCAGTCGCGCTACAAAGAGACATCGCTCGCAGGCCTTGCGCTGAACGTGATCGAGTGCTGAAGACGCGACCTTCAACATCGCTTCTCACAGCAGAAGGAAACGTCCCCGTTTTGCACGTCACGTTTTCACTTTTCTGTTGACACTCGCTGCGCACATCTCTATACATTCGATAGTTGCTTCAAGCAGCGCACCGTCATCACTCAGGGAGAGTAGACGGACAACACGCGAAGCGGTGGCAAAGGCCGCGACGCAAGGCAAAGCAAGTCTCACCAAGGGGAAGCGCTCAGCGCTTCCCCTTCTTGCATCCCGGCACACACGGCGTCCACGCGTGTCATGAACGATCTCGCTGACCCGCTCGCTCTCTGACTTGCTGACTCGCTCTCTGACTTGCTGACTCGCTCACTCGCTGCTCTACTCAACCCATGACGCGCCGCCGCTGGATTGCCGACACGTGGAACGAAGCACGCACCACAGCCGCCCTCACCGGCGATCAGGCCGCGCATCTCGCCCGCGTGCTGCGTGCGCAGCCCGGCCAGATCTTCGACGTGGTCGCCGGCGGCTTTCTCCATCGCGCGGAGGTGACAAGCGTCCGCGAAGACGAAGTCACCTTCGCTCTGCACGAAGAGCACGCAGCCGACGCCGCGCTTCCCGTCCATCTCCTGCTCGCCGTCTTTAAGTTCGATCACTTCGAGTGGGGTGTTGAGAAGGCGACCGAACTCGGCGTCGCCCGCCTTACGCCCGTCCTCGCGCGCCGTACCGAAAAGCACCTCGCACAAGCCGCCGCAAAGCGCGTCGAGCGATGGCGGCGCATCGCGCACGAAGCCTCGCAGCAATCCCGCCGTTCCGACGTGCCCGCGATCGACGATCCACAACCACTCGCTGCGGCGATACAGACCGTCGATGCTCCGCTTCGTATCCTGCTCGCTGAAACCGAAGAAGAAAATTCTCTTCTCGCTGCTCTCGCCGCCGCAGCGTCGTCGCAGAACGTCGCGCTCGCCATTGGTCCCGAGGGCGGCTGGACGGCCGAAGAGATGCAACGCTTCTCCGCCGCACAGTGGCAGCACGTTACACTCGGCCCGCGAATCCTGCGCGCCGAGACCGCAGCAATCTCAGCACTGGCGATCGCAAGTGCATTCCTCACGTCCTGAAGTCTGCATATAAAAAGCAAAGCCGGCGATCTCTCGCCGGCTTTCGCATTCTTTGGTTGCGCTTAGCTGAACATTTCCTTCACGCGATCCATAATCCCGTGGGAGTGCGGCGTATTCTCAATCGAGCCGAGTTCCCCCAACTGCTTCAGCAACTCTTTCTGTTGCTTGTTCAGCTTGGTCGGCGTCTGCACCCGTACCTCCACGATCAGGTCGCCCTTGCCGTTCGAGTTCAGGTGCGGCACGCCTTTGCTGCGCAGCTTAAAGGTCTTGCCGCTCTGCGTCCCGTCCGGCACCTTCAGCACCGCCGGACCCTCCAGCGTAGCAATTTCCAACTCATCACCCAGCGCCGCCTGCGTATAGCTGATCGGCACCACGCAGTGCAGGTCGTCGCCTTCACGCGTGAACACCTTGTGTGGCTTCACGCCGAGCACTACGTACAGGTCGCCTGCGGGGCCATCGAACTTGCCCGCTTCACCCTCACCCTGGTAGCGGATGCGCGTGCTATCCTCCACGCCCGCCGGCACCTTCACGTGCAGCGTATGTTCGTGCTGCACACGTGACTCACCGCGGCACGTTTGGCACGGATCGTTAATTTGCACGCCTGTTCCATCGCACTTCGGGCAAGTCTTTGCCACGCTGAAAAAGCCCTGCTGAAAACGCACCTGACCCGCGCCCCGGCACTGCGAGCACGTCTGCGGCTGCTTGCCGTTCGCAGAACCCGTGCCGCGACAATCCGTGCAAGCCTCCGCACGCTTCACCTTGATCTCGCGCTCCACTCCAAATACGGACTCTTCAAACTCCAGCGACATGTCGAAGCGCAGATCGCGGCCACGCTGCTGGCGAGACTGACGCCGCCCACCTGCGCCGCCCATGTTGAACATCTCGCCAAAGATGTCGCCAAAGATGTCGCCCAGATCCTGTGGATTGCCGCTGAAGCCGCCGAAACCACCCGGGAAGCCGCCGCCCTGCCCACCACTCGCCGGGCCACCCACACCCGCATGACCGAAGCGGTCGTAGGCCGCGCGCTTTTGCGGATCGCTCAACACCGCATATGCCTCGGAGCATTCCTTGAACTTCTCCTCGGCACCTTTGTCACCCGGGTTGCGATCCGGGTGAAACTGCATCGCCAGCTTGCGATACGCCGTCTTGATCTCGCCGTCCGAGGCGGTCCGAGTGACCGAAAGCACCTCGTAGTAATCCGCCTTCATCGTTGCTCCCGCCAAAACCTTCTCCTCCGCCTCGCGCCTCTTCGCCGCGCACTCAAGAACTGTCACCTCGACCGGAGCAGGACAGCTTCATCGTGCTGCGCAGTGGAGAGACCCGCATTTCTTCTTCTCGGCGATCAAGCGCGCCGAGACGGCTCTAAGCCTCGCGCTGCTGCGGGTTCCGCGCTATCTGCACCAGCGCCGGACGCAGCAACCGGTCCTTCACCTTGTACCCGCGGCGAATCTCCTGCACTACCGCGCCGTCTGGAAACTCGGCCGTCTCCACCTGCCCAAGAGCCTCATGGACATGCGGGTCGAACTGGGCACCCACCGTCTCCACGTGAGTCAATCCCAGCCCGCGCACGGCCTCATCCAGCTGCTTTGCAATCAGATCGACACCGGCACGAAACTGCTCCGGCGTCCCGTTCGATTTCAAAGCCAGGTCGAAATTATCCAAAGCCGGCAGCAGACCTTCCGCCGCCTGGCCGAGCGCGTAATCGCGAAACTCCATGCGTTCCTTCGCTTCACGCCGGCGCGCGTTTTCGAACTCTGCCTGCAGCCGCGCAATCCGGTCCATCAACTGGTCGCGCTCGCGCTTTACCTGCTCATACTCGGCCTCGCTTACACCGCTCGTCTCCGCGGCGCTCGCATCCATCGCTTCGCCTTCCACAGCACCCTGCAACTCGTCGTCTGCTGCAATCACTGGCTCATTCACGTCGTCCATGCCCATCCACCTTCTATATCGATCCTGAATATTCAAGCCTTACCCGCCTTCGCGTACGCACCCTGTCCATGGGGGACATCTACATCGCCCGCTGCGTCTCCGCAAATAACTGCGCCACGTAGTGCACCGCGTTGATCGTTGTCTCGTAATCCATGCGCTGCGGCCCGATCACGCCTACCGCGCCCATCTGCGCCCCACCACTCACCGCGGGCGCGGCAACCAGCACCAGACCCTGCATCTCCGGCGCGTGCGATTCCATGTCGAACACCACGCGAACCGAGTCGCCCGCCGCAGCCCGTGCATGCTCCACACCCAGGTATGCGTGCAGCAGCGCCATTACACGCTCCTTTGCCTCCAACGCGGCCAGCATCTCGCGTAACCGGCCACGGTCCACCGAGTCCGCCAGCAAATTACTCACGCCTTCCACAAACACGGTGTGCACCGGCGCTGCGTCCAGCACAGTCGCCGTCCAAAGCTCCTCCGCCGCGGCGCGCATCTCTTGGTACGCGTCGCGTTCGGTCGCCGCGCGACACGCGATCTCCGTGCGAATGCCCTCCACCGTCCAGCCGCGAAAATTTTCATTCAGGTAACGCGCCGCCGCTTCCAATTCGGCTGCCTGCATCTCCTGCTCCAGCATCAACACCCGGTCGCGCACCACGCCCGAGCGCGTCACCACCACGGCCAGCACACGCCGCGTCGCCAGCCGCTGAAAATGAACATGCTCCATCGGGTCGTTTCCCTGCAGCGTTGCCATCGCCACACCCACGCCGCGCGACAGCCCCGCCAGCAACTGCGACGTCCGCTCCAGAAACGCCTCGCCGCTCATGCCCTGCAGCCGTGCCTCAATCGCCGTCCGCGACTGCGCTGCCAGCATCGCCGGTGCAAGCCGGTTTCCCCCGCGCAATTGCTCCACATGCAGCCGGAACGCCCCCGCGGTCGGCACCCGCCCGGCCGAGGTGTGCGGCTGCTCCAGGTATCCCGCGTCCACCAACTCCGCCATTACATTGCGAATGGTCGCCGAGCTCAAACCGCTCGCCGCCGCCAGCCCGTGCGACGCGACCGGTTCGCCGGTCTGGAGATACTGCTCCACAATCGCGGTCAGAATCGCTTGCTGCCGTGGCGAAAGCCTCGGGCCGTCCTGAAAGAGAACTGCCATCCCGTTTAGTCTATCGCGATCTGAGACGTAATCTGAGGCGAACGCACTCAGGTTTCCAGTGCCATTCCGGCACATTGGCTCAGCAGGACTGCCCATCGATCTCATCGCGCCGTTCCCGGTAATGTGAGCCAGGACTACAAAACCTCGAACACACCCTTCTGCTCTTCCGAAACCTCATCCGCGCGGTCCATCACAGCCAGCGCAATCTGAAAGTAGGCGCCCCCCCGAGGATCATCCTCACCCCCCAGCGCCGCCGGCATGCCCCGGTCTCCACCCTCGCGGATCGCCGGATCGAGGTCTACCGATCCCAGAAACTCAAGGTTGTACTGCCGTGCCGTCGCCGCCGTGCCGCCCGCGCCGAACACATCCAGAACCGTCCCGTCCGGCAGCAACATCTGCGACATGTTTTCCACCATGCCCAGCACCTCGACGTTCACCTGGTGAAACATCTCCAGCGCCTTCCGCGCGTCCTGCAACGCCACAGCAGAACCGGTGCTGACCACGACCGCACCCGTCAGCGGCACCGTCTGCACCAGCGAAATGACCACATCGCCCGTGCCCGGCGGCAGGTCGATCAGCAGGTAGTCCAGCTCACCCCAATCCACCTGCTGCAGAAACTGCCGGATGATCTGGTGCAGCATCGGCCCGCGCATGACCAGCGGCTTGTCGCCCGGCGAGATCAGCCCGACGCTCATGAACTTCACCCCAAAGCTTTCCAGGGGCACCATACGGTTCTCGCCGGCAATCGACGGCTGCCGCGTCTGCCCCAGCATCGTCGGCACGTTCGGACCGTAAATGTCCGCATCCACCAGTCCCACGCGTTTCCCCAACTTCGCCATCGCGACCGCCAGGTTTACGCTCAGCGTCGTCTTGCCCACGCCCCCCTTGCCGCTACCAATCGCGATCACGTGCGTAATGCCCGGTAACGGCTGCGGCCCCGGCGTCTGCTGTCCCATATGTCCCATACAAACCCTCTCCCAAACACAGCGAACACTCGCTGCCTCTAAATATGCCAATCCATCGTCAGCGTCTTCCGTATTTCCCGCTTGCGCGACACTTCATCCGCTCGCCCCTCGCGGCGTCGCAGCGCATCTTCAAACCGCCGCTTCTGGTGCTCGGTCTCCGCAACAATCGGCGGCACCGGTACAGGCTGCCCCGTCTGATCAACCGCCACATAGGTCACATAGGCCGAGCAAACATGCCGCAGTGCGCGCGTCTTCGGGTCCTCGACCATCGCCTTCACGCCCACTTCCATGCTGGTCCGAAAGGCCCGGTTCACGCTCGCCTTCAGGATCAAGAGGTCGCCCACATGCACCGGCGCCACAAAGTCCAGGTGGTCCATGCTTGCCGTCACCACCAGGATGGCGCGCGCGTGCCGGTACGCCGCCACAGCGCCCACCAGGTCGACAAACTGCATCAGCTTGCCGCCAAACAAATTGCCCAGGGAATTCGTATCGCCCGGGAAGATAATCTCGCTGCGTTCCGCCTGCGACTCCGCAACGGTCATTCCTTTTGCCACGGTCTCATGCGTTGCTTCCATCTCACCCAGTTTACGTGGCGACCAAGTACCATCCACCCTATGGACAAGATCGCCATGCTCACCACCATCCTGCAGCAGAATCCGGCCGACAGCTTCGCCCGCTACGGCCTCGCCATGGCGCACCTGTCCGACGGCAACACCGACGCCGCACTCACCGAATTTGACGCCACCATCCAGCACAACCCGGACTACGTACCCGCCTACCAGATGGCCGGCCAGACCCTGGCCAAGCTGCACCGCACCGATGAAGCCAAACAGCGCCTCACCGGCGGTCTCGGCGCTGCCCAGCGCACCGGCAACCGCCACGCCGCATCCGAAATGCAGGCGCTCCTCGACGAACTCGAACTCGGGTACTGATCCTCATCCGGGGGAAAACATGTCCTTCAACGGAGCAGAACTTCTTTGTGCTTAAGCAGTCGAGAAACCACGATTTTCGTTACTGCGGCAAAGCATCATGGAAAAGCTGCGCATTCCAGCGTCAACCGTCGGACCGGTGGCTCACCTTCGCCAGCCACGCTCGTATACTCAACACCACATGAAGCCAAATCCTTCGCTCCCCGAACACCTGCCCCAAACCTTCGGCGAACTCCGCCAGAGCGAGTGGACCGAAGCGCGTGTCTCCCGCTCGGTCAAAGACGAACTGCGCGACAACCTGATCAGCAAAGTGCGCGCTGGCGAGACCATCTTTCCCGGCATCGTCGGATACGAGGACACCGTCGTCCCCCAGATCGTGAACGCCGTGCTTTCGCGCCAGAATTTCATTCTGCTTGGCCTGCGGGGCCAGGCAAAGAGCCGCATCCTGCGCGGCCTCACCACGCTGCTCGACCCGGTCATCCCGTACATCGCCGGCTCTGAAATTCGCGACAACCCTTACAAGCCACTTGCGTACTCGTCCAAGCTGCTCATCGCCGAAAAGGGCGATGAAACGCCCATCGCCTGGCTCACACCCGACGAACGCTTCGTGGAAAAGCTCGCCACGCCCGACGTCACTGTCGCCGACCTGATCGGCGACGTCGACCCCATCAAAGCCGCTCGCTCCGGCGAGCAGCTTTCCAGCGAGCTCACCATGCACTACGGCCTCTTGCCCCGCGCCAATCGCGGCATCTTCGCCGTCAACGAAGTGCCCGACCTCGCCGGCAAAATCCAGGTTGCTCTGTTCAACATCATGCAGGAAGGCGATGTGCAGATTAAGGGCTACCCCGTCCGCCTGCAACTCGACGTCGCGATCACCTTTTCAGCCAATCCAGAGGACTACACCGCCCGCGGCAAGATCGTCACACCGCTCAAAGACCGCATCGGCTCCGAGATCCGCACGCACTACCTGGACTCCATTGAGCAGGCCATCGCGGTTACCGAGCAGGAAGCCTGGTCCACCCGCGCCGCGCTCGACATCCACATCCCGCGCTACGTCCGCGAGGTCATCGAGCAGATTGCCTTTGTCGCCCGTGAAGACAAGCGTGTCGACAAGCGCTCCGGTGTTTCGCAGCGCCTGCCCATCGCGACCATGGAACTGGTGATCAGCAACGCCGAACGCCGCGCCCTGGTGCACAACGAAGCGATCGCGGTGCCCCGCATCGGCGACATCTACACGGCACTGCCCGGCATTACCGGCAAAATCGAACTCGAGTACGAGGGCGAAATGCGCGGAGCCGACACCGTCGTCCGCGACATCATCCGCACCGCCGTCGCCCGCGTCTTTGACGGCTACTTCGCTGACGCCAACACGCAGCAGATTGAGCAGTGGTTCAACCTCGGCGGCACCGTCCAACTTTCTGACGCCACCGCAGCCGAGGACTCGCTCAAAGAACTGCAAGGCATCCAGGGCCTCTTTGACAAGCTCAAGCCGCTCGGCCTGGAAAAGCGCGCCGGCGCCGAAACGCTCGTCTCCGCTGCAGAATTTCTGCTTGAGGGCATGACCGCGCACAAGCGCCTCAGCCGCAATGAAGAACGCAACTTCTCCGCCGCGGAACGTCAGTCCCGTAAGGACCGCGCACCAAATTTCGCCGAGGAAGCCCGCGACCGCGACCGCGAAAGTCAGGAGTGGCAAGGCCGCAACCGCAAGCGCAACTTCAATTAACAAACGGCGCAACCCGTCGGTCGAATACTCCTTCCTGTCATTTCGACCGGAGCACCCACAGCTTTACCGTGGGTGCGCAGTGGACTCGGTGCTTGCACCGAGACCTGCATTTTGGCTGCTGCCCGCAGTCACGCAAGATCTCCGCGAAAACGCGTACCCACTCAGGTACGCGTTTGTTCTTCTAGTACCAACTCGCCGTACCCTAGCCACAGGTTTTCTTCCCAATGGCGAAACGCGTCGGCGTCGACAAATGGCTCTTTGGTACCGTGCTCACGTTGGTGCTCTTCGGCCTGGTCATGGTCTTTTCCGCTTCGGCCATGCTGGCCAAGGCGCAGTACGGCACGCCGTATTCTTTCGCGATGAAGCAGGCGGTTTGGGCCATCCTGGGCATCGTGGCACTCTTCATTCTGATGAAGATCGATTACCGCAGGTACAACAACCCGCGCCTCATCTTCCCCGCCATCGCAATCACGACCCTCCTTCTGCTGATCGTGTTCGTCATGGGAGCAGTCAACGGCGCACACCGCTGGATCCGGATCGGCGGCATCACGCTGCAACCGTCGGAACTGGCCAAGCCCGTCATCGTGCTTTTCCTCAGCTATTTCCTGCAGTCCCGCATCCACCAGATGGACGACTGGAAGGGCACCATTCTGCGCGCCGCCGCGCCGCCGCTGCTGCTGGTCGCGCTCATCTTGAAGGAGCCGGACCTGGGTACCAGCATGGTCTGTGTGGGCGTGACCGCGCTCATGCTTTACCTGGCCGGTGCCGACTTCAAGTACTTCTTCTATGCCGCAATCCCGGGCAGCTTCATCCTGTACTGGATGCTGTTCCACGTGGCCTGGCGTCGTGCGCGCATGCTCGCCTTCTGGAACCCCGACGCCGACCCGCGCGGCACCGGGTTCCACATTCTGCAGTCCCTGATCGCGGTCGGCACGGGCGGCTTCCACGGACTGGGCCTCATGGAAGGCCGGCAAAAGCTCTTCTACATCCCCGAGCCGCATACCGACTTTATCTACGCGACCATTTGCGAGGAGCTCGGCCTGCTTGGTGCCATCGCGCTCGTCGGTCTGTTCTGCTTTTTCGGCTACCGCGGCCTGCGCGCTGCCATCCTGTCGACCGACCCCTTCGCACGCTTCCTCGCCTTCGGCCTGACCACGACGATTCTGATTCAGGCCTTCTTCAACATCTCTGTCGTTCTGGCGCTGGTGCCCACCAAGGGCATTCCGCTGCCCTTCATCTCCTCCGGTGGCACCGCAGTTTTCATTACGCTCGCCAGCATGGGCGTCCTACTCAACATCACGCGCGAGATCGACTGATTGAGAGCAGCGAGCCAGCGGGTCAGTGGGTCAGCGCCTTCCGGCCGCATCGTTCCAATGTCATTTCGACCGGAGCACGAGAGCTTTCTGCGCGTGAGTAGCGGACTTGGTGCTTGCACCGAAACCCGCGTTTTTTTCGGAAGCGTCAGTAACGTGCAAAGAAACGCAACATGCGCGTCCTGATCGCCGGCGGAGGCACCGGCGGCCACGTCATACCTGCGCTCGCCATCGGCCGCGAACTGCGCGACCGCCACGGCGCGGAGGTGCGCTACATCGGAACGGCTCGCGGCATTGAGACGAAGCTCGTGCCCGAAGCCGGTTTCCCGCTCGATCTGATCCAGGTCGGCAAGCTGAAAAATGTCGGCCTGCGGGAGCGCGGGAAGACACTGACAGACCTGCCGCGTGGCATCCTGCTCTGCCGGGGGATTCTGCGCAGCTTTCGACCAGAGGTCGTGATCGGCGTCGGCGGCTACGCCAGCGGACCGGCGATGCTCGCCGCGGTGCTGCTGCGCATCCCTACCGTCGCATATGAGCCGAACGCCGCGCCGGGGCTGACCAACCGGCTCGTCGGAAAGTATGTCACTGCGGCCTGCGTGAACTTCCCCAAATCAACCAAATACTTCCGCAACGCCGAAGTCACAGGCGTTCCCGTGCGCGAAGCAATCGCCGCCATTCCGGATAGTCCTTCAGGCGAGCCGTTGCGGCTGCTTGTCACCGCCGGATCCAACGGCGCCAAGGTGTTCAACGACACGCTGCCCCTGATCGCGCGCGATCTGCTCGCCGCAGTCCCGGGGCTGACCATCGTGCACCAAACCGGCGAACGCGCTCTCGACAGCACCGTTAGCGCTTACGAAGCCAACGGCATTCCGATTTCCGCCTCAGAAGCGCCTGTGTCCGTGCAGGCGTTCCTGACCGACATGCCCGCGCAACTCGAACGCGCCGACCTGGTGCTTGCTCGTTCCGGCAGCACTGTCGCCGAACTTGCGGCTGCCGGCAGGCCATCGCTGCTGGTGCCTTTTCCGCAAGCGGCGGACGACCACCAGACACGAAACGCACAGGCGATGGTGCAAGCAGGCGCTGCGCAGATGCTGCTGCAACGTGAACTGACGCCCGAACTACTTTCGGAAGCGATTACGGACTTGCTGAATGACCCGGCACGGCTCCGCAGCATGGGCCAGAAAGCCCGCGCGGCCTCCCACCCCGGAGCTCTCCAGGCGATTGTGCAGCGCGTCCTCGGTGTCGCCCTTCCACGTTAGCGCTTACGCAACTGAAAAGGACAAGGCCCGGCAGTTTGCCGGGCCTTGCTTTTCCCTTGGGGGAGGGAAACCTGTTCTACCGGTGGCCGCCGCCGCCATGCGAGCCTCCACCACCGCCGCCGTGGAAGCCACCACCGCCGCCGCCACCGTGAAAGCCACCACCCGAGGAGCCGCCGCTCGGGCGACCGCCTCCGAAGCTGCCGCCACCACCGGAGAAGCCACGCTGTCCACCGAGACTCTGGCTACCAGAGAAGCCGCGCTGTCCGCCAAAACTCTGGTTACCAGAGAAGCCGCGCTGTCCGCCGAAGCTCTGGTTGCCACCGGGCAATGACCGCTGCCCGCCGATGAAGCCCTGACTGCCGCCAAAGCGGTTTCCAACTGAACCGCCCGAGTAGCCACGCCCCGCATAGCCGCCGCTACCCGGTTCCACGTGCCCACCATAGCTGCCGCGGTTGGCGTATCCATCCGAAAAGCCGCGGCTGCCATATCCACTCGCAAATCCATGACCATAACTGCCCGCGAACCCGTGACCATAACCGCCAGCGAAGCCATGTCCGCCGAACCCATAGCCCGGGTGCTGCGTCCAGCCGATACCACCACCGCGAAGTCCACCGTGGAACCCGCCATAGTAGCCGCTGTTATAGAAGTGGCCGCCATAGAAGCCTGATCCGAACCGGTTCAGGCCGCGGTTGTAAAAGAATGAACCGCCGCGCCAGAAGCCGCCCCAGTAGCCCGTGCCGAAATAGCCAAACCCATAGTTGATGCCGCCGTAGTAGCCGACGTACGGACCCCACAATCCCGCATGCCACAGATACCCGCTGTCATACGGACCCCAGTACCCCGGCGTCCAGAGTGCGCCAGTATAGGGTGGCAGCACCCACTGTCCGGCGACCCAGTAGTAATCCCCGGCGTTTGGGTCCCAGGCCCAGTAACCCGGCGTCCAAATGTAACCGTCACCCGGTGCAACCGGTTGTTCGTACTGTGGAATCGCGGGCGGCGCCGCAGTCGCCATTACCTCGCCCTGCTCTCCCTGACCAGGCAAGGGATAGTCATAGCCCTGCTGACCATAGGCCTGCTGTGGCTGGGCATACTGTCCGTTCGGATCGTAACCCTGCTGCGGTGCGCCGTAGCCCTGTTGCCCGTATTCCTGCGGCGCTACATTCCCGTTGAAATTGGGATCGACACCGGAATCCTGCGCACGGACCGAAACGCCCGTTGCCGCCAGAGCCAACCCGAGAACCAGACCTGTTCGCTTCATGCCGTCAAAAGTGAAATTCATTCTGCTACCGCCTGGGCGCTTGCGTCGCTGTCCGATTCGTCACGGCTTGCGCGGAAAATTCGCCTCGCATACTTGGACACCGATCGCGTACACAAGTTGCGGCGGCAGCGCACGGGGCAAAAGAACGCCTGCTACCCTGAACTTCAGATTTGCCGCTTCAGCGGGAGTTCAGGAGTCCGCAACACCGATGTTTGCCGCGACACAACGCATCCATTTTGTTGGCATTGGCGGCATTGGCATGAGCGGCATTGCAGAGATTCTGCTGTCGATGGGGTACCCGGTCTCCGGGTCAGACCTGCGGACCTCACCGGTTACGGAGCGGCTGGCCAGCCTAGGCGCGACCATCTTCGAGGGCCATGAAGCCGAAAACGCCCGGCCCGCGGACGTTGTGGTCATCTCGTCGGCCGTGCGGTCGGACAATCCGGAGGTCGCCGAGGCGCGTCTACGCAAAATTCCAGTGGTCGCCCGCGCGGAAATGCTTGCGGAGCTGATGCGGCTGAAGTACGGCATCGCCGTAGCCGGCATGCACGGGAAGACCACAACCACCAGCATGATCGCGGCGGTCCTGCACGCAGCCCGGCTGGATCCCACCGTGGTGGTCGGCGGCCGGGTGGATCTGTTCGGGTCCAACGCGCGCGCCGGCAACTCGCACTTTCTGGTGGCCGAGGCCGACGAGAGCGACCGCTCGTTCCTGAAACTGTCCCCGATTCTGACCGTGGTCACCAATCTGGACCGCGAGCACATGGAAAGCTATAGCGGCATGGCCGACGTGGAGGATTGCTTCGTCGAATTCATGAACAAGGTGCCGTTCTACGGCGCGGCAACGGCGTGTGTGGACGACCCGATGTTGCGGGCGATACTGCCGCGGGTCAAACGGCGCCTGATTACCTTTGGCTTGAGCGATGACGCGGATTTTCAGGCAATCGCGCTGCCGGCAACGCCGGACTGCTACACGAACTTTGAGGTAAGCGCCCGAGGCATCGTGATCGGACCGTTTCAGCTGTTTGTACCCGGCGTGCACAATCTGCGGAATGCCATGGCAGCGGTTGCGATCGCGGTCGAACTGGGGGTTGCGCCGGATGCGATTGCAGAAGGCCTGGCCAGCTTTAAAGGCGTGGACCGGCGATTCCAACACAAGGGTGCTGTGCGCGGCGTGAGCGTTGTGGACGACTACGGCCATCACCCTACAGAGATCCGGGCTACGCTTGCGGCGGCGCGGGGCTGCGGTTACCGCCACGTGCATGTGTTGTTCCAACCGCATCGGTACTCTCGCACCCGCGACCTGTTCGACGAATTCAGCCGGGCCTTCCGCGATGCGGACTCAGTGGAATTGGTGCCAATCTACGCCGCAAGCGAGCAGCCAATGGAAGGCGTGAACAGCGAATCATTGGCACAGGCGATCTATGCCGAGGGCACCTATACGGATACGTCGCCAAACCTGCAGGCGGCCGCGAAGAAAGTAGCCGGGCGCGCCGAACAGGGTGACCTGCTGCTTACGCTGGGAGCGGGTTCCGTGTCACAGGCGGGACCGATGCTTCTGGAAGCTTTACGGTAGCCAGCCAGCGCGGCACCGTACCGGCGCTGGTTCCCTGCCCGGCAATCGCAGCGGACCGGCAGCTACAATCGAGCAGGCGATTTCTCCGCGGCCTTGCTCAGGCATGCGGACACAACCGGCTCAGAAAACCACGGCGGCCCTGCTGGACATGCCCGAGGACGTCCCACGCGTTAAGCCACGGACACGGCGCACCGCAGATGTGCGCCGTGCCACGACGGATACCCTGCCGACCAGGCGCGAGCGCCCCGGCGTGTCCGGCGATCCGTATGCCGATGACGACACGCGGGAATATCTGCGTACGCGCGGCCGCGGAAAGCGCATCCGGCGGGGACTGATTCCCCAGTCGAAGTACGGCCGCATCGCCGCGGGCATCGGCCTGCTCACGCTGCTGGGCAGCGTCGCCGCGGCGGCGTATTACGTATCGCGTTATGTGCAACACGATGCGCAGTTCACGATTCCCTCCTCCTCCGCGATTGAATTGCAAGGCAACCAGCACCTGTCGCGGTCGCAACTGCTGAGCGTTTTCGGCGAGGACGTGGACCGCAACATCTTTGCCGTGTCGCTCCCGGAGCGCAAGGAGCAACTGGAACAGATTCCCTGGGTCGAGCATGCGACGGTCATGCGTCTTTTGCCGAACCACCTCCGGGTGCAGGTGGTCGAGCGCACGCCGATTGCTTTTGTGCGGCAGGGTGGAACCATCGGGATGGCCGATGCGTCGGGCGTTCTGCTGGACATTCCACCGGACGCGCCTGGAAACCCGAACTATTCCTTCCCTGTCGTGACCGGCCTAAAGGCAGAGGACACGCCAGAGTCGCGGGAGCAGCGCATGCACCTGTACGCGGCATTTCTGAAGGACCTGGACTCGGGCGGAAAGAAGATTTCGGCGGAGTTGAGCGAGGTTGACCTGTCGGACCCGGAGGACGTGAAGGCGCTGTTGCCGAGCAATAACGCGGAAACGATGGTGCACTTCGGCACGGAACACTTTCTGGATCGCTACAACCGTTTCCAGGAGCACATTGCCGAGTGGCGGCAGCAATACCCGCGGCTGAGCAGTGTGGACATGCGGTACGAGCGGCAAGTCGTGCTGCAAATGCCGCCGAAGGATTCGACGGTGCAGCCGGCACAGGATGCGAAGACAGCCGGAAGTGCCCCGGTCGAGGCGAAGCAAGCCGTGGCAACGCCCAGGCCGGCCATGGCTGTGACGCATACGAATGTGGCGTCGGCCAAGCCTGCACCGGCTGTAAAGGTCAAATCGCCGCAGGTCGCGGTGGTGAGTGCGCCGGCAGCGATTAAGCCTGATCCCAAACCTGCGGCAGCGCATGAGAACACGCTGGTTGTGCCGCACCTGGAAATGCGCGGGAAGAAGGTGGTCGTGGTGAAGCACGCAGACGCGAGGAAAGTGGATGTAGCGAAGCGTGTGGAGGCGATCAAGGCCTGGATGGCGCAACGGCAAGCCACGCGCGACGCGGCCAAGGCGCACGCTGCGCAATAACTCGAACGGGGCAGGCGCTGCGTTGCTGATCGCAAGGAATACGCGACGGCACGTCCTGCACTCAAAATGCTGCGTCCGCAGTAGCATAGGCACAACAAGCAAAGGCGGCCCGTTTCGCAGTGAAAGAAAGCCCGGACAACCTGATTACCGTGCTGGACGCCGGCAGCAGCAAGTGCTGCGTGCTGGTGGCGGAGGTGCAGGACGGCGTCCTGCGCTATCGCGGGCACGGCATTGAGAAGTCCAAGGGCATGCGCAAGGGGCTGATTGCGGAGCTGGCGCCGGCGGCGGACGCGATCAATCGCGCGGCGCTTACCGCGGAACGCCTGACGAAGGTGGGCATTGAGACCGCCGTGGTGGGCGTGGGCGGTACGCACGTGCGCGGCATCAACTCGCGCGGCGGCATCAGCATGGGCTCGCGTATGCGCGAGATTACACGGGAAGAGGTGCGTGCCGCGGTGGACCGGGCGCGCTCCGTGGCGTTGCCGGCCGATCGCGAGATCCTTCATCTGCTGCCGCAGGAGTTCATCCTGGACGATCAACCGGGCATCCACGACCCGATCGGCATGGTAGGCACGAAGCTCGAAGTGAACCTGCACCTTTCCACCTGCTCTGGCGGGGTGGCGCAGTCCGTGGTCACCTGTGCGAACCGGGCCGGGCTTGAGGTGGTGGACACGGTGTACGAGGGCATCGCTTCGGCGGAGGCGGTGTTGAGCGCGGATGAGCGCGAGCTTGGCGTGTGCATCGCGGACATCGGCGCGAGTTCGACCGAGCTGGTGGTGTTTTTTGAGGGGTCCGTCGCACACACGGCGGTGCTACCGATCGGCGGCGACCACTTCACGAACGATCTTGCCGTGGGTCTGCACGTGTCGCAGGAAGAAGCCGAGCGGCTGAAGATGGAGTTCGGAAATTGCGTGGTCACCAGCGTCCCGTCGTTGAACGAGGTCGAGGTGGGCGGCAACCTGCAGACTGGGGGCACGACCGCGCCACGGCTGGTGCGGCAGCGTTTTCTGGCGGAAATTCTGGAACCGCGTGCGCGTGAGCTGTTTACGATGCTGCGCAATAACCTGCGTGAAGGCGGTGTGCTGGAAGCTTTGGGCACCGGCTGCGTTTTGACCGGCGGCGGCGCCCGCTTGGCAGGTCTGCTGGATGTGGCCGAGTCGCTGCTGCGCACGCCGGCGCGCATCGGATCGCCGGTGCCACTGAGCCGCATGCCGGAAGAGCTTGCCGAGCCCGAGTTCGCGACCGCCATCGGTATGCTGCTGTACACGCACCGCACCCGCGTGCGCCGCGCGAACGAGGAGCTCGGCTTGAAGCAGAAGCTGAAGGCGATCTTCGCGGGTACGTTTTAGCAAAAGCCGACGCAGACGCACAGCAAGCGGTGTTCCCTCGCATTCGGAACCAAGGGTGGCACACGCAACTTTTGTTGCACGGCTTTCCACTTCGTTGCACATGCCACCCCGTGAAAGAATCGCTGCATACGGCTGAGTGAAATGCCGAGTGCCGCATTGCATTTGCTTCGCACACATTGCCTGCCCGACTTGCCAACAACACTGCCCTAAGGAGTTTTCCAACCGATGCTGCCCGACGACGACCTTCGCATTCAGTACCAGGACGACATGCCGCGAGGCGCACGGATCAAGGTCATCGGCGTGGGCGGCGGCGGCAACAATGCCGTGAACCGCATGATCGCGGCCAGGGTGGAAGGCGTTGAATTCATTGCCGCGAACACAGATGTGCAGGCATTGAAAACGTCGCAGGCACCGGTTAAGCTGCAGCTTGGCGTAAAGCTGACGAACGGCCTGGGTGCAGGCGCAAATCCGGACGTGGGCCGGCGCGCGGCTCTGGAAGATTCCGACAAGATCATCGAGGCGCTGGAAGGCGCGGACATGGTGTTCGTGACGACCGGCCTTGGCGGCGGCACCGGTACGGGCGCGGCACCGGTCATAGCCTCGTTGGCGAGCGAGATGGGCGCGCTGACCGTCGCGGTCGTCACGCGGCCCTTTGGCTTTGAAGGCAAGCGACGCCGGTCGCAGGCCGAGCGCGGTCTGCAGGAACTGCTGGATGCCGTGGACACGGTGATCGTAATCCCGAACGAGAAGCTGCTCGAAGTGGCGCAGGATACGGGCTTTTTTGAATCATTCCGCGTGGCGGATGACGTGCTGCGCCAGGCGGTTCAGGGCATTTCGGACATCATCACCATTCCGGGCGTGATCAACCGCGACTTCGCAGACGTAAAGACCACGATGGCGGGGATGGGCTATGCCGTAATGGCGACCGGCGTCGGTTCTGGCTCAAGCCGCGCGATCGAGGCAGCACATGCAGCCATGGCATCACCGCTGCTGGAGGCGGGCGCGATCGATGGCGCGCGCGGCATCCTGATCAACATTACCGGCTCCTCGTCGCTGAAGCTGAGCGAGGTGAACGCCGCCTCCACCCTGATTCAGGACGCGGCGCACGAGGATGCCAACATCATCTTTGGCGCGGTGCAGGACGAGACCATGGGCGACCAGGTCAAGATCACCGTGATTGCGACCGGCTTCCGTGACCGCGGTGCCGACAACGAGCGGCGCGAGCGCATGCTGGAACAGAGCTATCCAGCCGGTGGCCGGGGCATGAGCGAGAGCTTCTTCACACCGCCGCCGATCGTGACACAACCGCCAAGGCCAACCTTTGCGGAGCCGGTCTACCGGCCCGATCCGACGCCCGACTCCGCAACAGCCCCGAGGGCGCCGCAGACGGCAGCAACCGCGCCGGCGATGCCACAGATCAGCTCGTCCAACGCTCCGCCTGCGCCGACCTATGTTCCGGCATCGACGTTCCGCGCCGACGAGCGGGAGGTGGAGCCAGCTGCACCGCCGCAGCCCAGCTTTGCCGACGCGATGCAGACCGCCATGCAGAAGCCGCAACAACACGAACCGGAGCTGGTGCCGGTACCGGCCTCTGCGTTCGATGATGACTTTTTTCTGCGCGGCCGGCGCAGGACGGAGGATCAAACCCCGGCGGAGCCGGCATTTGACGCCGAGCCGCAGCTGCGGACCGACGTGCGTGTACCGACCTTTGGCGGGCTGGCGCCGCAAGTCGAACCGGAGCAGCCGGAACACGACGAGCTTGACATCCCTGCCTTCTTGCGCCGCGGTTCTCACTAACCGAGGCATCCATCTCACGTGCCCGTCCAACCCGGACAGGAGTGGTTTTGAACAAGTTTGCTGGTTCCCTTTCGCTCAATCTGCCCGGCTTGCTGCGCCTTGCAGGATCGCTGTTCCTGGCGTGCTCGCTTCCGGTGCTTGCGCACGCGGCACACAGCCGCGTCCCAGCGCATGGCTCCCGGCGCGGCCCTGTCGCTGTGCGTGAGAGCGCTTCGGCAGGCCGGCACATGGCGGCTCTGCAACACAGCCGCGGCCACGTTGCACCCGTTCATGCCGGAACGGGTAAGCGCGGACGCGCAACATCGAAGAACAACGTGATCACGATTGCACGGCGTGGGCGGAACGGCCGTCTTGTGCGCGCGTCCGTTCCCTCGCATCGCTACGGCGAGCGCTTTACCGCATCTTCCTTCACGGACAACGTTGACAACCTGGTGCTCGGCGACGTGACGGCCGGCGAGGATCCGTTGGTTCGGGCTTCGCTGATCGAGGCGCTCGGCAACTACAACGGCACGGCGCTGGCAATCGACCCGAGCAACGGCCGCCTTCTGGCCATGGTCAATCAGAAAATGGCGCTTGGCCCTGGTTCGGAGCCGTGCAGCACGATCAAGGTCACGGTCGCGCTGGCGGCCTTGAGCGAGGGACTGGTGCACGCCGACACGCCGGTGTCGCTGGGCGGCAGCTATCGCGTGAACATGACGTACGCGCTGGCCAAGAGCGTGAACCCTTATTTTGAAGTGCTCGGCCGTGAGATGGGGTTTGAGAAGCTGAAGCACTACGAAAACCAGTTCGGTCTGGGTGAACTGGCGGGCTACAACATTCCCGGCGAAACGCTTGGCGTGTACCCGGACCACGAGTTGCCGCTGGCGCAGGGCGGCGTTGGCCGCATGTGTTCGTTCGGCGAGTCGGTGCAGATGACTCCGATGCAGTTGGGGGCGATTGTGAGCGCGATCGCAAATGGCGGATCGCTCTTCTATCTGCAACATCCGACCACGCCAGAGCAGATTGCGAACTTCCAGCCGCGGTTGAAGCGAACGCTCAACATCCAGTCGGCGATTCCGGAGATGCTGCCCGGCATGGCCGGCGCGGTAAACGCGCGATTCGGAACGGCGCGCAGCCTGCGGACGAACTTCACGGATTTTCCCGTGCTGGGCAAGACGGGAACCTGTTCCAACAACGGCACGCGGTACGGCTGGTTTGCCGCATACGGCGAGGGTCCCACGGGGCGCATCGTGACGGTCTTTTTCCTGACGGGCGGAAGGCCGACGTTTGGACCTAAAGCCGCGGAGTTGACCGGCATCTTCTATCGCGCGCTCTCAAACCGGGCTTACTTCGGGCAGCATCCCGTCGTGCCGATTGTTCCGGCAAAGGGCGATGACGATGCCGAGTCGGCGGACACTGGCGCCACCTCGCCTACGCAGTAGGTCGCAAGCAAACGAAAGAGGCCATCCGCATCGGGTGGCCTCTTGCATTTGCGAAGCTACAGGGGTGGCGGTGGCACGTCCTCATCACCGGCAGGACTGCCGGGTCCTTGTCCGCGACCGTGGTGACCGCCCGCAAAGGAACGGTCCGGCGTGTTCGTTGTGGTATACCCTGTCGGCACCTGGAAAAGACTAGGGTTTGGCTCTGCCTTGTTCAGGCTGGTCAGGGTCTCGGAACGCGTACCGCGATCGCTGGTTTCCGAGGAACTCACCTCAAGCTTCAGGTCGGGTGAGAACCAGTTCTGGCGCGTGATGGTGTGTGCCGATCCGCCGTCGCGCGCCGGGAAGGTGAGCGTGGTCTGCTCGCCCTTTGCCGGCAATCCCGCGACGAGTTTGCTACCCAGGTCCGTGCTCGTCGCATTGTCGCGCCGTTGCTGTGGCGACTGTCCCGACTCGCGACGCTCGGCCCGCTGCTGCATGTGCGTGAAAAAGTCCGCCGGCACATTTTGCACGTACGCTGTCTGACGATCGGCGTTCAGGTGGGTGATCGTGTGCGCCACAGGATCGAGAATGATGACCATGGTGCGCGGACCGCGCGGCGCGGGTGGTGCAGCCGGTGCCGTGCCGGAATCTGCTGCTGCGGGCGGTCGTGGCGGAGGCGCGGGCAGCGTGACCTCTTCGCGTACGCGACCCTGTGAGTCTCGATACACGGTGCTGGTGGTGCTCCGCTGCTGCTGCTTGCTTTGGTGATCGGTAAAGTTCGACATTCCCGTGAACTGGGCAGTGAAGGGTTCGTTTGAAATGGTTTCAACGTGGTGCGCAGCCATGCCGGGGCCGAACATACCTCGGCCGCGTGCGCCATGTGGGCCGCCTGGGTGCATGCCGAACGGAGCAGGCGGTGTGGGCGCGTCGAGATCGGAGTTTGGCACGGTCTGCGCTGCGAGCGGAAGCGTCAGGGCAGTGGACAGAACGACAGCAGTAATCGCAAGCTTCATGGGTCGGGCACCCCTCCAAGGGTGACTCTGCACCTACAGACGAGGGCTGCTTACAAAGGCTTCACCGCAGAAGGGCCGAGCCGTGCTGGCACGAAGGCTAGCAGGTTAGCGTGCGGCGAGCGTGCGCAGCACCGAAACATTGCGAAGGATGTCGCCCGGCTCATCGACGGGAGTTTCGGCGATAAAGGCGCAGTGCGCGAAGCGAGGGTCATTAAGAATGCGGCGAAACGCATCCGGCCCAATGGTGCCATCGCCCACGTGCTGGTGCCGATCCAGTTTGCTGCCCTGCGGCGCTTTGGCATCGTTGCAGTGCCAGACCTTCACGCGCGCGGTGCCGAAGCCGTCCTGAATCTGCTGCACTGTTTCCAGGTAGCCCTCGGCGGTGACGATGTCGTAGCCAGCGACATGCGTATGGCAGGTATCGAGGCAGACATCGACCGGCGCGCAGCGGTCCAGCAGGTGAACCAGGTCCGCAATTTGGTCGAGCCGGCCACCCATTGAGAACTCCGAGCCTGCGGAGTTCTCGATAAGAATGCGCAGTGGAGAGTCCTGGCAAGGCAGACCGTCGATGGCGCGCTCAATGTTTTCCGCCGCGTGCTGCAATGCTTCTTCGCGTGTCAGACCCTTCCATGAGCCCGGATGCAGCACAAGGTAATTCGCGCCAAGCGCGAGCGCGCGCTCGACTTCGCCGCGGAAGGCAGCGGTGGAGTTCTTGCGGACCTCTGCCGTCTGCGAGCACAGATTGATCAGGTACGACGCATGGATGACGAGGGGTTCGATGCCGTGCCGCGCAAGGCCGCTGCGCATGCGCTCGGCATCCTCTGCCGTGACCGGTGTGGCACGCCAGTTGCGAGGGGACGACGAGAAGATCTGAAAGCAGTTGGCACCGCAGTCGACCGCGCGCTGCACCGCCGTCCAGGTGCCTCCGCTTGTGGAGAGATGGATGCCGATGCGCTGCTTCTGCCTGGGTGATGCCATGCTTCGATGGTAGAAGAGGTTGATGTTTGCTCGCGGGAGCATACGGTGCATCGCCGATGGACGGGCGGTCGCATACGAACCAGGATCGCCACTTAACCTTTGCGATTCTCCGGCACGGCGACCTCCTCAAAGTGAGCCGCCAAGTCTCGCAGCCGTGCCGCGACATCCGCGCCGGCGAGCGGTTTGCCGTGCCCCGGAGCCACCGTTCGCGGCGACAGGCCGGCAAGCTTCCGAACCGTCGCAAGCGCCGCGTCCCAATCCGAGGTGAAATAGGCGGGCGGCCCTTGCAGTTCGGGCTGTTGCACAAGCGCCGCCTCAAAAAACGACTCGGCCTTTGTCGTGCAGAACGCGTCGCCCACCAGCAGCGTTTCGTCGGACGCGCGATAGAGCGACACGTGTCCGGGTGTGTGCCCGGGTGTGTGCAGCACCTGCCACCCGTCCAGTTCGGGCATGTTCTGGTGTGTGCCCGCGTCCAGCGGCCGCAGGTGCGTACCCAGGTCGATGGGGTCCTTCGGATAGATCGGTGACAGCAGCGCCATCAGTCCGCCACCCGCGCCAGGGTTCGGCGGCGGGTAGGATTCTCTGCCCGTCAGATAGGGGAACTCGAGCGGGCGGGCGTACACCGGGACGCGCCATTGATCCGCCAGGTTTCGAGCGGCACCCACATGGTCGAAGTGACCGTGCGTGAGTACGATGGCAGCGGGCGGGCGGCCGAACTGCTTCTGCGCCCAGGTGCGAATCGCAGATGCGGAGCCCGGAATGCCGGCATCGATCAGCGTCCAGGTTCCATTCGCGTTCACGACGCCGAAGACATTCACAAAGGTGATGCGCAGGCCAAAGACGCCCTGTGCGATCGCGTCCATGGCAACGACGTCATTCGGTGAAATCTCAATGTGCTCCATCCCTTGTCCCTCGCCGGTTTGGATGAGCGCAGCGGGTGTGACAAGGGTGGCAAGGCCGAGATCGGCGCATGAAAGGAGGCTCCCGCAGGAGCCTCCTTTCATGCACGATCAGGACCGCTCAGTAGACGTCGAGTTGGTATCGCTTTGCCTTCTTCATGTCGCCCAGGTAAGCCTGTGCATCATCGGGCGTGCAGCCTTTGCCGTCAGCGATGGTGTCCAGCAGAGTTTGTTCCACGTCCTTGGCCATGCGGCTGGCGTCGCCACAGACGTAGAAGTAGGCGCCGCGCTCGAGCCACTGGAAGAGTTCTTCCTTGTTCTCGCGCATCCGATCCTGCACGTAAATCTTTTTGCTCTGGTCACGCGAGAACGCGGTGTCGAGGCGCGTCAACGTACCATCGGCAAGCATGCTGTTCCACTCGTCGCGATACAGAAAGTCCGATGCCATGCGCTGCTCGCCGAAAAACAACCAGTTCTGGCCGGTGTGGCCGTGCGCCTGGCGATGCTGCAGGTAGGCGCGGAACGGAGCGATGCCGGTGCCGGGCCCGACCATGATGACGGGCGCGGTCGTGTCCTCAGGCAGGCGGAAATTCTGGTTTGCGTGAAGAAAGATCGGCAACGTTGCGCCCGGGTCGGCGCGCTCGCCCAGGTGGCCGGAGCAGAGACCCTGCCGCTCGCGGCCGTGCGTGTGATAACGCACTACGCGGACCGTGGTATGTACCGTGTCCGGTGTCTTCGCCTGCGAGCTGGCGATGGAGTACATGCGCGGCGTCAGGCGGCCCAACACCGTGAAGAGCTGCTGTGGATCGGTAATGCCTCCCGGGTGTTCCGTTAGAAGGTCGACGAACTCGCGGCCCCATACAAACTCCTCGGCCCTGGATTTATTGTCCTGGCCGGCAAGCGACTTCAGGAAATCGAGGCCTGGTGTGGTCTCAGGCGCGATCTTTGCATAAGCGTTGACGGAGCCGCGGGTGAGTTTTCCAATGTGCAGCTTTGTGCGCAAAGCGTCGTCGAGCGTGGTCTCTTTTTTGAAAAAGTCGAGCACCTTCTCATCGCCGTTGTAGCCGAGCGCCTTGAGCACGTCTTCCACTTCGGCGTCGCGGTTCGTCGGCAGGATACCGACAGAGTCGCCCGGTGTGTACTCCATGCCGCTGTCCAGCGCCAATTCGATATGCCGCGTCTCCTTTTCGGAGTCGCTGTCGGTCATCACGTAGTTGACCAGCATGGTGGAAACGAAGGGGTTGTTGCGGCTGTACTTTTGTGTCTCTGAGCTCATGTTTTAGGGGCTTTTCTCAATCTACAAGGGTACCATGCCGGACGCATGGAGTCGCATTCCACACAGTGTGAACACGCCATTCCAGCGGCTCTCTGCGACAATATAGGTCGGCAGTGCCGAAAGGGGTTCAAGTGCAGGACGCTTCGCAGGGGCAGCAGACGAGTAAGACGGATACAAGCAGCGCCACAGCGAGTGCGGCACAGGACAATCGGTCGGCCGAGGGCATCCGGCTTGCGTTCCTGCGACACATGCGTCGCACCATTGGCAAACCGGTGGAATACTCCAACACGCTGGACCAGTACCGCGCCATGGCGCACCTGACTCGCGACCGCGTGATGGACGACTGGATCACGACTGTTGAAAGCTACGTACAGCACCATGTACGCGTGGTCTGCTACTTGTCGGCTGAGTTCCTGCTGGGACCACACCTGCTGAACGGCCTGCTGAACCTTGGCGTGACGCACGCCGCCGACCAGGCCTGCAAGGAGCTGGGCTACGACTTGAATGATCTGGCGGACGAGGAACCCGAGCCAGGCCTGGGCAACGGCGGCCTGGGACGGCTGGCAGCCTGCTACATGGATTCCATGACCACGTTGGAGGTGCCCGCGGTCGGGTACGGCCTGCGCTACGAATTCGGTATCTTTCGCCAGGAAATTTGCGACGGCGAACAGGTGGAACACTCCGATAAATGGCTGGAATACGGCAATCCGTGGGAGATCACGTCGTCCGACGCAACGCAGCACGTGAACTTCGGCGGCCACACCGAAACCACCAAGGACGAGAAGACGGGTGAGTTGATCTGGCACTGGGTGCCTGCGTTCACGGTCAAAGGCGTCGCCTATGACACGCCGATCCCGGGCTATCGGAACAAGCAGGTCAATCGCCTGCGATTGTGGAAGGCCGAGGCCGAGGACAGCTTTGACCTGGAGATCTTCAATCGCGGCGACTACATGGGCGCGGTACGCGACAAGATGGAGTCGGAGACGATCTCAAAGGTGCTCTATCCGCCCGACGAAACGGAACAGGGTAAGCGTCTGCGGCTGATGCAGCAGTACTTCTTCACATCGTGCTCGCTGCAGGACATGGTTCGCCTGCACAAGCTGCAGAAGCTGCCCATGGCGACCTTTGCCGAAAAGTGGACCGTGCAGTTGAACGACACGCATCCGTCTATCGGCATTGCGGAGCTGATGCGCATCCTGACCGATCAGGAAGAGTTCAGCTGGGACGAAGCGTGGAAGATCACGCAGGCCACGTTTGGCTACACGAATCACACGCTGCTTCCGGAGGCTCTGGAAAAGTGGCCGCTGCCGATCTTTGCCAGCCTCCTGCCACGGCACATCGAGATCATCTACGAAATCAACCGGCGCTTCCTGAAGGACATGCAGGGCAAGTTCCCCGGCGACACGGCGCGCTGGTCACGCATGAGCCTGATCGGCGAAGAGGGTGAGAAACAGGTCCGCATGGCGAACCTGGCAGTGGTCGGCAGCAAGATGGTCAATGGTGTGGCCGAGCTGCATTCGGAGCTGCTCAAGGAAGACACGTTGAAAGACTTCTATGAGGCCTTTCCCAATCGCTTTACCAATGTGACAAATGGTGTGACGCCACGGCGTTGGCTCATGCTCTCCGATCCGCCGCTGACCACGCTGCTGAATGAGGTTCTGGGCACCGGCTGGCACACCGACCTGTACGCCCTGCGCGGCCTTGAGAAATTCATCGATGACGCAGGCTTTCTGGAGAAGTGGCGGAAGCGCCAGGAAGAATCCAAGGGCCGGCTCGGCGACTTTATCAAGCGCACCATGGACGTGAGCCTTGACCCGGCAAGCATGTTCGATGTCCAGGTGAAGCGCATTCACGAATACAAGCGCCAGCACCTGAATGCGCTGCACATCTTAAGCCTTTACTGCCGCATCAAGTCGGGCGAGTTGAAAGACATTCCGGCGCGCACGTTTCTTTTCGGCGGCAAGGCCGCACCGAGCTACGTGTATGCCAAGCTGATGATCAAGCTTGTCTGTGCGGTAGGCGAGTTGGTCGGCAAGGATCCACAGACCAAAGATTTGCTGCGGGTTTTGTTTGTACCGGATTACAGCGTTTCGCTCGGACAGCGTATCTACCCGGCAGCTGATTTGAGTGAGCAGATCAGCACGGCCGGCAAGGAGGCAAGCGGCACCGGCTGCATGAAGTTCATGATGAACGGCGCGGTCGCCATTGGCACGCTGGACGGCGCGAACATCGAAATTCGCGAGGAAGCCGGTGCGGATAACTTCTTCCTCTTTGGATTGACCGCGCCGCAGATTGCAGAGAAGCAGCGGGCCGGGTACAAGCCCCGTGAGTTCTACGACAAGAGCCCGCTGTTGCGTGAGGTCATCGATGGCCTGCGCAGTGGTCAGTTCACCGGCGGCGATCGCGACACCTTTGCGCCGATGATCAAGGACCTGATGGAGGTCGACCGCTTCTTTGTCATGGCCGATTTTGACGACTACACGCGCGCGCAGGCCGATGCGGGCAGGATTTTCTGCGACAGCAAAAAGTGGAGCCGGATGAGCGTGCTGAACACGGCGCGATCGGGCAAGTTCAGTTCCGATCGCTCCATCCGGGAGTACTGCGAAAAGATCTGGAAGATCGAACTCGGCCGGTAACGCTTTGAACGATTAGAAGCAGGACCTTGTCCTGACAACAGCCTCACCGTAGAGCTGAGCACGAGCTGTCAGCCCTGCGGTGCAACGGTCCAGCGAACCGACCAGGGGCCAAGGCGTGTGCTCGATTCCGCAGAGCCTTCCAGCCAGATGTCTTCACCCTTCTCGGTGAAGCCGTCCGTGCTGTCCGGGCGAAGATTTGCGCTTCCGGTGAGCGTGATGTTGTCCAGCTTCCAGACCACCTCAAACGCGCCAGCACGCAAGACGCGGAAGGTGCCACAACGGTCATGCAGGCTCTCCAGCGCCGGGCTGATGCGCTCCAGACGGGCCCGCAGGATGCGGCGGTACCAATCCGGCAGATCTGAGTCTTCGCGCTGCTGCCAATCCAGTTTCGCGCTCAGGAACGTGCTCTCCTGTTGCGGGTCTGGCGCCTTGGCCAGCGCGGCATCATCTGCATTGTGCAGCTGCCGCAGGAACTCGCGGCGGCCTTTGCTGACTGCCTTTCCCAGGTCGCCACCAAAGTCGCAGAAATATGGGAACGGGGACTTCGCGGCGAACTCGTCGCCCATGAAGAACATGGGAATTTGCGGCGTGAGCAGCAGCAAAGCCGTTACGGCGCGTACCGACTGCGGCGGAGCAAGCGCGTGGATGCGTTCGCCACCGATGCGGTTCCCGATCAGGTCGTGTGTCTGTACAAAGGCCACAAATGCGGTCGGCGGCACATGGCAGCGCACCTCCGCACCTTGACCGCTCTCTTCCGCGGCGATTACGAATCCTTGTGCAACCGTCTCCGCCTGCTTGAAGGTTTCGCCATCATCTGCACCGCCGCTGAAATCCTGGCGCATGGCCGCGCCCAGCATGTGCGACATGTCATGGTTCCACTGCGCGGTGAACTTTTCGCAGTGACCCCGTTCATTGCGCAGCAGCTTGTTTGCGATGTTCTGTTCATCTTCGCGGATCAGGTGGACGTGGCGTGGTGGCTGTTGCGCGGCGGCGCACTCGCGCACACGAAGAGCCAGTTCGTCCAGCACGTGCAGCTTGCCCTGGTCGATGATGGCGTGGGCGGCGTCCAGCCGTAGGCCATCGATGTGAAACTCCTCAACCCAGTACAGGGCGTTTTGGATAATGAGTTCGCGAACCTGCTTGGCGCAGCTGCCTGCCTCGTCCTCATCGAAATTCAGCGCATCGCCCCACGGCGTGTTGTGCTTGTCAGTAAGCAGCTGCGGAAAGTACTTCGGCAGGTCGTTTCCCTCGGGGCCGAAGTGGTTGTACACCACATCCAGAATGACCTGAATGCCGTAACGGTGCGCCATGTCAACAAGGCCCTTCAGGTCCTCGGGACGGCCGTAGGTCGCGTCCGGCGCATACAGCAGCACGGAATCGTAGCCCCAGTTCCGATTGCCCGCGAACTCGGAGAGGCACATGATTTCGATGGCAGTGATGCCGATCTCGGCCAGCTTCGGCAGCTTCTCCGCGGCAGCAGCAAAGGTGCCCTCTGGCGTGAAGGTGCCGATGTGCAGTTCATACAGGATCGTTTGCGACCACGAGCGGCCCTGCCAGGTGTCGTCGGTCCAGAGATAGGACGCTGGGTCGATCACCTCGCTTGGCCCGTGTACATCCTGGGGCTGGTAACGCGATGCCGGGTCGGCAACGGCGGTGCCGTCCGGCAGAACGAAGCGGTAGTGGGTGCCGGCTTTCGCGCTCGGCTCAACGCGCTCAAACCAGCCGTTGTCGATGCTCTGCATGGGCAGGTCTTCGCTCCGCCCTTCCAGGCGCAAGCGAAAGCTGTCCACCGCGGGAGCAAAGATACGAAAGCGTACGCCCGCGCCGGGCAGAAGTTCGGCGCCAAAGAGCATCGCGTGCGCGTTGGTGCGGGAGAAGGAGGGCGACTCTGTTTCGGCCACGGCTTTAGAATGCACCGGCGAGCCCTCAAAACGCTACCGCACGCGTTGACATTGTTGCTCGTGACCCACTACAAAGATCGCTGACCCAGGAGCGCACCCATGAAGCGTCGTGAGTTCGTGTGGATGATGACGGGCGCATGCGTCTTGCCGGAAATGTTGCTGGCGCAACAGCAGGCGCCCACGACGCAGAACCCTTTGCCGCCGCCACCGGCACCGGTACCGTGGACGCTGGGCCTGAACAGCAAGACACCCCTGCCGCACACCGAGACCGTGGATGACGTCGCGGCGACGGACGCGACCTTCTTCTCACCCTTACAGATGGCGACGCTGGTTCACTTGAGCAGTGTTTTGCTGCCGCAACTTGGTGACATGCCCGGAGCGGTGGAGGCGGAGACGCCGCAATTTCTGGATTTTCTGATTGGCGACTCCCCTGCCGCGCGCAAGACGCTCTACACCGGCGGGCTGGACTGGCTGGATACGGAGTCGCGCCGCACAAGCGGTGTTGCTTTCGCGAAAACCACGCCCGAGCAGGCCGACGCCGTGCTGAAACCCTGGCTGCGCACGTGGATGAGTGATCATCCGCCCACGGAGCCACACGCCGAATTCGTCAACATCGCACATGCTGACATTCGTACCGCAACCATGAACAGCCGCGCATGGGTGAATGCGGAGGCGCATGGACGGACGGACTTTAACGCCGCGCAGATGTACTGGTCCCCCATCGATCCCGACACCAGCGCTGCGAATTTCCGCGCTGTGCACCAACGGCCCGCCCCTGTGCAGGCCGCGCCCAAGTCATCGAACACTGCCCCGTCTTATCCACGCTGAACGAACGGAAACACGCATGCTGAACGAACCCGTCGACGTACTGATCATCGGCTCCGGTCATGCCGGCGGCATGGCTGCCAAGGTCTTGTGCGAAAAAGGCGTGAACTGCCTGATGCTGAACGCCGGCCCCGTGGCCGACGTGGGCCGGCACACGCAGCGCAAGGCGCCGTATGAGCTGCCGTTTCGCGGCTTCAAGCCACCGGGCAAGCTGGAGCATGTTTTCCAGGCAAGCGAATACAACACGAACGTTTGGGTCGACGAGCAGGAGGTGCCGTACACCTTTGCTCCGCAAAACCCGTACAACTGGGTGCGCGTTCGGCTGTTTGGCGGACGTTCCCTCTTCTGGTCGCGGCAATCGTTCCGCTTGAGCGACTACGAGTTCAAAGGGAAGTCGCACGATGGCTTCGGCGAGGACTGGCCGATCAATCACGCCGAGCTTTCGCCCTATTACTCGCGCGTCGAGGACATCTTCCAGGTCTACGGTGCGAAGGATGGCCCGCCGCAGATGCCGGATGGCAACTTTGTTCTGGACAACGAACCGTGGTCGGAATCGATGCAGCGGTTCATCGCCGCGGGCAAACCGCTGGGTGTCACCGTGTGCAAGCAGCGAACGGCCCGGGGCCGCGACGGCCTGGCAAGTTCGGTAAATCTGCTGATTCCCGATGCGGAGCGGACGGGCAAGCTCACGTCCGTGTCGAATGCGATCGTCCGTGAAATTACAGTCGACAAAAACACCGGCCAACCCAACGGCGTTCACTTCATCGATCGGCTCTCGCATCGCGAGATGGAGGTGAAGGCCCGCGTCATCGTGCTGGCAGCGGGCACGCTAGAAAGCACACGCCTGCTGCTGAACAGCAAGCTTGCCAACAGCAGCGGCCTGGTCGGGCGCTACCTATGCGACCAGATTTATGGCGCGGGCGTCACCTGCAGCGTGCCGGAGGCGCGGAATGGCCGTGCGACTCCCAGGCTGATGGGCGGCGGCGCCATCGTTCCACGCTTTCGCAACATCACGAGCAAAGACCCACGGTTTCTGCGGGGCTATGCTCTGAACGTGACCAGCCGCGCCGGCGGGCTGGAGCCGCGCAACTTCGCAGCGTATGGCGCAGAACTCCAACGCAAGCTGGACGAATACCACGGCTCAGCGTTTTATATGACCCTGATGGGCGAAGTGCTGGCTCGTTACGAAAACCACGTGCGTATCAATCCCGACGTGACCGACGCCTGGGGCATACCCGTATTGCACGTGGAAACGAAATACACCGACAACGAGTTCGCCATGGCGAAAGATGCGGTGGAGACCGGATCGCAGATGGCGCACGACGCCGGCTTCGAAGTGCTCTCGAGCAATGTGGTGCCGAACCCTCCCGGGTACAGCATCCACGAAGTAGGTACCTGCCGCATGCACGACGACCCGAAGAAGGGCGTCGTAAACCGCTGGAACCAAAGCCACGATCACAAGAATCTGTTCATCGTGGATGGCGCGGCCTTTACAAGCGCAGGATGGCAAAACCCAACGATGACGATTTCCGCGCTGTCGATGCGCGCGTCCGAGCACCTGGCGGGCGAAATGACAAAGCTGAACGTATAAACCGGAGACAACAACTGTGATGATGACTCGCCGCACTCTGCTCCGCTCCACCGCGCTGACCGCCGCGGCATTCACTTTGCAAGGCAAAGCAGCTTGGGCGAATCCTCTCGGCCTGCCCGCGGGCCTGCAGCTCTATAGCGTGCGCGAGCAGATGGCGCAAGACCTGGACGGCGCGCTGGCCGCGGTGCATGCGGCCGGCTATACGGAGGTAGAGTCCGCATCGCTGCCAAAAAAGCCGGCTAAGGAGATTCGGGCTTCGCTGGACAAGGCGGGGCTACGCTGCGTGAGCGCACACTACGGTTTCGCCGACGTAACCACCCGATTCGATGAAACAGCCGCCTATGCCAAGGAACTGGGCTGCACTTACCTGATCTGCCCATCAACGCCGAAGCGGGACGGCAGCGCGCCCGGCAAGAGCTCGCCCATGACGCTGGACGATTGGCGGAACGCTGCGGAACAGTTCAACAAGGTCGGCGAAAAGGCCAACGGCGTGGGCCTTCACTTCGGTTATCACAACCACACGGGTGAGTTCATTCCGCTTGAGCGCACAACGCCTTATGCCGAATTGCTGCGGCTGACTGACCCAGCGAAGGTGACGTTTGAGATGGACGCGGGCTGGGTTAAAGTCGCCGGCGCGGATCCCGTGCAGTTGATGCAGCAGTACCCACACCGCTTCAGCATGCTGCACGTCAAGGACTTCAAGCTGGCAACTAACCCGCAGCCGGACAAGCGTGAGGAGAGCAAAGTCACCGAACTCGGCATGGGCTCGATCGACTTCCATCCCCTGTTCGCGCAGGCAGCGAAAAACCAGCACATCACGCATGCATTCGTTGAGCAGGAAGCGTTCGATATGCCCTGGCAGCAATCGCTGAAGGTGGATGCGGACTACTGGCACAAGCTGCAGGCATAGCGATGCAGATTGGGCTGTTCACCCCGGTGTTCAACCAACTCGGCTTTGAGGACCTTCTGCGCGAGGTCGGGAAATATCCCGCGATCCGTGCGCTGGAAATCGGAACCGGCGGTTGGCCTGGATCAAGTCACATCGACATGGCCGCGCTGCTTGCTTCCCCAGAGCGTGTCCGCGAATACAGGCAGAAGCTGCAGGATGCTGGACTGACGATCAGTGCCTTCTCGTGCCATGGCAACCCGGTGCATCCAGGGCGCGAAATCGCGGGACGGGATGATAAGCTCTTCCGCGATACGGTGCAGCTGGCCGAAGCATTTGAGGTGCCGGTCGTCGTCACCTTTTCAGGCTGCCCCGGTGGCGGCCCAAACGACGCAACGCCGAACTGGATCACCGCCGCGTGGCCACCGGAGTACGCGGAAGCGGCGCGCTGGCAATGGGAAGAACGGCTGATCCCCTACTGGCGCGATGCGGCGGGGTATGCAGAGCAGCACGGCGTTCGTGTCGCGCTGGAGGCACACCCGGGGTTCTGCGTTTACAACACAGAGACGCTGCTACGCCTGCGCGCGGCCACCGGGCCGGCGCTGGGCATCAATCTGGACCCGAGCCATCTGTGGTGGCAGGGCATGGACATGCCGGCCGTGATCGCCGCGCTGGGTGACGCCATCTTTCACGTGCATGCGAAAGACGTTGCGCTATCGCCCGCGAAGATTGCTCGCAATGGCGTGCTGGATACAAAAAGTTACGCAGAGATGTCAGAACGCTCATGGCTGTTCCGCACGGTCGGCTGGGGGCACGGCGAGTTGGAGTGGAAGGCGATCGTGTCTGCGCTGCGACTGACCGGTTACGACTACGTTCTGAGCATCGAGCATGAGGATGCGCTCGCTTCCATTCACGAGGGGCTGTCTTCCGCGACGGCCATGCTCGATCGAGTCGTGCTGAACGAACCGCCGGTTGCGCCCTGGTGGTTGTAGGGCTACACAGGCAGCGGCGGTTCGCCAATTGTTTCGAAATTGCCCTCGGGTTCCGCAGTCACGCTTCGCCGCCTATCTGAGAACAGCAGCAGGAAAAGTACAAGCACGACCGCGGAGAAGATTGCCGGGAACAGCCACACCGCGTGCCAATGGTAGAGCGTCTCTGTTCCCGCGCCTGGAATCGCTTGCCTCTGCACTACGTTGCCTGACAGCCACGACCCGACGAACATGCCGACGCCATAGGTCAGGAACGTGATAAACCCCTGGGCCGCAGCACGCAGATTGACGGCCGCTTTCTGATCGATGTAGATCTGGCCCGTGACGAAAAAGAAGTCGTAGCAGATGCCGTGCAGAAGGATGCCGAGCCAGAGCATCCACATGCCCGGACCGGCGTTGCCGTACGCAAAAAACAGGTAGCGCAGCACCCATGCGAGCATGCCCACCGCAAGCATCCATTTGACGCCCAGGCGGCGAAAGAACACCGGCAGCAACAGCATGCAGCCAAGCTCGCTCATCTGGCCGCCGGTCATCTTGCCCGCCGCATTCACCACGCCGCTTTGGTTCAGGAACAAGTTCGTAAACGCATAGTAGAACTGCAGCGGAATGCAGATCAGGAAGCTGGCCGCTGCAAAAACCGCGACGGAGCGTTCGCGCAACAGCAACACGGCTTCCTTGGGAAATACCGCTCCCAGGGTCAGCGGTCCGGTGTTGCGAGCGGGTGGCGTGTGCGGCAGGGTCAGGCAATACACCGCCATTACAAGCGAGCTTGCCGCTGCCAGTTGCATCGGCACAGCGCTCGCTTCCACGCGCAGCGCGCCTACCAGCAGGCCGGCGACGATCCAACCCAACGTCCCCAGGACGCGGATGCCGCCAAACTGCGTCTCAGGGTGAGTCATTTGCCGGAATGCAAGAGAGTTCGTGAGCGCAAGCGTCGGCATGAAACAGAAGCAATACAGCAGCACCAGCCAGTACAGCGAGTGGAAGCTCGTCTGGCGTGCGGCCACAAACAACAGAACGCCCCCGAGCGCATGCAGCACGGCGAGCATCCGTTCCGTCGCCGCGACGCGGTCGGCGACGAAGCCCACCAGGAACGGCGAAACCATGCCGCCCACCGCGGTCGTTCCCGCGGCAAGGCCCACCTGCGCACCCGTGAAGTGCAGGCCCTGCGCCAGCCACGTGCCCAGCGTCACGTACCACGCGCCCCAGATGAAGTACTCCAGGAAGAGCATGGTGCCCAACCGCGCGCGCATGGAAAGGGTCATCGTGACGTCTCCTGCCTGTTCTAACGTTCGGGTTGCGTTGGCGGGATGACTGCGTCGTTCACATGGCGATCCGCGGGCCCGTTTTCCTGCTGCGCCTCCACGCCCTCGCCCGGAAACGGCCAGGTGCGCTCAATGGGCTGCTGCGCCTCACGTGTCGCTTTCGGCACGTTGTTGACGCGCAGGTTCTCCAGTACGTGCACGCCAAGCTTGCCCGCAACGGCCAGGTCGATGTCGCCGTCGTGATCGAGATCTTCCGCGAGTATCTGCGTGCCCACGCCGGCGGTTCCGTTTACTGAGATCGCGTGGCGCGTCCACGTGGCCGTCTTGCGGTCCAGCTTGTAATAGAACAGCACGACCGGGTCGTACGAACCCGGATCGTTGCCACTGTGCCCGCGATAACGTTTACCAGTGACCAACTCCGGCACGCCGTCGCCATCCAGGTCGACCAGTTTGAGCGCGTGCGATTGCGAGAAGCTTTCGTCGATGACATGGCGTGTCCAGGTGGGCTTGTCTTTTGGGCCGCCCTGCTGCCACCAGTACAGGCCGTAGCCGTGGCCCTGACCAACAATCAGGTCGGCGCGGCCGTCACCATCCACGTCATACCCAAGGATCGGAAAGCCGGCATCGCCCAGTTGCCAGTCCGGGTGCCACTCCCATTTGTCCGCGTTGGCGTCAACGTTGCGAAACCAGCCGAAGGGCGTCAGCAGGTCGGCCTTGCCATCGCCGTCAATATCGGCGATTCCCACGCCGTGGCCGTCTGCCTCCTTCGGCGCCAGCACGTGCACTTTCGGTTGCGGGCCGCTGAAGTCGATCCACGACAGGCCGGAGCGGTTGTAGTGCGCCAACGCCACGTCGGGCTTGCCGTCGCCGTTGATGTCGCCGATGGCACCGCCTTCCGTGTCAAAGCTGTCGCCGATGAAATGTTTCTTCCACATGGCGCCGCTTGCCGCGCCTGCTGGTCCTGGGTTCTCAAACCACCAAGCGCCATTGGTGATCCAGCCTGCCGTCACCACGTCGGGGTGGCCATCGTGATTCACGTCAATGGTCCACTCGCCACAGTCACTCACGAACTCGCCATGCACCGGTACCGTGCGCCACTGGTGCTGCTTCCATGTGCCGCCTTGTGCCCCGGGATTTTCATACCAGTACGCACCGCTCAGAAGGTCGAGAAATCCGTCGCCATTCACATCCAAAGCGCTGATGCCTTCTGCGTGGTCCGTGCCCAGGCGGTGCGACAGAAAGACCGTTTCCGGCGAGCCGGTTGGGCCGTTGCCGGGTTGCGCTTTACGGGTGTCATGTTGCGCTTGTGCGGAAGTGCAAAACAAGGGCACAAGCGTGGCAAGCGTGCAGGCAATGACGAGCGGCGAGCGGTTCCAACCCATGGCAATCCCTTTCACTGCGGCAGCGGCTGCAGCGTTACAGTGCGGCCGGTGGCGGCACTGGTGCGCGCCGCATCCAGAATCTGCATGACGACTAGATTCGTGTCGAGCGAGGACAGATCACCCATCGGCTGCACCTGCCCATGCAGCACTGCCGCCAGGTACCCGAGCGAGTTGCTCTGCTGGGATGACAGTGGCGCCGCCTGGGCAAGGCTCTCCTGCTTCGCCGGGCGGAGGCGTGTGCGGATGTCCGATGGGCCGACCGTCACAGCGGTTCCCTCCGTCCCGTACACCTCCATGTCCTTGCGCGCAAAGCTCCAATCCCACGAGGGCATCAGAACGGCCTGCGCGCCGTTGTAGCGCAGAATCACCGTGCTGTCGTCCTCCACATGCGGGTAGACTTGCGGCTTGTCTGTCTGCGACACCGCAGTCACACTCAGCGGTGCCTTGCCGTGCATCATCACCGTCAACAAATCCGCGCCATAGCAGCCGAAGTCGAACAGCGCGCCCGCGCCGTTCTTCACCGGATCGGTAAGCCAGGGCAGCCACTCCGGGCCGACACCAATCTCCTTCGGTCCCTCATGCCCGTCGTGCACCACGACTTTGCGAACCGTGCCCAGCTTGCCATCGGCGACCAGCCGCAACGCTTCCGCATTGGAGCTGTACCAGGTCGTCTCATAATTCACCAGAACGGGAACGTGGTACCGGCGTGAAGCATCGCGCACCGCGAGAGCGTCGGCCATCGTGGTGGTCAGCGGCTTCTCGACCATGCTTGCAATGCCGAGCTGCGCCGCCGCGACGATCACCCGGCGATGATCCTGGATGGTGGTGTAGACCAGGACGGCGTCCGGCTTGACCGTGCGTAGCGTTTCTTCCAGGTCCGTGTGGAACAGCGCCGGATCCAGCTTGTACTCGGTACGGTACTGCGCGGCAAGCGCGGTGTCCGGTTCCACAATGGCGACCAGCTTCGCGTCATGGTTCTGAGGAAGCGCGTGCAGAAACCCCTTCACATGGCCGTGCACCAGACCGACGATCACAACCCGGATCGGCTGATCCGCGGGCACGTGTTGCGCGGACGCGGGCAAAGGCGTCAAACCGAGTATCAGTAGAAGTAGCGAAACCAAACGCAGCATATGACTCCTTGTGCAGTTCATCGCCATCAGGCAAGTTTCATCGTCTCGGGGTTCCAGTGCACCACGCTGTCGCGCTGCAGGCTTACGTTGCTCAGCAGCGCGGCACCCGCGGCTCGGAAGCCAAACGTCGCATCTTCAACTGGCTGCGTCCGGGTACGCACCGAGTTGAAGAAGTTGCGGAAGTGCTCGACCGTGTCGTCATACCCGCGCGGGTTCTGGTACCGCTCGGTCGTGTCGTCAGAAAGCGTGCCCGGAGGATTGGGCGGGTACTTCGCCTCATACTGCTTCAGGAACGCCTGCTGCTGCTCCTTTGCGAAGGTATTCACGGTGTAGCCAGGAGCCTTGGACATGGGCGCGCGCTGCAGCGTAAGCCCCGTGCTGGCGATCTCCATGGTGCCTTCCGATCCGGTGAACAGGAAGCTTTCCGCTTCTTCCCCGCCGGCGACCTGGTTCACGCGCAGGCTCAGGTTGAAGCCCTCCGGATAGTCGAACAGCGCAAGCATCACGTCGGGCACGTTGCGGCCGTCGTTCCAATAACGGATGCCGCCGGTCGCGTAAGCGCGCGTGGGACCGTTGGCTCCGGTGATGAAGTGTGTGCCGCTGAACAGATGGACAAACAGGTCGCCCGCCACGCCGGAACCATAGTCGGTCCATTTGCGCCATTGAAAGAACCGCTCGGCGTTCCATGGGATCTTGGGCGCCGCGCCCAGGAAGCGCGGCCAGTCGCATGTCTCTGGATTGGCATCGGGCGGCACGCTGTAGTTCCACGCACCCATGGAACTGGAGCGGTCCCAACGCGCGGCGACCAGATTCAGTTTCCCGATCGCGCCGGACGCCAGCAGCTCCTTTGCTTTGCGGTACAAAGCATTACTCACCCGCTGCGAGCCGACCTGCAGGATGCGTTTGTTGCGCTGCGCCGCCGCCACAATCTCCGGGCCATCCGCGTACAGGTGGATCATGGGCTTTTCCAGGTACACGTCTTTGCCGGCATGCGCCGCATCGATCGCGGCCTGCTTATGCCAATGGTCGGGTGTCGCGACGATCACGGCGTCCACGTCGGGCCGCGCCAGAATTTCGCGATAGTCGCGCGTGGTGAACACGTCCTGCCCCCACAACTCCTTCGCATGGCGCAGACGGCCGTCGTAGCAGTCCGCCACGGCGACAATCTTCACGTTCGGCACCTGCAGCGCCGAGGAAGCGTCCTGCTGGCCGCGAATACCGGCGCCAATCAGCGCGAACTGAACCTGATCATTCGGACCGCGCTGTCGCGTCGGTTCGGCCTGCGTCGCCGCGAGCAGTCGATGTGTGGCAGGCAAAGTTGCTGCGGTGGCAATCGGAAACGCGGAAAGAAAGCGGCGGCGCGAGAGAGACATTCTTCTACTCCGAAGGGTGTTCCAGGTCTGTCACAATGGCTAGGCTGGCTGGTCTTCACGAGCCTCAGCGCGCCTGATCTCATCTGCTTCCAAGCACCTGCATCGTACACGGGCGCATGCAGCCTCGGCGAACAGCCGGCTCCTGCGGTTGCATTGGTCCCCACCGCTGATGCAAGCTGAAGCACACCGTCGCAACTTGCACGCGTAAGGATTGCAATGACCCTTCGTCCCGCTCTATGGTTTCGCGCCGTACTCGCCGGCACGGCAATCTTCACGGCCGCCGCATCGGCGCAGCAGGCGCTGCGGCCGCCGTCTACGCCATTGGTCACCCACAATCCCTACTTCAGCATCTGGTCAGACGCGGACACTTTGACCAGCGCCGACACGGTGCACTGGACGGGTCACGCGAACGCGCTGACAAGCCTGCTTCGCATCGACGACAAGCTGTACCGGGTGATGGGCCGCGGACCGGGCGAGCCCCTGCAGCAGACGGCCCGGCAGGTCACGGCACTCCACACGAGATACCAGTTCACCGGCGCGGGCGTTGCAGTCACGCTCACCTTCTTCACACCGGCCTTTACAGACGACCTGGACCTGCTGTCGCGTCCCGTAACCTACCTCACCTGGAACGTCGCCGCGACCGACGGTGCAGCGCACAAAGTGGAAGTGCTGCTGGATGCCTCGCCCGATCTGGCCACAAGCTACCCCGGTCAGCCGGTTACAGCGAACCGCGCGCGCACACAGCAGACCGAACTGGTCTCCGTCGGCTCCCGTGATCAATCCGTGCTGAACCGCTCCGGAGACGACCTGCGGATCGACTGGGGTTACTTCCGCATCGTTGTGCCGCGTGACGAGGCTGCCACGCTGGCCACTGGCAGGCGGCTTCTGCGCAGCTTCGCAACCGGCGCTCTGCCGCAAGAGGATGATTTGTCCGTTCCGACCGGCCTGGAGCACGACAGCGACCACATCGCGGTTGCTCTGGACCTTGGCTCGGTTTCACAAACGGCCGTCAGCCGCCATGTGCTGTTGACCTACAACGAGGACTTCGCCGTCCAGGTGTTCCGGCAAAACCTGCGGCCGTACTGGCAGCGCAACGGCATGACCGTCGGCGAAATGCTGGACCACGCCGCGGCAGACTACGCCACGCTGGAACAGCGCGGTGTGGCGTTCGACGCGACCTTTCAGCGGAATATGACGGACGCCGGTGGCGAACAATACGCCTGGTTGTGCACCCTGGCCTACCGCCAGGCGATCGCCGCGCATTCGCTGGTCGCCGGCCCGGACGGCGAGCCGCTCACCTTTGAGAAGGAAAACTTCTCCAACGGCGACATGGCGACGGTGGACCTGATTTATCCCGCCGCGCCCATCTGGCTGCTGTTCAACCCAAAGCTGCTCCATGCGGAAGTTCTGCCCGTCCTGCGCTATGCCGCCATGACGAACCGGTGGCACTTCCCCTTCGCCCCGCACGACCTTGGCCGCTTTCCGCTGGCAAACGGGCAGGAGTACGGCGGTGGCGAAAAGACCGAAGAGAATCAGATGCCGGTGGAAGAAAGCGGCAACATGCTGATCGTGGTTGACGCCCTGGCGCGGGCGGAACACGACACAACGCTTGCCGCGCAGTTCTGGCCGCAGCTTTCACAATGGGCCGAGTACCTGCGCACGCACGGTCTGGACCCTGAGAACCAGCTGACCACCGACGACTTCGCCGGCCACGTCGCCCACAACAGCAATCTGTCGATCAAGGGGATCGAGGGTGTTGCCGCCTATGCAAATCTGGCGAAACTGCTGCACCACGACGCCGAAGCAAAACGCTACGGCACCGAGGCCCACCGCATGGCGGGCGAATGGATGAAACTTGCGCGCGAGGGCGACCACTACAAGCTCGCCTTCAACAGCGAGGGCACCTGGAGCCAGAAATACAACCTGGTCTGGGACAAGCTGCTGCACTACGACCTGTTCCCTGCTTCCGTTGCGAAGGATGAGCTTGCTTTCTACAAAGGCAAGATCAATCGCTACGGTCTGCCGCTGGACAGCCGCCGCGACTACACCAAACTGGATTGGGAGCTATGGACCGCCACACTGGCGGACGACGATGCCACCTTTCACAGCATCATGGATCCCATTTACACCTGGATCAATGAAGGTCCCACCCGCGTTCCGCTAACCGACTGGTATGACACCAAGACCGGCAAGCAGTCGGGCTTCCAAGCCCGCAGTGTTGTCGGTGGAGTGTTTATCAAGGCGCTCAGCAAAACGAAGCTGCCCTAAACGCCGATCGCAGTCTCGCCAAAAAGCGAAGCGTCAAACCCTGCAAAGCGCTCCAGTACCAGATGGTCCTGGAGCGCTTTCTCTTTCCCGATGGTTTCAGGTCACCGCAGCGCATTTGCAGCTCCGCCTTAACCACCCGTCCGGCCTTGCAGAGATGCATTCGTGGCGCAGGCGAACTCGAAAGATTGCCGCCGCATCACAGTAAAGGAATCAAAGCGATGTAAACCAGTGCGGTCGCCCCGTCCGCTGCTTCCATCGCGGATCCACTCTCCCAAGGACTCTCCAGATGTCGAATCGCCGGGATCGTTCGGCTGTGCTTGCCCGCGTGCTGGGCACCATTGCCGCCGCAGGCTTGCTGATCGGGGCGGTCGCGGCAATTGTGTTTTCGCTCCTCGGTTCGTCCACCCGGGACTCCGTCGCAAAGGACAACCGGGTCCAGCTAGTCGGCAGCGAACTGCTTTCGGACATGAAGGACCTGGAAACGGGGGAGCGTGGCTATGTCATCACCTCAGACCCGGATTATCTGGATCCCTACCACGCCGCCGAAAACAATCTGGACCGTGACCTGGCGCGGCTGGAAATCGCGAATGCCCAGCGGGCGCAACTCACACGAGAGATGACGGCCAAGCGCGCATTCGCGCGCCAGGTCATCGACACCCTGAATCAGGACGGACATGACGCCGCACGCGACCTTGTCCTGACCGGTCGCGACAAGCTGCTGATGGACCAGGTGCGGAGCAGTGTGGCGAGCATTCAGGCCAGCGCCCGTGACGATATCGCAAGCAAAGAGCATCGCCTCACCCGCTGGACCCCGGTGCTGGAGATCGTCGGCGCGATCGGCTTCGGCACGGCCTTCCTGGCAGTCGTGGTTTTGGCTGGTCTGCGGCGTCGGGCCGAGCGGTCGAGCACTGCCCTGCTGAGCCGCATCATGGAGAACGCGCCGGTGGGCCTGGGCCTGATCGATAACCACTCCCGGGTCGTTCAGATGAACCCGGCTCTGGCGCGCATGAGCGGGCACGCTGAACCGGCTCCGCTCGGGTATGATGTCTGGCGCGTCTTCGGCACCTTGGAACCCCAGTTGGGTCCTGCCCTTCGCGAAACGCTGCAGGACGGCGTGACACGCCCGAACCTGCAGGTGCAGACCAGCACAGACTCGCAGGCAGCACCGCATGTCTTTCAGGTTGGCTTTTTTCCGCTACCGGCGGAGAACCGCAAGCACGTCCGTTCCGGCGCCGGCATTGTGGTTGCGGACATCACAGAAGCCAAGCTCGCCGAAGCGCGCGTTGCGGAAAGTGAAAACCGCTTCCGCACCTTGGCTGAAAATAGTGCCGCAATCATCTGGACGACCACGCCAGATGGTGGTCTCCGCGACGGACAACGCTCATGGGCCCGCTTCACCGGCCAGACGGCTGAAGAGTATCGCGGCACCGGCTGGGTCAATGCAGTTCATCCGGACGATCGTGTACAGGCGCTGCAGGCATGGCGGTCCGCCGTCGGCTCCAAAACAACGTTCAACATCGAATATCGCCTTCGCCGCGGCGACGGCGCATGGCGCAGCATGAGCGTCTGTGGCGTGCCTGTGCTGGATGAGCATGGCGTCATTCGTGAATGGGTGGGTACGAACACCGACATCACGGAACGCAAGCAGGCGCAGGAAGACCTGGAAGCGGCCAAGGAATCGGCCGAGGCCGCGAACCGTGCTAAGAGTCAGTTCCTGGCCAACATGAGCCACGAACTTCGCACACCCCTATCTGCGGTGATCGGCTATAGCGAGTTGCTGGAAGAGGAGATGGAGGACGCCGGCGACCATGCCAACCTGGAGGACGTCCGCAAAATCCAGTCCAACGCGCGGCACCTGCTTTCACTCATCAACGACGTGCTGGATCTGTCCAAAATCGAAGCAGACCGCATGACTGTTTACCCGGAGGATTTTGCGGCGCTTGATTTGGTAAGCGGCGTCCGCGACACGATGAGCGGGCTCGTGGAACAGAAGGGCAACCAGCTCGTACTTGACGCCGCACCGGACCTGGGCACCATGCACACGGACCTGGTCAAGCTGCGGCAGTGCCTCTACAACCTGATCGGCAACGCAGCCAAGTTCACAGAGCATGGCACCATCACGCTCAAGGCGGAGCGCGACGGGGAGGACTACCTGTTCAGCGTGACCGACAGCGGTATTGGCATGACGGAGGAGCAGACCAGCCGCCTGTTCGAACGGTTCCAGCAGGCAGATGAATCCACCACGCGCAAGTTCGGCGGCACCGGCCTGGGTCTGGCCATTACACGCGCCTTCTGCCGGCTTATGGGCGGCGAGATCATTGTCTCCAGCGTGTACGGCTCAGGCTCGACCTTCACCATGCGCATTCCAGCTGTGCTTCCACAGCACACTCTGCACGCCGAGACCGACACCGCCGCAACTCCCGATGACGACAAACAGGTCGTTTTGGTCGTCGACGATGACCCGGCGCAAAGGGAGTTGCTACGACGCTTCCTGGAGCGCGAAGGCTTCAGCGTGCGGACTGCTCCGGACGGTAGGACAGGCGTGGAGCTGGCCCGCTCGCTGCAGCCACGCGCCGTGCTGCTGGACGTGATGATGCCGCAAATGGACGGCTGGTCCGTGCTTTCCGCGATCAAGAGCGATCCGGAAACCGAGCGCATCCCGGTCGTCATGGTCTCCTTTGTGAATGAACCGGGGCTGAGCGCGTACCTGGGCGCGGCGGAAACAGTCCAAAAGCCGGTCGAGTGGAATCGCTTGAAAGCTGTGATGGAACGCTTCCGCGGCGAAGCCGGTGGCGTTCTGGTGGTCGATGATGATGCCGATACGCGCAGTCGCCTGCGCACCGTCTTCGAGCGAGACGGTTGGACAGTAAATGTGGCGGAGAATGGTTTAACGGCGCTGGATATGATCACCCATGCGCCGCCACAAGTCGTGCTGCTGGACCTGACCATGCCGGTGATGGACGGCTTCGCCTTTCTGCACGAGTTACGATCGCGGCCGGGTTGCGCGGACATACCCGTGGTCGTCTACACGGCGCGACTGCTTGACGCGGAGGAGCGCAAGCAGTTGGAAGGCGCCGATCGCGTGCTGGTGAAGGGCGAAACGGACATGCGCCAGTTGACCGGAACCTTGCGTGCGCTGGCTCCCATCGGCGATCACGTCCACGCGCCATTTCACGAAGCTCCGCCAAGTTAAAAGAAAAGAGAAAAGGTTATTGCGATGATGCGTTTGTTGATCGTGGAAGATCATGAAGAGCTTTGGGATTTTCTTTCCCGCAGGTTGCAGCGGCGCGGCTTTGAGGTTGCCGTCGCCAAGGACGGACAAGAGGGACTGGACAAGGCGCGCGAACTGCACCCCGACGTCATGCTGTTGGACATGAACCTTCCCGTCGTGGACGGGTGGACGATCGCGCGCACGCTCAAAGCCGAACCAGACACGGCCGGCATCCCGATCATCGCCCTCACAGCGCACGCCATGTCCGGGGACAAGCAGAAGGCGCTGGATGCTGGCTGCAACGACTATCACGCCAAACCCGTTGTCTTTGCGCAACTTCTGGCACAAATCGAGGCCATCACCGGAAGCGCCCACGACCCAAAGGAGCCGGCGTAAAGCCGAACCATGGGTGCGCTACAGGCTCTTCTTCACTTCGCGGAAAACACGCAGGCGAAACTTGAGGCGTTTGACGGTGCTGACGTTTCGCCCGCATCGCTTGCCGCGGATTCAGCCTCCGCAGCCGCAGTGGACAGTGCCCACGGCGGACTGAATCTGCGTGACCGCAACCTGAGCGGCGCCAGCTTGCGGTCCGCCAACCTGACGCAGGCAAACCTGACCAACGCCGACCTTTCCGACTCCGCGTGCGCCGGCATTGAACTGACGGGTGCACACCTGGAAGGCGCACAACTTTGCCGCGCCGATCTGGCCGGTGGCAAGTTGAAGTCCGTCAATGCCGGGGAAGCAAACTTCTGCGAAGCGCTGCTGGAAGATGCCGTGCTGACCGGCGCCCAACTGCGCTTCGCAGATTTTGGTAACGCAATCCTCGATGGTGCCGATCTGTCGGGCGCCGATTTGTGGGGAGCGAAGCTTCGCAACGCCGCCGCGGACCGTGCCGTATTCCGCAACGCGCGGCTTGACGAAAGCAGTCTTGCGAACGCGGATCTGGCGGGTGCGGATTTTTCGGGCGCAACACTCCGCCGGGCCGACCTGTCGCACGCGCGTCTGCAGAACGCGAATCTGCGCGACGCGCTGCTGGATGGCGCGAACCTGGCCGGCGCCAATCTGAGCGGCGCCAGCCTGCCAAACCTGTCGCTAAGCAATTGCAGCCTTGCCAACGTCCGCTTTGCGGGTGCCTGGCTTGACCGCACGCGCATGCAGGCCCGTCAGTTGCAGGGCAGCGTCGGTGAAGAAGCCGCCGGCGACCTGCAGGGGGCGCTGGACAGCTACATCGTTCTGGAACGCAATTTTGAGTCGCTCGGCAGTTCCGACGACGCGAGTTGGGCTTACCTGCGCCGTCGCCGCGTCGGCCGCAAGCTCCACGCGATGCAGGCGGCTGCATGCTGGAAACAGAAGCAGCGCCGCTCCGCCCTGGTAGAGGCGATGTTCTGGCTGGGGGATTTGATTGCCGAGTGGCTGTGCGACTATGGCGAAAGCCTGTTCCGCGTCGCACGTGCGTTCCTCGTGATTCTGATCGTGTTTGCCGTCCTGTACTGGCTCACGGGCAGCCTTCGGCAACGCGAGGCGATGCTCGTCCTGCACCCGTTTACCCCAGTCAACTACCTGATCTTCAGCCTCGACTCCATGACCACGGTGGGCACTTCGGAAGTGGCGCTTCGGCCCAAAGGCGAGCTCGGCACTCTTCTGTCGAGCCTGCAAACGGTGATCGGCACGGTGCTGCTCGGGCTGTTCGGCTTTGTTTTGGGCGCTCGCATCCGCAAGTGAGAAATGGCTTGCGCTGGAAAGCTGTTCCTCGAACTTCCACGTACCAGTGGCCCACGGCAACGTGTTCTCTTCCGGCCATCAATGCGTTACCCTGAAAGTTGATGTCGTCCCGGTTTCCCGTCCATATTTTTCTGTCATCCATTAAGGCTTCCGGTTTGGCCAAGCCGGTCCTTCGCCGCGTGCTGACGTGGTCCGCTGTGCTGCTTGCCGTGCCGTGCAGCTTCGCGCAGACGGCAGGGTCTGGCCAAAGTGCGGCCCCAGCGCCGGCGCAATCCACGACGCAGCAGAACATTTCCTGTGGCGCGGGCGGCTGTGTCGGAATCAGCGATACAGGGCAGCCTGTCGCTCCGGCGGCGGTGCAAGCGAGTGTGGGACAGACGAACCCTACCCAAAACGGACAAGCGCAACAGATCCGTGGACGCACTGGCGATGCGAGCGATACGCTCGCGCAGCCTGGGGTCAATGCACAGACTGGCGTGACCGCACAAAGTATCTATGGGCCGCCGCCAATCCCGGCCAACCCGCCGACCGATTTTGAGCGATACGTTCAAGCGTCCACTGGCCATGCTCTGCGCGTCTTTGGCATGGATTACTTTCAAGGCACCGCTTCGTCCGACTTTTCCGCCGCGGCCAGCCTGGCCGCCCCCGCCGACTTCGTCGTCGGCCCCGGCGATCAGGTACGCGTTCGTACCGTAGGCGGCGTTTCCCTCGACGTGCTCGCGACCGTCGACCGCAACGGCTACATCTATCTTCCGGAGGTCGGGACCATCCAGGTCGCCGGAATGCGCCTGAGCGATGTACAAGCCTCGGTCCGCTCGGCGATTAACCGCCAGTTCCGCAATTTCGATCTCACCGTTACCCTGGGTCAGCTCCGCTCCATCCAGGTCTTCCTGCTCGGCGAGGCAAGGCAGCCAGGTGTTCACACTGTCAGCTCGCTTAGCTCACTGATCAACGCGCTCTTCGCGTCGGGAGGTCCATCGTCCACGGGCAGCCTTCGCGACATTCAGCTGAAGCGCGACGGTAAGACCATCGTTCATCTGGACGTGTACGACTTGCTGCTAAACGGCGACAAGCACGGAGACGTTCGCCTCGAGCCCGGCGACATCATCTTTATCCCGCTCGCGGGCCCGCAAGCGGCAGTCGACGGTGATGTGAACAAGCCCGCCATCTTTGAGCTGCTTGGAAACACATCGGTAGATGAACTGGTGCGCCTTGCGGGCGGCCTGACTCCCGTAGCGGCGACCGATCGAGCGTCCCTGGACCGCATCGTCAACCACGATCGGCGCGAAGTGCAGGATTTTCCACTCACGGGTGCTCAGAAGCTGATCTCCGTGCAGGGTGGCGATGTGCTGCGCATTTTTCCAATCTCGCCTCGGTTTGACAAAGCGGTGACGCTGCGCGGCAACGTGGGCCAGCCTGGACGCTACGCCTGGCATGAAGGCATGCGGGTATCCGACCTGATTCCATCGCGTCAGTTTCTGATTACGCGGCGCTATTACAACGAGCAAAATTCACTCACTCCTGCGGTTCCAGCCCAGCCGTTCTCGGCGAATCCTGAGCAGAATGCGCCCGCGGCCGGCACCAGCACCAGTGCCAGCGTCACCAACCGCACCACAGCGGTGTCGCAGACTCAGGCCGCGGCGAGCGCGACCGCTCCGGTGGTTGCTGCACCTCCCACCCAGCCGGAACTCGGTAACCATGAAACCGAGATCAATTGGAACTATGCCGTCGTGGAGCGGCTTGGGCCACAGGACCTGAAGACCAACCTGATTCCGTTCGCACTTGGTGAGGCGATCGACAATCCAACCTCCCCCGAGAACAAGGTGCTGCAGCCCGGCGACGTCGTCACGGTGTACTCGCGGGACGACATCAATCTGCCTGTGGAACTGCGCGCACGCTTCGTCAGGATCGACGGAGAGGTGGTGCGGCCCGGCGTCTATCGCCTGGAGGGCAACGAAACTCTGCGGGACCTGGTCACCCGCGCAGGCGGCATCGCGCCGCACGGCTACCTGTATGCAGCGCAATTCACGCGCGAAAGTGTCCGAATCGCGCAGGATGCGAAGATCCAGCAATTCGTAGCCCAGGCTGCCCGCGACACGCTGTCACCCGCGAACCAGCAAACACAGATTGACGGGCGCGTAAACGACCTCGACATCCGCCGTGCCTACGTGAACGCATTAAGTCAGATTCGCGCGACGGGTCGCATCACGCTTCAGATCACGCCTGGCGCGTCGGGATTGGCGGACGTTCCCGAGGTCGCGCTCCAGGACGGCGACCGCTTCTTCGTCCCGCCACAGCCGACCACCGTCGACGTTCTTGGAAACGTGTTCAATGCGGGTTCCCTGCTGTTTGCCAAAGGCGCAACTGTTCACCATTACCTGAAGCTAGCCGGCGACAAGACCCGCACGGGTGATAAAGGGCAGGAGTTCCTTCTGCGGGCCGATGGCACCGTTCTGAGCCGGGAGACACACTCGCGCTTCGACCGCCTGCTGATCTACCCGGGCGATACCGTGATCGTGCCACCCAAACTGAAGACGCCATTCAACTTCTATCAGTTGGTAGGTCTGACTCAGTCGTTCGGTAACATCGCCATCACAGCGCTGGCACTCAGCACGATTCGTTAAAGTGCATCGAGCTGATGAGCCGCTTCGCTGGCAGCGGCATTGCCGATTGAACTCTGCAAACGGCGGATGCAGTCTGCTCGGCTTACCCGGCTGGCCTGTAGCCCAGTTGCGAAGGCCGACCGAGCAGCCTCAGCATCGGGAAGGTCATTACGTTGTAAGCGATCCACTACCGTGCCCACAATGTGCTCGATGGGTGTATCGAGCGGGAAGAGCAGATTCGCAAACTCGCCGCGCATATAGCAGCGTACCCCGCCCGCGTCCCGGCACACCGGGACGCAGCCGCTGCCCATCGCCTCCAGCGGGGGCAGGCCGAAGCCTTCCACATCGCTCAACAAGAGAAAAACGCGCGAACGGCCGAAGATTACCTGCATTTCAGCATCACTCGGCCGCAGATAAGTCTCGACCGCGTCGAGCCTCAGCCGTTCCGCAATCGCAGTATCCGGTGTGATCACAGCGACACGCAACGAAGTACGTGAGAACAGCCTGAGCGCCTTCAGGTACAAGTCGAGCCGCTTGATCGCGCTGCCTCGTACCAGCATGACGACATCAATGTCGCGGTTGCTCGCCGCCGGCCTTAACCACCGCGCCTCCGCCCAGATGGATGCTTCTCCAAGCGGCTGCACACCAGCGGCTTCATATGTCTTCGTTACATAGGCGTTGGTAGTCACGACTCTGGACCTTCGGTTCGTGAGCAGGATGACCTTCTTCAATATCGACCGCCGCCAGCCCTTTCGGACGAATAACCACTCCATATCCTGGTTGAAGCAGATACGCGGCAGAGCAGGGGCGAACCACGCGAGCAGGTATGTTGAGTAATGCCCGAGCAGCAGTTCCAAGCGATGTCCATAAGCAGATCGCAACTGAGAGAGCAGGCGGAAAAACGCAAATGCTATGGAAGGCAACTGCCGCAAAGCACGGCTCGCGACCGGCTCTGCTTCGAGCAGATGAATGACGCGGATACTACCCGTGTCGACCTCGTGAGGATGTCTCCACATTGCAGCAATGACGGCATCGATTGGTTTCTCGGCGACGATCTCCTGCACAAGCCGCACAACTTCTTTGTTCCCTCCAGAGATGCGGAGAGACGGTATGACGACAAGAAGACATGGGCGCGCGGACAAGAAGGCCACTTAATTCCGGGGCGGCTTCGACGCCAGGATCGCAGCCCCACACACAAACGCTGGATAGAAATAGGTATCCTGCGTCAGAAGAAACCCTAAGCTGGACCCCGCAATCACAGCACCAAACCGATGCCAAAAGTCATTGTGCGCGCGGCCGTTGCGGAAAGTGAGCCGGATAATTGCAATGAAGAGTATGAGGCCCAAAATACCCACTTCGATAAGATATCGGGCGGCGACGTTATACGTGGACGCGCGTGTGTCATAGATACGTGCAAAGTAAGATTGCGCTTCGATTGAATACATAAGGAAGCCGGGCGCAAACTCGGGATTGTAGATGAAGTGGAACTGTCCAAAACCGATGCCGAGCAAGCCATACCCTGCTGCTGCTGCGTTTAGAGCCAGCATCGTAGAGCCGATCCTCATCGCTGAGCTTAGGTTCGCTTGTACATCCAACACGGAATACGAAAGAATAACGTATGCCGCGACAAGCGCCAACCCTGCGAAAGCTGCGATACTCTTCCAGTTAAAAAGCTTTGCTCGAATCTGATAGGCATATGCAGCAACACCGATGAGCAGCACGGGCAACAGAGTCTTGCCGCCCAGGACCAATGCAAGCACCATGACTGAGACACCCAGAACGCGATCTCTCAGCCGTTTCTCAGGCATACACAGCAGCAATGCCAGGCCATACGTTGCGGCAAACGCCCCCACGTATGAGGGCTCCGTCATCAGTCCCGTCGGCTTTCTACCATCGTCCTCCGCAATCCCACGAAACAGTATCAGCGGGAAGGCAGTAGCTTTCAACAAGCCGGACCATTCCGCCAGAATCATCAGCACATGCGTCAGCGTTACAGTCGGTAGCAAGCGGAAAATCACCGGCTGTACTTCAGTTCGCGAAAATAGCCACGCGTGTGCGATTAATACAGGCGCAACCAACACAAAGAGAGCGCCCTGCGATGCAAATTGGCCGGTTGGATTCCGCAACCCTCCCCAATATGAGATATCCAGCCCAACATTGACAACAAATGCGAACGTACCCAGGAACACAATCGCAAGGCACAGCAGCAGTACCGTGCGCCAAAGCTTGGGACAGGAGAAGAACAGTTCCGGCCAATGGCGCCAGAAGATCCATGCTGAACCTGCGGCCATCAGCGGGATGGCGGGCTTTGCGCCTGCTTCTCGCAGCAGCATTGCGGTGGGGTGGAAAAAATCAATGGGCAGCGAGAACACCAGCAGAAACAGATAAACTTTGGTCCGCGTCGCAATGTGCGTTTGCTTCTTCGGTCTGGTCGGTTCAGCAACGATCGCGCCGGCGTAGGCCATGCTGGGTGGGTTCGTTCTCAAGACCCGTGCGTCTGATTGTAGATGACTCACTCGAACCGGCCTGGAGCTGAGTCCCCGGTACCGCGGCCCTGGTGCCGTGCTGCCGCCTGCAACGTCTCCGGCGGCCACTCAGAAAACTTTGGCAGTGGCCGAATCGGTGCTCGCAGCCCTTTCCAGACACCCTGCAAGAGAGTTGCCGCCATTTCCCGCTTGCCGGTACAAAGCCGGATCAGAGCAACCAGCAGTACCCAAACCAGCGCGACTGGAAGCCGCAGCGGAAAGTAAGTACGGGTAAACAGTATCCGGTTGCGCGTAAGCCAGAGTTCAGACTGCCGACTTCTGCGGGTTGCCGCACTCGCGGATCCAATGCTCCGCCCTTCCTTGTGGAGGACTATGCTATCCGGGCAATAACTGATGCGGAACCCTTTGCCGCGCACCGCCCAGTCGATCTCCTCAAAATAGAGAAAGTACTGCTCGTTCAGCAGACCCACGCTTTCAACGAAGCGTCTCGACACGAACGTCGAAGCGCCGCTGACGTACCGCATCCGGCTCTCGACCTCGGCAACGCTGGGCGGCTGCTTCGGGTCGGGCACAAACGGGAACGGGCGCACCCGAGCCGTCCAGAAGTTGAAACCGTAACCGCCGAAACATTGGACAGTATCTGGCTGATCGAAATAGACAAGGGTGGAACCAAGCGGGCCTAAACCTCGATCCGTTTGCATCATCTGCACCTGATTGGTAAGTGCATCCGGATACACGACCGTATCATTGTTCAGCAGCCACAGATAGTCGCATGAAGTCTGCTGTAAGACGAACCGGATGCCGACATTACATCCACCCGCAAAGCCCAGATTGCTCCCGGTCTGGATGAGAGCGACTTTCTTGGTTCCGTCCCAACGCGAACCCGGTTCCCATATTGCAAAGGTGCCGCTTGCGTTCGCCTCACACCAGGACTGAATCTTCTCCCACGAGTCATCTTCCGAGGCGTTGTCGCAGATTACGATGATGAAGTCTTGAGACTCACTTTGGTGGAGCGATGCAACACATGCAACCGTGTCTCTGCAACCATTCCAGTTCAGCAGAACGACCGCGGTCTGTGGCTCCGTCATGCGTTCCTGACATACGCATCATGCAACTCGCTTAGCTTACCCGCGAACAGCCGGTTGGCCCGCATACGCTCCCATGCGTATGCGCCCATAATGTAAATGAATCCCATAAAGAAGCCGAGTAGCGTTCCAACCATGACCTTTGTCGTAGCAGGTTTCGCGGAACGGCCTTCCGGCGCTGTCGCGGGTTCGACTACCTGAACCGCGGCACCCTCACGCGCCTCGTCCAGGCGCGCCGCCTCGTACTGGTTTGAGAGAATGCCAAAAATCGATTCGTGGTATTTAACTTCGCGCTGCGCGCGGATATTATCCAGTGCAGTTTGCGGAAGAGCGTTGCGAGATACTGCCATCGCATCCTGCGCACCCGTCCCGGTGTCTGCGACAGTTGCGAGTTGCGATCGCAACACTGCCAGTTCCTGTTCCGCACGTTGCAAGTTGATGTTATCCGGGCCGGCGTAGGCGCGAATCGACTGTATCTGAACCTGCTTTGCCGCGACCTGCGCTCGCAGATTCGCAGCCGAATCCACAAGAACACGCGTTTGCGCATCCAGTTGCACCGCGCCTGTCTTCTGCTCTGTTTTTCGCAGATTATCCTCGGCATCGGTTAGATCTGACTTTTCCTTCTGCATCTGCTCTTCAAAGAAGAGGCGGCGCTGCGCAGCCTCGCTCACAGCCAGATGGCTCATAAACTTCATGAACTCATTCACATAGCCATTCGCAACGTCGGCCGCGCGCTTCGGATCGTCGGCATCGTGAACGGAAATGCGAATCATGCCGTCCCGGCCCGATCCGTCGATGATGCAGTGCTTGCTAAGCTCTACCCGCGCAGCACCGGGCGAACCCGCTCCATATACCTTGTCTAAATGGAAGCGCTGGACTACAGCGTCCTGAACAGAGGGGCTCTGCATCAGAGAAACATACAGGTCCTGGCTCCCGTGGGGCACCGAAAGCCCGGCCCCGCCGACAAGCCCGGCCAAGCTTCCGATCTGACCCAGCAGGCCGCTGGTCACTGAGGATTGGGGCGGCAACACGGTCGTCGCCGCCACGTAAATACCTTTGCGTAGCGTCCAGAGCAAGCCCAGCAACAAACCGGCCACAGTACACATCACAAGCAGACGCCGCCTGCGAATCAATGGCATCAGCAGATCCAGCACGCCAATTAGACCTGGATCCTCGGCCTCTGGCGACTGACTCTCCTCCTGTGGCAGAGGTTTGACAGTGTCTGTTTGTGTAGCTGGCTGTTCCATGAGTTTTACAGGGCGCAAGGCGATTTTAAATGCCTCAGTGGTGCGCGGGTGTCGATCGCGACTCGGCTACTCGTTCGGCACTATGGCGTTCTGCTGCACGCGCAAACCGCCGTTCGCTTCGTAAGGAGCGAAGAGCCTGGCGATTGACGGCCTGCCGCTCCGGGTCCGAGAACCAACCCCAACGCTGGAAATACAGGATGGCGGACCGTATGTGGAGAAAAGTGAGACGCAGCTCGTGATATGAGCCCCGGTGGTGCCCATGTTCCACATATACCTCAGGCAAATACAACAGCTTGGCATGTTTACGGAAGCGCCGGCATAAATCAACGTCTTCCATGTACATAAAATATCGTGGGTCGAAAGCTCCAGATTCGTGCAGCACCTCTCGACGCGCAAAGATAAAGCATCCCGATAAGAATGGAACACTTTCAGAAGGAATGTCGTACACGCCTTCCATTTCGTAATCGCTCTGCTGCATACCTAAGAAGTTGCGCACAAAGCTCGGCAGAAATCGCCGTCCGAGCAAGTCTACGGGAGTCGGCAGCAACTTACACAGGGGCTGCACGGAACCATCGCTGGATCTTACCTGTGGCATAACCCAACCAACGTCCGGCCGTTCCTCAAGAGCCTGCGCAAGTTTTTTGAGGATCGCGGGGTCAAAAGCGATGTCAGGGTTAACGACGAGATGATATGGCTCGGTAGCTCCGGTGGCGCGTAAAAACGTCAGTGCCAGATTGTGCCCGGCGCCAAATCCGATGTTCTTCGGTGATGGCAGGTACACCCCGCCGTGCGCAAGCGTGGCGAGTCGCCGCACCTCCGCCTCCTGAACCTGGTCGACAGAATTATCGACCAATACCCAGGTACTCACCGCATCCTGCAGCGTCTCTAGGAGTTGCTGCAGCTCAGCAGCGGGTGTCCGGTACACCACGAGACTGGCGCTCGTTTGAAGCATCTTCAAGGGTTGAGAATACCACGCCCGACCCACTTCAGAGCCAGCGTGGCAGCTTCTGTACACTTGGAGGATGGCCGAGTCGTCGCGCGACCTGCGAATGCTGTTGCTTGCAGGCGCGGCTGGAATGTTCCTGCAGGGTGTGATTTCTTTCACTGCTCAAGCACAGGACGACGTGAGCATGCAGGATCGGACGGCTATGGAGGACGCGGCCAGGGGCAAAGCGGGATCCCCTTTCATCCCGTTGGATAGCTGGATTTATCCCGCTGCTTTGCGGCTTCACGACCTTGGCTATCTTTCTACACTGTATGTTGGTCTGCGCCCCTATACGCGAGCATCACTCGCACACGCGCTGTTGTTATCCCGGCAAAGTATTACGGATGAAGAAGTCAACTACGGGCATGCTGAAGAATCTGTATCTCTCTATCACTCGCTTGCACGTGAGTTAGCTCCCGAGCTTGATCAGCTCACTTCGAGTCGTCCCGTTTTGGAGCAAGGCTATGTCCGCGTGCGCGGCATCACTGGTCCCGTTCTGAACGACAGCTTTCACCTGGGGCAGACTTATGTGAACGACTATGGCCGTCCCTTCCAGCAGGGCTTCAACGCTGGGGCGGGTGCCAGCGGCTATGTCACGTACGGCCGCGCCAATCTTTACGTGCGTGGTGAGTACCAGCATGCGCCCGGCGCACCCGGCTATTCTCCTGCGGTCGCGGCCACACTTGCGGCGGGAGACGGCCTGAACCCTGCTGTACCGCACTTCGTCATTCCCGCAGGCCCGATCCCACAGCGCGACCAGTTTCGGCTACTGAACGCGCTCGCTTCCATCCACGTTGCAGGACATCAGATCGCGTTTGGACGCAGCGACGAGTGGCTCGGTCCTGCCGCAGGTGGCAGCATGGCATGGTCCAACAACGCGGAGCCGATCTACGCTTTTCACATCAATCGCGTTGAGCCCTTATCCATCCCTGGCCTTTCCCGCTTCACCGGCCCGTTCCGTTACGAGTTCTTCGTTGGCAGTCTAAAAGGGCACGACGCGCCAAACGCGCCTTGGGTTCACATGGAAAAGGCGAGCTTCAAGCCGACCAAGGATCTGGAGTTCGGTTTCGCGCGAACGGCTTTATGGGGCGGAGAAGGCCATGTGCCCGTAACGATCGGCACGTTTTTCCGCAGCTTTTTCAGCCCCGCCGGCGTGCAGCCCGACGTAAAGGGTTCCCGGCGGGACCCTGGCGCGCGCTTCAGCACCTTCGATTTCAGCTATCGCATCCCTGCTTGGGGGCATCTGTTCACCACCTACGCAGACTCGTTCGTCCACGACAACGTGTTCCCCATCTCCAATCCGCGGCGTGCCGCGGTGCGGACTGGCCTGCTTATCTCCAGATTGCCCAGAGCGCCACGCCTGGATCTGCGCGTGGAGGGAGCCTATACGGACGTAAACGATCCGCAAAGCACTGGCGGCAGCTTTCTTCTGCAGGAAGTAATTTACAAAGAAGCCTATACAAACCGTGGTTTTCTGCTGGGCGATCCCCTGGGTCGCGAGAATAAAGGTGGCAACGCCTGGCTCACCTTCCATCGCTCGGCACGCGAAGACTTCCAGTTTGAGTACCGGCGCGTCAAGGCAGCGAAAGATTTCGTCCCCCTCGGAACGACCCAGCAGGACATCACGTTCAGCGCGCGCCTTCGCCCGAGTGAGCACCTGGAAGTGAAGGGCAGCGTACAGCAGGAGTTCACGCGGGCACCTCTAATCGATGCAGCCCAACGTCGCCCGTTCGGCGCTACGGTGCAGCTCACTTGGTTTCCAAAAGTAGTTCGCTAGCGATGTGCGGCCAGAGGTACTGCTAATTGCTCGGCGATCCGCTATTTGGAACGGCTCTCCGCATCAACTCGGTTGTGAGTTCCGCACCCGATCTTTCATCGCTTCGACTCGTTGCGAACGTCGTATCCGGAACAGGTGCAGTGCCGTGGACGAGAGCAGCAGCAGATCGCTGCGCAGCGTACTCCGCAACGCGTACTCATGGTCTACCTCGGACTTGATGCGATGCAGCACGTCGACAACATACGTTTCGAGCTGATCCTCCGGTACGGTGACCAGCATCTTTTCCTCCTCAATGAACGCAAGCGTCGCGGCACCGGTCAGCCCCGGCCGGCAAATCAACTCCGACGCCTGATGCTCACTGATCTTGGGTCGAGGTCCCACCAGACTCATGTCGCCGCGAAGCACATTCACAATCTGCGGCAACTCATCCAGCTTCGTACGCCTCAGCAACCGGCCAACCCCGGTGATCCGAGCATCATTTCGAGCCGTGACCGAAGGTCCTTCCTGCACCCGCATCGTCCGGAACTTCAGAATGGTGAAGGACTTGCCGCCCATTCCCATCCGTTCCTGCCGGAACAGCACCGGCCCGCGTGAGGTCAGCTTGACCGCAATCGCAATGGCCACCATCAGAGGCGCCACCAGCAAACACGCACCTAGAGCGACGAAGAGGTCGATCGCTCGCTTCCCTTGCCCATGCACCCAAAGATCGGCAGACCTGGCTACAGGCTGCGGATGAACACGGGTCGCGGGGATCGGAGTCACATTCAAGTTAGGTGCGCTGATCGTCGAGGCATGACAGCACACCGAGTAAGACGCAGACTTCGGATTCAGGGCTGCCCTTTTCCCGCCCTCATGCTTGCTCGCAAGTTCGGTGCGGACTTCCAGGCGGGTGCTTGCCTCTTCCGTTACATGCGGTTCTGTCGTGTGCATCGCAGCTACTGTCGACCCGCGTAGTTTTGCCCGATCCAGTTCAGGTACTCGCCACTGGCGATGGCTTCCACCCAAGGCTCGTTCTGCAGGTACCACTCCACGGTCCGTCGCAGACCCGATGCAAAACTTTCGGCAGGAGCCCAGCCAAGCTCGCGCTCAATCTTTGTGGCATCAATCGCATATCGCCGGTCGTGGCCGGGCCGGTCCGCCACGTGCCGAATTAGGCGCGCGTAGGATTCGCCAGTCGCATCCGGCGAAAGTTCGTCCAGCAACGAACAGATCGTATGCACAACTTCGAGGTTCGTCCGCTGGTTTCGTCCACCCACGTTATAGGTCTCGCCGGGTCTGCCGGACTTCAGCACGGTGCGAATGGCTGAGCAGTGATCCCCAACGAAAAGCCAGTCTCTGACCTGCTGGCCGTCTCCGTAGACCGGCAGCGTTTCTGCCCGCAACGCGCGGTGCAATACCAGCGGAATCAACTTTTCGGGAAACTGGTACGGGCCGTAGTTGTTGGAGCAGTTCGTAATCAGCACCGGCAAGCCATACGTCTCATGCCAGGCGCGGACCAGGTGATCGCTGGATGCCTTGGACGCGGCGTACGGGGAGTTGGGCCGGAAGGGCGTGTCTTCCCGAAACGCCGGGTCTCCCGGCTCCAGAGTGCCGTAAACCTCGTCCGTCGAAACATGCAGGAAGCGGAAGTCGGGTGAGGCTTCGCCGCCGCCCACAAACGCACGGCTGGCCTGCAGCAGCTCGTAGGTTCCAAAGACATTCGTCGCCAAGAATGCTTCCGGGTTGGCGATGGAGCGGTCGACATGACTTTCCGCAGCGAAGTGGACCACCGCACGCGGCTTGTACTGTGCGAACAAGTCAGCCAGCAGCGCGCCGTCGCAGATGTCGCCGTGCACAAACGTGTAATTCGATGAACTCTCGACCGTCTGCAGTGTGGCGGGGTTGGCGGCGTAGGTCAGTTTATCCAGGTTGATGATCTGCTCATCCGATTCTTTGAGCCAATCCAGTACAAAATTACCGCCAATAAAGCCGCAACCCCCGGTCACCAACAACGCCATCCGCTCTTCTGTCCTCACCCTTAATGTACGCGAGCCGTCATTCGTCAAGGGCGTATAGAATTGCGGCTGGCATGGACTCGTTTCGAATTGGTACTGGGATTCCGATCCGGCGTAAAGGCATTATCTTGGCCGGAGGATCCGGCACTCGCTTGTATCCACTGACCCGCGTGTTATCCAAGCAACTGCTTCCCGTTTACGACAAGCCAATGATTTACTACCCGCTCAGCACCCTCATGCTCGCGGGCATCCGCGACATCCTGGTCATCTCCACCCCAGCGGACACACCGCGTTTTGAGCAGTTGCTGGGCAACGGATCATCCTGGGGCTTGAACATCCAGTACGCCGTCCAGCCTGCGCCCGACGGTCTTGCACAAGCGTTCCTGATCGCACAGGACTTCATTAGCGGCGACCCAAGCGCACTCGTCCTCGGCGACAATCTGTTCTTCGGCACGTCCCTGGGCCTGCTGTTGCGCGATGCTTCTTCGCGAACAGACGGAGCCACCGTCTTCGCGTATCGCGTCTCGGACCCCGAACGCTACGGCGTGGTGGAGTTCGATGCGAGCGGCCGCGCTATTTCCATTGAGGAAAAGCCGGCAACAGCTCGATCTCCATACGCCGTGACCGGTCTCTACTTCTATGACAAGGACGTGGTCGAGGTCGCCAAAAATATCCGGCCGTCGCCGCGTGGTGAGCTCGAGATCACTGACGTCAATCTGCACTACCTACGCCTGGGCAAGCTGGATGTGACGCCGCTCGGCCGTGGAACGGCGTGGCTCGACACCGGTACCCATACCTCTCTGCTTGAAGCCGGCGCATTCATCCAAACCATTGAACATCGACAGGGCCTCAAGGTCGCCTGCCCGGAAGAGATCGCCTACCGCATGGGCTTTATTGACGCGGGCAAGCTGCAGGAACTCGCGACCCCCTTGCGCAAAAGCGGCTATGGCGAATACCTCCTGCAGATCCTGCAGGAACAGGCGGGCATGCTCGCATCCATGGACGAAATTCTCTAGATGCCGGTCATCAGCCGTTCCACAGACATTGAAGGCGTACGCCTCTTTGAGTCACCCGTCTTTCCGGATGATCGGGGCTACTTTCAGGAGCTCTACAACCAGGCTGCTTTCCGTGACGCCGGCCTGGATATCTCCTGGGTGCAGGACAACATATCCTGCTCGCGCCAGAACGTTGTCCGCGGTCTTCACTACCAGCTTGGCCGTCCGCAAGCGAAGCTCGTCCGCGTGCTTCGCGGCGCTGTGATTGACTACGCCGTCGACCTGCGCCGCAGTTCCCCGACATTTGGAAAGCATGTGGCCATGAAGCTCAAGGAGGGCGACGGCCGCGCTCTTCTGGTGCCGGTCGGCTTCGCTCACGGCTTCGTGTCTCTCGAGGAAAACACCGTGATGATGTATAAGGTGAGCGATGTGCACCATCCCGCTGGGGAGCGCACCCTCTTGTGGAACGATCCTGCCTTGCAGATCGTTTGGCCGTTCAAAGCCAACGAAGCGATCCTGTCCGCGAAGGACCTGGCCGGATCGCCTCTGGAAACAGCCGAAACCTATCCCTGACCAAGCAGTTCCGCGACAACGGCTTCGGTCGACAATCTCCAGTCCGGCAAGCTCAACACAAGTTCCCGTTTCGCTTTATCGCAGTTCAGCCGCGAGTTGGCCGGCCGTCTCGCCGCGGTCACGTACGCCGTGCTCGGAACCGGCTCCGGCTCGGTCCATGCCTCTTGCGCACGCAACCGTTTCGCCTGGGCAACGATCTCGCGCGCGAACTCAAACCAGGTCGTCTCGCCCGTTCCGGCCAGATGATAGTCGCCGGTCTTGGCGGCAAGCTCATTTCTGGTGCGGTGCAACAGGCTCGCGACTGCGAAAGCAATCTCCCGCGCAGAACTCGGGCAACCCTGCTGGTCGGCGACCACCTTTAACTCGGGCCGGCTCGACGCCAGCCGCAGCATCGTCTTCACAAAATTGTTCCCGCGCGCGCTGTACACCCAGCTCGTTCTGAAGTTCAGGAACCGGCAGCCTGACTCGCGCAATGCAAGCTCAGCCATCAGCTTCGATTCGCCATACACGTTGATGGGGCCGGTCGCATCTCCTTCCCGGTAAGCGCGTTCTACCGTCCCGTCGAACACATAATCCGAGGAAAACGTGACCAGCGTCGCGTCCGTTTGGCGAGCCTCTTCCGCCAGTGTGCGGGTCGCCGCTACGTTGACCGCGAAGCATGCCTCACGCTCTGCTTCCGCACGGTCGACTGCGGTATAGGCAGCCGCATGGAAAATCCAGTCTGGCCGTATCCGCCGCACCGTTTCACGGATGCTCTCCGCAGAGAGCAGGTCCATCTCCGCGCGAACCGGAGCGTACACTTCCGCTGCCCCTCGCAACGCCTCGATCAGATAGCTGCCGACCTGCCCTGTATTTCCGGTGACCAGAACTTTCAATGCGCCCTTCAGGTGGTCTGCGAGCGAACGCATCGTGGCAGCCACAGCAACGCTACGCCGGGCATAGCTGACAATCGTTTCGGCCGTAATCCAGGGTGGGCCGTTGAGCTGGAGATTGAACCCAAACTACTGAGAACCTAACCCACGGTCAAGCGACACCGGCCTGTTCCTGCGAAGACGTCGCCCTGTCCAGGAATCTACGACGTTTCCGGCCACCGGCTCACCGCCGACTTTTTCTCGAATGCGCAATCTGTTTCGCAGGAATCCCCGTTCCCTAGATGAGCCCAGCGCAACGGGTGGAAACCAGGCAACATGCTCATGACCTCTGCTGGTGTGTTCCGGATTAATGGTGTGGTTCTTGTATGCATACCGCCGTCATGCCGATGTAACACTCAACAGCCTCCCTCATCGGGTTAGCGGCAAAGGCGCTCTTCGGAGCGCCTTTGCCGTTCTGTTAGAGTGCCTTTCACCAGTTCGCGCCGGCAACCATGCAAACGCAAAGCGGGAGACCGGTCCTGTGAGGGCAGCCCCAGGTCTCCCGCGTTCCGCCTGCGGCCTTGCGCCACAGGCAGCCCAATGTTTCTCGCCTACATCTCGACCCACTGCCGCAGCAGGTTGTGATACACCCCGGTCAGCTTCACCGCCGCTGCACTTCCCTGCTCCAGCATCTGTATCGAGCCGTCCAGGTCATACAAGAGCCTCCGCTGCTCGTCGCTGCGCACCATGCTCTGCAGCCAGAAGAAGCTGCTCACCCGGGCGCCGCGGGTGACCGGCGTCACATGATGCAGGCTGGTTGAGGGGTACAGCACCATGTGCCCCGCCGGCAGCTTCACACTTTGCGATCCGTAGGTGTCCTCCACAATCAGTTCGCCGCCGTCGTACTCGTCCGGTTCACTGAAGAACAGCGTGCACGACAGGTCGGTCCGTATGCGGTGCCCACTCGCCGCATGCGTGCGGATTGCATTGTCCACATGCGTCCCAAAGTCCTGCCCACCGGCATAGCGGTTGAACAGCGGAGGAAACACCCGCAATGGAAGAGCCGCGGAGCGAAACGACCCGTTGCTTCCCAGCGCCTGCAGAATGCGCTCACCAACGGCCCGAGCCGCCGGCGAGTTCTCCGTAATCTGCGAATTACGTTTCGTCAGCGCCGATTGGTGGCCGGCAGTCACCTTGCCGTCGACCCACTCCGCGCCGTCCAGCTCTGCCCGCAGCTGCCGCGTCTGCTCTTTATTAAAGACCTCAGGTATGGCGATCAGCACCGTGTTGGCTCTCCCGAAACTGTTGCCGTGGCGGCGAGTTCTGCAGCCGCCGCCACGACCGCCTAGAAGTGAGTAAGAATGCTGAACTGCGTATTGAAGCGTTCGCCCGGAATCAGGCGATTGCTTGCCGGCTGCTCAATGTAGAACCTGTTCGCCAGGTTATTGAAGTTCACCTGCAGCGTCACACGTTCCAGAATCGGCCGGCTGACCATCGCATTCAGCGTCGTGTATGCCGGCACCGCGCGAAATGCGAGCGGCACATTCCGCACGTCCTGCGCCGTGGGTGTCAGGTACACCGCGTTCACCGCAGCGGACGACGAACGGCGAGCCCCCACGTAGTTGCCTCCGAAACCGCCGGTGAGGCGGAACGGCAACGAATGTGTCAGCCACAAATTGCCGGTAGTTTTTGGCACGTTCGCCAGTGGTAAACCGTTCGCAGAGAGGAAGTACGGGGCCGTGTTGTAGCGCGGATCCGCTGCCGTGCGAAAGGTCTGGTTCAGCGACACAAACGGCGAGATGTTCAGGATCGAACTGACCACCCGGCTGTTCAGGTATGCGTAGCCAAAAATGAGATCGAACCGATGCGGCATGCGACCCAGGCCACCAATCTGAACACCCTGCACCCGCTGGGTGCCCGAAAGAATCGTGTTGGTCGAGTTGTTGGGATCCGTTTCCTTCGCGTTCAGCTTCGTTGTGCGAAAGTAGCTTCCGTTCACGTTGAGCTTGTCGCGCATTAGGTCCCACTTCACGCCCGTCTCATACGTCTCATTCAGCTCCGGCGGCAGCACCGCATTGTTCGCGGACAGCGACAATCCCTCCGCCGACGGATTGAAGCTGGTGCCGTAGTCGAAATACACGCTTCCGTTCTGGGCCGGTTTTGCCACCACTGCCACGCGATAGGTTGGCTTCTTGTCCAGGCGCGAAACCGGCGTACCAGCCACCGGGGCCGCGAGCGTGCCGGTTGCCGGCGAACTCTGCGTATTGAAGTAGTCGAAACGAATGCCACCGGAGAAGCTGAGCCAGCGCACTGGCCGCACCGTGTCCATCAGGTTCAATCCGTACGTTTGCGAGACGACGTGCGTCGCGGCATTCGGAACGGTCACCGGTGGTGCTGCGTCATCAGGGTTGGGGTTCACGATCGGCACGTACGACGTGAATGCCGTCCTGCCGTCTGCCTGGTAATACGTTAGATTGCCGGTCGTCGTGCGCTCGCGCCCACCCTCCAGCAGAATCGCGGCGTTGTTCTCCATACCGCCGAACGAGAAATGGCTCAGCAGTTCGGTGCGCCCCCACAGCATGTCATCCGTCGCATTCCGCGAGATGTTGTTGCGACGCAGGTACACCTGATTGGCCGGCGTGTTCTGCGCGTAGCACGAGGTCGACGGAGACGATGCAATCCCGCATGTGGCCGTGTAGCTTGCGTAAGTCTTGTTCGCAAGCGGCCCACCAACACCCGTGATCGTCGCCGTGGAACCGATGATCGGTTCCGTCACCTTGATTGCACGCGGGTAGCGGCCATAGCGGACAGACGTGCGCAGGCTCATGTGCGAACCCAGGTCCTGCTCAATCTGGGCTGTGAGCACGTCCGGCTGCAGCTTCATCCGGTTAAAGTCACGGTAGCCGTACCAGGTATTCCTTGGAACCTTCGACACGACCGCGTCCTGCCACGTGATGCCGTAGTCCGGCGTGCTGTCTTCAAACTCATGCAGGTATTGCGCGATGAAGCGCGTCGGCCTGCCCAGGCCAAAGGCAAGCGACGGCGCAACACCCCACCGGCGGATTTTAGTGATGTCACGGCCTGCAACGCCAGTCTCCAGCCCCATCACGTTCAGGCGGAAAGCCGAGTTCGCGACCAATCGGCTCATCGGCACGTTCACATCCAGCGCGCCACGACGCAGGCCGTTGGTGCCGAACTGCACCGTCGGACGAACGAACCTGTTTGTAACCGGCTGCTTGGATTCCTGGTTGACAATGCCGCCCGTGGAGCCTCGGCCGAACTCGACCGATGCCGGGCCCTGAATCACATCCACTGACTCATAATCGAAGGCGTCGCGGAAGTAAGAACCGAAGTCGCGAATGCCATCCAGGAAGATATCGTTACGCGCCGAAAAGCCGCGGATTGTCAGGTTGTCACCCTGTTGACCGCCTTCACCCGCCGCAAGCGCGATGCCCGGCGCGTTCTTTAACGTATCGCGGAACGATACCGCGGCCTGCTCGCCCAATACGTACTGGGGAATCACGTTGACCGTCTGCGGCGTATCCGTCAGAGCCTCAGTGAACTGGCCCAGGCTGACGGAATTGCTGGAAGCGGTGACGCTGACCTGTTCCGCGTTCTGGATCTGTATCTCGTAACGGGTGCCGTTGTGCTCTGGATGGTAGACAAGACCCGTCCCTTGCAAAATCGTCTGCAGTGCAGCTTCGGCCGTCATGCTGCCCTTCACGCCCTTCGACGTGAAGCCGTCCATCGTGTCCTTCGTCAGGTGAACGCCCAGGCTGACACCGGAAACCTGCTTCCAGCGATCAAGCACAGCCTGCAACGAATCACCACCGATGTCATAAGCGAAGACCGGCGTCTGTGCCTGATCCTGCCTGTCGTGAACTGGTGCCAGAGCCCATGCGTTGGGTGTATGTACCGCCACCGCACTTGCCGCCAAGGCGCCCATCGCCACCAACCGCGACGACCGCCGCTGCCACTTGCCCAATTTTCTGTGCTGCTTCACGTTCCTTACTCCGAGAGTGCGGCGGTGACTTGTTCCCTCAAACGTCTGTCCCGCTCTTGCTCGCTCGACCGGTCCCTCAACCTTGCCTCGCTCAAGACCGTACTCACCGCCAGCGAGGCTTTCGCCTCGCATTTGCGACAACTCCGGTCCGATATGACGAGCATACCCCAAACTCCGACCTGATCGGTCGGCAATTAAAGAATCGTTGCGATAACCGCGCCAAAGCTGCAATCGTCTGCAACATTGGCCCTGTCGCACGACTCCAAGTCACGATGCGCCACATCTTCGAAGCGGAACAATGGCTACCTTTTGCGCCCGAACTGGTGTTTGCCTTTTTCGCAAACCCGCAGAACCTGCCTCCGCTCATGCCCGGCTGGCAGAAAGCTCGCATTGAAGAGGTCCTGTTCGTCGCGCCGCCGCCACCGCCGCCCGGCTCACCGGCACGCATCGCCACCGGCGCGGGCACCACCATGGTGCTCAGCTTTCGCGCACTTCCCGGGCTGCCGTTTCGCATCCGTTGGCACGCCCTGATCCCCGAATTTGCCTGGAACGATCACTTCTGCGACGAGCAGAACGCCGGCCCTTTCCACTACTGGCGCCATTGCCACAGCGTGCGGGCTGAGACGCGCGGCGCCGTCAACGGTACCGTGGTTCACGACCGCGTGGAGTACGAATTGCCCGGCGGACCTCTAGGTGACCTGGCCAATACGCTTGGCGGCCGGTTGCAGATGCGTTACATCTTCAACACCCGTCACAGGATGACCGCGAGACTGATGTCCCTGTATGCGGAACGCCGCGCGCGGCGTTAGCGCTAACGCAACCGGAATTCCTACTGCGTGACCAGCCGGCGCTGCTCAAGAGCCTGCAGATACGGCTGTGCGAGTTCCATCGCACGCTCGACCGTGACACCGTATTTCTCGCGCAGCGCATCGACTTTGCCGTGGTCCACGAACTCATCGGGCCATCCAACGCGCACCACGGGCGTCAGAATCTCTGCCACGCTCAGCGTCTCCAGCACGGCAGAGCCGAAGCCCCCGGCCAGCACATGATCCTCAAAGGTGACCACCAGGCCGCAGCCGCGGCCATAGTGCTCCACCGTCTCACGGTCGATCGGCTTCACAAACCGCGGGTTGATCACAGCGACCGACAGACCCTGCTGCTCCAGCCGGTGCGCCAGTTCCCACGCCAGTGGCAGCAGTGCGCCAAGCCCGAAGACCGTCACGTCCGTGCCATCCTGCAGAATCTCGGCCCGGCCAATCTCCAGCGCCTGCGGACGCGCCTTGAGCGGTGTGCCCGGTCCGGTGCCCCGCGGATAACGAATCGCGCTCGGCCCCGGGTGCGCCAGAGCCGTCTGCATCATGTCGGCCAGCTCGTCCTCATCCTTGGGCACCATGTGGATCAGGTTTGGCACGCATCGCAGATAGCTGATGTCGAACAGGCCATGGTGCGTCGGCCCGTCGTCGCCGCTCAGGCTGCCGCGATCCATGCAGAACACGACCGGCAGGTTTTGCAGCGCAACATCGTGCACGATCGGGTCGAACGCGCGCTGCAGGAAGGTCGAGTAAATCGCCACGAAGGGCCGGTAGCCCTTCGTCGCCATGCCAGCGGCAAAAATTACCGCGTGTTCCTCGGCAATCCCCACGTCAAAGAACCGCGCCGGGTGATGCGGCCGGAACAGATCGAGCGCGGTCCCATTCGGCATCGCGGCCGTGATCGCAACCACCTTGTCATCCGCGTCTGCCAGCTTCACCAGCGTTTCGGCAAACACCTCGGAGTACGTTTTCTGCCCCGCCGCAGTGGTCTCGCCGGTGTCGGGGTCATACGGCCCGAGTCCGTGAAACTTCTTCTGCTTGTCGAGCGCGGGCTGAAATCCCTTGCCCTTTTGCGTAATGGCGTGCAGGATCACCGGACGGTTCTGGGTCTTCAGAAACTGAAAGGTGTCGATCAGCAGCGGTAGATCGTGCCCGTCGATGGGGCCGTAGTAATCCAGGCCGAACTCCTCAAACAGCATGGACGGCCCGAGCAGCCCCTTGACACTTTCCTCGGCCTTGCGCGCCACATGCGACACTGCCTTGCCACCGAAGCGCTCGATCAGGCCCGTCGCGCGGTCGTGCAGGTAGCGAAAGCTCGGGTGAGTCACAATCTTGTGGAAGTAGGACGCGATCGCGCCCACGTTCTTGTCGATTGACCAGGCATTGTCGTTCAGCACAATGATCAGGCGCTTGGTCTGCGACGCGATATTGTTCAACGCCTCATACGAAATGCCGCAGGTGAACGCCGCATCGCCAGCCAGGGCAACCACATGCTCCGATCCGCCGCTGCGGTCACGCGCGACCGCCATGCCCAGCGCCGCGCTCAGTGCCGTTCCGGCATGTCCCGCGCCAAAGCTGTCATGCTCGCTTTCCGTGCGCAGCATGAAGCCGTTCAACCCACCCGGCTGGCGGATCGTGTCGAAACGCTTCTCACGCCCGGTTAGCAGCTTGTGTACATACGCCTGATGGCTCACGTCAAAGACGAACGAATCGGTCGGGGTTTCGAAGACATAATGCATCGCGATCGTTAGCTCGACGACGCCCAGGTTCGGTCCGATGTGCCCGCCCGTTTTCGCGACCGAGCGGATCAGCCGCTCACGAATCTCCTCAGCCAGTTGCAGCAGCTGCGGCATCGTCAACTTTCTGACATCCGCCGGCGACTCGATCGTGGAAAGCAGTGAACTCATGTTGCGTCTGGAACCTCTGCCGCCGGTTGGTGGCGGCTCAACTCATTGGACGCGATTCGAGCGGCGCCGAAGAGTACGGGACGCATCTCACGTTTGATCACGCACAACCTTCTATTATCCGCTTGCGCTCAGTGGGAAAGCATACGATCCTCATCGCGCACAGAGGAACTCGGCGTTTCGCTGCCAAACACGCCCTCCCAGCGCGCCACTACGGCGCTGGCCAGGCAATTGCCGATTACATTTACCGACGTGCGGCCCATGTCCATCAGCGCATCGATGCCCAGCAGTATCAGGATCGGCTCACTCGGCAGCCGCAAGGTGGACGCCGTGGCAAGCAGCACGACCAACACCGCCCGAGGCACGCCGGCTACCCCCTTTGATGCGAGCATCAGTGTGCCGACCATGAAGACCTGTGTTCCCAAACTCAGCGGCAGACCGGCGACCTGGGCCACAAACACCGTCGCCATCGCCAGGTACAGCGTTGAGCCATCCAGGTTGAAGGAGTACCCCGCCGGGATCACGAACGCCAGCACACGGCGCGGCACGCCGAGCAACTCCATCTCTTCCATCGCGCGTGGCAGTGCCGCTTCACTAGCCGCAGTGGCAAACGCAATGGCCGCCGGCGCGGAAACGTGCCGGACAAACCGGCGCAGCGGCACCCGCGCCAGCAACGCCACCGGCAGCAGCACCGCCAAGACAAACACGGCAACTGTCACATAGAAAACGGCCAGCAGCTTGCCCAGGTGCAACAGAACGCCGGGGCCAAGTTTTGCCACGGTAAACGCGATTGCCGACGCTACGGCCAGCGGCGCCAGGTACATCACGATGTTGGTGAAACGAAACATCGTCTCGCTAATGCTGTGGGTCAGCCGCAACAGCGGCTCGGCCTTTTCCCGCGGCACCAGTGCCAGCGCAATGCCAAACAGAATGGCAAACACCGCCACCTGCAGCACCTGGCCCTCCGCGATCGACTTCGCCAGGTTCTCGGGCACGGTATGCACCAGGAAGTCCTGCCAGTGCAGGGGCGGCGGCACCGTGGTGAGCGAGCCGGCCAGATCGGGTGGCATCTTCAGGCCAGCGCCCGCGTGCGACAGGTTGGCAGCGACCAGGCCCAGCACCAGCGCAATCGTAGTCAGCGCCTCAAAGTAGACCAGGCTCTTCCATCCCATGCGGCCCACGCCCTTCAGGTCGCCGTGACCGGCAATGCCGGAGATGAGCGTCACCAGGATCAGAGGCGCGACGATGGTCTTGACCAGCCTGAGAAAGATGTCACTGACGAAATGCGCACCGACCGCCACGTTCGGCGCGTCCAGGCCAATTTCAATGCCCGCCACCATTGCTGCCAGGATCAACGGCGTTAGGCTGCGGCGCACCCAACCCGCCCAATACAGCAGCAGCGCGCACCCCAGCGCGCGCCCAAGCAAGCCGGCGGTGTGCAGCGAACCCGACGGTCCACTCACCACGCGCACCGTAAATGCCGCGGCCAGCAAGACGCCGGCAGCCCCGAGGGAGATCCACTGCTTCTGCGCTGCCGCCACGGGCCTCTCTTGATTCAGATCGGGCATCGCCATGGCAATGCTTCTTTCGTGTTAGCGGGGTAACATTCATGGCCCGCGGCGAGTCCACATGGTTATTGCCAGAATCCTGCTCTTGTTGGAGACTCGATGCGGATGCCGTTGCAGAAGCTTATCCTACGCGTGCCGGTTCTGCTGTGCGCCGTGCTGCCGTGTGCCGCACACGCACAAATCAGACTGGACCCCTCGCACGCTGCCGCACCCAGCACCGGAACACCGCTGACGCAGCCCACGCTGTCGCCGGGCGCATTGGAGCTGCTGACCCTGGACGGTCAGTTCTCGCAGTCCGTTGCGAAAGGGGGCGGCGCCGGTTTCGCAAGCTGGTTCGCGGACGACGGCATCGTACTCAATAACGGGAAGCCGCCCATTTACGGCCACGCCCGTATTGCCGCCACCGCCACCTGGAAGCCGGATGCGTACCAGCTCACCTGGCAGCCCGAGTATGCACAAATGGGCCCATCTGCCGATATGGGATACACCTGGGGTCACTACGAGGGCAACAGCAAAGACCGGAATGGCAACCCCGTAAAAACATCCGGACGGTATATGACTGTGTGGAAGAAGACACCCGATGGCAAATGGAAAGTCGCCCTGGACGCCAGCGCCGATGAGCCCCCGGCGGCAGGCGATTGTTGCAAGCTGCCAAACCCGTAACCGGACAACACGACCGCAATGAGCACTCTGCTTCCAGTTCCATCCCGCATCTCGCACCTTGCAGCGCAAACGCCGCAGCAGCGTGAGGCCCTGCGCCTGCGTGGGCTGGAACGCCTGGAGCTTCTTGACACACCGCCCGATCCGGCGCTCGACGACATCGTTCAGCTCTGCGCCGAGGTTTGCCAGGTCAGCGCCGCTGCCATCTCCATCGTGCGGCGTGACACTGTGTGGTTCAAGGCCAGCGTGGGCCTGCAAGCCGCGGACATGCCGCGCAGCGAAGCGCCATGCGATGAGACCATCCGCGCGAACGACCTGTTCACCATACCCAACGCCGCCGAGGACGAGCAGTACGCCGAACACGGTATCCGCATTGGCGCTCGCGGCTTCCAGTTTTACGCCGGGGCCCCGCTGATCACCGCCGACGGTTCGGCCGTCGGCTGCCTGTGCATCTATGACGACCAGCCGCGCGACCTGGATGAAGTCGAGGCGAACACCCTGCGAACGCTGGCCCAGAATATCCTGACCCGCTTTGAGCTAAGCCTCCGCCTGCGGTCGAACGAGCGCGAGGCGCGCACACGCCAGCGGGTCGAGGCCGCCCTGACCGTCGAACGCAACTTCGTCTCTGCCGTGCTCGACACCGTGGGCGCTCTGGTCGTCGTGTTCGACACCGCGGGCCGCGTGGTGCGCTTCAATCGCATCTGCGAAACCATCTCCGGCTACCCTGTCGAGGAAATCGTCGGGCACACGCTCTGGGACACGCTCGTGCCGCCGTCCGATCGCGCCGAAGCCATCGATTCGTTCGCACGCCTCCGCGAAGGCAGCTTCCCCGCCGAGTACGAGGACCGCTGGCTCACCCGCGACAAGACGTCACGCCTGATCCAGTGGACGGCGACCGCGCTGACCGACGGCCACAAGGATGTGGCGTTCATCATCGCCACCGGCATCGACGTCACAATGCAACGCGAGGCAGAAGAAACGCTTCGCGAGAGCGAAGCACGATACCGCCAGTTGATTGAGGGCTCGCTGGGTGCGGTCTTCACCCACGATCAGCGCGGCATGCTCTTGTCCATCAACAGCTACGGCGCTGAAAATCTGGGCTACACCGTCGCAGAGATGCTGGGACGTCCGCTGGCCGGCTTTCTGCAAGAGGAGGACAGGAGCAGCTTCGGCATCTACCTGCGGCACCTGGTGCAAACCGGCGAAGCACAGGGCACCTTTGACCTGTGCCATCGCAATGGCACGCCCCGCATACTCGCGTTCCGAAATCGCCTGATCGAGTCCAACACCGGCGAACGGTACGCGCTCTGTTTCGCCGTCGACATTACGGAAAAGGTGCGCGCCGAAGAACGCCTGCTTCGCCTGACCCAGCAGTCCAATTCCATCCTGGACTCGGTCGGCGACGGCATTCTGGGCATGGATCTGGACGGGGCCTGCACCGTCTGCAATCCCGCGGCGGCGCAGATTCTCGGCTATTCCGAAGAAGAAATCGCCACCGTGGTGCTAGGCAACAACCTGCATCAGCTCGTTCATCACCACCGTGCCGATGGTCGTGTCTATCCGGAAAAGGACAGCCCGATCCTGCAGGCAGCCCGCGAACACAAGGCGGTCCGGATCTCGTCCGACGTCTTCTGGCGAGCGGACGGCACCAGCTTTCCCGTGGAATACGTTGCGTGCCCCATCACCGAAAACGGCGACGTGACCGGTATCGTGGTTGCCTTCACCGACACCACGGAACGCAGTGCCCTGGACCGCATGAAAGACGAGTTTGTCTCAACCGTGTCGCATGAGCTGCGCACGCCGCTGACCAGCATGCGCGCCTCGCTCGGCCTGATCGCCTCCGGTGCGCTTGCCACGCGGCCCGACAAGCAGGATCAGATGCTTCAGATCGCCATCGGCAACACCGACCGGCTGGTCAACCTGGTCAACGACATCCTCGAGCTCGAACGCATCGGCTCCGGTAAAGCAGAGCTGCACTACAACAGCGCATCTGCGGATACGCTCGTGAAAAATGCCGCCGAACTGCTGGCCGCCTCCGCCGCCAAGGCCGGCATCTCCTTCCGCTTCCAGTTGCAGCCGGTGCTTGCGTGGGTCGACAGCGAGCGCATCGTGCAGACCGTGACCAACCTGATCTCGAATGCACTCAAGTTCACGGCGGCCGGCGGCACCATTACCCTGAGCACGCGAAGCGTAGGTTCGAACGAAACACAAATTCAGGTCACGGACACCGGTCGCGGCATCCCGCCTGAAAAGCTGGAACACATCTTCGGCCGCTTCCAACAGGTCGATGCCTCGGATTCCCGAACCATGGGCGGCACCGGGCTGGGCCTTGCCATCTGCCGCTCCATCGTGACGCAGCACGGCGGCAGGATCTGGGCAGAAAGCGAGGTCGGTAAGGGCTCCAGCTTCTTTATCAACCTGCCCGCCAAGCCGAGCAGCAACCTGCGCTAGCTCGACTCTTCGTCTTTTTCCTTCAAGCCCGCCACGACGCTGAAGTCCTCCAGCGTCGTCGTGTCGCCCTTCACCTCGCCCGTGGTCGCAAGCTCGCGCAGCAGACGCCGCATGATCTTGCCCGAGCGGGTCTTCGGCAGCGCCGGCGTGAAGCGGATGTCGTCCGGCCGAGCCAGCGCGCCGATCTCCTTTGCCACCCATTTCTTAAGTTCGTCTTTCAACGCCGGTGAGGGATCGCGGCCGTCGGCCAACGAGACGAACGCGATGATGCCCTCGCCTTTCATCTCGTCAGGGCGTCCGACCACCGCCGCCTCCGCGACAGCTGTGTGCGCCACCAGCGCCGACTCGATCTCCATCGTTCCAAGCCGATGCCCGCTCACGTTCAGCACGTCATCTACGCGGCCCATCAGCCAGTAGTAGCCATCCTCGTCAACGCGGGCACCGTCACCGGTGAAGTAGCTTCCCGGGATCTCGCTCCAATACGTTTTCACGTACCGCTCGTGGTCGCCGAAAATCGTTCGCGCCATCGCCGGCCACGGTCGCCGGATTACCAGCAGGCCTCCCGCACCCGCAGGGACCGGCTCGCCCTCTTTCGTGACGACCTCCGGCACCACGCCAAAGAACGGCCGCGTCGCCGAGCCGGGCTTGGTCGCCACCGCACCTGGCACCGGCGCAATCATGTGCATGCCGGTCTCGGTTTGCCACCAGGTGTCCACAATGGGGCAGCGTTCGTGGCCTATCTCGCGGTGGTACCACATCCATGCCTCGGGATTGATCGGCTCGCCTACTGTTCCCAGCAAGCGCAACGAGTCCAATGAATGCTTGCGCACGCAGTCCGTGCCCCACTTCATAAACGCGCGAATCGCCGTTGGTGCGGTGTAGAACACCGTCACCTTGTGCTCGTCCACCATGCGCCAGAAGCGGTCGGCCTCCGGCCAGTTCGGAGCGCCTTCGTACAGCAGCACCGTCGCCCCGTTCAGCAATGGGCCGTACACCACGTAACTGTGCCCTGTGATCCAGCCGATGTCAGCCGTGCAGAAGTACACGTCCTCTTCCTGCAGATCGAAGTTGTAACGCGTGGTCAGCAGCGTGCCTACGCCATACCCGCCCGTGGTGTGTACCAATCCCTTCGGCTTTCCGGTGGTGCCGCTGGTGTACAGGATGAAAAGCGGATCTTCCGCGTCCATCGGCTCGGGCGCGCACTCGCGATCAACCCGGTCCACCACGTCATGCCACCAGTGATCGCGGCCTTCCTGCCACGACACGGCAATGCCGCTACGGCGGAAGACAACCACGTTCTCGACGCATGAGCAGCGCGTTAGCGCCTCATCCGCGATCGCCTTCAGAGGCACGGGCTGACCGCGGCGAAAGCTGGAATCCTGCGTGATCAGCAGCCTGCACTGCGCATCGTTCGCCCGGTCTGCCAACGCCTGCGCAGCGAAGCCGCCAAACACGACAGAATGCACCGCACCGATGCGCGCACAAGCCAGCAGCGCGATGGCGAGCTCCGGGCACATGCCCATGTAGATCGCGACGCGATCGCCTTTCTGCACGCCCAGCGATTTCAGGCCATTGCTGAAGCGCTGCACCTCGGCGTGCAGTTCGGCATAGCTCAGGCTGCGTTGCTCGCCGGGCTCGCCTTCCCACAAGAGCGCAACCTTGCTCGCGCGGGTCCCCTGCGCGTGCCGGTCCACCGCGTTCGCGCACAGATTCAGCTTGCCGCCCACAAACCACTGCGCCCGGCTGCCGTCCCAGTTCAGTACCTCTGACCACGGCGCCGTCCAATCCAGCGTTTGCGCTGCCTCTGCCCAGAAGGCATCTGGATCGTCGACGGAACGGCGATACATGGCGTCGTAGTCCTCGCGCGACCGGATGTGTGCGCGAGCCGCAAACTCCGCCGGTGGTGGGAAGACGCGGTTCTCGCGCAGCGACGATTTCAAGTGATTCTGCCCGCCGGCAGCCGTCTCCGGCGCCGGTACGCTTTCCGTAAACACATCTGCCACAGCGGGCGTCTCCTTGCAGCCGCGGCTCGGCTGCGGCCTGTTGATTTTACAGAGCGGCTTACTTCCGTGGCAGGCCGACCGGAACGGTCCCGCCGCACACGTAGAGCCGATACTCTGGGCAAGTGTTCGGAAACTTTGCAATCTCGGTGGTGATCGGCCTTGCACTGGGCTTCCTGTTCGGCGTCGGCTGCGCGGCCGCGGTGCTCTATACCATCTTCCTTTCCGGGTATCGTGCCGCTCTGCGCGACGCTGCCGCCGGCGGTGCGAGTGACCGCTATCGCGAGCAGATCCGAAAGGTTACGCACCGCTAGGCACGCCCGGCTTCTGCCCCGGCGTTCGCAGCTTCGCGATCTCCTGCTGCAACGCACTGAGCTGTTGCATCACCTCATCATGCCGCTGGCGGGGAACGCTGTCCTCTGTGCTTTCCACATAGAACGTCCCATTCGGTTCCAGCACGCACAGTTTCACGTCCTGCATCCCGGTGATGTTCTGCCGATGAATGACCTGGATGAGCTCTTCGAGCGTCAGCATCTCGCGCTGCATGGCACGCTTATCGACCTCGCCGTCCTGTACCAGCACCGTCTGCGATCCCTGCAACGATCGGTCAAGTTTCGGAAAGTGAAAGAGCAGCCGGTTCAGCGCGAAATTCGCGCTGAGTAGAGCCACGGCTCCAACAATGCCACCCGCAAGTGAGTTGTCGTTCCCAATCACGGCGTTCTGCACCGTGTTCGACAGCATCAGCAGAAGCACCAGGTCGAAGGGGTTCAGCTGCGCAAGTTCCCGCTTACCGAACAATCGCAGCAACAGAATGAGTGCGAAATACACAAGTACTGGGCGAATGATTTTTTCCAGCAATGGAAGCGACAGGTGAAACATGTCTTGAAGCATGGCAGCAGACTAAAAGCAGAACGCTACGTCTGTATCAAGTGACGATCAGGCCAGAACGGCTCAGCGACTCACAATCACCGCGAGCGGTGACAACAAATCGCAACTCGGCCGCAGTTTTGGTGTTAAAGATGCATGCAGCTGCTAAGACAAAGTTTCTCAAAACCCGCTCGAAGACACACAGTGTCGTAGTTGGCCGAGCATGGCCGAAAGTGTCCAAAGCTGCAAGGAAACAAAATACGCGCACATCGAAAACGATTCTTTTTGTTGGAAGCGCGGAATACTTTTCCAGGAACCTCGTCTTAGAGGGAAATAATGTGCGATCTGACCTCGCTGGCACAAAAGTTGCAGGCACATTTTTCCAAACCGGGTTCTGATGCGCCTTATGATACGAGGCATCAAACCGAAACAGTGTTCCAGTTCAGAACATGCAATTGCTGCTCACTGATTGGAATGTGTAAGCCCCAGATGCGGGCCTAAGAAATTCCATCATCCCCCAAGGGTATGGATCGCCTGTTCGACCGGAACACAAACGACTTCTAGGCCTTTGCCGAGGAACCAACGCGCGTATGATCACTGAAACTCCCCGTTCACCCCAGCCGACCCGCCGTCCTCCTGTGACCCAGCGTCCTTCTGTGGTGCAGCGTATCCCCACCGCCCCATCGGATCCGACACTGCGGACGCAGCGTGATCTCGCTTTTAAAGATTTCGGCGTGGTGGAAACGGGTAAGCGTGACAAGCGGTCCCTGCCCGTCGCGCTGCTTATCTTTGGCTCCGCGCTGACTGCCGGGCTCATGATCAAGACCACGGTCAAAAAGCAGATCGAGGCGCAGAAGGTTATTACCTTCAACGCGGTCAAGCCGTTGCCGCCGGAGCCGCCCAGGCCGAAGCCGATCGTGAAGCTGCCGCCGCCACCCAAGCTCAAGCCGATCGAGACGATAAAGCCGCCCATCGTTGTCGAGACGCCGGAACCGCCGAAGATTCAGCCGCCCGTAATCAAGCCGGCGCCGGTAGCCGTAAACACGCCGCCCGCGCCCAAGGTCGTTACACCTCCGCCCGCACCCAAGCCGGTGGCGATTCAGATTGCGCAGGCAGCTTCCGTGCCCAACAACAGCGCGCATCCCAGCCCCGTTCGTCTTGGCAGCATGACAAACCCGATCAACAACACGTCGGGACCTGCAGTGTCGCCTGTCAACCTGGGTCGCTCCGGCGCACCGGGCATGAATGCGGCGAACTCGGGCCTTGGTAACCCGAGCCGCATCGCCATCTCAGGTTCCGGCAGTCCCAACGGCACCAACATGGCCGGACGCGACAGTGCTGCTGTGCCCATCCGTGGCCTGAGCAACGGCCTAGCCGGCAGTACCGGCAGCGGTCCAGCCCGCACGGGCGCCATTCAGATTGCGATGAACAATAAACCGCAACCGGTCGCAACCCAGATCGCGCAAACCGTCTCTGCTCCCAGAACAGCTCCAAAGGTCCTGTTCAAGCCGCGTCCGGAATACACGGAAGATGCGAAGGCAGCCCACATCGAGGGTAGTGTCGCCGTGCGCATCCACGTCACCTCCAATGGTGCCGTCCAGGTCATCGGCGTCTCCAACGGACTTGGCCACGGCTTGAACGAGGCCGCGGTTCGTGCCGCTCAGGCCATGCGCTTCCAACCCGCCACCCAGGACGGTAAACCTACCGATTGGGACGGTGTCGTCAACATCAGCTTCCAGCTTGCGAGCTAACAGCCGGAACCGGCTGCTGGCGCAAATGCGGCATAATACGCCAAGCGGCAACAAAATAGATCGGCTTTGAGCCACGCTCCAGGAGTATCGAACCCATGATTAACCTACGAAAGCCGTGCATCGCGGGTCTCCTCGCAGGCATGCTTGCCGTCAGCGCCACGCAGGCGCACGCGGCAATCCCCCTGCTCGGAAAGAAAAAGCCAAAGGACGACCTCCCCGCACACAAGCTCACCGCCGCGCAGAATGCCTTGATCGATAAGGCAATTGCTCGCGAGGCCCAGGTCGTGAAGGTGGTCAAGGATCGGGCTCCCCTGGTGGAAACCTATATCCAGAACATGAAGCCTGATCCAGCGCTGCTGCAGGTTCCTGTGTCTGACCAGCACTTTCTGGGCCGTGTCGATTTCGGCAAGGTAATCGGGGACAATGCCTATCAACGCAGCACGGTCAAACACAGCGGAACCAATGGCGAGAAGAGGGGTTTCGCGAGCAAGCTCAACATTTTCAAAGGCTCCGGAAGCTACATCAGCGGCCTGAACCATTCCCTGCACCTAGAGTTCAGCGAAGCCGGTTTCGTGCAGATGCTGCTCATCGATTCCAAGGACTTTAACCGGACGGAGTACAAATTCGGCTTTGTCCGCAACGACTTTGTCGGATCCGTGCGGACCGCGGTGTTCGACGTGGAACCCGCAACCAACCGGACCCGCGGACGCTTTTTCGGTCGCGTCTGGATTGAAACTCAGGGCGGCAACATCGTTCGTTTCAACGGCTCCTTCGCCGGGACTGAGAAAGATATCCGGGAGTATTACCACTTTGATTCCTGGCGCACCAACGTGCAGCCTGGCCTCTGGCTGCCAACCAGCTTCTACGTGGAAGAGAGCGATCCGAAGAGCGAAGAGAACACCGTCAAGTTCAAGGCGGTCAATCACATCTGGGGATACGTGCTGAAAGTACCCCAGGCGACCGCGGACAACGTGGACGTGGAAGTAGCGGGCGCTACAGACGTTTCGAACGACGCGCAGGACGTTTCACCACTCGGGGCGCAGCGCGCCTGGGTGCAGCAGGCCGAGGACAACGTGATCGAGCGGCTGTTCCAGGCCGGCCTGCTCGACGCTCCGTCTGACTTCGACAAGATCCTGGAGCAGATCGCCGGGAACATCCTGGCCTACAACAACATCCAGACGGCACGGCCGGTTCGGGTTCGCACCTTGTTGACGGAGCCGCTCGAGTCGCTCGCAATCGGCAACACGATCGTGATTTCCAAGAGCCTGATCGACACCACGGCTGTCCCCGGCGACAAGAACGAGCAAGTCAACAACCTGTACGCGGTGATCGCGTTCCAGCTGGCCCACATCATCCAGGGTCACCGGCTGGATACGAAGTACGCGTTCAACGACCGCCTGCTCTTTCCTGATACAGCCGCCTTCGCCAAAATTCCGATGCATCACACGGATCGCGACAATGAAGAGGCCGCGAAGAAGACCATCGAATTACTGCAACCGAAGGAGCTACAGGACGCGGGCAGCCAGTTCGGACTGTACCTGGCGCAACTTCAGCAGCGGTCCAAATCGCTCACAGCTCTGAACGAGCCCATGTTGGGCGATTCGCTCATCAAGGATCCGAAGACTGGCACCTTCTGGCTGCAGGGTCTGGTCGCCAAAGGCCAGAAGCTGAACATGAACGACCTGAAGCAAAACGCGGCGATGCCGTTGGGTTCGTTCCTTCGCTTCGACCCCTGGACAGACCAGGTTGTGCAGATGCATTCCGCCTATGAACCCCTGCTCTCCTCCCGCGACAAAATGCCATTTGAAGTAACGCCGGTGTACCTGAAGCTGGCCTACTACAAGGCACCCACGACCGCAGTGGATCAGGCAGCCGCCAATGCGGCGGCGCAGAACGCAACCGGCAGCACCGCTGCCGATGTTGCAGCCCAGTCTGCAACGGGGCAAACAACCGCTCCGGCGAATGGTGCGCCTTCCAACGGAGCGGCTGCACCTGTAGCACAGCCGGCTACCGGAACCGCCCCAGCGAACGGAACCATCGTGGATCAGCCAACGCAGCCCGCCGTACCGGCAACCGGTACGAGCAACCCACCGCAGAAGTAATGGAGCGGGAGCGTGTTCGCGTTGCGAGCCCGCTCCCGTTACCTGTAAGCGCTTTTCTACCTGCAAGGAGTCGTTTTGCTGACCACGGACGCCCATCCCATCCAAAGCGGACCCCCCGGCTTCGCCCCGCTACAGCCTTTAGCGAGCGCAGCCGATACATACTTTGTGCAACGAAATGTTCATGACATCGCTCGGGCCTTTGTGGCATCGGCGGTGTTCGTGCTTTCGCTCGCCTGCGCAACGACAGCACAAGGGCAGGCCAAGCCGACTGCGGCACGCTCCGGCGATCTGCAGGCAGGCGGCGGCTTCGTTCTGGCCTCTCCGGACTACACCGAAAACACCTTCAAGGGGTACATGGGGTACGCCACATTCGATTTCAAAGAACACTACGGCATTGAATTCAACATCCACCAGGTAAACGCACCCAGCCCAAGCAAGCTATACGAACGTACCTACGAACTCGGTGGACGGTACGTCCGGCACTACGGCATCGCCCACCCGTATGCCAAGCTGATGTACGGTCGCGGTGTCTTCAATTACGAACGCAGCGTCGCCAATCTCGCCTACAACATCGGCGCGATCGGTGCCGGCGTTGACGTCAACGTGCACAGGCATGTGAACGTGCGCGCCGACTACGAGTACCAGAAGTGGTTCAGCTTCCGCGGCTTCGTCGACCAGGGTTTCGTCACTGCAACTTCCTCCTCTCTCACGCCTCAGCTCTTCACTGTGGGTGCGGCGTACCACTTCTAATTGCGTCGTCTTCATAAAGCAGAAAGGCCCCGGATGTCCGGGGTCTTTCTCTTGAACGGAAAAGCTGATTAGAAGTGGTACGCAATGCCGATTGCCGGCGTCGAGATCACCTCATACCGCCCGGTGTTGTAATCCGATCCCGCGGAGGTCGAATTGGACACCTTGAAGCTGGGCGCCTTCACCACGACTCCGTGATATCCCACCCGCAGGTCAAAGCTGGGACTCAGCTCATACGCAACGCCGCCGCCAAACATGCCGCCGAGCGAAGTCTGCCGCGCGGCATCCAGCGTCGTGGTCTCGTAATCCTTGAGCGGCGAAAAGAACACGCCCGCGACACCGCCCTCCAGAAACGGGCTGAAGTTGTGGTACGTCCGGCTGTACACATACCCCAGCGAGAATTCCTGCTGACGCGTATGGATCTGATACGTCGCGCGCGAGTTCTGGAGCGTGTCGCGGTACTGGGTAAAGCCGTAGTTCGCTTCAAGTGCTGACCGCGGCGTAAGCATAAAGCGATAGCTGGCCAGCGCTCCCAGATAACCGTGCGTGTTCAGCTGCGCCGCATTGCCGTTCACCTGTGGAGCAAACAAGTACGTTGCGCTCAGGCTCACGTCCTGCCGGCTTTCCTGCGCGAGTGCTGCCTTCGGTGCCACAGCAGCCGCCACGGTACTCACAAGCACCGCGCACATCCACATCGTTTTTTTCATGCGAAAAGTTACCAACCTCAAATCAGGGCGTCTCTGCACGCGAAGGCGCAGCGGAGAAGCGTAGCCCAAAGCTTTCCAGGACCATCCGTTCCATCCGTTATTGTACCTGTACGACTCGTCAGAGCCGCTTCGGTGAGCGGATCAGCGCAGCTTTCCCGGCTTTTCCACTTCATAACAATAGGTATTGTCAGAGCCGGCGGCGTAGCTTTCCACCTGCTGCAGAAAGCTCATCGCCGCGTGCGACAGCGCAGCGTTCTTGCGGTAAACCAGACGCAGCTTGCGTTCCATCCGCAGCTCCCGCACCGGCACCCGCACCAACGCCCCTGACGCCAATTCCCGCTCTACCGTCAGCGCCGGCACCAGTGCCACACCATTCCCCTGCTCTACAAAGCGCCGCACCGCTTCCAGCGATGGCAATTCCACATCAATACGCAGATTCGTTTTGTGCCGCTGAAACGCCTCCAACACCTTCGCCCGTTGCGGTGACGCTACGTTGTGCGCAACAAAATGCTCCCCATCCAACTGGCGGATCGACACAGATTCCGCAGATGCCAGCGAATGCTGCGGGTTCACCACAAACGCCAGTTCATCCCGAAAGATCACGATCGATTCCAGCGCCGGGTCGTCCGGCCGAAAGCTGATGATCCCCAACTCCACGCCGTGCGCCAGCAGTTCATCCGGGATCCGGCTCGCCAGCGAACGCTGCACCGCGACCTTGATGAGCGGGTGGGCGCGGCAGAATCGATCAAGCACCGGCAGCAGCGACAGGCAGGTGTACTCATTCGCGGCCAGGTTCAGCCGGCCCCGGTGTAGCGAACGCAGGTCGCCCAGGGCGTCGGCCGCTTCTTGACGCAAATTCAGCAGCTTGTGCGCGTAATCGCGCAGGACCTCGCCGGCGTCGGTCAGCGATCCATCGCGGGCGGACCGCTCAAACAGGGATTCGCCCAGCTCCGCTTCCAGCTTGGCAATAGTTTGGCTCACGGCCGGCTGCGTCCGCCGCAGCCGAAGCGCAGCCCGTGAAAAGCTGCGCTCCTGGGCGACCGCGACGAAGGTTTCCAAGGCAAATAGGTCCACGAGCCGCACCTGGGTATTAGCAGATTGAATGATGCTATCACCCGGCATAACCCGCCCTTATCTCTATACTGGCCATGGCAGGAAAAGAGTCAATGACCACGGCAAACAATCAGGTTCTCTTTTTTGACACCACGTTACGCGACGGCGAGCAATCGCCCGGCTGCACCATGCACCACGCGGAAAAGCTGCGCTTCGCGCATCAGCTCGCCGCGCTGAACGTGGACATCATCGAAGCCGGTTTTCCCATTGCGTCAGACGGTGACTTCGAATCCGTCCACGCCATCGCCACAGAGGTGCGCGGCACCCGCATCGCCGCGCTCGCCCGCTGCAAGCAGGGGGATATCGAGCGCGCCGCTGCTGCCGTTGAAGCCGCGCCGATCAACCGCATTCACACGTTTCTTGCATCCTCAGATCTGCACCTGGAAGCCAAGCTGCGCATTACGCGGCAGCAGGCGCTCGATCAGACCGGCGAGTGTGTCCGCCTGGCCCGCAGGTACGCCGAGGACGTTGAATTTTCTGCAGAAGACGCAACCCGCTCCGATCTCGACTTCCTCGTCGAGATGATTACCGTCGCTATCCAGTCCGGCGCCACGACCATAAACCTGCCCGATACCGTGGGCTATTCCACGCCTGCCGAGTACCAGCAGATGTTTCAAACAGTGCGTGCGCGCGTGCCTGCGGGTCAGAACGTCACCTTCTCCACACATTGTCACGACGACCTGGGTCTTGCCACCATCAACACCCTATCGGGTGTCTGCGGCGGCGCGCGACAGGTGGAAGTCTCCATTCATGGCATCGGGGAACGGGCCGGAAATGCCGCGCTGGAAGAGGTCGCCGCGATCCTGAATATCCGCAACGATGCATACCCGTTCACAAACGGCTTGAAACTGGACCAGATCGGCGCGACCAGCCGCATGCTCGACGAAATCATCTCCTTCACGCCGTCGCCAAACAAAGCCATCGTCGGCAAGAACGCATTCGCCCACGCCAGCGGCATACACCAGCATGGCATGCTCGCCAACCCGCTCACCTACGAGATCATGTCGGCCTCGCGCTTCGGTGTCGCGGCAAACACCATCGTGCTGGGCAAACACAGCGGACGCCGCGCGCTGGAGCATCGCCTGAAGGAACTCGGCTTCGAACTGACGCGCGAAGATCTCGATCAGACCTACACCCGCTTCACGGCACTGGCTGATCGCAAGAAATCCATCTACGACCAGGACATCATCGCGCTCGTACCCCAGCCGGTGTAGCAGAATCAGTGCGCAGGTCAGCCCATTGCGGCTCCGGGGACGCCCCGGCACTGTCGCCTGAGCGCAACCACAACAGTGTCATCCTGAGCGTAGCGAAGAATCTGCTTCCAGCGCGGCACGAACTCAAAAGGAACCGCACTTGCACCTGAAGATTGCAATCCTCGCCGGCGACGGCATCGGTCCCGAAGTCACGAATGAGGCCGTCAATGTGCTCACCACCGTCGCAAACGCGCGCGGCGATGTCTTTGAGTACGTGCCACTGCTCATCGGCGGCGTGGCAATCACGGAGCACGGCACCCCCCTGCCACCCGAAACGCTGCAGCAGACCCTCAGCTGCGATGCTGCCCTGCTCGGCGCCGTGGGCGACAACAAATTCAACCACCTGCCGCCCAGCGAGCGCCCGGAAGCCGGCCTGTTGCAAATCCGTGCCGCGCTCGGCGGCTTTGCAAATTTACGCCCCGCAATTGCCTACACCGCCCTTGCCGACAACAGTCCGCTGCGGCCGGAGATCACTGCCAGTGCCGACATCCTCTTCGTGCGCGAACTGCTCGGCGGCCTCTACTTCGGGGAGCCACGCGCGTGGGACAAGGCCGCCAATCGCGCGCACAACACCATGGCTTACACCCGCGACGAGGTCGAGCGCGTAGCCCGCATCGCCTTTGACCTGGCTACCAAACGCCGCAATAAACTGACCAGTGTCGACAAGGCCAACGTGCTCGAAACCTCGCAGTTGTGGCGTGCCGTCGTCAACGAAGTCGCGCGCGACTATCCGTCCGTCACCGTAGAACATCAATACGTCGACGCCATGGCGATCCACCTGATGACGCGCCCGCGCGACTTCGACGTGGTGCTCACCGAGAATCTTTTCGGCGACATTCTCTCGGACGAATCGGGCGTGATCACCGGTTCACTCGGCATGCTGCCCTCGGCCACTTTGGGTGGCAAAGTAAACCTGTACGAGCCCGTGCACGGCTCCGCGCCCGACATTGCCGGCACCGGCAAGGCAAATCCCATCGGCGCCATCCTGACCGCGGCCATGCTGCTGCGCCATTCCGCGAATATGGAAGCCGCAGCCAGGCTGATCGACGACGCTGTCACCGAGGCACTGAACCAGGGCTACCGCACCACCGACATCGCACACGGCAACATTGCCGGTCAGACCACACTCAGCACGACCGAGATGGGCGCGCTGATTCTCAGCAAGTTGGAAGCAGCTCTGGAGACGACCTCGATAAACGACCAAGGAGCAGCGCAGTGAAATCGCTTCCTACCTTGGCCACGGCGCTTCTGCTGCTCAACGGCATGGCGGGCTGTAAGTGGCACGCATCGCAGACGCACAGCAGCGCCGAGGCATCACATACGCAGGCCGCAGAGTCCGCAGCAGCCTCGGTGCCACCAGCGCATGTTGCCGAACCTGCACCCTGGCTGCTCTCCTATGCAGGCAAGGCGTCGAACGACCTCGAAGCCGATAAACGCTTCCCCGCGTTCCTGCGCAGTCACATTTCCAGCAAGCCCGTGAACTACTGGGTGGAAGGACCCAGCGTGCCATCAAAAGATGTGCGCGACTTCTTGGGGGGCCTTGGCGACGACGTGCAGACAATGGAGAATCGCTACGTAGTCGCTTCTGGCTGCCCGCTTCACGACTGCACCGAAAATGCCATGTTGTGGGCGGATACGGTGACCGGAGCGACCGTGTATGCCGCTTCCTTGGAGGCGCATACCACCTCGGAGCACGGCCATGGAAACCACCTTTGGATCTTCTCGAATTTTCCGCTCAGCGCAGGAACGCTGCCAACAGCTCTGTTGACCGCGATTGGCAGTTGGACACAGCAGGGCAGCGATCCCGACTACCAAACGATCATTTCGGACGCAACGATTGTGGAGCCGAGCGGCGCGCAGATCGAGCTCACACCGGCGGACGTGCACGCCTGGCAACCCGGCATGCCTACCCGAAGCAACGAACAGAAAGGCTGATCCCTGTGTCTGCGACTTCGCACCCACGCACGCTCTTCGAAAAAAATTGGCAGCAGCACATCGTCGCGGAACCCGCGGGTGAGCCACCCCTGCTCTATATCGACCTGCAGCTCGTGCACGAAGTCACGTCGCCGCAGGCCTTTGACGGCCTTCGCCTTGCCGGCCGCAAGCTGCGCCGCCCCGATCGCCACATCGCCACCGTCGACCACAACGTGCCCACCACCAGCGCCGCGGATCGCCTCAACATTGTCGATCAGGTCAGCGCTGCGCAGGTGAACGCTCTGCGCAACAACTGCGCCGACTTCGGCATCGAGTTCTTCGACGTGCAGGACGCCTCGCAGGGTATCGTGCACATGATCGGGCCGGAGCTCGGCGCGACCAAGCCCGGCATGACCATCGTCTGCGGCGACTCGCACACCTCCACGCACGGCGCGTTCGGCGCGCTCGCTTTCGGCATCGGCACCAGCGAGGTCGAGCACGTGATGGCCACGCAGACGCTGCCCCAGGCCAAGCCAAAAACCTTCCGCATCAACGTCGAAGGCGAGCTGCCCTTCGGCGTGACCGCGAAAGACATCATCCTCGACATCATCGGCCGCATCGGCACCGATGGCGCGACCGGCTACGCGGTCGAATACGCCGGCTCGGCCATCCGCGCGCTCTCCATGGAAGGCCGCATGACTATCTGCAACATGAGCATCGAAGCAGGCGCCCGCGCCGGCATGATCGCTCCCGACGAAACCACCTTCGCCTACCTGAAAGGCCGCCGCTTCAGCCCCGGCACGCGCAACACTCCTTCCGAGGTGTCCGGCAGTTCCTCTGGTTTGTCATCCCGTAACAAAGCGACGGGATCTGCTTTTCGGACCAGCAACGACTTGTCATTTCGACCGGAGGACGCACAGCTTCACCGTGGGTCCGAAGCGGAGAAACCTGCATTTGGAGCCGCCGCAGACGTAGACGAATCCGCGTGGGAAGAGGCTCTCAAGCACTGGCGCACCCTGCCCACAGACCCCGGCGCAACCTTCGACCGCGAGCTCACCATCGACGCCGCCACGCTCGCACCCGCCGTCACCTGGGGCACCTCGCCCGGCATGCACGCAACGATCGACGGCGCGGTGCCTACCCTCGCACAGGCCCCTACTGACGCCGACCGCAAGAGCTTTGAGCGCGCCTACGAATACATGAACCTGAAACCCGGCACGCCCATGGAGCAGATCGCCATCGACACGGTCTTCCTCGGCTCCTGCACCAACGGCCGCATCGAAGATCTGCGCGCCGCTGCCGCCATCGTGCGCGGACAGCACGTCGCCGCCAAGATTCGCGCGATGGTCGTTCCCGGCTCGCAGGCCGTCAAGCGGCAGGCCGAAGCGGAAGGGCTCGACCTCGTCTTCAAACAGGCCGGCTTCGAGTGGCGCGAACCCGGCTGCTCCATGTGCCTCGGCATGAACCCCGACATCCTCGCCCCCGGCGAACGCTGCGCCTCCACCAGCAATCGCAACTTCGAAGGCCGCCAGGGCCGCGGCGGACGCACCCATCTCGTCTCGCCTGAAATGGCCGCAGCCGCCGCCATCGCGGGCCACTTCGTCGACGTCCGCAAGTGGGGCAGCAAGGAGCAACAGGCATGATCGACACTCCCGTCCAAATGGGCATTGCGGCGCAGCAGACAGCCGCGATCCATCTACACATACCTGTAGCCTCGATGCGTGACGAGTTTCCTAAAGCAATCGCAGAGTTGTTTGACGCGCTGCGTCAGCAAAGTCTCACCGCTGCCGGTCCAGTCTTCGCACATCACTTCCGCCGCCCTACCGACAGCTTTGACTTCAATCTTTGCGTTCCGGTCGAGCATCCCGTTCAGGCGGTTGGCCGTGTGGAACCGGTCGCAATGCCTTCCCTTCCCGTTCTCCGCACCACGTACCACGGGGACTATGCAGGCCTGCCTCACGCGTGGGGCGAGTTCATCGCGAGCATTCCGGCAGAGGCGCCGGCGCTGCGCGGCGACTTCATCGAGGCTTACGTCGTCGGGCCACACGACGGCGTTTCACCAGCGGAGTGGCGCACCGATCTGAGCGTCATCCTCACCACAGACGAAAGGCAGGCGTAAGTGGAGCCCATCAACATCCTCACCAGCAAAGCCGTGCCGCTGCCGCTGCCCAACATCGACACCGACCAGATCATCCCCAAGCAATTCCTCAAGCGCATCGAGCGCACGGGCTATGGCGACTTCCTCTTCTTCGACTGGCGCTACGACCTGGGCACCGGTTCCGGTCTCAGTGAACAACTCATGCCGAAGCGTGACTTCGTGCTGAACCAGCCGGAGTACAAGGGCGCAAAAATCCTGATCGCCGAAAAGAATTTCGCCTGCGGCTCCTCCCGCGAGCACGCCGCTTGGGCCATTCAGCAGTACGGCTTCCGCTGCGTCATCGCTCCCACCTTCGCCGACATCTTCTACTCCAACGCGGGCAAGAACGGCATCATCCTCGTGCGCCTCGACGACGACAAGGTCGAGACACTCCTGCAGCGCTCGACCGAGAACCCCGATCACCAAATCACCATCAATCTCGAACACCAGACCGTCGTCGACGATCAGGGCTTCCACGCCCGCTTCGAGATCGACCCCTTCCGCAAATATTGCCTGCTCCACGGCCTCGATGACATCGGCCTCACCCTGCGCCACACCGACGCACTCGACGCCTTCGAAACGAAGCACAACGCAGAGTTCTGGTCCGCACCGAAAGCCAGCGCATGAAGACGTTTGTCACAGCGTCGCTTGCCTGCGCCTTGTTCAGCCTATGGACCTTTTATGTGGGAGCGCAGGCGACAACGCCTGCGCTCCCACCCGCGCCACTACCAGCAATGCTCAGCCACGCGCAAAGCGTCTTCATCGGTAACGCCGGCGATCAGGAAAACGCGGACTGCCTTCGCGCCTACAACGGCTTTTTTGCGGGCGTCGATGCGCTACATCAGTTCAAGCTCGTCGCCGATCCATTGGACGCAGACCTCGTTGTTGAGCTGCATTACGAGATCAGCCTCGCAGGCTCACGAGTGAGCGGCGAAGATTCGTCTCGCCAATTTCGCGCCGTGCTGATCGATCGCAAAACACACATCGTGGTCTGGTCGCTCACGGAACAGAGCAACTACGCTCACTTTCAAAAAAATCGCGACAAAAACTTAGACACCGTAGTTGCTGCGCTCGTCCACGACTTCGCGGCACTCGTTTCCTCACAACCCGCGCCACCCGACAACAAATCGAAAGCGCACCGCGGCATTGGTCGGTAGACAGGCCGACCGGAACACAAGTAGAGAAAACATTGGCAAACGAACTCGATCCCGGCAAACGCAACAGCACCGTCCTCACCGAAGGTCCATCCCGCGCGGCCGCGCGTTCCTACCTGCGCGGCGTCGGCTTCAGCAAGGAAGACCTGCACAAACCCATCATCGGCATCGCCAACACGTGGACGGAGATCGGCCCCTGCAACTTCCATTTGCGCCAGGTCGCCGACGCCGTGAAGCAAGGCATCCGCGAAGCTGGCGGCACACCCATGGAATTCAACACCGTCACCATCTCCGACGGCATCACCATGGGCACCGAGGGCATGAAGGCCTCGCTCATCTCGCGCGAGGTCATCGCCGATTCCATCGAGCTCGTCACGCGCGGCAACAGCTTCGACGGCCTGGTCTGCATCGCGGGCTGCGACAAAAACATGCCCGCCTCCGTCATGGCGCTCGCGCGGCTCGACATCCCCGGCCTCATGCTCTACGGCGGCAGCATCGCGCCGGGCCAACTGCGCCAGCCCGACGGCACCAGCAAAGAGATCACCATCCTGAACGTCTTTGAGGGCATGGGGTCGCACGCCGCGGGCAAGATCGACGACGACGAACTCGAGGCACTCGAAGCCGCCGCCTGCCCCGGCCCCGGCGCCTGCGGCGGTCAGTTCACCGCCAACACCATGGCCATGGCCGGCGAGTTCCTCGGCATCAGTCCCATGGAGATCACGGGCGTTCCCGCCATGTCGCCGGAAAAGGCGAACGCCTCGCGCGAGGCCGGCCGCCTCGTCATGGACCTGGTCCGCAAAAACATCAAGCCCTCACAGATCCTCACGCGCGAGTCTCTGGAAAACGCCATCACCGCCGTCTGCGCCTCGGGTGGTTCCACCAACGCCGTGCTGCACCTGATCGCCATCGCGCACGAGCTCCAGATCCCGCTCACCATGGAGGACTTCGACCACATCTCCGAGTGCACCCCGTTCATCTGCGACCTGTCACCCGGCGGCAAGTACAACGCAACCGACTACCAGAAGGCAGGCGGCTCGCGCGTCCTCGCGCAACGCCTCATCGAGCGTAACCAGCTGCACGACAACATTACGGTCAGCGGCAGGACCCTGCGCGAAGAAGCCAGCACCGCGCACGAAACACCGGGCCAACCCGTCATTCGCACCTGGGACAACCCGCTCAAGCCCACCGGCGGACTCGTCATCTTGCGCGGCAACCTCGCGCCCGAAGGCTGCGTGGTCAAGGTCGCCGGCCACGAGCGCATCCACCACACCGGCCCCGCGCGCGTCTTCGACTCCGAGGACCTCTGCTTCGCCGCCGTCGAGCGTGGCGACATCAAGCCGAACGACGTCTGCGTGATCCGTTACGAAGGTCCGCGCGGCGGCCCCGGCATGCGCGAGATGCTCGCCGTCACCGCCGCCATCAAGGGCATCCCCGAGCTCTCCGAAACCGTGGCCCTGCTCACCGACGGCCGCTTCTCCGGTGCCACGCGCGGCCTCATGGCCGGCCACGTCGCCCCCGAAGCCCAACTCGGCGGCCCCATCGCCGCCGTCCGCGAAGGCGACCAGATTACCTTCGACATCCCCAACCGCACCCTCAACGTAAACATCAGCGACTACGAACTCGCCACCCGGCTCCAGGATTTCCAAGCACCCGAGCCCCGCTACAAACGCGGCGTCTTCGCCAAATACACCGCCACCGTAGGCAGTGCCAGCCAAGGCGCGGTGACCTCGTGACTTTGAACGAAGTGGCATCAAGCAGCGCCAAACTTCTTCTCAAGTCCGAGTACGGACCGATTTCGTCTTATTGGCCCGTGGTCGCCTTCAGTCAGGCTAGCTTTGAAACGCAGATACGACGTAACTATCAGACCGGAAGAGACTTCGTCGTTTATTTGGGCACGAAAGATGAAAAAACAATCAAGCGTGAAGATCGAGGTGCGCTGCTGTCCGTCGTCGAGATCGACACTACTCGCACTTACGACACCTACAACCACATCTCGCCGGATGCAAAAGCTTGGGCTTCAAAAGACTACCCTGGCCAGTGGTTGAGGTGCTTTCGGGCTCTTCGCGCATTTGACCTTCCTTCTCGTCCTATTGCCGATCAACTTCTGCCCAATACGAATCGCAATATGTGGCACGTTCCTTTTCGCGAGGTCATTGACCAAGACCGAATGGCTCTATTAGCCCTGCCCGTCTTACCTGTTCCGAATATCGATGTTTTTGCCAGATCTCATAAACCTATCGACGTAACAGACTTGTTGCGTTCTGAGAACAAGCTTGCCAGCCAAGAAGCTGTTCGGCTGGCTGATCTTGTCATGAACCGCGTAATGACATCTGGCGAACTGGTCCAACATCGCGCTCCTCTACGGACAGCGCCGACTGACCTTCAGATCCAAATACTTTCTCTGCTCTTGCGGAAGCCCCTGCTCTGCTCACTCTGCAATGGGGAGATGCCACTCTCAACGGAAAACAAGCTCTTAAGAATCTCTGGAGATCGAAAGGACAGTTCACTTGGCGATTACGGACCCGACAACTACCAACTTGTTCATCTAGGCTGCAATTTCGCAAAAAACAACGCTACCGAGGAACAATTTCGGAATTGGCTAGAGATCGCGAGCATTCACCTGCAAAGAACGGTCGTGGCGGTGACCTCGTGATCGAGCAACTCAAATCGCTTCTGCACAACGCCGCGCACCTCCGCAAATCCGGCGAGGCCGCTGAGGCCGAGCGCCTCTACAAAGAAGCCGCTGCGCAGGCCGAGGCTGACCAGGCCGTCGAGCGTGCCGAGGCCCTCGCTGGCCTCGCACAGACCCGCCGCGACGCCGGCGACCGCACCGGTGCTGCCATCTACTACGCCGAGGCCATCACCCTCGCGCGCGCGGCGAATGACGATCGCATGCTGGCCTACGCTCTGCGTCACGCTGCCGACGTTCGCAGCGAATTGCATGAGTATGCCGTAGCCTTCTCGCACATCGACGAGGCCATTCGCCTGTACCGCGCCCTGCTCACCACAGAGCAGCCGCCGACCCTCGATCTCGCGAACGCACTTCGCGTCTCCGCCCTCAACAATGAGCGCGCCGCGTGCGCCGCATGGCACGAGACTCGCACTCTGTACGCTGCCGTAGCTTCGGGCGACACAGCCGACGATGCGGGCGTGCGGGAATCGGCGGCGCACCTCCATAATCTTTCAGAACATCACGCTGCACATTGTGAGGCCAAATCATGACGGACACACACACAGCATCCGCGAACTCCGCACCCACACTTACCGGCGCCGAAATCCTCTGGGCCACGCTCGCCGGCGAGGGCGTGACCACCGTCTTCGGCTACCCCGGCGGCGCGATCCTTCCCGCCTACGACGCCTTGCGCAAGTTCCCCACCATCCACCATGTGCTTGTGCGGCATGAGCAAGGCGCGGCGCACATGGCCGACGGCTATGCACGCGCCTCGGGTCGCGTTGGCGTGTGCGTCGCCACCAGCGGCCCGGGCGCGACGAACCTGGTCACCGGCCTCGCCACCGCGATGCTCGATTCCATCCCGGTCGTCGCGATTACTGGCCAGGTCGCCAGCAGAGTGCTCGGAACCGATGCCTTCCAGGAAATCGACATCACCGGCATCACGCTGCCGATCACCAAGCACAACTTCGTCGCCACCCGCGCGGAAGAGATCGCGCCCATGCTGCGCCAGGCCTTTCAAATCGCGCAGTCCGGCCGCCCCGGCCCTGTTCTGGTCGACATCACCAAGGATGCGCAGCAGGGCACCACGCTCTTCGACTTTGATCACGCCGCGCCGAAACCTTACCGCCCGCACCCTATGCTGCGTTCCGAGTCCACCGAAATGCAGCGCGCGATCGAACTCATGCGCGCCTCCACGCGGCCCGTCATCCTCGCGGGCCACGGCATCATTCAGTCCGAAGCCGAAGCCGAGGTCATCGCCTTTGCCGAACGCCACAACATCCCCGTCGCCACCACGCTGCTTGGCCTGGGCGCCTTCCCTGCATCGCACCCGCTCGCGCTCGGCATGATGGGCATGCACGGCGAGTCGTGGGTGAACCATGCGATCCAGCAAGCCGATCTGCTGCTCGCCTTTGGCATGCGCTTCGACGACCGCGTGACCGGCAACCTCCTCCACTACGCACCCAACGCGAAGAAGATCCACATCGAAATCGATCCCAGCGAGATCAACAAGAACGTCAAGGTCGATGTCGCGCTCATCGGCGACTTGAAGCAGGTGCTGCGGACCATCGCACCGCTCATGGACCAGACTTCAGGTGCTCCACGTTCGGCGCAGCCTAACGTGGGATCGGATGACCCAACCGGCCCATGGCGTGAAGAGATCCGCGCGATGAAGGGTGACGCCAGCGTTCGCGATATCCTCGCCTTGCCCGACAACGGCCACCTCTACGCCGCGCACGTCATCCACGACATCTGGCAGGAGGCCTCTGCCGCAGGCCGCCTGAACGAAACGATCATCGCGACCGACGTGGGCCAGCACCAGATGTGGGAGGCGCAGTACTTTCGCCACGAAGTCACGCGCACGCTCATCACCTCCGGCGGCCTGGGCACCATGGGCTTCGCCCTGCCCGCGGCCATCGGCGCAAAGATGGCCTCTCCCGAAAAAGATGTCTGGGTCATCGCCGGTGATGGCGGCTTCCAAATGACCGCGGCCGAGCTTTCCACCATCCAGCAGGAGGGCCTGCACATCAACATCGCCGTCATCAACAACGGTTTCCTCGGCATGGTGCGCCAGTGGCAGGAGGCGTTCTACGACAAGAACTACTCGTGCTCGCCCATCCTCTCGCCCGACTTCGTCAAGCTCGCCGACGCTCATGGCATCCCCGGCGCACACGTGACCGAACGCAGCGAAGTCAAGCCCACCGTCACGCGCGCCCGCACCGGCTCGGGCTCGTTTCTGATCAACTTCGCCGTCGAAAAAGAAGACGGCGTCTACCCCATGATCGCGCCCGGCTCCGCCCTGCACGAAATGGTCCGCCGCCCCAACCCGCTGATCGAAACGAGCGAGGACTAAAGCATGCGCAAGCTCATCACGATGGTCACCCTGCTTGGATATCCGCTCATGACGCACGCGCAAGCGGCACTGCAGGCTGGAACCGCGGATGCCACGACGCAGCAGCCGGAGATGCAGCAACGCAAGCCCTTCGGTGCCGAGGACACCACCACCATCCACATTCGCCTGCTGAATGGCAAGACCGGTCAGCCCATCGTGGACAAGGAGATCTTTCTCGAACGCAACAAGACGCACCTGATGTCGCATGCCGAAGAGCGCGACATCAAGACGGACGATGCCGGCCTTGCCGAAGCAACCGTCGCGAAGACCGGCGACATCCTGAACCCGATCGTGGTCGACTACAAATCCTGCACACCACGCACAAAGCACGGCAACGACACCGAAAAATCCGAGCGCTTTCCCATCGCGCAGATACTTACCAATGGCGTCGTCGCACAGAACACCTGCGGCAAAACAACGCGATCACCCCAACCCGGCGAACTCACGCTGTACTACCGCACCATGAACGTCTTTGAACGCATCACCGACTGATAGAGCACAGCGAAGCGGCCGACTTGCTGACTCGCTGACTCGCTGACTCGCTGGAGCCCCATGCTGCACACCTTTATCGCACTCGTTGACAACAAGCCCGGCGTGCTCACGCGCGTCGCTTCGCTCTTCCGCCGGCTCAATATCAACATCGCCTCGCTCACCGTGGGCGAGACCGAAAGCGAAGACGTTTCGCGCATGACGATCGTCTGCGAGGCGGCGGAGAACGCCGCGCACCGCATCCGCGCCTCACTCTACAAGCTTGAGATCACGCGCGAGGTCGACGAGGTCGGCCGCGCCGAGGCCGTCGTGCGCGAACTCTGCCTGATCAAGGTCGCCGCCGGCCCGCAATCGCCGCACGGCATCCAGTCGCGCACACAGATTTTCGAGCTCAGCAACGTCTTCCGCGCCCGCGTCGTCGATCTCGCACCCGACAGCATCATGCTCGAAATGACCGGCTCCTCCTCCAAAATCGAGGGTCTCATCCAGGTCCTGCGCGAGTCTAGTTACGAAATCCTCGAAGTCAGCCGCACCGGTCGCATGGCCATGCGTCGCGGCGCACACTCGACCCGCGTCATGCGCGCCCTCGGCAGCAAAAATCATCAGCAAACCTTCGACGACACGGCCGACCCCGACGCGCTCGACCCCATGAACACGCTTCCCAATCAGTTCGCAGACCACGAGGCGTAAAGCTAATGCCCGCATCCTCCTGGAATCCTTATCGTTGGCCGCCTAGCTACTTCTACGGCACGCTGCTCGCACTTGGCTATGGTCTACTCTTTCGGCTCCTTATTGCACTCGGTGAAAAGTACGTTGGCAAGGGCGCCGTTCTGATCGTCATGTCGCTCGGATTCGTCGCGCTCGTTCCTCTGGTCATCGGCACCATCGCCGTATACGTTCCCGCGCGGCACGAAACAGTTCCGATTCGGCGGGCAATGATGCTTCCCGCGCTACCGATCCTGCTGGCCTGCGCTGTCGCCGCAGTACTCGCGCTTGAGGGTTCCATCTGCATCGTGCTTCTGCTGCCGGTTGCGCTGCTCTTCGGCGCGTTGGGTGGTCTGCTCGGCCTTGCCTTGGCGCAAGCCATGCGACCCAAACCGGGACTTGTGGCCGCGGTCGCTGTACTGCCGTTCTTCTGCAGCTTTGTAGAGTCGCGCGTGCAGCAACCGACTACGATGCACACCGTTGAGAACTCCATCGTCATTCACGCCGGCGCCGCCACCATCTGGCAGAACATCCAATCGGTGCCGCCCATCGCACCGTCGGAGCTGCGTCCCACCTGGGCGCACAGCATCGGTTTTCCACGTCCCGTTGCCGCGATCCTTTCGCATCCCGGCATAGGCGGCGTGCGCACTGCCAGCTTCGAACACGGCCTCGTTTTCTACGAAACGGTGGATGATTGGCAACCGCTGCGCCAGCTCGGCTTCAGCATCAAGGCAGATACCGCACACATTCCGCCCACCACGTTGGATGAGCACGTCACCATTGGCGGGCCATACTTCGACGTACTCGACGGGCAGTACCGCATTGAGCCGCTAAGCGATGGCTCGATTCGCTTGCATCTGGTCTCACATCAGCGGCTCACCACCGACTTCAACGGCTATGCCGGCCTGTGGTCCGACGCAATCATGGGCAACCTGCAAAGCTCGATCCTGCAGGTCATTCAACATCGATGCGAAGCACCGCAGCGCAACCTCTCCGCAGCGATCCACTAACAGAAAAGGACGACACGACAGATATGGCAAAGACCTACCACGACAACGACGCAGACCTTTCCCTCATCCAGGCGAAAAAGGTCGCCATCATTGGCTACGGCTCGCAGGGCCACGCTCACGCTCTCAATCTGAAGGACTCGGGCGTGGACGTGAAGATCGGCCTCCGCGAAGGTTCGAAAGGTGCCGAAAAGGCCAAGGCCGCGGGTCTCGAAGTCCTCAGCGTTGCGGAAGCCGCCAAGTGGGCCGACACCATCATGCTGCTCGTCCCGGACCAGACCGCCGCAGCCGTCTACAAGGAGGTCGAGCCCGGACTGTCAAAAGGCAAGACCCTCATGTTCGCGCACGGCTTCAACATCCGCTTCCGCACCATCACGCCGCCCGCCGACGTTGACGTCTCGCTCGTCGCGCCCAAATCTCCCGGCCACCGCGTGCGCGAAGTCTTCACCGAAGGCGGCGGCGTTCCCGGCCTGGTCGCCGTCGAGCAGGACGCAAGCGGCAACGCACTCGCCGACGCGCTCAGCTACGCCAAGGGCATCGGCTGCACCCGCGCCGGCGTGCTCGAAACCACCTTCACCGAGGAGACCGAGACCGACCTCTTCGGCGAGCAGGCCGTGCTCTGCGGCGGCACCGCCGCGCTGGTCAAGGCAGGCTTCGAGGTGCTGACCGAGGCCGGTTACCAGCCCGAACTCGCCTACTTCGAAGTGCTCCACGAGCTCAAGCTCATCGTCGACCTCATGTACCGCGGCGGCCTGGAATACATGCGCCACTCCATCAGCGACACCGCCGAATGGGGTGACTACATCGCCGGCCCGCGCATCGTCACACCCGAGGTCAAGAAGGCCATGCAGGGCCTGCTCTCTGACATCCGCGACGGCAGCTTTGCCAAGCACTTCATCGAGGACCAGAACACCGGCCGCAAGCAGTTCGAGCAATTCCGTCAGCAGGACCGCGAACACCCCATTGAAAAAGTCGGCTCCGAGCTCCGCAGCGCCATGCCGTTCCTCGACCCGGTCAAGGTCGAGAACGGCACCGTGGTCAAGGCGTAACCTTCACACCTGTTTACGGGCGTAAGCTTTGTTGTCATCCCGTAGCGTAGCGAAGGGATCTGCTTTCTCCCGCAGCGGCAACACCGCACACGGCAGAAGCAGGTCCTTTCCCTGTCCGCATCCAATCAACATGCTCGCAAAATCCCTGCAGCTCACCAGCGACTTCTCGATCGACGCTCTCGAATACCGCGAAACCAACATCCCTGAACCACAAGCAGACGAAGTCCTTGTCCGCATCCGCGCCGTTTCCCTGAACTACCGCGACTTGATGGTCGTGCGCGGACACTACAACCCGCGCGTGCAAAAGCCGCTCACGCTCTGCTCCGACGCCGCAGGCGAAATCGCCGCCATCGGCAGCAACGTAACCGGCCTCAAGGAAGGCGACCGCGTCGTGACTAGCTTCTTCCTCGACTGGAACGACGGCCCGATCCAAAGCAACAATCCATGGCCTTCCGCGCTTGGCGAAGCACAGCAGGGCGTGCTCACCGACTATCGCGTGCTACCCTCCCACTCCCTCGTCAAAATCCCAGACAGCCTCAGCTTCGCAGCGGCAAGCACGCTGCCCTGCGCTGGCGTCACCGCCTGGAACGCGCTCACACGCTTTCAACCCATCACCGGAGACAGCACGGTCCTCTTGCAGGGCACCGGCGGCGTCAGCATCTTCGGCCTTCAGATCGCGTATGCGCTCGGTGCCCGCACCATCCTGACCAGTTCGTCCGACGAAAAGCTGGCCCGCGCCCGCACGCTCGGCGCCGACGAGACCATCAACTATCGCACCACGCCCGAGTGGGACCGCGCCGTGCGCTACCTTACCGGCAAACGCGGCGTCACGCACGTGCTGGAGGTCGGCGGCGCGGGCACCATGCCACTCTCCATTCGCGCGGCAGCACCCGGCGGCCTCGTCGCCCTCATCGGTGTCCTGTCCGGCACGGAGCAACCGCTCAATCTTTTGCCGCTGCTCATGCACAGCCTTCAACTGCAGGGAATTCATGTCGGCTCAACTGTCATGCTGCGCGACCTCGTGCAGTTCTACACAGAACATCAGCTCAAGCCGGTGGTCGACAGGACCTTCCTATTCACAGAGGCACAGCAGGCCCTGCGCGCTCTCGAAGGGGCCGGCCACTTCGGTAAGCTCGTCATCACGCTCGACGACAGCGCATCCAACTAGCCTATGCGCCTCCGCACGGCTGCCCTGCTCATCGCGCTCGGTGCTCTAACCTCTTCCATGACCAGCTTCGCCCAGAATCGCGCCACCTTAAACGCACTGCGCGACACCGCGCGCCTGCTGCTCATCTTTGCCGGTGCGAACGACGCCCGTGCCCAGCAGCAGCTTTCCGATCTCGCCGCACATGCAGCCGAAGTCCGCGACCGCGACATGCGCGTGATTGTCATGAACATCGTGCCCTCCCACACTTCGAACGATTCCGCTCTTCCGCAATCCACCTTTGCACCAGAGGAAGAGGCCTACGCCCGCCAACGCTTCCATGTCGGGCTGAATGAGTTCGCCGTAGTCCTGGTCGGCAAGGACGGCGGTGAGAAGCTTCGCTCCTCCAACCCCATCCCATGGCAGAAGCTCGCCTCCACCATCGACGCCATGCCCATGCGGAAAGAGGAAGCAAAGCAGAGGTAAATCGTACTCACAGGAAACAGTTCCCGCCCCGCGTTCGTTACATTGGAAGCAGGAGGTGCACGATGGGCTCTGCCGAGGTCGAGTTGTACCCGGAGATGATCAACGCTGACGGCCACCCCGCCCAGGCGCCGCTGCCCCTTGCCATAGATCAGGTCATTGCGCGCCTCATCCACGTGCGTGGCCTTGAGGAGATCAGCGCGTCCGGCCTGCGCTGGCTCGCCAAAAATGGCACCCAGCGCTTCTACGACGACGGCGGACTTGTCTTCTCGACCGGTCAGCCGGCACGCTCCATGTTCATCCTCATCGACGGCGACATCCACGTGCGCCGCCTGCCTTCCGGCCCGGTTTCTTACTTCGTCGGCCGCGCGGCCCAGCTCACCGGCAAACTTCCCTTCAGCCGCATGAAGACGTTCGGCGGTGAAGGTTTTGCCGTCGGCAAGGTGTGGGGACTCGAGTTCGACCAAGACATCTTCCCGGAGATGCTGCAGGCCGTGCCCGGCATCGCCCAGCTCAGCGTCTCCATCCTGCTGGACCGCGTGCGCGAAGTCACCCGCATCGAGCAGCAGTCCGAAAAGCTGAACGCCCTGGGCAAGCTCGCCGCCAATCTCTCCCACGAGCTAAACAATCCAGCGTCCGCTGCGCGCTCCGCCGCGAACAATCTGTGGACGGAGCTGCGCACCTACGGCGACACCAAATACCGGCTGGGCGCCATGCATTTCACCCCGGAGGCAAAGCAGAAGTACTGGGAGTGGACCCAGACGGTGCGGCCGCTTCTGGGCGCGAACGACAAAGCTCTGCTCTCTGACCCGGTGGTGCAGACCGACCGCGAAGACGCCATTGCCGCGTGGATGCGAAATCACGGCATCGAAGAGCCGTGGCGGTTCGCGCCAACGTTGGCGGAAACGCAGATCGAAGCTCCACACCTGGACGGCCTCGCCGAGTCGCTTTCGGCCGAAGCTCTCCCTGTCGCACTCGCCTCTTTCAGCGCAGCGCTCAAGGCCGAGCGCATGACCGACACCATCATCGACGCCACGCGCCGCATCTTCGACCTGATCTCCGCCATCAAGGACTACTCCTACATGGACCAGGCGCCCATCCAGGAGATCGACGTGACGCAAACGCTCGACACAACCCTGGCAATGCTCGGCTCGCGCCTGGGTGCGGTCGAGGTCATCCGCGAGTATGCACCGGACACCCCGGTCATCAGTGCCTATGGCAGCGAGCTGAACCAGGTCTGGACGGCGCTGATCGAAAACGCGCTGGACAGCATGGACCAATGCGAACGCGATCCGAGTGTGCTTCGCCTCAGAACCTCCGCGAACGGCCCAAACGTGCTCGTTGAAGTGTGGGACAACGGCCCGGGAATCGACCCGGCGATCCTTTCCCGCATCTTCGAGCCGTTCTTCACGACCAAGCCGGTCGGCGCGGGCCTGGGTCTGGGCCTCGACGCTGCCAGCCGCATCGTCACCAAGCACCGCGGCGTCATCTCCGTTGAATCCAAACCAGGCGAAACCTGCTTCCAGGTGCGCCTGCCGATCGAGCAAACCGGCGCTTACTGACGATTCGCAAAAAAACATAGAACGCTGGTGTGCCCCCGTGCGTATCAACGCATGTGCGCCCTTCCCGCAATTGCGTCCTTGCCGCTGCCCTTTGCCTCCCGTTCACGCTCGCCCGTACCCAGGCCATCGGCCAAAGCTCACCAGCCGCACCGGATGCTGTCGAAATCATGGCACACGTGGCTGCGAACCAGCAGATGGCTGAGGTCGAGCGATCGCGTTACACCTACGTTCAGCACGCGGACGCGGCCTCACATAAAGGCCACAAGGTAATCTGCCGCGAGACGACGGACACTCGCGTCACACCCACGACGACCGGGTCGGGCCGGCAGCTGCTCACGCTGGACGGCAGTCTTTGGCTGAACGGCCGTTACACCCGCTACACCCATCCGCTCACTGCAGACTTGAAGCCCGGCGAATCGCGGGAGATCACGCTCAAGAACGACGAGGACGTTGACGTGAACCTCGTCGAGCACATGCGCGACAACCTGACCAATACGCAAGCGAAGGACGGCTTCCATGCCGGCCTGTTTCCATTGACCGCCAAGGCCCAGACTGGTTACCAATACGCGATCGTTAAGCGGGAGCCGATGAACGGCCGTGACACCTGGCTCATTCACTTCAAACCCAAAGACAACAGCGAGTTCGATTGGGAGGGCGACGCCTGGATCGATACCGCCGCATACCAGCCGGTCTTCGTCCGCACCCACCTCTCACGCGGAGTTCCCTTTCTGGTCAAAACCATGCTTGGGACCAACGTGCCCGGCCTGGGTTTCGCCGTGACCTACGCGCCGCAGCCTGACGGCGTCTGGTTTCCTGTCACCTTCGGGACCGAATTCAAAATTCACGTGCTGTTCTTTTTCAGCCGAGAGATCGCAATCGACGTACAGAACCGCGACTTCCAGAAGACGCATTCCGACGCACGCATCCTCGACAGCGCCACGACCGAGTAAACGGCAAACGGGCACCGGAGTCCGGTGCCCGTTTGTAATCGCGAAGGTTAGCGCTTACTTGGTGACTTCTACGCCCCGCCAGAACGCCATGTGGTGTTTGACCGAGCGGGCCGCCGGCTTCGGGTCTGGGTAGTACCAGGCCGCGTCGGGGTTTTCCTGGCCATCGACCAGCAGCGTGAAATACCGCGCTTGCCCCTTCCATGGGCAGGAAGAGGTGGTGGAACTGGGGCGCAGGAATTCGCGCTTTACCGACTCTTCCGGGAAATAAACATTACCCTCGATCGTCTCAAAGTTTTCGCTCTCGGCCACGGTGTGGCCGTTCCACATTGCTTTCGCCATTGGCGGGAAATCTCCGTTCCTCTGTCAGGAATGCACAACTCCGGTTTCCGCGCGCCCGCAAATGCTGCCCATGCGGCGATCCTCACAGAAACCGTCCCATCCCTTGTAACAGTATCTTCTACATTCGACAAAATCAGAGCCGGAAAGACTCAGGTCTTTTTCGACCCAATCCAAAACTGCAGGCTGCCAATCAAACGTTAGCGCTTACGCAACCGCAAGCGGCCGTGTCTGCTCGGGGTCCGGAACAACCAGCTTCGGCACCTCAATCAGTGCGGCCGGCTCCGGTTTGCGGTTCGTCCGGTTGTCATAGTCGCAGTGCACCGGATCCGTGACCGGTTCCTCCTTTGCGCCCTTCTTGGGACGGCGTTTCGGCAGGGCATCGTGGTTATGCGGGCACACCTCGTGCAGAAAGCCGTCCTGCTTGTTGAACACCTCAACCAGGTACGTGCTGTTGCCCTTGGGGCATGGCGTCGCGATCAGCTTCTGATTGCTCGTAAAATCGCACTTCGGGTAATTCGTGCAGCCATAGAACGTGTTGCCCATCTTGGACTTGCGTTCCGCCAGCGAGCCGCCACATTTGGGACACGCCACGTCCAGCAAGGTCTGCTTGACGTACTTGCACTTGGGGTAGCCCGAGCAGGAAACGAACTCGCCGTAGCTACCCTGCCGCTTCACCAGTTCCATGCCGCACTCCGGGCAGGGCTCGCCGGTCGGCTCGGGTGGCTTGGATTGCACCTTCTGGTTCAGTCGGCGCACGGTCTTGCAGGGCGGGTCGGCGTTGTAGTCCGGGCAGCTCATGAACGGGCCGAACGGGCCGTTCTTCAGCACCATCTGCTTGCCGCAGTTCTCGCAGAACTCCTCTTCCTCGGTGTCGCCCGCCTCCATTGCGGCCAAATCGGGCTTGCCGGCGAAGTTTTCCTTGGTGAAGTCGCAGCTCACCGGGTCAATCAGAATGCTCTTGCCGCGAGTCGCCGCGACCTTCAACGCCGCCAACAGGGCCTTGTCGTCGTGAACCTCTTCCGAGAACGCCTCGGCGTCATCGACCATCCCCTTCACTTCAAACGGGTACGTTAGCGCTTTCGTAATCCGCTGCACGGTCGCCTTCGGGTCTTTTTTATACGAAGCGACCGCGATCGTCTTTGGCTTGCTCTTGGTGTAGTTCGAGCAGGAATAGAACGATCCGAACTTGCCCCAGCGCAGCACCAGCGGCGAACCGCATTTTTCGCACAGCTCCTTCGTCGGCTTTTCCCAGCGCTTGATTTCCTCCATCGACTTCTCGGCGACCTTGATCTCGTCGGTCAGGTGGCCGTAGAAGCCGTTCAAGAGGTCCGTCCACTTCTCCTCACCATCCTCCACGCGGTCCAGCTCTTCCTCCAGCCGGCGCGTGTAATCCATATCGAAGATGTAGGGGAAGTTCTTGACCAGCAAGGCGGTGACGACCATGCCGATTTCTGTCGGCACGAACTTACGCGCGAGCTTCTTCACATACTCGCGGTCCTGGATGGTGTTGATGATGCTGGCGTAAGTGGAGGGCCGGCCGATGCCGCGCTCCTCCAGTTCCTTGACCAGCGACGCCTCGTTAAACCGCGGCGGTGGCTCAGTGAACTTCTGCTCCGTCAGCACAGCCAGCAGGTCCAGCGCCTGCCCCTGCTTCAACACCGGCAGGGCAGCGTCATCTTCGTCTTCCTCGCTCACTTCTGCCTGCATCGCCTTCGCCTCGGCGGCGGCCTGCGCCTTCCCGAGACGCGCATCGGCAATCTTCAGGAAGCCATCGAACTTGAGCACGGAACCGCTCACGCGCAGACCGTACGTGCGGGCCGAACGGCCCTCGATCTCGACCGTGGTCTGGTCGTAGACCGCTGCCGTCATCTGCGATGCGACGAACCGCCGCCAGATCAGGTCGTAGAGCCGGAACTGCTCGTCTGACAGATACTTGCGAATGCTATCCGGCGTGTACGCGACGTTCGTTGGACGAATCGCCTCATGTGCGTCCTGCGCGTCCTTTTTGCCGCGAAACTCGTTCGGCTTCGTGGGCAGGTAACGGTCGCCAAGACCGCCGATGTACTTGCGCGCGTCCTCAATTGCCACCGGGGCGACGCGAGTGGAATCGGTACGCATATAGGTGATCAGGCCGACGGTGCCATCGGAACCAATCTCCACACCTTCATACAGCCGCTGTGCGACGCCCATGGTGCGTTTTACGTTGAAGCCGAGGCGGTTCGACGCTTGTTGCTGCAATTGCGAGGTGGAGAAAGGTGCCGGCGGGTTGCGGCGGCGCTCCTTGGCCTCCACGCTGCGGACGGTGTACTTTGCCGACTCCATCTCGGCCTTTGCCTGGCCCGCGGCGTCGCCATCGGGCAGGGCGTTACCGCTAACGCTCTCCACTGTGAGGCGCGCGCCGTTGATGCTGTGCAGCTTGGCCGTGAACTCCTGCTTGCCAGCCTGCGGCTTCAGCCGGGCGTCGACCGGCCAATACTCGACCGGCACGAACGCCTTGATCTCGTTTTCGCGGTCCACGATCAGCCGCAGGGCGACCGTCTGCACGCGCCCGGCGGACAGTCCGCGACGCACCTTGTCCCACAGCAGCGGCGAGATTTCATACCCCACCAGCCGGTCCAGAACGCGCCGGGTCTGCTGTGCATCGACCAGGTTGCCGTTCACGTCGCGGGCACGCTTGAAGGCGTCGACGACGGCCTTCTTCGTGATCTCGTTGAACGTAACTCGCTGAATCGTCTGCTTGTTCTTCAGCCCCGGCTCAATCTGCAGCTTCAGGTGATACGCAATTGCCTCGCCCTCACGGTCCGGATCGGGCGCCAGGTATACGGCATCGGCCTTGGCGGCCAGCTTTTTCAGGCGCTCAACCAGCTTTTCCTTGCCCGGCGACACGATCAGGTTGGGTTCAAAGGTGCGGCGCTTCAGTTCCACGCCGATGTCATTCTTCGGCAAATCCATGATGTGGCCCAACGAGGCCTCCACCGTGTAATCACTGCCCAGATATTTATTGATCGTCTTCGCCTTGGCAGGCGATTCCACGATCACGAGATTTCTTGCCATACTTCACTTCCGTTCCTGGCCGCCACCCGCCTGGCACCGGCCCCCGGGTCCTACCCGGCCGCCCCGGCCGTGCACGCCCGTTACTGGGCGGCAACACTCTGGGCGCTTAATCCTCTGTCTCGCTGAGACGCTAACACGATCCGTTCGTCGCGTCACGTTAGCCGGTTTGACTCGTCCCGGCGTGGTTTCGATTCCAAGCGGTTTCCGCAACACGCTCCCTGGTGGTTCCAAAAAGGGACCGACCGCGCCTGCAATGTGCAACTTAGCTAGAAGGTGCGGACGTAATTCTTGCCCGGCATCTGGCGGATGCGACCGGCCAGCTCCAACTCAAACAAGGCTGTGAATATCTCGGCGGACGGCAGTTCCCCTTCCAGCCGTTCGATCAGACCGTCCAGTTGAGTGGCTTCGTCGGCGCGGAGGTGCGAGTAGACCAGCCGCTCGGTCGGCGGCATCTCCTGCTCGGCAAATAAGGATGCGGCACCCCCGCCCAGCGATGCAGCCCCACCCGCGCCACTGCCGCCGGCGAGCATCGCCAACCGGTCCTCCAGCTCGATGCGTGCCTGGCTGGGCAGATCCTCCCACACGTCTTCCCAGGTCGCGGTCAGCTTGGCGCCCTGCTTGATGAGCGTGTTGGGTCCCCACGCATTCTTGTTGGTCACGTTGCCGGGCACGGCGTACACATCGCGGTTCTGCTCCATGGCGCAGCGCGCGGTGATACGGGTGCCGCTATGCTCCGCCGCCTCGATGACCAGCACGCCCACGCTCATGCCGCTCAGTACGCGATTGCGTAGCGGGAAGTTCTGCGGCGCGGGGAAGGTTCCGGTGGGAAACTCGCTCAGCAGGCATCCGCCGCCCGCCAGGATCTGCTCGGCAAGACGTTTGTTTTCCTTGGGATAGATCACGTCGATGCCTGTCCCCCACACGGCCACCGTCTTCCCCTTCGTCTCCAAGGCGCCTTTGTGCGCTTCCGTATCCACGCCGCGCGCCATGCCGCTCAGAATGACCACGCCGCGCGAGGCCAGGTCGCGCGAAAGCATCTGCGCCATGCCCGCGCCATAGGGCGACGGGTGCCGCGTGCCCACCACCGCAATTCCAGCCAGGCCGAGCAACGCGGTCTCACCACGGAACCAGAGCACGGGCGGCGGGTCGTAAATCTCGCGAAGCCGCTGCGGATAGTCTTCGCAGTCGTGCGTCAGGATGCCGGCACCCTGTTCGACGACGCGCTGCATCTCAGCCTCGGCGGCGAGCAGAGCCTTGCCATCGTGCACGAACTGCGCCGCCGTCGCGGGCAGGCCCAGGGATTCCAGTTCGGTCAGCGGCATGCGCAACAGGTCGGCGGGCGTTTGGGTGCGTGACATGGCACGCAGCGTGCGTGTCGGACCCATGCCCGGCGTTAGCGCTAACGCAAGCCACGCAAGTCGGTCCTGCTCCGTAGTGGAGCGCGGACCGCTCACCTCTGCGAACGATGTTGCCATGGTTCCGTAATCCTTGAAGCGTGTAGGCGATCGCCTGTTTATACAACAGCGAGAGCTTCGCACCTCTAACACTTAGTGGCCATGCGTAAGCCCCGAACCTGCGTGCTTGTCTGGATGCGTTGCGCCCGCGGGACGGCAGCTCTCATCCAACCAGGAGTGCCTGCCGCTGTATCAGCCCGCCTGCGCGTCGCCGCCATCGATTTCCTGAACCCTGCGCCTCTGCTCTACAACTTTGAGCACTCGCCCATGCAGGAGCGGCTGGCCCAGCGGTACGACGTGCGCTACACCTCGCCGGCACAGTGCGCGGAGCAGTTGCGTACCGGCGAGGCCGATCTTGGGCTGGTGCCGATCGGCGCGATGCCGTTTCTGCCCGGTGGTGCCGCGGTGCGGGGATGCACGATCGCCTCGGAGGCGCCGGTCCGGTCAATTCAACTGGTCTTGCGGCCGGGCTGCACACTGGGTTCCGTTCGCAGCCTGGCAGCCGACGCGGCCTCGCGATCCTCCCTGGCCTATGTGCAACTGCTGCTGCGTGCCTTTCACCGGAGCGACCCGGTGGTGGCCACTGCTCCGGCCGACCTGCCGGCGATGCTGGCAACGCACGAGGCCGCTCTACTGATCGGCGACCCGGCACTGCTTGCGCTGGAAGCGCGCGACCGCAGCGGCGTTTTCGCGGAGTGCACCTGGATCGACGTGGCTAGCTGGTGGCGCGAGTACACCGGCCTACCCTGGGTCGCCGCGGTGTGGGCGGTACGTACCGCAGCGCTTACGGAAACCGGCATGGACGCCGGCGTGCTCGCGGCGGACCTGCTTGCGTCACGCGATGCGGGTGTGGCGCACGTGGAAGACCTTGTGCGCGAGTGGAAGCCACGCATCGCCCTGCCGGCCGGCACGATTCGCACCTACCTGACGCAGAACATCCAATATGTGCTGGACAGTAATTGCCTGCAAGCAATCGAGCGGTTTTACCAACTCGCCGAGGACACGGGTGTGTTGCCCCCGTACAACTTTCCACTGCTCTGACAACAGATCACGCAAGCGGCGCGACTTCAATGCTTTGGGACGCGTCAGAACAGGTACACATGCCATCACTGGTCGCCACCGTTGTGTTTGCCGCCGCCGGGAAGAAGCACGGGCTGCTGGGATACTTCATGCGGCTGGGACCATTGGGGCTGTTCCTGGTGTCCGCGATCGACAGCTCACCGATACCGCTGCCGATTCCGGGATCGTCGGACATCCTGGTGACGCTTTTCGCGGCGCAACGGCATGGCTGGGTGCTGGCGACGCTGATCGCGACACTCGGATCCGTGGTGGGCGGCTTTGCGAGCTACCAGACGGGCAAGGTGGGCGGCGTGGCCTTGCTGGACCGTGTGGTGCCGAGCCGCTTTCGCGGTCGCATGACCCACTGGTCAGAGGAACATGCGCTCTTGTCTGTCGCGGTGCCGGCGATCCTGCCGCCGCCCGCGCCACTCATGCCATTTCTGATTGCCGCGGGAGCGCTCTGCATGCCGCGCCGGAAGTATTACCCAAGCCTTCTGGTCAGCCGGTTTCTTCGTCACGCCTTTTTTGCGTGGCTCGGCGTGCACTACGGACGGGCGATCTTGCCGATCTATAACCGGTTGGCTGAGCGGTATGGCTGGATCGTGTTGCTGGTGGTGTGGGGGTCGGTGGTGTTCGCCATCATCTACGCGGTGGTGAAGCTGCGGCAGGTGCGCAGCGGACGCGAGGTGCCGAAGGGCGCGGCGCCGGCGTAGAGAGCGTAAGCGGCAAGCGCGACGGCTCTAGGAGTTTATGACGGAGCGTGTCGCTGCCGCGGAAGTTCCTTAAAACTCCCACCGCAGCAACGTGGCGCCCACGGTAAAGCCCGCGCCTACGCTGGCGAGCAGAACCAGGTCGCCGTTTTTGAGGCGGCCCTCTTCGATGGCGGTTCCCATGCCGAGCGGGATGGTCGCGCCGACCGTGTTGCCGTAGCGGTCGATGTTGATCAGCACCTGCCCGGGCTGCATGCCGAGGCGTTCAGCAGTTGCCTCAATGATGCGCCGGTTGGCCTGGTGCGGGATCAGCAGCTTCAGGTCGCTGACTGTGATGCCATTGCGCTCCAGCATGCGCTCGGTCGCTTCCTGCATTTTGCGGACCGCGAATTTGTAAACCGTCGAGCCGTCCTGCTTGATGAAATGCATCTTGGACTGAACGGTCTGCACGCTGGCTGGATGCAGCGATCCACCCGCAGGCATGCAGAGACTGTCACCACCGGAGCCGTCGATCTCATGCCAGAAGTCGATTAACCCGACCTCGCCCTCGCCGCAGGGTTCCAGCAGAACGCAACCGGCGGCATCGCCGAAGAGAATGCAGGTTGACCGGTCGGTGTAGTCGGTGATGGAGCTCATGGTGTCGGCGCCGATGACCAGCACCTTGTCGTGCGCGCCGGACTCAACCAGCTTCGCGCCCACCTGCAGCGAGTACGTGAACGCGGAGCAGGCCGCGGAAAGGTCGAAGCCCCAGGTATTTGCCGCGCCGAGGTTGTTCTGCACCAGGCAGGCAGTGGCGGGAAAGAGCATGTCGGGCGTGACGGTGCCGACGATAATGCACCCGATTTCGCTAGCGTCGATGCCGCGGCGCTGAAGGCAGTCCTTTGCGGCTTCAGTGGCGAGCACGCTGGTGGGCGTGCCGGGCTCGGCCAGGTGACGCTCACGAATGCCGGTGCGCTCCACGATCCACCTGTCGTTGGTGTCGACCATGCGCTCCAGGTCGGCGTTCGTGAGAATGTTGGGCGGAACGTAGGTTCCGACAGACGAGATCTTGGCGCGGCGTGCGACGCGAGGCTTCAACTGCAGGCTCAAGTGGCTTTCCTCTCCAGCGCATGCCTTGTGGCACACGAACACACCTGTTGAGAATACCGCCAGGAAAGCAAGTCAGCGAGTCAGCAGGTCAGCGAGTCGACGGCAGGAAGCACGGTGCCTGGGCGGGGGCGAACGCAAAAAGAACCGGGTGACCCACTGCGCACTCAAGAGCTCACTACCGTTGCTCCCTTCCGGGCCTGGCGGGGTTCGTGAGAGTAAGTCGCGTGGGACCCGGCTCAGGAGCAAGTTTACCATCGGTTTCGCGGTAAACTGGATGATGTGCCGACCGATGAAATCCTCGCGCCAGAGCAGGCGACCGTTCCATCCGCGCTGACGGACATACCCGCACGTCCCCGTATCGGGTTTGTTTCACTCGGCTGCCCCAAGAACCTGGTCGACAGCGAAGTGATGATGGGATTGCTGCACCACGCGGGCGCGGAGCTGACGCCGCGAGCGGAGGATGCGGACATCATTGTGGTTAACACCTGCTCGTTCATCGATTCGGCGAAGCAGGAAAGCGTAAACACCATCCTGGAGATGGCGAACCACAAAACGGCGAACGGCGGCCGCGCGCAGAAGCTGATTGTGGCGGGCTGCCTGGTGGAGCGATACCGGGATGAAATTCGCAAGAACATTCCGGACGTGGATGCGGTGCTGGGCACGGGCGAGTTGGACGCCATTCTTGCGGCTGCCGGCATGCAGCCGGTGGGGACTGCTGGCACATCGCCGTTCACGATTCTAAGTGGGACTACAAACCAGCAGGTCAGCGAGCCGGCGAGTCAGCAGGATGCAGCGTTGATCGACCGTGCGTCCAGCGCGGTGCGCAAGCATTCACAGATAGAAGTGCCGGAGCAGACGTCGCGGCCCGAGGGCGATCTGCGCGAGAAACAGGGCCGGTTCAACCGTGAGGCATGGGATGGTGCGACGGCTGAGTTGCCGAGCTATCTGTACTCGGACGAGACGCCACGCATCCTGACCACGCCGCGCGCGTCGGCGTACATCAAGATCGCCGAGGGTTGCGATCATCCCTGCGGCTTTTGCATCATCCCGCAGCTGCGCGGCAAGTTCCGGTCGCGGCGCATCTCGTCCATCGTGAACGAGGCAGAGAACCTGTTGCGGCAGGGTGTGCGCGAGATCACGCTGATCGGGCAGGACACGACTTGCTACGGCGAAGACCTTGGATTGAAGGACGGCCTGGCGATGCTGCTGGAGGCGCTCGCCACACTGGAGGTGCCGGGCGTGGGCCCCATTCACTGGCTGCGCTTCCTGTATGCGTATCCGAACAAGGTCACGACGCGGCTGCTGGACACGATCGCCGCGCACGACAACGTCGCGAAGTACCTGGACGTACCGCTGCAGCATGCGTCGGCGTTGACGCTGAAGCGCATGAAGCGCGGCGGCTCGGGCGCGATTTTTCTGCGCATGCTCGAGAAGGCTCGGGCGATCGTGCCGGGCATCGCGATCCGCACCAGCTTTATTGTCGGGTTTCCGGGCGAAACGGACGAGGAGTTCGCTGCGCTGGAAGACTTCGTGAAAGCCGCGAAGATCGACTGGCTGGGCGTGTTCAGCTACTCGGACGAAGAGGGCGCGGCGGCGTTCGACCTGGGAGCGAAGGTGCCGAAGCGCACGATCGAGGCGCGCCGACGACGCTTGATGCGCACGCAGATGAAGATCAGCGCCAAGGCACGTGCGGCGCAGGTGGGCCGCGTGATCGAGGTGCTGGTCGAAGGTCCGTCAGAAGAGACGGAACTGCTTTGGCAGGGCCGCACGATGCAACAGGCACCGGAGATCGACGGTCACGTGCTGATCAACGATTTCGGTGATCACGAAGACTTGGTGCCTGGCACGTTTTACCGCGCGGAGATCACCGAAGCGCACGACTACGATGTGGTCGCGAGGATTGTGGACTGATCGATGCCTACGCGACGGCTCACTTCGTCTGAACTCGAGATTGCAAATCGCATGCTTGCCGTGCTGCGTACACAACTCGACGAGCATGCGAATGGTGACTCCGACCTCTTGTTCGCTTTGCGACGCAAGATTTACAAAGAGCTCACCTACGACGAGCGAGGCAAGCCCATGCATCGGCGAGCATTAAAGCTAAAAAAGATCAAAGAGCAGGGCGGCCTTTGTTTTCTCTGCCAAGAACAACTTCCGGCCAGCTACACGGTGCTGGACAGGCTTGAGGCAATGCCAGGCTATACAGCAGCAAACACGAGGGTGCTCTGTCGAGATTGTGACACCCGCACCCAGATCGAACGACGGTATTCGTAAGGAGTAACAATGGCAACCCCAGCCGATGCAGAACTGATATTGAAGCTGTACGAACTTCGCCGCGAGCCGGTTATGCGCGAAGCGCGCAAGTTCGTTGTGGCCGATTTCAATCCAACGAACGAAAGCGAGCTGCTTGCCGTGCAGCGCGGCATGGGAACGCCGCAGAACGCACTTTGGCGGCAGGCGGTCACGTATTGGGAAATGGCCTCGACGCTATGCCTGCACGGCGCGCTGGACGCGGAGCTTTACTTCGACGCGAACATGGAAGTGATCGCCGTCTACACCAAGTTTTTTGAGCTGTACAAGCAGGCCACGGGCGCGGACTTCATGCCGCAGACGGCGAAGCTGATTGCGAAGACCCCGTCCGCACAGACGCGGGTGGAAAACCGCAAGAAGGCGATGGCGCGTGACACGGAACTGGCGGCTGCGACGGCGGAGAAAGGGTAAGGCATGGAAGCGAACACAGCAGGAACATCCGCCGCAAGGAAAACGCTTTCCTGTCCCACCTGCCGCAAGCCGGTCGCCACGGGAAGCGAAGACTTCCCGTTTTGCAGCGACCGCTGCCGCCTGCTGGACCTGGGCAAGTGGGCAAGCGGCGAGTACCGCATCTCGTCGCCGGTGCTGGATCCGGACCTGCTTGAGGACATCGAGAGCGGCCAATTGCGCGGCGGTAACGAATCGTAGAACAGAGTCGGGTGGCGGGTCTTCGCGGGAATGTTGACAGCGTGCCGCGCCTCCCGTGCATCCGATAGCGGCAGATGCCGAGACTGATTCCACGCTGGAGCCGGCCGCGCGGCCCTGCAAGCCTTCCAGACGCGGCAAACGACCGGTTGGTGAACGATGCCGTATTCGCCGCGGGGCATTTGCCGGGCGTGAAGCGCACGCGGTGGGCCTGGATCGTCGGCACCTTCTTTGGCTTCGGCACGCTGCGACCGGGGCCGGGCACGTTTGGATCGATCGCGGCCACGCTGGTGTGGTTCCTGGTGATGCGGCGTATGCCGAGTGCGGCGATCCCGCTGGTGACGCTCGCGATGGCGGCGGCGGCAACGGCCATCGGCATTCCAGCGGCGACCCGGGTAGCGCGCGAAAGCGGCCGCAAGGACCCGCAGATCGTCGTGATCGACGAGGTCGCCGGGCAATGGCTGGCGCTTGTCTTCAGCGCGCCCACGTTACCGCTGACGCTGCTGGCATTGCTGCTCTTTCGCGTCTTCGACATCACCAAACCGCCTCCGGTGCGCGCGCTGGAAAAGCTGCCGGAGGGTACAGGCATCGTGGTGGATGACCTGGCCGCGGGCGGGTATGCGCTGGTGGTTGGCATGTTGCTGCAATTGGCGTGGTTCTTTCGCCACCACTAGCACGGGGCAGCGGTCATCCTACCCGGCATGAATGACGCACAGATGGAAGAGGCGACAGAGCAGTCCAGCACGCGTGCCGCGGCGCAGAAGCTGCTGGGAGCGATGCTGGTAGGCAGCGGAACAGGACACCTGACCGTTCTGCGCAAGCCGTTTTACGCGCAGGTGCCGCCGTGGGTGCCCCTGGACCCGGATACCGTGGTGGTGCTGTCGGGGCTGGCGGAGATCACGCTTGGCGCAACGCTGCTCTTGGCTAAGAAGCGGCGCCGTGCCGTGGGCTGGGCCGCCGCGGCGTTCTTTGTGGCAATTTTCCCAGGAAACATTGCGCAATGGCAGCACCATCGCAATGCCTTTGGCCTGGACACGGACGCGAAGCGCTTCGCCCGGCTCTTTGGCCAGCCGGTGCTCGTCGGCTGGGCGTTGTGGGCCACGAATGCGCTGCGGCAGAGGCGTGTTCGCGAAAGATGACGCGGGATTTACCCTGAAAGAGATGTCATTGCTGGATCAGTTTCGACAGGCGGACGCACTCGCGCCGCACATGGACGCGGTAGCGCCGCCGGCAGCGATGCCAGGCGGCATTCTGGATGTGCGCGGTTCGCGCCTGATAGCCGCGCTGCCGCTGGAAGCGCGCATCGGCGAAACGGCGCTGCCGTTCAGCTTTCTAGGCGGCAACCGGGTGTCGCTACGCGTGCCTGAGGGCACCATTCCCGGCGACTTGACGCTGCGCTCGGGCGAGCATGTTTCGAACGCCATCGCGGTGCAGATCGCCGTGCCCGTGAGCGATAACCTGCACCCCATTACCAATCCCGCGGTCGACACGGACGGGAACATATACGCCACCTTCAGCGGAACGCGCGGGCAGACGGTGCCGGTGTCAATCTTCCGGCTGGATCGTGATTTTCAGCAGCGGCCATTTGTACGCGACCTCCCGAACGCGAGCGGCCTGGCGTTCGGCCCGGACGGCTTCCTGTACTGCTCGTCGCGCGCCGAGGGCACGGTGTATCGCATTGCGCCCAACGGCACCATGACGCAGTGGGCCGAAGGCATGGGCGTTGCGACGGGGCTGGCGTTTGACGCGGAAGGCAACCTGTACGTGGGCGACCGCAGCGGCACGATCTTCAAGATCAACAGCGCGGGGAATGTGTTTGTTTTTGCCACGCTTGAGCCGTCGGTTTCGGCGTACCACCTTGTCTTCAACGACGCGGGCACGCTGTTTGTCACGGGGCCGACGACGAGCTCGAATGAAGTGATTCACGCCATCTCTCCCGAGGGCGAGGTGACGATCTGGTTCCGCGGACTGGGCCGGCCACAGGGCATGGCGGTTGACCGCGACGGCAACCTATACGTCGCTGCGTCATACCGTGGCGAACGAGGCATTCATCGCATTACGCCGCGCCGCGAACACTCGCTTTCGGTGAGCGGCAGCGGTCTGGTCGGTCTCGCATTTCTGGACGACGGCGCCGTCGTGCTGGCCACGACCAACTCGCTGTACCACGTGGACATGGGCGTGGGCGGCCGCCTGCTAGGTTAGCGCGATGAGAGGCATGGTTGCGGAGATCATCGCGGTCGGGTCAGAGATGTTGACGCCGTATCGCGTGGACACCAACTCGCTGGCGCTGACGTCAGAGTTGAACAAGCTGGGCGTTGCGGTCGCGTTCAAAACGATTCTGGGCGACGATCTTGGACAGTTGACCGAGGCGGCCCGCATCGCGCTTGGGCGGGCGGACATTGTCCTGTTCAGTGGCGGCCTGGGACCCACCGAGGACGACCTGACCCGCGAAGCTGTCGCCGCGGTGCTGGGCGTGAGCATGCAGCGCGACACGTCGATTGTTGACGGTCTGCGCGATCGCTTTCGCAAGCGTGGCATCGAGCTTCGCGACAACAACATGAAGCAGGCGGACGTGATCGATGGCGCGGAGGTGCTGCCGAACGCGAACGGCACCGCTCCGGGCCAATGGATCGACACAGAGTTTGAGGGGAAGCGGCGGATCCTTGTCCTGCTGCCCGGACCGCCCAAGGAACTGACGGCGCTGTACACCGATCAGGTGGAGCGGCGGCTGCGCGGCGTGGTGCCTCAGGTTCACATCGCGACCGCGAGCCTGCGCATGGCCGTAGTGCCCGAAAGTGAAGTGGATGCACGCACCGCGCCGATTTACCAGGAGTACAGCGACGTGCAGACCACGATCCTGAGCACACAGGGTGAGATCCAGCTGCACTTTTTGGCGAGCAAGGGGACAGAGGCGGAGGCGGAGGCACGCGTCGCCGAGGTGCAGGGGCGATGCGCCGCGGAGATGGAGCCATTCGTCTTCAGCGCGGAGAACGAGACGCCGGAGCAGGTGGTGCTGTGGCTGCTTGGTGAGCGCGGACAGACGCTGGCCGTTGCGGAAAGCTGCACGGGTGGGCTGCTGGCGCAGCGCATCACCGCGGTGCCGGGGTCGTCCAAGTCGTTTTTAGGTGGCGCGGTGGTCTACTCCAATGCGTTGAAAACGGCATTCGCGGATGTGCCGCCGGCGATGCTGGAGGAGCACGGCGCGGTGAGTGAGCCGGTGGCGCGGGCGTTGGCTGAGGGCATACGCGCGCGATGCGGCGCGGACCTGGGCGTGGGAATCACGGGCATCGCCGGGCCGGATGGCGGGACCGAAACGAAGCCAGTGGGCCTGGTCTACCTGGGCATCGCAGACGGCGCGGAAACGCGGGTGCTACGGCTGAACCTGGGTGGCGACCGCGAGCGCATCCGATGGTTCGCTTCGCAGCATGCGCTGATGGAGTTGCGGAAGCGGCTCCTGTGATGCGGCGCTGCTAGACTCAGAGCCGTTATGAACGACACAATCTTGATCGTGCTGAGCCTGGGGATCGCTTACCTGCTGGGATCGATTCCGTTCGGGTACATCCTGGTGCGCACGTTCCGGCACGAAGATATCCGCGCGACGGGCTCGGGCAACATCGGCGCGACGAACGTGGCGCGGTCGGGCGCGAAGGGGCTCGGCGTGGCGACGCTGGTGCTCGATACGCTGAAGGGCTGGCTGGCGGTGTACATCGCGCAGCGGCTCGCGCTGCACTATGGTGCGTTCCCGAAGGGCTATGACATCGCCGCGCTGGCCGGTTTGGTCGCCGTGCTGGGGCACATGTTCCCGGTGTGGCTGGGGTTTCGCGGCGGGAAAGGTGTGGCGACCGCGCTGGGCGTCTTCCTGGCGCTGATGCCGGGCGTAACGTTGGTCGCGGTGCTGGTCTTTGCGGTGGTGGTTGCGTTCACGAAGTACGTTTCGCTGGCTTCCATCGTCGGGGCCGCGGTATTGGCGATTCTGGCGGTGCTGTTCGACGGGCGGCACCGGTTGATTGTGGACCTGGTGTACATCGCGATCGCGCTGCTGGTGATCTGGAAGCACAGCGGTAATATTGCCCGGCTGCGCGCGGGCACGGAGCCGAAGTTCGGCCAGAAGAATGCGGCAACGCTGCCCTGAACGGGTGCGGCATGCGGAGAATGCAGGTCTCTCCACTTCGCAGGACGGTGGAGCTGTCCTGCTCCGGTCGAGATGACACCGCGTTGAAGCTGCAAGAAGGAGATTGATGAGCCGCATTGCTGTAATTGGAGCCGGGGCCTGGGGTACGGCGCTGGCGTTGTCGCTGGCGCGGCAGGGCCGGCACGACGTGACGCTGTGGGCGCACTCCCCCGATCACGCGGCGGAGATGGAGCATGCGCGCGAGAACGCTCGATACCTGCCGTGCTTTGCATTGCAAAGTGAGCTGAGCATCACGAACGACCTGCTCTCGCTGCCGGGCCGCGCAGAAGTGCTGCTGAGCGTGACACCTTCGGTCAACCTGCCGGAGACCATCGCCGCGTTAGCGCCGCTGCTGAGCGAACGGCACGTGTACGTGTCGGCGTCCAAGGGTATCGAGGACGGCACCCACCGCCGCATGAGCGAGGTGGTCGCGGCGGTCTCGCCGGTGCGGTTCGCCGTGCTGGGTGGGCCATCGTTTGCGAAGGAGGTGGCCGCGGCGCTGCCGACAACAGCCACGCTGGCCTGCGCCGACGCGGAAGTCGCACGAGCGTTGCAGGCAGACTTCAGCTCGGAGTCGTTGCGCGTGTACACCAACGACGATGTGACCGGTGTGGAGCTGGGCGGCGCGCTGAAGAACGTGATTGCGCTGGCGGCCGGCGTGGTCGCGGGGCTGGAGCTTGGCTCGAACGCAGCCGCGGCGCTGATCACACGCGGCATGGCGGAGATCACGCGACTGGCCGTCGCCTGCGGAGCGAAGCCCGAGACCCTGGCGGGTCTGGCCGGCTATGGCGATCTGGTGCTGACCTGTACCGGATCGCTTTCGCGAAACCGCACCGTGGGTGTAGAGCTGGGCCGCGGCCGCAAGCTCGACGAGATCATCGCTTCGCTGAACGGCAAGGTAGCCGAGGGTGTTCGCTGCACCGGCGCGGCGCGGGGCCTTGCGGCGCGCCACGGCGTGGAGATGCCCATTACGGAAGAGATGTACGCGATCCTGTATGAAAGCCGCAGCCCGCATGAGGCAATCCGTTCCCTTATGACGCGACCCGGACGCGGCGAGTAAGGGCAAACGCGGTGCTGGCTTTCGCGAAGAATGCGGGTTTCTCCACTCCGCAGGACGGTGAAGCTGTCCTGCTCCGGTCGAAATGACAAGGCCTTGCTCAAACGTGACCGGGAGAACAACGACCTGAACCGCCGTACACTAAGGTCGATGCCGATATCCCTGTTTGGCCGCGACGAAGAGCGAACGAAAAAGCCGAGTTTCTTTCAGCGCGTAAAGCAGGCGGTCACCGGCGTGGCGCCGCCCGCGCCTGAACCGCAGGCCGAAAATCCGCAGCCCGCAGCAACGCCAGCAGCGCCTGAGAAGTATCCGGCGCCGATGCCGCTTGGCGCGACGCCCGAGGACGCATTTGCCGCTCCGGAGACTGCGGCGGAGCTCGCCGAGGTCGAAGGTCTGGAGACGCCCGGGGTCGACGCGTTTGCGGTTGCGCAGACCGCGGCCGAGCCCGAAACGTTTGAAGCGGTAGAGGCCGCTCTGCCCGTGCACGACGCGCGCGCGCCAGAGCAGCCGATGGTGCGCGTCTCCGTACCGCCGCCTGTGGCCGCCGCACCCGCCACGTCGACGGTGCAGGTAAATGAGTTCGGCTTAAGGCCGATGACCACGAACTTCTCCTTCGGCGGGTACGCATCCGCCGAAGAGGAAGACGCCAGCTTCCTGGACCGCATGCGCACGGCGGCGTCGCGCACGCGTGAGTCGTTGTCGTCCTCGCTCGACTCGGTTCTGTCGCTGGGCCGCGCGGTCGATGAGGAGACGCTTGAGGAGCTGGAAGCCGTGCTCTTGACCGCCGACCTGGGCGTGACGACCACGAACGAGGTCATCGGCAACCTACGCGCCCGCGCGCTCCGCGAAAAGGCGACCGGCGCCGAGTTGAAGGGCATGCTGCGCGAAGAACTGCGGCGCATTCTGGACGCGGTCGACCAGCCGACGAATCACCCCGCGCACGCGCCGGAGGTCATCATGATGGTCGGCGTAAACGGCACCGGCAAGACGACCACCAGCGGCAAGCTGGCCACGCTGTACGGCACGCACGGCCGACGCGCTCTGCTGTGCGCCGCCGACACATTTCGCGCCGCGGCCATCGAGCAGTTGGAGGTTTGGGCGAAGCGGTCCAGCGTGGACATCATCAAGACGCGGCAGGGTGGCGACCCCAGTGCCGCGCTGTACGACGCGCTGACCGCGGGCAAGGCGCGCGGCGTGGACATTGTGATCGTGGATACGGCGGGCCGCCTGCACAACAAGGCCGGCCTGATGGCCGAGTTGGAAAAGATGCGGCGCACGGCAGAGAAGCTGGTTCCCGGCGCGCCGCACCAGACGTTCCTGGTCATGGACGCGACCACCGGCCAGAACGGTCTGCAGCAGGCGCGATTGTTCCTGGAGTCGGCGCGCGTGTCCGGCATTGTGCTGACCAAGCTGGACGGCACCGCAAAGGGCGGCGTGGTGCTTGCCATTGCGCGCGAGCTGAAGCTGCCCGTGGTCTTTGTTGGCGTGGGTGAAAAGATGGAGGATATCCTGCCGTTCAACGGCGATGATTTCCTTACATCGCTGCTGGGCTGATCCCGCGCAAGCGTTCGTACAGAAGGACTATGGAAGCCAGCGAAATCCAGGAGTTTGTCGAGCAGCAGGAGAAGGCATCGGAGACGCACATGTATGCGGTCTCGTTCTCCATCAGCGTACTTGCCGTGCTGGTCGCGCTTGTCACGGTGCTCAGCCATCGCGCCCACACGGCGGCGGTGTTGAACCAGGCGCGCGCGTCTGACGAGTGGGGTCTGTACCAGGCGAAAAAGATTCGGCAGTCCAGCATCAACACGACCGTGGATCTGCTGAACGTGCTGAAGCCTGGTGATGCGGCGGCGAAGGCGCGCATCGCCGAGTACAAGCAGCACACCGCAAAGTGGGACGCGGACCTGCTCGCATCGGAGCACAGGGCGCGCGAACTCGAAGAGCAGGTGGAGACGGAAGAGCATCACGCCAGCCGCTACGACGCGGGTGAGGCTCTTCTGCAGATCGCGGTTGTCCTGGCTTCCATCACTCTGCTCACGCACCAGCGCATCTACTGGTTCGTCGCGCTGTCGATCGGCGGCGTGGGGGTGATCTTCGCAGCGCTCGGCTTTTTCGCGCACTAAGTTGGCGAGGTTGACGACCACGCCAAATCCCGACATCACGCAACGGCTCGCCGCTTCCCGTCCTCTCACGTGCCGGTATGGAGGTTGAGTATGGGTTTGATGGACATGGTTTCCTCGATGGTCGGCCAGGCCGGTGGGCAGCAGAACGACAATGCTACGGTTACGGGCGGCTTGATGGATGAGCTGCAGAGCCAGGGCGGTGGTGTCGGTGGCGTGATGCAGTCCTTTCAGCAGAACGGTTTGGGAGGCCTGATTCAAAAGTGGTCGGGTGGACAGACCACGCCTGCAGCGCCGTCAGAAGTGGAGCAGGGCCTGGGCGGCACCGGCATGATCGACAACATCGCGCAGCGCACGGGCATGTCGCCCACCGTAGTCAAGATGGGCCTTGCGGTCGCTGTCCCGATGCTGATTCACCACTACTTTTCGAACGGACACGTGGACCAGCAGGGACAGCAGACCGGACCACAGCCAGAGCCGGGCGGCGTTCTGCAGTCGATCCTGGGCCGCATTATCTAGCGCCGGAAGCGGATGGCATCGCTGTCGCATCCAACGGGGCAACGATGCCGTTCTCCGCCACCGACACCGCACACATGCAGCGCGCGCTGGAGCTTGCGAAGGCGACGCTCGGCCTGGCATCGCCGAATCCCCAGGTGGGCTGCGTGCTGGCGCATGACAATGTGCTTGTGGGTGAAGGTGCCCACCGCTACGATCTGCGCGATCATGCCGAGGTGGTTGCGCTGAAGCAGGCCGGGGAGCAGGCTCGTGGTGCCACGGCCTACGTGACGCTTGAGCCGTGTTCGCATTTTGGACGAACCGGACCCTGCGCGAACGCGCTGATCGAGGCCGGGGTTGCGCGCGTGATCGCGGCGACCCTGGACCCGAACCCGCTGGTGGCGGGCCAGGGCATGTCACGCATCGCGAATGCGGGGATCATTGCGGAGGACGGCCTGCTGCAGACCGAGGCCCGCGTGATGAACGACGCCTATGCGCGGCACATCCTGACCGGCATGCCTTTGGTCACGCTCAAATCCGCGCTAAGCGTGGACGGCCGTCTGGCACCGCTGCCGGTGCAGCGCGCAGCAAACGCTCCCTTCTGGCTTACGGGCACGGCTGCGCGTGAAGAAGTGCATCGCTTTCGCCATGCGAACGATGCAATTCTGACCGGCGTGGGTACGGTGCTGGCGGATGATCCCATTCTGTCGGATCGCAGCAACCTGCAGCGTCGCCGCAGACTGATGCGCGTGGTGCTGGATACGCAGTGCCGCATGCCTCTGAATTCGCGCCTGGTCGAAAGCGCGAATGACGACCTGCTGATTTTTTGCGCACCAACCGCTGCGTTTGACCGGCAGCGCGCGTTGCGTGCGCGGGGCGTGCGCGTGGAACCCATGCCGCTGCTGACCCCAGAAGAGCGGGCGAGCAGCACGACACCGGCGTCTCCGCAACGGGCGCAAGGCCGTAAGCCGGAGCTGGATTTGCGCGCGATCCTGAAGCGTTTGGGTGAGATGGACATGCTCTCCGTTCTGCTGGAAGCAGGTCCCGGGCTGAATGCTTCTCTCCTGAACGCGGGCCTGGTGGACAAAGTCGTGCTCTTCTTTGCGGAGGTGGAACTGGGCGCGGGCTCCATTCCATTCGCCGACGATGCGAACAACCCGTTCGCGTTGATTGAGCAGTTGCAGAACATCGACCGCTGCGACTTTGTGCACGATGCGACCGGCGGCGCGCGTGGCATGGACGCCTGCGTGCGCGGCACACTGCATGATCCGTGGGCGGAAAACTTCACACTGACGCCGCTGCCGGTTGCGTGACTTCACGCGGCTTACGATAGAAGCATGTTTACCGGACTAATCGCGGAGCTTGGCCGCGTGGAGTGGGTTGAGGAGCGGACGGGCGCAACGCGCATTCGCGTGGCCGCGCCGACGCTGGCGGCAAAGCTGGCCGAGGGCGACTCCATCGCCGTTTCCGGCGTGTGCCTGACCGCGCTGGCGATCACGCCCGAGCGGTTTGAGGCGGACCTGGCGAAGGAAACCATCGCGCGCACTTCCCTGTCGCGGCTGCAACCTGGCACGGTCGTCAACCTGGAGCTGCCCACGCCCGCAGGCACCCCGCTGGGCGGTCACGTGGTGCAGGGTCATGTGGACGGCGTGGGCCACGTGCGCGCGCTGAAGGCCGTCGCCGAAGCAGCTGCTGGCGAGAGCGACTGGCTGTTGGAATTTACTGCGCCGGCAGAGGTGGCCCGCTACGTGGTCGCGAAGGGCTCCATTACGGTGGAAGGCATTTCACTGACCGTTGCCGCTGTGACGCATCAGCCGGGCGGTGAGGCATCGGTGACCATTGCGGTCATTCCGCACACGTATGCGGTCACGAATCTGCACACGCTGGGACCCGGCAGCGAGCTGAACCTGGAAGCCGATGTGCTGGCGAAGTATTCCGAGCAGCGCGCACGCCTGGAGCGGCACGAAGCTTCAAATCTGTCTGAAGAAATGCTGATCGCGGCGGGTTTCTAGCCGTTCAGTTGCCGCTGGGGTCGTCGTCGTGGACGCCGCCGAGTTCCTTCTGTTGCCCATCGGGCCAGTCGGTCCACAATAGATGGCCGGCCTGTGTATGGAAGTGCCAGACCGCCCCGTTGTACCGGATGGTTCCGTCAACCCAGCACGGAAACCAAAGATAGAAATCGTGCTCTTCGCGCGGCACCAGACGATGATAGGTCGCGAATCGGGTGCGGACCTGTGCGGCGGTCAGGCGAAATCTGCTGCACATCGCGGCGTCGGCCTGCTTGGCATCATGACCGGGCTTCAGGTCTGTGATGCGAGCGCTAGCGGGCAAAGACCATCGGCCGTGCTTCGCCGGGACAGCCGGCGCTGCGAAACCGAGCAGTAGCAGCGGAAATATCGCGCGGACCGGAAACATGGACGGGTTAGATGTCGCGTTTGCGCGCTGGCTGTCTCTTGCGTGCTTTTCCCGCTGCCGCGCCATTCTTTTGAAGGCGTAAGCGATACGCGGTCTGCAGGGCACCGGAGACGGTGGCTTCGCGTGCCGCCAGCAGCCGAATATGCGTGGCGCCCATCCGTCCCCAGCCGCCGTGTACGGGCAGGAAGAGCTCGGGTGCCTCGGCGATGAACTGCGCCTGCAACTCCGGCGTAAGCATCAGGTTGCCATAGCCCTGTGCCACGCTGGCGAGTGTTGCAAAGATGCGGCCGCCGACGCGGAAGTCCACCACGCCCATGTGGCTGCCCTGCTCAGCGCCGGGCAGAGCGAGTGCGAGGCGGCGGAATTCGTCGGCAGTCACGCGCTGGTCAGCACGGCACTGGGCAGTTCCAGCTGCTCGGCCGCGGGCTCTTCCACATAGGGTTGAAAGTGGGCACGGCAGCGTGCCTCGTACATGCCAGCGGCACCGACAACGACCAGTTCCTGGCTGTGGCCGAGGCGCTGGGTGTGGATGGCGGGCTGGCCACAGACCATGCAGACCGCGTTCAGCTTGGTCACTTTGTCCGCGAGTGCCATGAGCGCCGGCACCGGCCCGAAGGGTTCGTTGGCGAAGGTGGTATCGAGGCCGGCCAGAATGACGCGTTTGCCCATGGCGACCAGTTCCAGCGCGAGCGGCTGAATGCCGCTGTCGAAGAACTGCGCTTCATCCAGCCCGACCACATCCGCCTCGTAGACCTGCCCTTCGGCGAAGAGCGCCTCGCGCAGGTGGGCGCTGTCGGGTGTGACGACGGCTGCCTCCATGGTCTGCTCGGAGTGCGAGGCGATGGCGGTGCGGTGGTAGCGGAGGTCGATGTCGGGCTTGTAGCAGCTGACACGCTGCCGGGCGATCCTGGCCCGCTTGAGGCGGCGGATCAGTTCCTCGCTCTTGCCGGAGAACATGGGCCCGACGATGACTTCAAGCACGCCGGGCGCGGGCTGCTGATCGCACGGGGTTGGTGGAACTGCCATTTCCGTATGGTACGAGACAGGAAGGTGGCGTCTTGTGGAAGAGGCGTCTGCGCCTGTTTGCATGCTGACGCGGTAATGGTGCGCCAAAAGCAGATCCCTTCCCTTCGGCAAGCTCAGGGTCAGGATGATACTGCCGGGGCGGGGTGTGGTGCGGTATAGTTTATTGGCTTGGCGTCCCGAACGGGTCGCCAAGCTCAGGCGTGGGTCTTTGCGGGGGCGGGTTGCCAGAGTTCGAAGCGGTTGCCCTCGGGGTCGGTGGCCCAGGCGAATTTGCCAAAGGACTCGTCCATGCGCTTGGGGTCGATGGTCGCGCCTGCAGTCTTCAAATTGAAAAGAATGCCTTCCATATCGTCCACGCGATAGTTGATCATGACCTGCTGTGTGTGCTGGCCAAAGTAGTCGGTGTTCTCGGGGAAGGTCGACCAAGCAGTCGAACCTGTTCCCGCAGGCACCTCATCGGACCACTTCAGCTTGGCACCGCCGTAGACTTCCAGATGGATACCGAGGTGGTCGGCGTACCACTGGCGAAGCGTCTTGGGATCCTTTGCACGTAGAAACACACCACCGATGCCTGTGACTCGCGCCATTGCGTTGCTCCAATTGAGGTTTACAAGCTTTCTACCACCACGGCGGTGCCGTAGGCCAGAACTTCCGTGACGCCCTGCATGATTTCATTCGCGTCGTAGCGGAAGCTGATCACGGCGTTGGCGCCGATGTGTGCGGCGTGCTCGCTCATGCGGCTATAGGCATCGGCGCGGGTCTTCTCGCACAGGTCGGTGTAGATCGTGATGTCGCCGCCGACGAGAGTCTGAAAACTGGCGCCGATCGAGCCGAAGACGGAGCGGGAGCGGACGACGATGCCGCGCACGATGCCCAGATTCCGCACAATGCGGAACCCGGGCAGATCGAGCGCGGTGGTAACGAGGGCGGGGTTGACGGGCATATGTCTTGCTCCGATGTTGGGCGCAGTCAGGTGGTTTGGAACCTATCGTTGTTGCTGGATTGCCACTCCTAACGAAATGCAGGTTTCCCCATTACGCAGGACGATGAAGCTGTCCTGCTCCGGTCGAAATGACTCTCTGTTGCGGGGTTCCGAATCGTTCGGTCGTCAGGCCTTCTTCTGGCGATAGAGCTCGATGAGGTGGTTGGTCGAGGTGTCGTGCTTCAGCTCGGGCGTGCCGGTGTTTTCGAGCTCGCCGAGAATGCGCGTGGCGAGCACCTTGCCGAGTTCGACGCCCCACTGGTCGAAGCTGTTGATGTTCCAGATCACGCCCTGGGTGAAGACGTTGTGCTCGTAGAGTGCAACCAGCTTGCCGAGCACGGCGGGCGTGAGCTCGTCGGCCAGGATGGTGTTGGACGGGCGGTTGCCCTCAAAGACGCGGTGCGGGATCAGGTCTTCCTTCGTACCCTCGGCGCGAACCTCTTCGGCGGTCTTGCCGAAGGCGAGCGCCTCGGTTTGCGCGAAGACGTTGGCAATGAGCATGTCATGATGACGGCCAAGCGGATTTAAGGACTTGAAAAAGCCGATAAAGTCGCACGGGATTAGCCGTGTGCCCTGGTGGATGAGCTGGTAGAAAGAGTGCTGGCCGTTGGTGCCGGGCTCGCCCCAGTAGATGGGGCCGGTTTGCGTGTCGACATGCTTGCCCTCAAGCGTCACGTGCTTGCCGTTGGACTCCATGGTGAGCTGCTGCAGGTATGCCGGGAAGCGCTTCAGGTATTGCTCGTACGGCAGGATGGCGACCGTCTGCGCGTCGAAATAGTCGGTGTACCAGATGGTGAGCAGCGCCAGCAGCACGGGCAGGTTTTGCTCCAGCGGCGCGGTACGGAAGTGCACGTCCATGCTGTGGAAGCCGGCAAGCATCTCACGAAAGTTATCGGGGCCAATCGCGATCATCGTTGACAGGCCAATCGCCGAGTCCATGGAGTAGCGGCCACCAACCCAGTCCGAAAACTCGAACATGTTCTCGGTATCGATACCGAACTTTGCGACTTCTTTGGCGTTGGTGCTCATGGCAACGAAGTGCTTCGCGATGCCTTCTTCCGTGCCGCCGTTTTTCAGGAACCAGTCGCGCGCGGAGTGCGCATTGGTCATCGTTTCAAGCGTCGTGAACGTCTTCGACGCGACCAGGAAAAGCGTCTCGTCCGCCTGCAGGTCGTGTACGGCCTCAACAAAGTCGGTGCCGTCCACGTTTGAGACGAAACGGAAGGTTAGGTCGCGCTGGGAGTAGTGGCGCAGCGCCTCGTATGCCATCACGGGGCCCAGATCCGAGCCGCCGATGCCGATGTTGATGACATTGCGAATGCGCTTGCCGGTCACACCTTTCCATTCACCGCTGCGCACCTTGTCACTGAACGCGGCCATCTTGTCGAGTACCTGGTGGACGCCAGGAACGACGTCTTGGCCGTCGACGACGATCTTCTCGTCTTTGGGTGCGCGCAGGGCGACGTGCAACACGGCACGGTTCTCCGTGGTGTTGATCTTCTGCCCGGTGAACATCGCTTCCGTCGCCTGTTTCAGTCCGGCGGTCTCGGCGAGCGCGAACAGCAGCTTCAGGGTTTCGTCGTTGATGCGGTTCTTGGAGTAGTCGAGCAGGATGCCTTCGGCGCTGGCGTTGTAGCGGGTGCCTCGCGAGGGATCGTCGGCGAACATCTGCTTCAGTTCAACGTTGCCGATCTCCGCATAATGCTTCTCAAGCGCGAGCCATGCTTCGTGCCGCTGTGGTGCCGTTCCCGGTGCTGCCATCGTTCTGCTCCCTCGCTGTTGGTGACGCTGAAAATATGAGTGCCGGTCATAGGATGCGCGCGGCGCTGTCGGCATCCCACGAAAGATGGACCGCAACGAAGCAGGCGCGATCTTCACTCGCTTTTTGCAAACGCTGCCGCAGGGCACCGCGACCGACATTCACATTCTGACCGATGCCGACGCCGACGGCCTGCCTGCCGGCGCGCTGCTGCTGCGTGCCTTGCACGCTGCAGGCTACACCCGCGTGACCGCGGAAACGCGCAAAAAGTTTGAGAACGCATGGCTGCCGGAGGTGCATGCGCGGCTTAAGGTGCGGGACCCGAAGGCGCTGCTGCTGGTCGACCTGGGCGCGCGGCCCGACGAACTGCTGCCCGGTGTTCCGACGTTGCTGGTGGACCACCACGCACCATTTGGGACACCGCTGGGAGCGGTGCTGCTGACCAGCTACGGCACGGAGCCGACCGCCACCAGCGGGCTGCTGGCATTGTGGTGTGCGCAGGCGATTGCACCCGCGCTGGCGGATGAGCTGCAGTGGATGGCGGGCATCTCGCTGCTGTCCGACCTGGGCGACAAGGCTCCGTTTGACGAGCTTGCAGAGAGTAAGGCGCGCTTCGGTGCGACCGCGTTGAAGGACCTGACCGGTCTGCTTAATGCTCCACGCCGGACCGCGGCGGGTGACGCGACCGAGGCGCTGGAATTGCTGCTGCGCGGTGCTTCGCCAAAGCAGATTCTGAAGGGTGATGACCCGGCACTCGCGGCGCTGAAGGTTGCAAAGGCCGAGGTGAACGAGGCGCTCGCGGTGGCGCGCAAGGCACCGCCGAAGTTCTCAACCAAATGGACGGACGAATTGGGCGCGGACATGATTATGGTGCGCGTGGACACGCCGTGCCAGGTGCATCCGCTGGTGGCGCAGATCTGGCGCCCGCGCTTTCCGAAGGCGGTCATCTTTGGCGTGAACGTTGGCTTTCGACCGGGCTTCGTACACTTCGCCGGGCGCGCGCCCCGGGGTGTGAACTTGGTGCAATTCCTGCGCAACCACACGCCTGCGGGTGCGGACGGCACGTTCGGCGGCGGCCACGACCAGGCCAGCGGCGGTGCGCTGCCGGTGGCGCTATGGAATCCGTTTGTTGCGATGCTCGGCTTTGGGCCAGAGCTGCAGGTGCACGAGGACGCGCATGCAGGGCTGTTTGCAGAACCCGTTTCCCACTAGGGTGCAGGATCCATTTCCCACTAGGGTGTATCGACATATTCATTCTTAGCAGCTGGGAGGGAGCTTTGGGCTTCAGCGAATCCAGCGGGCTACAAAGTATCTGATGAATCCCGTTACGAACTTGTCCTTTCGACCGGAGCACGCGCGCTCTTTGCGCGTGCGCAGTGGAGAAACCTGCATTTTTCGGCACCCGCAATGCATTGTGTGCGTAAGAGACTTCGTCAAATACGACAGAAAGCCCGCTGCTCCCTCCCAAGTGAGCGGCTCTCCGCTGCAAAACAGAAACGGACGCGTTCGACGCGTCCGTTCTGCTTTGTAACGGGTACATTTAGCTGCTGCGGCGACGCCCACGTCCGCTGCGACCACCGTTGCCGCTGCGGCTGCGGCGCGGTGCGTTGCCGGTCGGCTCGTGCCCGGTGCCGGCTTCGTTGGTCTTCCAGGAGCGTGATTCGAGCTGCGTCAGGTCACCCACCTTGTTCAGGTCGACGGGCGAGTTGCGCTCTTCCTTGGCGAGCTCGCCTTGGATAACACGCCAATCGAAGCTGATCTTCAGCTCACGTTCCATCTTGCGGGCGTCCGACTTTTCCTGCGGCATGACGAAGGTCGTGGCGATGCCGGTCTTTTCCGCGCGGCCGGTGCGGCCGATGCGGTGCACGAAATCGTCGCTGGCACCCGGCAGGTCGTAGTTGACGACGTGCGCGATGTGCGAGATGTCGATGCCGCGAGCGGCCACGTCCGTGGCGACCAGGATGCGGCTCTTGCCGGTGGCGAAAGCCTTCAGAGCGGCGGTGCGCTGCCCCTGCGAACGGTCGCCGTGAATGGTGGCAACCTGGTGACCGAGCTTTTCGAGCTTGCGGCTGATACGGTCGGCGCCATGCTTGGTGCGGCTGAAGACAAGATAGGTTCCCTCTTCTTCGCCGAGCATCTTGTCGAGCAGCGACAGCTTCTGGTCTTGCATGACGGTATAGGCGCGGAGTTCGACCCGTTCATTCGGCTTGGAGGTGTTGCCGATTTCAACGCGGATCGGTTTGTAGACGTACTCGCGCACGACCTCGCCGATGTTGGCGTCAAGCGTGGCGGAGTAGCACATGGTCTGGCGATCGCGCGGAAGGGCGGCAACGATGCGGCGGATCGATGGCAAGAAGCCCATGTCGAGCATGCGGTCGACCTCGTCAAGGACGAGCATTTCCACGTCGCGCAGATCGATCTCGCCGCGCTTCAGGTAGTCCTCGAGGCGTCCCGGTGTAGCGACGACAAGACGGGGTCCGCGGCGGATCTGCTCGATCTGCGCGTGCTCGGAAAGGCCGCCGCAGACCAGAACGGAGTCGTTCTTGGCGCTGGAGACGATCTTGCTGTACTGCTCAAGCACCTGCATGGCGAGCTCGCGCGTGGGCAGCAGGATAAGCGCACGAACGGGCGAACCGGAGCGGCGCTTGCCCTTCTGGTTCTGCGCGGGAGGCGCGACCAGAGGCGTGGAATCCATGATGTCGATGAGCGGAACCAGAAAGCTGAGGGTCTTGCCGGTGCCGGTGGCGGCGGTGGCCAGGACGTCGTACCCCTCAAGCGCCGGCTGGATCGCCTTGGCCTGGACCGGGGTTGGCGTAATGAAGCCGGCGTTTTTCAGGCGCTGCTTCAGCTTGTCGGAAATGTCGAACGAGTCGAACGTGAGGCCGTCGGGGACGGTGTTGCCGGGCTTGGGCAGAGCGACGTTCTCAATGCGCTCTTCGAATGTGGTGTCAAGGGTGTTGTCGAGTGTTGCGGAAACGGAAGTGGTCAAGAATCGCTTTCTTTGTGTATGCGGAGCGCTCAAGCCAGAAGGCGGCGCTCACGGCCAATCGGTACAGGGATGCAGCGGTGCTGATTCGCCCATTTGGCTGGGGCGCGGCACCATGGATATCCAAGAATCTGGGTTCAGCTTACCCGCGATGTCTGCGAGATCGGCTGCTGCACGGCGAGGTCTCACGTTGAGACCGGTCAAGCCAGAGCAACCAACGCTTCCTTTGTCACAGCAAGGATGGCATCAGCGAAGGGGTACATGCATTGCGGTCTCTGGCCAACCCCAATCCACTTCAGGGTCGTTCCCGGCAACGCAGAGTGGCACTCAGTCCACTTCTGCAATAGTAGCAGGCGTGTCAAGACCTGGTGGGCCGGAAGCGATGATGACCGAGAGACTTCCAGAACAGACGGCGGGATGTGGGCTTGCGCTGCGCGCTTCGTCTTAAGTACGGGTTTGCTTTCGACCAGCACAGTGCCACAGTTCTCAAGCTTGAGATGACCCGTTCGGCTTTGACAGGTAGCGGTCCAGGTTGCTGTAGACCTCGCCCCACAAACCGCTCGCGGTGAAGCCAAAACCCAGCCAGATGGGCAGCAGCACCGGCCACCAAAGCTGCCAGAAAGCGTTTGCAACCGCGGTGTCAGCGGGTGCGGCGGGATCGTACAGCACCGGGATGGGGGTGCCGACGCGGCGGGAGCCCATACCGTTCTGGTTATAGCGAATGATCTTGCCGGTTAAGTCGGTGAACTCAATGTCGGGGTGGGCACCCGAATCGGTGGCGGCCGGGTCACCCGCGCGTGCGACTGCGTGACCCGTGGTACGGATCGCGTGGCGCAACAGATGGGTCAATCGAACAGACTGCCAGACGCCGATGCCGAGCGCAACGACACCAACGAGCAGGAAAACTGCGCGAATGAACGGGCGATCGCGCTTGCGCTGCCATGTCATGGGTGACTCCATGCTCAGCTTAGCCGCAAGACATGGAACAAGTCATTGCGGCGGCGTGCCGTCGTGGTTTGCAAACCGTCAGGGGCGCGCACTGCAAACACGGGGTTTGCCGGCACTGACGAGAGACTACTGCGCGAGGTATCGATCTGCTGTTCGCAACGAAAGCGCCATAATGGTGAGCGCCGGGTTGGCGGCGAGCGAGGTTGGGAAGACGGAGTTGTCGGCGATCCAGAGATTGGGAACGTCCCAGCTCTTGCCGTAGGGGTCAACCACAGATTCCGCCGCGAGTGCGCCCATGCGGCAGGTGCCGACGGTATGCGCGGTGCGCTTGGACGACCACAGGTCTTTGCCACCGGCGGCCATCAGGATGCGCCGCATGTTGTTTTCAGCGTGATCGCTCATCTTGTTCTCGTTTTCGCCGAGTGAGAAGGTGATGAGCGGCTTGGCGAGGCCGTGCCCGTCCTTTTCGTCGCTCAGCGTCAGGCGGTTGTCCGGGTTGGGCAGCGTGTCGCCATTCATGCCGATGCCGGCGGCGTTGTTGTACTGCAGAAGGTAATCGGTGAGCGCCTGACCGACCAGGTTGCGGCCCGCGGCGACCTGTTCGGCCCAGGCAACAGGCAGGATGCCGTAGCTCTGCAGCAGGTACCCACCTGCGTAGCTCGCGTCCTTTGCCCGCATGAAGTCTTCGGTGATGAGCGAAGCCGGAAAGCCCTTGTAGGGCCGCGTGTCCGCCCGCATGGTCGCCCACACCTGGGTCGAGATGTGCGCCATGAAGTTGCGGCCAACCTGGCCGGAGGAGTTGCCAATGCCCCAGTGCAGCAGCTGACGAGGAGACTCAACACCCCCGGCGCATAGAAAGACGGCCCGGCAACGCTGCCGCTGTTCGTGGCCTTCGGCATCGGTGTAAACCACTGCGGTGATCGCGCCGGCGGAATCACGCTTCACGCCGTGTACGTAGGATTCGGCGCGGATCTCTGCACCGGCTGCAAGCGCCGCTGGCAGAAATGTCACGTCCATGGTCGCCTTGGCGCCGTTGCGGCAACCCTGGTGGCAATAGCCCCGGTTCACGCACGCGTTGCGCGTTCCGTATTCAGGACGCGTGTAGCTCTGCGAAACGGCGGCGATGGGCGCGTGCGCAACGCGGATGCCGAGGCCCTCGCAACCCACGGCCATGTAAATGGCGGAGCTGTTCAAGGGCAGCGGCGGCAAAGGATACTTGCGATCGGCGTCCCAGGGGTATTTGGCGGGGCCGGACACGCCCAGAAAGGCCTCAAGCCATTCGTAGTAGGGCTTCAGGTCGGCAAGCGTCAGCGGCCAGTCAATCGCAACGCCGTCGTTGGACTGCAGCTTCAGATCACGCTCATCCGGACGCGGCGCATAAGCACCCCAATGGATCATGCCGCCGCCCACGCCCTTGCCGCTGTTGTTCGCGCCAAAGCTGGTGGGGTCCGCGCCCGCGCTCAGGCGCTCGTCCTTCCAGTACATCGGGGCTTCCAATTCGTCGGACGGAAACTCGTTCTCGGGATCCTGAAACCACTGCCCCGCTTCCAGCGCGACCACGCTGCGGCCTGCGCTTGCGAGCTTCCACAGCAGCGGTGCTCCACCAGCGCCGGTGCCGATGATCACGGCGTCTACTACGTCATTCGTGGCGAACTGCTTCATGCCGGCAGGCTTCTTCATCGCGCGCCACCCTGGGTCTGCGTGGAACCATCACTTTCACCCGGGCCCTGATACTCGAACAGCGCGGCGGAGTTGGGGCCGATGGAGCGCCAGCCCTCGTTCCCGGTGGCGCCGTCGGCAAAGCCGAAGTAGCCTACGGCACGCATCGCGTCGGGGTGGGCCATCCAGAAGCGCACCACATCGGTCCGCAGCAGCCGAATGAAGGTAGAAAGCGGGAACTGCGCCGGTCCGTCGACATCGCCGTTGCAAACACAACGGATGTAGCCTTCGCGCGCGGGCGGGGGCATGCGGTCGAACCTCTTCATGGACGTTTGCTCGAGCATCTTGTGAAAGATCGCCAGACCCTGGCGGTAGGCTTCGCCGTCGGGTGGCAGCACCGCATAGCGGAAGCCAGCGTTTTCGCCCGCGGCAAGACGGCGGTCAATGGCCTCTGCGATGTCGACGTGTGTGCCGGCCGCATCTTGCGGCAGGATGGTTTCCACCAGCGAGCGCAGCATGACCATATGCTCCGCGCTGAGGAATGGTGAGTAAGGCGCAGGCGCGGCACGCTCCTGAAGCACGCGGCGCGTTGCGGTGGAGGTGCGCGCGGCGACCTCTGGATTTTCAAGAATGGGTAGCAAGCTCATCGTGGAAAATAGACGCGCGATTCTGCCGAGTGGCTTCTTTACATGCCTTGATGCGAGCGCGGATGCGGGCAGTTGTGACCGCAGTGTGGCCCTGGTCTGAAATCTTTGGCGGTGCGAACACAGCCGCCGTTGCAAGCGGTCGCCCGCGGCCGCACGGCATCACTGTTGCATGCTGCCGTTTCGTGAGTATGGATTGCAGACAGCAGACTCGCCGCAGAAGGGGTCGCCTGTATTTCTGCTGCTCCACTTCTTTGGTGGTTCGCATCGCGAGTGGGACGGTGTGATCTCGCTTTTAGAGGAGCGGCACCGGTTGATCGCGGCAGACATGGCCGGCTTTGGTGAAGCTGCGGCGCTGGTGGGATACAGCGTCTCTGAAATGGCCGCGCGCATCTGCGAATTGGTGCAGTACCTGGCGCCCGCGCAGGTCATTCTGGCCGCTCATTCCATGAGCGGAAAAGCGGCAATGGTCGTGGCTGCGGAGCCGCCGGCGAACCTGGCTGGCGTGGCCCTGGTGGCACCATCGCCTTTGAGCGGCGAACCGATAAGCGATGCCGCGCGTGCGGAAATGCGCGTGGCCAACACGTCGCGTGAGCGCGCCGAGAAGTTCACGCGGGCAGGCTTTGCCCACGCGCCTTCCGATGAACTGCTTGAGATTGCCGTAGCAGATGTGCTGCGCTCGAGCGATGATGCGTTCCACGCCTGGGCGGATCAAGGCACGCGTGAGAACTGGTCCGGGCGCGTGACGGAATTCCGTGTGAAGACGGTGCTGATCGTGGGCGAGAAGGATGCGGCGATCGATCCGGAGTTGCAGAAGCGCGAAACGCTGCCGCTGGTGGAGGCGAGCGGCGGGCGCATGTACTTGCTGCCCGATTGCGCGCACCTGGTGCCCTATGAAGCGCCTGTTCAGCTTTCCAGCATCCTGGAGGGTTTCGCTGCAGAGCTGATCTGACTGCGATGGGTGGGGCGCCGCATGCAGTAAGCTTGACCTACTCGCGATGATGGCTTCGATCCCGCGCACTGCGCCAGGCTCCCGCTCCGTGTGGGCGACGGTAAGCGTAAGCGCCCTGATCACCTATGTGTTGGGTGCACTGTATCTGCTGGCGCGCATTCTGCGGGTGACGCACGGACATTTCACCTATACGCTGGACGATCCTTACATTCACCTGGCCTTATCCGAGCGCATTCGCCATGGCCTGTACGGTCTGAATGCGGGCGAGCCGGCGAGTCCATCTTCCAGCGTGCTGTGGCCTTTTCTGTTCGTCCCGTTTGCGGGAACGCGGCTGATGGTGTTTCTACCACTGATCCTGAATCTGGTCTTCGGATGCGTTGCCGCGTGGTGCCTGGGCGCACTGGTGGATCGCTATGTACACGGAGAGCCGATGGAGCGGCGACAGCGATGGCTGGCGCACCTGCTTGGCGTCCTGCTGGTATTCGCGACAAACCTGCTGGGGCTGACCTTTTTGGGTCTGGAGCAGTTGCTGGAAACGCTGCTGTGCATCGGTTGCGCTTTCCTGCTGATCGCGGCAGCGGAGGAAACTTCCTTGCCGCGGTGGTCGGTCGGCGCGGCGATTCTGCTGCCAATGGTGCGGTATGAGGGCCTGCTCGTCACGTTCGCCGTCGTATTCGCACTGGCATCGCTTCGACGTTGGAGGATAGCTGCTGTTGTGCTGGTGGCATCGTGCCTTCCGGTCCTGCTGTTCAGCGTGTTCCTGCACCACCTGGGGCTTCCAATTCTACCCATGTCCGTGCTGGTGAAACGCGTGATGATTTCGGGCGAAGGCAGCGGTTTGCGGCACCTGGCGTCAGTCGTGAGCGGCGCACTGCAGGCGGCGAAAAACGACTCCGAACATTACACGGTCGTGATGCTGGTGGCGGTCTCCATAGCGACACTGCTGTATGTGTGGCGTAGCCGGCGGTTCATGCCGGTGCTGCTGGCGGTGAGCGGGGTGGCGGTGATTCAACTGCTGTTTGGGCCGTTCGCGTGGTTCTACCGGTATGAGATGTATTGCGTCAGCTTTGTTTTGCCGGTGTTGCTGGCCTGCAGTTTGGGAGGCTGGGGCGCAGAGCGGGACGGCTCCACTGTGGCGGGCGGCAGGCGCACGACGCAGCCGGCGCTGGGCCTGCTGTGCGTGGCTACCGGGGCCATCGTGCTGCACTACCTTCAGGCGTTTACGGGGACACCGAATGCGGCACAATCTGTTTTGCGGGAGCAGGGGCAGTTGGCGCGGCTGACGACCGAGTTCTACCCTGGGCCGGTTGCCGTAAACGATCTGGGCCTGGTGTCGTACCAGCGAACTGCGCAGCAGTATGTGTTGGACCTGGGCGCGTTGGGTTCGCCGGAGGTCTTTCACACACCGTCATCGGAACGGACGCCTGCATGGCTTGACTCCGTTGTGGCAGAGCACCACATCGGCTTGGTCGCCATTTACCCGGAGTGGTTCAAGGCGTTGCCAAAGGATTGGCAGCCTGTCGCAAAGCTGTGCGCGGAAGAGGCGTATTACGGACCTGCTACGCCACGCGTGATGCTGTACGGGACGCCGGATGCGAACGGAGCAGACCTGATGCGCTCCCTGACGCAGTTCAAGGCAACCTTGTCGCCCGGCACCCTGCTGGAACTGCATCCGCAAAACGCGTCGCAAACCTGCAGGCCGTGACGAAGACACGCACAGAAAAGCCCCGGGGTTACACCGGGGCTTTTCTGTCTGTACACCTGCGGCGATACTGATCCGCGCGGCACCATCAATTCTTGGACGGATCGAATTCATTCGCGCCGGCCATCGCAACACCGACCGGCGTGAACGTGTGCAGCACGCGAACGGTGCTGCCCTGCTCCGCGATTACCTCGGGCAATCGCTTGTAGCAGTGCGGCGACTCGTCCAAACCGCCGCCGCGCAGCACCACGTTCGCCTCGCGCAACCAACTTTGCATCATCTGCGGCTTCACCAGGCCCTCGCGTTTGCACACACCGGTCTTGCGATCAAAGACACCCGCCGCCTGCTTGCGGGCCATGACCCGGCCTGCGCCGTGTACGGTGGAGAACATGGCCGCGCGCTGTGCTTCGCGTGTGACATCGTCCACAGTTTCGGGCTTAACGCCCTCCAGGATGACCGACACCTCACCCATGGTGCCGCCGACAAACCCACGCTGCCCGGGAAAGGCCGGCGTGGCACCCTTGCGGCAGACCCAGAGCAGCTTGCCGTCGTGCTCTTCCTGCCAGGCGAAGTTGTGGTGGTTGTGCACCTGCTCAACCACGGGTGCGCCGAGCAGACGCGCGACACGGTCACAGACCCAGTCGCGCCCGGCGTACGCGTATGCGCCGCCCAGTTGCATGGCGGTGATGTACTGCGCGCCAAGGTCGCTGGAAACATCGAGCCAGACCGGATCGACCATCATACAGTCCTTCGCCTCAGCGGCCTTCAGGAACCATGTGGCAATGCCATGACCCAGACCGCGCGAACCGAAGTGAACACCAACCCACACGCGATCCTGCTCGTCGGTGAAGAGGTCGACGTAGTGGTTGCCGCTACCGATGGTTCCAAGCTGCGCTTCGGCCTTGCGCTTCAGCGGAGCCGCTGCTTCCGTGTTCCAGCCGGCGTGACCGTCGCGCTCGAAAAGCGGGTGCGCATTCTCCTCATTGTTCTTGCGGCCAACGCCAAACGACAACGTATTCCAGATGTCGTCCATGATGCGGTGGATGTTGGCGCGCAGTTCCGTGCCGGGCATATCGAGACGCACCGCCTTGTTCCCACAGGCGATGTCGAAGCCGACCGCCGTCGGCGAAATGCGATCCTGCGCCGCGATCACCCCGCCGATGGGTACGCCATAGCCAAGATGGCCATCGGCCATCAGCGCGAAGCGATCCGCACTGCGGGCGCAGACCTTTGCCTGCTCCAGCGTGTTGTCCTCGTGCGTGCCCCAAACGGGAATGTTGTCGATGTATTGCATTGCTCGTGTTCCTTTCTGGCCGCACGCATTTGCGCGTGCGTACCGGGTTGGGTTGGTCCGTCGGCGCTCATCGCGTCCGGAGCAAAAGAAAGAGCCCGGGCTGTAGCCCGGGCTCTTGGATTGGTCGTTAGAGGACGAGGCTTATGCCTGGGCCTCCTCGGCCGGAGCTTCGGGGGTTTTGATCTGGGCGACGGTGGCGTTCGGGTCACCGATCTTGAACCGGGCGAAACGGCGAACAGAGATGTTCTCGCCGAGCTTGCCGACCTTGGTTGCAATGACCTGGGCCACTGTCTGCGACTGTTCCTTGATGAACGGCTGGTCGAGCAGGCACACCTCTTCGAAGTACTTGCCCATCTTGCCTTCCAGCATCTTCTCGATGATGTTAGCGGGCTTGCCGCTGGCGGCCGCCTGGGCGCGGTAGACTTCCTTTTCCTTGTCGATGTCGGCCTGCGTGACTTCCTCGCGGCTGACGTAGCGCGGATCGGCGGCGGCGATGTGCATCGAGATGTCGCGCAGAAGCTCCTGGAAGTCCTCGGTGCGGGCGACAAAGTCGGATTCGCAGTTCAGCTCGAGCAGGACGCCGATCTTGCCGCCGGCGTGAATGTAGGTGCCAACCGCGCCTTCATTCGTGGAGCGCGACGCCTTCTTGGCAGCGGACGCCATGCCGCGCTTGCGGAGGACAACGAAGGCTTCCTCCATGTTGCCCTTGGTTTCTTGCAGTGCTTTGAGGCAGTCGCCCATGGGCGCGCCACTCTTTTCACGCAGCTCCTTTACGAGCTTTGCGTCGATCTTGGTTGCTTCTGCTGTTGCCATGTCTTTACACCTTTCCGTTAATCACTAAGAGGCTCTCGATCCTCGCCTCTGAAATTTTCCACGCTGCCGGTATCTCTTCCAATTGCCCCGGAGCTGTTTTCGAGCGGCTTGTCCACTGGTGACGCACGTACAAAATGGAATCGCCTCTTCCTCCGGATGTCTGCCGTAGTCTCGCCGCAACTTCTAAAGGTGTGGCGAGATATATCCTCGGCACTACATCGTCCGGAGCGTCAGCGAACTGCACAAAACAGAACACTGTCTTAGAGCCGTGTCGCGAAAACCACGTATCAATCGCGCCGTGATAATCCGCTTTCCTTTCCTCAGAAAGCTTTGTGTTAGTCCCCAACTTCCATCTTGGCTTCCTTTGACAGTCCCTTTAAGAAGGAGATCTCCACGCGCGACGATCAGATCGTACTCAGGTTGATTGGCGCCATACTGCACTGACACGTCGAATCCTAGACGGGCAAACTGGGCAGCGGCAAAATCCTCAGCCGCTACGGCACAATTTCTAGAGTTCATTACTATTCCTACTACACACAAAAGCGTGGTCGCCAAAGCAGAGGCGGCCACGCTGGTGTAAACGTCTGCTGCCTGACTAGGCGGTTGCTTCCGCCGTGGCAGCTTCGGGCTCGACCTCGGACTCAGCCACCGTGCCGGTCGAGGGCACGATTGGCTTGATGCCGCCGCCGAGCGCCGCCTCGAGATCGACCGTCTCTTCCTCGGCCTGCTCCTGCTGCGTGGTCGCAAACGGGTTCGACTCCTGGACCTCGCCGCCCTCTTCGTCTTCCAAACCGACGAAGTGTGACTCGGTTTGTATCGGGGTCACATCGGCATATTCGTTCGCGATCGACTTGTCGCCGATCATCTGAACACCCTCGAACGCCGAATCGGCGATTTTGGTGGTGAACAGGCGAATGGCGCGAAGCGCGTCGTCGTTGCCGGGAATCACGTAATCGACCACGGTCGGATCGCAATTCGTATCGACCACGGCGACGACCGGGATGCCGAGCTTCCGGGCCTCGGAAACGGCGATGGCTTCGTTGTTCGAGTCAACGACAAAGATCGCGTCCGGCAGGCGACGCATGTTCTTGATGCCGGCCAGGTTCGTGTTCAGGTGCTTGCGCTCGCGCTCAAGCTTGATCACTTCCTTCTTTGTCATCAGGTCAAAGCGACCGTCCACAGCCATCTCATCGAGCTCGGCCAAGCGCTTGACCGACTTCTGGCAGGTGACCCAATTGGTCAGCAAGCCGCCGAGCCAGCGGGAGTTGATGTACGGCATACCCGCGCGATTGGCCTCTTCGGCGACTGCGTCCTGCGCCTGACGCTTGGTGCCGACAAACAGTATGGTCTTGCCGGTGGAGGTCAGGTCCGTGACAAACTTCGACGCTTCCTTGAACATCTTCAGCGTCTTCTGCAGGTCGATGATGTAAATGCCGTTGCGCTCGCCGAAGATGTACTCCTTCATCTTCGGGTTCCAACGCTTGGTCTGGTGGCCGAAGTGAACGCCGGCTTCCAGCAACTCCTTCATTGTGATCGATGCCATTGCGGCTCCTTTTGTGCGGCATCCTGACGGATCAGGTCAGGATTAGTCCCGTTCGTCTGGGAGATTGAACCCCTAGAGTTTGATACTGTGCAGCGGCTGTCATGCCGTCGAGCCCACCGCAATGGTTTCGATCGCTTCTGAGCGCTCGTGCCGCACAGAAGCGGATCCTTCGTTTCGCTCAGGATGACACCCGTGTAAATGGATGAGCATCCTGAGCGGAGAGACACAGCAGGCGACTAGCGCTTGGAGAACTGGAAGCGCTTACGGGCGCCCTTCTGACCGTACTTCTTACGCTCCTTGATGCGGGCGTCGCGGGTCAGCAGGCCGTCGGCTTTCAGGGTCTTGCGCAGCTCCGGGTTGAACTCGAGCAGGGCGCGGGCAATGCCCATCTTGACCGCGTCGGACTGGGCAGTGACGCCGCCGCCGCGCACGGTCGTGATTACGTCGAACTCACCGGTGACGCCAGCCGTCTCCAGGGTCTTGCGGGCGGCGGCGCGCTGCTGCTCCGTGACAAAATAAACGTTGAGTTCCTTGGTGTTGACGGTGAAATTGCCGCTGCCGGGGCGCAGAAACACGCGCGCGATTGCCGACTTGCGACGGCCCGTTCCGTAGTACTGAACCTGATCTGCCATTCTTTTCCTCCGGGGCGAAAGCCCCGATTCTTGAGCCTGTGAGACGTCGGCTGAACCCACGCCTCTGGTGCGCGCCGCTTCGCAGCGCAAATCCTGACTACACGGCGTCAAACGCGAGCGCCTGCGGCTGCTGCGCGTCGTGCGGGTGCTTATCGCCCTTGTACACCTTTAGCTTGGTCGCCATCTGGCGGCCCAGGCGGCTCTTGGGCAGCATGCCCTTGATCGCCTCTTCCAGAATCGCTTCCGGCTTGCGCGCCAGCAGCTTGGTGAACTCTTCCTCGCGCAGGCCGCCCGGGAACCCGGTGTAGCGGCGGTACACCTTCTGCTGCGACTTCAGGCCGGTCAGATTGATCTTCTCGGCATTGACGATGACGACGTGGTCGCCAGTGTCAATGTACGGGGTGTACTGCGGGTTGTTCTTGCCCGTGAGCACGCGCGCGGCGTTGCTGGCCAGCCGCCCCAGGGTCTGGCCCGTGGCATCGACCACAAACCACTTGCGATTCAGGTTCTTAGAACTCGGCACAAACGTCGACATCGCTCTACTCCACTTCCTGCTACTGCTCAGAATCCGTGCGCGTCACACAACCGTTGCCGGCCATGCCTCTTGGATGGAGACCTGTGCGATTTCCGTCTGTCCACCGTGCGAGCCGCAGCGTACGCCGCAAAGCTGCCCTGAAGGACCGTATCCCGGCGGCCCAACTCTGGCCCGCCCCGGTAATCCCGCATTTCAACCACACCGCCCATGCCACCACCCCAAGCGCGACACAGCACAGGGCAGCAGACACGGGTCTGCGCGAGTCCTCAGAATAACGTCCGTCAGGCGGTGCGTCAACCTATGCACGTGGGCGAATCGGCGGGGACGCCAGGACAGCCCGAACCAGAGCGGCGCATCGCCAATTTTCTGAAATAAGTCTGTGCTATCAAGCCGCTAAACCGGGTGCTCGGATAAAGATTTACGTCAGCCGCGTTTATGGCGGCCCCTGCGCGGTTTCGCGCTCTCCTTCGGGTCCAGGCGGTAAACGATCAGCAGGTTGCGGTCAGGGTCGTCCATGGCGGGGATCTCGCGAACGCGGGTCAGGCGATAGAACTTCGCCAGCGCGTCCATCTTGTCGTCTTCCACGTAGTTCCAGGCGACAAACCAACCGGGTTTGTAGGCGGCGATCCGGTCCTCAAGCTCCATGGTGCCGAAGTCATCACAGATGCTCGGCAGACCGGTCATCAGGGTCAGGTCGCTGCCGGAGATGGAAAGCACGGTGTGGCTGTGCGTGGGGGCGGACTCGACCACCTGCTCAATCTGTTGTGCCGCATTCTGAAAGGTGTACTCAGGGTGACGGATGTAGTGAAGGGTCTGGCGCGCGTCCATCGCGGCCAGCACCAGCAGAGCCGGCGCGAGCACCAGCCCGGTTTGCCAGCGCCATGCCACGGCGTGGTTTACCAGCCGCAGCACAAGCAGTGTGATCGGTACGGCAACGACCAGGTAATACCGCGGCTGCAGGTTAGCGTGGTAAATCAAAAATGCGAAATAGCCGGCGATCCACAGCGCCAGCGTGGGCACGACCGGGTCGCGCCAAACGCGGCGGCGAACGATCGCGAACAGCAGCATCGCGGCCAGCAACACGGCAATGCCGGTGCCCATCCACGTGACGTCGTGAAAGGCACTGCTGATGGTGTCGCGCGCGTTTCCGGCGGTGATGCCGGTGTAGCGGTTGGCAGAAAAGAGGTAGTGAAAATCCTCCAAGTAACGCGGCCGGACCAAAGTAAGGTAATACACGCCCCAAAGAAGCGCCGTGGTGCCGCCTGCCACGGCGAAGGCGCGGGCGACACTGCGAGGGTGCCAACCGCAGGCGCTGGCGAGCATGTACGCGATGGCCGGCACCAGCGCGATAGCGGTAGTTTTGGTGCCGATCATGAGCGCAACGGTGACGCCGATGGCGACCTGAAGCGAGGTCCTTTGCCAACGCCGCGGCTGCATGGCCACACGGCGGGCGAGCAGCAGCGCGTCCAGCATGAGCAGAACCAGCAGCGGCTCCAGCACGGCCATGCGGCTGAAGACATAGAAGTAGGGGCTGACAGCCATCAGCAGAACGGCAGTTGCGGCGCAGAGCGCGACGGAGGGCAGCGGCTGCTCGCGGGCGCTCCGCACTGTGTCGCCGCGCGCTCGTCCGGCGCCACGCAGCAGGGCAAAGCTGCCCAGCAGAATGCCGCCAAAGACCACGACGGTAAGGGTCCGGGCGGCGACAATACCCACGCCGGTAAAGCGGAAGAGGACCGCTTCCAGCAGCGGCCACACGGGCAGCGCCGCGGCGGGGTTGAAGTCACCCGGCAGCTGCCAGGTGCCGCGCAGGTAATGGCGGATCGCGGCGTCGCCGTACCAGCCCTCGTCGGTGTACTTGGCCCAGTCGGACCAAGGGGAGAAATTTGGGAAGTCGGCGCGCAGGTGCAGGAAGCGCAGCGCGAAGAAAATAGCCGCGACAATCAGGATCGAACTCGACGCGACGCGGGACGCCACGCGTGCGAACACGGCATCGCGGCCCGGCATCGTTGCGGGACGGGCACCGTCGATGGAAGCTGCGTCTCGCGAATGGGTGTGCGGCACGCATCCGTTATAGCGCGAACGGCCCACGGCGGACCGCCGCAGGTGTGAGTCGCAACGCGTTTGCCCTTGTGTCCGGTGCTTACCTGGCGAGCGCGCCGCGTCATGGCCTGCTCATCCTGCCCGGGCAACACGCTTGCGGTTACGGCGTTGCGCCACCGATTGCAGGTGCGCCGCCGATGTGCAAACGCGGTACCAAGATCGCCGATGGCCTGCATCGATTCGGTAGAATCGCGTCATGATCACGGCCCAGCACGACGCTTCGTCCCGCCGTGATGAGCGTACACAGCGGGAGCAGCGTGCCCCCGTGTGGCGGGACGCGCTGCTGTGGTGCGCGGTGCTCGCCGGGTTGGTGTCCTGCGTTGCCGGCGTGTTGCACGCGGTGCCCCGCTCGCAGGATTTTCAATGGTCGGGCGAGCGCCTCCTGCTGCAGCACGTGGATCCATGGCGAGACTACCTGCTGGGGGATCCCGCGCATGGATTACTCGCCACCCAAGTGCCCAACTATCTGCCGATTCTGTATGTGCTGCTGGTGCCGTTCGGGTTTATGTCCGCGCATGGGGCAAACCTTGCGTGGGCACTGTGCAACGCACTGTTCGCGGTCGTGAGTGCGCTGTTGGCGGCACGCTTCTACGGCTTCCGGTCATGGCGCAGCATGCTCGGCATAACGGCTGCGACGCTGGCCGCGGTACCCACGCGGGTCACGATTAGCAACGGGCAGCAGGGCCTGTTGGTGCTGCTGCTATGGAGTTTGGCGCTCCTCCACGCCGGCCCCACAAATGCGCGGCGTGCGGCGCTGGCGGGCGTCTCATTCTTCAAGTACAGCTTTGCGCCGGCGTTGGCGCTTTACCTGCTGCTGCGCGATGGACTGCGGCGCGGTCTCTATGTGCTGCTTTGGTCGCTGCTGCCTGCAATAGCGTCTACCGTGCTGGTCTGGTCCTGGATCACAGGCATGCACGACGCGCGCCATCTGCTGGCATTGTTCACGGAGCCGCTTGCCGTGACACGTGTGGGCTACCAGCCAACAGGCGACCCCGGGCAGACGTTCATGGACCTGTTTGAGTTCCTGCTGGGTGGCGGCCCGGTGGCCACGCCGCGGCTCACCCTGGCCAGCCTGCTGGTTGCCGTGGCGATAACGCTGGCCGTGCTGCTGCTTGCGATGCGGAGGCCGCAGGCGAATGGCGAGGCCGCCGAGACAGATCGCACGGGCTGGCTTGCCGCGCTCACCGCGACGTTGAGCTTCGTGTTGTACAAGCACCATCCCTACGACGAAGTGGTCTTCCTGTTTCCGCTCTGCTATGCGTTGCGGCACTGGCGTCGGCCGGCAGCCATGGCGGCGATTTTCCTAATTTGCTACTGCTGGTACGTGCAGCCGATGGTCGATCTCCAGATCCGGTTTTCGCTGAGCTGGTGCGTGGCGCGGATGTCCATTCTGCTGGCGCTGATCGTCTGCGTGTATCGGAGTACAGAGCCGGCGCCCACAGAAGCAAAGGCGGCCTGGTGACGCAGCCGGCGGCGCTGTACGCCATACACCAGACTGCGGCGGCCGAAAAGCCAGACAGCAGAAGGCAGCGGCTGCCGGAGAGCGCGTCGCTGCTGCTGGATGTGATCCGGTTCAGCCTGGCGCTGCTGGTCGTAATCGGACACGCCACGCTGCCGTGGTTTTCATCCGGGTGGCCACCGCTGCTGGGTTGGGCCGACATTGCGGTGCCCGGCTTCTTCGTACTTTCGGGCTTCATGATTCGCTACGTGACCGAGGACCGCGAGCGCGACCCGCGACGCTACTTCATCAGCCGCGCGTCGCGCATGTACTCGGTGCTGCTGCCCGCAATCGTGCTGACGCTGGTGTGCCGAGGCGTCGTGGCGTGGCGCGCTCCACAGTACGCCGCAGGCCTCTTCCCTGCCGAGGGCGCGGCTTTCCTTGCTGGTCATGTCGCGGCACACCTGCTTTTCTTCTCGCAGTTCTGGGACCATGCGGTGCTGCTGGCACCGAATCTGCCACTTTGGTCGCTCGGCTACGAGGTGCCGTACTACGTGTTCTTTGGGCTGCTTGCGTTGTGCCGCGGTCCCTGGCGCTGGGCTGCGGCGGCGCTCTACGCGGCTCTGCTGGGACCACAGGTGTTGTTTCTGGCGCCATTGTGGTGGTCAGGATGCTGGCTCTACGACCTTTGGCAGTGGCTCCGGCGGGATCGGTTGTGGGAAGTCTGGGCCGCGGTCGCGTGCCTGATTGCGCTGGTGCTGCTGCTTGCGCCGCTGGGTGGCGCGGCCCTGTGGATTCGTTTCGCGCATCTGCGAAATCCGCTGCTGTGGATCCACCAGCCTCCCGCGCGCGCGACCATGCTGGCGTACGCCTCAGGCTTGGTGTCGTGGACGGCGATGTTGCTGGGGCTGTGTGTTTCCGACCATGTGCGCCTGTCAAAACAGGCACGCTGGGCGCGGCCGGTGCGGCGCATGGCCGAGGGCACCTTCGCGCTGTACCTGTTCCACTATCCCCTGCTCTGCTTGATTGTGCCCGCCAACGGCCAGCCGTTGCGGACTGGCTGGGCCACTCTCCTCGCGGTGACCGCGATCGTGATGTTCTGTGTGCTTCTATCCACGCCGATCGATGCGTTCAAGACCTGGATGCGGCGACGCCTGACCGCGCAGTTTGCGGCACGCTGACCCGCGTTACAGGCGGACGGGGACGCCGGCGGCTTGCAACTCGCGTTTGAGCGCCCACGAATCGGTGATGCCGAAGTGAAAGATGCTGGCGGCGAGCGCGGCATCGGCTTTGCCGCGGCCGAACACGTCAGCAAAGTGCTGTGCATTGCCGGCGCCCCCGGAAGCAATCACGGGGATCTGTACCGCTTCGGAGACACGCGCGGTGAGCTCGTCATCGAAGCCGGCGCGGGTGCCGTCGGCATCCATGCTGGTCAGCAGGATTTCGCCGGCACCGCGCTGTTCCGCCTCACGCGCCCAATCCACCACACGGCGTCCGGTGGGCTTGCGGCCGCCGGAGACGTACACCTCGGCGTCCGCGACCGGGTCGGCTGCGTGGGTGCTGCGGCGCGCGTCAATGGCCACGATCACTGCCTGTGCCCCGAAGGAGTTACCGATCTCGCCAATCAGCTCGGGCCGCGCAATCGCGCTGGAGTTGATGCTGACTTTGTCAGCGCCCGCGTCGAAGACCGCCGCCGCGTCCCCGGCGCTGCGGATGCCGCCGCCGACGGTGAACGGAATAAACAGCTGCGCGGCCGTGCGCTTGACCGTATCGATCAGCGTGCCGCGCCCCTCGTGCGTGGCAGTGATGTCGAGCAGAACGATCTCGTCCGCGCCCGCGGCTGCGTGCCGATGCGCAAGCTCGGCGGGGTCGCCTGCGTCGACGATGTCGACGAACTGAATGCCCTTTACAACACGCCCACCACGCACGTCCAGGCAGGCGATGACGCGTTTCGTCAGCACTTGCGCTCTCCCATTTTTGCCTTTACCTCATCGCAGAGCACGGCCCACTCGGCATCGGAACGGGCGCCCCGCGGAAACGCGATGTAGTCGACGCGGCTCATGTAGATCAGCAGCAGCTTTTCGCTACAGGTCGCACGGCAAAAGCTGATCCACGCCAACGCGCTGGAGCCGAACTCCTTTAGATCCGACGTCACACCCCTATCTGACAGCGTGACCGTCTGCTCCACATGCTGCAGCGCTCCCGGCCGGCGCCGCCGCACGGCGCGTCGACGTCGGATTCCGCGAATGCAAGGCAGCAATAGGGCGTAAACGCCGAAGATGGCGCAACCGATCCAAAGCAGCTCCGCATTGCTCCGGTCGCCCCCCGCCTGGAGCAGCGCGGCGGACGCACCAAAGCAAACCGTCAGGAGCGGGAAGCCCCATTGGATGACGCGCCGTCTCCAGAGGCGCGCAGGGTGATCGCGAAACACTTGTCGCTCCAGCACGCGGTGCATCGCCTCGTCGTATACATAGGCTGATTCATAATGCATTAGCGCTTCGCCTTGCGTGGAAGTGCAAGCGCACGTAGCCGCGCCCACTCCGGTTCACTCATAGCTCGCTTCGGAATAAACAGAAACAGCTTTGGCCGCACGTACACCAGCGCCATTCGATCGTCCTCGGCAAAATCCTCGATCGCGGTCCAGTAGAACCGGCCTTCACTCTCGCCTGGCCGGGCACCGATGATTATCGATTCATCGAACTGCACCGTCACCGGCTTACCGCGGTATTTCTTCGGCTGCGCCTGGTTCCAAAGTTTTCGGCGCTGCCACCACCGCGCAAAAGCAAGCAATGCGGCCACGTAAAGTGCAAAGCCCGCTCCAACGATCTCGCCGCCGCCCACCGTTCGCGAATGCAAATGCCAGCGCACCGCAACAGTCAACACGTAAAGCACGCACCCGACCGGCACGGCGGCGTACCAGAACCAGTAATTCACCGCCGCCCACGGCCTGTTCTTGCGGTGCACTCGCTGCGCATCCGCAAAGTCGCGCTTGGTCGCTGTGTACTCGTGTATCGGCGTATCCACTTACATCTCCACAAAATTGCGCAGGATTTGAAGACCGGTGTCGCCGGACTTTTCTGGATGAAACTGCACGCCCATCACGTTGTCGCGCTCCACCGCTGCGGTGAACGCGCCGCCGTAGAAGGTGGTCGCGGCGGTGTCGGCGTCCACGGGCGCGCGCCACGAATGCGTGTAGTACACATAGCTGCCGGGCGCGATGTTCTGGAGCAGTTTGCTGTTGGGATGGATGTTCTCCAGAGAGTTCCAACCGACGTGCGGCGACTTTAGATCCGCACCTTCAAACGTAGCTGGAAAGCGCTCACACCGGCCACCGTAATGGCATAACCCGTCGGTAGAGTCGGCCTCGGTCGAGCCCTCGTACAACCACTGCAAACCAACACAAATGCCGAGGAATGGAACGCCGCGCGCGATGGCGTCGCGGGTGGCCTCAGTGAGCTGTAGATCGTGCAGCAGTTGCGTTGCGCGGAAGTGACCCACGCCAGGAAGGACAATCTTGGTCGCGTCGCACACATCGTCCGGCGACTGCGTTACATGCGTCTGCGCGCCAAGATAATTCAGCGCCTTGACGACGCTGGTGAGATTGCCCGCTTTGTAGTCGATGACCTGGATCATAACGACGCTCCCGCTATCAGAAACCAAAACGCACAGAGTAGACAGGCTGCAATCGAGCCGGTTCGCTGCCAGCGCCATCCGAACAAAAGCAGCGGAACAGCTGTGCCCGACGTCGCTACTCCGAACATTGTGTAAGGAACGCCCTCATAGAACTGGCCCATGTAATCCCTCGCATGCATCGGCCTGACGTACACCCATAGCAGGTCTGCAAGGGATAGCACCAAGCTAACGAAACCAAGTAAGAACAAAGCGCGACGTGATTTAACCTTCCACGTCACAGCAGCCCTTTCGTACTCGGCAGCAAATCTTTCATGCGTTCGTCGCGGCTGACCGCACCGCGCAACGCTCGCGCAAATGCCTTGAAGATCGCTTCAATTTTGTGGTGGTTGCTGCGGCCGTACATGGTCTTCACATGAACGTTGCACCGGCCGCCGCGGGCGAAGCCGTCGAAGAAGTCGGTGACGAGTTCGGTTTGGAAATCGCCGACCAGCGGCACGTTGACCTGGTCATCGACGACGTACCCGGTACGCCCCGACAAGTCGATGGCGGCGACCGCCAGCGTCTCATCCATCGCCATCACGAAGTAGCCGGCGCGAAGGATTCCTTTCTTATCGCCAAGCGCCTTGTCCACCGCTTCGCCGAGCGCGATGCCCACATCTTCCACGGTGTGGTGCTGATCGACGTCCAAGTCGCCATCGCAATGCAGGTCCATGTCGAAGCCGCCATGACGCGTGAACAACTCCAGCATGTGATCGAAGAAGCGTATGCCGGTGCGGACGTTGTAAGTGCCCTGCCCGTCGAGGTTGAGGGTGAGCTTGATTTTTGTCTCCGTGGTGTTGCGATCGATCGTGGCCGTACGTTCCACCCCTTCCTTGTCATTTCGACCGGAGGCGGCGCTCTTTGCCGCCGCAGTGGAGAAACCTGCATCGCTTTCCTGCGGCAACAGCGATCCGCCCATGCCCAGTGCAGATTCGCCGCTCACAACTGCGTGCGGCGAGATGTGCAGGTCGCCCGCGTTGGTCGTGATCTCTTCCTGGCGCGCCGGGTCGAAGCGTGCGTCACCTTCCAGCGCGTTTTCGTGCTCACTCATACTCACGTTCCTCTTTCGGTGTTGTTTCAGGCGCGTCGACCTCAACCGGCATCCAGCCGATAGCGGCAAGCGAATCGCGTAAGACGGCGATGGCGGTGTCGACCTGGTCCTCAACGCCGACGGTAATGCGCACGCAGCCTGCAAGGCCGGGGTCGCTGGAGCGGTCGCGCAGCAGAACGCCTCGCGCTCGCGCTGCCGCCACGAACTCCTTGTGCTTCGGACCGATGTGCATCAGAACAAAGTTCGCATGGCTCGGCCATCGTGGAACGCGCATGTGGTCCAGCGCCTTCTCGATGCGCGCCCGGCCGTTGCGAATCTGCTCGACGTACCAATCGATGTACTCGGTATCGCCGACACACGCCTCCACCGCACGCAGCGCGACACCGTTCACGTTGTACGGCGAGCAAGCCTTTCGCATGTGCTGCATCAGCTCCGCCGGTCCGGCAAGCAGACCGACGCGCAGGTTGGCGAGCCCATAGGCCTTTGAGAAAGTGCGCGCGACGATCATGTTGCGCGGCACATCTGCAGGCGCGACATCACAGAGGTCATGCATCACGGTCTCGCCGAAGAAGTGGAAGTACGCTTCGTCGACCATCACGACGGCGTGCGGCGCGGCGTGCGCGATGGCGTGAACCTGCTCGCGCGAGATAACCGTTCCCGTCGGATTGTTGGGGGAACAAAGAATGATCAGCTTCGTCTTGGGCGTGATGCCGGCGAGTACGCGCTCAAAGGGAAACTCGAGCGTTTCATCCATCTGCACGCGCTTCACGACGGAGCCCATGGCGGTCGCATTCACGTCGTACATGAAGAAGCTGGGCACGGCAAAAAGCGTTTCGTCGCCTTCCTCAAGAAAGGTGAAGCAAACAATATGGATCGCTTCATCGACCGCGTTCGTCAGCAGCACCTGTTCCGGCTTCAAGCCGAGCTGTGCTGCAACGACAGCTTCCACCGGCGCACGCTCTGGATAAATGGTGAACGACTCCAGCGTGAGCTTGCCGAGCGCTTCGCGAACACGCGGCGATGGCGCATGCGTGTTCTCGTTGAAGTCGAGTCGCAGCGCAGTACGACCGGCCAGCGGTGGGTGGTACTCCGGCATGGCCCGAATGGCGCGCCGCGGCTGGATCGTCGTCACCGGTGATCTTGTTTCGTCCAGAAGCGCGCTCATCGCTTGCCGCCTTTCATGCGTACCCGAACACTCCCAGCATGCGCGGTCAGGCCCTCCGCCATGGCCAGAGCAATCGCCTTCGGCCCAAGCGTCTGCAGGCCCGCGGCGGTATAGTCCTGCACCGTGATCACCTTCAGAAAATCGGTAACGGCCAGGCCGCCACGCACGCGGCCCACGCGGCCCGTGGGCAGCACGTGGTTCGGTCCGCTGATGTAGTCGCCCATGCTTTGCGGTGCAAAGTTGCCGACAAACACAGAGCCCGCGTTGCGCACCCAAAGCAGATCGCTCGGCGCATCCACGGTCAGGTGCTCGGGCGCCAGGCGATTCGTGATGGCGTGCGTTTCTTCAACCGACCCACACAGAAAGACGGTACCGCGCGCATTGAGCGAAACCTTCGCGAGCGCGTTGTGCTTCGCCTGCGACTTTGCAAGACCGGCCACTTGTTTCGCCAGCTTCTCGTTTGCCGTAACCAACACGGCGAGCGTCTCGGGATCATGCTCGGCTTGCGCGACCAGGTCTGCAGCGATGCCCTCCGCGCTTCCCTTCTCGCTGGTTACAACGATCTCCGTCGGACCCGCTGGCATGTCGATGCCACACTCGGTGGACGCAATCACCTTTGCCGCGGTCACATACAGATTGCCGGGGCCGACGATCTTATCCACTGGCCGGATCGACTCCGTGCCGTAGGCCAGCGCGGCAACGGCCTGCGCTCCTCCGAGGCGGTACATCTCCGTAACGCCCGCCAGGTGCGCAGCCGCAAGCGTCTCTCGCGCCGGTTTGGGGCTCACCACAACGATGCGTGTGACACCCGCAACCTGCGCCGGAATCGTTGTCATCAGCAGTGTGCTGGGCAACGGAAACCGCCCACCCGGCACATAGCAGCCCACCGACTCCAGCGGCCGCACAATCTGCCCCACGGTCACGCCAGGCGTGTTCTCGGTGAACCACTCGTCCGGCTTCTGTTGCTCGGCGAAGCGGCGAATGTTTTCCGCCGCAGTCCGCATCGCATCCTGCAGCTCGAGCGTTGTCGCGTCCCAGGCTGCGCGCATCTCGTCCGGCGAAACGCGCAGCGCCTGTTTCGGCTGCAGACCGTCGAACTTCTCCGCGAGCTTTCGCAGCCCACGGTCGCCGTCCTTGCGAACGGCCTGCATAATCTTGCGAACGATCGGTTCTACCTCCGCCGTCTTGACCGCGCCACATCGCTCCAGCTGCTTCAGCAGAGCTTCGGCGGTATTCGCATTGCGGCCGGTCGTTCTTACAATCTTCATAAAATTTCGCTTCCTTCCCAGCTTGTCATGGCTGCGGTCATGCCTGCGTTCCGGGTGTGCTCGCGGCTTCCGCCGCCCACTGCGCCAGCTGCTTGCGCGCCAGCGACGGGTCACCCCATCCAAGCGCGATGCTGTCGATGACATAGGTGAGCCGGTCGTACGGGTCATAGCGCACGGGTATCGTCGCGCCCACCTGCGAGATGGCCGCCGCCTTTTCCGGTGTGCTTACGCCGATGCCTACCTTGCCCTCGTATGCGGGGCTGCCATCTGCGGGCAACACCTGCATCTCCAGTTCCCACTTCGACACACCGTGACTCGCGTACTGGGGTGAAATCGGCAGCTGCGTCGCACTCAGGATCGTGCCCATGCCCTTGGCGCCGCCGAAGAGCAAGGCATCAGCCAGAACCACACCATCGGTGCGGTTGCCGGAGTTCGGCAGCTTCTGTCCGCCGCTGTAACTGAGCGGCATGATGTAGCCGGTACGCGGCGGGTCCTCGCCGTCCGTGACCAGGTACACGCGGTCGCCCACCGCGTAGGGACGGCCCTCCGGAAAGCTCTGCGTGCAGAACACAGGCGAGGGCGGCTGGCCAACACGAACCACGCTGATCTGGTAGCTTTCGTTACCGTCGGCAACGGGCGTGATCGCGGTAATGTCACCCACCTGCGGCTTGTCTTGGCGCATGTTCGCGGGAACAGCCGCAGCCGTACGAATGAGCTGTGCCGTGCGGTCGTCCGGGCGGCTCAACGCGCTTTGGTTCGCCAGAAAAGCCTCACCCGCATCCTTGGGGTTAATCACGACGGCAAGCTGCTGGCCTACGCTGGGTACCGAGCCAACCGGAAACACCTGCTTCAGCGTGGCCTGACCGCTCGCGCCATTCGCGTCCTGCACGTCCAGCACCACGCGCAGTTGCGGCTGGTAATTCTCATAGATGCCGGTTTGGGTAATGGAACGGACGGTGCCGATCATCACCTTTCCCTGACGTTCGGCCTTCTGTTTCCGGACCGCCCGCAGGATGACGGGGACAAAGATCAATGCCAGAACTCCGATCGGCAACACAAAAAAGAGCATTCCCTGCATTCCCATAACAATTTCCTTGCGTCAAAGCGCGCCGTTCGTAACTTCACAAGTACGGATGGACCTTGCCCGCTCGAAGTTGGATGGCTCGCTCACAGCACCTGCTGCCACTCACGACCCCCGCCATCCACTCTCGCTTAAAGCACGACCTTGCTCAACGGATACTCCACAATGCCGCTGCCGCCAGCAGCCTTGAGCTTGGGGATCACATCGCGGACCACGGTTTCGTCCAGGATCGTGTTGACCGCGACCCACTGCTCATCTTTCAGCTGCGACACCGTGGGTGACGAGAGGGCGGGAAGGATCGCCAGCACCTGCTCCAGGCTCGCCCTGGGCACGTTCAGCATCAGGCCAACCTGGCTCATCGCATTGATTGCCCCGTTCAGCATCATGGCCAGGTTGCCGATCTTTTCGCGCTTCCACGCATCGGCATAGGCCGCTTTGTTAGCGATTAACTGGGTCTCGCTTTCCATCAGCGTCTCGATGATGCGCAAACGATTCGCACGCAGCGAAGATCCAGTCTCGGTCACCTCAACGATCGCATCAGCGAGCATCGGCGGCTTCACCTCCGTTGCACCCCAGCTGAACTCCACCCTCACGTTGATCTGCTTCCCCGCGAAGTAGCGTTTGGTGTACTCCACCAGCTCCGTCGCGATGATCTTGCCTTCCAGGTCTTCGGGCCGTTGGTAAGGCGAATCTTCCGGCACGGCAAGCACCCACTTCACGCTCTGCCGCGACTGCTTGGAGTAGGTCAGCGAGGTCACACGCTCCACGTCGGCCAGGTTTTCAAGCACCCAGTCGTTGCCGGTCAGGCCTGCGTCCAGCGCGCCATGCTCCACGTAGCGCGCCATCTCCTGCGCGCGGACCAGCATGCACTCAATCTCCTCGTCGTTGATGGCCGGGAAGTATGAGCGGCCGTTCGCCAGGATCTGCCATCCTGCCCGCGCGAACAGGGCGATTGTGGCGTCCTGCAAGCTGCCTTTGGGAATACCGAGCTTCAGCTTTGCCATGACCGTCCCTCTCCGTTCGCCATCGCAATCGGCTTGGTAAAACAACTGACCGTGCCTTCATGGCAGACCAGGCCGTCACCTTCGACCTCCACCCGGAAGAGCAGGGCGTCCGAATCGCAATCCGTCGCCGCGGAGACGATGCGCAGCCGGTTGCCGCTGGTTTCGCCCTTCATCCAAAGCTTGTTGCGCGACCGCGACCAGAACGTGACAAAGCCGGTATCCCGCGTCCTTGCATAGCTTTCCTCATTAAGAAAGCCGAGCATCAGCACCTCGCCCGTGGTGGCGTCCTGCACAATGCCGGCAACCAGGCCGCCCGCCTTGTTGAAGTCGATCGTTGCCGGTTCCGTCATGGGTTCCAACGCTACTGTCTGCATGCTTTCCTTCCCTGCCTTGCCGTTCTCGTCCAAACACAACAAAGCCCGCGTGCGTTGTGCGCATCAGCGGGCCGGTTCGTTACAACCTGTGAGCTTCGTTACGCCGAAACCCACACCGCGGCCGCTCGCGCACTGTGCGCGTGGTGGGAATGGCCGTGATGATGGTGGCGGTTCATTGCTCTGCTTAGAAGCTAACGGCGGGTCTGCGGGTTGTCAACGCGGCCGCGCTCTCTTCAGAAATTGCTTGCACGCGCCAGCGCGGCACGCTAGCGTGGTTCGCGTTGCTCTTGGAGGTCTTTCTCGTGTCCATTCGCCGTGTTCTCGCCGTCGCAGGTTTATTGGTTTCGTTCAGCGGAGCTGCCTTGCTGCCCGCGCAGACAAAGGCGCTTTCGCCTGCCGCACCCAGCACCAAATCGGTCACCGCCGCATCCGCGGCAACAGGTCAGCCGATCGACCTGAACACGGCAACGCCCGACCAGTTAAAGGCCTTGCCCGGAATCGGCGACGCCTTCGCGAAGCGCATTATCGACGGCCGCCCATACACCATGAAGAACCAGTTGACCCAGCGCGGCATTCTGCCACAGGCAACCTACGACAAGATCAAGGACTCCGTGGTCGCCAGGCGTCAAGCCACGGCCGTCGCAACCAAGAAGTAACGGCCGAGCCATCAAAGCCAAAGTGGGGATGCCACAAAAGCGGCATGCCGGGGCGGCCTTTTTGTGAACACCCGCTCCGGCCTATCCGTTAGAGTGAATGCAGCGCTGTTGCTTCTGCCAACAGGAACAGCCGCGCACGCCACACCCTGATGACACTGCCCAGTCCACTCGCCAAGCTGTCCGGCGGCATGCGCCTTCTCTTATCGGCGTGCTTGCTTTGCCCGCTCACCCTCGCGCTGGCGGGGTGCGGCCAGGTGAACGGCTCCACGCAGACGCAGTATGCGCAGTTGCGGGTCATCGACGCCTCCACAACCGCCGGCGGCCTGGACGTGCAGGTGGGTTCCAGCGTTCTGGCGTACAACATCGGGTTCGGCAGCGTGGTGAACTATACCCCCGTGCTGCCGGGCACCTACACAATCAGCGCGAACCAGGCAGGCACAAAAACAGCGATTAGCTCGGTACGTGGATCGCTGGCTGCACCGACCGAGTACACGCTGCTCATCGGCACCACCTCCGGCGGCACGCAGGCGCAGCTGCTGACCGATCAAAGCCAGCCCGCGCCAGGCACACAGTCGCTGATCCGCATCCTGGACCAGGCGACGCTGATCGGCGCGGTGGACATTTACTTCATCCCGCAGGGTGGCTCCTTGCTCACCACCAAACCGGTGGCCACGGCTGTGAACCTGAATGACATCCGCACCGGGGTCACCGTGCCGACAAACACGTACCAGATCGTGATCCTGCCCGCCGGCACCGTGCCTGTCGCGGCCACCGCGACCACGCCCGCAACGGTTGCGCTGTATACCAGCGCAGCCACGGCTTTCCCAGCCGGCAGCGCGCGCACGCTGGTCCTGCTCGACACCCAGGTGACGTCCACACCCCCGGCGCAGGTCATCATCGTTAGCGATTACGACTCGCCGTACGTGACCTAGGCAAAGCCCCGGCAAGGTACACCCCTTGTAGCCGCGCATGGTGCTGCTTCCGCAGCAGACCTGCCCATTCGGAAGTGGGAACCCAAATATCGCCGCCTCCCAGATGGCAACGACTTCGCGCGCAACCTCGTGCCCGGTCATGGGTCTAGACCAAATGTAAGCGGCAAAAGCCGCACGAAAGAGGAACTCGTATGAAGATTGCAACCTTCGCCGCAGCCGCCGTCCTTCTGGTTTCCACTGCCGCCTTTGCGCAGTATCCCGAATCGAACGGGCAGATTCAGACCCGCAAGTACGACCAGCAGCAGCGCATTCATCAGGGCGTCGCCAGCGGCGAGCTCACACCCCATGAGGCTCACCATCTGGAGCGTCGGGAGCATGCCTTGAACCACGAGGAGCGCAACATGCGCGCGGCTAATGGTGGATACCTCACCCGCCGCAACCGCCGCGTTCTGCACGGGCAGCAGAACAGGGACTCCCGCCGCATTTACCGCCAGAAGCACGACGGCCAGGTCTACTAATCCCCTCCTCCATGTCACGGGGCTGCTTCGGAGGGAGCAGCCCCGTTTCGCTTGCGCAAGACTTCCGTGCAGGCGCAATGGTAGATTCAGGAACCATGTCCCGCCGCACGCGTTTCACTGCACAGTTTGCCGGCCTGCTCGTTTGCGCATGCTTCTCCCTTCACGCGCAGAGCCGGCTTGTGGTGGTCAGTCAAAAGGATCACATCGCGCACATCTTCGACCCGGCAACCAACAAGCAGGTTGCCGCTGTGGTGGAAGACGGCGTGACCGGCCATGAGGCCGTGATCAGCCCCGACGGCAAGACGCTATACGTACCGATCTACGGCGACTCGGGCGTGGGCAAGCCCGGCACAAACGGCGACCACATCGACGTGATCGACATCGCGAGCGCCAAACAGACCGGCCGCATCGACTTCAGCCATGGCGTGCGACCGCACATGATCGTGTGGGACACGCACACCGGTATGCTGCTCGTCACCACGGAGTTGGACAAGACGGTCTCCATCATCGACCCGCGCACCCTGAAAATTGTGGGCACCATCCCAACCGGGCAGGAACAGTCGCACACCTTTGCGCTGTCCCCGGACGGCAAGCGCGGGTACACCGCCAACGTCGGCCCGGGCACCGTGTCCGTGCTCGACATCGCGAACCGTAAGCTGCTGGGAACCGTCCCTGTCTCGACCAACACGCAGCGCATCTCCGTCTCGCGCGACAGTCGCTACGCCTTCACCTCTGACCAGACAAAGCCGGAGCTGGTCGTGATCGACACCGCATCGATGAAAGTAGCCCGGCGCATTCCCATGCCGTCGCCCGGCTATGGAACAGCCCCGACCATGGATGGCAAGTACCTGCTGGTCGCCATGCGCGAGGTGGACAAGATGGCCGTCATCGACCTTGCGACGATGCAGGTGGCCCGCACCATCGACGTACCCAGGCAGGTCTATGAGATCGTTCTGGATCCACGCGGCGGCCGCGCCTGGGCCTCCTGCGCCGCATCGAACGAGTTGATCGCCATCGACCTGAATACCTTCACGGTCACGGCGCACATGCCCGCCGGCAACTACCCCGACGGCCTGGCCTTCTACGCACCGGGCAAACAGCCGCAGGTCAGCCATTAGCCAAATAAAACGGCCCCTCTTTCCAGAGGGGCCGTTTCACTCCATCGCCTAGTACCGGTAGTTATCCGTCTTGAACGGCCCATCCACCGGTACCCCGATGTAGTCCGCCTGCTTGTTCGACAACGTCGTCAGCTTCACGCCGATCTTCTCCAGGTGCAGCCGCGCCACTTCCTCGTCCAGCTTCTTTGGCAGCACGTAGACGCCAATTTCATACGTATCCTTGTTCTTCCAAAGGTCGATCTGCGCCAGCGTTTGATTGCTGAAGCTGTTCGACATCACAAAGCTCGGGTGACCCGTTGCGCAGCCCAGATTGACCAGGCGGCCCTCGGCGAGCACGAAAATCTGCTTGCCGCTGGGGAACGTGTACTGGTGTACCTGCGGCTTGATCTCCAGCTTCTCCACGCCCGGCGCCGAGTTCAGCCGTTCCATCTGAATCTCGTTATCGAAGTGGCCGATGTTGCAGACGATCGCCTGATCCTTCATCTGCTCCATGTGCTCAAACGTGATGATGTCGACGTTGCCGGTGCAGGTCACGTAAATGTCGCCGCGGCCCATCGTCTCCTCAATGGTCGTCACTTCAAAGCCCTGCATCGCCGCCTGCAATGCGTTGATGGGGTCGACCTCGGTCACGATCACGCGCGCACCCAGCCCGCGCAGCGACGCCGCCGAGCCCTTGCCCACATCGCCATATCCGCAAATCACGGCGACCTTGCCGCCCATCATCACGTCCGTGGCACGCTTGATGCCGTCGGCCAGCGACTCCTTGCAGCCGTACAGGTTGTCGAACTTCGACTTGGTCACCGAATCGTTCACGTTAATGGCCGGCACCAGCAGCTTGCCCTGCTTCATCATCGTGTACAGCCGGTGCACGCCGGTCGTGGTTTCCTCGGAGACGCCGCGCCACTCCTTCGCCGTCGTGTTCCAGTGCTGCGGACTCTCGGCCAGCACCTTCTTCAGCAGCGCCTGAATCACCGCCTCTTCCTCGCTGCCCGCCTTGGCGTCCACAAACGAACGGTCGCCGTTTTCCAGCTCCACGCCCTTGTGGATGAGCAGCGTTACGTCGCCACCGTCATCCACGACCAGCTGCGGCCCCAGCCCGCCCGGAAAGCTTAACGCCTGGTACGTGCACCACCAGTACTCCTCCAGCGTCTCGCCCTTCCACGCAAACACCGGCGTGCCCGTCGCTGCAATCGCCGCGGCCGCGTGATCCTGCGTGCTGAAGATGTTGCAGCTTGCCCAGCGCACGTCCGCACCCAGTTCCTGCAGCGTTTCGATCAAGACCGCGGTCTGGATCGTCATGTGCAGCGACCCGGTCACGCGAACGCCTGCCAGCGGCTTTTCCGCCGCGTATTTGGCGCGAATGCTCATCAGCCCCGGCATCTCCTGCTCGGCGATGCGGATTTCCTTGCGGCCCCAGTCGGCCAGGCTCATGTCGGCAACTTTGTACGGCAGCGGCCCAACTTGCGATTCAGACGTTTTCGTCATCTCTGGTGCGAGGACAGCGGTGGCCATTCAGGTACTCCCTTTAGCTTTCTTCGGGCGTTGTCTCAACCCGTGTCACCCTTACAAGGTATCAGGCAACGCGCCGGCTTTGACCCATTTGTGCGACAAACAACAGCATCGTTCGCTTCGCAGTAATAGACGCTATGACCCGTTTATGCGACACACGACAGCATCGTTCGCTTTGCGGTATTGCGACGCCTTTGACCCGTTTATGCGACACACGATAGCATCGCCGCATCACAGCAAATCGGAGCGGCGCTGTCTCGCAATCGACCCACACAGCGCACCACTTACTGGAACGGCATGAGTTTCGGGGAAGGTCTCAGGTCGGCACGCGAGGAGCGCGGCATCGCGCTCGACGACATCGCCGTCGCCACGCGCGTTTCGCTGCGCAACCTGAGTGCGCTGGAAAACGAGCGTTTCCGCGAGCTTCCGGGTGGCGTCTTCAATCGCGGCATCGTCCGCGCCTACGCCCGCTACGTGGGTCTGGATGAAGACGACACCGTCACCGCCTTTACCGACGCCTTGCGCCGCCACGGCATCGACCCCGAGCACGAAAACGAGAACTGGACCGAGTTCGCCGAGAACGTGAAGCGCAACCGCGCCCCGCAGTGGGAAAGCCGGGGCGCACGCTGGGCCGGTGTCGCGGCCCTGCTTCTGATCGTGTTTATGCTTGCCGCGGGCGTTACCGCCCTGCTGGCACGGCGTGGCATCGTCCACCTGCCGCCAAAGCTCGCAGCCCGGCTGCACCTGCTTCCCGTCAATCGGCGGGCAGACCCTTCTCCTTCCGCTCCCACCCCGCCGCAGGACAGCCCGCAGCCCGAGTAACGCAGTTTTGCCCACAGGCGTTTGACTGCGCCATAGCGCGCCGCTACCCTTTGTGGTGTACCCGAACTTTCGCACAGCAGCAGTTGCATCCCAGGCCTTTCTGTGGAGCGGCATGCCGTTTGCCCCGACCTGCAAACCTTCAGGAGCCCTACGTGATCGCAACTCGCCCCAACCGCCTCCTCGGCATGCTCGCCACCGCCGCCGTCCTCTCCGCCCCCATGCTGGCGCAAGACGTAAGCGGCAGCATCTCCGGCACGGTGCAGGACACCTCCGGCGCCGCCGTCCCAAACGCCACGGTTGTCCTCATCAATACCGAGCGCAACCAGACTGTGCGCACGCTCAAAACTGGCAACAGCGGAACCTACACCGCGACTTCTCTTCCGCTGGGCGGCTACGTGGTCAAGATCAACGCGCCCGGCTTCTCCGACCAGACACTGCAGAACATTGTTCTGCACGTGAACGATAACCTGACGCTGAATGCGTCGCTCAAGGCGGGCGGCGGCGCCGAAACCGTCACGGTCAGCACGGCGGAGCAGCAGATCAATCTGGCCGATGCAACCCAGGCCGGCCTGATCAACGGCACCCAGGTGCGCGAGCTTGTGCTCGCCACACGCAACTACGAGCAACTTGTCGCCCTGCAGCCGGGCGTTGCCTACACCGGCGGCGACCAGCTCTACATCGGCAACTCCAATCCGAACGGCGGCACCAACGTCGTCAGCTTCTCCGTGAACGGCGCCCGGACCAGTGGTAACTCCTGGACGGTCGACGGCGCGGACAACGTCGACCGCGGCTCCAATTTCACGCTGCTCACCTACCCCTCGGTCGACGCCATCGCAGAGTTCAAGACCCTGCGCGGCCAGTATTCGGCCGAGTTCGGCCGCAGCGCCAGCGGGCAGATAAACGTCGTCACCAAGTCCGGCACCGACCAGCTGCACGGCAGCGCCTATGAATTTGTCCGCAACGACGTCTTTAATGCCAACGCCGTTCTGAACAAGCTCACGACCACGCCTACCGGTGCAACCAAGGCCACCGCCGGGCGTCCTCGCTATCGTTACAACGACTTCGGTTACACCATTGGCGGTCCGGTCTACTTTCCCCATCTTTACGACGGGCGCCAGCATCACACCTACTTCTTTTTCTCGCAGGAAATCCGGCGCGTTATTACCTACCAGCCGGTGACCTTGACCGGCGTGCCTACGCTTGCCGAGCGAGCCGGCAACTTCAGCGTGCAGGTCTGCAGCAGCGTGAATCCCGCAAATGGCAAGTGCAACAACGCCGGCACACGGCAGGTCACGCCTACCTCGACGCTTGCACAGGCCTACCTGAAAGACATCTACGCAAACGTGGGTCAACCGGACGCGGCCGGCAACTTCGTTACAGCGGCGCAGCGCAACGTCTTCAACGCGAACCAGCAGATCGCGCGCATCGATCAGCAGCTTGGGCAGAAGCTGAACGTCTTCTTCCGTTTCATCAACGACTCCATTCCGACCATCGAACCGGGCGGCCTCTTCCAGGGCACGGGTTACCCCGGCGTGCAGACCACCAGCACCAACGCGCCTGGCCGCATCTACCTGGGCCACGCCACCTACACGCTCACTCCGACTCTGCTGCTTGACGGCGGTTACGCCTACTCGCAGGGGGCGCTGCTCAGCGACCCGATCGGAAGCGCGCTCAACGCGAACTCACCGGACATCGCAAGCGCGACGAAGCTTCCCTACCAGTCCACGCTGCCGCGCGTTCCCGGTATCGCCTTTACAGGCGGCGGTACGGGTATCACTACCTACGGCCCGTATCGCGACTACAGCCGCAATCACAACATCTTCGTCAATGTAATCAAGACCGCCGGACCGCATACGATCCACCTTGGCATCGATTACAACCACTACAACAAGCGTGAAAATAATGCCGCCGCCAACGCGGGCAGCTTTACGTTTAGCAATGCCGGCCTGATTACCACAGGTGTCACTGCGACACAGGCGCAGGCCTACCAGCAGAGCTTCGCCAACTTCCTGACGGGCTTCGTCACCACGTTCTCGCAGGCATCTGTCGACGTCACCGCCGATATTCGCGTGAACCAGTTCGAGGCCTATGCTCAGGACGATTGGAAGGTATCCCCGCGGTTCACATTGAACCTGGGCCTGCGTTACTCCAAGTTCGCGCAGCCTACTGACGCCAACAACCAGCTCACCACCTTCGACCCTTCGCTCTACAATCCGGCAAACGCCGTCGCTATCGACAAGAGCTCCAGCGGCAATCTCTGCGTTGTCGGCGCAGCGTGCACGGGTGGCGTCATACCCAACCCGAATGGAAACCGGCTGAACGGCATCAGCATCAATAGCAATCCCGCCAACACCGCCTTTGCCAACTCGCCTTTCGGGCAGGCAGCGGCCACCTCACCGCATGGCCGCAAGGTCGGCGCCTCCGACAACCTGGATTTTGCTCCGCGTATTGGTTTTGCGTGGGATGTCTTCGGCAACGCCCATACCGCCCTTCGCGGCGGCTACGGCATTTCCTATGACTCGGCGCTGTTCGGCATTTACGAGCAGAACATCTTCGCCAACATTCCCTTTGTTGTCACGCCGACCATTTCCAACACGACGTTTGACAACCCCGCCGCTGTCGCTGCAAACGCGAACTTCACCGCACCGGTGCTGCGCGGCACTTCGCCCAGGTTCAAGAATCCTTACGATCAGCAGTTCTCGCTCGACCTGCAGCAGCAGATGCCAGGCGGAATCGTTGCCGACGTCGCCTATGTAGGCAGTCATCAGGTACATCTGCTTGGGCTGGTCGACATTAACCAGGCCGCACCAGGTGCCTACCTGGCGGCAGGCCTGGGTACCACTCCAACAACTGGTTCGACTCGCGTCATCAACACCACCAATGTCGGCACACTCAACCAGATTCGCCCCTACCTGGGTTATGGCCCGATCAATGAAGCGCTGACGATCTTTGACGGAAACTACAACTCGCTGCAAACGTCTGTCCGCAAGCAGTTTCGTCGCGGCTCGCTCATCGCGGCGAACTACACGTACGCGAAGGCGTTGACAAATGCCAATGCCGACCGCACGGGCGCGCCGCAGATCTCGTCGCAGATCAGCGCCGAGTACGGCCGTGCAGCAGCCGACCGGCGTCACGTGTTCTCGGCCAACGCGGTGTACACACTGCCCTTCTTCTATGACCAGAAAGGCCTGGTCGGTCATCTGCTGGGCGGATGGGAGATCTCTGCCGCGGGTTACGTCAACTCGGGCCTTCCGCTGAACGTCACGACCAGCGGCCTGGACCCGGCTGGTGTTGGCGTCGTCAACGGCTCCAGCGTCTCCAGCGGCCGTCCTGACCTGGTCGGCGATCCAAATCACACCACCGCAACCAGCGGCGCCATTCACACTCGCCAGCACTGGTTCAATATCAACGCCTTCGCCGCGGTTCCAAACGGTCAGATCCGCGGCGGCAACGCGACGCGCAACATCGTGAACGGTCCCGGATGGTGGCGCGTTGATCCAGGCCTGTTCCGCAACATCAAACTGTACGAGCGTCTAAACCTGCAGCTTCGCGGCGAGGCCACCAACATTTTCAACCACACCAACCCCGACGGCATTTCGACAGGTAGCCTCATCAGCGCCAGTGGTTACAGCTCGAGCGCCGGCAACATCACCAGCTATCGCGACAAGCGCATCGTCCAGATCGGTGCCAAGCTCGTGTTCTAACCGGTTCTTACTCCAGACCAGAATGGCGCCTCTACGGGCGCCATTCTGCTTCCTGTAAACTTCGGAAGATACTTTCCCGCACATCCGCGCCCCTTAGCGCCCGTGCCGTGAAATCACCCGGAGGAGTAGAAGTTTGCCCACACGCGACCGTTTCCTGTTCACCTCGGAGTCCGTTACCGAAGGCCACCCCGACAAGATCGCCGACCAGATCTCTGACGCCATCCTCGATGCTTGCCTGAAGGAAGATCCCTACAGCCGCGTCGCCTGCGAGACACTCACCTGCACCGGCCTCGTCGTCATCGCCGGTGAGATCACGACCAAGGCCTACGTCGACTTCCAGTCGCTGGTCCGCAGCACCGTCGCGGAGATTGGCTACACTCACTCCGAATACGGCTTCGACTCCAACACCTGCGCGGTCATCTCCTCCATCAACAAGCAGTCGCCCGACATCGCCCAGGGCGTGGACAAGGACGGAGCCGGCGACCAGGGCATGATGTTCGGCTACGCCACCAATGAAACCCCCGAGTTGATGCCGCTGCCCATCGAGCTGGCACACCGCCTCGCCGAGAAGCTCACCGAAGTCCGCAAGAACGGCACCATGCCCTACCTGCGCCCCGACGGCAAGAGCCAGGTCACGGTCGAGTACGCCGAAGTCGGCAAGCCCGCTCGCGTTGATGCCGTCGTCATCTCCTCGCAGCACGATGAGAACGTGACCAACGAGCAGATCCACGCGGACGTGATCGAGCACGTCATCAAGGCCGTCATTCCCGCCGAGCTGCTCGACGAGAACACCAAGTTCCACATCAACCCAACCGGCCGCTTTGTCATCGGCGGACCCATGGGCGACTCCGGCCTCACCGGCCGCAAGATTATTGTGGACACCTACGGCGGCATGGGCCGGCACGGCGGCGGTGCCTTCTCCGGCAAGGACGCAACCAAGGTCGACCGTTCCGCCGCCTACATGGCCCGCTACATCGCAAAAAACATCGTTGCCGCCGGCCTCGCCGACCGCTGCGAGGTCCAGCTCGCCTACGCCATCGGCGAGCCCCAGCCCGTCAGCGTCCTCGTCGACACCTTCGGCACCGGTACCATTTCCGAAACCGAACTGACCAAGCTGGTCCGCGAAAACTTCAAGCTCAACCCCAGCGGCATCATCGAAACGCTGGGCCTGCGCCGCCCCATCTTCAAGCAAACCGCCGCCTACGGCCACTTCGGCCGCACCGGCACCGCCGACAGCTTCACCTGGGAACGAACCGACAAAGCCGAAGCCCTCAAAGCCGGCGCCACCAAGCACGAAGCCATCGCGGCCGACTGATCACAGATCAAACACGTACAAGCGGGGCTCCTGAAGAGGAGCCCCGCTTGTACGTGCGTCAATGGTCAGGGAACTAACTTGCGAAGCGGCGGCGAGCCGCACCAACTAAGCCGATAGCAGCCGTCCCAAGAAGAACAAACGAGCTGGGCTCAGGAGTAACAGTTGGACCGACTACCACCTGTGTGGGTGTGAGCGCCTCCTCCAATCCAAAGTAGGTGCTGCCTCCACCCGCTGCAAGGGCACTGATGAAGTTCAAGGTGCCGCTCGTACCATTCGCGCTAATGTTTGTGAAGTACGTGTTGGGACCACCGTACCCGCTCGGGTCCATGGCGTTTCCTGGAGCACCGTAGCCGGTGATGCCATCTCCATCAAAACCGAAGATGTCTGTAGTCGAGCTAAGGTCGAGGGAACTCAGCGCGATGCTTGAGTTGTTAACGATGCCGACCAGCGTGTCATCGCTGCCGTCGTAGGTTCCGCTGTTCAGGGTGAAGCTTGGACCAGGCGTGATGGTCGTGCCGGTATCCGTCACCGTGATGATCAGATCGCAGCCGGCGGTCGCACCTCCGACTACAGGACAAACCGATGCTGCATGCATCGAGCACGAGGCAGCAAGTGCAGTGAACAACGCAACAACCAGGGGGAAGGTTCTCATGCAATTCTCCGTAAGAAAGATTGTGAAGCGGGTTCTTCAAGCGACCGGAGTTCCCAATTTGGGATTCTCTTCAGTCGCAAATCATCATGAACCCTATTTTGTTGCCGTCAACACAAATGTGTGTCGGCTCTTGCCTAAACACTTTCTGGTATGGTTAGCGCACACGAAAGCCGCGCTTCAACAATCTGCACATGCAGCAGGATGAACCTTCCCCGCCCCGTGGCTCAGAACAACACCGCCGGGGCTGCACCTCATCGAAGCGACAAAGGTCTACGCCCATGCTCATCCAGAACGAATTCGACATCCAGTTCCAACTGCCCTGCGAAACGGCGATGATCGTGCTCCTGCATCTGCATCCCTCTTTGCAGCAGCAGCTCCGCTCGTCCGAGGACCTCCAAGTCGAGCACGTCGACAGCAACACCACCCGCAACATCACGCCCACCGGCTACACCGACTGCTTCGGCAATCGCTGCGCCCGCTTCACCGCGCCCGCCGGAGCTCTGCGCATTTCCGGTCGGAGCCTGGTCGAAGCCCCTGACCAGCAAGACACCCAGGCGTTCCAGGCCGTGCAACACCCCGTCGCCGACCTCCCGCATCAGGTCCTGCAGTTTCTGCTCTCGAGCCGCTACTGCGAAGTTGACCGCTTCAACGGCATCGCCTCCGACCTCTTCGGCTACAGCCTACCCGGCTGGCCGCTCGCTACCGCCATTCGCGACTGGGTCCACGGTAAGGTCCGCTTCGACTATATGAAGGCCCGCTCCACCAAAACCGCCATGGACGTCTACACAGAGCGCGAGGGCGTCTGCCGCGACTTCCAGCACCTCGCCGTCACTCTCACCCGCGCCATGAACATTCCCGCCCGGTACGTCACCGGTTACCTCGGCGACATCCGCCTTCCCTTCGGCGGCCCCGGCGACTTCTCCGCCTGGTATCAGGTCTACCTCGGCGGCCAGTGGTGGAACATAGACGCCCGCCACAACGAGCCGCGCTACGGCCGCCTCCTCATGGCCACGGGCCGCGACGCTGCGGACGTCGCCATCACGACCTCATTCGGCGTGGCAAACCTGACCCATTTTCAGGTGGAATCGTATGAGGTCACGCCCGAAGGCGGCCGCGTTCCACTTCTCGCACCGTCGCCCGCGCCATCGCCCGCATCGTCGTCCGCGCCATCGCAATCCAGCACCGTTCTGCCCTGACAAGCCTCAAAACACCAGCTACCCTGCTACACTCGACCCAACCGAACGCCTTGTACATCCCTTTTCCAAGACAGATCCCGTACCAGGGAACCATGCTGGCCGGTGCATTGCTCGTGGCGGTCCTGATCGCGGAAGGTAACTCGCCCGTCCTTTGCCTTACCATTCTGGGCTGGATGCTGGTCACCAATTTCAGCTTTAACATCGTAGGCGGCTTCCGTAACCCTGCGGGGTCCTACATCCTCTGCGTCACCCTGTTCACCGGCCTGCTCGGCGTCTTCGTCAAGGCTCTCACCAACGAACCCCTTGTCAGTAACGTCGCCAACGCCGACCAGACACTGCTCATCTACATGCTCGGCACCTGTGGCACTGCGTTCGCCGCTGTGCTCAGCACTCGCTTCAAACCCAAGAAAGCTTTTCTCGCCGGCAGGTTAACCCAGGACAACACCTCTCAGGTCGTGCTCGGCTGCCTCGCCGTCGGCATCGGCCTGCCCTACATTCTCTTCCTGCTCGCGCCCAGCCTCGCCAGCATCGCCCGCCAGCTCAACATCACACTCCCGCTCGCCATCCTCATCGGCGTCTACCAGCGGGTCAAGGCCACCGGCGGACGCTCCTCGTTCTCCTGGCCCGTGCTCATTGCGTGGGCCTTTTCCAGTTGGGTCGGCCTCGTCTCCTACTCCAAGGAGGCCATGTTCGCGCCTTCCCTCGCCTGGATCGTCGCGGCGGCCGCGGCACGGCTCCGGCTCAGCTTCCTCCAGGTGCTCATCCTGGTGCCGCTGGGCGCGTTTGCGGTCGCGGTGCTGGTGCCGTTTTCCCAGTATGGACGCAACTTCCGCGCCGAAACTGCCGCGGACCCCGGCGTTGCTTACCGCATGCTGAAGCACCCGTTGGCGCTACGCGCCATGGTGAACGCGGCCGCGGAAAGCCGTGTCGAACTGTACCACTGGTTCAACAAGCCACGCGGCATCTTCGACCGGCTGACCCTGGTCCCCATTGACAGCGCGCTCATCAGCCTGACCGACGTCAACGGCCCCATCGGCCTGCAGAACACCTTCACGTATTTCGAAAACATCATTCCGCACTTCATCCTGCCGAACAAGCCAGAAATCCACTCCGGCAACGATTATGCGCACGAAATCGGCATGCTCGCGCCCGCAGACCACACCACCGGCATCTCCTTTTCCCCCTACGGCGACGCCTACCACCAGGCAGGCTGGGTGGGTGTCCTGCTGGTCATGCCGGCGATCCAGTTCCTCATGTTCGCCGCCATGAATTTCGTCATGGGCAGCACCGACGAGGCACCCTGGGCACTCTTCTTTGTCATGGCCTTCGCCCACATCGCGGCAGAGGGCATGCTCCAGTTCCCGGTCTACATCATCTCGTTCGGCATGGAGGCCATCATCGCGACCGCCTTCGCCATGATCTACGTCACCCCGCTCATCGGCACACTTCTGCTCGGCCCCGGCAAGCGCGCCGTCATCCGCCGCCCCGTTCCCCGGCCCCAGCAGCGACGCCTGGCAGCGCCCGCGCAGGGCTGACCGGCACTCATCCGCAACGGCGGACCGAAGCCGTGCCGGCCGAAACGGTAGAATCAAACCCGCATGAATAAGCTGGTCGTCGGCAACCTGACCCACCGCCCTTTGCGCTCCGTTATTTCCATTCTTGCGGTTGCGGTCGAAGTCATCATGATCCTTTCCATTGCCGCCATCATGCTTGGCAAGGTGAACGGGTTTCATACCCGCACCAGCGGCATCGGCCTTGACCTGTTCGTGCGCCCCAGCAGCACCAACAACTTCGTTGGCATGAGCCCCGCCGGCGCCAACATCAAGGTCGCCAGCGTCCTCCGCGACATTCCCAATGTCGCCGTTGTCGCTCCCGTCAATATCCAGATCACCAGCTCGCTGGACAACATTTACGGCATCGACTTCCAGAGCTTCAACGCGCTCACTCCCTTTCAGTTCATCAGCGGCGGCCCCTTCACCGCGCCCGACAGCGTTGTCATCGACGACTACGTTTCCAAAACCGCCAAGGTCGGTGATCCGCTCAAGATCCTCGGCGAAACCTTCCACATCTCCGGCATCGTTCGCCATGGCCGTGGCGGCCGCAAGTTCATCCCCATCGACACCATGGGCCAGCTGACCCACACCGAGGGCAAAGCCACCGCCTTCTACCTGAAAACGCAGGACTCGCCCAAGCACCTGGAAGAGGTCCGGCAGGCCATCCTGCACACCCCCGGCATGGAACAGTACAACGTGCAGACGCTCGACGAATTCCTATCCCAGATCACGCCTGAAAAACTGCCCGCGCTGACACTCTCGCTTGACGTGGTAACCGGCATCGCCGTGGTCGTTGGCTTCCTGGTCATCTTCCAATCCATGTACACCGCCATCATGGAGCGCACGCGCGAGATCGGCATCCTGAAATCGCTCGGCGCCTCCCGCAGCTATATCGTGCAGGCCGTGCTCCGCGAAACTCTGCTCCTCTCCGGCTGCGGCATCGCGCTGGGCGTTCTGGTCAGCTATGTGCTGGGACTCATCCTTGCCAAGTTCCTCCCGACCCTCGATTACCAGATCAACGGTCCGTGGGTCATTCGCGGCGTGCTCCTCGCCTTCGGCGGCGCCCTGCTCGGCGCCATCTACCCCGCCTTCAAAGCCGCCAGCAAAGATCCAATCGACGCCCTCGCCTACGAATAACCAGCGCGGCAAGTGAACTGCGGATCAGTGTCTGTCCCTGCATCTCCTCTGCGAAACTTGTCATTTCGACCGAAGCACCCACAGCTTCACCGTGGGCGCGCAGTGGACTCGGTGCTTGCACCGAAACCTGCATTTCGTAGTCATTTCGACCCTGTCATTTCGACCGGAGCACCCACAGCTTCACCGTGGGCGCGTAGTGGACTCGGTGCTTGCACCGAAACCTGCATTTTGTTGCCCCACCAAACCTCTCACCGCTGACTCGCTAAACTGAACCACATGCTCATTCCATCCATCGACCTCATGGGCGGCCGCATCGTCCAGCTCGTGCAGGGCGAAACCCTTAAGCTCGCCTTTGACGACTTCGACTACTGGATCGAGCGCTTCGGGAAGTATCCGCTGGTTCAACTCATCGACCTCGACGCGGCCATGCGGCAAGGCTCCAACGAGCCTCTCATCGAGCGGTTCACCCGTCAGCTGCCCTGCCAGGTCGGCGGCGGCCTCCGCTCCGCCGAAGACGGTCAACGCAAGCTCGATCTTGGAGCAAGACGCGTCATCTACGGCTCCACCCTTTTCGGCGGCGACAACGAAGCCGACCGCAAGCGCCACGCCGTCCTGAATCTGGATTTCTCGGAAAACCTTCGCGAGTCACTCGGCGAAGACCAGCTGGTCTTCAGCGTCGACGCCAGGAACGGCCGCGTCGCCGTGAAAGGCTGGAAGGACTCCGTCGACCTCACCCCGGAAGAAGCCGTGACCTGGCTCGAAAACGACTGCGGCACCTTCCTCTACACGCACGTGGACACCGAAGGCACCCTCTCCGGTTTCCCGCAGGAAGTCGCCGCCATCCTCCGCGCCTGCACCGCCAGGCAGCTCATCGTCGCCGGCGGCATCCGCTCTCACGCCGAAGTCGACGAACTCGACAGGATGGGCGTCGACGCCGTCGCCGGCATGGCCGTCTACTCCGGCCTCATGGAAGCCTGAATCGGACTCATGTGCCCCACCTTCGCCGCGCTCTTTGCGGCTAAGGTGGGCGAAGCGCCACAACCTCATGTGCCCCACCTTCGCCGCGCTCCTTGCGGCTAAGGTGGGCGAAGCACCACAATCCCATGTGCCCCACCTTCGCCGCGTTCTTTGCGGCTAAGGTGGGGTCGACAGACTCCCCTCGCCACAGGTGCTCAGGAAGCCGCGACGCCTCGTCACACAAGCGGCTTTAGCCGCCGAGATAGAAGGCGTACATCCAGGGACACAGCGGCTTCAGCCGCCGAGGTGACATCGCCCGTCCTCAGAATCACGATGGCGTCGAATCATCCCAACGCCGGCTGCGGCACCTTTACCCACTGCATCCCCGCCGCCTTCGCCGCCTGAATCCCAAGATCCGCATCCTCAAACACCAGGCAATCCTGGGGCATCACCCCCAACCGGGCCGCCGCCGTCAGAAACGGCTCCGGATCCGGCTTGCCGCGCGCGTAATCCTCCGCGCCCACAATCACCTCGAACCGTTCGGTCAAGCCCAGCATTCCCAACGAATGCAAAATGCTCGCCCGCGGCGAACCCGACACAATCGCCAGCGGAATCCGCCCATGCGCCTCGTGCACATGGGCCACTACCGCCTCCACAGGCTTCAACTCCACAAGCCGCTTTAGGAATAGCGCCTCCTTATATTCCGCAAGCTCGCGCGCCGGCATGGTCAACCCGTGCTGCCGGTTCAGCAGCTCGATCGTCTCCACCACGGGAATGCCCGCCAGCGCAAAGAACTGTGTCTCATCCAGCGAACATCCGTGCAAACCCAGCGCCTCATTCCAGCAAACGAAATGCAGCGGCATCGTATCGGCAACAGTCCCATCCAGGTCGAACAGATACGCCTTAAAATGGCCCGGCGGCAGATGCAAAGGATCATCCATATCCTCAGTATCGCCTTCACCCACGGCTTCAGCCGCCGAGGTAGACACGATCCATCCATACTCGTGGCTTTGGCCGCCGAGGTAGACACCCGCAAACATCCGCGGCTTTAGCCGCCGAGGTAGACACCGCCCGAAAAGCGCATGCCTCAACTTTGGTGCAACTCGTTCTAACCTGCTCTGCGGCAGGAACTTACGCGCAACTCTTGCAACATGAATAACTTAGACACCCATCGAGAGCTAAACCTTGTATAAAGAAGAACTTGCCCTTCGCAGAGGAGGGGGAGGGGATCGCTCCGCACCGGTTGATACACTGCCTGTGTGATCGACCTCGCCTTCAGCATCCTCGCCGCCGATTTCACCCGGCTCGGCGAGGAGATCGCCACCGCCGAGCGCGGCGGCGGCTCCGTCGTCCACGTCGACGTGATGGACGGCCATTTCGTCCCCAATATCACCTTCGGGCCGCCGGTCGTCGCGGCGGTCCGCAAAACCACCCGCCTTCCGCTCGATTGCCACCTGATGATCGAGGACCCCGATCGCTTTATTCCCGATTTCGCCAAAGCCGGCGCCGACTGGATCCTTGTTCACCAAGAGGTTTGCCGTCACCTGCACCGCACGCTCACTTCGATTCGCGAACACGGCATGCAGCCCGCCGTCGTCCTCAATCCCGCGACGCCGGTCGAAACCCTGATCGAGGTTTTGCCGCTGGTGCATCACGTTCTGGTCATGACCGTAAACCCCGGTTTTGGCGGCCAGAGTTTCATTCCGCGCTGCGTCGAAAAAGTGCGGCATCTCGCCTCCTTGCGCTCCGAATTCGGCCTGAACTATCGCATCGAGGTCGACGGCGGCATTGCTAACAATACCGTTGCGACCGTCGTTGAGGCAGGAGCGGACCTGCTGGTTGCCGGCTCGGCCATCTTTCAGCCCGGCAAGACCGAAGCGAACGCCCGCGAGTTCCTGCGCATCGCGCACGACTCGGCTGCCGTCGCCGCGGTCTGATCGCGGTGATAGTTGAGCGGTAACGGTTGCCGAACGCAACAGTCCAACAGGGTAGAAACTTCCAGGTCCCGCAGGGCGGCTTGCTGCCCTGCAACGCTAAAATGGTCAGGTGCAACCGCGCCGTGGTTTGGTGCCGGTTCACGTTAAAGAGGTTTGCGGATGCGTCTTTCTTCTCCGCGTGAGCTTCGCTCGCGCTCGTTCTTCTTCCGGCGTTCCACGGTGGTGTTGCTGGCGGGCCTGCTCGTCGCCCCCATTGCGCACAGCGTGGCACAGCAGCAGACTGCGCCTGCTACCGCCGCACCGGACGCGCAAGCGGTTCCCGCGACGCCGACCAGCACACCCGCGGATGCTCCAGCCGGCACCACCAGCGCGGACCAGACGCCGACCGCCGTGCTCAGCAACACCTCGCGCAAGAAATCGCGCAAAACGGACGATGCAAAGACCAACAAGCGCGATGAAAAGGTCAAGCAGACCAAGGACACCGTCAAGGAACAGAAGCGGATGCAGCAGCGGCTGAAGGCCAATCCACTGGCCAACGTGAACACCGCGCAACCGGACAAACTGCTGTTTGATCGCGCGATGGTCTCGTTAAACAAGGGTCACTACGACGTAAGCCGCTTGTTGCTGCAGGACATGCTCGCGACGTATCCGGATTCCGAGTTCCAGATGCGCGCCAAGCTGGCCTTTGCCGACAGCTGGTACAAGGAAGGCGGAACCGCTGCGCTGACCCAGGCTGAGACCGAGTACAAGGATTTCATCATCTTCTTCCCGAACGCGCCGGAAGCGGCCGAAGCGCAGATGCGCATCGGCGACATTTATTTCCGGCAGATGGACAAGCCCGATCGCGACTACGCGAAAGCCATTCACGCGCAGGAAGAGTACCGCAACATGCTGGCGCAGTACCCTGACAGCAAACTGATTCCGCAGGCCAAGCAGAAGCTGCGCGAAGTGCAGGAATTGCTGGCGTCGCGCGAGACCGGCATCGCCGATTTCTACGCAGGCCATGAGAACTATGCCGCCTCCATCGCGCGGTACCAGACCGTGGTCGACACGTACCCGCTCTATAGCAAAATCGACTCGGCTTTGATTGGGCTGGGAGACGCGTATGCGGCACAGGCAAGATTTATCCGCCTGAATCCGGCACTGAAGAACCTGAAAGAGGATCAGCGTACCCGGCTGTTGCGGGTGTATGACGACCAGGCAATTGCCGCCTATAGCCGCGTGGTCACGGTCTACAACGCGTCGCCTCGAGTCGAGGACGCCCGTGACCGGCTTGAGGCACTCGGCGCGCCCATTCCGGAGCCGACCGCGGAGCAGGTTGCGGCGAGCCAGGCCCTGGAAAACAGCCGGCAGCAGTACAACATTGCAAATCGCGCCAAGGTCTTGATCTTCCACAGCCCTGACGTGGTGCAGGCAGCGCGCATCGGCGACCCGGCGCTTGCGGACCCACAGGCGACCTATGCGCCGCAGGTGTCCAGGCGCATCGAGAGTCAGTTCAATGCGGCGATTGGCAACAAGCCGGCGGCACCCACAACCGATGCGAGCGCGGCTCCAAACGCACCCGCCGGCGATGCCGTGACGCCGACAAGCGCACCTGCGGCGGTGAACGCTCCTGCGACGCTGTCGGACATTCCCGCAGCGGGAACCGAGACCAACGCCGACGCCGGAACCACGACGACGGTGCCGACCACACCACAAGGCGTAGCGCCGGCCACGGGTAGTCGCAGCGTAGGCGTCGAGATTCTGACACCGGGGACAAGCAGCCACACCGACGCAGGCAACGGACTGCCCGCAGTGGGGCCGCCGACGAATGCGGCGCTGCCGCCGGTGGAGAAGGCCGCCGAAATTCCCGATGCGGTCAACGACACGCAAGGCGTAAAGACGCCCGCGGGACAGAACGCGCCGCAACCGAACGAGAACGGCAAAATCAAGAACCCAAAGCCGGACTTCGACAACGGTGTCGAAAGCAGCAGCGCGCACAAGAAAAAGAAGGGCGTGAAGAAGCTGAATCCGTTCTAAACGACCCAACGAATCACTCGATCAACAAGCCAAACGGGGCGGCCATGTGCCGTCCCGTTTGGCTTGGGCAGAATAATGTAGGTGCAAACGGACGCTTTGTACGATGCGCCGCGTTCGAACGCATCGCACGGCTGGAAAGCCGGGAGTTCTGCCGGCTTGCTACACTTCCCGCATCATGCGCTTTTCCGCTGCTTCGTGTTCCGTGCTTCTGGCCGCTGCTTCCCTGTTTTCCGCTTCCACGCCGGCGCAACAGGCTGCGCCCAGCGGCATTCAGGTCAGGCCGGCAAATCCGAGACGCGTGATTGCGATCGACCCGGCCGCGCGGGCGCAACAGCAGCAGGTGCGGTCGGCGATCGTGCACCCGGACGGCAGCGCCACATTCAACGTAATCGCACCCAATGCGAAGAGCGTGCAGTTGACGCTGGAAGGCGAGGCGGATCCGCGCCCGCTGCAGCAGGACGCAAGCGGCACGTGGACCGTGACGACCGAGCCGCTGAAGCCCGAGTACTACGGTTATCGCGTGATCGTGGACGGCGAGCGCGAGATGGATCCGCGCGATCCCATGGTGCGCATGAACCTGCAGAACCCGTCGAGCATTGTGCATGTGCCCGGCAGGCCGTCGCCCCAGCCATGGGACCTGCAAGACATTCCGCACGGCACCGTTGATCACGTGATGTACACGAGCAAGCTGGCGACGGACGAGGACGGCCTGCACGACCGCGACACTTACATCTATCTGCCACCGAGCTACGACGCGCACCGGAAGCAGAAGTACCCGGTGCTGTATCTGCTGCACGGCTACTCGGATTCCGCGATCGGGTGGACGGACGCGGGGCAGGCGAACTGGATTCTGGACGCGCTGATTGCGGAGAAGAAGATTCAGCCCATGGTTGTGGTGATGCCGCGCGCCTATGGAACCATGCGCATGATCACCGAAGGCTGGAACGTCTGGTCGCCGCCGTACCGTCTTCCCGTGGAGAACCAGAACCTGTTTGAACAGATGATGCTAAAAGAGGTAATCCCCATGTCGGAGGCGCGGTACAACATTGCGACCGACGCCCCGCATCGCGCGATTGCCGGGCTCAGTATGGGCGGTGGGCATTCCATTCACACCGGGCTGAACCACCCGGAGGTGTTCGGCTACGTGGGTGCGTTCTCGTCCGCGATCGTGTCTCCGCTGGCGCCGCGTACCACGACGGAGCAGAGCGCCGCGAGCATTCCGGATTCGACCTATGAAGCAGCGTTCAAGGACATGGTGCCGAACGCAAAAACGCAGGCGCCGTTCAAGCTGTTCTGGTTGTCGTGCGGGACGGAGGATGGCCTGATCACGGTGAACCGCCGCTTTGGTTCGTGGGCGAAGACGAACGTGAAGGGCAATGTGAGCATCAACGAAACACCCGGGATGCACACTTGGCTGGTGTGGCGGGAGAACCTGATCACGTTTTCGCAGTTGTTGTGGAAGTAAGTGGCGATGCGGCCAAGCAGAGCTATTTCGGGTGGACGATGTCCATCACCATAAAATCTGTGATCTTCCAGGTGCCGTCCCGCTTGGTGAGCGCCTCGAGGTAGTACGAGTGACGCAGAGGAATGGCGATGGCGTTGTTGCCGGGGACCACACCTTCGATGCGCTCGTCGCTCCAGACGGTGGCGGTCGTTGGGGAGAGCATGCGCACGTCGAGTATCTTCCACGGTGTGGTGCTTTTGCCGGCGCGGAACCCTGGCCTATTCATCAGGTCGGTTAGGAAGGCGAGGAGCGCTGCCCTGCCGTGCAGGCGAACGCCAAAAGGATTTTGCCAGATGGCGTCGTCGGTGTAGAGGTCTGCGACCTGCTTGGGGTCGTACATCTGCCAACCCTGTATCTCAGTCTCAATGACAGAGCGGACAGCGGCCTCGTCTGACCCCTCATCTGGGACCGTGCCGTGAACGGCTTCAAGCTGTACCACGTCCTGTACTGGTGCCGTTTCCAACGCGATCGAATCGAAACAGCATGGGCCACTGTACGCATTGTCACTGTCGTCAATTTGAAGCTTGACAGTGACTCCTGCGGGGGTTTCGCTTTGTATCGGTATACTCGCCGCCCGAAACCCTCGCGCTGTGACGGTCAACTGACCTGCTGCTTCTGCACCGTGCGTTAGTGCCGCAATCCCGTTGCGATCAGAGACGGCATGCAGCAGCACTATTTGCGGCGACTTGAAGTCCACTGTTGCGCCCGGGATCACGGCCCCCGCTGCGTCCTTAACCAGCACGGACCAGACTGAGGTCTGCTCTGCCTGGTCCTGTGCCAAGGCCGGTGTGCTCGCAAGCAGCACCATCAGCCCAAACCTCATTACACGCCATTGCTTTGTCAGCCGCCACATGCCCTCGTTCTACACCGAAATGCTTCGTTGTTCTAGAAGGGATGCTGACTGAATTGCCGAAAGCGTATGACCCGTCTCTGATTGAGCGAAGTGGGCGGAGTCTGGGCGCGTGAGCGTCAGGCATGCACACGTGGCTGATGTGGCGCGAGAACCTGATCACGTTTCGCAGCTGTTGTGGAAGTGAAGTGAGTGCGAGGTGGCGGCACGGTGGTTCTGTTGCACGCGCCGTGCAGCTTCAGAGTGCATCACCTCAGCGGCTGAAGCCGCGTTTCCTGCTCTGCGTCACCTTCTACTTCGGCGACTGAAGCCGCGTTCTGCCCTGCGTCGTTTCTATCTCGGCGGCTAAAGCCGCGCGCTGATTCAAGTTGCCGTCGCCTGCAAGCGATTCAGTCGGCGCGGCTGCTGCAAGCGATTCAGTGGGCGCGATTACTGCAGGTGGACGCTGTCGAGGATGGCGTCCCAGGCGCGTAGGTTAGTGTTGTAGTCGAAGTTGTTCAGGGCCGCGGGGCTGACTGCGCGCATGGTCACGTCGGGTGGCGTCGGCTTGTTGGGGTCGCCGAAGAACTGCCACCGGCACTCCATGGGGCTTACGTCCGGCTCAGACGCGGAGATGACGGTGACGCGCTCTTCTCCGGGCAGGCCGGCTACTGTGCGGTGCCCTAGTCGCTTGACTTTGTCCACAGGGTCGCCGCGCTGGGCGGCAGCGGCTGATTCGTCCGCGCTATCCCTGAGCAGGCTTTTATGCGGCATGAGCGGGTCGGGACTGTCCGCGTTGAGGTTCACTTGCATGTTGCTGGTGCGTGAAGTCCCCTCTACCGGCAGGAGCATGTTGAGAACGATGTCCCCGTGTTCCACGGATTTGGTGTCGGGCGGCAGTTGCACCCCTGCTTGCGCCTCGTTGTTGCCGAATGCGAAGTCGCCGTCGCGCACCGGCGCGGGCAGGATGTGGCTGACGACCTGCTGAATGGTCTGCTCCGCGATGGCGAGCTGGTCCGGCGCGGTGATGGGCAAGTTCGCCTGCACGTACGCGTGTGGCAGCTGGAGGACGCAGGCGATCAAGCCCATTTGGCCTTGGCCGCCATTGGATCTGTGACAGGCCTGGCCTGCCGGGGTGGGCAGAACCACCGTGGTGGACGCATCATTGTTGCGCGTCGTCCCGGAGCTTTCAAGGGTGCCCTTTGTGAAGTCGTTCAGGACGCTTTGCCAGGTTTGTCCCGGTTTGTAGGACTCGACCGACAGGTACACACCACGCACCATGGAAATGGAAGTCTCCACCGTGGTTCCCGGCGGGACCTTGACGGCGAGGCGGCCGGACCGGATGCTTCTCCAGCCAGCGGTGGATAGGGGAGTGGCCTCGGTCCGCTTCGCCGTGCGGCAACCCAGGGCGGCGAACATGGCGAAGGCACACAAGAGAAAGCGCGTGCGGGCTGGGCTTGTCTGGCGAGTGGTGTGGAACCCGGTGCGGGCGCGAAAGAGGCGCATGCGGCTGTGATGCCGAAGTGCACGGCGGTGTGGGCCTTCGCTATGCTGGAAGGGATGCCGACTGAGTTGCCGAAAGCGTATGACCCGTCGTTGATTGAAACCAAGTGGGCGGAGTTCTGGGTGCGTGAGCGCCTTTGGGATGTGCCCGCGGATGTTGCGGAGAGCGCCGGGCCGGGCGCCGCGGCTAGAAAGCCGGGCGCTGCGGCGAAAAGCTTCGTCATGCTGCTGCCGCCGCCGAATGTGACCGGCCGGCTGCACATGGGGCACATGCTGAACCAGACGGAGATGGACATTCTGACGCGCTGGCATCGCATGCGCGGCGAAGAGGCGGTATGGGTGCCGGGGACAGATCACGCCGGCATCGCGACGCAGATGATGGTCGAGCGGCAGCTTGCCAGCGAGGGCACGGACCGCAAGGCGCTGGGGCGCGAGGCGTTTCTGGAGCGCGTGTGGCAGTGGAAGGGCCAGTACGGCGGCGCGATTACGGACCAGATGCGCCGGCTGGGCGCGAGCGTGGACTGGAGCCGCGAGTACTTCACCATGGACGACAACCTGTCGAACGCGGTGACCGAGGCGTTTGTACGGCTGTACGAGCAGGGGCTGATCTATCGCGGCAGCTACATCGTGAACTGGGACCCGGTGCAGCAGACCGCCGTGAGCGACCTGGAGGTGGAGCACAAGGAGACGACCGGCAAGCTGTATTTTGTGCGCTACCCGCTGACGGATGGGCCTGTCGGTGGCACAGACTCGATCACGATTGCGACGACCCGGCCGGAGACGATGCTGGGCGACGTTGCCGTGGTGGTGAACCCGGCGGACGAGCGCTACACGGCGCTGGTCGGCAAGACTGTGACGCTGCCGCTGGTTGGGCGAGAGATTCCGATTTTGGCGGATGACTGGGCCAAGCCCGAGTTCGGCACGGGCGCGGTGAAGGTAACGCCGGCGCACGACCCGAACGACTTTGAGATCGGCAAGCGGCACAACCTGCAGAACTTGATCATCATGGACGAGACCGCGCGCATCGCCGTGCCGGGTTCGCCCTATGACGGTCTGGACCGCTACGACGCACGTGAGCGGATTGTGGAGGACCTGCGCGCGGCCGGGCTGCTGGTGGAAGTGAAGGAGCATGGCCTTGCGGTGGCGACATCGCAGCGATCCGGCGCGGTGATTGAGCCGCGCTTGTCGCCGCAGTGGTTCATCAAGATTCAGCCGTTGGCGGACAAGGCGATTGCGGCGGTCGAGCAGGGCGCGATCAAGTTCACGCCCGCGATGTACGAAAAGACGTACTTCGAGTGGATGCGCAACATTCACGACTGGTGCATCAGCCGGCAGTTGTGGTGGGGGCATCGCATTCCGGCGTACCACTGCCCGCAGTGCGAGACGGTGTGCGTGAGCCGCACGCGGCCGGAGCGCTGCGGCAGCTGCGATCATGCCGAGATGCAGCAGGAAACGGACGTGCTGGACACATGGTTTTCGAGCGGATTGTTGCCGTTTACGGTATTTGGCTGGCCAGTGGAGCAGGGCGCAGGGGACAGGGCACAGGGAGCAGCATCAGAGTCGTTGCAGCGTGACAGAACCGATCTGGACCGGCTGTATTCCACCTCCCTGCTGGTGACGGGGTTTGACATCCTGTTTTTCTGGGTGGCGCGGATGATCATGCTGGGTACGCATTTCATGCTGGACGTGCCGATGCCGGACGGGTCGAAGCGCGAGTTGAAGGATGCGGTGCCCTTCCGCGAGGTTTATATTCATGCGCTGGTGCGCGATGCCGACCGGCAGAAAATGTCGAAGACCAAGGGCAATGTGATTGACCCGATCCAGATCATCGAGAAATATGGGACGGATGCGGTGCGGTTCACGCTGGCGTCGCAGGCGTCGCCGGGCACGGACATTGCGTTCAACGAGCAGCGCACCGAGGGCTATCGCGCGTTCGCGAACAAGATCTGGAACGCGGCACGGTTTCTGTTCCTGCAGATGGAGCGCGCGAAGGCCGCCGGGTACAACGTGAAGATGGGGCCGGCTGCCGCGGTTGCGGCGCTGCCGGAGATCACTCCGGTGGAGACGCGGTGGATCTTTGCACGGCTGCGCGCGGTGTGCGGCGAGGTGGAGAAGGCGCTCGCGGACTACCGCTTCGACGAGGCGGCAAACGCGGTGTACCAGTTCTTCTGGGGCGAGTTCTGCGATTGGTACCTGGAGTTGGTGAAGTTGCGGCTGAGCTTTCCTTCCGATGCTGAAGGCTCTCCTGCTCCGGTGGAGGGAGCTTCGGAAGAGAGCAGGCCGATTCAGAACCCGGAAACTGCGATCTCGCTTGCGGGGCTGGTCGGTGTGTTCGAGGCGTCGCTGCGGCTCTTGTCGCCGTTCATGCCGTTCCTGACGGAGGAGGTGTGGCACGCGCTGTACGAGAATGAGCCCCCGGCAAAGTCGATTGCGCTGACGCGCTATCCGCAGGCGGCTGACTATCCTGCGGATGACGCCGCGACGGCCGCGATCGCGACACTGCAGGAGCTGATCGTGACGGTGCGCGGGCTGCGCAAGGACCTGGGCGTGCCGGAAAAGGAGGCCGCGCCTATTGTGCTGCACGGCGACAACCGAACGCTGGCGTTGGCCGATGCGAACCGCGACATGCTGGCGAAGTTGGCGCGGGTGGGCGATGTGGAGTTCAGCGGTGAGCCCCTGACGGGAGCGGCGGCACGCGGCGGCGCGGGGTTCGATGTGGCGGTCGTGTACGAGCGGCAGATCGATGTTGCCGTGGAGCGCGAGCGGCTGACCAAGGAGATTGCCAAGCTGGAAAAGGGGCTGCAGGCGGCGGAGCGCCAGCTTGGAAATGACGCGTTCCTGGCGAAGGCTCCCGCTGCAGTGGTGGACGGCCTGAAGAAGCAGCAGGCGGAAACGGCAACGCTGTATGAGAAAGCGAAGGCGTCGCTCACGGCGCTGCCCACGTGATCTATCTCATCTGCTTCTCAAGTCGATACGCCTGCAGGAGCCATGCAGCACCAAAAAGAGTGGCGCACACCTGCAGAAATGGTGTTGGTAGGTGGAAACGCAACGCGGCAGCGACGACACAGCCGATGCCACAGATCAAGGCGACGACAAAGCGGAACTGCGCAAGCTTTCTCATGGCCTGATCGTGGCAGAGTGACACGAACTTCGCAATTTAATTCCTGCAGAAACGGAAAGGGACAGCTTGTAGGCTGTCCCTTTCCGTTTCGCAGAATCTTGAATTTAGCTTACGCGGGCTGAACGTTCTCAGCCTGGAAGCCCTTGGGTCCCTTGACCACGTCGAAGGTCACGGACTGACCCTCTTGCAGTGAGCGGAAACCGTTGCTCTTGATTGCGGTGTGATGGACGAATACGTCCTCGCCGTTCTGGCGGCTAAGAAAACCAAAACCCTTGGCGTCGTTGAACCACTTCACAGTGCCCTGTTCCATTGTGTCTGTCCTTCATGTGCGAGCGGATCGCACCTTGATGTACCGCTGAACGCAATTGGTAGTGTGTTGCGTCTGGCAATGCCGGACAGGCAAAACGAACCGATCGGATCGACGATCAGTGTCCAGCATACTCGGTTCTCTGTGGAAAAACGAGTGCTGACTGCGGAGAATTCAGATCAGGGTTTCTGGACCTGTTTTTCTTCGACCGCGATCGTCACATTCTCATGCTTGATGTCGAGCCGGAGCCGGTTGTACAGACTCATGTACATATTAGCGATCAGGACGAGGGCGAACTCCGCCAGCACATAGCCGCGCCAGCCCGCGAAGAGCAGCTGGTAGCGCGTGAAGATCAGGACAGATGCCGTGACGTAGTGCGAGAAGCAGTATTCGCAGGTGAACAGGTAGAAGAATTTGCGCTCGGGCATGGAGCGGCAGTCCTGGCTTTTGCGCTTGCAGAATTCGCGTGGCTCCCGGAAGACTTCCTCATGCGTGACGGTCCAACTCATGCAGGCGATCGGGATCGCGATCAGCAGAAGCACGCCCGCCTGGTGCATGAGAGTGGCAGTCAACAGAACAGGTGTCATAGTTCAGTGAGCGCGTTTTGCTTTCCTTTCACGCGCTGTTTCCCGTAGGATGCGCCATGCGCCGCTAGGATTGTGAACAGATGGACTGGAAGAGCAGAAAGGTTGCGGCGGTGCTGGAAGCCGCGCTGGCCGAGGACAAAGCCACAAGCGACGTGACCACGGCGCTGACGATTGATCCGGATCAGCGTGCCAGCGCCACGGTGCTGGTGCGCCAGGATTGCGTGATCGCGGGACTGGGCGCGATTGGGGGGGTCTTTGACGCGTTTGCCGCGCTGCAGGCGCGCGCCGGCGGCAAACGTGGGAGTCGCTATGAAGTCATCAGCCACCCGGAGATCTTTGACGGCGTACGCGTTCGCAAGGGACAAACGGTGGCGGTGATTCGGCATTCCGCCGCAGCCATCCTGAGCTGTGAGCGGGTGATCCTGAACCTGCTGCAGCGCATGAGCGGCATTGCGACGCTGACGCGCGAGTTCGTGGACGCGACCGCCGGCACGCGCGCGCAGGTGCTGGACACGCGCAAGACTATGCCGGGACTACGCCTGCTCGATAAGTACGCGGTCTGCTGCGGGGGCGGGCAGAACCACCGGCTCGATCTGCAGGACGGCATTATGCTGAAGCAGAGCCACATCGCCCTGGCGGGCGGCTTGCAGGCGGTCGTGGAACGCGCCGCGAAGCACCGCAAGCCTGGGCAAAAGGTGGAGGTGGAGGTTCGCTGCGCTGAGGACGCCGAGACTGCGGTGCAGGCCGGCGCGGATGTGCTGCTGTTCGTACACATGACAGTGCGCGAGGTGGCGTTGGCGGTCGAGCAGATGCGCGCGGAGCACCCGGCCGTATTGCTGGAAGTGGCCGAGCACCTGAACCTGGAGAACGTTCGCGAGTACGCCGATACGGGCGTGGATTTTCTGAGCGTCGGGAACCTGACGCGGGGCGCGGCGGCGGTGGACCTGAGCATGCGCATTACCGCCGATGTGTATTGAGGGGGAGCGAGTCGGCAAGGCAGCCGAGTCCTGCGGGCGTAATTCAAGTCAGCCCGTCAGCTTTGACGAAGCGAGTGTCAACGCAGCGCTTGCCGGAACGATATTTGTGGACAAGCTGCATCACTTCACCTCGATCGACAGTACGCAGACGCGCGCGATTGCCGATGCCCAGGCAGGCGCGGAAGCGGGACAGGTGTACGTTGCCGATGAGCAGACGGCGGGCCGGGGGCGGAGCGGTCATACGTGGCACTCGGAGCCGGGCAGCGGGCTATATGTGACTGTCCTGGTGCGGCCTGCGCTGCGCGCTGACGATGCGCTTTCAATCTCACTTGCGGCAGGTTTGGCGGCCCAGGCTGCAGTTCAAGATGTAACTGGGCGCCGCATCGACCTGCGCTGGCCGAACGACCTGGTGACGCTGGGACCGGGAAGCCTGAAGCTTGGCGGCATTCTGACGGAAACAGCAATGCAGCCCAACGGGTATCTGCGCTATGCGGCGATCGGCATCGGCATCAACGTGAATCAAAGCGCGATGCCTGCAGAGCTACAGGATGTTTCAACGTCGCTGCGGCTGCTTACCGGCGAACGCTCGAGCCGCGAAGACCTGCTGATTGCCCTGCTGCAGCGACTTGAAACCGTACTGAATGTGCTGGCGGAAGGGCCGGGTCCGGTTCTTGGGCGCTTCGCTGAAAACAGCACTTGGGTGCGCGGCAAATGGGTCCATGTCGCCGAGGGTGAAGGCTATACTGGCGTGACGGATGGGTTGACGGAAACAGGCCTGTTGCGCGTGCTGTGCGAGGATGGCATCCGTCGCATGGTGCGGCACGGCGGCGTTCGCGAGCTTGTCTGACGCGCCCCGATGCAGGAGCGGTTCAAGCAGAGACGACAAGCAGAAAGGTGGCTATGCTGCTGGCGATCGAAGTTGGAAATACGAACATGGTGCTGGGCCTGTATGCGCCCGCCACGGATGCCGAACCGGCACACCTGCTGCACAGCTGGCGGCTGGCAACGCCGTTGACGCACACGCCTGACGAACTGCGGATCGCAATGCATGGCTTGTTCGCGCTGCATGGCGTGGATCTGAAAAGCGTGGATGGTGTCGCCGTGTCGAGCGTGGTGCCGCCCGTAGATTCCATGCTGCGCGAGGTTCTGGAGAACTTCTTCAACGTCCGCCCGTTGTTTGTCGAACCGGGTGTGAAGACCGGTCTGCCGGTGCTGACCGACAACCCGGCCGAGGTCGGTGCGGACCGCATCGTGAACTCAGTCGCGGCATTTGAGCGGTATGGCGGTCCCTGCATCGTGGTGGACCTTGGCACGGCCACCACGTTCGATGTGATTTCCGCGCGCGGCGAGTTTTTGGGAGGCGCGATCGCACCGGGCCTGGGCATTAGCGCGAACGCATTGTTTGACCGGGCGGCAAAGCTGGCTCGGGTGAACATTCGCAAGCCGGGCAAGGTGATTGGTACCAGCACGGTCGACAACATCCAGATCGGTTTGTACTACGGCTATATTGGGCTGGTGGATGGCATTTGCGAGCGCATGATCGCAGAGCTTGGGCCGGAGACAAAGGTGATCGCCACTGGTGGCTTTGCCAAGATGATCGCGCCCGACTCGCGCTATATGAAGACGGTCGACCCGAACCTGACCCTGGACGGTGTGCGGCTGATTTATGAGCGCAATCAGGACCGGCTGAAGCGGCGGCCGGCGCGGCCCGAAGCTCAACAGGGGATCCATCGATAGCAGCACGCCCTTGCAGAACTACTACGAGTACTTCACGGAAATCGAAGAACGCTTTCAGCGGCGGCGCGGCACGCTGACGATGCTGAGCACGCTGGACTGGGCGCTGATCGAGACGTGGCGCGATGCAGGTGTGCCGCTGGAAGCCGTGCTGCGCGGCATTGATGATGCTTTTGACAAGCATGATGCGCGCGCGCAGAAGACGGGCAAGCGTCTGCGCAAGGTGAACGGTCTGGCCTGGGCTGCGCAGGCCGTGATGACCGCGACCGAACAGATGAAAGACGCCGCGGTCGGTGCTGCCAGCACCGCGGCATCGCAGCGTGAGAGCGGCTTTGAAGCGGAACCTATACGCGCGTACCTGCAACGCAACGCGGAAGCGGTTGCGACGGCGACCCTGCCGTTGGCCGCACATGCGCAACGGGACGAGATCGCCGACCGCTTGCGCGCGCTTGCCATGGACATTCCGGCAGATACCGAGGAGCTCGAGCGCACGCTGACCGTGCTGGAGGAAAAGCTGTTTGCGATGCTGCTGCTGGTCTCGCCCGAGCCACAGCAAAAGGAGTGGCGCGAGCAGGCCGCACGCGGGTTGAGCGGCAGCCGCGGCATGAGCGCCGCGCAGCTGAAGCATGTGACCCAGCAGTTTCTGCACAAGCGCCTGCTGGAAACGTACGGCCTGCCGCGGTTGAGCCTTTTTTATATGGAGCACCTGTAATGGAGCCGCTGCCCGCGCGCGCTGTTCCGGCCGAGGTCCAGCCGCGATGCCGGCACTTCGGCGAGTGCGGCGGCTGCCAGTTGCAACACCTGTCGCAGGCGACGCAGGTGCAGGGCAAGATGGAAGCGCTGCGCGAGCGGCTTGCGCAGGCCGGGTTCGGTGCGCCCGAGATCAGGACGCATACAGGGCAGGAGTACCACTACCGCAACCGCATTCGGTTGCGCCTGGAGGATGGCCGTCTTGGATACAACCGGCGTGCCTCCCATGCGTTTCTGCCTGTGGAGGAGTGCCCTATCGCAGCGCCTCTGCTGTGGCACACGGCTGCGGAGTTGGAAAGGGTTGCCGCAGTGCAAAGTCCATGGCCGGCAGGCAGTACCGAGGTGGAGCTCTGTACAAACGTGGACGAGAGTGGCTTGCAATTGCTGCTGCACGTTGACGCCACCGTGAACACGTTGGATCGCGATGCTCCAGCGCAGTTCCGCAGGGTTTGTGAGGCACTCAAGGTGCCAGTGCCACAGCTTGTGGGCGCAGGTCTGCTGGTGCAGGGCTCGCTCGCGACGACCTCGCGGCGTGTGCAGGAACGGCAGCGAGTGGAGGTAGCCCGCTGGGGCAAGCCGGGGCTTGCCTACGCTGTGAACGGCATTGAGTATGAAGTGTCCCGCGGTGCGTTCTTTCAGGTGAATCGATTCCTGACCGGCCTGATGGTTGACCTGGTGCTGGGTGGACGGAGCGGACGCATAGTTTGGGATTTGTTTGCCGGCGCGGGTTTGTTTTCCGTCCCGCTTGCCGAGCGCTTTGACCAGGTCATCGCGGTTGAGGTCGGCCAGCCCGCCGCAAACGATCTGAGCGCCGCGTTGCGAGCCGCTGGGGAGCTGCACCGCGCCGTTGCACAACCGGTGCTCGAATTCTTAAAGGACCAACGATCCACGGTCCCCGACGTCATCGTCATGGACCCTCCGCGGGCTGGCCTGGGCAGCGCGGCGGTGCAGCTTGCTCGCGTGGGCGCACCGGAACTTGTCTATGTCTCGTGCGATGCCCTTACATTCGCGCGTGATGCGCGAGCGCTGGTAGACTCGCGCTACACGATTACAGAATTGCACCTGCTCGACCTCTTCCCCCAGACAGATCACACGGAGACGATCGCCGTCTTTCGCCGCAGCTGACCACAGTGCTGCCGCGCAATCGGCGCCGCAGCGATGCTGAGGCTTCACGGGGAACGCGGAGTACCACCCATGCTGGGCCGCGAGGTTCACGCGCATCCGTCGCGCTTCAGCCGCGTGATGCCGCTGGAACTTCGCCGGGCGCCGCTACTGTATGTCGCGGCTGTGTTTGCGATGGGCATTGCCGCGTCGCAATGGTGGCGGCCCGGCGCGCTGCTGGTTAGCGGGACTGCAATATGTCTGCTGATTGCAGGTGTCGCTCTGTGGAAGGCGCCGCGGCTGGCGATCATCAGCGCACTTAGCGCGTGGTTCATGCTGGGCTGGTCATTGGGTGTGTTGCATCCGCGAAGCTCGACGGACCGCGCGCTGCTGCCTTACACAGATGGGTTGCGGCGCGAGGTCGTGGCAACGGTTGTGTCCGTGCAGCCGTTGCCCACGCGAAGCGATGAGCAGGATGCAGATCCGCTGCACTTTGGTGAGCAGGCGGCAGACCAGGAAGCTGGAGCCACCGAGCAGATACGGTACACCGCGGATCTGCAACTGCGACAGATCGAGCGACTGGACCCGGATGTTGTAACGATGCCGGACGCCGCGGGAACGGCCCGCGTGGTGCTTGCAGGACTCGATGGAGCCGCACTGCAGTGCGGCAGCAACGTACGGGCCGTCCTGCGGCTGTACCGGCCCCGCGAGTTTCGAGACCCCGGCGTGTGGCGCTATGGGGACTGGTTGGCAGAACAGCAGGTGTCCGCAACGGGAACGGCCGTGCCAAGCCATGTTTGGGTGACGCAGAATGCGCAAAGCGCGCCGCTGTCTTGCCGCTTTCAGCAGGTTCGCACCTGGGCCGACGGACGCCTGCACAACTTTGCCGCGTGGCAGCGAAGCAAGGCTTGGCTGCCCGCAGTGCTGCGCTGGAATGCGTCAGACGTGGCGGCGTGGACGGCCATGCTTTTCGGGGAACGAGGTGCGCTGACCCACCGTCTGCGGGCCGACTTCGAGCGCACGGGTACGTTTCACTTATTTGTGGTCTCCGGTATGCACATCGGCTTGGTTGCGGCAGCCGTGTTCTGGCTGGCGGATCGCATGCGTTGCGGCCGCCTGCTGACAACCTTGCTGACGGCACTCGCAACCAGCGGCTATGCGCTGCTGACCGGCTTCGGACAGCCGGTGCAGCGGGCTCTCTTCATGACGCTTGTGTTTCTGCTCGCGCAAGCGAGCGGCCGCGAGCGCAACGCCTTGAACGCCGTGGGCGCGGCTGTGCTGGCCATGCTGCTGGTGCGGCCACAGTCACTGCGCGACAGCGGCCTGCAGATGACGGTGCTGATCGCGCTGACCATTGCAGGCATCGCGGTGCCGCTGCTGGAGCGCACGGTCGCGCCGTACGCGCGTGCGTGCCGCAATCTGCCATTACTGCGGCTGGACCGCCGCCTGCCGCCGCACGTGGCCCAGTTCCGTGTGCGCCTGCGCTGGCTGGCTACAGAACTGGAGTTGTCATGCGGTCGATGGGCAAGCCTGGCGCTGCTTGCGTTCGTACGTGCCGCATTCGCGCTTCTGGTGGCGACCCTGGTCGCATTCATTACCGAGCTGACGATGGCGCTGCCAATGACGTTTTACTTTCACCGCTTCACGGCATTTGCGCTGCCGGCCAATCTGCTGGTTATTCCGCTGCTTGTGCCGCTGATGATCTGCGGCATTCTCAGCTTTCTGCTGAGCCTTGTTTCCTACCCGCTGGCGATGGTGGCGGCTGCTCCAGCGGCGCTGCTGCTGCACGGCGCGGCGTGGCTGGTGCGGGCCCTGGCGTCATTGCACGGCGCCAATTTGCGCACGCCAGGTCCGACACTTGCCGCGACCGTGGCACTTGCGGCTTCTGTTGGGCTCTGCGTCGTGTTGCTGCGCTTGCGCCGCCCCGCGTTCGCATGGGCGGCTGTGGCACTGGCATGCGGTGTGTCCGTGGGCACAATTGTTTTTGCACGCCACATGCGACCTCCACTGGCGTTTCGGGTCACGGCGATCGATGTGGGGCAGGGCGACTCGGTCCTGCTGACTGCGCCGAACGGACAGGCATTGCTTATCGACGCCGGCGGGATCGTGGGTCCCGAGCGAAATTTGCGGCAGAATAACGCAGGGGACGCCTTCGACACGGGCGAGGAGGTCGTCTCGCCCTACCTGTGGCACCTCGGCATTTCCCGGCTGGATGTCCTGGCGCTCAGTCATGCGCACATGGACCACCTGGGCGGCATGAGCGCAGTGTTGCGAAACTTCCGTCCGCGCGAACTTTGGCTCAGTGTGGATGTACCTTCCGAGCGATTGCACACCCTGCTCGCCGAAGCGCGGGCGCAAGGCACGGCGATTCGCTTTCTGCGCGCCGGCAGCCATGTGGAGTGGCAGCAGGTCCACCTGGACGTGCTTGGACCGCAACCGGCCTATGCGCCGGGCCTTGTTCCGACCAACGACGATTCGCTCGTGTTGCGGGCGGCTTACGGCCGCTCCTCTGCCCTGCTGGCGGGCGATGCGGAACTGCCGAGCGAAGAGGCGATGATGGCGGCGCACCTGCTTAGCCCAGTGACGCTGCTGAAGGTGGGTCACCACGGAAGCATGACGAGCAGCAGCGCACCGTTCCTGGACGCCCTGGAGCCGAAGGTCGCGGTAATCTCCTGCGGTCGCGGAAACCACTTCGGCCATCCACGCATGCCAGTGCTGGAACGGTTAGGTCAGCACCACGCCTTGACCGCGCGAACCGACACCATGGGCGCGGTGCAGTACACCTTGCATTCGGACGGTTCTGTCACAACCCTCATCCCCGCGGATGACAAGTAAGCGCAGCATCGATTTGCGCGCGGGCGCGTCTGAGACAAAGGGATCGTTGGCTTGCGCAAGGATGCGAGCTTTTAAGAACCGTGGCCGTTTGGGAGAAGCACAATGGGCGAGATGCACAGCACAGACAAGAGCACACAGCCGTTGCCGAACGCAACGTCGCAAGCGGACGCAGAGGAACGGAAACTGCTGCGCCGCTTGCAGATGATGATGAACATGGTGATGCAGGTAGTCGCGCAGGATGGCACGCTGACCGTGGATGAGGCATCGCGCATGATCGCCGATGCACGCGAGGCAGCGCTCGCCATGTTTCCCGGCAAGGAGCTCGCGTACGACTTGATTTGGAAGCCGCGGTTTCAGCGCCTGATGGTGGAACGGTTCCGTCTTCAGTAATGTAGCTTGTTTGTCCTGACGGGCATTCCTCAGTCCAGAAACGGGGAAACGCTGCCATGCTCTGTGCAGGCAGCGTTTGCTTGGAGAAAGAAGTTGGTTCCGGTGGCTAGGTTTGTGACGCCATGCGCTCACTGTGCCCGGTAAGCTCGCTGGCCCGGGCCTCGGCGTAGGCCGCTGCGCCGATCAGTGCTGTGCGCTCTTCCAGGATGACGCGAACCGGAATGTTATGCAGCACCGGCGACAGACGGCCCTTGTCGAGAAATGCATCGCGAAACTTGCCATTTTGTAAGGTCTTCAGGATCTTTGGCGGGATACCCCCGCCCAAGTAGACACCACCGCTGGCGAGCAGCTTCAGGCCCATGTTGCCGCACTCAGCGCCATAGGCTGAAACGAACAGTTCCAGGGTCATGCGCGTCAGTTCGCTGGAGCCGTCTTCGCCCGTCGTGCCGATCACGAAATTCGGATCCTCGGTCTGCATGCGCTCGCGAAGCCAGTCCGGCTCCTCGGCTTTGCCCGTATCGCGCAGGAACTCGTAGATATTCTTCAGGCCGATGCCGCTGACAACACGCTCCCAACTGACCCGGCCACCGACCTTCTTTTGCAGGTACTCGAGCAATTCAATCTCGATCGGGTTGCGCGCGGCGAAGTCGGCGTGGCCGCCCTCGCTGGGCAACGGCAGATGACGCCGCGCCGCTGCGTTCCAGATAAGCAGAGCTTCGCCCAAACCGGTGCCCGCGGAGACGAGCGCCCGATGCCCCAGCGCGGACTTGTCTCCCTGGTACAGCTCAAAAATCTGGTCGGGCCCAAGCTCGGCGATACCGTACCCGTTCGCCTCCAGATCGTTGATCAAAAAGATGTGCTCGATCTCGAGAATTTTGGAAAGATCGCGTGCGTCCAGTTCCCAGGGCAGGTTGGTCAGCTTCAGGTGGCCGTCCTTGACCGGGCCAGGGCAGCCGAAGCAGGCAGCGATCACTTCATGCGCGACCTTCTCGCCCGTGTCGTCCGTCGACAAGAACGCTTTGACCACGTCCTGGAGGGACCCGTACTCGTGCGCGGGGAACTTCCTGCTGCGGCGCATCCGCAGACTGCCGCCGTCGAAGTCATAGAGCGCCAGATCGACCTTGGTCCCACCTACATCGCCCGCAAGGATCATCGGCACAGCTCCAGCGTTCCGGTCTCAGCGTCACCGTGCATGCCCACCTTTGGCAATCGGCGGGCAGCTTCCGCGTCAAGCAGCAGGTAGACATGGCCCGACTCGGGACGGATCAGCTGCGAAGGCAGCGTCTCCGGATCATAGTCACCCAGCAGCACATCGTGCAGGCGGTCCGCTTTGGCGCCGCCCTCGATCAGGAACACGACACGCTTGCCTTGATTGATGACCGGTGCAGTCAGCGTGATGCGCCATGTGTCTTTTTGCGGGACGTGGTTCGCAACCACGAGCCGGCCAAGTTCGTTGATCGCCTCTGTGTGCGGAAAGAGCGAGGCAGTGTGACCGTCATCGCCCATGCCGAGAAAAACTAGGTCGAACGCCGGTGCCTGCGCGCCCTCCAGACGGAAGTTGTTGCGAAGGTACGTTTCGTATTTCGCCGCGCCCTCTTCCGGGTCGAGCTCACCTTCCATGCGGAAAACTTTGTCTGCCGGCAGCGGCACCTTGCTGAGCAGTTGCTCGCGCGTCATGCGGTAGTTTGAATCGGCATCGTCGGGGCCGACACAGCGCTCATCGACCCAGTACAGTTCCAGCTTGTCCCATGGCACCTGTTGGGCGAAGGGTGCAGCCGCCAGCAGGGCGAACATGCGCTTGGGCGTGGTGCCGCCGGAGATGGCGACGCGCGCGACGCCACGGGCCTGTGCGGCCTCCGCCACGTACTTCGTGAAGACCTCCGCGGCGGCCTGCGCCACGCGCTCCGGCGTGTCGTATACAAGGAAATCTGCAATGGTGTTCTGAGCCATACCGTACCTGCTTCCGTTGCTGCATGTCAGATGCGCACCGGGATGAAATCGAAACGCCTGAGGCATGCCCCAGGCGTTTCGGTGTAAGTCAAAGGACTAGCTGACGCGCCACTCGCGCCCGTCACGCTGCAGCAGGTCCGATGCCTCCTGCGGCCCCCAAGTGCCAGCGGCATAGTTTGGGAAGACTTTCTTCTGCTGCTTCCAGGCTTCCAGAATCGGCGTCATCAGAGCCCAGGTTGTCTCGACGCCTTCGCGCTCGGCGAAGAGCGTGCCATCACCCAGCATGGCATCGAGAAGAAGCCGCTCATAGCCGTTCGCGGACGATTTGCCGAAGCTTTCCGCGTAGCTGAAGTTCATCTCGACCTGCGCGATGTTGGTCGTGGGTCCGGGGATCTTGGCGCCAAACTTCAGCTTGATGCCGTCGTCCGGCTGGATACGTAGCGTGAGCACGTTTGGCTCCAGCTGTTCCGCGCCCTGGCCGGTGCTCTTGAACAGGTGCAGCGGCGGCTGCTTGAAGGTGATGACTACTTCCGTGACGCGACGCTCCAGGCGCTTGGCCGCTCGAATGTAGAACGGAACGCCGGCCCATCGCCAGTTCTCAATTGAGAGCTTCATGCCCGCAAAGGTTTCTGTCTGTGATTCGGGACTCACGCGATCTTCTTCCCGATAGCCTTTCACCGGCTCGCCGTCGACGGTGCCGGGACCGTACTGGCCGCGTGCCGTGTCCTCGACCGGAATCGGATCGATCGCCTTCCATACCTTGAGCTTTTCCACGCGAATCGGCGCCGCATCGAGCGTGTCTGGCGGTTCCATGGCGACAAACGAGAGCACTTCCATCACGTGGTTCTGAAGCACGTCGCGGAGCGCACCGGCCGCCTCGTAGAAGGGTCCGCGGCCCTCGATGCCGATGGACTCCGCAGCGGTGATCTGCACATTATCGATGTAGTTGCGATTCCAGATCGGCTCGAAAATCCCGTTACCGAAGCGGAAGACGAGGATGTTCTGCACAGTCTCTTTGCCGAGGTAGTGGTCGATGCGGAAGATCTGGTCTTCGTGGAGGACCTCGTTAATCGCGGTGTTCAGCTTTTTCGCGCTTTCGAGGTCGGTGCCGAAGGGCTTCTCAATGATGACGCGGACCCAGCCCTTGGACTTGTCGTCCTCGCCGGTCATTCCGTGCTTACCCAGCCGCTGCGTGATGTCGGCGAAAAACTCCGGAGCGACGGCGAGATAGAACAGACGGTTGCCCTTCGTGCCGAACTTACTATCCAGGTTGGCCAAGAACTTCTTCAGGTTTTCGTAGCCCTCGTCATTGTCGAACTCGGTCGCGAAATACTGCACCTTGTCCATGAACTTGGCCAGCTTGGGCTCGTTCTCGTCGACGCCGCCACCTTTGATGATGCCGTCCTTCATGTCTGGCGCGAAGGTTTTGGACAGGTCGCGGCGCGCAACACCGACGACAGCAAAGTCTTCGGAAAGCAGATTCTGCTGATCGAGGTGATACAGCGCGGGTAGCAGTTTGCGCTTGGTCAGGTCGCCCGAAGCGCCGAAGATGACGACGATGCAGGGCTCGGGAATGCTCTCCGCGCCCTTGTTCGCCTCGACCTGTTCCTGCGAGACGTTGATTCCCTGGTTTGCCATAGCGGCTCTTTCTCCTGGCGCAGCAATCGGCTGCGGTGGATGGCTTTGCGGAAGGCCGGGCCGCGCCAATTGGCCAGCCCGGCGAAGTCGAAGCGGGGGTTTATTCCGTCTTCATGGCGTGACCGCCAAAGGCGTTGCGCATGACGGACAGCATGCGGTCGGTCAGGTTGTTGTCTTCGCGCGAGCGGATACGCCGGATGAGCGATTCCGTAATGATGGGTGCCGAGACATTCAGATCGATGGCCTCGAAGACCGTCCAGCGGCCCTCTCCCGAGTCGGTGACATAGGGCGCAACGCCATGCAGGTCCGGGTTCTTCTGCAGAGCTTCGGCAGTCAGGTCCAGGAGCCACGAGCGGACAACCGAGCCGTAGCGCCAGATTTCGGCGATCTGCGCGTTATCGAGGTTGAGTTCTTTCTTGGCAGTGAAGATCGCGAAGCCCTCGGCGTAGGCTTGCATCATGCCGTACTCGATGCCGTTGTGCACCATTTTGACAAAGTGGCCTGCGCCGGCCGGGCCCGTGCGTCCCCAACCCTTGTCGGGCGCGGGTGCGAGCGTTTCGAGCACGGGACGGATTTTCTCGACGACATCTTCGTCGCCGCCGACCATCATGGAGTAGCCCTCTGTGAGACCCCACACGCCGCCAGAGGTTCCCACGTCGACGAATGCAAAGCCTTCCTTGGCCAGTTCGTCGTGGCGGCGGATCGAATCCTTGTAGTTTGAGTTCCCGCCGTCGATAAAGATGTCGCCCTTTTGCATGAGCGGCTTCAGCTTGGCGATGGTCTGATCGACCGGATCGCCTGCGGGCACCATGATCCAGATGGCGCGCGGCGACTGCATGTTCTTGACCAGGTCTTCCAGCGAGTTCACGCCGACAGAGCCGGCCGCGGTCAGCTTGGCCGTGGTGTCCTTGTTGAAGTCAAAGCCAACGACCTTGTGGCCGCCTAGGCGAAGCCGCTCCGCCATATTGCCGCCCATTTTGCCCAGACCAATCAGACCGAGTTCCATTGCGCGTTCCCTTTCGTGTGCCACACTTCGTGATTGCATTTTTCGTCGCAGTTGACTTGATGCCCGCCGGCCCAGAAGAGGCGCGGCAAAAATCGTACGTTCTACTGGATGGGAGTTTCTTTCTCCGGGAAGTCTGCGTCCAGCGTAACTTCTCGCCACGCCTCAATCGTCTTCTTCCACTCGTCGAGTTTGGCGAGTTGCCGATCGTGGGCGTTCTTCCCTAAGAGCAGATGCAAGGGCGGTTCGGGCATGTCCGCCAGTTTCAACATGGCCTCCACGGCTTTTGCCGGGTCGCCTTTTTGGCTACCGGCCTGCGTGTTGAAGTATTCGCGCAGCTTGCCTGCGGAGTCCTTGTAGTCTTCGATCTCTTGCGTGGCGGTCTGACCGGAGCGGCCGAGGAAGTCCGTACGGAACGGGCCGGGCTCGATGATCGAAACGCGAATGCCGAGGTGCTTCGTCTCCTGCGCCAACGCCTCAGAGAAGCCCTCGACCGCGAACTTGGTCAGGTTGTAGTAGGCGAGCCCCTGGGTGCCGACCAGGCCCGCAACAGACGAAAGCATCAGGATGTGACCGGCGCGGCGCTCACGCATGTGCGGCAGCACGGCGCGGGTGGTGTCCACCAGGCCGAAGACGTTGGTCGCGATGACCTGCTCGATCTCATCGTCGCTCGCCTCTTCGGCAGCACCGCTCAAGCCATAGCCGGCGTTGTTGACCAGCACGTCGATCTGGCCAAAGGTCTCGATGGCGTCCTGAACGCCGGCCAAGATGGTGTCCTTGTCCGTGACGTCAACCGTGAGCGCGAGCGCGTTTTGCGGGTACTGATCGGTCAGATCGAGAATTTTGCTATCGTCACGAGCAGTGGCAACCACGCGGTCTCCTCGTTTCAGCGCCGCCTCGGCGAGCAGGCGGCCGAAACCTGTGGAGCAGCCCGTGATGAACCATACCTTGCCGTTCTTGCTTTGGGGACCGTTCTGTTCGGGCATCGCGCTAGCCCTTGCTCTCTACGGCAGCGGCGTAACTGGTTCCGGCGGCGTCGGGCATGTACTTCTTCTCGATCGCGAAGACCTTGTTGAGGCGGCGCACGAAGCGCTCTTCCTTTGCGATGAAGTTCGCCTTCAGGTACGACTCGACGCACTCATACGCGAGCTCCTCGCCGATGATGCGCGCACCCAGCACGATCACGTTCATCTCATCGTGTTCAACGCCCTGGTGCGCGGAGTACGTGTCGTGACACATACCCGCGCGTACGCCCGGCATTTTGTTGGCCGCGATGCAGACGCCCACGCCCGATCCGCAGATCAGGATGCCGCGGTCGGCCTCGCCCCCCATCAGTGCGATGCCGACTTTCACGGCGAAGTCCGGGTAATCCGAGGGCGTCGTGTCATACGCTCCCAGGTCCTGCACATCGTGGCCGAGCGTGGCCACGTGTGCGCGAACGAGTTCCTTCAGCGGAAAACCTGCGTGGTCCGAAGCGATCGCGATGCGCATGCTTACTTCCCCATCGCGGTCTGGGCCGCTTTGACGATGTTCTCGGGCGTAAAGCCATACTTGGCCAGCACCTCAGGCCCTGGCGCGGAGGCACCGAAGCGATCGACGCCGATAATCTGACCGTCGCGGCCAACGTACTTCCACCAGCCCATGGAAGCACCAGCCTCCACCGCCACCTTTGGCACGCCATGCGGGAAGATCGAGTTCTTGTACTCGTCGTCCTGCTCTTCAAAGATTGCGAATGACGGCATGGAGATGATCCGCGCCTTGATGCCGGCTTCCTGGAACTTCGGCAACGTCTCCACGACCAGCGAGACCTCAGAACCGGTCGAAACTACAATCACATCGGGGTTTTCCTGCTCGACGAGCACGTAGGCACCCTTGCGTGGGCCTTCAGTCACGTTGTACTTTTCAGCGTCCAGCACCGGCAGATCCTGCCGCGAGAGCGCCATGAACGAGGCGGATTTGCGCTCAACCGCGAGCCGCCAGCACGCGTTCGTTTCGTTCGCGTCTGCCGGACGGAAGTCGGTCAGTTGCGGGATTGCACGCAGGGCCATCAGGTGCTCGACGGGCTGGTGCGTTGGGCCGTCCGCCCCCAGGCCAATGGAGTCATGCGTGAACACGAACAAGGAATGCGTGCTCATCAACGCGGCCATACGGATTGCAGGCCGTGCGTAGTCGCTGAACACGAAGAACGTGGAGCCGAACGGAATAAAACCGCCGTGCGCCGCCATGCCGTTTACCGCTGCGCACATGCCAAACTCGCGGACACCGAAGAAGATGTTACGGCCCTTGGGATCGACCGCGAACGAAGGCGAATTTTTGAAGATTGTTTTGGTCGAGCTGGTCAGGTCGGCCGCGCCGCCCATCAGCTCCGGCACGTTCTTGCCGATGGCCTCCAGTGCCACATTGCCGGCGGTGCGGGTCGCAATCGGCTTGTCGGTCGGGAACGGCTTCAGGTCCTTGAACGGATCCTTGGGCAGTTCCTGCTTGATCACGCGATCGAACTCTTGAGCTTCTTCTGGATGGGCGACCTTGTACTTTTCCATCATGTCGTTCCAGTTTGCGTGGTATTCCGCGCCTTTGGTCTTGGCCTGCTCCCAGTTCTTCTTTGCTGCTTCGGGAACAACGAAGTCCTTATCCGGATCCCAGCCGAAAAACTCTTTGGTCTTCCGTGTAGCTTCTTTCCCCAGCATTTCTCCGTGCACGGCCTTGGTGCCAGCCTTTGGCGAACCGTAGCCGATGACCGTGCGGACGCGGATCAGGCACGGCTTCTGGATTTCGTCCTGGGCGATGCGGATGGCCTGCTCCAGCTTCGGCAGGCTCTCACCGTCGTCCACGTACTGCACATGCCAGCCGTAGGCTTCGAAGCGCTTGGTTACGTCCTCAGTGAAGCTGAGCTCCGTCGGTCCGTCGAGCGAGATCAGGTTGTCGTCGTAGAAGACGATCAGCTTGTTCAGCTTGAGCGTACCCGCCAGCGATGCCGCCTCGTGCGAAATGCCTTCCATCATGTCGCCATCACCCACGATGCACCAGGTGCGGTGGTTCACAATCTCCATGTCGGGCTTGTTGTACACGGCAGCCAGATGCTTCTCAGCAATCGCCAGGCCAACCGCCATACCAAAGCCCTGGCCCAGTGGACCGGTCGTGACTTCCACGCCCGGCGTGAAGCCGTACTCAGGATGGCCCGGCGCCTTGGAGTGCCACTCACGGAACTGTTTCAGATCATCAAGCGAAAGATCGTAGCCGGACAGGAACAGCGAGCCGTATTGCAGCATGGACGCGTGGCCGTTTGACAAGACAAAGCGGTCGCGGTCCGTCCACTTGAAATCGACCGGGTCGTGCTTCATGTAGCGCGTGAACAGGAGGTACGCCAGAGGCGATAGCGCCATGGGCGCGCCGGGGTGGCCGTTCTTCGCCCGTTCAATGGCGTCCACGGCCAGCAGGCGGAGAGTGTCGATTGAAAGCTTGTCGAGATCTTTGTCGCTCATTCGTTCCTCAGAAGTGTTCTGGTGCAGATCGCGTTGCGCTCAGCGCAGTGTGAAAGCTCGTTCGTACTGCAGCATGAACCATCGTGAGAGATTCGCGCTGCGAGCCTTACGCACAGTGTACGCGCGGCCTGTACGAGTTCGATGCGTCAGGACGGCGGCGCGCCAACCTTCACCGTGAAGTTATGGCCCACCCAGCGGTCAGAATTGGGCCAGTGCAGCGTCAGTTCCAGGTCGCCGCTGAAGCCATCCGGCATGACCAGTTCCGCAGCGAAGCCGGGATAGCCGATGAGCGATGAGCGGGTGCAGTTCTGTGTCGCCCAGCCGTCTATTGTCCAATGCACTTCGAAGAACTCGCGATCGACGACCTGCAGAAGTTTGCCGGCGCCAATCTGCTTCAGCGGTCGCGCGATCTTGAAGAACTCGACGTCGCTCTTCCAGGTGCGCTCTTCGCGACGTACGCCGTAGCGTTCCTCCGCGAGCGAGATGCGGTCGAACACCTTGCCATCGACACACGACCGCAGCAGCTTCACGTATTCCGCGTGCGCCCATACCAGCGGCTGCGCGGAACCGGCGGAGCGGCCAAAGAACATTCCCTTGGACGGCATGTCCTTGTAGTCCCACACCTGCTCGGGCAGCATGCCGCCAAAACTTGCAAATCGCTCCACGGCCTGAATCAGCGGCTGGTAGTCGCCGCCCGCGGCAAGTTCATAGTGTGCGCGCTCGCCAGTTAGAATCGGCCACGCGCGGCCCTGGCCATAGTGAATGAACGGCTCACCGTCTTTCTGCTGGCCGTACCCGTCATGGTTGTAGCGGCGCCAGCACGGTCCGTATGGCGTGTTGATCTTCAACACGTGATCGATCACCTTGAGCGAGTCAACGATCAGTGGATCGTCGGCGCGCCGGATGCCGTAACGCACCAGTTCCAGGAACCCGGCGTCCACGATTTCATTTGCGGCGAAATTGAACTGCTCTCCGGGCGCGCGGTTTGCGATGTTGTACCGGCCGGGTCCGGCTTCCGGGTTGTAGAAGGGTTCACCGGGATTGGGCGGGCAGATGCGCACGTAGTGCCGCTTCACCTCCGGCAGCAACACGCCATTGTTCGTGGTCGTCCACTCATCCAGGTGTTCCTCGATCCAGTCGGCGTAGCTTTGCAGGAACTTGGCGAGTTCAGGCGCGGGATGTGCCTGCGCGATGTCGGCTGCACACAGCAGGCCTGCGATTACGGTTGCAAGCGTCGACGGCGAGTAGCCCGATGCTTCTTCCCATCGCTCCTGCTGCGTGATGGGCGCGTACTGCACCAGAAAGGCCGCAGCCTGCTCGACAAACGGGAAAACGTCGAAGTTGCCAAGGCCACCGACCTTCCAAAGCCGCCAGGCCAGCGTGATCGGGAACGCCACCTCGTCGAGCTGAATGCCCGTCCAGTAGGGCGTTCCATCGATCCAGAAGTTCTGCGCGAACGACCCGTCAGGGCGCTGCGTACAGGCCAGGTACACCAAGGCGCGCCGCGCTGTATCGGTGCGGCCGCAGGCCAGCAGCGCCGTGGCGGACTGAATCATGTCGCGTGTCCAGACCAGGTGATAACCGCCCAGGTCGTCGTCGCTTTTTGCGTTGCCCCAAGGGATGGACAGCGACGCGATGAAGGCGCCGGGAAACACTTTGTCCTCGTGCGCCAGGATTACGTTGTGGCTGATGCGCATGAGGCGGCCCTTGTCCATGCTGGCCGCGGCCAACCGCTCGGGCGATGCCGCGCGATGCCACTGCTCGACGAAGCGCTTCAGATGCAGGTCAAACGGCACGCTCAACGACTGCATCATGCCCGACAACGCAGCGTGTGGGCCTTCCCCCAGGGAGATGGCCAGCGTAAACTCGCGCGTCTTCGACAGATCAATCTCGCCGGTCAGGGCCAGATTGCCGTCCAGCGCTTCGCCGAACTGGTAATCCATCCTCATGTCGTGCTTCAGGTCACGGAACCCGTCTGTCGTGCCCGCATACCCGCATGAGGTTCGCGTAAAGCCGCAGTCAACGCCCATGGTTAGATGTACTTTGTTCTTCCAGGCGAGCACCGCGCGTTGCCCTGCCACCTCGACCGCGCGTGCGTTGTTGCCCGCGCCACCGCCGTCCAAGTGCGGCGCCAGCAGAGCGTAGCACTTCATGCGGCTCAACACTTCTTCATCGCCGTCCAGCTTTACGCGCATCAGCACCACAGGGTGGTGCGGGTCGCAGATGAAGTCCTTGGTCACGGTGTACCGGCCGCCCAAATCGCTGGCGACCACTCGCACTGCAAGCGCGTCCGGGTCGATGTAGTGGAAATCGAACTCGAAGTCGCGCTTCTCTTCATGAACAAACGTCTCGCCGTCCGTGAACAGGAGCTCCATATCGCGCGTCTGCGGCCGGTCGATCGTCGGGAAGTAGATCTCGTTCAGCGTTCCATGCGAAATGGTGAACCAAACGCGGCTAGCAGCTGAGTACGCCGTGCAAACCGCGTCTTTTTTGCTGGAAGTCCAGCGCGGCTGGATACCCGGGCCGCCCGTTGCGCAGCCTTGATCCGGCAGCCATTTGTATAAAGCATTGATTGCTTCCATAACCGTCCCATTGCACCACACCGGTGCGGGTTGCAGGTTGAACACATGAGGACTTCCCTCTGCAGTGTGTATCCAGCAGCATCTGGCTGCATCCGGCTCTCCGGTTCAGGCATCCTAGCTGATATCCGGCGCTGCGTGAGCGCCCGCCCAACGCCTCAGAACCGCAACGCGCAAGGAGAGAATCGTGCCCTTTGAACTTCCCCCGCTTCCTTATGACTACAACGCTCTGGAGCCGCACATCGATGAAGCCACGATGAAGCTGCACCACGACAAGCACCACGCCACCTATGTGACCAACCTGAATGGCGCGGTGGAAAAGCACACCGAGTTGGGCTCCAAATCGCCCGAAGACCTCTTGAAGAACTTGGATGCAATTCCCGAGGACGTTCGCAGTGTTGTTCGCAACAATGGCGGTGGACACGTAAACCACACCATGTTCTGGCAGATCATGAAGCCGAACGGTGGCGGCGAGCCCGCTGGTGCGATCGGCGAACAGATCAAGGCGGACTTCGGCGACTTCGAGTCATTCAAGAAGCAGTTCAACGAGACCACGGCCAAACAGTTCGGGTCCGGTTGGGGTTGGCTGATCTTCAAAGGCGGCAAGCTTGGCATTGTGACCACGCCCAACCAGGACAGTCCCATTTCGCAGGGCAGTTACCCAATTCTTGGCAACGACGTATGGGAACACGCGTACTACTTGAAGTACCAAAACAAGCGCCCCGAGTACCTGGCCAATTGGTGGAACACGGTGAATTGGGAAGAAGTGAATAAGCGCTTCGAACTGGCAAAGAGCTATAAAGCTTAGGTTCTGGGTTATTGGCTCCATGCACAGCAACAACAAAAGCCGCTCCCCCGGAGCGGCTTTGTTGTTGCCGGTGGGCTGCTTGCAGCAGAGGAGTGCGAAATCCTTTCGTACTCACCGCCCTCGCTTGGAACACCGTTTGGAATGCATGGCACAAGCATTATCGAAACTGCTCACTTTCAGCGGTTTAGACTTTCGAGCGCAATGGCAAGAGACGTGCATTGCATGACAGCGTGATGCGATATGAACAGCGACGACTGAACATTGGAGCACCCTCGACAGCGCCCCGGAACATCTTTCTTCAGCCTTCCGCGGCATGGCTGCAAGTTGCACTGGGAATGCTCGTCTTCTGCTGCGAATCAACGCGAGTGATGGGTGCGGATCATACAATCCGATGGCTCAGCCGCGCGTCTCTGCCGTTAATGCACCTTGCGAGTGCCAGAATCGTCGAACTGAACCACGTGCTCAGGAAATGTGGTCACTTTCTCGGGTACGGCACGCTCGGTCTTGTTTTCTTGCAGGGTTGGACGTCGTTACTGCTGACCCGCCTGCGCCAGAGCCGCCCAAAGGTACGACTGCTTGCGAGCGCATTTGCAGTGCTCTCAGTAGCCCTGGTCGCCAGCATGGACGAATTGCACCAAAGCTTTTTGCCAAACCGCACTGCGTGTATCTCTGACGTGTGCCTGGATACCGCGGGAGCTTTGCTGCACATCCTGTTTGCATGGCTGGTGCTGATCCTGCGCCGCAGACGAACGCTGTCGCGTTTGCTTCACCAGCGCAGCATTCGTCGTTGGCAGACCGGTGCCTGGCTCTTCCGCAGTGCATTGCTGGAGTAGACGCGATAGCAAATTTCACGCTGGTTGGAGCCGCGCCTGGCGCGCACCGCTCCGCAGCCAGAAAATGGCAAACAGCAAGCAAAGTACGATTGCTCCCGAAGTGTCCAGCAAAACATCCGTCACCAGGCCGGTGCGGTCCGGAATATAAGATTGATGCACCTCATCCAGTGAGGCGACCAGTGCCGTGCAGCAGATTGCCATCTGGAGGCTCCAACGACGCCACACGGCGGCAGCCCGATGTTGAAGAGGCACCGACCACGTGAGCAGAAAAGCCCGCAGCCAGACCACTCCCAGTGTTCCGTACCCCAGGAAGTGTCCGGTCTTGCGGATGTGGTGGTGAATCTGTTCCCACGCACTATTCGTCACATGCCCGAAGATCGCTTCGTAAATTTTCCGCAGGAACAGCGACGTATTCACACTGCCGAACGCTGCAGTTGACTCGCGCGCAATCACCAGCAGCATGACAAACACGGGCAGCCAGACGACCACCAGGCGCAGCAAAATGCCGCGCTGCCTGGGCGCATGCCGGCCGCCAAGCAGCACCGGGGTGCCGCGGCTCACAGTGAATGAACTGCGGAATGAGTTGATCCCGGCAATGGCGAACGGGACACAAACATTGCTGCCTTGCGTCCCGTCCGGTACTGCTGCCAACTTTGCTGCAGCTTTGGCAAACTAGGCGTTCTCTTCCGAGCCGCCTTCTTCGTTGCCACCCTGCTCGGCAAGCTGGCGTTCCAGTTCCTCGCGCTTCTTCGTCTTCGCCTCGACGCGCTTCTGCTGCTTCGCACCCAGTTCCTGCTCGGCGCCGAGCAGCTCAATGACTGCCTTTTCGCCGCCATCGCCCTTGCGGAACCCGGTACGTACGATACGCAGGTAGCCACCCTGGCGGTCGCCATAGCGCGGCGCAACGGTCGCGAACAGGCGCGAAACGGAGTCCGGCGTCTGCAAAAACGCAGCGGCTTGACGGCGGGCGTGGATATCGCCGCGCTTGCCAAGAGTAATCATCTTCTCGACGAGTGGACGGACTGCCTTCGCCTTCGCGACGGTCGTCTCCACACGATCCTCGACGACGACGGAGGTGACCAAATTGCGCAGCAGCGCACGACGATGGCTGTGGTTCCGTCCAAGTTTGTTTCCAGCTTTACGATGCCGCATTGTCTTCTCTCTTAACTTAGGGATCAGGAACAGGGAACAGGGAACAGGGAACAGATCCGTGTGCGTCGTTCCGAACTACGCGCCGCCCCGGAAATGACCCGGAGCGGCTCTTTCTATACTTCGCTCTGACCAATTAACCAGAGCCGCAGAGTTCTTGATCAGCGCAACATACCTTCCTGTTCCCTGATCCCTGTTCCCTGCTCTTAAAAATTTTCGGTCTCAGGCATGCGGAAGTCTTCGTCTTCTTCCTCATCCTCTTCATCATCGAAGCTGTTGAACGACGCCGCCAGCGTCGCCGCAGGCAGGACGGAGGTCGGGCCGGGCTGCGGCTGACCGTTCTCGTCGATCTTCATACCGAGCGACAGACCCATCTGAGCAAGAATTTCCTTGATTTCATTCAGGCTCTTGCGACCGAAATTCTTGGTCTTCAGCATCTCGGCTTCGGTCTTCTGAATCAGCTCGCCGATGGTTGCGATGTTCGCGTTCTTCAGGCAGTTGTAACTGCGAACGCTGAGCTCTAGCTCTTCCACAGAACGGTTCAGGTTATCGTTCCGCATCGCGGGGCCGTCATGCGCCCCATCCAGACCCGCTTCCATCTCCTCTTCAAAGTTGATGAAGATGGTCATGTGATCCTTCAGCAACTTGGCCGCAAGTCCGAGCGCATCGGCCGGCTGCACCGTACCATTCGTCCAAATTTCAAGCGTCAGCTTGTCGTAGTCGGTAATCTGACCGAGACGTGCCGCTTCCACCGCGTAGTTCACCTTGCGCACGGGCGAGTGGACCGAGTCCACCGGGATGAAGCCGATGCCGAGATCCGGATCGTAGTTCTTGTCCGCAGACTGATAACCGCGACCGCGCTTCAACCGCATCTCCATGTCGAGCTTGCCGCCTTCGGACACAGTTGCGATGTACACGTCTTTGTCGAGAATCTCGACATCGCCGTCGGCCTCGATCATGCCGCTGGTGACCACGCCCGGCTCTTCCACGCGCAGATACAGCGCCTTGGGGCCGTCGCCGTTCAGCTTGAACGGGATCTGCTTCAGGTTCAGAATGATGTCCGTCGCGTCTTCCACGACGCCCTGGATCGACTGAAACTCGTGCAGCACACCCTCAATTTTCACGGCGGTCACGGCCGCGCCTTCAATGCTGCTCAGCAGCGTCCGACGCAGGCTGTTGCCGATCGTGGTACCGAAGCCGCGCTCAAACGGCTGCGCGCTGAATTTGCCATACTTCTCAGTGAGCGACTCCTGCTCGACCGCGAGGCGCTTGGGCTTTTGAAAACCTCTCCACAACATGGGTACTCTCCTTCATTTCCTCCTCCCGAGCGGAGCCGCGAAGCATTCTGCGAGTGCCGGGATTCGGTCTTGCTGGTTGAGTGACGATGTGCCACTTACAACAGCCTGGATGCGAGCGGCTGTCCCTCGTGGAAGTCAACAGGTGAGTTACGAATTGCGAGAAACGAGCTATGACTCGCAACTCAGAACCCGTAACTTCTGACCTGCTTACTTCGAGTAAAGTTCGACGATCAGCTGTTCATTGACCGGCAGCTGAATCTCCTCACGCTTCGGCAGCGCGACGACCTTGCCCGAAAACGCATCGCGGTCAATTTGCAACCACATGGGCGACTGCAGGCCCGCCGCGAACTGCTTGCTCGTCTCCAGGATCTCCATCTTCTTCGCTTTGTCCCGGATCTCGATCACGTCGCCAACCTTGACCTGGTACGACGGGATGTTGACCTTACGTCCGTTGACCTGAACGTGACCGTGACGAACGACCTGGCGCGCCTGCCGACGACTGATCGCAAAGCCGATTCGGTAGGCTACGTTGTCCAAGCGACGCTCAAGCTGCTGCAAGAGCAATTCGCCAGTGACACCGGTCTTCTGGTTTGCCTTCTCGTAGTACTCGCGGAACTGACCCTCGAGTGTGAAGTAGATGCGCTTGGCTTTCTGCTTCTCACGTAGCTGCAGACCGTAACCGACGATCTTCTTCGCGCGCGCCTGACCGTGTTGACCCGGAGGAAAGTTGCGCTTATCGATGGCGCACTTCTCAGAAAAGCAACGCGAACCCTTCAGAAACAGCTTGACGCCATCACGCCGGCAAAGGCGGCAGACAGCTCCCGTATAACGTGCCATAAGTTTTCTCTCCAATACTTCGGTAGTCAATCGGTTTACGCGCTGGCGGCGTGTCATCCCGATCCAGATGGAATGGCACAGGCAACAGAGCACAGCATGCTCGCTGATCCTTGTTGCCTGTCCCCTGTTGTTTACACGCGGCGGCGCTTTGGCGGACGGCAGCCGTTGTGTGGGATAGGCGTCACGTCGCGGATGGAGCGGACCTCAAGTCCCGCCACCGCGAGCGCACGCACCGCCGACTCGCGGCCCGAACCAGGACCGGAGACGCGCACGTCGACCGAGCGCAGGCCGTGATCGCGTGCAGCCTGCGCGGCGTTGACCGCAGCCTGCTGCGCCGCAAACGGCGTACCCTTACGGGAGCCACGGAAGCCGAGCGAACCCGAGCTCTTCCAGCTTAGGGTGTTGCCCTGCTGGTCCGTGATCGTCACGATGGTGTTGTTGAACGAAGCCTGAACAAAGACCAGGCCATATGGAACGTTTTTCCGTTCCCGCTTTTTGAACTTCTTGCCCTTGCCGGACTTGCCGGCAGCACCCGAGTTTCCCTTGTTCTGCTGCTTGGCCATTTACTTTGTCGCTTTCTTCTTGCCGGCAACCGTGCCCTTACGGGGACCCTTGCGCGTGCGGGCGTTGGTGTGGGTGCGCTGCCCGCGGGCAGGCAGAGAGCGGCGGTGGCGTAGGCCGCGATAGCTCTGGATTTCGATCAAGCGCTTGATGTTCAGGCCGACTTCCTTGCGGAGGTCACCCTCTATCCCGCCTTCCTGCTCGATCACACCACGAATGCGATTTAATTCGTCTTCATCGAGCGTCTGCAGCTTGCGCAACGGATCAATTTCCGCCTTTGCAAGAATGCTGAGCGCACGGGACGGGCCGATTCCAAAGATGTAGGTTAGGCCGATGCGTGCCTGTTTGTTGTTCGGCAAATCGACACCTGCTATACGTGCCATGTCTGTGTCTTCCTCTTACTTCCTTTGCCACTGGCGCTGTCGCCTGCTGGCGGGTTAGGCGGAGTGCCCGAGGTTCATCGCACGCCTTGACTTCGGCGAACTCGCCCCATAAGACCATTGGGTTCCGCTATGTTATGGTTCAAACGCCGGACGAACTATCCTTGACGCTGCTTGTGCTTCGCGACTTCGCAAATTACTCGCACCACGCCGTGGCGATGAACAATCTTGCACTTGTCGCAAATGCGCTTCACGCTTGCACGTACCTTCATTGCTCTGCTTCCTTACTGCAGCGATTCTTCTGATCAAGGCTGACTCAGAGACCGCTGACCTGCTGATTCGCTATTTGTAGCGGTATACAATTCGCCCGCGCGACAAATCATACGGGCTCAACTCGATGGCAACACGGTCGCCAGGCAGAATGCGGATGAAGTTTTTGCGCATCCGGCCGGACACATGAGCCAGCACCTGGTGCTTGTTCTCCATCTCCACCTTGAACATCGCATTTGGCAGCGTCTCGACGACGACCGCCATGGCTTCAATTGCGTCTTCCTTCGACAAACTCTCTCCTCAAACTCTTTGCGGTGCGGCACCATGCCACGACCGTTCCCTGCTCACCGCAACATCACCTATCTGGTGAGAACCAGCGGTCCATCCTTTGTGATTGCCACCGTGTGCTCGAAGTGCGCCGACCAACTTCCGTCTTTCGTCACAGCAGTCCAACCATCTTTCAGCACCTGCACCTCAGCCGTACCAGCATTGATCATAGGCTCGATGGCCAGCACCATGCCCGGCTTCAGCTTCTGCCCTTTGCCCCGCCGACCGTAATTTGGCACCTGCGGGTCTTCATGCATGCTGCGTCCAATGCCGTGTCCTACGAACTCTCGCACCACGCCGTATCCCTCGGCCTCGCACATCTCCTGCACCGCAGCACCGATGTCACCCAGCGTCGCACCCACATGCGCCTCGCGGATCGCCTGCTCGAGCGAAGCCTTCGTCACGTCCAGCAACTTACGCGCGGGTTCGTTCAGCTTACCCACCGGATATGTGACCGCCGCGTCCGAATAGTACCCGTCAAGTAAAAGCCCACAATCCACGCTGACGACATCGCCCTCTTTCAGCACCTTTCGTTCTGAGGGAATCCCGTGAATAACCTCTTCATTCACGCTCGTGCACAGGCACGCGGGATAGTTCTGATATCCCTTAAAGGCCGGCTTCGCACTGAACTCACGAATCTTGGCTTCCGCGACCCGCTCCAGATCCATCGTCGTCGCGCCGGGCTTCACAGCTGCTTCCACGGCCTGATGGACCTGCCGCAACAACGCGCCGCTCTTGCGCATGCGCTCGATTTCCGCCGGTGTCTTCAGTACGATCGCCATCTCTACTTCAAAGATCTTTTCTGCGGCTCTGCTGGTGTAAGCCGCCGCACTTACCTGCTCCGAAGGCGCCTGAGCGCCGCGGAAATCTGCTCCGTCACCACTTCGACGGCCTGCTCCCCGTTCACTTCCTCAAACCTGCCGAGGCCACGGTAATGATTAATCACCGGAGCGGTTTGCTCGGTGAATACGCGCATTCGATCGGCAAAGACCTCTTCGGTATCATCCGGTCTCTGCACGAGCGGCTCGCCATCCACATCGCACACACCAGGTGACACTGGCGGATTGGTGTGAATGTTGTAGATTCGTTTCGAAACCGGACCCACGCGCCGCCCCGTCACGCGACGCAACAACTCATCATAGCGAACCTGAACGGAAATCGCAACCAGCGGTAACGTGCCTGCGCCCGTACCATTCGTAAGAAAGGTATCCAGCCACTCCGCTTGACCGAGCGTCCTGGGATAGCCGTCCAGGATGAATCCGCGGGCACAATCTGGCTCGGCGGTTCGCTCCGCCACCATTTGATTCACAACCTCATCCGGAACATAAATGCCGGCGTCGACCAATTCTTTAAACCTGACCCCAATCGGAGTGCCCTGCCGGATGTTGTCGCGGATCAGGTCACCCGTGGAGATCTGCGGGATACCCCACAGCTCCAAAAGCCGCTGTGCCTGCGTGCCCTTACCTACACCGGGAGCACCCAAGAGCAGCACGGGGCCTGGAATGAAATCCACAGCTCCTTTCGACTCTATCGGAACAATCTCGGCCACCGGTACTACCAACTTCGTCGGCCGCGAATGCGGCCGCTCTTTGGCGTGAAACCCTCATAGTGCCGCATGATAAGTTGCGATTCCACTTGCTGGACCGTATCCATCGCGACGCCGACTACGATCAGCAGCGAGGTCCCGCCGAAATAGAACGTAAGCCCCAGGCCGTTGTTTACCCAGGTTGGCATCCTGTCAAAGATGCCGCCCAGCAGCCATAGGTGATTGAAGTGGATCCCGCCGATCAGAAGTTGCGGGATGATGGAGATCACGATGAGGTAGATCGCGCCAACCAACGTGATCCGCGTCAGGATGTCGTTGATGAAGTCCGACGTGCGCCGGCCCGGACGGATTCCCGGAATGAAGCCGCCGTACTTGCGCATGTTGTCCGCAATGTCATCGGGACGGAAGACGATCGAAATGTAGAAGTAGGCGAAAAAGATGATCGCAACGATATAGATCAGCTCGTACCACGGTTCACCCGGCCGCAACCCCTCAGTGATCTTGCGCAATACTGAGTTGTTCTGCACAAACGCGTTGTTCGCGAACAGAAGCGGAGCCGAAAGGATCGAACTCGCAAAGATGACCGGCATGACGCCGCCCGAGTTCACCTTTAACGGAAGGTGTGTCGCCTGGCCGCCCATCATCCGCCGGCCCACGATGCGCTTCGCATACTGCACCGGAATGCGCCGCTCCGAGCGCTCCACATACACAATGAACGCGACGACCGCAATCATCACCACGAGTAGCAATGCAATCGCCACCGGCGTAAATCCACCCCACGCCTGGTCACGCGCCTTCTCCATCAGATCGTTGATGCCGTTCGGCAGACCCGCCACAATGCCGGTAAAAATCAGCAGTGACATACCGTTGCCTATGCCGCGCTCGGTGATCTGCTCACCCAGCCACATGATGAACGCCGTACCCGTGGTTAGTGTCAAGACGCACAATGCCGTAAACGCCGGCCCACTCATGGTCACCATGGGCGCGCCGGTTGAGCTCTTGGTCAGCGTGAGCGCGATCGCGAAAGACTGCACGATCGCCAGCAGCACGGTGACATACCGCGTCCACTGTGTGATCTTGCGGCGACCGACCTCGCCTTCCTTTTGCAGCTTGGCCAGAGGTTCGTAAATGACTGTGAGCAGCTGAAAGATAATCGACGCCGTAATGTAAGGCATAATGCCCAGCGCGAAGATCGTCAGACGCCGCAGCGACCCGCCGGTAAACAGGTCTACCAGGCCCAGCGAAGATCCGGCGTTCTGCTGAAAGTACTGCGCCAGCATGTCAGCGTTGATACCCGGGGTTGGGATATGCCCGCCCAGGCGATACACGGCGAGCAGACCCAATGTGAACAGAACCCGCTTACGCAGATCCGGGATTCGAAAGATATTGGCGACCTTGTCAAACATCCGGCGGAAACACCCATCTGGAGCTAGCGCTCCAACGCATCCTGAAAACTTCGGCCCTTCTTAAGGGAGACCGGCCTCGCTATACAGGGCAAAGGCCGAGCCAAGTGGCCCGACCCGCTTGCCTCAGATCACGAAGCGTACACTCTGATTGTAACGAGAAGCGTGAACTTACGCCTGCGCTTCTTCTGCCGGCGCGCCACCCAGCAGAACGACTTTGCCGCCCGCGGCTTCGATCTTATGCTGTGCCTGCTTGCTGGCCTTGTGCGCATGCACGGTCACGGCCGTGTTGATCTCGCCGTTCGCAAGAATCTTGATCAAGCCGTTCTTCTTCTTGACCACACCCAGCTTGTGCAGGATCTCCGGCGTCAGCTCGCCCTCGTTACTGGTCGCAGCAATCAGCGCGATGCGATCCAGGCCAAGCACAAAGTATTCCTGGCGGAAGATATTGGTGAAGCCACGCTTCGGCAGGCGGCGGTGCAGCGGCATCTGACCGCCTTCGAAGCCCCGCATCATGCGCGAACCCGAGCGGGAACGCTGACCCTTGTGACCGCGGGTCGACGTCTTGCCCATGCCCGAGCCCATACCGCGGCCCACACGCTTCTTATTGCTGTTTGCTCCCTTGGGCGCGCCAAGGTTCGAAAGATTCAGTGCCATTGCTTTCCTCGCTAACGCCGGCGTTTGAGCCGACTCGCATGCTTGCCGCCATGGATTCTGCGGCTGCTGACCCCTTGTTCTAAGTCAGCCGTGTGATCGCCTGATGAACAAGCGAAGGATTCTCACTGGACGATACGCACCAGGTGCGGCACCACCGCCACCATGCCGCGAATCGACGGTGTGTCCTCGCGCTCCACGATTTGATTCAGCCGTGTAAAGCCCAACCCCTTGACGACCAGCTTGTGCTTGACTGGTGTCGCAATCTTTGAGCGGTAGTACTGGATCTTGATCTTGCCCGTGTTCTCTGCCATTGCTCTTCTCCGAACGAACAAGGGGCAGGCTCAGCGCCCACGCCCCGTTCCGATTCCTTACAGCTCTTCGATCGACTTGCCGCGCAGCGCAGCAACTTCAGCCTTGTCTCGCAACTGTGTCAGCGCGTCAAACGTTGCCTTGATCACGTTGTGCGGATTGGCGGTGCCCAGAGACTTGGTCAACACGTTCTGCACACCGGCCGAGGTCATAACTGCGCGCACCGCGCCACCAGCAATGACGCCCGTACCTTCAGGAGCCGGCTTCAGCAGCACGTGTCCCGAGCCAAAACGGCCAAGCACCTGATGCGGGATTGACGTTTCCGTCAGATTGACCCTGTGCAGGTTCTTCTTCGCTGCTTCGATTCCCTTGCGAATCGCCTGCGGCACTTCTTTCGCCTTGCCCGAGCCATAACCCACTACACCCTCGGCCGGATCACCGATGACGACGAGTGCGGCAAAGCTCATGTTCTTGCCGCCTTTGACCACCTTGGTTACGCGGTTGATCGCTACAACCTGATCCTTCAGGTTCAGGCGATTTGCATCAATCTTCTTCTTGAGTGCCATTCGAAATCCTTCCGTTGAACCTGAGTTAGAACTCGAGACCGGCTTCGCGCGCGGCGTCGGCAAGGGCCTTGATGCGGCCGTGATACAAGTAACCGCCGCGGTCAAATACGACCTTGGAGATGCCCTTTTCCTGGGCGCGCTCCGCAATCAGCTTGCCGACCAGCTTGGCAGCTTCGATGTTCCCGCCAACCTTCTTCTCCTCGCCCTTTTTGCTCATGGTCGAGGCGGCTGCCAGGGTTGCCGACTGCGAGTCGTCAATCACCTGCGCGTAAATGTGATTCAGCGAACGGAAGACGTTCAGGCGCGGACGTTCCGTCGTGCCCGCTACCTTGCTCCGTACACGCTTGTGGACCCGCTTGCGGACCACATTGCGCTGCGTGGGTGTAATCATTGTGTTCCTTCCTTTCCTACAGGCGCAGCTACCTGTGGCGGCCGCGTTCGGAGTCGGAGAGCGCCGGCATCTGGTCCGGCGCCTCGTGAAATTGCTGGTCTAGGTTCGCCTGATACGAGCCGACCAACGGATGTCGCAGTTGACAAATACGCACAGCGCGCATTGAAACGATGCGAACTACTACTTGCTACCGGTCTTACCGACCTTCTTCTTCAACTTTTCGTCTGTGTACCGGACGCCCTTGTTTTTATACGGATCGGGCTTGCGCAGCGAGCGCATGTCCGCCGCGACTTGGCCAACCTTCTGGCGATCAATGCCGCTCACGGTCACGTGAGTCTGCTTTGGATCGATCGCAACGTCGATGCCAATCGGCAGCGGGAATTCAATCGGGTGGGAATAGCCGAGGGTGAAGACGACCATTTCCTTACCCTTCATCTCCGCGCGATAGCCGATGCCAACGATGTCCAGTTCTTTCTTCCAGCCGTTAGTCACACCCTCAACGGCGTTGAAGACCAGAACGCGCGCGAGGCCGTGGATGGCCTTTTGCGAGTCGTTCTCGCGCTCCGCAACGATCTGGTTGTCGCGCTCCACAAGTTTGATGCCCGTAGGCAGCAGTGCGGTAGTGGTGCCTTTGGGGCCCTTGACCTCAACAGTTTTGCCGTTCACCGCGTAGCTCACACCTGCCGGCTTCGGAATCGGCTTTAAACCAATACGTGACATTCTTATGTTCCTTCACGGCTTGCGAGTCGCGGACAGGCCGTCGCCCGTTCCGTTCCACTGCAGCCTCATGCGATATCCTTATCGCATGCCTATCAATCAGCTGTCGTGCTAACTTCTCGAAGCACCAAAGTACTCCGGCTACAACTTTGCGTACCTTCATCGACCGCATGCACCGGGTACAGAACGGCGCGAGACTTACCAGACGTGAGCGAGAATCTCGCCGCCAACGTTCTCGCGGCGCGCCTGACGTCCGGTCATCACGCCCTTCGGCGTCGTCAGAATGGAAATACCCAGACCGCCCTGCACTCTGCGAATCTCATCCTTGCCCAGATACACGCGAGAACCCGGCTTGGAGATACGCTTCAGGTCCGTGATCGCCGCCTGGTTTTCCGACGAGTACTTCAAGTAGACGCGTAGCACGCGCTTGCCCTCTTCTTCCGTCACCTTGTAATTGGTGATGTAACCCTCTTCCTTCAGAATCCGGGCGATCTCGGCCTTCAGGTTGGAAGCGGGAACGTCCATCTTTTGGTGGCGCGAGCGAATCGCGTTGCGAACGCGGGTCAGGAAGTCTGCGACTGGGTCGGTCAGGTTCATGTCTTTCTTCTCTCTACCTCTCGTTTGCTGCGGCCTTGTTTGGCGGCAGAACCAGCAGAGGATTTGCATTGCATACAGCGGATGCGCTTCGCGCAAGACCACTAATGTTAAGTTGGCGCCTAGCGAGCGCGAAGCGCGTCAGGACGGCGCGAAGCACCTACCAGGATGACTTTACAACGCCCGGGATCTCGCCCTTCAACGCGAGCCCACGGAAGCACAGGCGGCAAAGTCCGAACTTGCGGAGGAACGCCCGCGGGCGCCCGCAGATCTGGCAACGGTTGTGCTGGCGGCTCTTAAACTTGGGCTTTTTAGCGTCTTTGACTGCTTTTGCGGTGGTCGACATTTCTATAATCCTCTCTCAGCTCGCGTTATGCTCGGAAGGGCATACCGAAGTGCTTCAAAAGCACGCGGGCGCCATTATCGTCAGGCGAAGTGGTCACGATGGTCACGTTCATGCCCTTCAGCTTTTCCACCTTGGAATAGTCGATCTCCGGAAAGATGAGTTGGTCGCGCAGGCCGAGCGTGTAGTTGCCGCGACCATCAAAGCTCTTCGCGGACACCCCTTTGAAGTCGCGTACACGGGGCAGGGCGACCGAGATCAGGCGATCCAGGAACTCATACATCGCATCACCGCGCAGGGTAACCATTGCGCCAATGGACTGGCCGGCGCGCACTTTGAATTGCGCGATCGACTTTTTCGCCTTCGTCAGCACCGGCTTCTGTCCGGTAATCTGGGCCAAATCACTCACCAGAGGGTCGAGAATTTTGTTATTCTGCGTAGCTTCGCCCAGACCCATGTTGATGATGATCTTTTCGACCTTCGGCACGGCCATCACATTCTTGATGCCGAGCTCCTTTTGAACCGCGCCCTTAAGCTCGGTTGCATACTTATCGCGCAGACGTGCTGCCATTCCGTTCCTGTCTTTCTCCACGGTTCCGGAGTGACGCTCTTACGCCGTGTACCGTTTCGTGGGGTGTTCCTGAACTATCAATTCTTTAAACTTCGTTCATCTACGCATCCCGCAACAATGCCGCTTCTCACAAACGTGCAAAGAAATCACTTTTTGCACTGCGATCGAACCGGAGCAGGACATCTCTACCGTCCAGCGTAGCGGAGAAGACTGTGCTTGCGGAACGCGATGCGCAGAACCCGGCAGCTACTTCCGTTTCGGCACCGCGATTGTTTCGCCTGTCGACTTTGCAAAGCGCTCACGCTTGCCGTCTACGGTACGAATACCCACACGGGTTGCCTTGCCGTTGGAATCCATCAGCGCCACATTCGAGATGTGAATCGGCGCCTCCTGCTCCGCGATGCCACCTTTGATGTTGGCCTGCGGATTCGGCTTGACGTGCTTCTTGATGATCGCCACGCCCTCAACCAGAACTCGGTTCTTATCCGCAATCACCCGCAGAACCCGCCCGGTCGCGCCCTTGTTCTTGCCGGCAAGCACGATCACCTGATCGTTGCGCAAAATATGTGCCATTCCTGCTCCTTATCCCGTACCGTGGTCCCGGCACAGGCCTCTGCTCTTGCCTCAGCAGGTGGAGGGATGAAACGTTGGACCAAACTCACTTACTCTACGCGAAAGTCGAAGCCGACGCAACCTAGACTCGGTGCGAAGCTAGGTCTTTCGAGCTGTGGAGAGATTCCCGCCTACGTCAAACTTAGAAAACGCGTGCCCAAGACACACGCTGCTGCAGGCAGGTTCGGAACGGTTCCATGATCACCAGTAAATGTCAGTGATGCTGTGAACAGTCGCTCAAGCGATATCGGTCCAATCACATGCATGCTCACGTCTATCTGTCGAGAAATCAGCCGGCCCGGGTCAACTATTTGGGATCTTCAAAAAAAGAAGGCTCCAGCGAGCCGGAGCCTTTCCGGAGCAACTCCGCACTTAAACGAATCGGCGGCGGAGAATTCCCAATGCACCCAGCACTCCCGTGCCCAGAAGCGCAAAGCTTGACGGCTCCGGCGTAGCCGCAACGGTTGTAGCGGTCACAAGATTGGTCTGAAAGTCTGCCTGGGTTGGCGGACCGTTTGCATAAATGAAATCGAAGGAGTGATTGCCAGTCGCTCCGTTGTAGGTGTAAGGAGTGGTGATCGGCGAAGTGGTGTTTGGTTGGCTTAGGACGTTAACGCCATCCACGTACAGATTCACCCCATCGTCGTGATAAACGTTGAAGGTCTGGCCGTTCACAAAGTAAGCCGTTCCGGTAAATTCAAACAACGTGTTAGTCAGGCTGCTTGTGGCACTGTAGCCGTTCATGTAAGTGATGTTGGACGCCGCACCGAAGGAGTTCAAAAAACCGCCTAAGGAGTAATTACTATCACCGGAAAAGTTGATAGCTGAGGCAGTAAAGGTCGCCTCTACGGTCGCACCCTGGCCGGGCGTGTTGCCCAGAGTTGGCACGTTGTACGCGGTTGAGCCAGGTACGTTATATGCGATTGCCTGGATGCCATCAGCATGAGCGTTGATCGCGAAAGTCGACAAGACCAACGCGCAGAACATTACTAGGATTCTCTTCACTGGATCCTCGTCGTGATTGGTTGGGCTACACAGAATCGGGAGAACGTTGGAACAATCCCGAACCTATTGCGCCGCATCGGTGGGGTCAAGCCGAAAGAACGGCGTATCGTCTAAAGTCGACGATCTCAGTTATACGAGTTCGCAAAAGGCAAGGCGCCAAGCGCTTTCCGTGCCTGCCTGAAGTGAATTTATGCCTTCATCCGATCACTTAGCACACTTCGTTCCAGCCAAGCTTGCACCTAGTCATCCAGTGTTAATAAAGACCCCCGCGGGCCTGAACCGATGCTGATGGCCAGAATACTTTGTATTCTTTACCGGACATGTGCTGCGATCTTAAATTCTAAGTGTGCCATCGACATGACATCGGAATACGTGATGCATTGCCTCTTCTCGTCATAGTCGGTAGCTAACTCCAGAAGCGTGCCTGCCGCGACGGGCAGTAGAGCCGAAGAATAGTTCGGGCAGTAATTGTCAAAGGATCGCGGCACATCAATCGGTGCTGCCATCGGCGACCACGGCCCGCTTCCATCGACAGAGGTGTTTTGAAAAATGGTCCGACCGTTACGCACGGCATCGACGGTTCCGTCACTCTTATAGAGCATTTGGCCAATCACCAGCAGCATCCCACCGTCGTTTGGAATCCAAACTGTCTGCGGAGCGTGCGCAAAGTAGGAACCATCTCCCGTCCGTAACAGCCGGCCCAGGTCCGTGGGATCGCCAAAATTCCAACCATCCGGTGACGTTCTGGCGAAGACACCGCATTGAAAGTGGCCGCAGACCTCATATGTCATGAAGTAGCTACCATTCGGAAGCTTCGTCGTGGTGACCATCCCAGGACGATCCGACTGCACCGTCGTCGCAATTGTGTCCCGGAAGTCGACCCAATTGTGGCCGTCCACGGTGCGCGCTTGCATCAGCTTCTGGCTGCAGCATGCATCAGTTTCGTCGGACCAGAACACAACCAGGGCACCGTCGCGCGCGATTGAGAAGTGCGGCTCCCACAGGCCATGCTTTCCGTCGCCGGCGCGCTTGATCACCGAGTGAAACGACCAGGTGTGACCCTCATCCGTGCTCTGGTATAGCTCCATGGATGGAACGCCGCCCGTGAAGTCGGACGCGGCATAGAGCAACGACCCCTCTTTTATGGAGCCGACGGTTCGCGGCATCTCGAACAACGTGGCGCAACACCGTTCCGAGCTGCCCGCGACCGGGGTGGGACGGCTAATCAGCTGAAAGGTCTTCCCTTCATCCACACTTTCCAGGATGCGACCCGTCGTGCTCGCCAAAATCCTGCCATTGGCAGGGCCTCCGTGAGCGATGCGTATCAGCCGCGGGTAAAGAGTGCTGCCTGAGATCGGATGTCCGCTCGCCGCCTGGGCGACAGACGCGAACGTGGCGCTCAAGACAAGCGCCGAGAACAGCAAACAGATCTTCCGACCGATGTCGCAAACCATACCCGTTAGATTACTGCCGCACCAAGCTAAGCGACAGGCAAACTCCTGTCACGTACCTAGTGCCAAGCAAAACGAAAGCGAGGAACGCAAACTGCGTTCCTCGCTCCGAGCTACTGGTGCCGCTAAGGACTCAGATGACTTCGGGCGCCAAGGAAACAATCTTCAGGAACTTCTTATCGCGCAACTCACGGGCTACCGGACCAAACACACGCGTGCCGACGGGTTCGCCAGCATCATTAATTACCACAGCCGCGTTCTGGTCGAAGCGGATGTAAGTGCCATCCTTGCGGCGCGCTTCCTTCCGGGTGCGCACGATCACGGCCTTGACGACCTTGCCCTTCTTCACTGTGCCATCCGGGGAAGCTTCCTTCACCGCGGCCGTGACCACATCACCCAAACCGGCCTTTTTGCCCAGGCCACCGCCCAACGGCAGGATCACCTGCAGCCGGCGCGCACCCGAGTTATCGGCCACGTCAAGGATCGTTCTCATTTGAACGGACATTATTTTCTCTCCTGATTCCGCTGCGATCGAGTCGCCGGAACCGGGGACTTCGCGTCCCAGTGGGTACTCAATCTTGCCTCGTCCGTTGAGCGGACCGAGGGCACCCTCACCCTTCGTTCATCATCGGAACACTACTGAGCCTTCAGTTTCGAGTTACGCATTCGCCAGAACACGTTCCGTAATTTGCAACCCGAAACTCACAACTACTTCGCCGCAGCTGCAGCCGAAGGCTTCGTGTCCGCTAACTGCGACAACGATGACCGGCGCACAATCTCTTCCAAATTCCACCGCTTCAGCTTGCTCAAAGGACGCGTCTCGCGAATGCGGACCTGGTCGCCAACGCGTGCCGAGTTCTGCTCGTCATGCGCATAAAACTTTTTGTTCGACTTGACCACGCGACGGTACTTCGGGTGGGCCTTGCGCATTTCCACCGACACGACGATCGTTTTGTCCATCTTGGTTGAGGTCACAAGACCGATTTTTTCGGTGCGGTGGCCTGTCTTCTCCGAAGTCTGAGTTTCGGTAGTTGCAGGAGTAGTCGTTGTCTCTGCCATGGCTTATGCGTCCTTCTTCTTGCGCGACTTCTTCGACGGCTGCGTGCTCTCGGTTGGGGCGGTTGCATGACCGAGTTCGCGCTGACGCGCCACGGTCTTGATGCGAGCGATATCCTTCTTCAACTCGCGCAGGTTCTTCATGCCTTCGTTCTGGCCCAGGCTCTTTTGAAAGCGGATGCGAAACAGCTTCTCGCCCGTCTGGGCTTCCTGCTGCTTCAGCTCTTCCGCCGTCAGGCTCTGGATCTGGTCGATTTTCATCGTTCTTCTCTCTCATGCGCGACTCGCGGCCGCGCCAAACTTGTGCGGACTAAGCCGCAGCTTCAGTCTTGCCGGTCGGAGCGGCGAGGTTCGGACGCTGCACAAAAATCGTCTTCAGTGGCAGCTTGTTCGATGCCAGGCGCATCGCTTCCTTCGCGATCTCAGGCGATACACCTTCCATCTCGAACAAGAGCTTGCCAGGACGCACCACTGCCACCCAGTGATCCAGCGCACCCTTGCCGGAACCCATTCGAACTTCGGCCGGCTTCTTGGTGATCGGCTTGTCTGGAAAAATCCGCAACCAGACTTTGCCGCCACGCTTGATGTAGCGCGTCATCGCGATACGGCTCGCCTCAATCTGCCGGTCGGTGATATAGCCACACTCGACGACCTTCAGACCAAAGTCCCCGAAAGCCAACTCAGAGCCGCGCCATGCCTTGCCACGCATCTTGCCCTTCTGCTGCTTGCGATATTTTACTTTCTTCGGCATCAACATGATGTCATCTCTCCTGCACGGCCTTGGCCCTTACGGGTCCAGTCTCCGCGCCACTGCTATTCTCGGTCCTTGCGTGCTGTCCGACGAGTGAGCCGCGCAGCACGCCTGGAGGTTCCGTCTAGAACACGCCGGTTGACGTGTTCGTGTCGCGCCGGCGCTTCTGCTCATAAATGTCGCCACGGTAAATCCACGTCTTCACGCCGATTACGCCGTAGGTGGTCTTCGCTTCGGCAAAGCCGTAGTCGATGTCCGCACGAAGCGTATGCAGCGGCAGGCGACCCTGCAGATACCACTCGGAGCGTGCGATTTCGTTGCCGTTCAGTCGGCCCGACACACGCACTTTGATGCCTTTGCAGCCGAAGCGCAGCGCGGAATCCACGCTCTTACGCATGGCACGGCGGAAACTCACGCGTTTTTCCAGTTGCAGCGCAATGTTCTCCGCAACCAACTGCGCGTCGAGCTCCGGCTTGTTCACTTCCAGGATGTCCACGAATACTTCGCGGTTCGTGCGCTTCTGGATGTCCGCTTTGAGCTTGTCGATCTCCGCGCCCTTGCGGCCGATGATAATGCCCGGACGCGCAGTGCGAATGATCAGCCGCAGCTTGTTGCCGGGACGCTCGATCTCGACAGAGGAAACACCGGCGGCTTTCAGCTTCTCCCTCAGCTCGGCCTTCAGCTTGACATCTTCGACGAGCAGCTTGTCATAATCCTTCTCGACAAACCACCGCGACTTCCACGGCTTGTTGACGCCGAGGCGGAACCCATACGGATGGACCTTCTGACCCATAACTTATCCCTTCACTTCGCGTCCACCGGTCTTTGCCGGCGAACATACTCAGTACTCGACGCGTCATCGAAATGACGCGCATAAATTAGGCGGTTGCTCCCGCGCTCTTCTTGTTCGAGGCCTTCTTGGTTGTCGCCTTGCCAGACGTTTTGCCCGTGGCCACGGCCTTGCTGGTAGCCGGCTGGGCAGCTTGTGCACCGCCCTTTGAGCCCTTCTCCGCCACAGTTACGATGATGTGTGCAATGCGACGCTGGTAACGGTATGCACGGCCCATCGGCGCGGGACGGATGCGCTTCATGCGCGGACCTTCGTTCGCCACCGCCTGCTTCACAAACAGATTGTCGACGTCCAGATCGAATCCCTGTTCCTGCGACAGATAACTCGCATTCTGCACCGCGGAGCGCAACGCCTTTTCAACGATCGGCGCCACGCGCTTGCGGGCAAACATGAGTGTGTTTAACGCCTGCTCCACGCGCTGTCCCTTAATCATGTCCAGCACCAGCTTCGCCTTCTGCGGGCTGGTCCGCTGGAACCGCGCCTCAGCGCGGAACTCGCGGACTGCGGTGGAAACCGCAGTGGACGTGCTCTTCTCGGCTGTCTTCGCCATAGTGTCTTCCTGACTCTCAAATAGGGAGCGGACTCGCCGCTCCCGGTTCCTTACTTGCCCTTCGCCGAGCTCTCAGCTTTTGCCGCATGGCCTTTGAAGGTCCGCGTCAGCGAGAACTCACCTAGCTTGTGACCAACCATATTCTCCGTCACATACACCGGAATGAACTTCTTTCCGTTGTGCACCGCAAAGGTGTGCCCCACAAACTCAGGAAAGATGGTGGAACGACGCGACCAGGTCTTAACAACTTCCTTCTTATTGGCCGTGTTCAGCACTTCGACCTTGGTCATCAGGTGCGTGTCGACAAACGGGCCCTTCTTCGTAGAACGTGCCATGTGTCCCTCTTGAGCTCTCTTACTTGCTGCGGCGGTTCACGATAAACACATCGGTCCGCTTATTGTTACGAGTCTTGTATCCACGCGTCGGCTGGCCCCATGGCGTAACCGGGTGACGGCCGCCAGAGGTTTTACCCTCACCACCACCATGCGGGTGATCGACCGGGTTCATCGAAACTCCGCGGTTTGCCGGACGAATGCCACGCCAGCGGCTCGCGCCGGCCTTGCCGTAGCTGATGTTCTCGTGGTCGGTGTTGCCGACCTGGCCAACCGTCGCCATGCAGTCCACCAGAACGCGGCGGGTTTCCCCACTGGGCAGCTTCAGCAGGGCATACTCACCCTCCTTCGCCACCAGCTGCGCACTCGATCCAGCGGAACGCACCATCTGCGCGCCCTTGCCCGGACGAAGTTCCACATTGTGCACGGTTGTACCCGCCGGGATGTTCTTCAGCGGCAACGCATTGCCAACAAGAATATCGGCCTCGGGACCGCTCATTACCTGCTGGCCCACCTTCAGCCCAACCGGCTGAAGAATGTAGCGCTTCTCACCGTCGCGGTAGCTGATGAGCGCGATTCGAGACGAACGGTTCGGATCGTATTCAATCGTCGCCACGGTTCCCGGCACGCCGTACTTGTCGCGCTTGAAATCAATGATGCGCAACTTCTGTTTATGACCGCCGCCGTGGTGGCGGATGGTCAGCTTGCCCGTGCTGTTACGACCGCCGGTGCGCTGCTTCACTTCCAATAACGGTTTGTACGGCTCGTTCGTCGTGATATCCGAGTTCACCAGCTTCGATTGGAAGCGCAGTGTCGGCGTAATGGGGCGAAATGTCTTAATCGGCATTGCCTTGTTTCCTTGCCTTCCGCATAGCTTGTCAGGCGCGCGGAGCAGTTACAGATTCAGCGTGAAGCGAGCTCTTTGTTGCCCTTGCAGACCGGCTGACAGGCCGCTCTGCCGACTCGCCACCGCCTTACAGGCTGTTGACGTAGTCCGGCATCTTCTCGCCGGACTTCAGGCGCACATACGCCTTCTTCCAGTCAGGACGGAAGCCCGTGAACTTGCCACGGCGACGTTCCTTGCCGAGCACGTTCGATGTGCGAATGGTTGACACCTTCACCTGGAAGAGTGTTTCCACTGCCTGCTTCACTTCAGTCTTCGTCGCGTCGGCGGCAACTTCGAACACCAGCGTGCCCTCGGTCTCCTTCACGCCCATGCTCTTTTCGGTGATCAGCGGACGGCGGATTACTTGGTAGACGGTCGGCATTTATGCTGCCTCCTGTTGCGCGGAGCCTTCAGCTTGCGCTCGGACCCTGCGCTTCGACACATTCTTTTTCAGCGTCTCCTGCAGTGCCTCAATGGCGGACTGCGAGAAGATCGCGTGCTCGTAACGGAGCAGATCGTACGGGTGCACCTCGCTCGAAAGCACCAGCTCGACGCCATCCAGGTTACGCGAACCGTAAAACAGGGCGTCGCTTAGCTTGGTTCCGCTCTCGACCAGCAGAGCCGTCTTCTTGGCGTCCAGCGTATCCAGCATCTTGCGGTACAGCTTGGTCTTCGGCTCGGTCGCTTCCAGGCTCGAAACGACGGTCAGCTTGCCATCCTGCAGCTTGCTTGCCAAGGCTGAGCTCAAAGCACCCAGCAGCTTCTTGCGCGGAAACTGGTAATCGTACGAACGAGGCTGCGGTCCGTGCACTGTGCCGCCATGGCGCCAGATTGGAGAACGCACCGAACCCACGCGGGCGCGGCCAGTTCCCTTCTGCTTCCAGAGCTTCTTGCCGGAGCCCGACACAAGCTTCTTATTCTTCGTCGCGGCCGTACCCTGGCGCAGCGATGCACGGTAATGCTTCACTGCTTCCCAAAGCAACGCCTCGTTCACTTCGACGCCAAACACCTCGTCCGCAAGCTCCAGCTCGCCGACCGTGTTTCCGCCGAGATCGACAACATTGATCTTTGCCATCTTGCTTCCTTTTTGGGCCCGTACCATTGCGGGCGCCGTAGGTTCGTTGTGTCATTCTGCCGTCATTCCGTCACATGGACCGGAACCGCAGAATGCGGTGATGCCGTGCTGTTTACTGCGAGAGTGTCATCCCGAGCGGAGCGAAATATTCCGCTTTCGCTCGCATCAGCACCGGGACAGCCACAAAGCCGATCCCGGCACAAATTTACTTCTTCTTGGCTGGAGCCTTGCCAGCGGAAGCCTTCTTCGAAGCCTTGAGCGGATCGACTGTACCCGAACCCGCAAAGCCGCGGCGTTCGCGCGGCGGAGCCTTCGCTTTCGATACCAGAACCACACCGTCACGCGCACCGGGAACGGCGCCCTCGACCATAATTAAATTCTCTTCAACATCAATGCCACGAATGCGGAGGTTGCGCACTGTGATCTGCGCGTCACCGAAGTGACCCGGCATCCGCTGGCCCGGAAACACGCGCGACGGGAACGATGAAGCACCAATCGAACCTTGTATCTGGAACATGTGACCGTGCGACTTGGGACCACCGCCGAAACCATGCCGGCGAACGACGCCCGCGAACCCGCGGCCCTTGCTGGTGCCGATAATGTCCACGAATTTCGCGTCGCTGAAGATGTCGACCATGATGCGGTCGCCGGCCTTCACTGCCTCGCTGCCGTCACCTTCACTGGTGCCAGTTGAAGTCTCGATACCGACTTCTTTGATGATCCGCACCGGCGGCACGTCCGTCTTCGCAAAGTGGCCCGTCATGGCCTTGTTCACCTTGCTTGCCTTCACGAACTCGACCAGGCCGATCTGGGCGGCGTCATAGCCGTCCTTCATCTGCGTCTTGAGCTGTGTGATGACACACGGTCCTGCCTTGATGACCGTGATCGGGTGAACTTCGCCCCGGTCATCAAACACCTGCGTCATGCCGACCTTGCGGCCGAGAATTCCTGTTACTGACATATTCCACTCCTCATCATGCCGCGACTCACGTCGGGCACTGCCGGTTAGATTTCTTAGTGCTTTACTTCTGTCCTCACCCAAACACTGTCATTTCGACCGAAGCGGGACGGTTGTATCGTCCTGCATAGCGGAGAAACCTGCATTCAGGTGCTGCCACCGAACTCCTGAAAGAAGGCGGCCGGACTTACTTCGTAACCGTCTTGATCTCGACGTCCACACCCGCAGGCAGATCAAGTTTCATCAGCGCGTCCACCGTCTGCTGCGTCGGTTCCAGAATGTCGATCAGGCGCTTGTGCGTACGAATTTCGAACGCCTCGCGGGACTTCTTGTCCACGTGGGGCGAACGCAAAACGCAATACTTGTTCTTGATCGTGGGGAGCGGAATCGGACCCGCAACCTGGGCGCCCGTACGCTTCGCCGTCTCCACAATCTCACCGGTCGACGTGTCAAGCACGCGATAGTCATACGCCTTCAGGCGAATACGAATCCTCTGCTGTCCAGCCATGTCACTTCTCTCAAAGAGCGAAAATCGTCAGGCCTTTTCGGCCAACCTTTCGAATATACCTTAAGGAATGAGGGTGCGCAAGCAATCACCTCTGCTCTTGCTTTTGCGTGGCCCTAGCCTGCATCAGCGCGATGAGGGGTTGGACAGGGTGCTTCGGGTCGCTTTCGGTGGTCCAGTCGCAGTGTTCGAGCCGAGTAGTCTTAGGCACTTTCTGACCTGGCTTAAAGATTTGATACGGCGGATCTTCTACAACGTCGTACCTGAATTGCCAAGAAGGCCTTCCTGCTGAGTCTCTGCCATTTCGCCTGAAATCGATTTGTTCAACGGCGGACAGACTCGGACCGCTCGCAAAGACATAGACGCTAGCTTTTTCACTTTCATGCAACTCGCGACCAAATGCGTCCCTGCTTAGGTTGATATGTCGGGAGAGCAAAAGCGTTTCGCCCGGATGCATCACAGGAAGCTGAATGCGCTGATTCACATCGTTGAGCATGATGTCGCGAACGCCGGGCCACCAAACTCCAAGCTTGGTAATGAGTAGGGAGCTTCCACTCACAATGTGGCGACCTCGGTTGACAACTTTGAACGTGATGTCATCGCCGCTGTATGCGACGTCTGGTATCACGGTCAGAAACGAATCTTTTCCTGTGATGTCGTCTAAACTCGTTTGCGCAAGAGTTGCAACAGCCGTCGTCTTTGAGAGGACGACATCTACGTGCCTGATCGTCGAGCTGTACTGCTCCTCGCCTTTCCTTATTGAGTCCCGTAAATCCGCGGCGATACCCGCGAACTCTTTTTTTTGCTGCTCCTGATTTCTCTGGTTTGTTTCATCTGATCGCTGAATAGCGCGTGTTTCTGAATAGACGAGTGCAACGAGAACAACAATCCAGACAAACTTTTCTTGCGGCTTCATCTGCGATCGCACGCTCATGATGCCGGCAACCAGAGCTGCAAAGCCTATTGAAATGCCTGGTGGTCGCGGACGCGCCAAAGTCCAAAGTACCAGCCCAACAGCAGACACTAAGAGGGCCGCGGCAAGTTGTGCGTTGCCATTCCAGAAGCATGTAGCTGCTCCCATCTCGAATGCAGACGTCTCAAGGAACGCATGATTTACATTAGCCGACTCTCTGCACTTCCTCGAAAAGACGGGTATTCACAATCTGAAGACCATCATTAAAAGCAGCCGTGGTTACCCCTCCCGGCACACCACCCAATTTTCGCCGAATTCCACGACCCACCGTACAGCCGGTCTCGAACTCATCCACGTCACCGCTGCCCCGCTCTCAGCAATCTGACCAAATCCCGAGCCTCCGGCACCCACTAAAGCTCCGACAACCAAACCCGTTTATTCCCGGGGTCCACTGCACCGGTACCACCCCCGACACATCGCATTATCGAAGCCGCCCAGAGTGACCGAATCCAACCGCACGAACCGGCCCACTGATCAAGCCGGGCGCTTGCCTTCGACCCGCAGATTCTCCGCTATCGCAGCGCGGACCAGCGCCGTAAGCGCCATCTCGTCAATCCGCTCATCTTCACGAAGATCGATGGCTCGCCGCACATTTCCCTCAAGGCTGCTGTTGAACAGGCCTGTCGGGTCAGCCAGCGCCGCACCCCTCGCAAACGTCAGCTTGACCACACTCTTGTACGTCTCGCCCGTGCACACGATACCGGCGTGCGACCACACCGGAACTCCGCGCCACTTCCACTCTTCCACGATCTCCGGGTCAGCCGCGCGAATCACCGCGCGCACTCGCGCCAGCATCGGCCCGCGCCAGTCGCGCAACTCCTCAATTCTCTCGTCGATCCGCTGCGACGCAGTTTCCATGCCAAGAACTTCTCACACGCAAAGAGCGGTTGTCACGCGCCTAAACCGCCTTACAAGACTCGCAGCTCTCCGCCTGGCGTTTTTGCCACCGCGAACAGCAATCGCCCGCCCGCGTCCAGGTGCCGTAACTGCATCTCGCGTCGCGTCACGGACATATGACTAAACCCGTGCACTTCCTGCGCATAGGGCCCACGCTGCGCATCATCCTGCTTCAGCACATACAGGTCCGCACCGCCGCCACCGGATAGGAAGTGGGTCGTCGGCGCTCCTGCAATTTGCAGGACCTGCAGATCGTGGTCGTGCCCAGCTAGGTAGAAATCCACTTTGTGTTCCGCAAACAGCGGAGCCCAATCGCGCACCAGTACCGCATGATCTCCGTGCGGCCCATTCGAGTACACCGGATGGTGCGCCATCACCACCAGAAACGGTGCGGTCCGCGGCTTTGCAAGCTCCGCCCGCAGCCACTCTAACTGCTCCGCCTGTTGCTGCGGCGTCAAGGTGAAGTCCGCACCATGGCGCGCGCTTCCGTCCGCGAACGGCATGTTGCTGTCCAACACCAGGCATCGCACCAGCGGCGACTGCTGCGGAAAATCAAAGGCGTACCAACGCGCCGGCAACGTCCATCGCGTCTTTCGGCCATCTGCGGTCATCCCCACGCGCGCATATTCCAGTTCCGCCTCCACCTTGTTCACCGTGGCCGGCAGAAACTGGTAATCGTGATTGCCCAGCATCGCGTACGCCGGCCCCGGATACGCGCTGGCCGGGTACATCTGCTCGAATTGCCGCTGCCAACGATCCGATTGCGCCCCGCCCGCTAAATCGCCGTACCAGTTGTCACCTAACAGGAACAAAGCGTCGGGCCGCAACTGGTGTGCTGCGGCATAGTTCTGCATGCCGCGCGCCACCTGGCTTTGCGCTGCAAAGTTGCTGCCGTTTCTCAGATCGCCATTCTTCTGGTTGCCGTCCCAGCCCCAGTCCCCCGCGATCAACGCGTGCGCTGCTCCGCCCGGAAAACGGGGTTCCGACGCAAATGCTTTTCCATTGGAAGACAACGCCGCCATCGCGCTCCACGCGAGGGATCGGCCCAGGAACGAACGACGAGTTGATTGCGAGTTCTGCGTCATACAACGACTTCATCACAAATCCGTGAATCTACGGCAAACGCCCAAGCGGAACCCATTCAGCTTGGCCGCACAACACTCTTCAGTTCGCCGTCGTATCTTGCAACCATGCGCAAGCCAGTAGCCCAGAGCCTCCGCCGCGCGCTGATTAAGACCTCGCTGCGGCAGGACCCAAGCCGTGACAAGGCCTTTCGCGACGTCATTCGTTCCGTTCCCGCAGGCAGGGTCTCAACCTACGGCAAAGTCGCTTTGGCGGCTGGCTACCCTCTCTACCATCGGGCTGTGGCAAAGCTGCTCAGCGCTTCCATGCACGATGCCCTGCCTTGGCAACGTATCGTCGGTGCGGGCGGACAAATCAAATTGCGCGGTGATGCGGCCCTGGAACAGCGAAGTCGTTTGGAACAGGAAGGCGTCCAGTTCTGCGGTGCACGGGTCGACATGGACGAGCACGAGCACACCCTGCGTCCATGGCAATACCTCTGACGCCGTCACAAAGTACAAGGGCCGCATTTTTCGATGCGGCCCTTGTGCTTTGCTTTGGTTGTGCTGTATGCGGGTGCCTTACTTGAGGATGTCGGTGATGGTTCCGGCGCCGACGGTGCGTCCGCCTTCGCGGATGGCGAAGCGGAGGCCCTTTTCCATCGCCACCGGGGTGTGCAGCGTGATTTCCAGGCTCACGTTGTCGCCCGGCATCACCATCTCCGTGCCCTCCGGCAGCTTGGCCGATCCCGTCACGTCCGTCGTCCGGAAGTAAAACTGGGGACGGTAGCCGTTGAAAAACGGGGTGTGGCGTCCGCCTTCCTCCTTCGACAGAACATAGATCTCGCCCTTGAACTGGGTGTGCGGCGTGATCGATCCAGGCTTGGCCAACACCATGCCGCGCTCCACGTCTTCCTTGGCGATGCCGCGCAGCAACAGACCCGCGTTGTCGCCCGCCAGACCCTCGTCCAGCTGCTTCTTGAACATCTCCACGCCCGTCACCACCGTCTGCCGGGTGTCCCGGAAGCCGACGATCTCCGCAGGCCCGCCCACGTTGATCTTGCCACGCTCGATGCGGCCCGTCACCACCGTGCCACGGCCCGAGATCGAAAAGATATCCTCGATCGGCATCAGAAACGGCAGATCGACCAGGCGATCGGGTTGCGGAACCGTCGCGTCCACCGCCGCCATCAGCTCGTCGATCTTGGCTTCCCACTTCGCTTCGCCGTTCAAGGCGCCCAGCGCAGAGCCGCGGATCACCGGAACGTCGTCGCCCGGGAAGTCATACTTCGACAGGAGCTCGCGGACTTCCATCTCCACCAGGTCCGTCAGCTCCTCGTCTTCCACCGAATCGCACTTGTTCAGAAACACAACAATGTACGGAACGCCCACCTGCCGGGCCAAGAGAACGTGCTCCTTGGTCTGCGGCATCGGGCCGTCCGTCGCCGCCACCACAAGGATCGCGCCGTCCATCTGCGCCGCGCCCGTGATCATGTTCTTGATGTAATCCGCGTGGCCAGGGCAGTCCACGTGCGCATAGTGACGGTTCGCCGTCTCATACTCCACGTGCGCCGTCGCAATCGTAATGCCGCGCTCCCGCTCTTCCGGAGCGTTGTCAATCGTGTCAAACGATCGAAACGCAATCTTCGGGTTGTGCTTCGACAACACCTTCGTGATCGCCGCCGTCAACGTCGTCTTGCCGTGATCAATGTGCCCAATCGTCCCCACATTCACGTGAGGCTTCGAACGATCAAACTTTTCCTTCGCCATTGCTGTACTCCTTTGTCTGACTTATCTTGTTGCTATCTATCTCTGTAACGCGATTAGCTCAACTACAAGCATCGCGAGAAACACAGCCTGCCTCATCACAAAAAGCCGGTACGTACGCAGTTGACTTCGATCCACTCTGCGAGATGTCGCTCCCGTGCGTTCTGCAACCGAAGCCAGTTGAGCATCTTCGGTCGACTGCGACTGCTTCGTCCGTCAACAAAGTCCTGAGTCTCTGCTGCATGAAACCGCAGAAGGATGCGCTCGCAATCGTCACGATATAGAGCGCACCTTACCACGTCGTCATTCCGAGAGCCTGGCTACTTCTCGCGCCCTTGCACCTTGGCAATGATTTCTTCGCTCACGTTGCGCGGTGCTTCCTCATACTGCGCGAACTGCATTGTAAAGTTGCCGCGGCCCTGCGTTGACCCACGCAGGTTCGTGGCGTAGCCGAACATGGTGCTGAGCGGCACCGTCGCCTTGATCGCCTGCACGCCACCGACCATTTCCATGCCCTCGATGCGGCCACGGCGCGAATTCAGGTCGCCGATTACCGTGCCCATGTAGTCCTCCGGCACGGTCACTTCGACTGCCATTACCGGCTCCAGTAGAACTGGCTTCGCCTTGCGAGCGGCTTCCTTGAACGCCATGGAACCGGCAATTTTGAATGCCATTTCGTTCGAATCCACATCGTGGTAGCTGCCGTCATACAACGACACCTTGATGTCGACCATCTCGTACCCGGCGAGCACACCACCGGCCATCGCCTCCTGGATGCCTTGATCGATCGGCTTGATGTACTCCTTTGGAATCGAACCGCCCTTGGTGTCGTTCGAGAACTCGTACCCCTTGCCGGTTTCGTTTGGCTCAATACGAATTTTCGCGTGGCCGTAATTACCCGAACCGCCCGACTGACGAATGTACTTGCCCTCGGCTTCCGAGTTCGTACGAATCGTCTCGCGGTAGTTCACCTGCGGCTTGCCGACGTTCGCTTCGACCTTGTGCTCACGCATCATGCGGTCGACGATGATCTCCAAGTGCAGTTCGCCCATGCCGGAGATGATGGTCTGACCGTTGGTCTGGTCCGTGCGCACGCGGAAAGTCGGATCCTCCTGCGCGAGCTTGGCCAATGCCATGCCCATTTTCTCCTGGTCGGCCTTGGTCTTCGGCTCCACCGCGACTTCAATCACTGGCTCGGGGAAGTCGATTGATTCCAGGACCACCGGCGACCGGTCCGAACAAATCGTGTCACCCGTGACCAGATTCTTCAGACCGACCGCGGCGCAGATGTCGCCTGCAAGGATCTCATTGATTTCTTCGCGCTTGTTCGCGTGCATCTTCAGCAGACGGCCAATGCGCTCCGTTTTGCGCGTACGCGGATTCAGCACCGAGTCGCCAGTCTTGAGCGTGCCGGAATAGTTGCGAATAAAGATCAACTGGCCGACGAACGGATCGGTCATGATCTTGAATCCAAGCGCGGAGAACGGCTCGCTGTCATCCGGCTTGCGGATGATCTCCTTCTCCGGGTCCTCAGGATCGTGGCCGATCATGGGCGGGATGTCGAGCGGGCTGGGCAGGTAATCCACCACCGCGTCCAGCAGCGTCTGCACACCCTTGTTCTTGAACGAAGAACCCATTAGCACCGGGAAGATGTGCATGCCGATCGTCGCCTTCCGGATTGCCGACTTCAGCTCCGCCTCGGTCGGCTCCTCGCCCTCCAGATACTTCTCCATCAGGGCATCGTCCTGATCGGCCACGGCCTCAATCAGCGCGTTGCGAAACTCCTGTGCCTTGTCCTTCAGGTCGGCCGGAATCTCTTCAACCGAGTACTCCGCACCCATGGTCTCGTCGTGCCAGAGGATCGCCTTCATGCGCACCAGGTCGACGACGCCGGCAAACTTAGCCTCAGCGCCAATCGCGATCTGCGCCAGCACTGCCTTGGCACCAAGGCGGTCCTGAATAGTTTTTGTCGCGTACTCGGCGTCGCCGCCGTTCTTGTCCATCTTGTTGATGAAGCAAATGCGCGGCACCTTGTACTTGGTCGCCTGACGCCACACCGTCTCGGACTGGGGCTGTACGCCCGCGACCGCATCGAAGCACGCCACCGCGCCGTCCAGCACGCGCAGCGAGCGCTCCACCTCGGCCGTAAAATCCACGTGGCCGGGTGTGTCGATGATGTTGACGCGAATGCCGTTCCACATGCAGGTCGTCGCGGCCGATGTAATCGTGATGCCGCGCTCCTGCTCCTGCTCCATCCAGTCCATGGTCGCGGTGCCTTCGTGCACTTCGCCGATGCGGTGATTCACGCCGGTGTAGAACAAGATGCGCTCAGTCGTGGTCGTCTTGCCGGCGTCGATGTGGGCCATGATGCCGATGTTGCGGCATTTATTCAGCGGAATTGTGCGTGCCACGTTGTGTGTTCTCTCTGCGGAGCCGGGCTCCGCGGTGTGTTCTGTTGTCAGTTGCGAGTTGCAAGCTCCGCGTGAACGTAAGGCGCCGGCCTTTGTAACCCGGTCGTAACAGTCCGCCTTACCTGCGAATACGCCGGCGTCAGGACGCCGGCGCACTCACAACTCACGACTGGGAACTCTAAACTTGAATTACCAGCGGTAGTGCGCGAAGGCCTTGTTCGCCTCGGCCATGCGGTGCACATCTTCCTTCTTCTTCATCGCGGCGCCCCGGCCATTTGCGGCATCCAGTAACTCGGCGGTCAGCTTGTCAACCATGCCCTTCTCGCCACGCGAACGGGAGAATGTGACCAGCCAACGGATCGCCAGCGACGTGCGGCGCTCCGGGTTTACTTCAATCGGCACCTGGTAGTTCGCACCGCCCACACGGCGGCTCTTCACTTCCAGCAGCGGCTTCACGTTCTCCACGGCCTTCTTGAACAGCTTCAGGGCATCGTCTCCGCCGCCCTTTGCTTCCAGATTGGTCATGGACTCGTAAAAAATTGCCTGCGCGGTCGACTTCTTGCCGCCCCACATCATGCTGTTCACGAACTTCGTAACGAGCGTGGACGCGTACACCGGATCGGCGACGACCTCACGCTTGGCAATATGACCTTTTCTTGGCATCTCTTCTCTTTTCTTCTTCCCCCAGCGCCGTAAACCTCTCAAGCATCTGGGCTTGGTTAAACCGTCGCTCTCGTACTTCGCTGCCCCCGCTCTCCTGCCCCAAAAACCAAGCAACGAAACGAGAGCTTAGGAACGAGAGAAAGACGAACAACGAACTACTTCGCGGCCTTCGGACGCTTCGCGCCGTACTTCGAACGGCTCTGCAAGCGCTTCGCAACACCCACCGAATCCAGCGTGCCGCGCACAATGTGATACCTAACACCTGGCAAATCCTTCACACGGCCACCGCGGATCAGCACGATCGAGTGCTCCTGCAAATTGTGACCCTCACCCGGAATGTACGAGGTGACCTCAATGCCGTTTGTCAGGCGAACACGGGCAACCTTGCGCAACGCCGAGTTCGGCTTCTTCGGCGTCTGGGTGTATACGCGAGTACACACGCCACGGCGCTGCGGCGATCCCTGCAGCGCGGGGCTGGCCGTTTTGTAGTTCGGCGCGGTGCGCCCCTTCTTCACAAGCTGATGAAACGTAGGCACTCGGAACTCCTGAATCGAACGTAAGAACGTGGAACTGCTCTGAACCGAAATCTGCTAAAACTTTGGCATCTGGAGCCGGATTCCTCACTTGAGGCGTGCTGCCGGCCTGATCTCATCTGAAGCGGCTCTGACACGCTCCGCGAGACCCCTCCCACGCGCACCCTGCCGCAGGCGCACTTCGGAGACTTCACAACCTTCTCACTCTATCAATGCTGGCCCCGGAGCGTCAACATGCACCGCAGCGCAACGTTCCACAGCTTCGCCACATCTCTGTCGTCTACAGGAGGTACGCACACCATGGCGGATGACGTCCAGAACGAACGGTCTTACAACACAACCCCACCCGGTGAAGCGCCAGCCAGCCCCGGCGAAAACACCCGCCCCGAGGACCAGAGCTACCCACTCGAAGAAGCAATGAAGGCCCAGGCAGCCCTGCGCACCGCCGCACGTATGCCGCCCGAACGCTTTCCGCTTGCTCAGATCATCGGTATGTTCTCCGACGAGATCGAAGTTCTTCGCAAAAACGGCCGCCCCGATAACGAGATCGCCGCCATTATCTCCGGCAGTTCCATCCTCCGCGTCACAGCCGACGAGATTCGTAAGTTTTACGCCACCCCCGAAGAACGCCGGAAAAATACACTCGGCGCACGATAATACTTTCGCTCGGCCGATCAGCGGACTGCGTGGTGCAAGGTCATGCGCGGCGAATCGCCATATCAGCGGCGCTGCCGCACCGATATTCGCTATCCTCTCATCATGACGTTTGCGACCGCGCCCCGCCGCGCTCTCCTCGCCGCCCTCGCCTTTGTCCCAGTGCTTACCACTGTCGCTCAGTCGCCTCAAAAGGCCCCGGATATGACCCTGGCCCAGCCCAGTCCGCGTGTTGCCGCGGCCATGCAGGCCATGGAAGCGCAGCGCAACACCGGATTGCGCCAGCCCGGCGCGGTCGAAATCTCTCCCGACGGTAAGCAGATCGCCTGGACCCTCTACGGCGGCGGCGGCGCATCCGGTGGCGGACGCCGCGGCGGCGGTGGCGGGAGTCTGCACATCAGCCCTATCGACAACCCCAAACCCGAAGACACCACCGTCACCGCGGGCGAAGGCTGCTCCGCCTCCAACCCGCGCTGGTCGCCCGACGGCAAGACCCTGGCCTTCACCGCAACCTGCGCCGACGGCCAGCCGCAACTCTGGCTACGTGACAACGCGAGCGGATCGGTGAAGCAGATCACGCACATTACGGGCGCGATGACCTCGCCCGCCTGGGCACCAGACGGCTCGTCGATCGCCTTCCTTTACGTTGAAAACGCCACCCGCGCCGCCGGCGCACTCGCCGCCATGAAACCACCCGCCGGCGTCATCGGCGAGGACGGCGTCGAGGTCCAGTGGGTCGCCGCCGCCGACGCCCACACCGGCGCACTCTCGGTCCTCACCCCGAAAACCCTTCACGCCTACGAATTCGACTGGGCACCCGACGCAAAGCACATCGCCTTCACCGCCTCCAACCCGCCCGGCGAAAACACCTGGTGGATTGCTCAGATGTACACCGTGCCCGTGGGCCAACCGGACCAGGCAAAAAGCATCCTCAATCCCAAACACACCATCGCGTCCCTGCAGGGCCTGCAGATCGCGGTGCCGCGCTACTCGACTAACGGTCGCGACATCGCCTTCATTGGCGGCCTCATGAGCGACCAGGGCTCCACCGGTGGCGACATTTACCTGATGGGCGCAGACGGCTCCGGACTCCAGGACCTCACGCCCGGCCGTAAGTCCACGCCCGTCTATCTCGCCTGGGCCGACCCCGATCACATCGTCTTCTCGGAAGACGTCTCCGGCAAATCCCACCTCGGCCTGCTCGGCACCAACAAGAAAGAGCTCTTTTCCGGCTGGACCGAGCCGCAGTCCATCGGCAGCGGCCGCGCCTCGCTTTCGTTCTCGTTCGCACCCAGCGCGCGCGCCGTCGCCTTCGTGTCCTCCGGCCCTGACAAGGCACCCGAAATCTACGCCGGCGACTTCCGCGGCATCCGCCCGGTCACTCACCTCAACGACGCCGTCAAGTCCACCAATAGGACCGTTTCCATCGAGTGGAACAACGACAACTTCCACGTGCAGGGCTGGCTCAGTCTGCCTGCCAACTACGATCCGTCGAAGAAGTACCCCATGATTGTCTCGGTCCACGGCGGGCCGTCGGCGGAGGTGGGCCCCTCCTTTGGTAACCCTGGCGGCAGTCTCTATACGCAGCTCGGCTATTTTGTTTTCCAGCCCAACCCGCGCGGCTCCTTCGGCCAGGGTGAGTCTTTCACCGCTGCCAACCGCAAGGATTTCGGCTACGGCGACCTCCGCGACATCCTCGCCGGGGTCGACCAGGTCGAAAAACAGTACCCCGTCGACGACAACCGCCTGGGCCTCACCGGCTGGAGCTACGGCGGCTTCATGACCATGTTCGGCGTCACCCAGACCCACCGCTTCCACGCCGCCGTCGCCGGCGCCGGCATCTCCGACTGGCTCAGCTACTACGGCGAAAACTTCATCGACCAGTGGATGGTCCCGTTCTTCGGCGCCTCGGTCTACGACGACCCCAGCGTCTATCAGAAGAGCTCCGCCATTACCTACATCAAGCAGGTCACCACGCCCACCCTGGTCATCGTCGGCGACCGCGACGGCGAGTGCCCCGCGCCCCAAAGCTACGAGTTCTGGCACGCCCTCCGCGCCGAAGGCGTGAAGTCGCAACTCGTCATCTACCCCGCCGAAGGCCACGGCTTCGTCAACCCCACCCACATCCGCGACCGCAACATCCGCTCCGCCGACTGGTTCGAACAGTACCTCAACGGGCAACCAGCAACAGACCAGCGCGCCTCCACCCGCTAAGCACCCAGCTAGCTTCCATAAGCGAGCTCCGCTTACCCAACAGCACCGTGCCCCACCCTTCGCCGCGCTCTTTGCGGCTAACGTGGGCGAACCGCCACTGAAGTCACGTGCCCCATTCTTTGCGCGCTCTCTGAGCGGACAGTGGGGCCGTGGCAGCGGTAAACTCCAGAGCCATCAAGGACCACGTACAGTGTCATCCTGAGCGCAGCGAAGGATCGCTTTTCCGCGCGAGTGCGAAGCACAAGCTCGACCGGCTTTAGCCGCCGAGGTAGCAACAGGTCACAACCCGATTGCGGCTTTAGCCGCCGAGGTAATAAAAGCCTCACATACCAGCGTGCGGCCGGACTCGCCGAATCAGCTGGGCGTCACCTCGATGAAATTCGTACCCTCTCCCTTTATGGCACTGCTTACTCCTACGGAACTCCAGAAGCTGACCCGACCGGAGCGCCTCGCGCTCATCTCACAGCTTTGGGATAGCCTCAAGAGCGAGCACGTTCAATCACGGCGGCGCAGCGCGAAGAGTTGGATCGCCGCCTCACCACGCTAGACGAAGACCTCGAGGCAGGAACTTGTGGGAAACGTTGAGACATGAAATGGCAAATCGCCATCGCTGATGCATATCGTCGTGTTCACCTCAGCCGCCCGCTTTGAGACGCACTGCTGACCGAATCCCCTATGCATTCATTTTCGTCATCAGACCAAACGGATTTATTAGCTCTTTCCCTTGCTCCCACAGTAGTCTGAACGCGCTACCAGCAACGGGTCGGATTATGCCTCGGAACCGAGACGGCGAGATGCCCACTTCATTCAACTCTGTCGAATTTTGGAGGTCATAAGCTACTTGTCTTTCAAGAGCAGGATGAATGCACGAAGATCTCTTCGGCATGCAAGTATGCGTTCAGCATGGATACGTCGCGCACGTAAGCGCGCTGTAGTCAATCAACGTGCCGAATGGGACCGATACGAATTTCAACTGAAGGAATGGCTTGCCTGGAACTCCCGGCAACACGCTATTACGCAGATGAGTGCGGTGTCCCTACATGAACCGAGCGTAATGTGTGCTACGGGCAGGCATAACGCTTGCTGTGTCCAATATGCTGGCCCTCGGCCAGTTCGTTGTTCTTGCGCGTGTCACAGAACAAACTCGGGCGCACCCATTCTCGGAATGCCGCATAATCGGCTTCCGAGACCATTCGCTAAAGCCTTGTCCATGTTGAAAAGCTTTATCAACTTCTTTGACAATCTATTCTGAATTGCACTTCTTACCTAAGCACCCCAGTTTGCCTTCCCACCCACCCCGGCCTACACTGCCAAGAACCGTATGCTCGTTGTACCCGTACCGGAAGCCCTTACTTTTGACGACGTCCTGCTCGTCCCCGCCTTCTCTGACGTCGTTCCCGCCCAGGTCTCCACCGCGACGCGCCTCACCCGCCGCATCACCCTGAACACGCCGCTGCTCTCCGCGGCCATGGACACCGTCACCGAGTCGCGCCTTGCCATCGCCATGGCCCAGGCGGGCGGCATGGGCGTCGTCCATCGCAACCTCACCATCCGGCAGCAGGCCAGCGAAATCGATAAGGTCAAGCGCTCCGAATCCGGCATGATAGTCGATCCGGTCACCATCGAACCCGACCAGCCCATCGCCGCCGCGCTTGAAGTCATGCGCCGCTACAAGATCTCCGGCGTCCCCGTCACCAACAAGGGCAAGCTCGTCGGTATCCTCACCAACCGTGACCTCCGCTTCGTCAACGAGACGGACATCCCCATCGCCGATGTGATGACCAAGCAGAACCTCATCACCGTCCCCGTCGGCACCACGCTTCATGAAGCCGAGCACATCCTCCACCAGCACCGCGTCGAAAAGCTCCTGGTGGTGAACGACGCCTACGAGCTCAAGGGCCTCATCACCGTTAAGGACATCCAGAAGAAGCTCAAGTACCCCAACGCCTGCAAGGACGAGCAGGGCCGCCTGCGCGTTGCCGGCGCCATCGGTGCAACGGGTGACTACCTGGAACGCGCCGCCGCCCTCGTCGAAGCCCGCGCCGATGCTCTCGCCATCGATTCCGCGCACGGCCACTCCTCGCGCGTGCTCGAAGCCGTCCGCGAAGTTAAGAAGCATTTTCCCGAAGTCGACCTGCTCGCCGGCAATATCGCCACCTACGACGGCTGCAAGGCCCTGATCGACGCCGGCGCGGACGCCGTCAAAGTCGGCATCGGCCCCGGCTCCATCTGCACCACGCGAATGGTCACCGGCGCCGGCATGCCCCAAATCACCGCCATTGCGGAGGCCGCCCGCGCCGCGCAGGAAGCCGGCATCGCCGTCATCGCCGACGGCGGCATCAAGTACTCCGGCGACATCACCAAGGCCATCGCCGCCGGTGCCTCGGTCATCATGATCGGCTCGCTCTTCGCCGGCGTTGATGAGTCGCCCGGTGAATCCATCCTTTACCAGGGCCGCACGTTCAAGGCCTACCGCGGCATGGGTTCGCTCTCCGCCATGTCTCAGGGTTCCGGCGAGCGCTATTTCCAAAGCACCAACGACCTTAGCCCGCTCGCGGAACAAAAAAGCCTGACCGCACCCGAGCCCAGCAACGCCAACCGGCTCGCCAAGTTCGTTCCCGAGGGCATCGAGGGCCGCGTACCCTACCGTGGCCAGCTCGGCGACATGGTCTACCAGCTTGTCGGCGGCCTGCGCAGCGGCATGGGCTACCTTGGCTGTGCCACCATCCCGGAGTTGCAGCAGAACGCGCGTTTCGTCCGCATCTCGGGCGCCGGCCTCCGCGAGTCCCACGTCCACGACGTCGTCATCACCCGCGAAGCTCCCAACTACCACGCCGAGTAATCTCCGCTACCCGGGCTCTGTCCACCAGTTTTCGCTCATTAGAAGCACTGTCATTTCGACCGGGGCACCCATAGCTTCATTGTGGGTGCACAGCGGAGAACCTGCATTTCGGTCCAGCGACGAACCCGTATGCTGGCTCTCACGCTGCAACTTCCTGTTTATCTTTCGCCTGCACTCTACAATCGTGCCGTGCCCAAGCCATCACGACAGCCCGCTCATCGTTCGCATCCTCTTGGCCGCATCGCAGCCGCTTTCATCACCGTCGCTGCCATGCTCCCAGCACTCACCCGCGCCCAGCAGCCCACCTACACCAACCCAGTCATCGCCGCGAACTTTCCCGACCCCACCGCCCTGCGCGACGTTGACGGCACTTATTGGGTCTACGGCACCCGTGGTGACCATCCGCAGGCAAACATCCAGATCGCGCACTCGACCGACCTCGTCCACTGGACGCGCCTCGGCGACGCGCTTCCGGTCAAGCCCACCTGGGCCAACCAGAAGCAAAATTTCTGGGCGCCTGATGTCCACCGCTTCGGCTCGACTTACTTCATGTACTACGCCGCCGAAAGCAACGGCAGCACGGTCGGCAAGCCCGGCGAAGGCGTGCAGGGCATGTGTCTTGGAGTCGCGACCAGTCGTACCGCCGCCGGCCCGTTCGTAGATTCCGGCGCGCCCCTGCTCTGCGGCAAAAGCTTCATCGACATCGATCCCATGGCCTTCGACGACCCCGCCACCGGCAAGCACCTGCTCTACTGGGGCTCCGGCTTTCAGCCCATAGAGGTGCAGGAGCTCACCGAAGACCGCCTCCACTTCAAACCCGGAACCACGCCCACGGCCCTGATCCAACCTGTCCCCGGCGGCGGCGACGAGAACTACCGCCGCCTTGTCGAGGGTGCCTGGACCACCTTTCATGACGGCTGGTATTACCTCTACTTCTCCGGCGACAACTGCTGCGGCGAACACGCCCACTACGCTGTCATGGTCGCCCGCTCCCGCAGCGCCTTCGGCCCGTTTGCGTCGAAGGGCACCAACGGCGTACTCCTCCAGGCCAATAACACCTGGCTTGCCCCCGGTCACAACTCCACGGTCACCGACGGCGCCGGCCAGGAATGGATCCTGTACCACGCCATCGACCCCACCCACCGCGATGAAGGCCGGCTGCTTCTGCTCGACCGCATCAACTACCGCGATGGCTGGCCCACGGTGAACGGCGAAACTGCCTCAGCCGGTCCCACACCCGCGCCCAAACCGTAGCGGTAACTTTCCGGCTTTGACGAATGGTGCGGTACGGGCCTACGCTGTTCTGTATGGACGAAGAAAAGGCGAAACCTGACACGCTGTTCCCCATTCTGGCCGGTCAGCGCCTTACCGCACTTGGCCGCGCCGCTGCCGATGCGGAACAGATCGACGTCGGTCACGACGTCCGTTTCCGCGCCCTTGAAAGCCGTTCCATCCTCAACAAATCCGTCTCAAAGCGCCTCCACTGGATGGCCTGGTCGATCAATCCCTATCGTGGTTGCGAGTTTGGTTGCCGCTACTGCTACGCGCGCTATACCCACGAGTTCCTGGAAAGCGCACCCGGCGACGACCAGGCCGTTAAGCCGGGACTCCGCGCCCCCGAAGCTTTCGAACGCGAAATCTTCGTGAAGCAGAACGCCGCTTGGCTGCTTGAGCAGGACCTTCGCCGCCTGGCTCGCCAGAACCGCCTGCATGAAGAGATCGCGCTCGGCACCGCGACCGACCCGTGGCAGCCCATCGAGCGCCGCACCGGCGTTACGCGCAGCCTGCTTGAGGTAATGGCGCGCCGCGACGGCCTGCGCCTCGGCATCGTCACGAAATCCACGCTCATTGAACGCGACATCGACCTGCTGCAGGAGATTGATCGCCGCAGCACCCTCGTCGTCCACATCACCATCACCACGCCAGACGCGGAGTTGGCCCGCAAGCTGGAGCCCCGCGCACCCCGACCCGACCTGCGCCTGCGCACCGTCCAGCGGCTGCGGGAGGCGGGCATCCGCACCGGCATTCTGAACTCGCCGTTGCTGCCCGGCATCACGGACGGACCGACAGAAATCGACCGCATGGCCCAACTCGCGAAAGAGGTGGATGCAAGCTTCTTCGCCGCCATGCCGCTCTTCCTAAAAAGCTGCTCGCGGCCGACCTACTTCCAGTTCGTGCGCGACCACTTTCCGCACCTGCAGGCCGAGTACCTCCAACGCTTCCGCAACATGGACTTCGCCGACCGCCCTTATCGCGAGCGCCTCAACGCTCTCGTGCAGGCAAGCTGCCGGCGCTATGGCTTACATGAACGCCTAACCGACGCCCTGCTGACCCGTGATGCCGGCGATCCGAAATCCTCAGCGCCCCAGTCTTTTGCTGCCCAGCCGCGCGGCCTGTCCGTGCAGGGCCGCACCGCCGGACTGAAAAAGCCGTCCGCCTCCGACCAGGTCTGCATGCAGGCAAACCTATTCGAGTCCTCACGTTGAGCACTCGGATCTTTCTGAGTCGCGGCTGGTCATCGCTCCATCCGAAGAGCATGTTCGCCCTTGGCACGATCACTCTTTTATCGCTGGCGCTCATGTCCGGCAATGAGCTATGCGTAGCCGTGTTTGTGGAACCGGTTTTGCGCGCGCTGCCCGAGGCGCAACAGGTGAGTACCGTACCGCGCTTCGCGGGCCGGCTCGGTACGTTTATGCCGCCCTGGTATGCCATTACACTTCTGCTGACAGGTACGTTCGCTTTCCTTCGGCTTCGGCACGGCGATCTTTCGTGGAACGGCGCGACGGCATCCCTGCTCTTGCAGTTACTGGTGCTGGCCGTCACACTTACGATGTTGGTTCCGCGAAACACGCGGTTAGCAAAATGAAATCCGCTTACCCGTCCTGGAAAACCGACGCGAAGCAATGGGACAACCTCCATCGCATTCGCGTAGTGACCCTCCTGCTCGCAACGGTCGTCCTTGCGGCGCGATAAGCTGAGCCGCAGGAACGTGTCGGTGTCGCCCCACACCGCGGGTCAAGCTTCGTTAGCTCTGAACGTCGTGCGCCTTCGCGAGGATTTTGGCTCGCGCGGCGTGCTTCTTATCCGTCGATGCACTCTGCATGGCCAGCGACTTCACGGCCGGAACAGTGCTGCTCTTGGCTTCTGACGACTCTTCCTGCTCAATGTTCTGATTACCCTTCACGAGCTCTTGAACATAGGCCTTATCGAAATCGGTGCCGCTGAGCTTGCTCAGCTTGTCCACGGTCGACTGGTTGTCCGGCGTCATGTCGGTTGGGCTCACGGCAGAAGTTTCAGCAGCTTTGTCTGCCGCTGCGATCTTGACCTTGATCGTGTCATGGTCGTGCACGACCATGCGGGCGTACTGCTTCACGTCAGCGGACTGGCTCTTTTCAAGAGCAAGCTGGCTGGTCTTGATTTCGAAGTTGCTATCTTTTCCCAGGTCCTGCAGAAACTGCCTATCCTGGTCTGAGGCCATGTGCTTGCCGGACGTTTGCGCATTGCACAAGCCTCCCGCCATTGAGGCCGTTACAACCGCGGCCAAAAGCGCACCTGCGCGCTTGCTTCCTGAACTCTGTAACATACATACCCCTTTTCGTAACCCGCTATCGGGCACCTTACTCTTATGTAGATAGCTCCCTGGATATGCACGTTGTCCCTCCCGGCCCGCGCCAAACAACGCAAACGGCGGGTTTTACGTACGTCAACATCCGCGCGGCTATGGTTCCGGCGTTCCGCCAACAGATGAATTTGGCCGATCTTGACCGCACCCGAGCCGAATCAAATCGTCGTGATCGACAACGTTCGCGTTCGCGGTGATCTACAGCTTCACGCTCTGCACGATGCCCTTGGCGCGCAGGCCGGCTTCGATGTCGGAGAAGTAATCCTTCACCTCGCCTTGCGTCTTGATCCAGGCGAGATACCGCCCGATGCCTTCCTCAATGCTCACCTGCGGCTCGTATCCGATGCTTTGAATGCGCGAGATGTCGGAAGTGAGATAGCGAATTTCGCCGGGGCGAAACTCACCGCGCGCGAGGGGTTGCAGGTCAAGCCCAAGCTGCTCCGCGATCACCTCTGCCAGGCGCCGCACGCTGGTTGCCTTGCCGCTGCCCACGTTCACCGGCAGGCCATCCAGCTTGTCGGTCTCCGCGACCAGCAGGTTCGCCCGCGCAATGTCCTCCACGAAACACATGTCGCGCGTCTGCCCACCGTCCTCGTACATGACGGGTTGCTGATTATTCAGCAGCCGCGTGCAGAAGATGGCGATCACGCCCGTGTAGGGATTGAACAGCGACTGCCGCGGCCCATAGGTGCAGGAGTAGCGGAGCGCGACCGTGGGAATACCCGTCTGCTTGCCCCACAGTAGCACCAGCTTCTCCTGGTCCACCTTGGTCAGCGCGTACACGGTCTCGCCGCCACCAGGCGTCTCCTCCGGCGTCGGAATGGATTGCGTGACCTGGTTGCAGATCGGGCAGTGCACGGTGAAGTCACCGATGCGAAGCTGGTCGACGGGACGGATGTGTGGAACAACCTTGATGTGCTTGGGGCAAAGCGCCGCGCCCTCGCTATAAACCGCCTGCGAGCTGGCGACGATCACCTTCCTGACGGGCAAGTTGTGGTCGCGGATGATCTCCAGCATCTGTGCCGTGCCGAAGCTATTCACCAGAACGTATTTCGCCATCTCTGGCATGTAGCCGCCATACGCGGCCTCATGCCAGACCACGTCGATGTCCGTGAGTGCGGCCTTCATCGTCTCGTAATCCTGCACATTGCCCTGCACGAACTCGGCCTGCGGGTTCACCCATGCGGGCTTGCCGAACTTGTGCGTGTTCGGCTCCAGGTTGTCCAGAATGCGGACGGTCCAACCCTCGCGAATCAGCAAGTCGACAATGTGGGAACCAATCAGCCCGGCGCCGCCGGTCACAAGAGCACGCTTTTGGTGAGTCATAGGGCTATGGTATCGAGTCTTCCCGCCGAAGCGGGACAGAGCGGTGGCGTAGTGGCGTGTATGAATTCCGTCCGTGCTTGAATCAGGCCTAGTTAATAGTAAAAGCGTTCGTCCGCCCAACGGAATGGCGCGCCGGGCTTCCGGTCGCGTAGCAGGTAGATGTTTCGACGCTCGAAGGGCATGGAGTATGGGTCACTGTTGTGGCCCAGCAGAGTCACCGAGGCATACTTGGTGCCAACGGCTGCTTGTGTGTCCGGGATGATCGCGATCACCAGGTTGGGATCGCAGTCATGTGTCCCCCAGGTCCAGTAGCTGTTCTGGCCGCTGATGGCGGGCGGCAGTGTGTCGTGGAAGAGGTGGTTGCGAAAATCGATGTTGCCGGCTTCGCCATAATCCTTGCCAAAGATACACACGCGTCGCTGATCTGAGGCTGAGAGTGCATGAAACGCCCCCGAAACGACGCTGTACTGCTGGTCCCAACCGAAGCGGTCGGCAAAGAATTGTGGAAGCGGGCCGCTGCCGCCGCTTTCCGTTGGCTTCGCACGCAGGTGCAGTGCGGCGGTGTAACGGACCCAGGCAGAGGGCCGTAGCACTGGGCTGCTCATGGGCAGGATGACGAGACCAGTCAGCAGGAGCAGCGATTCGTAGACGGGGAACGCGAAGATGCGGTCTCGCTGAACTCGTGTGGAAGCAGCGCGGCGATGTTCCCATGCAATCGCACCGGCGGCGAAGAATGCAGGATAAATGCCCTGGAGGTAGTAGTCCTTGGCGTGCGAAATGTACATAATGATGAAGAACGCGACAAAGGTGAAGCCGAGCCATCGCGTGTTGCGTATCGACTTACCGCGCAGCAATGCAACCACTCCGGTGATCCAGAGGAGCGCGTTGAGCGGGTGCATATTGCTGAACTGCGCCAGGAAGAACTCAAGCGGATTCAGAACCAGGTTCTTGCCTTCGACGCGGCCGTTGTGAAGGAACTCGGCAGTGGGCCAATGGTTGTGAATCTGCCAGAGCAGATTTGGAAGTGCAATCAGAAGCAGCAGAGCAATGCCCAGCGCGGTCCATCGGCTCGCAAGCAGGCGGCGTTGCGGCGTGACCAGAAGACCGATGCCTGCCGCGATCAGGAAGAAAGCCATCGAAGGCTTGTTCAGCAGGCCAACCCCAGCGCAGATGCCGAAGAAAGCCCACCAGAGCGCGGGTGAGGCGCCGCGCGCGACCATGATGAGGGCGAGCAGACAGCCGGACCAAAACACAGCTTCAAACGAGTTCATGGACAGAAAACCGTCGACGCCAATGTACTGCGGCGTCACGATCAGGCCGATGCAAGTGAGCGCCTGCGCAGGGCGGCGGCCTCCGAGCGACCAGCACAGGATGCCACCGAGGAAAACGGTAAGCGCTCCGGCAAACGCGGAAAGCACACGAATGCCAAAGACGGAGTCGCCGAAGAGAATCTCGCCGAGGCGGGCCTGCAGAGCGACAATGGGGCCGTGGTCGACATAGCCCCAGGCCAGGTGGTGCCCACAGGCAATGTAGTAGAACTCATCGCGAAAGTAGCTGTACCCGAGATGCTCGGTCCAAAGCGTCAGGGCGAACTGTAGCAGGAGCTTGACCACTGCGAAGAGTGCCGCCAGTTTGAGCGCACGCGCGAGTGCCGGGCTGGTGAAGCGGTTGTCTGTGGTGGAAGGCATCTGCGCCGAGAGTACGCCGGGCTTGTAGGAACAGTTCCGTATCTTGGCAATATTTCTGTCGCCACATGGCGGCCTGCTCCGCCGACCCGCACACGGACGCGGAACGCCTCAGAGCGGGTAGCTGCTTCGTCCGAATACCAAAAGCGTGCTCAGGCGCGGAGTCTGGGGGCGACCTCCATTCCGTAAAGTTCAATGGAATGCATGGTTTGCGCGTGGTTCAGGCCCGCTACGCTGGTTTGCAACTGGATGCGGTGAAGGCCTCCGAGGTCCCCGTTCAGCGTTTTTAGCTTTTCGGCCACGTACTTCGCGTCGCCGACCATTAGTGCGCCTTTGGGGCGGCGCAGGGCGTCGAACTGCGCGCGCGTGACGGGCGGCCAGCCACGTTCTTTACCGATCTGCGTGAACTCGCGGGCGTAGCCGGGGAAGAAGTCGTTCGCGGCCTGTTCGTTCGTATCAGCGACGTGGCCGAGCACGTGAACGCCGACTTTGAGGTCTTCAGTGGGGTGACCGGATTGTTTGCCGGCCTCTCGATACAGGTCGATGAGCGGGCGGAAGCGGTGAGGCTCGCCACCGATGATCGCAACCATCAGCGGAAGGCCGAGCACGCCGGCGCGCACGAACGATTGTGGCGTGCCACCGACGCCAAGCCACACTGGCATCTTCTGCTGCACGGGCCTTGGAAAGACGCCTTGGCCGTTGAGTGCCGGGCGGAACTTACCGCTCCACGTGATGGGGTTTTCCTCGCGGAGTGCGAGCAGCAAATCGAGCTTTTCGGCGAACAGGGCGTCGTAGTCTTGCAACCGCAAGCCGAAGAGTGGAAACGATTCGGTAAAGGAGCCGCGGCCGGCGACGATCTCAACACGCCCGTTCGAAAGCAGATCCAGCGTCGCGAATTCCTGAAACACACGGACGGGGTCGGCGGCGCTGAGCACGGTAACTGCGGAGGCGAGACGGATTCGCGTGGTGCGCGATGCGGCGGCCGCCAGAATGATAGCGGGCGCGGAGTCCAGGAACTCTTCACGGTGATGCTCGCCGAGCCCGAAGGCGTCCAGGCCGGCCTGGTCGGCGGCAACGATCTCCTCAACAAGGTTGGCAATGCGCTGCTGGGCGGAGATCATTTCGCCGGTAACGGGATCGGGGCGGTGCGCAATGAAGCTGTCGATGCCAAGTTGCATCTGTGTACCTTTCCTGCTGAACACTTCGATGTCGAACTATAGTGAACGATGCAAAGAGGGGCGGCTCACGCTTGCCGTGCGGATTACGCCAGCGCCGTCGGCTTCGACCAGAATGTCACCGCGCGCGGGCTTGAGGCCAATTTTCACGCGAGCTTTACACTGTTCACGGTATGCCGTTTCCCTGGAAAACCTGTGCTGTGTGTGGAGAGGAATTTGAGCTGAGACCCGACAAGCCCGGGTACGCAAACCGATGCCTGGAGTGCACGGAAAAAGACACCTCCGCCGCCAGCAAGCCGAGCATGGACGCGACAGATCGCCAGAGTCTTTCAGAAATGAACGAGGCGCGTCGCAACGCGATGCGCAACATGCTTTACCGGAAGGACAGCTGAGCGGTATGAACATTCGCCCGACCCGTTGCATAGACCGATGGATGCTGCCGCGAAATCTCGCCCTGCTCGCGTGTGCGTTCGCCGTGGTGAGCGTGCGTGCGCAAAGCTCCCCAGCGCCGGTGATTGTGCAGCCTGGCGCACCGGGTGCGCCCAGCCACACACTGCCCGCCGGGTCGCATGCTCCGCAGCCCGCGCGTGCACAGGCCGACGTCGATTTCATGCAGGGCATGATCATGCACCACGGCCAGGCCGTCGAAATGACGGCGCTGATTCCGACGCACACAACGGACCCACAGGTCACGGCCATTGGTGCGCGCATCAGCCGTTCGCAGGCGGACGAAATGCAGTTCATGAAGCGATGGCTTCACACGCGCGGCGAGAAGACGGAGATGGCCATGCCCGACGCGATGCCCGGCATGCCAGAGATGTCCATGAGCGGAGCGCCGATGCCGACCATGCCCGGCATGCTGACGCCGGCGCAGATGGACGCGCTACAAAAGTCGCATGGTGCGGAGTTCGATCGGCTGTTTTTGACGGGCATGATCCAGCACCACAACGGGGCATTAATCATGGTGCACGATCTCTTTAATTCGGCCGGTGCAGGGCAGGATGCCGACCTGTTCGACTTCGCGACGGATGCAGACAACACACAGCGTGCCGAAATCCGCATTATGGAAGGTATGCTGAAGCGAAGCAGCGAGTCAGCAGGCAGCAAGTCAGCGAGTCAGCGAGTCAGCACTAGATCGCGACCATCTTTGCGCATGGTGCAAGTGACGTCACAGTAATTTCGGAGGCAAGGTGAAGCGTTTCAGGAACGAGTGGTTGCGTGTTGCCGCGGTTGCGGCACTGGCGATGGGTTCGCATGCGGCGTTGTTTGCGCAGGCCGCGACGCAGAAGGCTCCGGTCGATCAACCGGCCAATGCGAAGGAAGCGGCAAAGCCGACACCAACGGACGAGCTGGATGAGTTCGCGCCAAAACCCGCGCCGCCGCTGCCCGCTGGAATGACGGGCGCAAGCACAACCGATCCGCGCTACACGCTGAAGCCGGGCATGTACGATGCGGGCGAGGTGGCGAGCGGCATGCGCCGCATTACATCGCTGCATAAACCACCGGCGTTCACGCTGGACAGCAATAATCCCGACGATCCTCGCGTGAATACGGCTCTGCAGAAGGTGCTTGGCGTGAGCGACACGGCGAAGATGCCGAAGGCGCTGAAGCCGGTACTGGCGCAGCTTGGCTATGCGAACTCTGACCTGGCGTTTCAGGGCGCGCACCTGTTTCAAGGAAACTTCTACGGCGTGAGCATCTATGACATTGCCAACCCGGCCGCGACCAAGCTGCTGACGACGCTGGTGTGCCCCGGCGGCCAGGGCGATGTGTCGGTGTACAAGAAACTGCTGTTCATGTCCGTCGAAATGCCGAACGGCCACGTAGACTGCAGCGCGCAGGGTTTCCCGCCGAATCCGCCGCAGTCAGAAGAAGATAAGAAGGCAAAGAAGCAACGCATTCCAGTTGCACAAAAGGACCGCTTCCGCGGTGTTCGCATCTTCGATATTTCCGACATTCAGAATCCGAAGCAGGTAGCTGCAGTGCAGACCTGCCGCGGCTCGCACACGCACACATTGGTCGTCGATCCGAACGATGCGGAGAACGTCTACATCTACGTGAGCGGCACGAGCTTTGTGCGGCAGGGCGAGGAACTGGCCGGATGCAACGGCCAGGAGCAGAGCGAAGCGCAGAAGACGGATCCGAACACGGCGCTGTTCCGCATCGACGTGATCAAGGTGCCGGTCGCGGCGCCGCAGCAAGCTGCCATCGTGTCGAGCCCGCGCGTGTTTATGGACCCGCGGACCGGCGCGCTGAATGGCCTGAACAACGGCGGCAGCCACGACAAGGGTGACGAAAAGCCGGTTGACACAAACCAGTGCCACGACATTACGGTGTACCCGGCCATCGGCCTGGCAGCGGGTGCTTGCTCCGGCAACGGATTGCTTCTGGACATCAAGGACCCGGTGCATCCGAAGCGGGTGGATGCGGTCAATGATCCGAATTACAGCTATTGGCACTCGGCGTCGTTTTCCAACGACGGCTCGAAGGTGGTGTTTACCGATGAGTGGGGCGGAGGCCTGGGCGCGCGCTGCCGGCCGAATGACCCAATCAAGTGGGGCGCGGACGCCATCTTCAATTTGCACGACGACAAGCTGAGCCTGGCGAGCTATTACAAGCTGCCGGCCGCGCAGGGCGACACGGAAAACTGTGTCGCGCACAACGGTTCGCTGATCCCGGTACCGGGACGCGACATCGAGGTGCAGAGCTGGTACCAGGGCGGCATCAGCGTGATGGACTTCACCGATCCGGCGCACCCGTTTGAGATTGCCTCGTTTGATCGCGGACCGATCGATGCGAAGCAATTGGTGCTGGGCGGCTACTGGTCGTCGTACTGGTACAACGGCAACATCTACGGCTCCGAGATCGCGCGCGGTCTGGACGTTTTCGAGCTGACGCCGTCGAAGTTTCTGACGCAGAACGAAATTGACGCAGCAAAGAGCCTGCGCGTAAGCGAGCTGAACGTACAGGACCAGCAGAAGCTGGACTGGGCGCCGAAGCTCGTGGTGGCGAAGGCGTACGTGGACCAGCTGCAGCGTTCCAATGCGATCACGGCGGAGAAGGCCTCAGCCATGCTCGCCGAGATCGACAAGAACACAAAGCTGGGCGGTAAAAACAAGTCGGCCCTTAACCACATGGGCGCGGAGGTCGAATCGTCCGCAAACAGCGCGAGCAATCCCACCGACGCAGCCCGCATGCACGCGCTGGCAAAGGTGCTGATGGCGCCGGTGGCGTAGGGCGAGTGGGACAAGCAGGAAGGGCTGCTTCGGCGGCCCTTCCTTTTTGCCAGCAATAGCCGTAGCGACTCACGTTGCTATACTTGGACGTGCACACCTGTGTGGGCCCATCCTTACAACTGAATCGTACGAGGCGGAGATGTCAGCGAAATACATCTTTGTAACGGGCGGCGTCGTGTCTTCGCTCGGCAAAGGGCTTGCGGCGGCGTCGATCGGCTGCCTGTTGGAGGCGCGCGGCATTCGCGTTGGCATGATGAAGTTCGACCCGTATCTGAATGTGGATCCTGGTACGATGTCGCCGTTCCAGCACGGCGAGGTTTTTGTGACGGACGACGGCGCCGAGACCGACCTGGACATGGGTCACTATGAGCGCTTCACCCATGCGAAGCTGAGCCGTGACAACAACCTGACCAGCGGCCGCATTTATGAGCAGGTAATCACCAAGGAGCGCCGCGGCGATTACCTGGGCAAAACCGTACAGGTGATTCCGCATGTGACCAACGAGATCAAAAACGCCATGCGCAAGGTCGCGGCGGAAAACCAGGTGGTCCTGGTCGAAATCGGCGGGACGGTCGGCGACATTGAATCGTTGCCGTTTTTAGAAGCCATTCGCCAAATGCGGCAGGACCTTGGCCGCGACAACACGCTGTTTGTACACGTGACGCTGGTGCCGTGGATCGCCGCCGCACAGGAGCTGAAAACCAAGCCGACACAGCACAGCGTGAAGGAGATGCTGAGCATCGGCATTCAGCCGGACATCCTGCTCTGTCGCTCGGAGCGCAACCTGCCGCGCGAGATGCGGACCAAGATCGCCGCTTTCTGCAACGTGGAAGAGGCTGCGGTGATCGCGGCGCGCGACGTGGCGAATATCTATGAGCTCCCCCTCGCTTTTGCGCAGGAGGGAGTGGACGCGCTGGTGCTGAAGTACCTTCGGCTGGATGACGGGCCGGAGGCGGAGCTGGACAGCTGGAAGGACCTGGTCCACCGCGCCTACCACCCCAAGGACGAGGTACACATCGGCATTGTCGGCAAGTACGTCGAGTATGAGGACAGCTACAAGTCGCTCAAAGAGGCGCTCGTACATGGCGCTCTGGCCAGCAATCTAAAGCTGCGCGTGACGTGGATCGAGGCCGAGAGCCTGGAAACGGAAGACGGCTCATACGTGCAGCAGCTTGAGGGACTCGATGGCATTCTGGTGCCGGGTGGCTTCGGCAAGCGCGGCATTGAGGGCATGCTGAACGGCATCCGCTTCGCGCGCGAAAACAAGGTGCCGTACTTCGGTATCTGCCTGGGCATGCAGACGGCGTGCATCGAGTTTGCGCGCAACGTATGTGGGCTGAAGGACGCGAACTCCGGTGAATTCGATCCGGCAACACCGCACCGCGTGATCTATAAATTGCGCGAGCTGACCGGCGTGGAGGAGATGGGTGGAACCATGCGCCTGGGTGCGTGGACCTGTCACATGGAGCCGGGTTCGCTGGCGGCGCGCATCTATGGCACGACGGAGATCAGCGAGCGCCACCGGCACCGGTACGAGTTCAACCGTGAGTATGAACCGCAGCTGAGCGGCGCGGGCCTGCGCTTTACCGGCTCCACGCAGGAGGGAACGTACGTGGAAATGGTGGAGCTGCCGCAGGCGACGCACCCATTCTTCATCGCATGCCAGTTCCACCCGGAGTTCAAATCAAAGCCTTTGGAGCCCCATCCGCTCTTCCGCGAGTTCGTACGCGCCAGCTACGCGAATCGTATGCAGCACGGCCGCGCGTTAAGCCAGGAGAGCTTCGCGGTGCTGTAGCCCATGCCGCTGGCGGCGTGCTTTGGCGCATCTGAATGGGTATGAGCACGGATGACGAGCAGCGGATCGAGGCGGAACGGGATCGACAACATGAAGTCAGGCGGCAGGAGCGCATCGCCGCGAACAGCAGGCCACGCAGTCATGTTGGGCTTGTGCTCTTCCTTATGCTGCTTTGCCTGGGTCTGGGTGTCGGTGCTGCGATCTATGCGCTGCATCGAGCCGGGACTGGCGGCATGTTCGGACTCTTGGGCGACAGACTTCTGAGTAGCCGGACGGAAACGGCTTCGGCACCCATGGTCGTTTCACAAATTCAGAGACTCAACCGGCTCGAAACCGTGCAGTACAGCGTGGATACCGTTGTGGAAGGCCACCGCACAAGCAGCCTGAGTGTCTTGCCAGACCTGCTTTTCGGGGACCGCCTGCTGCTGGTTGTGCATGAGCAGGTTTTTGCAGGCGTGGACCTGTCGCAGCTAAAACCGGAAAGTGTGCATGTAAGCGGGACAGCGGTGCAGGTGGACCTGCCGCCTTCGCAGATCTTCAGCACACGCATCGATGAGGCAAAGACAAAGGTCTTTGCGCGATCCACAGGGCTGCTGGTCCCCGTGGATCCTAACCTGGAGACGGACACGCGCCAAACAGCCGAGACGCAGGTGCGGGACGCGGCCACGAAAGACGGCATTCTGGACACCGCACGCAGCAACGCGCGCAACAGTACCGAAAGCCTGCTTCGCGGCTTGGGCTTTCAGCAGGTTACCGTTCGCTAAGATCAGCGGAAGCAGCAAAAAAAACGGCCCTCCAGGAGGAGGGCCAATCTGCCTTGGTTCTCTCGGGTTAGGAGAGGTGCTTCGGCGGTGCGCTCTAGGGCGCACGCACCGAACTTGGTTCACACTTCCAGTGACACGCATTCAGAGGAGGACCGTGTCATGGGTGTGGGAAAGCTAGTTCATACGTGCCGAATCGGCTGCGGCACTTGTACCGGTCGAAGCGGCAGGAGCATTGTTGCTGGCCTGTGGGGCGCCCCCATCCATCTGGGCCAGGCTGTTGTGCAGCAGGGTGATTCGTACACCGTTCACCAGCGGCTTTTCGTTGGTGGCTGAATCGGTGTTAGCAGATGCCTTCACGCGGCCCAGACCAGACTTATATATACGGTACACAGGAACTTGGTGCTCGGTGACGAGATAACGAACCACCGAGTCGGCCATAGCCTGCGAAGTGCTGACACCCGAGCGGCTATAGCCCTGCACCTCAAGGATATAGCCTTTTTCGGTTCCCAGCGTGGAAGCTACCTGGTCAAGATCTGCCTTGGCCTTGGTGCCCAACGTTGTGCGGCCTGCAGCGAATTTCACCGCTGTGCTGGAAACGGTCTGGTACTGGTCCAGGTTGGTCACCGTACCGTGCAGCGCGTCCGTACGGGTGCTGGCCTGCGTGGCAAGTCCGTTTGCCTGGGTCGCCCGCTGCGTTGCCGCCTGGGCATGGGCATCTGCCTGGGCCGCGGCATCGTTCGCCTGGCGGATGCCGGCCTGGGCGCGGCTGTCGACATCCTTGATGTCATTCGCGTTCTTGGCCTGCAGCTGATCCAGCTCATTGACGCGGTCCTTGACCGGGTCAACCTGCCTGTGTACCCACTTCTTCCGCGCCATCGGGTTCATGTGACCCCAGAAGCCTTCCTTGCTCTTCATCGGCAGAGGCTGGCCAGTGGCGTAGGTGGAATTGTCCGCGGCATCCTGCTTGGCCGGGGTTGCCGGCTGCGTGGAGGTCGACTGCGCCGCGGCAGCCGTGCTCTGCGTGTCGCTGTTGGTCTGGGTGGCGGCCTGGGGCGCCTGCGAGAAGGCCAGCGTGCTGCTGGCAAACAGAGCCGACACTGCGGCAATACGAAGCAGAGTGCGAGTGGAATCCATGAAAGTGACTTGCTCCTTTGATCGGCCGGCCACCCTAGGCAGCCAACGGCTGCGCATCCGGGTTGCGGGTTGCAATCGGTACGACAGGCACGGAGCAACTGGTGTGCCAAACTGCACAGCCATGAATTCAACAACTTAGGAGTTCGTCAATGGAGAGCCCCTTGCTGAACGCCGCACGTTCGAGGCAGATTCTACCAAGTCCATGAGGAAGTTCTTACGCCTCGGTTGCTTCGGAGCCGGCCGTTGCTACTCCGTTTCGGTACGGACGATGTGAATCTGAGGCGGCTGCTGATTCCAGGAGGCGGGAACGTTTTCGAGGATAAGCCGGAAATCATGGGTGGCACCCGCGTTTAGCGGCTCCGCAGACACGGGCTCCAGGTCGACGTAGGGCTGCCGCGTGCGAATTAGCGTAAGCGGAACCGTGACTGGGGCTGAAACGGTGCCGTCGTCTGCCGGAAAGACGAGCTGGGCGGTGGCCGCGGTTACGGTTTTGCTGCCGCTGTTTCTGACCACGCCGTCAATGTAGGTGACCTTGCCGCCGGTTCCGTTGGTCGCCTCGGAAAGTTGCAGGTTTCCAGTGCTCAGGTTGGCGGCGTAGCTATCGGGGGCACCGGCATCCCTGGGTGCGCGGCGCAGAGTTGTTGCCGCCATCACGAGCGCGATCAGGATTACGGCACCCGCCGCAGCAAGCAGAACGTTACGCGAGATACCCGGTTCTTTAGGCGATTCCGAGGAGAAGGGCGTGGCCATGGGAGGAGTGTACAAGGGCATGCGCAAGCCGTATTGCGCTGGCCCCTGAGGATCAGGTCCTAACATGCTGCAGGTGCAAAAACGCCGTGCTCCGGTGGAAGCTACCGGTGGCTGTCACCCTTGCTCATTCAGCAGAGCGGGGTTTCGTCAGAAGCGGGGGCGGGCGCCGCGGGAGCCGGTCTTCTGCCCGGATCTCTTTAGCTGGGCGTGTTCGCTGGGTCGCTGTTTGCGTTGAACGGACTTGCCGGCGGCGGCGCGGCCGAGTGCCTGGACCTCGCCGGTGGTTAATTCGCGAAAATCGCCCATGGGAACGTCGAGCGTCAAGGCGCCGTAGCCGATGCGCCGGATCTTCTCAACGTGATGACCGATCTCCTCAAACATCTTGCGGAGCTGGCGATTGCGGCCTTCGGTCAGGGTGACCTCATACCACGGGTTCTCGCCGCGCCGGGCGAGTTCGACCCGGGCGGGTGCGGTCAGAACGCGGTCGCGGCGAGTGCCACGGACCTCGGCGAGCCGGCCGCGGTCGATCATGACACCGGTGCGGAGCTGCTCAAGAGCTTCCGCCGTGGGTTGGCCCGCAACCTTAACGAGATAAGTTTTCTGGACGGAGTTGGCGGCTTTGCTCAGGTTGTTGGCCAGGTCGCCGTCGTTGGTCATCAGCAGCAGGCCCTCGGAGTTGTAGTCGAGGCGGCCGACCGGGTAAAGACGGACATCGAGCTTGCGGCCGGACTTGCGCGCGGTCTCGCGGAGGAGATCGACGACGGTCTCGCGGCGCTCGGGGTCGCTCATCGTCGTCACATAGCCGCGCGGCTTGTTGACCATGAAATAACGGTGCTCCTGCGTACCCTGGAGGAGCTTGCCGTCGACGCGGATGTGGTCTTTGGCGATGTCGGCGCGGGTGCCGAGCTCGGTGACCGTGTCGCCGTTGACCTGAACGCGGCCTTCTGCGATGAGCTCCTCGGCCTTGCGGCGCGACGCGATGCCTGCTTCGGCGAGGATTTTCTGGAGGCGCACGCCTTCGCGCGGCTCCGGGAGGGATGCCTGTTTTTTCACGCTGGTTCCTGTTCCGCGGATGCGGGTGCGGCCTCAGAGCGGGGGGAGCTTGCGGCGTTAACGCTAAAGTTGCCGGTTTCCGATTCCGAGGTGCTGTGGTGGCTCTGGTTATCGCTGACGTGGGACTCGCTCGCACTGGGCGGTGCCTGGCCGGCCTCTTCCGATGGGGAAGCAGCTTCAACTTCGGCGGGGGTGCCACTCCCGGCATCCGGATTGTTGGTTTCGCGGATGTGTTCGGCATCGCCGCGGGCGTTGGCGCGTTCGATCACGTTGTCGGTGTTGTCCATCGGCAGGTCCTCCTGGTCGGCGAGTTCGCCGGCCATGCGCTCGAATTCTTCCATTGAGGGGAGTTCCTGAACATCGCGAAGACCAAAGCGGACGAGGAACTCTTTGGTCGTCTTGTAGAGCATGGGTCGGCCGATGACCTGCTTGCGGCCGGCGGTCTGGATGAGCTTGCGGGTGAGCAGACCGCCAAGGACGCCGGCAGAGTCGACGCCGCGGATTTCGGAGATTTCGGCAGCGGTAACGGGCTGCTTGTAGGCGACGACGGCGAGGGTTTCGAGCGCCTGCAGGCTGAGCTTCAGCGCGGGTTTCAGGCTCTTCACAAAGCCGCGAACCGCATCGTGGTACTCGGGTTTCGTGCCGAAGCGGAAACCGCCGGCGACTTCGCGGATCTCGAGGCCGCGGTCGGAATCAGCGTATTCGCGGATAAGCGTATCGACGATGCCGCGGAGATAGTCACGCACGGCGCGCTCGCGTTCGCGAGCCTGGCGCTTTTCGGCTTCGGTGTTTGCAACGGGCGCCTGCGGCGGGGTGTCTGGTTCGGGGTTGAATCCGGCTACGTTAGCGCTTTCGGAAGCAGAGCGGTGATCATTTGCGGTTTCGGAGTCGGCGGCAGCCGGGGCGCTTGCGTCAGCGGTTTCGGTTTGCGCAGAAGGTAAGGGCTCGATTGCAGCGGCTTCGTCCACTGAGCCAGTTGCCTCGTCCACGGCGTCCGCGGACTCACCCATGCCGCCAAGCGGCAGTTCCGCTTGCCGCGCGGCAAGGGCGTTGAGTTCGGATTGCGCTTCTTCGCTGAGGAGGACAACGAGTTGAGCCAGCGTGACCGGCTCTTCCGAGGCGTAGATGACGGCTTCGATTTTGGACTTGAGGCTCATTGCGTACAGCAGGCCCGCGCGTGCGGGCTGCTCGTACCAGTATGCCGGATGTGTGCGGCTTTAGCCGCCGAGTTAGGACGTTCATGCCGCAACGGAAGCGGCTAAAGCCGCGGTCCGTCCGTCCGGACGATCTATCTCAGTGGCTAAAGCCACCTGCACCGCTACTTGCTGGCCGTCTGGCGGTTGCCGGTGTAGGTGACGCGCCAGATGGTGTTGGCACCGTCTTCGACGACATACAAAGCACCATCCTTGCCGACCGTTACGCCGACGGGACGACCCCAAACCTTGCCGTCGGGGGTGACGAAGCCGGTGACGAAATCCTCGTACTCGCCGGTGGCCTTGCCGTCGTGCACAAAGGCGTGGACGACCTCATACCCGGCGCGGTTTTTCCGGTTCCAGGAGCCGTGCTCGGCAGCGAAGATGTCGCCGTCAATCGAGGCCGGGAACGCGGAAGCTCCCTTTTCGTTTGCCGGGTAGAAGAGCATTTCGAGCGATGCCATGTGCGGCTGCACCAGCACGTCTGGCGTAATCACTTTGCTCTGCAGCTCCGGGTGCTTACCGATGTGGCGCGGGTCCTGCACGCCGCCCTTCGCTCCGCCCATGTAATAGAACGGCCAGCCGTAGAAACCGCCCTCCTGCACGTGAGTGATGTAGTCGGGCACCAGGTGATTGCCAAGGCGGTCGCGCTCGTTGGTGGAGCACCAAAGGTCGCCGCTGATGGGGTTAATCGCTTCCCCGACACAATTGCGGATGCCATAGGCGTACACCTTTACAAAAGTGCCGTCGGGTTTGTACTCAAGCACGTCGGCGCGGTGGAACTCACCGGGATTGTTGTCGGTGTCGTCCACGTTGGAACGCGAGCCGACGGAGACAAACATGCGGGTGCCGTCCTTGGAGAAGACGACGTCACGCGTCCAGTGCCCGCCGCCGCGAAGCTGGGCGAAGCCGGGCAGTTCCTTGACGACAATCTCTGCCGGGCCGCTGCTGTGCAGATCGCCTGCCTTGTAGGGGAACTTGACCACGTTGATGGTGTTGGCGACGTAGACCCACTTGGGGTTAACGGCGGGATAGAAGTTGATGCCAAACGGCAGCGTCTTGCCTTTTTCGTTGTCGAACTGCTCAACGGAGGCGAAGACCTCCTTCTGCTGCGCCTTGCCGTCTGGGCCGACGCCGCGAAGAACGTAGATTTTGCCCGCTTTGGAATCAGCGACGAAGATGTCGCCGTTGGGAGCAGTGCGCGCCAGGCGGGGATTCTGCCATTCACCTTCGCTGTACAACTCAACTTTGTAGCCGGCGGGCACGCTGGGCACGGCACCGTCGCGCGGCGAGAGCGACGGCCCGTTGTCCACTGACTCGTCCTCATGCGGCGTGGGCAGGTCGGCCACGGTGATGTGGATGCGATTGCCGGGCTTCTGTTCCAAGGCATCCTCAAATGCGGACTGCCCGGTTTTCGGTGTGGACGTCTGGGCCGGCAGAGTTTGCGCGAGAAGCGTGGCGGCAAGCGGCATCGCCAGGAGAGTAGGGATCAGAACGCGGCGCATCATGCCCTTGATGCTATCGCAGCGCGGCCATCGTTTGCCTTATCGCGAACTGGCGCTGGCGCGAAGTAGCTCGATCGGGATGTCTGCGTTCAGCAGAACATGGCTCTTCTGCTGCTGCACCCCTACCGAGGCGAAGGCACGATGGAGCGCCTGCTGATTGGCGGTGCCGCCATCTGGCACGAAGGCGCGGAGCAGGTTGAGGATGGTCTGCAGGTTTGTCGTGGTCTGCGCAGCGTCCTGCTCAGAGGGCGCAAAGTCTTCGACTCGGAGGTGCAGCGCCGTGCGGTAGGTGACCGAGGCAACGAAGTCCGTGTCCTCGCTGAGCGGCAACGGAACGCCGAAGACCTGAACGTGTCCGTTTTCGGAAAATGGCAGGGCGACATGCCCGATGCCCCAGGCCAGGGAAAAATACGGCACGTCGTGATAGTGCGCGGTGAGCACCGAGGAACCGCTGAAGGGGGACGCGCCCGCGCCGTAGCGGTCGAGCATGGAATGAATTTGTTCGGCGGTGGGCATGTTGGAGGCCGCGAGGATGTCGAAGCCGAGCGGCGCGATGCGGAGGGTGCGGCCTTCCTGCCCGGGAACGGTGTAGATGGTGTGACCGGCGTAGGTTTCGGTGGCGCGGCTATTGGCCTGCAGCCAAGCGGAGAGACGGGTCGCGTCGAAGCGGCCCTCGGCTACGGCGGAGTAGGCGACCGGACCGTTTGGCCCTTTGGGGTCGGGCATGCGGTGCAGCGCGACGGCGATGCGGTCCAGGTCGCGCTCCCACCGAAACCCGGTGCTGTTGACGAATTGCGCGTAGTCCGGCGCTGGCTGTACGGGCTTTTCATCGAAGTGGGTGGCGGCGCGAACGGGTTTCAGGTTGAAGTAGACGATCGCGTCGGACTCGGGCAATAAGCGTGCGACCTCCGGCGGCGCGTGGAAGCGCAGGAGGAGAATCACGGCGAGCGCGACGACCAGCACCAGAGCCGCCAGCAGCGAGTAGAGGGTGCGTCGACGCAATCGAGGCAGTTTCGGCACGGGGTCAGGATAGCGGATATCTAATTGCTGACGCGAAACGTATACATCTTACCTGCGTAGACCATCCCAGCAGCATTGGCATTGCCGGGCGGCAGAACACCAAATTCACCTTTGGCGATGTCCGGCGGTACGGTGAAGCTGAAGATCCGTGGTGAGACTTTACGGATCGGAAGCTCAAGCTGGTCGTGGCCAGCGCCGGTTTCGGAGTGGAAGACATTGCCCGTCCTGACCCGGAATTCGCGGCGATCCGATTTTTCGCGAAAGCGCACGATGACGTATTCCACTGGGTCGCAGAGGCGAGGTGCCAGGATCAGCATCTCGGTGCCAGGTTCGATCTGCAAGGAAGACTTTGGACCAGTGATCTGGCCGTTTAGATCTTTCTTGACGATGTTGTTGGTGAGCAGACTTTTAAGTGCACCGCCGTCGCGATAGGTGATCAGTTCGGGCGAGACCGCCTCCCACTGACCCTGCTTGTTTTTGAAATACAGGCCAGGATCGTCCACTTCCGGAGAGAGCGGGGTGACCTCGACCGGCGCGTTCATCACGACTCGATTGCTTGCGAGAGGCATCTGGCCGGGCGCCCTGAATATAGGACGCTGTGCGAGGCCGCTGCTGCGCGCCAGCATGGCGCTGATGATCGGCTGGCTAACTCCAGCGTTCTTCAATGCAATCAGGTCGTCCGGGCCTGTCTGGAAGTTGACGGGCTGCGTATTGATCGCCTGACGAATGATGCTGTCGCTAATGTCTGCCTTGGTCATTCGGATAATCGCGGCATTGTCGAGCACCTGCGGATCGCGATGTACGGAGGCCGTGGCCGTGTTGGCGGAGTCGGCTTCGCTCTGCCGAGCGTGGTTCTGATCCTGCTGGCGCTGCAACGCGGGCAGTGGGCCCTCATCCTGCGCGAGACAAACAGCGTTCAGGGCAAGCACAAGCGGGATGAGGCAGAAGAGCTTGAAGGTGGTGCGCACGGCAAGGCTCCTTGGGCGACGTTCTGACGACGTTTTGTCGGTTGGACGAAGCATATCGCAGGGTGGTGCGCGGCCCGCAACGTATAAGGTTGCGCATGAACCGCCGCACACTTTTGCAGGGCTCGGCCGTGCTGGCGGGTACGGGGGACGCTGTCTCGGCTTACGCTGGGGTAGGGAGCTTTCTTGAACGATCACGCCGCCATACCGCGCACAAACTGGTCGAGGAATCTGCACTTTCGCACCGGCCGTGTATATGCACCGACGACGCTGGACGAAGTGCAGCAGATCGTGCGTGCGAATCCAAAGCTGAAGGGGCTGGGATCGCGGCACTCGTTCAATGACTCGGCGGATTCCCATGATGCGCAGATCAGCATGCGCGCGGTGAAGTCGGTGCACATAGATGCCGCGGCGAAGACGGCAACCGTGGGCGCGGGTGTCGCGTATGGCGAGCTTGCACCAGTGCTGGACCAGGCCGGCTATGCGCTGCATAGTCTGGCGTCGCTGCCCCATATCAGCGTGGGCGGTACGATCGCGACCGCCACACATGGATCAGGCGTCCATAACGGCAATCTGGCGACGGCAGTTTGTGGGTTGGAAATGGTGACGGCGGATGGGAACGTGCTGCTTTTATCGCGCGACCATGACGGCGAGGTATTCAAAACAGCCGTGGTGCACATAGGCGGCCTTGGCATTGTGACCGCGGTGACGCTGGATCTGTTGCCGCGCTTCAATATGACGCAGGTGGTCTACGAGGATCTATCGTTCGACCAGTTGCAGCACAACATGGAAGCAATCCTGGGTGCGGCCTACAGCGTGAGCCTGTTTACCACGTGGCAGAGTAACCGCGCCACCCAGGTGTGGTTGAAGCAGAAGGTGCAGCCGGGCGTGACGCCGTCGGCATATGAGGCGCTGCCGAAGGAGTTCTACGGCGCGACGCTGCAGAAAGTGAAGCTGCATCCTTTGCGTGAAATGCCCGCGCAGAACTGCACCGAGCAGATGGGCAGCGTGGGGCCCTGGTACGCGCGGCTGCCGCACTTCAAGATGGAGTTCACACCGTCCAGCGGTGAGGAGTTGCAGAGTGAGTTCTTTGTTGCGCGCGAACATGGGTACGAAGCGATTCGCGCCATCGAGACGCTGAAGGATCGGATCACGCCGCACCTGCTCATCACGGAGTTGCGCACGATCGCGGCGGACGATCTGCCGATGAGCATGAACTACAAGCGTGACTCACTGGCGATCCATTTCACCTGGAAGCCGCAGGAAGACGCCGTGCGGGCGCTCTTGCCGGCAATCGAGGCGGAGCTGGCGCCGTTTCAAGTGCGGCCGCACTGGGGCAAAATCTTCACCGTGGACGCAAAGACCCTGCAGAGCCGGTACCCGGAGATGCAGCAGTATCGCGACCTGGCGAAGAAGCTGGATCCGCAGAGCAAGTTCCGCAATGATTTCCTGAATCGGACGGTGTTTGCGAGCTGAGCCGCGGCGCAGGGCTCGTCGGCGTTTCGAGTGTCGATTCTGTGCTACATTCAGTTGTAGCGCTGCGCATCTTTTGGCAGCGTTGTTTGCTGTATGGGGCGGTGTGTTGGCCTGGTCTTTTTCCGGTGTTGGTGGCCGGTGTGAAGGGCTGGCGTAGCTCAGCCGGTAGAGCATCTGATTTGTAATCAGAGGGTCGGGGGTTCAAATCCCTTCGCCAGCTCCAGTTCCCATCCTTCTCATGCAGCAGGCGCAAACCGGGCACAGGTGGCCGAGTGGTTAATGGCAGCAGACTGTAAATCTGCCACGCATCGCGTTACGGAGGTTCGAATCCTCCCCTGTGCACCACTTCCCGGCCTGTGAAAGACGTGAAGGCATACATGGGCGGTCCGGGATCGCAGGGGCGTATGGCCGTCGCACTGGTCGTGATTGCGGGGGCCGCGCTTGGGGTTTGGCTCACAATGGATCCGGGAAAATACCGGACGTTGTCGTGGGTAGTATTGGGGTTTTTCGCGTTTCGGGTACTGATTGGCCGCATGCGGCAGCAGAACACGGAACGCACGCAGATGGATCGCGGCTAGCGCGTTCATCGGCAGGCTGATGTAGCTCAGTGGCAGAGCACTCCCTTGGTAAGGGAGAGGTCGAGGGTTCAAGCCCCTCCATCAGCTCCAGATTGTTCGAGGTAAGGCGATGCGTTCGCCGGCGCAGAGAGCTGATCCGCTGACAAGGCGCAGCCTTTCTCGCTGACTTGCTGACTCGCCGCTCCTCGCGCGGGAGTAACTCAGTGGTAGAGTCACAGCCTTCCAAGCTGTTGGTCGCGGGTTCGATCCCCGTCTCCCGCTCCAAAGTTCTACGGTCGAGGTAGTGGTTCAGTCATGTACGAACAGGCAATGATTGCGGTGGGCAATCCGGAAGCATTTGGGACGGTTCGTCAGGCGATCGAAAGCTCATTTTCGAGCGGCAAGGTTGCCGGGTTCCTGTCGTCCTTGCAGTCGGGCAAGCTACGCGTCCGCGAGTTCGAGCAGGTGCTACATGCCGGCAAACTGGGGCCGGCAGCATCGACCGACTACGATAAGCTGGGCGATGGCGACCAGGGAATGATTCGCGAACTGTACCTGAGCACGCTGGAGCAGGTGGATCCGGAACTCCGCCAGAAGTTCCTCAAGGTCTACGCTTACTACTGAGCCCAGGAGTTCTTCCCCATGTTGAATCGTCAGCAGTACGGAAAAATGATCGAGGAACGCCTGCGCGAAGAGCTGCCGCGGCTTCGCGACGAATTTCCGAAGTATGTCGTGCAGAGCTGCTATATCGACAACCTGTTGCCCGAAGCCGAGGCTCGCGAGATCAACGCTGCGTTTCCTGCAAAAGAAACCATGATGCTTCGTAAGAGCCTGCGCGAAAATAAGTACGTCGCAGCGCAGATGGACAAGTACACGCCCATTCTGGAAGAAATTATCTACGCGTTTCAGGAACCGGGTGTGGTCAAGATTGTTGAGGAGATCACGGGTATCGCCGACATGATTCCGGACACGCACCTGTATGCCGGTGGGATCAGTTTGATGGCAAAGGACAATTTCCTGAACCCACATCTGGATAACTCGCACGACAAGAACCGCCAGGCCTATCGCGTGCTGAACCTGCTCTACTACGTAACTCCGGAGTGGAGCCATCAGAACGGCGGCAACCTGGAGCTGTGGGATGAGGGTCCGAAACATCCGCAGCGTGAGATTACAAGCTGCTTCAATCGGCTTGCCTTAATGGCCACGCATGAGAAGTCGTGGCATTCCGTAAGCAAGGTGAACGTAGAGCGTTCGCGCTGCTGTGTATCCAACTATTACTTCTCTGAGAAGCCGTTGGAAGATCATGAATATTTTCATGTGACCTCATTTCGTGGTCGTCCCGAGCAGCCGGTACGTGACGTGTTACTACAGAGCGACGTGGCGCTGCGTCAGGGTATTCGGAAGATCTTTAAGGGTGGCGTTACGAAGACGACCCACATGTATGTAAAGGACGAAAGCGAAACCAACGACCGTCCGAACTAAAGTTTCCCTGGGCTTGGAGCCGCGCGGTGCGGCAGCCCGAACCATGTTCCGCAAACCATAGGAAGCCGCTTGGCAAACGGCTTAAATCTCAGGAGCAAGTACTCAGATGGCGAAGGAAAAGTTTGATCGTTCGAAGCCTCACGTGAATGTGGGGACGATTGGGCACATTGATCACGGCAAGACGACGTTGACGGCGGCGATCACGAAGGTGTTGTCGAAGCACAACCCGAAGATTGCGTTTCGGTCGTTTGACACGATTGACAACGCTCCGGAAGAGCGGGAGCGCGGCATTACGATTGCGACGGCGCACGTGGAGTATGAGACGGCGAACCGTCACTATGCGCACGTGGACTGCCCTGGCCACGCGGATTACATCAAGAACATGATCACGGGCGCGGCGCAGATGGACGGCGCGATCCTTGTGGTGGCGGCGACGGACGGCCCGATGCCGCAGACCAAGGAGCACGTTCTCTTGGCCCGGCAGGTGGGCGTTCCGTACATTGTTGTGTTTCTGAACAAGTGCGATTCGGTGGAAGACGAGGAGCTGACGGACCTGGTGGAGATGGAAGTCCGCGAGCTCCTGTCGAAGTATGACTTCCCGGGCGACGACGTTCCGGTGATCCGCGGCTCTGCGCTGGGCGCCTTGAACGGCGAAGCGAAGTGGGAAGCCAAGATCGACGAGCTGATGGCGGCGGTGGACGCGACGGTGCCGCAACCCGATCGCCTGGTCGATCTGCCGTTTCTGATGCCGATCGAGGATATCTTTTCGATCTCGGGCCGTGGCACGGTGGTGACGGGCCGCATCGAGCGTGGCAAGATCAACGTGGGCGGGCCTGCGGAGATCGTCGGCTTCCGGGACACCCGGCAGACGGTGGTGACGGGCGTGGAGATGTTCAAGAAGCAGCTGGACGAGGGTCTGGCGGGCGACAACGCGGGTCTGTTGCTGCGCGGCATCGCCAAGGAAGACGTGGAGCGCGGCATGGTGTTGGCCAAGCCTGGATCGATCACGCCGCACACCCAGTTCAAGGGCGAGATCTATGTTCTGTCGAAGGAGGAAGGCGGACGCCACACCCCGTTTTTCAACGGCTACCGTCCCCAGTTTTACTTCCGGACGACGGACGTGACGGGATCGGCCAAGCTGCCGGAGGGCACGGAGATGGTGATGCCGGGCGACAACGTGAGCCTGGAAATCACGCTGCACACCCCGGTGGCGATGGAAAAGGGCCTCCGCTTCGCCATCCGCGAAGGCGGACGCACCGTCGGCGCCGGAACCATCACCGACATCCTCAAGTAAGCACGGCGTGCGGCGGATACGCTTCGCGCGCATCCGCCGCTCCCGCAGGCAATCACAAGCAACACACCAAGGGCCGCATCGACAGATGCGGCCCTTGTGTTTGGAGCGATGTGGTTCTTTGCTCAGCTTAGCGCGTCGTGGTTCTTTGCTCAGCTTAGCGCGTCCGTTCCGCCCCGCTAAAGCTGTTCTCATCGAGGCGTAGTGCTGCTCCGAGAAGAAAGCAGATCCTTCCCCTTCGGCAAGCTCAGGGTCAGGATGACACTCCTAGATGAACGGAAGCTATACCTGAGTGGGGAATGCTCTAAAACCTTTCACTTTCCTATCCCTAGCCTAGAAGCGATAGACGAAGCCGGCCGTCGGCTCTTCCGTGGCGACCCAGCCTCGTGTGCTGAGTGCGCTGTTGTTGAAGTTTGGCGCACGGTAAATTAGAACGCGTCCCTGAATGCGGATAGCGAGGTGCGGCGATTTCGTCGGGATGTCGAAGCCGGTTTCGACCAGACCCGCGCCACGCCACTGGTTGCTCGCCAGGTACGGTAGAAAGTCGACGGCACCACCACCTACGTTCACGTATGGCTGAAATTTGATGTGCGGCGGATGGAATTGATACGCCGCTGTCGCTTCGTGGAAGGCAACGGCGGTCGGGGCGAACCGGTGTGTGCCCGGAGTAGCGGCGTAGTAAAAGCTGTATTGCTCCTCAAACTGCGCGAACTGATAGTTGAACTCGACGCCAGCCCAGGAGACCGGATGGAAGCCGAAGGTTGCCAGAACACCGGGTTTGCTGGTGGCACCTTGCTGCTGCCCGAAGACGGTCTCACGTAACGCGTTTGGTGGGGTTCCGACGGTCGCGGAGACCGGGCCCGCATTATTGGTGAGGGGCGTTGTGAACTCTTGGGTGGCACTGACCGCGATGGTCGCGCCCTTCAGCCGAGTGAATTGCGCCTGCGCACTGACCGCGGCCAGCATCAGGCCAAGCGAGGCGGCGTGTTTGATTCCGGACTTCATGGGGTCTCCTCAGAAAAAAAGCGAACTGTGAGGTGGTCTCTTACGCCGGAAGTTCGGGGTGAACCGAATTATTCCGGCGCGACGGAGCTAGCTGATCGTGATGGCGCCGTTCAACCCGTTGGGGAAGAAACCGCCCTTGGTCACGCCCAGTGTGCCCACCGAGCCATACACAATTTGCAGAACCTGCGACGTGGTGCGCACCGGGTTTAAACCGGTCGTCGCGTCTGTGTTGAAGATTTTGGAGAGGGACGGCACCTGGTCCAGCGAGTCGACCGCGGGAGAGGAGATGCCGTTGACGATGCAGAGCTCGCGCAGGAAGCCGGCGTGCTGTGCCTCTGCATGCAGGATTTGTGCCGCGTAATTGAGTGCCGTGACGCTGGAGACAAGGTACTGCGCGCCGCCAGCATAGGCACTGACACCCACGCTTTCCAGCTGCCGTGCTGCGGCCAGAAAGGTCGCATCATTGGTAACAGCCCCGTTTGCCGCAAGATTGATCGCCGGCATGGCAACGGGAGTGCCGCCGATGCTGGTGATGGAGGCACGAAGCAGTTCCACGTGTTGGCGCTCATGCGTTGCCAACTGATTGGCGAGGCTGGCCACGATCGGGTTGGTGAAGGTGACCTTTGCACCGCCTGTAACGGTTCCAGGGCTGCCGCCCATGTCCGCAGCCGGTAGACCTGCGCCTGTCGTTACGTAGGAGTAGAAACTGGCTTCCAGGTATTCCAGGTTGAGGGCAAAATTTAGCACGTCCAGCACGCTGGGCGTGGTTCCCGGAAGAGAGATGGGACCGTCGGTGCTGCAGCCGGTCATGGCACCGGCGCCGAGTGCAGCACCGGCCAGGCCGAGGGTCGAAAGAAAGCCGCGCCGGTCGCGCAGCGCAGAAGCGCGACGATTGGCGGTGAGCGAGATCTCGCCTTCGCCGCACGTTTCGAGATGATTCATCAAATCAGACATTGGAACTTGCCTCCAGGCAGTCGGTTCGTGGAAGTCGGGGTAGGTCTGCTAACGCACACCTGCACGGCAGGTGCAGAAAGCGCGGCTAAGTCGACTTCACGTTGCCATTGAATCCGTTGGGAAAGAAACCACCCATAGTGACGCCACCGGGAGGGTTGACCGTGCCCGCCGTAGAGACGCGATACGCCACGCCGAGCACCTGCGAGGTGTTGCGCAGTGGTGACAAGGCGTGCACGGGATCGACAGTGATGTAGTTCGTAGCCGAGGGCGGAACATCCTGCCCGTCAATGGCCGGGCTGTTGATGCCCTGGGTCACTGCCAGATAGTTCAGGACACCCGCATGCTGCCCTTCCGCTCCCAGGATCTGACTGGCGGTAGTGAGCACCGACGGGTTTGATACCAACAGCTGCGCACTGCCAATGTAAGCAGAGCCGCCCAGCGCGGTGAACTGACGGGCCGCGGCGATGAATTGCGCCTGGGTCGTGATCGTCCCGTTCGCGGCAAGGTTAATGACCGGCTGAGCGATTGGCGTACCGCCGAGGGTGGATATGGCGGAACGTAAGTCGGCGATGTGGTCGACCTCGTCCATTGCAAGCGCCCGGCACACGGCGAGCGTGTTGGAATCCAGCGGCAGCTTACCGGGTGCGCCCTGGACGGCGGACCCGTTGCCGTTCAGCGAAGAGCTAAGGCCGCTGCCGGTCGACGCATACAAATAGAAGTTTGCTTCCAGGTACTCGAGATTCAGGGCGAAATTTAGAACATCGACGATGGGCACGCCGGACTGGGCATGCAGTTCGCCGACACCGGCAGTCGCGAGTGCAGCAGCACCCAGCATGGCGCCCAGAAATCCGCGCCGGTTCAGGTGTTGAACCGAACGTTCAAATGCCAGGATCCTGCGATCCGTTTCAAGCTGTTCCGCGGATATTTTGTCCGTCGATAACAGCAACGATTGATGCGATGAGGTGGACACAACAAGCCTCCGTGCCAGAGCTGGCGTAAGCAGTACGGTTAAGCGGCGGGGTCGTGCAACGTGCGAGTCACCAGCCAGGAATTATTCGCAACAAGAGACTGCTGCTTGCCGAGGCGGGCGCGGAGATTCCTGCACTTCACTCTTCGGCTTACTTGCTGAGAGCAGCCCCGCACGTGCGAGGATGGTCGTCATTTCTGCATGAAAATGCGTCTGGCGACAGACGACGTTTCGTGACGGTGTTCGGCATGCCGCATTCCAGGCGTGCTGGCGGAGGCGAAAAGCCAACCAAATTTCATATGTCAGGAGCGTGACTTTGGTATGTCCGGCGCATGACTTTCTCTGCGACGGTTTGCGGCTGCGATTCGAATGGCTGCGCCGCCGGCAGCCACGGTTGCAGCAAAAGCCGCACCTTCGGTACACTTAGACGTTGGTTGCTGGTGTCCTCACGGGCGGCCGGCTGCTCCGTAGGGGAGTAAGCTCAACGGTTAAACTGTCGGTCTCCAAAACCGAACTTCTCGGTTCGAATCCGAGCTCCCCTGCCACTCCGAAGCACAGCAGGACCGGTACGATCCAAGGCGCGTCGCGGCGTGTCTGGAAGTTGAGAGAAGTTAGAGGCAAGTATGGCCAAAGCAATGGTGGTAGCCGATCAGCCGACAACCGGCATGGAGCGGTTCAAATCGCAGCCGGAGCGGCTGAAGTCATTCCTGGGTGATGTGCGCAGCGAACTGCGCAAAGTGAATGCGCCCAGTCGGGCTGAGGTCCGCAGCACCACGATCGTGGTCATCCTGACGGTGTTTGCCTTTGCGGCGTTTTTCTGGCTAGTAGACATCCTGATTAACCACACGCTGAACGCGATGATCACCAAGCTGACCACACATTAACCACTCGATCGGACAGACAGGAAAACACCATGGCAGAAGAGACAATTGCGATTCCGACTGAGCCTTATCAGGTGGACCAAGAAGAGATGGCGGCGAAACACGGCGCTGAGGGCCTGAGCGAGCCGCTGGAAGGCGCCGAGGCAACCGAGCCCGAGCAGAAGCTGAAGTGGTACATCATCCATGCCTACTCCGGCTTCGAGCGCAAGGTGAAGGAGTCGCTGGAGAGCCGTGTGCGCGCCTTTGGCCTGGGTGGGCGGGTCGGCCGCATCGAGATCCCGACCGAGCCGGTCACTGAGCTCCGCAACGGCAAGAAGTACACCATTGATCGCGTCTTTTTACCCGGCTACGTCTTCGTGGAACTCGACCTGGACAACGACCTGTGGCACCTGGTAAAGAACACGCCCAAGGTCACGGGGTTTCTGCAGACGGGCGACACGCCCACGCCGTTGAGCGAGCAGGAAGTGATGCTGATGCTGAACCGCGCCGACGTGGTGAAGGACAAGCCGAAGCTCAAGGTGAAATTCGAGAAGGGCGAGCAGGTCCGCATTACCGAGGGGCCGTTTGCCAATTTCAACGGTGCGGTCGACGACGTGAACGAAGACAAGCAGACCCTGAAGGTGATGGTCTCGATCTTCGGCCGTCCGACGCCGACCGAAGTGGAATTTTCGCAGGTGGAAAAGCACGTCGAGTAGCGGAAACTGCTCGCGGCTTCTCTGCAACGCACAGCAACTCAGCCGTAATCCGGTGGCTTCTACCCAGAGCGCGGCACTAGCAAACGAAGAACGGATGAGGTTTAGACAATGGCACCGAAGAAGATCAATGGGTATGTGAAGTTGCAGGTGATGGCGGGCAAGGCGACCCCGGCACCGCCGATCGGCCCCGCGCTGGGTCAGGCGCAGGTCAACATCATGGAATTCTGCAAGCAGTTCAACGACCGTACCAAGGATCCGGGCATGGCCGGCCTGACGATTCCGGTCGTCATCACCGTATTTGCGGACCGCACATTCACATTTGTAACGAAGACGCCGCCGGCGCCAGTGCTGCTGAAAAAGGCCGCGAAGCTGGAAAAGGGTTCGGGCACGCCGAACAAGAACAAGGTCGGCAAGGTGACCGAGGCGCAGGTCCGCGAGATCGCCACGCAAAAGATGCCCGACCTGAATGCCGCTTCAGTTGAGGCCGCGATCAAGTCGATCAGGGGCACGGCGCGTTCGATGGGTATCGAGGTCGTTGCATAGGAACTTGTTTGCACGTGGAAGGCCCGGCGATTGCCGGGCCTTCTTACTGCCTGCTACATGGTGCCGGCGCTTAGGACTGTAGCGCCGTGGTTTGCGTTTCAGGAGCAAGTGCGGTCTTTAGCTCATTGCCCAGCGCGCCAAAGGGATTGTTGATCGCCTTTTTCGTGATGCTGCCAAATGACTCGCCTCTGCGTGCCATCAGAATTGCAGCCGTCACACCCGAAGCGAGCGTGAGCCAAAAGAACAGACGTTTCATGGACGATCCTCCTGCATTTCCAACCAATCTAAAGAGTAGGAAGCTGGCAATCTGGAGAACGTTGCTGCGTGCGGGTTTCTCCCGCACGTCATCTTCAACCTTTTTGCTTCCAGCTCCGCATCCGCCTTCATGAAGGCGAGCCGCAACGGGTGCCCAGGTTCGACGCTCATGGCTTTGTAGCAATGAGCGTCTCTAGTCGTGTGTGAGCGCCGTAGAACGCGGTGCCGGATCAACGATCTCCTGTTCGCTGGTGAAGGTCGAGGCGGGCAGACCGGCACTGTCCTGCAGGTTGGCGTCGGGCGCGTTGGGCCAGGCATACCGGACATAGCGGGGATCGCCGGTGCTGGCGCTGTGCACGGTGACCGTCGCGCCCTCAATTACGGCTTCGGCCGGTACGAACTTATGGTCGGCACCCGCGATCTCAAAGCCGGTGCAGCCTCCGCCGCGGCACTGCAGCTTTGCAACGCGATCCTGAAAGCTGACGCGCATGTGGTCGCCCTCCACGTCGGCGCGGGTGAACAGCGGCCCCGTGTAGCTGACCGGTTCTCCGTAGGCAAGGGCGCGCGCCGCGAGTGCCAACCGGTAGCCGACGGTCTGCTTGTCGGGCGGATGCACGTTGTCGGATTGTCCCACGTCGAGCGTGACCGCCATTGCAGTGTTGGCAACATCCAGCGTGCGGCGTTGGGCATCACGCAGCACACCCCAGGCCTCCTGCGGGCTGGAGCGGAAGCTGGAGATCTGTGCGAACAGGAACGGGAACTGCCCCTGCGCGAAATGCATGCGCCAATCGAGGATCATGCTGCGAAAGAGCTCATGGTAGAGCACGGAGCGATCAATGCGGCTGTTCGTCTCGCCCTGGTACCAGATGACGCCACGAATGCTGAGCGGTGTGAACGGCGCGATCATGCCGTTGTATAGGCTTGCCGGCCGGTAGGCATCGTTCGGCGGATGCCACGGGTGCGCCAGCGGTTGCTGCCCCGCTGCGCGGCGCTGGTCGTCGTCGCGCTTTTCGGAAACGATCACGGCGTTTTCAACGGTTTCGTCGCGAACAAATTTGCTCCACTGCGTCCAAACAGGCGCAAGCGACGGATTGCTGCCGAAAGCGTCGAAGCTGGTCCATGCCTCCGCGGGTGTGCCGCCCCAGGTCGTGTCGATCAGGCCGACGGTAACGTGCTCTTTGGCGGCGATCTCGCGGCCGAAGAAGTAGGCGACAGCGGAAAAACTCTTTGCGGTGGCAGGTGTGCAGCGGCGCCAGCTCGCGTTCACATCATCCTGCGGATAGGCGCTGCCCGTGTGGGGCACGACCATGAGGCGCAGTTCGGGATGATCGGCGGCGGCAATCTCTTTTGCGCTGTCCTTGATGGGAGTGGTGGGGCCGAATCCGGCCAGCGGCATCTCCATGTTCGACTGACCGGAGGCGATCCAAAGGTCACCCACCATGACGTCGTGCAGCGTGACGCTGCTGCCAGTTCCCTGCACCTGCAGGTCGTAGGGTCCACCGGCTGGTCCCGCGGGCAGATACACACTCCACTGGCCGAGTTTGTCGGCTGTGGAGCTTGGCGTCCATGGCTTGCCGGAATCTGGGCCGGGCCGTTGCAGGCTGACATGCACCACTTCGCCCGGTTGCGCCCAACCCCAGATATGAATGGGAGCTTCGCGCTGCAGAACCATGTGATCGCTGAGCACGTGTGGCAGACGCAGCTCGGCCTGTAAGGCGGCGCAACCAAATGTGAACGCAAGAAGAGCGCAGCACACACACCCGACGAGCTTTGCACCGCAAAGCTTCATGCGGTTTCCTCAGGCGCGGGCGTAACAGTGAAGCGCAATTCCTGCGTTCCCAGCACCGGGTGCACGGCGCGAAGCGTAGCTGTGCCCGCGGTCTCTTTCGCGCGAATCCAGATGGCGCCCGTGCCACCGATCAGGCCGAAGGGATTGTCGCCAATGATCTCCACCGGGCCATCGATGGCAAACGTGATCGCGTCGGCGGCAAAGGGTCGGATGTTGCCATACTCGTCCTCGGCACGCAGCACCACGCGGGTGGCGTCCCCGCCGTCGGCGACCAGCGTAGCGTCGTCCGCGACAAGGCGGAACTTCGCATCGATGCCCGAGCCGGACCACCTGTGCTCGACCACCTTCTTGCCTTTCACGTATCCCTCAACTCGCAGGTCGCCCCAGTTTTCGAGACCGGATTTTAGCGGAAAGATGAACGGAGGATGCGGCAGGTGCGGGTAGAGTTCGCGGTCCATGGCGCCCTTCAGCTCGTGCTCGCCCTTGCTGTCAAGGGCGAAAGCTTTAACCTGATCGCAATTGGTGAGGATTTCAGCGGCGGTGATGCCGACCGACTCATCGTTGCGAGCCCAGTGGTGGCCGAGTTCGAGTACGACCTCCTCACCGGGGTCGCACATGGACTTGTACAGGTATGCCGCGGGCTTGGGCGTACGGAAGATGTCGAAGACGCCGTGGTAGCAGATGTGATCGCCCGAGCCGAAGTTCGCATGCGTGTTGTAGTCAAAGGCGCACCAGCCGATGCCACCCGCGTACTGCGGATTGGACGCGAGCTGGTCGTGCACGCGCGCGTGGCGGTGGGTGTGTTCGCGCAAGCGCTCGAGCGCGTCGATGGTCTTGGTTGGATACGTGTGGCCTACGAACTCGGTGTTCAGGTAGCGCGGATGGTTTGGCGGTTTGAGCGGAAAGCCAAAGTCGTTCATGGTCATGACGTCTTCGAGCAGTTCCGTGTCGTAGAGATAGCGGATGCCGCCGGTCTGCCGCGATGGATCGAGCGCGTGCGCCAGGGCGTTGGTGCGCGTGTAGAAGTCGTGGTTGTCGTGCGACTCGTTGATGCGGACACCCCACAGCACGATAGAAGGATGATTCCAGTCGCGGCGGACCATGCGGCGCACGTTGTCGACGCTGATGTCCTGCCAGGGCTTCGGGCCGATGTACTGCCAGCCGGGGATTTCTTCCAGTACGAGCAGGCCGACCTCGTCGCAGGCGTCGAGAAAGTGACGTGACTGCGGGTAGTGTGAGGTGCGGACGATGTTGCAGTGATACTGCTTGCGAAGGATTTCGGCGTCTTTGCGCTGCACGCGGCCGGGCATGGCTTGGCCGACCCATGGAAAGGTTTGGTGGCGATCAAGGCCGTGCAATTTGATGACTTTGCCGTTGAGCGAGAAACCCTGGTCGGTAAAGGTGGCCTCGCGAAAGCCGATGCGGCGCGTGGCTTCATCGAGCAACGTGCCATCACCGTCCAGCAGCTGGGCGTGTACGGTGTACAGCTTGGGGTTGTTCAGGTCCCACAGCTCCACCTTGCCGAGCTTCGTGAACGTGACGGTCGCCTGCGGCTTGTCCTCGGCCGAGAACGGCTCCCAACCCGCCGCCTGGCCTGCGTCCTCGTTAGCGGTTACGTCGGGATAGTTGGCGACCATTGGAGCAGTTGCGCTGGCAATCACGCGGTCGCCGTCGCGCAGCTCCGCCCGGAACGTCTGAGCCATCTTGCCCTTGGGGCCATAGCTGACGGTGCGCATGTAGCCGCGGACCTCGACGGACGGTTGCGCGGAGAGCACATCTTTCGGCATGGCGAAGATGTTTTCGATATGCGCGATCTGCGGCACGATGCGCAGCTGCACCTCGCGATAGATGCCGCCAAAGGTGAGGTAATCGATCTGGTTGCCGAAGGGCGGAATGTCGGGGCGTTCGGTCGAATCGACTTCAACGGCAAGCACGTTGCGGCCGCCGCTCTTGTCCAGCGCCTGGGTCAGGTCGAAGCTGAACGGGGTATATCCGCCCTTGTAGCTGCCGATCTTCTGGCCGTTCAGGTAGACCGTGGTCGCGGTCATCACGCCTTCAAAGTCGAGGAAGACGCTCTTGCCTTGCAGATTCACAGGCAGCTTGAGATCGCGGCGGTAAACCGAGACGAACTGGAAAGCATTTTCGCTGAAGCTGTGCCAAGGCAGGCGCACGTTGGTGTGCGGCAGGCAGACGCGCGCAAAGGATGCATCATCGAAGTCGCGCGTGCGGGCGTCAGGCGTGGTGGTGTCGCGATAGCGCCAGCCGCGGTTCAGCGGAAACGTCTGGCTCTGCGACGCACCTGTCGGCGTGCGCTTCGGCGCACCGAGCGCCACGCCTACGGGCAATGCAGCGATGGCAGCGGTCGCGCCGGAGCGCTTCAAGAAGGTACGGCGATTCAGTCGATTGCGCATGCGCCATCGAGTGTACGGGAATGGTTCAGCCACAAGGAAGTGGCTGCACGATTCCACGTGGAACAGGCGAGGCGGACGGCAGCTTCTTTACGGGAGAGCACGGACGCACACCGCAAATGGGGCGTGCGCGTTGTTCAGCTTTCGGGTGGGATTACAGCCCGGCGCTCAGTACCGTCACGTCCGTTGTGGTGGAGCGAAGGTACTTATGCGGGTTCACGGGGACGTCGCGGATGCGGACCTCGTAGTGCACATGGTTGCCGGTGGTGCGGCCGCTGTGGCCCACAAAGCCGATGACTTGTCCGCGTACAACCTGCTGCCCGACCGTGCAATGCAGACCAGACATGTGGCCATAGATGGTACGAATGCCGCTGCCGTGGTCAATCACAACCTCGGTGCCGTAGCCGTTCCCGATGCCTGCCATCTGGATGACGCCGGGAGCGGTCGCGCGAATAGGCGTGCCGTAGGGCGCGGAGATGTCGAGACCTTTATGAAATTCGCCTTCCCCAGCGCCCAGGATGGGATCTTCCCGTTCGCCGAACGGCGAGGTGATCGGTCCGACGACCGGCCACAACGTCGGTGTATTGCCGCCAGCCAGCAGGTCTGGACCGAAGCCGGCCGGGGCTGCCGGCGAGAAGTTGTTGACCGGCGAGGTCGTCCATGCCGACGCGATCAGACGCGACGCGTTGCCGTTCATGGCAGAGGTCTTGAGCTGGCTCAACTGCTCCAGGCTGGTCTGGAAACCGGCGGTGCTGAGTGAATTATCCGGTGTCGGCGTGATCAGCTTGCCCGAAACAGTACCGCTGCTCTGCGCGTCGTGGCGGCCGTGAAAGAGCCGGCCAGCAGGGGCGGCAAGCTTGTTTGCGGTGAAACCGTAAAGCTGCGAAACCTCGCTTGCGAGCGCACCCAGCGAAGCAGCCTGCACTTCTTTCTCGTGCTCGCGGCGCTCAAGCTTTGCATAATCGCTGCGCAGATGGTCGCGCTCAGAGCGGACCTGGTTAAATCGCTCTGCTTTGAGCAGCATGCGCGAATACGAACCAGCCAGCCCGGCAATGGTAAACAGACCCACGACCGCGGCACCCACGAAGAGATACACAAACTCCATGGGTACGGAAATCCTGTTCAGGCTGCCATCTGACTCACGGGCGACGAATACAACGTAGAAGCGCTTTTTCAAATCAGTCGAATCCCTTGCATGGTGCTGAGTGCAGTGGAGGCGGCCGACCGTGCGACCGCAAACCTTTCTAGTTTACTGTCCTGGTACAAGAGGCACAACCTAAGGTTGCTCCGCTCGGCTCGCCAATTCTGGCCATGCACGTTCAACTCTGCTGGAAAATACTTCGCAGCATGAAAGCAAACCTGGCAATATGCTCGAACCATGGCCCAGCAACCCACACCGTGGAGCAGCCAGCACGCGCGTGGCGGTGAACTGGAGCTGATCCGGTCGGTCCAGGGAAGATCGCAGCACCACGGACGCTCTGTGACGCTCGGCATTGGCGACGACTGCGCCATTTTGCAGCCGCCTGCCGGACACGAGCTGCTGGTGACCACGGACATGTCTCTGGAAACGCGGCACTTTCTTCGCGAGGTGCACCCGGCGCGTTCCGTAGGTCATCGGTGCCTGGCGCGAGGACTGAGCGACCTGGCCGCCATGGGCGCAAAGCCGCTGGCCGCCTTCCTATCGTTGGCGCTGCCGGCGGGGATGCGCCGGAATGCGCGCGGGCGGGCCTGGGTCGATGGGTTTCTGGACGGTCTGCTGGCGCTGGCGCACGTGACCGGAACTACGCTGGCGGGCGGCGACACCGCTGCCGCGCCGGGCGAACAGGTGATTGCGGACATTGTGCTGACCGGGAGCGCGCCGCAAGACACGTCGCTGCGGCGAAGCGGCGCACGCGCTGGCGACCTGCTGTATGTGACGGGAGCGCTGGGTGGAGCGGCGGCTGAGCTGGCGGCCCTGCAAAAGTACCCACGACAGTTCCGCGATGCAGGCGCAGCGGGGGACCATCCGCACCTGTTTCCGCAGCCACGCCTGCGGACCGGATGGGTACTACGCAGCCGTAAGCTGGCCGCGGCCGCGATCGACGTAAGCGACGGGCTTTCAACCGACCTGCATCACCTGTGCTCCGCGTCGGGGGTGGGCGCTGTGGTGCGTGCGGCGGCGCTGCCCGTGCATCCGCTGGCACGGGACGAGAAAGATGACGGGCTCGCGTTGGCGCTGCACGGAGGTGAAGATTATGAGCTTCTGTTCGCGGCACGACCCTCCGTCCGGATGCCCAAGCGCGCCGGTGGCGTGCCGGTGCACTGCATCGGGCGGTTGACCCGAGCGAAAGACATACTGCTGCAGCGGGACGGGCGAACGGAGCCGCTGCCGGCGGCCGGATGGGAGCATGCGCTGTGAGCGTCGCAGAACAATCGGGCGCGCTGATACTGGCTGGCGATGGCTGGGAGACGCAGGTGCTGCCTGGCCCACCGCTGATCCGTCCAGCGCGGCAGTTCACGTTTCCGTTTGCCGTAGCCGGTGAGGAGGACGCGCTGGCACGCGGGGCGATGTGGCTACAGGTGCGCGTGGATGGCGTGGGTGCCTGGCTTGCACAGTGCGCGCTCGGGTTCGCGGGCGGCGAAGTGGCGCACGGGCTATGGGCATTACCTGAAAATCGCGGTGTGTTGGCCTGCGCGGGCGGGTACGCCTACGCGGTTGCGCCGGCTGCACCGGAACGGACGGTCCTGCTGCCGCCCCGGCCTGCTGTGGCGGTGGTTGCGTTACAGGCCCGAACGGCGCTCGTCACCCACCACGAACTGGTGATCCTTGAGGCTGACGGCGAAGTCTGGACCACACCACGGCTGAGCTGGGAGGGCGTAACGGTCCTTGCGGCAGACGAACACGCCGTGCACGGAACCGGTTGGGACATGGTGGACGACGTTGAGCTTTCCTTCACTGTTGATTTGCGGCACCGGACCGCAACGGGCGGCGGTTATGCGCTAGGCAGATCTGCGGACTCCGCCGCTCTGCGGTAGAACGTGAGTCCGGCGTCGCCCTGCTTTAGCGTGCGATAGCTCTCAATTGCGCCGAATCTGTCCGGCAGGGGTGCCTTGCTGCGGTGCTCGGCAACCACAATGGCACCAGGCGCGAGCAGATTCAGCCCTTCGCCGCCAAGCCAGCGCAGCGTGCGGTCGTACTCATCGGCTGCTTCGTAGGGCGGGTCGAGAAAGACGATGCCGGCCTGTTCCCCGGCCGCGAGCAGCCGTTTCAGCAGCGTGGGGGTGCCGCCGCTTTCCACCTGGGCACGTATGCCGAGTGCCTGCAAATTGGTTCGAAGCGCGGTGAGCGCGGCCCGCTCCGTCTCAGCAAAGTACACGGCTGCCGCGCCCCGCGAGGCTGCCTCAATGCCGACCGCGCCTGATCCCGCGTACAGGTCGATGAAGATGCTGCCCTCGATTCTGGGTGCGAACACGTTGAAGAGCGTCTCGCGCAGACGGTCGCTGGTAGGCCGTGTGTCCATGCCGCGCGGAGCCGTTAGCAGGCGCGAGCGGTAGCTGCCGGCAATTACACGCACGGTACCCTGCGGGGGTGCGCATCAGCGCGGGTGAACATAGGCGCAGCATACCGCGCACGCGACGGCCCGCGGTTTGCTTACAATCAGACGGTGCGTCCAGGGTCGATTCCGCTTGGTCATTTCTTCGGCGTAGATGTGCGCCTGCATGCGTATACGGTCGTGCTGCTGCCGCTGCTTGCACTGCTCGCGTCCGTTCAGGATGTTTCCGCCGGCCGTGGCGTGGTGCTGTTTCTGCTACTGATGCTGGCGATCACGGTCCGCGAAGCTGCTCGAACGCTGGGCCGGCTGCTGGCAGGCGTGCATGTGGATCGCCTGGTCGTCACGCCACTTGGAGCGCTGGAAGGCGACAACGCGCCCGATGTCGACGACACGCCACGATGGCTCGCCCTGGTGGGTCCCCTGGCGAACTTCACCGCGGCGATCGTCATGGCGATGCTGGCGTTTTCCGTTACGTCTGGCGTGAACTTCTTTCAGCGGCATCTTGCGGAGCCGGGGCATTTGCTGCGCGCGGCAATCTGGCTGCAGATTATGCTAGGCGCGCTGCACCTGTTACCCGCTACGCCGCTGGACGCAGGCGCTCTGCTGCGTGGGCAGCTTGTCCGCGCGCGGGGCAAGGCGCGTGGCGTGCGCGGAGCGGCGGGACTGTCGCAGGCGATCGGCCTGGGGCTGATGGTATTCGGCGGCGTCACACAAGAAATCCTGCTGATGCTGCTGGGCGGCACCGTTCTGCTGCTGGCGCAGCTGGAAGCGCAGCGAGCGGTCGCGCAGACCGCGGTTTCGACCATCACCGTGGGCGATCTGATGTTGTCGGAGTGGACGTCGCTGTCGGCCTCGGACACGGTGCAGGATGCGCTGGAGCGATCGGCGCACTCGCTGCAGGAATCCTTTCCGGTCGTGCGCGGCCCGGTGGTGGTTGGCTCGATCACGCGGGACGCCCTATTGGGTCTGTTGCGGGTCGAGGGTAACGGCTACGTGCAGGGAGCGATGTCCCGCGACCTGGTGATTGCCGCGCCCGGGGATGCCCTGGTTGCGACGATGCAGCGCCTGGCGAGCAGTTCCAGCCGCGGCAACGTGGTGCCGGTAATGCGCGACGGCCAGGTGATCGGCATGATTACACCGCAAAGCCTTTCGCCGGCCATGATGTCGCTGGGGCGCGCGAGACGGTATGGCATGCGCGCGTCACGGGAGAGCGAAAACGGCCGCGATGTCTGACGCGGCAGCCCGGGCTGCGGACCGCCCGGATCGTGAGCCGTTGGCGCCCGGCCTTTACCTGGTGCCTACGCCCATCGGCAACCTGCGCGACATTACGCTGCGTGCGCTGGACGTGCTGGAGCACTGCGATGCCATCGCCTGCGAGGACACGCGCGAAGCGCAAAAGCTGCTGAACCACTTTGGGCTACGCACGCCGACGGTCAGCCACCATCTGCACAATGAGCGCGAGCGGGCCGAAGATCTGGTGCGCCGCGTCCAAGCCGGGGAACGGATTGCGGTGGTCAGCGACGCCGGCATGCCGGGCATTGCCGATCCAGGGGAGATCGCGGTATCACTGGCGATTGCAGCGGGTGTTCCGGTGCACGCACTGCCGGGCGCCAATGCCGCCGTGACGGCCCTGGTAGCGAGCGGGTTTACCGGCGAGCGCTTCAGCTATCGCGGCTTTCTGCCCTCCAAGGGCGGTGAGCGGCGGTCCGCACTGGAGGCGGTGCGGGCCGAGATGGAGGCCGTGGCTGGCGCGCCGACGCAGATCTTCTACGAAACGCCGCATCGCATTGTTGAGGCGCTTGCCGATGTGGTGGCCGTGTTTGGCCCCGGGCATGGAGTGGTGCTGGCGCGTGAACTGACCAAGCTGCATGAGGAATTTCTGCGCGGCACGGCCGCTGAAGTGCTCGCGATGCTTGAGGCGCGCGAGCGTGTCCGCGGCGAAATGGTGCTGCTGCTGAACGGATCGGTGACGCCGCTGGACAGCGCCGAACAGGAGAGCCTTGCCGCGGCGATCCGGCGCGCGATGCGTGATGAAGGTGTGGACGAAATGACGGCCGTAAAGCGCATTGCCCGTGAGCGCGGCCTGAGCAAGAGCGAGGCCTACCGCGAGTGGCAGCGCACCCGAGGCCGCTAACCAAATACACGCTAGAGGTCGTTTGCGTCGTCCTCGGGCGCGGTGGCGATGGCGCTGGAGCGCTGCAATGGGTCGGCGGTGCGTTGGCCATGTGCTTCGGCGTGGTGCTCCCGGCCTTTCACGCGGTCATAGTTGTAGGTGTTGCTGGTGGTCCCGAGGCTCTCGTTGTAAAGCGATAGCGCGCCTGCGGTTTCCTTTAACTCTTCTGAAAACTTGTGGATGGCGCGCAGCGCGTCTGCGGTGGCGGCGATTTCAAGCTTGCCGGTCTTCAGAAACTTTTGGTAGCCGCGGTCTTCAATGCGCGCAATCTGGCCGTTGATCAGGTAGCCGGGGCGCACGACGATTTCTGCCGGGGCGGGCGTGGTGCCCTTCTCCGCCTTCGGATCGACGCGGGACGGCGCGATCTCTGCCGCGCAGCCGTACTTTGACACACGTTTGGCGCCTCCGGTCGAAGCCGCTGTGGCGGCAGACACATCAAATCCCTGTGAGCCTAACGCGGAAACAACGTCATCAAAGGTGCGGGTCGCCGGCTTCTTGCGAAAGAACATGCGTGGTCCTCATCGGGAGCTCCGGGCGCATGGGCACACCGGTACTCCGCTAGACTAACTTTCGCACAGACCGTACCCCAATGTTACGGAGCAGCAAAGAGACGACACGATGGGAACTGCAACGGCACAACCCGTACTGACGACCGCCACGACCCTGGGCAGCAGCGTGCTCGACCGCATCGGCAATACGCCCATGGTGCGGCTGGATCGCATCGTCGCGCACCTGCCCGGCATCACGCTGCTGGGCAAGGCGGAGTTCGCCAACCCGGGTGGCAGCGTGAAAGACCGGCCCGCTTCGGGCATTGTGCTGGCGGCCATGGAGGCCGGCGAACTGGGTGATGCGCAGCCCGAGCGCGCGCTGCTGGATGCAACTAGCGGCAACACCGGCATTGCGTACGCGATGCTGGGTGCGGCGCTGCAGTTTCCCGTGACACTGTGCGTGCCGGCCAGCGCAAGCCCGGAGCGCAAGAAGATGCTGCACGCGTACGGTGCCGAGGTGATCTTTACGCCTGCTGGCGACGGCTCCGATGGCGCGATTCGGAAGGTGCGCGAGCTGTATGCGGCCGCGCCGGAGAAGTACTTCTACGCCGACCAGTACGGCAATGAAAATAACTGGAAGGCGCACTACCGCACTACCGCAAACGAAATCTGGCAGCAGACGGACCGGCGCATTACGCACTTTATCGCGGCACTGGGCACCAGCGGAACGTTTATGGGCACAACGCGGCGGCTGCGTGAGTTGAACCCGCGCATTCACTGCATCAGCATGCAGCCTGATTCGCCGTTCAACGGCTTGGAAGGGCTGAAGCATATGCCAACGGCGATTGTGCCGCCGATCTACGACCCGGAGCTTGCGGAGCGAAATATCTGGGCGGAAACGGAACCGGCCTATGCCATGTGCAAGCGGCTGGCGCGCGAAGAGGGCGTGCTGGTCGGCGTGTCTGCGGGTGCAAACGTTACGACGGCGCTACAGATTGCTGAAGAAGAGTATGCCGCTGGACGCGAGGCGGTGATTGTGACGGTGTTGTGCGATGGTGCAGACAAATACCTGAGCGAACGGTTCTGGAGCGAGTGATGCTGCGATTGTCACAGGCCCACTACGACGCTCTGCGCACTCACGGCGAAGAGACGTATCCGCACGAATGCTGCGGCATCCTGCTGGGGCATCTGCGTGAAGGCATGAATGAGGTGGTAGACGTAGCCCGTGCGGGAAATACGCGAACTGACTCGGCGCATAACCGATACCACATTGCGCCGCAGGAACTGATTAAGGCGCAGCGCGAAGGGCGCAAACAGGGCTTCGAGATTGTGGGCTTTTATCACTCACACCCGGATCATCCGGCGCAGTGGTCGAGCACGGACTTTGCCGAAGCACACTGGTTGGGATGTAGTTACGTCATCACGGCTGTTGCGCAGGGCAAGGCAATGGTGACGAACAGCTTTCTGCTGCGTGGAACGAGTGAGGAAGATAAGCGGTTCGAGGACCAGCCAATTGAGGTCCTGGCTTAGCAGGAGCGGAAAGCAGGCTCTCCACTCCGCAGGACGATAAAGGCTGTCCTGCTCCGGTCGAATGACAAGTTTTTGAGATGAGGGCAAGTATGACAATTTTGATTCCGACTCCGCTGCGCGGCTTCGCTGATGGCAAGTCGATTGTTGAGGTAGAGGCGGCCACGGTAAGCGAGGCGCTGACCAAGCTGACCGAAGCGCATCCGCAGCTGAAGCAGCACCTGTTCGATGGTGAGGGCAAGCTGCGTTCGTTTGTGAATGTGTACTTGAACGACGACGACATTCGCGACCTGCCGGAGAAAGGGAATTCACCGGTGAAGGATAGCGATGAGCTGTCGATCATTCCGTCGATTGCGGGCGGTGCGCCGGCAGTGGCAGAGGAGCCGATCGCAGCGCCGACGACGGAACTGCCGACGCTTTCCAATGAGGAGATCGCGCGTTACTCGCGGCACCTGATCCTGCCGGAGGTCGGCATCGACGGCCAGCGCAAGCTGAAGGCCGCGAAGGTGCTGTGCGTGGGCACGGGAGGCCTGGGCGCGCCGCTGGCACTCTATCTTGCGGCGGCAGGCGTGGGCACCATTGGGCTGGTCGACTTCGACGTGGTCGATGAAAGCAATCTGCAGCGGCAGATTATCCATTCGCAGGAAACAGTCGGCAAGCTCAAGGTGGACTCCGCCGAGCAGATGCTCAAGGGCCTGAATAAGAACGTGAACATCGTGAAGCACAACACGATGCTCACCAGTGCAAACGCGCTTGAGATCTTCCGCGATTACGACGTGATCGCCGATGGCACGGACAATTTTCAGACCCGCTATCTGGTGAACGACGCCTGCGTGCTGACGGGCAAACCGAATGCCTACGGCTCGATCTTTCGGTTTGAAGGACAGGCGTCTGTCTTTGCGACCGAAGGAGGCCCGTGCTATCGCTGCCTGTACCCGGAGCCACCACCGCCGGGATTAGTCCCGAGTTGTGCGGAGGGTGGTGTCCTCGGCATTCTGCCTGGCCTGGTCGGTGTCATCCAAGCGACGGAGGTGATCAAGCTGATCCTCGGCATTGGCGAGCCACTGATCGGGCGGCTCTTGCTGGTTGACTCGCTGGGCATGACCTTTCGCACGCTGAAGCTGCGCAAGAATCCCAACTGCCCAGCCTGCGGCACGCACGAGATTCAGGAGCTGATCGACTACAACCAGTTCTGCGGTGTCGCACCGCCGACGACCACGGGACCGCTGGAGGTTTCTTCGCACGGCTCCGTTTCTGCTGCGGCGAACGAGGTGGACGGCATCCCGCAGATCACGGTCGAGGAACTGAAAGCGAAGCGCGACGAAGGCAAGGCGTTCATCCTAGATGTACGCGAGCCGCACGAAGCGCAAATTGCAAGCCTCGGCGCACCGCTGATTCCGGTCGGCCAACTGGAGCAACGGCTGGCGGAACTGCGTCCGCACCAGAACGATGAAATACTGGTCCATTGCAAGAGCGGTGGACGATCGCAGAAGGCCGCGCAGATCCTGAAGGCGAACGGCTTTACCAACGTGAAGGATGTAGCAGGCGGCATCACCGCCTGGGCGGAGCGTATCGACCCAAACGTGCCGAAGTATTAGAGCGGTGTCCACTCAGGCGTAGATCCTAAATCGATGAGAGTGTCATCCTGATCCTGAGCTTGCCGAAGGGAAGGATCTGCTTTCTTCTCTGAGCAGCACAACGCCTCGAGGAAAACAGCTTAGCTTTCCTGCGGTTCCCGCAGAATCTGCAGCAGCAAAGGCTCCTCCAGCATGGTCGGCATCTTTGCGATTGTGTCTACCGCCTGCTGAATCGTGGCGGTCGAGCATGGCTCCGTGGTCACCACAAACGGCAGCGCATCCTTTGGGTAACCAGGCCGCTGCACAATGCTGTCGATGTTCGCGCCTACCTGCGCCAGCGCGCCAGCAATCGCGGAAACAATACCTGGCTTGTCCTGCACAACAAAGCGGAGATAGTGCGGTGCGACGAACTCACGGCTGACCGCGCGGTTCTGCACCGGCAGCGAGACCGAGGCGCTGCCGTGTGCGACCGCAAGCAAATCGCTGACCACCGCGACCGCTGTAGGATTGCCGCCGGCTCCATGACCACTGAAGACAACATCGCCGCCGAACTCGCCCGTGGTCATGACCAGGTTTTGCGTGCCGTGCGACCAGGCGAAAGGTGACGTGTGCGGCACCAGTGTGGGGCCCACACGCGCGCGCACCGTTTCGCCGTCGCTTTCGATGCGCGCAACCTGCCGGATCGTGCAGTTCAGGTCGCGCGCGTAATGAAAATCGACCAGGCGCACGTTGCGAATGGTCTGCACCGGCACAGCATCGGGGTCCAGGCCAATCTGCATCGCCGTGCGGGCCAGGATGCAAAGTTTCGCGCGTGCGTCGTAGCCGTCCACGTCGGCGGTGGGGTCGGCCTCGGCATAGCCCGCGGCCTGCGCCTTGGCGAGCACATCGTGATAGTCAGCGCCCGCTTCCATCTGCGACAGGATGAAGTTGCAGGTGCCGTTCAGGATGCCGGCGATCTGCCGCACGCGGTCGCCCTGCAAGCCGTGCAGCACCGCGGGAATGACCGGCACCCCGCCGGCGACCGCGGCGTTGTAGACCAGCGAAACGCCATGTTCGCGCGCGAGTTGCGACAGCCCCGCGCCACGGTAAGCGATCAGCTGCTTGTTGGCCGTGACCACATGTTTGCCCGCCAGAAGCGCCCGCGCAAGCCACTCGCCCATCGGGTCCAGGCCGCCAATGGTCTCGATCACAACATCGGCGTCGCTTGCAAGCACGTCCTCAATGTTGTCCGTCCAGATGATGTCGCCGTGAAGTCCCTCGGCTCTTGTACTGCCCTGCTTGCGCTGGATGCCGCGGTTATAAATGCGCGTGAGGCGCACGCCGTCGAACTGCTGCGTTTGTAGCAGGTGCGCCACGGCGGAGCCGACTGTTCCGAAGCCCAGCAGTGCAACGCGTGTTTCTTTCTCCGATGACCTGGTTGCGGAGTTCTCCATAGCTCAGTAATCGATCCTTTGCGCGCTGTCGCGCCATGTTGCAAACGAAGTCATGGCCTCATCGTGCAGCAATTGGTAGATGGGGGTGCGCCGCCGTTCGTTTGGCAACCTGATCTGGTCGTACAGAAAGCTGTCGTCGAAGCCCGCCGCAGCGGCATCCTGTGCGGTATTTCCGTAGTAGATTGTGCGGCAGCGCGACCAGTAGAGTGCGGCCAGGCACATGGGGCATGGCTCGCAACTGGTGTACACGTCGCAGTCGCTCAGCTGGAAAGTCTGCAGCTTCGCACACGCGGCGCGTATCGCGTTTACCTCGGCGTGCGCGGTGGGATCGTTGGTCCGCGTGACTGAGTTTGCTTCCGCCGCGATCACCTCGCCATGGCGAACGATGACCGCGCCGAACGGGCCACCGCCACCGCTGGCGACGTTGTCCGTGGCCAACTGTATCGCCATGCGCATAAAGCGCGGATCCGGGTTCAAAGACATCGCCCCAGTATCGCAAATTGATCGGGTTTGCTCCCGTGCTCTTTCGCAATTCCGGGCCGGCCGTGGAGCCGGGTTTCGCCGCAGAGCACGACCATGCTGGCGAAACTGGTCAAAGCACCGGCATCTCCGCCGCTTCGCGGAAAGCCAGCAGGCGGGCGAGTTTGCTACGGTAGAGGCATTGCGCAGTGGCAGCACGGCGCAATGCGAAACGCCGCGGAGCATCGGGCGCGTCAGCGGCTCTCATCATGGCGATTCAGTCGATCAATCCGGCAACAGGCTCTGTGCTCCGCACTTTTCCTGCGCTCAGCGAGCAGGCAATGCGCGACAAGATCGACGTGTGCGCCCGAGCTTTTGAGGAACACCGCCGGCTGCCGTTGGAGCACCGCGCCCTGTGCATGCGCAAGCTCGCGATCCTGCTTGAGGAAGAACGTGCCGATCTGGCTCGCATCATCACGCTGGAGATGGGCAAGCCCATCGCGGCGGCGAGTGCAGAAATCGACAAGTGCATCGACAGCTGCCGCTACTTCGCGCAGAACGCCGCGCGCTTTCTGGCGTCTGAGGTGCTTCGCGGCGAAACGCTCCAGAGCGGTCAGGCCTATGTGCAATATGAACCGCTCGGCATGCTGCTGGCGGTCATGCCCTGGAACTTTCCGTTCTGGCAACTGTTTCGCTTTGCCGTGCCCGCGCTGCTGGCCGGCAACACGGTGCTGCTGAAACATGCCCCCAGCGTGCCGCAGTGTGCCCTGCAGATTGAGAGCCTGTTTCGCCGCGCCGGATTCCTGCGTGGTGTGCTGACCACGCTGCTGGTCGAGGTGCCCGCCGTCGAAGCCATCCTGAACGATGGACGCGTAAAGGGTGCGACGCTGACCGGTAGCGAGGGCGCGGGCCGTGCTATCGCTGCGCAAAGCGGATGGCTGCTGAAGAAGACGGTGCTTGAGCTTGGCGGAAGCGATCCCTTCATCGTGATGCCGTCGGCCAATGTGGAGGCCGCTGCGGAAGCCGCGGTCAAGGCTCGCATGGTCAACGGCGGCCAGTCCTGCGTCGCGGCCAAGCGGTTCATTGTGCACAACGAAGTTTTCGGCGATTTCCAGCAGCGGTTCGTTGCCGCCATGGAGCGCCTGCGCATTGGCGACCCCATGAAGCCGGAGATTGAGGTCGGCCCACTCTCAAGCGCACGGGCGGTACAAACGTTGGAAGAGCAGATCCGCGCCGCAGTAGCCGCGGGTGGACGCATCCTGACCGGTGGCACCCGGATGGTGGGGAACGGCTACTTCTTTGAGCCTACGGTACTGGTCAACGTGCCACGCAGCGCGCCCGTGTACCGGCAGGAAATCTTCGGACCGGTGGCAATGCTGTTCCGAGCGAACGACCTGAACGAGGCGCTCACCATTGCGAATGACACGCCGTTCGGGCTGGGCGCTTCGGTGTGGACGGCCGACCCGACCGAGCAGGAAGCGTTGCTGAACGGCATTGACGCCGGCATGGTCTTCCTGAACCAGATGGTCGCCAGCGATCCGCGGCTGCCGTTCGGGGGCATTAAGAACTCCGGCTATGGCCGCGAGCTTGGACCGGCGGGCATTCGCGAATTCCTGAATGCAAAGACGGTCGTCATCGCCTAGCTCTTGCGCCGCGGACGATAAAGGCTCGCCATAAGGCGAGCCTTTGCTGTGAAACGATCGAGAGTTCAGAAGCTGAAGTTTGCCTGCAGGAAGACCCGCCGGACCGCCGACCCTGATGAGAACGGGCCGCCTGCCAGCGACTGCGAATGGCCGAACAGACTCTGGCCCGGCAGGAAGTTGCCGTTCGCATCGCGAATAACCGTGCTCAGGTTGCCGTTCTGCGGTGAGTAGTTCACGTTGTTGAACAGGTTCAGCAATTGCGCACCGAAGGAAACGGTGTACTTGCGGCCGGAACTGACGTTGCCACCGCCGAACCCTCCACCACCGCCGCCGCGGCCTCCACGTCCTCCACGCGGACCACCACCGCCTCCCTGGTCCGCTCCTGCGGCCTGGCCTGTCTTCGGCCCAAAGCCGAAGGCGCGCACCACGCGCATGTTGAACGTGAAATTTGCCGGGCCGATGCAATAGCCAGGCGACACGCGAGCATAGTTGTCGGTGATCGTCGCCGGTGAGGTGAAATTGTTCGGGTTTTGGCAGCTGCCACCATCGCCATTTGTCGCAAATTCCGCGCGGTCGTTGATGATCGAGTCTCCGTTCACATCGGTGCCGGTGGTGATGTTGTAGGGAGAGCCGGAGTTCGCGATCATGAACGGGCTGACCGTGAAGAGAAATGGAGCACTCCAGTTGCCCGACAGGAACAGGCGGCTGCGATTGCCCCAGTTGGGACGACCGTAATCCACGCGGGGGTTAAGGCTTGTCTGGAAGTTATCCGGGCCGCTGCTGTTGCTGTTCACGAAGTTCAGTGCGTAGAAGCCAAAGATTGAAAATTTCGGCGAGATCGGCGCCCGCCCGTTCAGCAGCAACTGGTTCTGCCGGGTGTAACCCTCGGACTGGTATTGGTACTGCAGGTTGTTGCCCACGGTCGGCAGGCTGCGCGAAAAGAACTGATGCACGCCGATGGTGTTGATGTAAGTCGCGGAAATGGTGGAGTGATGCGGCAATTGCTGGTCCACACCGGCGGCAATCTGCGAGTTATAGGCGGTGCGCAGGTTGGGCGCGCGGGAGTAAATCGTATTTGCCGAGGTCAGGCCGGTGCCACAGGCTGCGGTGCTGCCAGGGGCACAGCCAGGCAGCGTCTGATTGGCCGCACCACGGAATAACTGCTGTGTCGCATTGGTGCCGTTCTGCTGAATGGTCCGGATGATGTCGCCGACCCCGAATCGATCAAAGAAAATGCCATACCCGAAGCGCAGGACCGTGACCGGATTTCCACCGGCATGTGGAATGCCATAGTTCACGCTCAGGCGCGGCGCCAGATCGTGCGAGCTGTTGATACCGCCCTGCGCCTCAAACCGCAGACCGTAGGTCAGCGTCAGGTTCGGCTTCACCTTCCAATCGTCTTCGGCGTACAGACCCACGTCTGTCGTCTGACCGCTCACCTTCTGGTTGGCATAGGTCGTGACCGCGAACTGGAACGGCGCATTATTCAGATAATCGGCAATGCTCTTGTACGAGAACGTTCCATTCGCATTGCTGTCCGTGAACTGGGCACGCCGGTCGGTACGGGTGCGAAAGCCGGCCCGAATGAAGTTCTTCTGCAACTGGATGGAGGTATAGTTCTGCACCTCGATGTGATCGGACGTAAATGTTTGTACGCCAGCCGAGCTGCCACCGCCGGTAAAGTAGCCGACTACCGTAAGCGTCGGCGCTGTGGAGACGGGCAGCTGCTTGTATTGATTGCGCTCGAACTCGAAGCGGGTTTCGTTGATTACCTTTGGACTGAAGATCTGCGTATCACTGAGCTGAATCGTGTTCTCACGCGAGTTCTGGTTGTTGCCCACGGTAGACAGGTTGAGCCCACCCACCCCGGCGTTGGTCTGGTCGTTGTGCTCCAGTTGGTAGCGCGCGGTGAGCGTGTTTTTATCGGAAAGCGCGAAGTCCAGGCGCGGCGAAAAGTCGTAGCGCTCCTGCGGTGTGAACGTCGCACGTGCGTTCGGAGGCAGAGCAAACGCGCCGCAAGCGGCGCCTGAACCCGGAGCGCACAACGTGGTGCTACCCGCTCCGCTGCTGGCGATGGTCCCCGCAAAGACGCTGTTGTTTTGAATGGTTCTCTGGCTGCCCGAAAGATTGAACGACACTTTCTTCGACAGCGAGCCCGAGACGGACCCGAGGAAAAAGATCTGGTGGTAGTCCGGCTGCGCGCCGCCCTGCAGGAACGGGGTGACCGTGTTAAACGACTTGTCCATGCCCTGCAGGCTGAAGTTGCCGTGCAGCTTGTCCGTTCCCGGTTTGGTCAGGATTTCGATGCGCCCAAAACCCGGCCGGTCGTATTGCGCGGAAAACGGGTTCTGGTTGATGCGCACTTCGCGAATTGCCGATTTCGGTGGCAACTGGCCGCCGGTAAAGCCGTCCACGAAAATCTGGCCGCCATTTGGGCCTGCGGCAGGACCGGCGAGCGCGGAAAGCTCATTCGACAGCTCGTCGGGGTCGTCCGAAAGCGACTCCAGGTCGGAACCTTTCAGGACCACGGAACTGCCGTTCGAATCCGGGTCGACTGAAACCTGGTTCTCGTTCGTACTCACAGTGATGGTTGTCGATTGCTCCTCAATGCTGAGCTTGACGTTGATCTTGATTGCCTGACCCGTGACACGCACGTTGGGGCGCACGAACGACCCGAAGCCCGCCATGGTAACGGTCACGGTATACGTACCGGCGGGTACGGACTCGAGGCTGAAGGACCCATCAACGCCGGACTTTGTGGTGATCGCGGCGGCTTTGCCTGCCGGCTGCAGCGTGATGGTTGCTCCCGGAATGGCGGCCGCATCGGGATCCAGAACGGAGCCCTGCACCGAGGCTCCGGTCTGCACGCCCGTCTGCGCCCCTGCGGGAGCTACTTGCGCCAGCAATTGATTGCCGGCAAAAAGGGTTGCACTCACGGCAAGCGAACTGCTCACCAGCAGCGCCGAAACTCCTGAACTCCAGATGCGAAACGTCATTCCTCTCCTAATCCTGCAAGCGCACGCGCAGCACGCAGTTCGAACCGCGGCGCGGGTCCTGTTCTTGATCCAAAAGCAGACAACGGAACTGCAGGCAAAACTATTTCTCTGCCGCAGAAAGCGGTGTTACTGCGGGCCGCCACCTTCGCCGCCCGCTTCGCCGCCACCACCGCCCAGGTTCCAGGGCGAAATACTGAACGAGTTGGCTCCGCCCCGCGACGAGGCCGCCAACAGCGGCTCAACCCCCGAAAGCAGAGTGACTGCGGTGAATCCACTGCCGGAGGCACCGTCTCCGGAAGCGACCACCATGACCGCTTCTCCCGGCTTCAGGTCAGCAATCGTTGTCTTCGGAAGCCTGGAGATGACCTGGGACAGATCACCGCCGCGGCCACCGCCGGCCTCACCGGACCGGCCGCCTGGGCCGCTCGCGCCACGCTGCGTTTCGCCGGAAGCATTCTCCCCGGTTCCGCCACCCGAACTGGCGCCGCCGGGATTACCAGGGCGTCCGCTACCTGCGCCCGCCGTGGCACCGGGATCTGCCGCTCCGCCGCGGGCACGCGCGACGAACCGGGCAGCAATCTCCGGCGGCAGGTTTCTCAGGTCCGACTCACTGCTGACCGCCACCGTAACCGGCTTCTTGGTTGCGAGGTCGCTCACCGTAACGGTTTTAGCGCCGGCGTCCACCTTGGTGACCAGCCCGGCGACGTTGCGGAAGGCGCCTGACACAATCTCGTCCGCCGCAATGGTTGTGCCGTCAGCGGACTTGTCTCCACGGACGCGGACCTGGTCACCAGGCTGGATGCTCTCCAGCTTGCTCACGCTCGCGTCCTCAAACCTGACCGAGCCAGGTGCATACCGGCGAAAGATGGTGGAAGGGGTGGTGGTGATTGTTTCCTTGCGTGTTGCCGCAGCGACGATAAGCGTGTGCGCCGAAGCATCCACCGCGTCAACGACTCCGCCCGATCCGCGACGCTGCCAATCCTGCTGCCGTGATGCGTTATTTTGAGCGATCGCGCCGCTCTTCATCAGCACCACTCGCAGCGCGGTAACGGCACCGTTGTCGCCAGGATGCCCCGACACCAGCACGCGGTCGCCCTCCGTGATGTCCGAGACCGTAGCGGGTTGAGCAGTCTTCAGGTCTGTGCTGCCGGGTGCGAGTTGCAGTACGCGAACGTTACCGGGCAGCGTGACCGATACGGTATCGCCCTTGTCCGTGCCCAAGGTGAGTATTCCGCTTCCCACGGTCTTGACTGTGCCAACCGAAGATTGCAGCGCGGAAGCGCCGGCCGTGGAGCCCGCGGGCGCCTGGGCGAAAACCGGAAGCGCGGCAATGGGAAACACCACGACCGCCGCTGCAGCCAGAATGTAGCGGGCAAATACTGACTGAATCCGCATCGCAAAACCTTTCGACCTGTACTTGGGCTTGTCTGTTTGGACGCACTTTCCGCCGGTCTGATGGTTAGGACGATGTGCTTTTTCCGAAAGTTTCCGCACGGAATGGTTCGGGAGAGCTAGATGGCCGAGAACGGCTTTGGGCTGAGCAGAAGATTTGTGATGTTGCTGACCAGATCCTCGCCGCTGAAGCGCGGATCGGCCTGCAGCTTCTTCCAGTCCGGGTTGCCGCGAAACTGGTTCCAGCGCGCCTCAAGGTCGGCCAGGCTGTCGAAGCGAAGCATGTAAGTGAGTGCCGGCATGCGCTCGCCGATCAGCACCTGCGAGTAGAAAACCGCCCGCATGCCACACGCTGCAAAAATCTCGAACTCACCCGAATGGAACATCTGCACCTTGCGGAGATGGTCGGCCGCGGACGGGCTTTCATACGTTCTCAACTGCAGGAGACGCTTGCCGCTGGGCGGCACGGTCAGCACCGGGTGGCCCTGGAATGCGTGCAACAGCGTGTCATGCACGCGCTGAAAAGACGGCGATGCCGCTGGCGCGGTGCGGAACGGCGCCGCCGCGCGCACGAATTCCGAGTCCGCGAGCAGATCTTCTTCAAGGCGCAACAACTTGGTGGCGTCCGTGTGCCGCAGCAGCACGTAACTTGCCGGCGTTTCCGGACCATATTCCAGGCCGAAGACACCCACATCGCGATAGCCCAGACGCGCGAGCGCGGGGAGCATTGTCGTTTCCAGAAAGCGGTCACATCCGGCGGCCTGTGCGCGTGTGATCTGGTACTTACGCAGCAGGTAGTACTCGCGATTCGCCGGCTCAGCCGTGGTCTGCGTTGTGCTCTGCGCTTGCGCTGCACCGCTCCAAAGACTTAACGCCGCCGCGCCTGCCGCACCGCCCAGAAACTCCCTGCGCTCCATGCCGTTCACCCCGCTCTCACCAAGCCGAGTGTAGAGCAAGGGTATGCTTTGGGCATGAGGAACCACCTACGCGCCCTGGCACGCCGCGCCGCTCTGCTTTGCGCCGCCCTTCTGCCCTGCACCGCCACGCCGGCACACGCCTGGGGACCGCAAGGGCACAAGCTGGTTGCGATGGTCGCGATGGAGCACCTGACGCCCGTGGCGAAGCGCAACGTGCGTGCCCTGCTCGGCAAGGAGACGCTGGCCGACGTGGCCTCATGGCCTGACGTGTACCGTCCGCTTGAAACGCAGACCGGGCCCTGGCACTACGTCGACATTCCCGAGGGTGGCAGCTATGAACGAGACCGCGACTGCCCCACGCAGCCAGGCGTCAAGGCGGGCGCGCCGAACGACAAATGGCGGGACTGCGTGGTGGACCGCATCCTGTTCTTTGAAGGCCGCCTGGGCGACACCTCGCTGGACCCGGCGGACCGCGCAACTGCCCTGAAATACCTGGTCCACTTTGTGGGCGACATTCACCAGCCGCTGCACACGACCGGATTCGAAAAGGGCGGCAACGGTATCCACGTTTCCGTCTTCGGCAACGAGACCTGCGGCAAGTACCCGTGCAACCTGCATTCGGTGTGGGACAGCGGTCTGATCCTGCACCGCGAACTGAGCGACATGCAGTACCTCTCGCTGCTGAACCATGAGTTCGCGGCGCAACCGCCGGGGGCCGGACTGGACGACCCCGCAGCCTGGGCCAACGAAGGCAATGCATTGGTTCCGAACCTGATGTTGCCGGAGGGCGGCGCTGTGGATCAGGCGTATTTCGATCGCGAGATCCCGGTGGTGGACCGCCGGCTCGAACTTGCGGGCTTGCGATTGGCGGCGATATTGAATCGCACCTTTACCGCTTCACCTGTTCCATTCAAGCCTGCTCCGACCGACACGAAGCAGTTCTAGCCAGCGCGTCTCCGGTAGTTACTTACGCGAGCGGAATCGAAGCTGTGGCTGCTCGACTGCGTTTGACCGAGAGATCGTAGTAAGCGTCTTGCGATACCGGGTCAGCCACTGCAGGAAGCGTTCACGGCCAGCTTGCTGCAGAGCGTCATGATTGGCGACCGCAGAGCAGCAGGACGCAGGGTGCCGGCGATACCGCGCAACAAATGCGTCATGTGCCACGATCGGATGCGCCAAGGCTACTTTGGCGTGGAAAACCTGATCATCGTATAAGCCACGAAACTGCTCCTCGAACCCGCCAACGGCACGCGCCACATCCGTTCTCATCAAAGTGCTGCAGATGCATGGCACTTTCGATTCGTCCACGAGAAACCAGTCCAGCAACGCTCCCAAAGCCAGCAGCCCCGTGCAGGCGCCATGCGGAACGATCGGAGGAATGTGATTGTCGGGCCAGTCCGCTCTTCGCAAGGCAGCTTCGTCGAAGTTGGGATTCGAGTCGTACCAGCGCTCTGCCGCGCAATAGATCATTCCGGCTTCAGGGTGGGTTCGAGCGACCCGAAGCTGCACCGCCAAGCAGTGCGGCAGCCACACATCGTCGGCATCCAAAAAGGTGAGGAACTCTCCGCGCGCGTGCCGCAGGCCCAGATTGCGTGAAGCGCTGCTGCCACGGTTTTCGCCCGCCGGATGGCGCAGGATGTGGATTCGGTCCGGCTCGAGTTCAGCAAACTCTAGGGCAATGTGCAGGCTTTCATCTTCTGAACCGTCGTCGATCAACAGCAGTTCCCAGCTGGACACCGTCTGGGCGAGGACACTCGCAATCGCGTCGCGCAGGTGGAGTTCGCTGTTCCATATCGGCATCAGAACCGAGATCTCAGGGGTGCTGCCGTATTCAGCCAATGCACTGCTTCGCGCGCTGCTGTCGTTCACTGCTGCTCCTCAACCAAGCTGCATGGCACCGACGCGCTTTGCAGCAGCCCGGCAACCATTGCGCCGAGGGAACGCGTAGCCCACCAACGTTCCACACCGGTACCGCTGCTCCACTGCTCCGCATAGGACGCCATCTCGTCCGCAACCCCTTCTGCAATCTGCGATGGGTAGTGCATCGCGAACCGCTTCTTGAGATGCGGCCCATTGGGCAGGTGCAACGCGTGTGGCAGAAAATGCTGGGTCGGATTCGACGGCACTGCACGAAACGCCTGATGCTTCCGTTCCGCAGAGGTGAGGCGTGCCGCATACGGCAGGTCCTCGTAAAAACAAAGCCGGTCCGCGGCGGTACAACGTCCCGCGGCCTGCCGCACAATGCGATGGTCAATGTGATCGCCGAGCGCGATCGGAGCGAAGACCGCGTCGAACAACGGAAGGCACGCGATCTGCGCAGCCAGGCCGGCGGCCTGCTGCTCGACTTCAGCGTCGGTCAGCGGTGCTTCCAACACCCGCTCCGTTTTAATGTTGAGCCGCAGCGGGGCGTCGAGCCAGCCGAAATCGTGCAATTGCACGGACCCGCTGTCCCGGCCGACGGAGGCCGTGATGTCTTCCACAAAATGCTCGTCTTCCAGGCGTCGCGCCCGGCTCACCGCATCCACCTGCGGCAGTGCCGGATCGACCGTCTGCAAATCCACCGCGTAGTCGCTTCGGGTGAACACGTTGACCACGGTCAGGTCCGCGCCCGCGTGCAGCAGCGCCAGCATGATTAGACCGCAGGAAAACGCGGCATCATCGCGGTGTGGCGAAAGAATGGCAACGCGCATGGTTCATTCTTTGGATGCTCCAGCGATGGCAGCCTGATAGATCGCAAGCGACGCTCGCGCGATGGCACGATCCCGGCCCGCATCATCTGCGGTGGAGTCCGTCAAGAATACGGCGACCGCAAGCCGTTCGCCATCTGGCAGCGTGACAAGACCGATGTCGTTGGTCGCCGCGGCAAGGCCGTTCTCCATGCCGGAACTTCCGGTCTTGTGCGCGACGTTCGTGCCTTTCGGCAACATACCCGCAAGCCGGCCCGGCCGCGCGGAGTTGGTCATCCACTGCAGCAGCAGCGCAGTGTGGTCTGCAATGAGTGGAGAGTTGTCGGCGATGCGCCGCAAGAGTTGCACCGCAGCCGCAGGTGCGAACCAGTCCTGATACTGCAGACGTTCATCGCGTTGCAGCGCATGCTCGCTGTGGTGCAGTTCGAAGCCTTGCACGCCCAGCGAAGCGATGTATTGCCGCACCGGCTCTGTGCCGCCACTCAGGCGTAGCAGAATGTCTGCCGCAGCGTTGTCACTGAAGGAGACAGAAAGGTGCAAGAGTTCGCGCAGCGGCACATCCACGTTGCCGGCGGGGTACTTGTCCTGCAGTGGGCTGTAGGCCTTGGGCTCGAACAGGTCCTTACTTTCAAAATGCACGGGCTGGTCCAGTTGCAGCTTGCCTTGCTCAACCAGGTGCAACACGTAGATGCCAAGCGGCAGCTTGAAGACGGACTGCATGGGCGGGTGTGCGTCCGCGTCGCGGTCACATGCAATCGGAGCATGCCTTGAACCGGGAGCGAAGGCACACGCGATCTGCAACTTGCCGCCAGAGTCTTTCGCAATCGCTGCAAGCTGCTGCCGCAGATCCTGTCCATGACTAGGAACCGGCAGCATAAGGCAGACGGACAGAGCAGTGCTGAATTTGGCGAAGCGCATCGCGCCTATGCTACGTCCCACAAAGCCGCGGCTTGCACGCCGGCTCGCGGGGCGCACCCATCTATGCAATACCCCACCCATTTGGGGTCCTGCAAGGAAGCGAACCGAAGAGTGCTGGACAGGCACGCACGCACGCCGTAGCGTTGAAACGCCATGCTCCTGAAACAAGCAGCCATGCTAATGCTTGTGGCGACGGCCGCGCTGGGCCGCGCACAACTGACCACCGTCGCTCCGTTCGCCAGACCCAACCTGCCCAGTGTGCCCGAGATCACGCAGCCAGCCATCCCGGCGAAGCCGCTGACCGTAACGGGCGCGCGCGGCGCCATCTTGGGTGAGCAGTCCGGCGTGGTCGAGCTTTGGCAGTTGCCGGTCAAGGTGTTCTCAGAGCTTCACCTGAAGGCGCAGCTCGACGGCTACACCGTTCCCATCGAGTTGAACCCGGGTGCGGCTACGGTCAGCGTGCGGCCGGGGCACACCGTGCTTACTTACAGCTTTGCGGGCATCACCGTGCGCCAGCACATGCTGGTCTCGCCCGCGGTGCCGGCCGGGGCACCCGCATTGCCGTTCGATGATCCCGGCGCCATCGTTTACTTCGAGATTGAAAGCGTCCGCCCCGCCACCCTGACCGTCACGCTCACGCCCAACCTGCAGCAGATGTGGCCCGCGCCACAATACGGTGTGCCCGGAGCGGGCTGGGTCGCCATGGCCGACCCCGCCGCGGCAAAGGATTTCCCCGGTGGCGCCTACAGCGTCGCGACCGACAACCCCGCGATCTTTGGCATGATCGGGATGCCTCGCAGCCGGCCCGGCGACATCCCGGTCTATCAGGAGCATCCGCAAACACTGCCGCTGCAATTTGTCGTCCGGTATGACCCGGCGCTGGACAAGGGCAGGTTGTTTCCTCTGCTCTCAACTGTGGCAAAACCAGGCGAACGCAACTCTGCCGCGGCGTTTGCCACCTTGCAGCAGCGTCTGGTGCAGCAGGCCAGGGACCTGCCTGCGATCGCCGCACACATTGACGACTACTACGCACACTTTTTCGACACGCGCCTGACCGCGCATACACCCGACCAGCGCTTCGATGAAGCCCTGCGATGGGCTGAGCTCTCAATCGAAGACGCGCAGGTAGAGCACCGGACCGGCGGCGAAGGAACGGGCAAGCCCGCACAGTCGGAAACCGGTCTGGTCGCCGGATGGTTCGGTTCCTACGACTCCGCGCGGCCGGGCTTTGGGTGGTACTTCGGCCGCGACACGCTCTGGTCCCTGTACGCGATCGACAGCTACGGCGATACGGCACTCTCCCGGCGTGCGCTGGAGTTCCTGCTCCATCGCCAACGGGCCGATGGCAAGATGATGCACGAATTCAGTCAGATGGCCGACGACCTGCCGTCGAACATTCCCTGGGCGAACTTTCCGTACGAATACGCGGCGGCCGATGCCACGCCGCTCTTCCTGATGGCGCTGCGTGATTACGTTCGCACCAGCGGCGACACCGCTTTTCTGGCCGAGCATTGGGATGCTGCGAAGCGCGCCTGGAACTTTGAACGCACCCACGACTCCGACGGCGATGGTGTGTACGACAACGCGGAGGGCACCGGCTGGGTTGAGAACTGGCAAAGTCCGATGCCGCATCAGGAGCTCTATTTAGCGGCGCTGGATGCTAAGGCTTCGCTCGCCATGGCGGAGCTGTCCTCCTTGCAGCACGATAACAAGTTGGCCGCCGACGCACGCGGCCGTGCCTGGGGCGTGGCCGCCGTGGTTGAGAGCTACCGCGAACCGCAAACCGGCTTGTACGCCTTTAGCAAGAACGCCAACGGCAGTTTCGACCGGACCACGACCGTGTACCCGGCTGTGGCACTCTGGGATGCGCGTGAGCCGCTGGACAGCCGCGATCCACGCGCCCCGGCGTGCCCCGAACAGGAGGGAGCCGCAACCCCGGCCTCCTGCTTCCGCTTCGCGATGCTGAAGCCTGGCCCCATGCTCGACGCCTGGGCCGGCACGCAGCTCGCCACCGACTGGGGTACGCGCTCCATCGCAACGGACACCAGCTTCTACGACCCGATCAGCTATCACATGGGGTCGGTCTGGCCGCTCTTCACCGGCTGGAACGCCATGGCACAGTACCGCGCGGACCGCCCCGCGGCAGCCTGGCTCACGCTGCAGCAGAACCTGCGGCTCACTTGGGCGCAGGACCCGGGTACCGTCACGGAGGTGCTCTCCGGCGCGTTTTACCAGCCGCTCGGCCGGTCAAGCGCCCACCAGCTCTGGTCCTCCGCAATGACGCTGGCGCCGGCCGTCCGTGGCCTGTTCGGCATCGACATCAACGCTACCAATCAAACGTTGCAGGTACATCCCCACCTGCCTGCCACTTGGGAAAGCGCCGATCTGCGTCATATTCGCATGGGCACGACGCTGTATGACATTGCCATCAAACGCGAAGGCGCGGCATACCGGGTCGCGATCACGCCGCCCCTGCCCCTGAAGCACGTCGCACCCGACAAAATTCCAGCTTCCGCTGTCGAGTTCGCAATCGCCGATGATCTGGCGCCGCAACCCGGCGATGCCACGCACCTGCCCCACATCACGGAAGAACGGTATGAATCCGACCGCACTACGTTCACCCTATACGCGCAGGCCGGCACCGTCGTAAGCCTGCGCGTGCGCCGGAATGGCGTGTTGGACCCCAAACCTGAGCAAGTCAGCATGCCCGCCGGCAGTGGCTACGTGAGCCGGCACGTCACGCTTCGCGCGTCAGGAGGCGTGGCGGCGCAATAGCGGCTGACATTGGAGGTCGCTGCGCGCTACCATCGTCCGGCATGCGTTCTGTTCTTGGTCCCTTCACGCTCGCCCTGACCCTATGCTCCGGCACGCTCGCACAGAGCGCCGTTAGCCCGGCTCCACAAACCGCGGCACAGCAGAGTACCACGGACACGCCCTCCGGCAACCAGCCGATCCGCGACTACATTCGCGCCGCGTGGGACACGCTCTCGCGTTCGCAGACGGAGTGCAAGTCGGTTCGCGATCCGAAGGTGACCACCGCACCGATCCTCTACCTGCCCGCCGGCTTCGATACGCCGCCTGCCATTCAGAAACTGCACACGGACTGCGGTGTTGAGATTGAGCACCTGCCCCATCCCATCGCCCACCTCGGCGATCTACACCCTGACGAGTTAAAGCGGCCCGGCCTGCTTTACCTGCCGAACCCGTACGTCGTTCCGGGCGGCCGCTTCAACGAGATGTATGGCTGGGACAGCTTTTTCATCGTGCTCGGCCTGCTCAGCAATAACCGGATCGATCAGGCTCACGGCATGGCGGAAAACTTCTTCTTTGAAATCAACAACTACGGCGCTGTGCTGAACGCCAATCGCACGTATTACCTGACACGCTCGCAGCCCCCGCTGCTGGCGGAAATGATTCGCGAGATCCACAAGTACGACAAGCGGGAGTCGGCAAAGCCAGGCTGCCGGGAGCAGACGGCCGGAACGATGCTTTGTGCACAGCGCGTATCTCCGCTTGCCTGGCTTGCGACCGCCTACACCACAGCGCAAAAGGACTACGCACTCTGGACCAGCCCAGTGCACCAAGCCGGCGCGACAGGTTTGTCTCGCTACTTTGACGTTGGCGAAGGCCCGGTGCTGGAGATGGCCGACGACTCAACCTACTACCCCGATGCCATCAAGTACCTGATTGCACATCCATCCGAGGCGCAGGACTATCTTGTGCCTGCCTCGGCGGGTGACGCCGCAAGCTGCGACCAGAAGCTCACGCACGTCTGTGTGACGGCCGAGGTGAACGGCATGCGTCTGTCCCGCGACTTCTATAAGGGCGATCGAGCCGACCGGGAATCCGGCTACGACACGACCTTCCGCTTCGGCGCATTCTCCGGCTCCACGCACCACATCGCGCCCGTTTGCCTGAATTCGCTGCTGTACCGTTACGAACTCGACATGGCTGGCTTCGCGAAGGAGCTGGGTAAACCCGCCGACGTAAAGCTCTGGAACAGCCGCGCCGCAGCGCGCAAAGCCGCCATGCAGAAATATCTTTGGAGCGATCAGCAGGGCGCCTACGTCGATTACGACTTTCAAAAAGCGCGTCAGACCGACTACACCTACGCGACCGCGTTCTTTCCACTGTGGGCCGGCATCGCCACACCTGCACAGGCCCGTCAGATTGCGGCCATACTGCCGAAGCTGGAGCACGAACATGGCCTTGCCATGAGCACCCGCAACAGCGGCCAGCAGTGGGACTTGCCTTTTGGCTGGGCGCCCAACCAGTGGTTCGCGGTGCTCGGCCTGCGACGCTACGGCTTTGTGGCCGAGAGCGACCGGCTTGCGCAGAAGTTCCGCGCCGACGTGGAAACAAACTATATGCGCGAGGGCAATATTCGTGAGAAGTATGACGTGGACACCGGCCTGACCACGACGCGCGTGCTCTTTGGGTACAAGGCGAATGGCATCGGCTTCGGTTGGACCAACGGCGTCTACCTGCGCCTGCAACCGGACGCGCTGGCAGCCTTGCCTTCCGGCACGGGAACCAAATAAAACGGGTGGCTCCAAAACGAAGCCACCCGCCTATCGCCATCACTGTGCTGCGCTAAAAGATCCTGAAATGGATCGTCAGGTACTTCTTCGGATCGGACCGGATCGTATTGACAAGCTGCTGCGAGTCGGTCGCGAGCTTGTCAATGTTGTGGTACAGCGCCGGGTCCTTGACCAGCAGGCCTGCGGTGCCCTGACCATTGTCGATGCCGGTCAGGATGCTGTTCAGCCGCGTAACTGTGTCGTTCAGCTTGTTCGCAAACTCCTGATTCTTCGTCAGAAGGCCAAGGCCGCCTTTACCCGCGTCTGCGTCGGCCATGATGCTGTTCGCATGCTGTAGCGTCTGGTTCAAATTGTTGTACAGCGCGTCATCCTTCAGCAGCTTGCCAGCGGAGCCCTTGCCCGCGTTAATATCGGCGATCATGCTGTTGAGCTGGCCGACGGACTGGTTGAGCCTGTTGTACATGGTCTCGTCGTTCAGCAGTTTGCCGACGGTTCCATGCCCGTCGTTCAGCTTCTTGGACAGGATCTGTAGTTGACCGACGGTGTCATTTGCCCGCTTGTACAGGGTGTCGTCATAGATCAACTCGCCGATCGCGCCCTTGCCCTGCGAAATGTTATCCACGATGCGGTCGAGCTTGGCGAGTGTCACATTCAGGCTTTCGATCGTGCCCTGGCTGGCCTTTACAACGTCCTGCAGGTTCGGCGTTTCAAGCGTCTTCAGCTCATCGCCGTCCTGCAGTTGCGGTCCGGTGGCGGTTTGGGAGTTCAGATCGACGACTGTATCGCCGAGCACACCGACCGTGGAAAGCGCGGACTTTGTATCCTTGTGCAAGCCTTCAAGGTACTTGCGATCAAGGCGCATCGTCACCTGGACCGGCGTCAGCTTACGTGCAGCGTCATTGACGATCTTGACTTCTTTAACAGTACCGATCGTCACGCCTTGCAGATTGACCGCAGCACCCTCTTTCAGCCCGGATGCATTCTCAAAATAGCTGCGCACCGTGATCTTGTGCGTAAACACGCTGGTTCCCTGCGAGCTGGTCATCAAAAACAGCAGCAGGACAAGGAGCACAACGGCAATCAGAATGATGATGCCGACCTTGAGTTGCGACCAACGGACTTCGGTTTGACTGGGCATGTGTTCCTAGCGGGCGCACGGCACCGGCAGAAAAATAAGAGTGTTATTGCTCACTGTAAGATGCGTTCGGCCCCGCTTCGGTTTCGAGCCGACAACGGGAGACGAGCGCCTTTTGCCGGATCAACTCTCCAGCACCACCACTGCCAGCGCGACCTCACGGCTGTGCGAGAGTGTCAAGTGCGTCTGCCGGACGCCCATGCGGGCCGCCCGTTCCGCCGCGCGGCCCGTAAAGTGCAGCGTAGGCCGTTGACCGGCGGCGCGGCGCACTTCAATTTCCGTCCACGCAACTCCCTGCGCAATGCCGGTTCCAAGCGCCTTCGCGCCGGCCTCTTTCGCGGCAAAGCGAGCCGCGAAGCTTTCCGCGGAGTTGTGCACCTTGCGGCGGCAATAATCGACCTCGCCCGGCGTGTAAACCCGCCGCAGGAAGCGGTCGCCATACCGGTCCAGCGATTGCCTAATCCGTTCGATTTCCATCAGGTCGGAGCCTGTACCCAGAATCATCGCACCGTTGCCAGGTATTTTTTGCAGCCACGCATGTTGTGACCGTACCACCTTCGGACGCCGCCAACGATTTCGCCGCAGCAGATTGCGACGCCGGCTGCCGATAACACAAGCGTGAACGAATTGCTTACTTTGTTTGAGGTGATGCCGCACGCGCCCGGCGATCTGGCCAATCCGCCTGAGATTCGCCTGCAGGCAGTCAGCACCCGGTCCGGGACCAACTGCTGCCCGGGTTGATGGACGCGATCGATCTGGCTAGCGGATGGGTGCTCCACCGCCAGATGGTCAGCGCGTCCGTGCTGCAGATGCGGCTGGAAACGCAAGGCCGCTTCCTGATGGATTTGTACGCCTCATTCATTGAACAGGGTCTGGAGCTAAGCCGCGACAGTCACCTGTTGCTCACGGAGCGATGTTCCTGCGCCCATCTGTACCGGCAGGCCCGGGGCAGCATCATTACGCTGCACCTGGATGTGGCGCTGCCCGCCGACTTGCCCCCGCTTGGACGCTGGTGGCGCGTACGGATGGCTTAGCCAAGCCTGGAGAACGGGACGCTCCGGAACGTAAAACGGACAGATGCAGAAGGGCACAGCCAGGCTGTGCCCTTCTGCTCCGATGCGAGAGTTCACATTTATCACGCGGGCGTTCGTGCATTGACAACTCACCGAAACAGGAGGGGCGGCCCAAATGGCCGCCCCTCCCCTGTTTTTTTCGCTTGTGTTTCTGCTGCTTGCGTTATGCGTGCGACGGCCGTCCCTCACCGAATCCCGGAGCGCGTCCGCTCTCCGGCTTCAGCACCTTTTGCGTATCTGGATCACCTGGCTCGGCGTGCGCCAGCGGCGACTTCATCGGAGGCAGGTCCTTGCCCTCGATGATCAGGCGGATTTCATCAGCATCCAACGTTTCGCGTTCCAACAACACCTGGCTCATGCGGTGCATGATGTCGTGGTGGGCATCGAGGATCTGGTAGGCCGAGTTGTAGCCGTCGTGCACAAACTTCTTCACCTCGGCATCGATTTGCTCCGCTGTGTCGTCGCTGAAATCACGATGCTGCTGGATTTCGCGGCCCAGGAAGATTTCGCCACCTTCCTTTTTGCCGTAGGTCATTGGACCCATCTTGGACATGCCGTACTCACACACCATGCGGCGGGCCAGTTCGGTCGCGCGCTCAATGTCGTTGCCGGCGCCGGTGGTCATCTGCTTCAGGAAAATCTCCTCCGCGCAGCGGCCTCCCATGAAGATCGCGAGCTGCGACTCCAGGTAGTCCCGCGTTACGGTGTGCTTGTCTTCCTGCGGCAGATGCATGGTCACACCCAACGCCATGCCGCGCGGGATGATCGTGACCTTGTGCAGCGGATCGGCGTGATCGCGCATGGCGGCGACCAGAACGTGTCCGGCTTCGTGGTACGCCGTCACCTTCTTCTCCTCGTCCGAGAGCAGCATGCTCTTGCGCTCGGCACCCATCAGCACCTTGTCCTTGGCGACCTCAAAGTCGTACATGTGTACGGCCTTGCGGTTGTAACGCGCCGCGGTCAGGGCAGCCTCGTTGACCATGTTGGCCAGGTCGGCACCGCTGAAACCCGGTGTGCCGCGCGCCAGGACGTTCAAGTTCACGTCGTCAGCCATGGGAACCTTCTTCGCGTGGACGCGAAGCACTTCCTCGCGGCCGCGAATGTCAGGACGGTCGACAATGACGCGCCGGTCGAAGCGGCCGGGACGAAGCAGAGCCGGATCCAGCACGTCAGGCCGGTTGGTCGCAGCGATCAGGATGACGCCCTCATTCGACTCAAAGCCGTCCATCTCGACCAGCAACTGGTTCAGCGTCTGCTCACGCTCGTCGTGGCCGCCGCCCAGGCCGGCGCCGCGATGGCGGCCGACTGCGTCGATCTCGTCGATGAAGATGATGCAGGGAGCGTTCTTCTTGCCCTGCTCGAACAGGTCGCGCACGCGGCTTGCACCCACGCCGACGAACATTTCCACGAAATCCGAACCGGAGATCGAGAAGAACGGCACATTGGCCTCACCTGCAACCGCGCGGGCCAGCAGGGTTTTGCCGGTTCCCGGAGGTCCGACCAGCAGCACGCCTTTGGGAATACGGCCGCCCAGCTTCTGGAACTTTGCCGACTCGCGCAGAAACTCGATGATCTCCTTCAGCTCTTCCTTCGCCTCGTTCACGCCGGCGACGTCCTTGAAGGTGACTTTCTTCTGCTGCAGGCTCAGCAAGCGCGCGCGGCTCTTACCGAAGCTCAGCGCCTTGTTGCCGCCCGACTGCATCTGGCGCATCAGGAACAGGAACAGCGCGACCATCAGCAGCACCGGCGTCAGCTGGATCAGCGCCGCCACCCAGAAGTTGCTGCTGGGGTCCTTGATGGTGACGTTCACACCTTTTTCGTGCAGGTTCTTGTACAGATCCGGGTAGTTCCCAGGAATTGTCGTGTGAAACGTCTCTTTATTGTTGTCTTTGTACTTGCCCGTGACCTCAGTACCGTTTACGGTCACTTCGCTGATGCGGCCCTTGTCGGCATAGTCCTGCAATTGGGTCAGGCTGATGCCGGTGTCGTGCGCGCCGCCGCTGGTGCGGGCGACGATCTGCCACACCGACACCAGGCAGCCGATCATCAGCACCCAGATCAGGATCGTCTTCACCGTGCTATTCAAAGTTGCTACCCCTCTTTCGGGAGCGCGCCTGGCGCACCCCGGGCCACGCGCCTCAGGCGCTCAGCCATCCTTGATCATTAGACGCGCAAATCTCCGCTCCGACGCGGCAGGGGAACGTGCGCCCCATTTGCGAAATTCTACTCCGGAGTTGCGCTCGCATTCACATCCCTTTTTACGACTTTCGTCCTATGGTGCTACATCGGCCGAATGCATCAGCCGCGTGACAGCCGCAGTTCCCGCACACTGCGCTCTGCGCGCAGGCCGTCTCGCAAGTGCAGCCTGCTGTTGGGGCGGTTCGGCACGGTTGGGTCGGGCAGGTTTTCCGGCGGTGCCAAACCCGCCAGCAGCAGCACTCGCACGGTTTCCGCCGCGCTCAAGGGCACTCCCAGGCGTTCCGCAGCGAAACGCAGCAAACGCCGCCGAGACGGTAGATCCAGCGGCTTCAGCCGGGAAAGGTCAAAGGCTACGGTCTGCTCGTCAGGCGCGGTGCTGACGGCGCGTCCGCCGCCGCGAACCGGACGCCCCGAAACGGCCAGTTCGGTGTACAGCCGCGCGATTTCCGGCCGCCAACGCGCTTCTTCCTCGCGCGCCAACTCCGCCGTGGCACCCAGCATTGCGCCGATATTCGGATTGAAACTGCGCAACAGCGGCATCAATTGCGCGCGGACCCGGTTGCGGGTGAAGGCCGGGTCGGCGTTGGTGGCGTCCTCGCGCCAGTCCTGGTTTCGGCTGCGCAGGAAGCCGACCACCTGCTCGCGCCTTGCGCCCAGCAAGGGTCGTATGACCGTTCCCACGGCATCCGGCTCAGAGGAGGGCAGACCCGCCCTGTCCACATGCAGCACCGGCGCGATGCCGCTCAGGCCTTCGGTCCAGGCACCCCGCAGCAACTTCATCACCACCGTCTCCGCCTGATCGTCGGCAGTGTGCGCGGTCGCAATGCGGTCGGCCGCCCGGTCTGCCAGCAACCTGGCAAAAAAGCGAAGCCGCGCATGGCGGGCCGCCTCCTCCAGTGTTTCGCTGGAAGCCACGGCCGTGGCGGCGACGTCTTCCTCTGCTTCGTGGAGCGGCACATCTAACCGGCCGCACGTCGCGCGCACAAACTCTCGGTCAGCGTCGGCCTCCGCCCCGCGCAGGCCGTGGTGCAGGTGCGCCGCGCTCAGGCCCAGGCCAAGCAAGGCGAACTGCTCGTGCAGCGCCAGCAGCAGTGCCGTGGAATCCGCGCCGCCCGACACAGCCACGCAAACCCGTGACCCCGGCGGCAGCAAGGCAGTGTTGATTGGGAGCGCAGGCGCTTTCGGCATACATTCATCGTAGAAGAGCCGGACCGACGAAGAGCCGGATCGACGAGAAGTCAGAACCGGCCAGGACGAAGGCGGCGCTCGCTTGCCATGCCACATCGCTGCGCGGCAGTGCTGCGGCCGCTCCGCTACTATCTAGGGTGTGGAATCCATTCGCCCCGCCACATCTGAAGACGCCGTGCTGATCACCCAGCACCGCGCCAAGATGTTCAACGACAACAAATTCGCCTCAACCGACGCGATGGACGCAATGTCGTTGGCGTTTGAACCGTGGGTGCGCAAGCGCCTGCGAGACGGGCGATACGTGGGCCTGATCGTTGAGGAAAACGGTGAGCCGATCGCCAGCGCAGGCGTCTTCTTTGCCGATTTCCCGCCCCACTGGATGGACGCAGAGCCGAGCCGGCCCTACTTGCTGAACTTCTACACCGCACCTGCGGCACGCGGACGCGGCTTCGCCAAACAATTGCTGCAAATGCTAATCGATGAATGCCAAGGCCGCGGCGCCAAGGCGATCACCCTGCACGCCTCCAAATTCGGCAAGCCCATTTATGAGAAGTTCGGTTTTGAAGGCACGAACGAAATGATGCTCAAGCTGAAGTAGTGCTTCATAGAACGTATGGCCTTCTGCCACAACACGGGAGCTGTCACCCTGAAGCGGGCCGCCTGCGGCAGATGTGGCGGTTCACGTCAGGCATGACATTTATTGACCTCACGCGCAGTCATTCAACTTCAGCGCAAGCCGCATACGGCACCATCCGGATCCCTTGTGTTTAACACCCGAAACAGATCGGATTGGCGCATGCCACTTGGCAGCACAGCCACTCTGATTGCAATCGTGTCCGCCTTCTGGTTTCTTCTAACCTTCCCCGTTGCAACCAAGTACACCGGACGCGCAGGTTGGATCATCATGGCTGCCGGCGAAATCTTCGTGGTGGCTCTCATGTCCCTGATCCCGCGAGCCCGGGCCAATGGCACCGACATACCCAGGTGGACACTGCCGGTGCTCTGGCTTGCGCTGGTCGCCGCATACCTGGTGATCTACCCGCACACCCAGAACCTGGGGCCCGGACGCGGAACCGACCGGGAGGACGCGTTAAGGGTGCAGATCATCGCCCTGCAACACCACCTGGATCCCTACGCCGCGCGCACCTTCCTGGGACAGCGGCCAACTCCATTACCGGGCGCGATTGCATTGGCATGGCCCTTCTATCTGCTGGGCCGCATTTCGCTGCAAAACATCCTCTGGAGCGGTCTGTTCTGCCTGGTACTTCGGAAGGTCTTCCGATTGCGGCTGACTGCGGTAGTTTTCCTTGCCGTCGTGGTCTGTCTGAACCTGGAGCCGCTGAACGACTTTGTGACCGGCAGCGATTACGTGGTGAACGCGCTGTATGTGATGATGGCCGTCTGGCTCGTCGTGCGTGCAGTCGATCGTGACTCGCCCATGCTGCAGCCCCTGCTTGCAAGCCTTGTTTTTGGCGTGGCTGTCTCGTCGCGGCCATCCTATTTCATGGCGGTGCCGCCGGTGCTGGCCATGGTTGCGCAGCGGCGTGGCGCACGCACGGGTTTGCTTGCCACCGGGGCGTTTCTGGTGGGCTTCTTTCTGACTATCGCGCCCGTATTTTGGCCGCACCCAGTGACCGGGCTTTTCGCGGAGCTGAACGAAATCTCACACCGCAAGGCGCAGTTTCTGCCAACGTGGTTCCCGATCGAAGGTGTGTCCGTATTGGCGGGGGTGGCGACGCTGTCCGCGTTCTTTGTCCGCCTGAACGAATTCCGCGTTTACCTGACGATCGCGATTGCCACGGCCGTGCTCATTGGCATTCCCATGTGGTTTGAGATCGTCGCGGCCCTACGGCAGGGTCAGCCGTTTCCCGTGGAAAGCGTTTACCTTTTCGCGCCGATTCTCTTCTTTGCGCTTTGGGCATTTCACCGGTTGGAGCAGGTCTACCCAGCAGACGAAGCACCAGCGATCCACTAGGCGCCCTTCGCCAGCTCTTCCTTCAGGATCGAACTCACGGTTTTGTTGTCGGCATGCAGGCCATTTGCAAGAATGCGTTGCTGCACGATGCGCATGGCCGGCCCCATGTCCTTCGGCCCGGGTGCTGTGCCGCCCGCGGCCAGGTGCGTCAGCGCCCCCTGGATTACGGTGCGGATCTCGTCTTCGCTCGCTGACTGCGGCAAGTACACCTGCAGCAGCTTGATTTCGTCCTGCTCCTTCTGCGCCAGTTCGGGCCGGTTGCCCTTCGCAAACTGCTCGGCGGAATCCTGCCGCTGCTTAACCAACGTGTTCAGCACGGCGACGGTTTCGGCATCGGTCAGCGGCTCGCGCTTTTCAATCTCTTTGTTTTGAACGGCGGCCTTGACCATGCGCAACGTCTCCAAACGCAGCGAGTCCTTCGCCTTCATCGCCACAATAATGTCTTTGCCGATTTGCTCGTTGATGGCCGCCATGCGGGATCCCTCGTTTCGTGCCGTCCTCCAGTCTAGCGAAGCGGCGCTACGTGTGTCGCTACAGCAGAGGCGCGGATGCGCTCGGTACACTAGGGGCATGATCCGGAAGATTCGCCTGTTCACGCCTGGCCCCACGCCCCTGCTGCCCGCCGCGCAGTTTGCCATGGCCGCGGCCGACATCCACCACCGCACGCCGGAGTTCCGCGCACTATTCACCAAGGTGCTCGCGCAGCTGAAGGATTTTGTCGGCACCAAGAATGATGTAATCGTGCTCTCGTCCTCGGGCACCGGCGCCATGGAAGCATCCGTGTCGAACCTGACCTCGCCCGGCGACCGCGTTCTGGTGCTCAGCGCCGGTAAATTCGGCGAGCGCTGGACCGCCCTTGCCAAGGCCTTCGGCTGTGCGGTCGATGTGGTCGAAGCCCCCTATGGGGAGACCTTCTCAATCGATAAGGTCAAAGAAGCTCTGAAGCTGGAGACCCGCGCCGTGTTCATGCAGGCCACTGAAACCAGCACCGGCGCACGCCACTGCGTTCCAGCCGTGGCAAAGCTGCTGAAAGACACTAACTCCGAAGCGCTGCTGGTCGTGGACGCCATCACCGGCCTGGGCACCAGCCATTTCGACATGGATGGCTGGGGTGTTGACGTGATGATCGGCGGATCGCAGAAGGCGGTCATGATCCCGCCAGGCCTCAGCTACCTGGCCGTGAGTGACCGCGCGTGGGACCGCATGGAAGCCACCTACAATCCGCGGTATTACTTCGACCTGCGGAAAGAGCGCAAGAACGCCGTGAAAGGCGAGTCCGCCTACACGCCGCCCGTTGCGCTGATTGCTGCGCTCGGCGCTGCCCTGGACTACATCGCGGCGCAGGCCTCCACGCCCGACAACCCCGCCGGAAACCTGGTCGAAGGCCGCAAAAAGCTGATCGAAAATGCCGAGACGATCGCCGCCATGACCCGTGCCGCCGTGGTCGCGCTCGGCTTCCGGCTGTTTGCACCGGACTGCCCATCCGCCGCCGCGACCGCGGTGTACGCGCCTGAGGGTGTCGATTCCGGCATCATCTGCAAGGAGCTGAAGAGCCGCTTCGGTGCCACCATTACGAACGGCCAGGGCGAAATGCAGGGCAAGATCTTCCGGTTTGCGCACCTCGGCTTTTTTGACTCGCTGGACACCATTGCGCTGGTCGGCGCTCTGGAACACGTGGTCGCGACCAAACTCAACATGCCCGGCTTCGAATGGGGCAAAGGCCTGATCGCCGCGCAGAAGGTCCTTGCCGAACGCAAGCCCGACGAGGCCGCGGCACGTACCTGCATCTGTGGGCGCGCAGACGCGTGCTGCAGTCTGCAGCATGCCGGCTACGGCGCGGGAAACGTAAAACTCGTTCACTAACAGCTTTTGGAAATACGCGGCTTTTGCCGACCAGACTGTCCGCACATCGCATTACACTTCAGACTCCATGCGACGCCCTCTCTCCATCGTCACTCCCCTTGTCGCGGCTGTCGCGGCCTCGTTGCTGACAGGTTGCCGGCCGAAGGAGATGCAGCGCTGCGTTGATGAGAACGGCACCGTGGTTGCCGACAACCTGTGCGCCGATCAACAACCGGTACAGGAGCGCCGCCCAGACGGCCATGGTGGCTTCCTCTTCCTGCCGCACATCTACCGGCCGTACTACGGCGGCACGGGCGGTTACAACCTGGGCGATCGCGTGGTGGGCGGCAGCTTCAACGCCGCACCCGGCGCGCACTACTCGTCGCCGCTGTCCAGCGGACGCGGCTTCTTTGGCGGCCACCGCATCTCACGCGGCGGCTTCGGCCATAGCTTCGGCTCCGGAAGCTGAAGGGAGCCAATATGCAACGCCTTGAACATGCACCGCGCCCCGACTGGCGCACCAGGGTCGAAACCGCCGGCCTCACCTTTCACTCGCCCGACGACCTCAGCAGCGCTCTTCCGGGTGCCGTGTACTGGGATGAGTCGGCGCACTATGAGTTCGCCAGTGCCGAAATCGATATGCTCGAGTCCGCGGCCAACGAACTGCAGACGATGTGCCTGGCTGCGGCGCAACACGTCATCGACCGCAATCGCTATGCAGACCTCACCATTCCTTCGGGGGCTGTGCCGCTGATCCAATGGGCGTGGCAGAACGAACCGCCCGCACTCTACGGCCGCTTTGACATGATGTACAACGGCCACGGCGCGCCCAGGCTGCTGGAGTACAACGCCGACACTCCCACGTCGCTGCTGGAAGCCGCCGTCATCCAATGGGACTGGCTGAAGGACACGAACCCGCACGCCGACCAGTTCAACAGCCTGCACGAACGGCTGATCGCCAAGTGGCAGGACATCGCTCCCTACCTGCGCCAACCCGTGCACTTCGCCAGCGTTGACACCGACGAAGACATGCTCACCACAACCTATCTGCGCGACACCGCGCAGCAGGCCGGGCTGCGAACCGAGCAGCTGTTGATGCACGAGATCGGCTGGGACGACAGCGCCAACCGCTTCGTCGACCTCAAGAACGACACCATCTATTCCCTTTTCAAGCTGTACCCGTGGGAAACGCTGCTCGCCGAGCCGTACGGCCCCGCGGCGCTCGCGTTTTATCGCAATGTGACCTGGATTGAGCCGATCTGGAAGATGCTGCTTTCAAACAAAGGCATTCTGCCGATTCTGTGGGAGCTTTACCCCAACCACCCGCTGCTGCTGGAGGCGTACTTCGATGAGCCGCACGGCATGCGCGAGTACGTTCGCAAGCCACTGCTCAGCCGCGAGGGTGCAAACATCACGCTGGTATCGCAACAGGGCACAACGCAGACAACGGGCGAGTACGGCCGCGGCCGCTTCATCTGCCAGGCGCTGGCACCACCCGCAAGCTTCGAAGCGGGCGGCGAGGCGTTGCGCCTGTACGATCAGCCCGGCGGGGCCGACCTGCGCTACCCCGTCCTGGGTCTGTGGATGATCGACCAGGAGTGTGGCGGCATGGGCGTCCGCGAGTCCCGCACGGCTATCACGGGGAACCTGAGCAGCTTTGTGCCCCACCTGTTTCGATAAAGCAAAAACCACTCGAACACTGGCATCATCCGGCACGCCGCTCGGTCCGTCCAATCAGCATGCTTCTGAACGCCGATCAGCAACGCGAGCCGCTCACCGAAACTGCGAACCACGAGCCGTTGACTCGACGTGCGTGGATTTTTGGCGGCGCTGCTGCAGTCTCGGCCCTGCTCTTCGGCGGCATGCACCTGCCGCTCGCAGTGGCGCGTGCCGCGACCCTGCGCGGCAACAACCTGCCCGCGACCGCAAAGATTGTCACCTTTGGCGCGGACGGGAAGCCGCTCGCCGCTGCCGACGTACCCACCATCGTCAAATCGGACGACCAGTGGCGCGCGCAGCTTTCCGAGCTCAGCTACAACGTAACCCGCCATGCCGACACCGAGATGGCAGGCACCGGCCCGCTTACAGAGGAGCACCGCCGCGGCATCTTTCGCTGCATCTGCTGCGACACGGCACTCTTCAGCAGCGACACTAAATTCGATTCCGGCACCGGTTGGCCGAGTTTTTGGAAGCCAATCGCCCGCGAAAACGTGCAGGAAGATCGCGACGGTTCGCTCGGCATGACGCGCACCGCCGTCAGTTGCCGCCGGTGCGACGCCCACCTTGGTCACGTTTTCGACGACGGACCCGCGCCGACAGGTCAGCGCTACTGCATGAACTCAGCCGCGCTCAAGTTCGCTCCGCTCGCCTGAATACCGCTGCACCCGCCTCACTGCTTACCTTCTACTTGCTTCACCACCGCGTCGGCGTCCACGTTGTAAAGCTTGCAGCCCTCCACGTCCGCTTTGAAGTTTGCCGCGGGATGGAAGAACAGCCCCATGCGTGCGTCGCCGGAGCCGTAGATGGTCTTCAGGAGCCAAACGCCGTCGTTCTGCGGCGCGGCAATCGTGTGCAGTTGGAACCCCTTGTGAATGTTCGCGACCAGCCCGCCTGCGATCTTCACGTCGCGCACGCCGGTCACGTTCAGGTCCTGCACATGGCCGGTCTCCTCGTCCACGCTCAAGGTGCCGCGCATCGCCGCGATGATACGTTGCGGAATATCGCCACCCTTGTTGTCCGGATTGTCGATCACGTCGAAGACGATCGTCGGCCGTCCACCGACCAGAACACGGCGCTCATTGCCCAGCCTGGCCAGCTTCAAGAAATTGCGGGACGTCAGCGGTCCGCCATCGCCACGCTTCTCTTTCTTGAACGCCTTCTCCGCATCCTCGATTTCTTTCCGAATGCGGTCATCCTGCTTCTTCTTGTCGCTGTCACTCAGGGGCTTTCCGTCGCGGCTTACCTCACGCATGATCGGCCTGCCGTGCAGAAAGAAGAATTCCTGCTCGGTCGTGTTCGTCTTCTTGACGCGACCTTTTGAGTCGAGATCGTTCTGCACCTGGCGCTCGCGGCATTCATAGCGGTCGCGCTGCTCCGCGGTGCGGTCTGCGGTCGCGATCGCTCGCTGCCGAAGAGCCTCCTGGTTCGGAATGGGCTTGTCCTGTGCGAGAAGGCAGCCGTGCAGCACAGCGGCGGTCCAAATCAGATTCAGTATGCGCCGCATCTACCGTCCTCCTCTCAGGCGCGCTGCGAGACGGCCTGCATGACACGCTTTCAGGTGCAAAGGCTAAAGAGATTCGAGAGTATCAGTTGGAACAGCAGGAGTCGCCTAAGTATCTCTCGCTGCGTTCGCCGCCGATGGCAGGGTCAAAAGCTTCTGTGTGGCCATCGATATACTGGTTCCATCCATGAAAATCGTTCTCGCTGAGAAAGTATCGCCTGCAACGCTTGCCGTCTTTCAACAGGAACCCTCATGGCAGGTGGTCACCGCCGACCAGATCAAGAACGGCCTGGAAGCCGAGCTGGCGGACGCCGATGCACTTGTCGTCCGCTCCGCCGTGCAGGTTACGGCCAAGCTGCTTGAGTCCGCGCCGAAGCTGCGCGTGATCGGCCGAGCTGGCGTGGGTGTCGACAACATTGACGCAAACGCCGCGACCCACCGCGGCGTTGTGGTCATGAACACGCCCGGTGCCAACGCCGTGGCCGTGGCCGAGCTCACACTGGGCCTGATGATCACGATGGCGCGCCAGATTCCGCGCGCCAACGCCGGCATGCACGCGGGCAAGTGGGACAAAAAGAATTTGCAGGGCTCCGAGTTGCGCGGCAAGACGCTCGGCATCGTCGGCCTGGGCCGTATCGGCATCGAAGTCGCCCGCCGCGCCCGATCCTTCGGCATGGAGCTGATCGCCTTTGATCCCTTCGTCGCACCCGTGATCGCGCGCGAGAACGGTGTTTCGCTCGTCTCGATCGACCAAATCTTCTCGCACTCCGATTACCTCACGCTGCATGTCGGCCTGACCACACAGACCGAGGGCATCATCAACCGGCACTCCATCGGCATCATGAAGCCGGGCATCCGCATTGTGAACTGTGCCCGCGGCGAACTGATCAACGACGCCGACCTGCTCGCTGGCCTGCAGAGCGGTCAGGTCGGTGGCGCAGCGCTTGACGTCTTCACCGTCGAGCCACTGAAGGACTCGCCCTACTATGCCGAGGACAAGGTCATCCTGACGCCGCACCTGGGCGGTTCGACCGACGAAGCGCAGGAGGCGATCGGCATCCAACTCGCGCAGCAGGTCAGCGCGTACCTGAAGAGCGGCGTGGTGCAGAACGCCGTCAACGTGCCCTCACTCACGCGCGAAGAGTATGTGGAGGTTGCGCCCTTCATCGATCTCGCGGAGCGCCTCGGCATCTTCCTGGCGCATGCAACTCCTGGACACCTGGAAAACGTGGAGATCGCTTACGCAGGCCGCCTCGCCGGCTCGAAGACCGACCTGATTCGCAACGCCCTGCTCGCCGGCGTGTTGCGTGACTCCGAGCAGGTGAACCATATCAATTCCGCTGCCATCGCGCAGGAACGCGGCATCCGCATCCAGGAAGACCGCAAGGAGTTCGCCTCCGGCGGTGCCGGATCCGTGCTGAAGCTGGTGCTTCACTCGGCGGAGGGCGATGTGCGCGCCAGCGCGACCGTGCTGCACGGCAACTCGCCACGCCTGCTCTCACTCGACGGCATCGACATCGAAGCCCCTCTGAACGGGACGCTGCTGGCAATTCGCAATCATGACGTACCGGGCGTGATTGGCCGCATCGGCACCGTGCTCGGGGAGTGCGGCATCAACATCGCAAATTTCGCGCTGGGCCGCAGTACGCGTTCGCAGAGCGTGCCACAGGGCCAGGCGCTTGCGGTCGTGCAGATTGATGCATCCACCGCCAGCAGGGCACAGGATGCGGTGAACGCCCTACGCAAAGTGGAAGCAATCGCCAGCGTTCGCCTGGTCGAACTCAGCAAAGCCGAAGCCGCGACGCAAGCGTAACTCGAAAGCGGCTCTGCCGCAGGAAAACATTGATGCCACTTTACGAATACCAATGCACCGCATGCGGCAAGCTGACAGAAAAGCGCCAGAAGTTCAGCGACCCGGAACTGACCGAGTGCCCCCACTGCGGTGGCCGGCTGGAACGCACCATCACCGCACCCGCGGTGCAGTTCAAGGGCGGCGGCTGGTACGCCGACCTGTATTCCAAGGGCGGCAAAAAGCCGGCGGCGAACGCCTCGCCTGAGGGCGGCGGCTCTGGTGATGCTGCAAAGAGTGGCGACAGCGGCAGCAAATCCGAGGGCGGCTCGGTCGCCTCGCCCGCGACCCCGTCGTCCACGCCCAGCGCGGCTTCAAGCTCGTCCACTGCAACGCCGTCGCCAGCAAAATCGTCGTAAAGCCGCAGGCACTGCGGCACCCCTGCCTGATTTGCGGCATCACACGACGGCATGAACTTCGTCCGCGGCATTGCGCTACTCACGTGCTGTTCTGCCCTACTTGTCAACGGATGCAGGCAGCCGGGAACGGCTTCGTCTTCCCGGAAGAACCCGCTTGGACTCAGCAGCGAAGATCGCGCGCGCCAGGCCAAACTACAGCCCGTTATCGATTGCATCAACAACGCGTTTTCGCATTTCCAGGGGCTGCAGCCGTTTTACCAGCGCCGTCTTGTTGCGATCACCAGCCATGCACATGAGGGACCGGCGCCCATGAACATCAGCTTTAAGGTAGCGCCCTTCGAGCGGAATGGAGAGTTCAGCCGAAGCTGTGCCGCGGGCCTGACAAAGGCCGCCAGCATGCCGCCCGCGATCCCTGAAATCGACGGCACCGCCAAGGATGCAGCCCAGGCTCTGCTCGGGCTGATCCAGCCCGGCGCCGATATGGAGGCCTACTTAACACAGCAGGCGTACCGGAACGACACGAATTTCGAGCGCGCTCACCAGCTGGATGAGGTGATCAGTCCGCTGCTGAATCGCGTCGCCCAGGACGCAAACACGTTGCAAGCTGCCGTGCATCAGCAGGAAACAGGGCTGAGGCAGCGTGAACTAGACGCAATCGAAAAGAAGTATGGCCGCAACCTGACCTGGCACACGCGCCATTGCATGATGGCGGCGCGCGCCATGAATGACGATCTGGTGCAGCTGGCTCACAGCGGCCGGCTTACACAACAAAGCGTGGCAGAGGTGGAAAAGCCGTTGCAGGACGCCTATGACCAGGGCAGCGCCTGGGTTCGCGAGCATCCCAATGCGGAAAACACAGGTAGCACCAACCCCACACCGCTGTGGTTTGACATCAGAGACTACCTTTCCACCGAGCTCGGGGATGCGAACGAGTTGCGGCAATCGCTGGCCTCGCCAGGTGTCGATCCGGCAACCGTGCGTACCCGAATATCTGGCATCAACAGCGACTTCAATCAGATGGTAAGCACCTATAACGTCATGCAGCAGAACAAGCCGGCCATCGATTAGCGTCGCTGAGCAAAACAACAGGGGCGTTCCGGCATCCGGAACGCCCCTGTTGTCGCCTTCGCGGCACTACTTCTTCTTCGGATTGTTCGGATTGGGCGGCACCTTCTTGCCGGCGCGCCGCGCCTCGGAAAGACCGATCGCAATCGCCTGCTTCGGATTCGTCACCTTCTTGTTGCTCTTGCCGATCTTCAGCTGGCCGCGATGCATTTCGTGCATCTCTTCGCGCACTTGCTCACCCGCTGCCGGTGAGTACTTCCGGCCAGATGACTTCTTGCTCGCGGTCTTCTTGGCAGGAGCCTTCTTCGAGGCGGAAGACTTCTTTGCAGCTTTCTTCGCCGAAGTATTCGCCGTGCTCCCCTTGCGCGCTGCACTCTTCTTCGCAGGCGCTTTCTTTGCGGAAGACGTCTTCTTCGCCGCCGAAGATTTCGTCGCGCTCTTTTTCGCCGGAGCTTTCTTTGCCGTGCTGCTCTTCGTTGCCTTTTTCGTTGCCATGCCGTGCTCTCCCTGTTGTGCGGCCTTGCGAGCCGCTTCCCTGTCTACGCTCTACGCATTACGGCGACGGCGCGAAAATGCAATGGCTGCCACCATAACCGTGGCCAGTACGATGCCCGCGTAGCTGATCCACTCGCCGATACGGCTCTTCCGGTACACCCGGCCGGACTTCCACGCGTCATAGGTGCGCTCCGTGTCCTCGCGCAACCCCGGAACGGTCAGCTTGCTGAAGTCCGTGGTGGGCAGCGAACCAAAGATACGCTCCGGCGTAGGCGGCGCGCCGGATGTGTCCTTCGGGATTGCATCCATCAGCCGGAACACCTCGGCGTCTGGCTGGTCGTGGAAGTACTTTGTGTCGGCGGTATTTGGAAAGATCGTCGTTGCACCGGTCATGTGCTGCTCGATCGCGGCAACCACATCCTGGCAAACGCCCAGTGTGTAGTAGCCGCCAAACGGCAGCGTGGGATGCGCCGTGTGCAGGTAGGCGTACGCGCGCAACAGTGACCCGGTCAGGCGCGTTACTTCAATGGCCTGCGCGCCCGTGTACTGGTGCGCCTCGCGCTTCAGCACCCAGGGCTGGTTCAGCTGGTCGTTGGTGCGGAACTCCGCATGGCCGTCGATACCGAAATAAAACGTGACATCCGCATTGATCTTTGGCCCACGCACAACCCATTCGTACTCGGCATGCGCGACCGGAATCAGGTATTTGCGCGAGCGCTGCCACGGGTGACCCGGCGGCACACGCAACCCTGTGTCCAGCCAGAACGGCATCTCCACGTCCTGCCCTTTGTAATGGAAGTGCCCGAAGTTCGCGAAGTAGCGCGCATCCGAAACGGTAACCGTGTGTCCGGTTAACTGCAGCAACTGAATCAACTGCTCTGGCTGCTCGGCCTTGCGCACATCCAACGAAGCGGTGAACAAGGCGGTGCGTTTTCCACCCGGCGGGTCAAAGGTGTTCAGCGACAAACGGTTCAACACCTTCGCCAATCGCGCGCTTTCGGAGTGGGTAGGCGTCAGCTCCGGATCGCCACCGTCGCCATGCACCACGTCACGTCCCAGCGGCTCAACCAGGCCCTGCTCAGAAAAGCCCGGCAGCGTTGACGGTTTGTTGAGCGACACATTTTCCGCGCGATCCAGCCGATGCTCGCCCAGTTCAACTTTCAGCACATCCCCGCTTGGCTGCGCGTTGTGTTGCATCGCTTCCTCGCCGGCATCCACCGTCTGGGTCACGCGGTGAATCGTCCACCCGGGAAAGCGGTCCAGCCCCTGCCAGTCTTTGCCCAGTACCAGCTTGCGAAACGTATCGAACAACGCCGGCGTGAACACCAGACCGTTCTTCGACCCCTTGTCGAACTGCTGCAGCAACTGCTCGGTAAAGCCCGGCTTCGCCGACAGCTCACGCATCATCTGCGACAGCATGACCGTGTTCGCAGGCAGGACGCCCATGTCGCGTGCGATGCGCTCACTGGTGCCGGCACGATGAAAACATCCTGCCGCAAGCAGGAGCGGAGAAAGGCGAAGCAACTGCAGCACGCGGCGCATCACGGATGTGTGATGCGACGAAACGCGTCGGTGTTCTGTAAGAAATGCAGCAATCGTAGCAGGATCGCGTTCTGCTCTCCGCCCGCGACTAAGCTGCAGCTAGCTTTTTCAGTACAAGCTCGTTCAGCAGCGCCGGGTTCGCCTGCCCCTTGCTGAGCCGCATCACCTGGCCCACGAAGAAGGCGCTCACGGTTGTCTTGCCGCCCTTGAACTGCTCGACCTGCTTGGGGTTCGCCGCGATGACTTCGTCGATCATCGTTTCGAGCGCGCCGGTGTCGCTGATCTGCTGCGGCTTTTCGCGCTCATAGACGGTCGCGAAATCTTCGCCCTTCTCGAACGCGATGTCGAACAGCCCTTTCAGCTGCTTCGACGACAGCTTGCCGTCCTCCAGCAGGTCGGCGGCTTCCACAATGCCCCTCATCGAAACCGGTGACTGTTGCAGCGTGAGGCCGGCGGCGTTGAGGCGACCGAGCAACTCACCCAGCAGCAGGTTTGCCACACGCTTCGGCGATTTCGCCTCCTTTGCCGCAGCTTCGAACGTGTCCGCGAACGCACGATCGCTCGTGATCGTCGCTGCATCCTGCTCGGTCAAGCCATACTGCTCCTGCAGGCGCTTACGGCGCGGCTCCGGCAGTTCCGGCATCGCTTTCAGAATGTCCTGCTTCCACGCAGCATCCACGTGCAGCGCCGGCAGGTCGGGCTCTGGGAAATAACGATAGTCGTGCGCCTCTTCCTTGGAGCGCATGGGGTAGGTGCGGCCCTCGCCGGAGTTATACAGCCGCGACTCTTGCTTGACGCGTGCGCCGGACTCGACGACTTCGACCTGTCGCTCGATCTCGTACTTGATCGCGTCGCGGATAAAGCGGAACGAGTTCACGTTCTTCACTTCGGCTTTGGTGCCGTACTCGTGCGCGCCCTTCAACATGACGCTGACGTTAGCGTCGCAGCGCAGCGAACCTTCCTCCATGTTGCAATCGCTCACGCCGGTGTAGAGCAGGATTTCCTTGAGCCGGGTCAGGTACTCGTACGCCTCGTCGGCCGAGCGCAGATCCGGCTCGCTGACGATCTCGACCAGCGGCGTGCCACAGCGGTTCAGGTCGATGTAAGTGCGCGTCGCCGAGTCGGCAAAGCCGTCGTGCACGCTTTTACCGGCGTCTTCTTCCATGTGCAGCCGCGTGATGCCGATGCGGCGAATGCCACCGCCGTCGGCTGGAACGTCGATATAGCCGTTCTCGGCCAGCGGCTTGTCGAACTGCGAAATCTGATAGCCCTTCGGCGAGTCCGGGTAGAAGTAGTTCTTGCGGGCGAAGACGCTGTCCTGGTTCACGGTGCAGTGCAGCGCGGAGCTGGCCAGGACCGCAAATTCCACCGCCTGACGATTCAGGACGGGCAGAGCGCCGGGCAAACCCAGGCACACGGGGCAGCAGTGCGTGTTCGGTTCGCCACCGTACTGGTTGATGCAGCCGCAGAATGCTTTCGTGCGCGTCAGCAGTTGGACGTGCACCTCCAGCCCGATGACGGGCTGGTACTTGTTCATTACGTCCGGGGAGAGCAGGGTTGCGGCGGCCATGTCTTTCATCTTATTGGCTCGATCCCACCCCCCTGGTCTTGATTCTAAGTTCCTCACTACAGAACACTTCGGCTTTCGGGTCTCCTGTAAGTTCCTGATCCACAGACACTTAGGCGTAAGTCCTGTTCTGGAAAGGGTTACGCGAAAACGGCGAACGTGCTTGTGAATTTGCCTACTCTTCTATTGTAGCGAGTGAGCGGAAAGGACATGCCAGCCGTAAGTTGTTCCTGCCGTTGAACTTGAAACGATAGGGGTATTGACATGAATTGCTGCCTTCGCGGCGGAGACGGTGCGGATGGCGCGGGTGCCCATACATCACTGAGAGCGCGATGTATGGGCACATCGTGATCGATCATCACTTCACGGCAGAACCCATCACTTCACGGCAGAACCCATCACTTCACGGCAGAACGAGGTTCAGTGGGATGGCGGAAGATTGAACGCCGTATCCAACCCCGTTGGGGTGGAACGGATCGCTGGAGATATAGTTCGGGATCATAAAGTCGGGATGGTTCGGATCGGCGAGAACGCTGTCGAAGTCGGCAATGCCGACGACGCCCGGCAGTGAAGGAGCAACATTCCGAATCCAAGTGTTCAGCAAGCGGCGCTGGGTCGAACCCGGATTTTCGGGACTTGGGTTGAGCGGTCCCAAAAGGAGATCCCCGTTGTACGGGTATGTGCTGTTCGGTAGCGGCTGCACACTGAGGCAATACTCGGACGGCGGCAAGGTCCCAAGAATTACGCGCACACCTGCGGCAGAGGCCTGCCCGATGATTGCGGTAAGGCTCGCTTCCACATTCGTGGCGGGTACGCAGTCGCCGCGCAGATCGATACCTCCGGTGTAGATGACCACTGTTTTGATCCCTGCCTGTTGCAGGACGTCGTGGTCGAACCGGTCTACACCCGCCACGGTGACGCCGGTCGCGGAGCGGGCGTCCCTGCCGGCTGGGTTGCCAATGGTCCCGGCGTTCAGCACGCCCATGGTGAAGCCAGCGGCGGTCAGCTGCCGCGCAAGCCAGTCCGAAGGACGGTCGTTGTCCTGGCCGTCAATTGGAACGTTGTACACCGGATACGCATTGGTGTTGCCATAATTCGACCCGTGGCCATCAATGGAGGAGCTTCCGAAAAGCGCGACCGTTCCCTGGTAGGTTCCATACACATCAAGCCCTGAAAGAACAAACCACTCCGTATTGGCCTGTGTGAAGCTGCCGCCAGCGGCATCTGTTGTGGTGTTGCCGGCTCCGGAGGGCGTCGCGAAGTTCACGTTGACCTGGGATTCGTGCTGGGTAAGTGATGGGTAAGAACCGAACACATAGAGCGAAACGGCCAGCTTTTGCCCCAAGGTGTACGGCACCTGCACGGGATCCGAGACGGTTTCCTGGCCAGGTGCCAGCGTGAGAGTCGTTTGGCCCTGAAACGTGAGCGGCTGATCGTGGGTTGGATCGATGGCGCTGTTGCTGGTAGACACAGCCAGGCGCGCAGCACCGATGGTGACAGGAGCCGTGTTGAACAAATTCGAGAAATGAACGCGCTCCGTTGTGCCCGTCACCGTTGGATAGAAGACCGAACGAAAGCTCTGATTGGTGCCGGGAGGGTTTTGGGGCCCGGCAATTGCATTCTCGGGACTTGCACCCCAGCTGACGACCCATTGTTTAGCCGCGTCGGCTGATGTGGTTGCCAGTGGAACCGGGATGGAAGTGGCCTGGCCGAGCGTGTTTTTGACCACCACGTAATAGGTGTCGCCGTTGTTGCCGTTCGTCGTGGCGGTAGCGGGCAAGGTGTAACTCCGCAGGGTTGCGCCTGCGATCGGGATCGCTCCATGCAGACCTGAGGGTGTCCAGTACCACTGGTAGCTGAGCGCAGGATTCCCCGCGACAGCGACCTGCAGTGTGGGAGTGGAAGCTACCGCAACAGGGGCAAGGCTCGGCTGCGCGGTAATGATGGGAGCGCTTTGTACGGTAAGGGTCGCCTGATTGCTGGTGAGCACCGCGCCGCACCGGTCGGTCACGGTTGCGAAGTAGCGGGCGCTGTCCGCCGTTGCGATGCTAGGTGGCGCGTATCTGGACGAGGTTGCGCCCGGAACCGGTGTTGGCGTGGACGATGCGGGGGATACGCTGAACCATTGATAGGAAAATGGCTCTTGTCCCTGCGCAGCGACAGAAAACGCCGCCGTTTGCGGAACGACCACGGTGGCGCTTGTGGGTTGCGCGGTCAGTTCCGATCCGACAGAGACGGTCGCGGGTTCGGAAAGCACGCTGCCGGCGGGGTTGGTAACTGCCACGGTGTATACCCCCGCGTCTGTGTTCGATGCCGCGGCGGAGAGGCTGAAAGTCGACGCGCCGGCCCCGGAAATGGGCTGGGAATTCAGATACCACTGATACCCGGCCGCGTATTGGGCAGCGACGGACAGCGAGAGTGGACCAGCGCTGCAAACGCCGGTTCCGACCGGTTGCGTTGTAATCACCGGGGCCGAGGTACGGACCGTGGTTGACACGGAGCGGTCTGGCTGGTCGGCGCTGGTGGCGGTGATCGTGTAGGTTCCCGCTGACGTCGGCGAGGTCCACGTCGAGCCACTGAAGCTGCCGCCGTTCGCACTCCAGGTCACTGTGTTCCGGGCACCGCCGACCGCAGTGGTGTTGAATCTCTGTTGTCCGGGCGCGATGGTGATGTCCGCCGGCGTAATGGGGGACAGCGTTACATTGGGACCGACGGTGAAGCTGGTCTGAGCAGAAGCCGTGGTGAAGTTGGTGGAAGCGGCTTGCGACGCCAGGAGGACGACCGGGCCGGCGCCGGTGATGCTCACCTGGTTGCCCACGATGGTGGCAGGGCCGCTGAGAATCGAGTAGGCCACCGCGCCGTCAGAAGCGGACGTAGCAGAGACGGGAAAAGGCGCGACGCCGTATGCGAGGGGTGGGACCGCGGCAAACCTGAGAGAAGGTGTAGCCGGTGCGACGGTGATGCTGGTTTGCGCGACTGCAGCGGTGTAATTGCCTGCTGCCTGCTGGCTGGCCGCGAGCACGACCGTACCAGCGCCGGTCGCGGTGAGCGTGGAACCGGACAGAGCCGCAGGGCCGCTGATTACCGTGTAGCTGACAGGAGCGGCAGAGGCTGAACTGGCGTACAGAGTGACCGCGCCTGCGCCAAACGTGGTGGACGGCAGCGGCGCGAAAGAGAGCGTTGGCTGGAGCGGCAGGACCGTGAGCGTGGCACCGTAGCTATTGATTGGACCCGATCCGGCTGAGACGGCGACATACAACGAAGTTCCGCTTTGTGACACGTTCGGCGACGCTATGGTGTAGCTGCTGGACGTCGCATCCGCAATCGATTGCCCGTTTGCAAACCACTGAAAGTGAGCGGCAGCTGGCTGCGACACTTCCACGCTGAAGGTGACGCTCTGGCCCGCCTGTACACTTTGGTCCCTGGGCTGGGTTACGATCTGCACCGCGGGCGGTGTTGCAATTGTTCCCGCCGAACTGGAGGAGGCGCAGCCAGAAAGCAGCGTTAGGTGTGCCAGGATGCCGAACCCGAGGAACGCCCAAAGAGCGTTGCTGAACCCGAGAGAGCGCATGCCTTTTGCAGGGGGACAAAAGTCGCCAATCACACCAGCACAGTATGCGGGTCCGCTGGCAATCGCCATAGAACTTTTGGGTGATGCCGTTTGTAGAAGCCGTGATCAGAGGCCATGGCGTAACTGACGTGGACACCGCCTCCGTGTGCTTACAACCTTGCTGGCGCTTTCTCACGTTCACAGATTACGAATGGTTGGATAGCTTACCCGGATGTAGCGGCGCGCGGCAGAGGCAGGCAACCCGCGTCTTCTGACGCGACTCTACACGGCGCATGCCGAATAATGCTGCTTACTTTGCGTTTCTTGCCGACCCGAACCAGGAGGCGCGGCGGGCGGAGCTGCGCGATTTTTGCGGGCCGAATGCCGACACCTTTCTGCGCGCCTATGACAAGCTGCGGGAGGACACGCCGCAGGTTTCCGGCGGGCGGCCGAAGTTTCGGCTGTTTGGCGGCGGGTTCGAGGTAGCTGCGTTTTTCCTGGGGCCGGTGTGGTTTTTTTACCGGAAAATGTGGATGTTTGCCTGGGTGATTACGGGCCTGATTGTGGTTCTGATGTTTGTGCCGTTCCGTCAGGTCGGCTTCATTCTGAGTTTAATTCTGGCGGGTTTGGCCCACCGCAGCTACGTGCAGTACGCGGTGACGCGGCTGACCAAGCTGCACGCGGCAAACGCGGTGGTGACGCCGGCGATGGTGCAGGCCGAGGGAGGCGTGTCGAAACCCGCCGGGATCATCAGCGGGATCATCTTCGGCCTGATCTATGTTCTGGGAATTGTGTCGATCATTTACGCGGTCACGCACGGGGTGGACCCGAACAGCCTGCGTTAGTGCTGGTGGCGGTTTCCTGAGGCTGGCGGCGCTTCAGTAAACTGGGAACTGCGATGATTCTTCCTTTCGTTCGCGAGATGGTCGCGGAGCTGGAGCAGACGGACGCGTTTGAGCGCACACGCCGCCACCTGGCCGGTGGCATGGGGCGGCGGCGCGTGAGCGGGCTGACCGCGACGGCGCGTTCGCTTTACCTGCCGCTGATGATCCGGGCGGTGGATGCACCCACGCTGCTGCTGGTGAGCGATAACAAGGCGGCCGAGGCGCTGTACCAGGCGCTGGTCGCCACGTGCGATTTGACGGGAGCGCTGAAGTGCGAAGAGGTGCTGCGGCTGCCCGCGCACGACGTGCTGCCGTTTGAGAATCTGTCGCCGCATGCGGAAATCCAGGAGGGGCGTGCGGCATCGCTGTGGAAGATCTGCAGCGGCAAGGCGCGGGTGGTGATCGCGCCGCTGGAGTCGGCGTGCATGCGCCTGTTTAGCCGCGAGTACTATGCGGGGCTGGCGCTGGAGGTGCGGCGCGGCGAGGAGTACGACACGGAGATGCTGCTGGCACACCTGCTGGAGGTGGGCTATACGCGGGTGGACGTGGTCGAGATGCCGGGCCAGGTGACGCTGCGTGGCGGGATTATGGACGTGTACTCGCCGGAGATGGACCGGCCGGTGCGGCTGGACTTCTTTGGCGACGAGATTGAATCGATGCGGAAGTTCGATCCGGAGACGCAGCGGTCGTCGGCACCGGTGGATGAGATTGTGCTGCTGCCGCTGACGGAAACGCCGGTGACGCAGAAACTGCTGGGCGCGGTGCACCAGCGGCTGTCGCGCGGTGGTGCGGCCGGCGCTGCCATAGAAGGTGGCGAGCAGCCGAGTGAGATGGACGATCGTGTCGGCGAGGTTTCGGTGTTCCCGGGGTGGGAGTTCTTCGCGCCGGTAGCGGGGGCGCACTCGACGATTCTGGACCTGATGGGCCGGTCGACGCGTGTGTTTGTGGAAGAGCCCGCGATGGTGAAAAACCAGGGCGAGCGCTGGTGGAACAAGATTGAGCAGCGGCATGATCGGGCGGCGATCGGATCGCTGGTCACGCCGGAGGACATTTACATTTCGCCTTGGCACCTGGACGACCTGGTGAAGCAGACGCCGGGTGTCGATCTGGACCAGCTGGGCGCCGTGGATGTGCTGGACGTGGACAACTCGTCGCTGACGGGAATTGAGTTTGCGACGCGGCCGACGATGAAGTTTCACGGCTCGATTCCGGCAATGGTGGAGCAGATCAAGTCGCTGATGCATACGGACGCGCGCATCCTGATTGCCGCCGCGCACCAGGGCGAGGTGGAGCGGCTCGCGTCGCTGCTGCAGGAGTACGGGCTGCCATACCGCATTGGCTCGCGAGTGCAGACCAGCAGCGGGTCGGCAACGGTGTATGACGAGTCCGCGCACCTGCAGAGCAATGTGCGGACGCCGGTGATTCTGCGCGTGGCAATCGCGAGCGGCGTGCAGGTGCTGGACATGGACAAGGGCGCGGCGCACTCGGTCGGCAAGATGTTTGTGCTGTTTGGGGCGCAGGACCTGAACGACGAGGCCGATGTGCATGCGCGGCCGGTGCAGCGGAAATCGAAGACGGCTGCGTTTATCTCTGATTTTCGCGACCTGCAGGTGGGCGACTATGTGGTGCACGTGGAGCACGGCATTGCGAAGTACATGGGCCTGCGCACGATCGACCAGGAGGGCGCGCCCATTGAGCTGATGATTCTGGAGTTTGCGGAGCAGGCGAAGCTATATGTGCCGCTGACGCGGCTCGACCTGATCCAGAAGTACCGCAGCAGCGAGGGCGGGCCCGCGCCGGAGTTGAACAAGATGGGCGGCCAGGCGTGGGCCAAGGCGAAGGCGCGCGTCAAGAAGGCCATGCAGGACATGACGGCCGAGCTGCTGAAGCTGTACGCGCAGCGGCAGGCCGCGCAGGGGTATAGCTATTCGCCCGATTCGCAGATGATGCGCGAGTTTGAGGACGCATTCGATTACCAGGAGACGGATGACCAGATTGCCGCGATTGCCGACATCAAGCGCGACATGGAATCGACGCAGCCGATGGATCGCCTCTTGTGCGGCGACGTGGGTTATGGCAAAACCGAGGTCGCCATGCGTGCCGCGTTCAAGGCGGTGCAGGACTCGAAGCAAGTGGCCGTGCTGACGCCGACAACGGTGCTCAGTTTTCAGCATTTTCAGAGCTTTAAAAAGCGGTTTGCGCGCTTCCCTGTCCATGTTGAGCTGATCTCGCGGTTTCGCACGCCGAAGGAGCAGAAGCGCATTCTGGAAGAGACGGCCGCGGGCAAGGTCGATATCCTGATCGGCACGCACCGCCTGATTAGTAAGGACATTGCGTTCCAGGACCTCGGCCTGCTTGTTGTGGACGAGGAGCAGCGATTTGGTGTGCGGCACAAGGAGCAGCTCAAGCAGTTGCGCGCGCATATCGACGTGCTCAGCATGTCGGCCACGCCGATTCCTCGCACGCTGCACATGAGCCTGCTGGGCCTGCGGGACATGAGCGTGATTGAAACGCCGCCGAAGGACCGCATGGCCATTCAGACGATCGTCGCCAAGTTCGATGAAAAGCTGTTGCGTACGGCGATCGAGCTTGAACTGGAACGGAATGGGCAGATTTATTTTGTTCACAATCGCGTGGAGACGATCTACGAGCTCGCGTCGAAGATTCGCGAACTCGTGCCCTCTGCCCGTGTCATTACCGCTCACGGCCAGATGGGCGAAGGTGAGCTGGAGCGGTCTATGCTCGCCTTTATGAATGGCGAGTATGACGTGCTGTGCGCCACAAGCATTATCGAGAACGGTCTCGACATTCCGCGCGCGAACACGATCGTGATCAATCGCGCCGACCGTCATGGCCTTTCCGAGCTGTACCAGTTGCGCGGGCGCGTTGGCCGCAGCGATCGCCGCGCCTACGCCTACCTGCTGATTCCGCCCGAGAATGAGCTGACCGAAGTTGCTCGCCGCCGCCTTGCTGCGCTGAAGGAGTTCAGCGACCTGGGCGCGGGCTTTAAAATCGCCGCGCTCGACCTGGAGCTTCGCGGCGCGGGCAACATGCTGGGCGGCGAACAAAGCGGCCACATCGAGGCCATCGGCTTTGAGATGTACACGAGCATGCTGCAGGAAGCCGTGAGCAAGATCAAAGGCGAAGCGCAGGAAGAACGCCCTCAGGTCACGCTCAATCTAGGCATGTCGCTGCGCATTGACGCGACTTACATTCCCGAGGAGAACCAGCGACTGCGCATGTACAAACGCATCGCCGGTGCAACCGATACGGGTGCGCTTGCCGATGTGCGCTCCGAGATGCTCGACCGCTACGGCGAACTGCCCGAGGCTGTGGTGAACCTGCTTGGCGCGGCCGAACTGCGCTTGCAATCTGAGCGCATTCACATCGCACAGATCGACCGCAAGCGCATCCAGATTGAAGAGAACCGGCAGAAGGTCTTTCGCGAGTTCCTCTTGCTGAAGTTCGACACAAAGTCGAAGATCGACCCCGGCATGCTGATGAAGGTCGTCAGCCGCAACACAAAGCGGGGCGCCCAGTTCACGCCGCAGGGCGTTCTGCGCTGGCCGCTGAATAGCGCCGCCGCCGCCGATGTGCTGGCCGAAACCAAGGGATTGCTGGAGCAGCTTGATCTGGCACCGGCGGCGGCTTGAACGAACACGACAGGAACAATCGCTGCATCCGTGGCGTCTAAAACGGTATGCGCGGCTTGTTCATCTTCAGTCTGTTGAGCGCGTCCATGTGCGGCGCGCAAATCACGGGCCGGTTCACGATAGATAAGGCCGCGTTCGCGCCGGGCGAGCCGGTCGTTCTGAACTTTACAATCCACAATGACGGGAAGACGCCCGTTTACATCAGCACCGCGGACCCTTACAGCTTCTGCTCCGGGTACAAGATCCAAGTTGATCGGACGAGCAGTCCCGACGCAGCATGCCCGCCACGGAGTTATGGCGGAAGTTGCGCATCCGGTCTCCTCGAGCTTGCACCCGGTGCCTCGCGAACCGAGCAGATCCTACTGAATTACCAGAATCTTTCCCGGGGTGAGCGCAAGCCGGTCGTCCGCCTTCCAGGCGATTACACCATTGACGCTGCTCGGGATGTCGCGTTCGAAGCTGATTCCAGCTTCAAACCGCCGTATCGGACTCTTTCTTTCAAACAGACGCTCTATCTTCGAGTCGATCCTGATCTCAAGGTGCCCGCAGAGGCGTTCGTGCCTTCGATCGCACAGCTGAGATCGACCGACTTCACGACCAATCGAAATGCGGCGCTCACACTTGCCACGCTCGCTCCGGCGGAATTGGAACCGTTGCTGCTCACCTTCGCAACCTCGAAGGAACCTGCAATTCACGAAAACGCTCCGGACGCTCTGGCCAACTTGAATACGGAAGCGAGCCTCGCCGCGCTCGCCGCAATGGCCCAGAATGAGCAAGCCGGCTCCTACGCGTCCATGCGCTCCGCCGAGCTATTGGGCGAAACGCATGATTCGAAGTGGTTCCCATTGCTGCTGTCCACTGCGGACAAAAATGCAGGTATTTCGACTTATCTGCAGTACGCAGCAGATAGCGGCGGCGATGCGGCTGTCGCGCCTCTCGCAGGCCGGCTTCGCACAGCGGATGCTTCCACACGCATGGGAATTCTGTACGCTCTGGGCGAAACCGGCAGCGCGGCGGCCGTGCCAATCCTGATTGGCTCGCTTCCTTCAGGACCAAGTGCGCAGAGCGCCGATTCGCGGAGTCTGACGTGGCAAACCGACAGAATGCTGCAGCAGTTGACCCATTACACCGCGAGCACAAACTACGCTGACGACGACGTAAGCACCTGGCGGCCGCGGTGGCAGCGCTGGTGGCTGGGACACGGCAGCACGGCGAAAACGTACTTTTCAGAAGCCTGCGGAAGTGCTGAAATGCTTCCTTGAGTATGCCGCGCCTGAATCGCACGACCCGCCGCTTTGAAGCCATGCTGGAACGTGAGCGTGGTGGTCTGGGCTGGACGATTGTGCGTGTGCCCTTCACGCCGTCGGATGTGTGGCCGCAGATGGTTCGGCTGCGCGTGCGTGGCACGATCAATGGTTTCGCGTTTCGCAACTCGCTCTTCCCGTACGCGGGCGAACTGGGCTCCTATTTCCTGCTGGTGAATCGCGCGATGCAATCGAATGCAAACGTGCGCGAGGGCCAGCGCGCGATTTTTGAGCTCGACGCCGACCTGGACCCGCGTCCCGCCGAGCTGCCCGAGGAACTGGACACGCTGCTGGATGAAGCCGAAGGCCTGCGCGAGTTCTACAACAGCCTCTCCGAATCCATGCGCCGCGAAGCCGGCAAGTGGGTCGAGGCCGTGAAGTCAGACGAGGCCCGTTTGCGCCGGGCGCAGCAGCTCGCCGAACGACTGCTGAGCACGATGGAGGCCGAAATCGAGCTGCCTCCGCTGATCGCCCGTGCCTTTCAGCAGCGACCACGCGCACGCGCCGGGTGGGCGAAGCTCACACCGTATCAACGCCGCACCGAACTGATGGCCGTCTTCTATTACCAGTCACCCGAAGCGCGGGGAAAGCGGCTGGACAAGCTTTGCGCCCTGGCGGAGAGCAAAGCGTGATGGCGCGAACGGCGGGTCGAGCCTGTAGAGCGAACATTGCGCAAGTTACTACGTGTTAGCCGGCGGGATTAAGATAGGCGCATCTATGCGTCTCCAGCTTTCGCTTGCTCTGTTTCTTGCCGCGACCACCATTAGCGCCTCCGCGCAGCGTGTCAACGTCGACGGCGCGCAGCAGACGTTTTCTGTCGATAGCGAGCGCTATTTCTCTGAGGTGTATTTTCGCAACAACCCGACCGCGGGCACGCAGGCCGGCTTTCACCAGTACGACACCCAGCTTGAGGATTACAGCGCCGCCGGAATTCAGCGTGAGACGGGCGAACTGCACGCCGCGCTGAAGCAACTGGAAGAGATTCCCGCGGACGGCCTGGACCGCGGCGTCGCCGACGACCGCGAGCTGCTGATGAACAGCATCCGCTCGCAGCTCTTGTCGCTTGAAACGATCCGCATGTGGGAAAAGAACCCTGACAATTACCCGAGCGGTGTGACCGGTTCTATCTTCACACTGATGGAGCGGGAGTTCGCGCCGGTCGACACACGCCTGCGCGCGGCCGTAGCACGCGAACGGCTGATACCCGCCGTGTTGGCAAACGGCAAGAAGAATTTGAAGAATCCGCCGCGCATCTATACCGAGATCGCGCTGGACCAGATCGATGGGACGATCAGCTTCTTCCAGAATGACGTGCCCGCCGCCTTCGCCGCAGCGACGGATAGCAAGGCCAAGGCAGACTTTGCGCAGAGCAACGCCGCCGTGCTCGCCGCGCTGAAGGATTATGCCGCGTGGATGAAGTCGGACCTCTTGCCGCGCTCCAACGGCAGCTTCGCGTTTGGGGCCGACACCTACCGCAAGAAGCTGCTGTATGACGAGATGGTCGACACGCCGCTGGACAAGCTGCTGGCGGTGAACGAAGCGAACATGAAGGCGAACCAGGCCGAGTTCGCGCGCATTGCCAGGGAGATCGATCCGAACAAGACGCCGCAGCAGATGCTTGCCGAACTGGCCGCGATGCATCCCGCGCCGGACCGCCTCTTGCAGACCTTCCGCGACAGCTTCAACGAAGAGATTGCGTTTATTCAGCAGCACCACATCATTACGCTGCCCAGCGATGTGCGTCCGGTGCTGGAGGAAACGCCGCCGTTTGAGCGCGCGACGACCCAGGCCAGCATGGACCCGCCGGGCCCGTTTGAGCGCAACAGCACGCGCGCCTACTTCAACGTGACGCTGCCGGACAAGAGCTGGTCGGCCGAGCGCACGAACAGCTACATGGCTGCATTCAATGTGGGCACGATTGTTTCGACCAGCGTGCACGAGGCGTACCCCGGCCACTACGTGCAGTTCCTGTGGCAGGACCGTTTTCCGTCCAAGGTGCGCAAGCTGGTCGGCGCCACGACCAACATTGAAGGCTGGGCGCACTACTGCGAGCAGATGATGCTGGATGAAGGCTTTCTGCCGCCGGGAACCGACGCGCGCACGGCAAAGCTCATTCGCCTGGGCCAGTTGCAGGATGCGCTGTTGCGCAACGCGCGCTTCAACGTGGCGATTCGCATGCACACCATGGGCATGACGACGGACCAGGCCGAGCGGTTCTTTGTCACAGAGGGCTACCAGTCGCCTGAGATCGCCAAGGTGGAAACGCGCCGCGGCACTGCCGATGCGACGTACCTTTATTACACTCTGGGCAAGCTTGAGATCCTGAAGCTTCGCGAAGACCTAAAGGTGAAGCAAGGGGCGGCGTTCCAGCTTGGCCGCTTCCACGACCGTTTCATGATCGAGGGCCCGGTGCCGATCAAAATCGTGCGTCGGGATCTGCTGGGCAATGACACGCCCGTGTTATGACGCGGCAGCCAAGTACACACAGCTATGACACGCCAGTGCTATAGCGACGCCAGTTCACTTTGCTAGGATGGGCTTCTCCCCCGATCACGTTGGGCGTATCACGCCGAACGAATTCGCTTCGTAAGGAAAGCACCTGAGTGACGCGCACGATTCGTAAAGCCGTTTTTCCCGCGGCCGGCATGGGTACCCGTTTTCTGCCGGCCACCAAGGCAACTCCCAAAGAGATGCTGCCGCTCGTCGACAAGCCGTTGATCCAGTACGGCGTAGAAGAGGCCGTCGCCGCGGGGTGCACCGAGATCATCATTGTGACCGGTCGCGGCAAAACGACCATGGAAGATCATTTCGACCGCTCACCCGAGCTGGAAGCGTCGCTGGCCAAGCGCGGCAAGCAGAAGCTGCTGGACTGCGTGGTGGAGGTGACAAAGCTTGCAAAAATCACCTACGTTCGGCAGCCGGAGGCCCTGGGCCTAGGACACGCCGTGCTGATGGCCAAGGAACTGGTCGGCAACGAACCATTTGCCGTGATCCTGCCGGACGACATCGTCGACGCGGAGGTTCCCTGCATGAAGCAGATGGTGGGGGCCTTCCAGAAAACCGGCAGCTCAATCCTCGGCAGCGAGATCGTGCAGGGCGACGCGATTCAGAACTACGGCTGCCTGGCATGCACACCCGATGCGGACGACCCGCGTCTGTGCACCGTGCACGACATGGTCGAAAAGCCGAAACCCAGCGAAGCCCCCAGCCAGAACGCGATCATCGGCCGCTACATTCTGACGCCCGCGATCTTCGAAAAGCTGGAGCAGCTGACCCCTGGCGCGGGTGGCGAACTGCAGCTGACGGATGGCATCAAGGCCCTGCTCGCGACCGAGAAGGTCTACGGCTTCACCTATGAAGGCAAGCGTCACGATGCCGGGGACAAGCTCGGCTTTCTGAAGGCGACGGTCGAGTTCGCCCTGAAACGCAATGAATTGGGACCGCAGTTCCGGGAGTGGCTCAAGCAGCTCCCGCTCTAGGGAGCCCTACGGCAAGCCTACTAACCTTTTTCGTGCGCCCCGGTCTATCAGAGTGACATTGATCTTCTGACTCCGGAGTCAGCGCACGATGGGTACACAGGCACTAGGTTTCAATGACACGGGACTCGGTCCCATTGTCCAGACACGCGGCACAGGCGCGCTCGGCACGGGCGTCATCGCGGTAGAATCGCCGGGAATGGCGAAAGCGGCGGCAGGCCGGGCGGGACGCGCAGCACTGACACCAGCGCAGATTGAGGCGCGCGCCAAACAACGCCTGGAAGATGACGAGCTGATCCGCCAGGCACAGGGCGGCAAGCGTGAGGCGTTCGACGACCTGGTTCGCCGCTACGACTCCGCCGTGCTGCGGCTTGCCTTGCACATGCTCGGCAGTGAGCAGGACGCGCAGGACGTGCACCAGGAAGCCTTCCTGAAGGCATACCGCCACCTGTCGAACTTCCGGTTTGAGTGCTCGTTCTACACCTGGCTTTACCGCATCGTGACCAATCTGTGTCTGGACGCGCTGCGCCGCCGCAAGAGCCGCCGCGAAGAGCCGAGCGTGCTGACCGACTCGAATGGCGAGACCATGGACCTGATGTCCAATGTTTCGGACGACCGTGCCGGCTCCAATCCGTCAGCCGACCTGAATCGCCGCGTTCTGCACATGCGCATCCAGGAAGCGCTGGACAAGCTGACACCGCGCGAGCGCATGGTGTTCGAGTTGAAGCACTACCAGGGCCTGAAGCTGCGCGCCATTGGCGAGATGCTGCAGACCACCGAAGAAACCGCCAAAAACACGCTTTTCCGCGCAACCCGCAAGCTGCGCGCCAACCTGGCTGACGTTTAACCCGTGCTGGAAAACCGCGCACGCACCGGCACCCAAGACCGGGCGGCGCAGCAACACCACTTCAAGAGAGACCAGACCAAGGAATCGCAATCATGACCTGCGAACATGCAAAAGACCAACTCGTGCTGGAGGCCTACGGCGAACTCGACCCCGAACAGCAGGCCGCGCTTGCACTGCACCTGCACGGCTGCCCCGAGTGTGTTGAGGAGCAACACGCGCTCTTCGCAATAACCGGTGTGATGGACAACGATCCTCTGCCGGAACTTTCGCCCAACCTGTTGGCGCAGAGCCGCATGCGGCTGGATGAAGCGCTGGACGAGACGCCGCGGCTACCCCTGATCGACCGCGTCCGCAATCTGTTTACTGCCACGTGGCACTCGCTCAGCAACGCGCCAGCGCTCGCAGCGCTGCTGGTCGGTGTCGGTTTTGCTGGCGGCTCCGGACTGAGTCACTATCAGGCCGCACACACCGCTCACAGCGCTCCTACCACGGTTGTCGTGCAGCAGGCCGCCGGCAGCAGCGTCGGCAGTGTGAGCGGTGTGACCCAAACCGCAAACCCTGAGATCGTCGAAGTGCATTACAGCCGCATCACGCCGGAGACCCTGCAGGGGTCGCTCGACGACCCGCAGATTCGTCAACTGTTGATGACGGCGGCGCAGCACGGCAAAGACAACAACGTGCGCGAGGAGAGCGTAAGCCTGCTCGCGAATGAATGCCGCGCCGGCCACAAATGCGATGGCGGCAGCGATGCCGTCAGCAACGGCCAGGGCTTTCGTGATGCCCTTCTGGTTTCGCTTCGCTATGACAAGAGTCCGCAAGTGCGTTTGAAGGCGTTGGAAGGCCTGCAGTCCTTTGTCAGCTCGGACCAGCGCGTACGCGATGTGGTGCTGGAAAGCCTGATGCGTGACCCAAGCGCAAACGTGCGTACCCGCGCCATCAGCATGCTTGAACCGGTTCACGCCGACTCCAGCGTGCGCCAGGTGCTTCACACCGTCAGCACGCAGGACGAGAACCCCTATATCCGCACCGCCTCCATGCAGGCGCTGGAGGGGGTAGATGGTATCCAGTAGCGCTGCTGTGCCCTGGCTGCGTCTGTGCTTGTTGTCTGCTACGCTGCTGCTCGCCGGGACCGCCAGGGCACAGCCGGCGTCCTTGCCGTTCTCGTGCATGCTCGCCGCCGCGCCGCATTCTGCATATGCTGGCCACAGCGTCTCCGGCCAGGGCTATCTTGGCGTGGATATTCGAACGGTAAACGACAATTCCGTGAAAGACCTGCACCTGCGCGAGCAGCACGGTGTCGTCGTCATCATGGTCGACCACGACGGTCCTGCGTGGAAGGCCGGCATCCGCGAACACGACGTGGTGCAAAGCGTAAACGGCGTCAGCGTCGATTCCGAGGAGCAGTTGCGGCATGTGCTCCGCGAGATGCAGCCCGGGCGCAGCGTCCAGATTGGTGTCAGCCGCGACGGCAGCACGCAGACGCTGAACGCAACCATGGCCAACCGCGACGACATTGGCCGCCGCGCGTGGGAGCAGCACTACGTCGTACCTGCGCCCAGCGACAACACGTTGACCGCCAACGATGACAACTTCGGCCCGCCCCAACCTGCGGTGCAGGGCAAAGCCTCGCGGTCGTTCGGCCACAGCTTGATGCCGGGTCACCTGCTCCCTTACTTTCCGAGCTACACCGGCGCCACCGTGGACGAGATCGGTCCGCAGCTTGCCGAGTATTTCGGCCTGAACGGCCGAAGCGGCCTGCTCGTGCACAGGGTCGACGCAAACAGCCCCGCGGCCGCGGCCGGCATGCACGCCGGCGATGTGGTTTTGCGCGTCAACGGCACCGCGATGGCGAGCCGCAGCGACTGGAACCGAGCCCTGCACGACAGCAAGGGCCATACTGTGAGCGTGGTCGTGATGCGCGAACACCGTGAGCAGACGTTGACCGTCGTACCGGACAGCAAGCGCCGCGGCGCGGCCCAACCCGGCCCCGGCCAGCCGGAAGCAGCAGCGCAGTCACCCTGGCTTGCCGTAATGCTGTTCCGCTAAGGTGTACCGGCGAGGTGCCAAAAAATATGCGTAGTGATGATCTGTTTCGGCTCTTCTTCTATTCGCCTTCGGCGAATAGAAGAAGAGAAGTATCTAAGCGGCTGTTTTCGGCACAGCTAAAGCTGTGCCCTTCCACTCTGGATGTAGATTAAGCATCGCACCGGGTTCAGAACTCCCATTCTGCATGTGACCAGGCATAGCACCGAGCCGGGACTGACATTCTGTACGGGATACGGCATAGCACCGAGACCGGTGTTTCTCCAGGCAGCGACAGTTCTTAAATTCAACATCGTCCTTGCCTCGTCCGGCTCCCATCGCTCGCAACCGTATACTGTTGCGAACGATGCCCACGGAAAACGCCGTTCGCCCAGGTCTGGAAAATTACCAGCTCGACCACGCCTACGACGAAATGTTCGCCGGCCCCGGCGATCTGCACGGCCATTACCGGCCGCTCATGGACCATTTCAGCAGCCTCCCGCGCGAGGAACTTCGGCGCAAGAAGCAGGCCGCTGACCTGTCGTTCCTGAATCAGGGCATTACTTTTACGGTCTACGGCCGCAATGAGGGTACGGAGCGCATCTTCCCTTACGACCTGTTGCCCCGCGTCATCACCGCGCGTGAGTGGGACCGCGTGGAGCAGGGCTTGAAGCAGCGCATTACCGCGCTCAACCTCTTCCTGAAGGACATTTACAACGAGGGCCGCATCCTGAAGGACGGCATTGTGCCGCGCGAGATCGTCTACTCGTGCAAGCAGTTCCGCCGCCACATGATCGGCCTGAACGTGCCGCGCAATGTGTACATCGCGGTTGTCGGCACGGACCTGATCCGGCTGGAAAACGGCGAGTTCGTCGTGCTCGAAGACAATCTGCGGGTCCCATCGGGCGTCAGCTATATGCTGACGAACCGGCGCGTGATGAAGCGCATGTTTCCGCAGATGTTCAGCCGGTACAACGTGCGGCCCATTGAGCAGTACACGCAGCTGCTGCTGGGCACGCTACGCTCCCTGGCACCCGAGGGCCGCCCCGAGCCGAACATCGTCCTGCTCTCGCCCGGCGTCTTCAACTCCGCGTATTACGAGCACGCGTACCTCGCCCGCCAGATGGGTATCGAACTTGTGGAAGGGCGCGACCTGACGACGCACGACAACATCGTCTACATGCGCACGACCAGCGGCCTGCGCCAAGTGGACGTGATTTACCGTCGCGTCGATGACGACTTCATCGACCCGCTCAGCTTCCGCCCAGATTCCATGCTCGGCGTGGCCGGCCTGTTCAACGCGTACCGCGCCGGCAACGTGACGCTCGCCAACGCGTTCGGCACCGGCGTCGCCGACGACAAAGCGATCTATGCCTATGTGCCGTCGATCATCAAGTACTACCTTGGCGAAGACCAGATCCTGAACAACGTGAAGACCTACCTGATGAGCGAGAAGAAGGAGCGTGATCACGTGCTTCAGAACCTCGATACGATGGTCGTCAAAGCCGTCGGGGAATCCGGCGGCTACGGCATGCTGATCGGCCCGCAATCCACAGCCGCCCAGCGCGAGGAGTTTGCGAACAAGATCCAAGCCGATCCGCGGAACTATATCGCGCAGCCGACGATTACCTTCAGCCGTGCACCCTGCCTGATCAACGACGGTTTTGAGGCCCGCCACGTCGACCTGCGTCCCTACGTGCTCTACGGCTCCGACAAGGTTTCCATCGTTCCCGGAGGCCTCACGCGGGTCGCGTTGACCAAGGGCTCGCTGGTCGTCAACAGCTCACAAGGTGGTGGCAGCAAAGACACCTGGGTGCTGAGCGAATAAGCCGATTTACTGATTGGGTACAGCATGCATCTGGCACCAACGAGCTTTGCCGAAGTGCCGACGACTGCATACTTCCGCGAGCAAGTGCTACGAAAACGTCCCTATCTTCAAATCGCTTGGTGTCTTCACGTGCTGCACGATCACTACAAGCGTGAGATGCAAGAGGACGACGTGTTCGTTTCTGGGGCTACGTTCCCGAACTGCAAGGCAAGGCGCTCAGGGTTGTTACTCTGGAAGATGAACGCACACTGCACAATGCTTTTCCCGACAGCGCCGAGCCGAGGATCACAACATGAAGCTTCACTATTACGCAGACACGGATTCGCTGTACATCGACCTAGCTGAAACGGTCAGTGCGGACTCACGTGAGATTTCAGACGGTGTAGTGGCAGATTATGATGACCGCGGCCGCGTGGTTGGACTGGACATCCAACAGGCTTCCAAGCACTTGGACCTGAGCCGCATCGAAACCATACACCTGCCACTGCCCATCGCCTCGTAAACTCGCAGGAGAACCGCATGCTATCCCGCGTCGCCGACAGCCTCTACTGGATGAGCCGCTATCTCGAGCGCGCCGAGCATACTACGCGCCTGCTCGACGTGAACCTGAATCTGATGCTCGACGAGTCGCCCACCAGCGCCGACCGCCGCTGGGTGCGCGTCATCCAGGCGCTCGGGGCGGGCGGCGATATCACGTGGCAGGGTGATGCTTTCGCACTCACGCACCGGCTCACCTTTGAGGCGAACTCCCGCTCCAGCGTCCTTGGCTGCATCGTCGCCGCGCGTGAGAATTCCCGCCATGTTCGTGAGCAGATTTCCACGGAAATGTGGCAGCGCCTAAACTCGCTCTACCTTCAGGTCACGCGCCCGGAGATGCAGTCCGACATGCATGCCGAAGCGTTGCTGCGCACGCACGAGGCGCCTACCGAGTTCCTGGCGCAGGTCATGGAGGCCGTGCACCAATTCCAGGGCGTTACCGACTCCACTATGAGCCACGGCGAAGGCTGGCAGTTCATTCAGGTCGGCCGTTACATGGAGCGCGCCTCTGCCACCGCCATGCTGCTGGAGGCTTACCAGGACGAACTCTGGCGCCAGCACGAGCAAGGCCGCGACGGCAACGAGTTCCTGGAGTGGATGGGCCTTCTGCGCTCCGCCACCGCTTTTGAGGCCTACTGCAAGGTCTACACCGCCGACCTGACACCCGCGTGGATTCTGGAGTTCCTCCTGCTCGACGCCGATTTCCCGCACTCGCTGCGCTTTTCCATCGACGCCATGGAACACGCCCTGCGCGCCATTGAAACAATCAGCGGCGGCGGTCCGCGTTCCGAGAAACTCAGCCGCCTTTCCGGCCGGTTGCGCGCGACACTCAGCTATTCGTCGGTCGAAGAGATTCTGGATGCAGGCGTTGTCGAGTACCTCCAGGGCATCCAGCGCCACTGCGCGGAGATTCACCGCGCCATTTACGAGCTTTACGTTGACTACTCCATTCAGGCGGCACTCGCCGGGTGACCGGCACACGGCGCGGCCTCTTCGCTATTTCCGTCGCACTCTCGTCCGTACTGCTTTTGAGCGGCTGGTACGCGAGCCACCTGCGAGGCATTCACGGCAAAGAATGGACAATGGAGCGCGTGCCCTCTGTGGTGCTGCCACTCTCATACCCTCTCGCGCTCCTCGCCATCGGTCTAGCTTTCACCGGCCGAGGCTGGTATCGCATCGCGTGTATCGCGGCCGGCCTGTTTGCCCTGCTGTGCTGGATCGACGCCGGCGTTGCTCCATAGCGCCCGGCGGACAGGCCAGATATAGTTCAACCATCGCAGCAAGCCGACAGACTCGCTGATTCGCTGATCGACCAATTCGCTGGAGCTCGATGTATTACACCGTCCGCCACCTGACTAAATTCGTCTATAGCAACGAGATCAGCGAGTCCATCATGGAAACGCGCATGCATCCGCGCTCTGACGAATACCAGCGCTGCCTCGCGTTTCAGCTCTCTGTGTCGCCGCGTTGCCGCGTCTTCAGCTACCGCGATCACCTCGCGAACCACGTGCACCATTTCGACATCCCGGGCCAGCACGAGCAGCTCGTGATCGTCGCCGAAAGCCTGGTCGAGATGGAAGAATCACTGCCCATCCCGTCATTTCTCGCCCCCGACGCCTGGGCCGAGCTCGACAGCATGGTCCGTGATGGCGACTACTGGGAGTTCCTCTTCCCCAGCGAGTTCACCGAGCCCACGCCGCGCTTGCTCGCGCTCGCCGACGAGCTGGACGTGCGCCGCCGCGACGACCCGCTCATGGTGTTGCACGAGCTGAACGAGCGCCTCTACCGCTGGTTCGATTACGTGCCCCGGTCCACCTCCGCCGACTCCCCCATTGACGTTGCACTGGAGCAGCGCACCGGCGTTTGTCAGGACTTTGCTCACGTCATGCTCGCGCTCGTGCGCACGCGCCTCAAAATCCCGTGCCGCTACGTGTCCGGGTACCTGCACCACGGAACGGGTGGCAGCAAAACCGACCGCAGCGTGTCCACCGCAACGCACGCATGGATCGAGGCACTGATCCCACAGCTTGGCTGGATCGGTTTCGACCCGACGAATTGGCTGACCGCGGGCGATCGCCACATCCGCACCGCGATCGGCCGCGACTACTCCGACGTTCCGCCCACGCACGGCATCTTCCGCGGCCGCGCCTCGACCGACCTCAGCGTCGCCGTTCGGGTGCAGCCCAGCGAAGGCACACCTCTGCCCGACCAGGAACTGCCTGTCCCCGAAGACTGGTCCAAGCTCGTCGAAAAGGCCCAGCAGCCACCCGCCCCACCACCACCCGCCGTCAGCTACGCCCGCTACATGCAGCAAATGCAACAAGCTCAGCAGTAGGTGAGGTGGGTCGGACGTCACAGCATTCCGATCCGAGCACCGTTAAAAACATCCGAATTTCGGGATACCTCTCCAAAAACTCATAAGGAGGGCCGACAATTTCGCGATCTACTCTTTATACCTCTGACTCTCAAATGGCATTCAGATTGCAATCATTTCTGAGATACCCAAATTAATTGCGGCTGCCCGCCCGGGCTGTAGAAGAATTCTGGCCGCATTAGGAGATGTAAACGAATGCACTCTCGTCTCATGGGAACGCTGCTGCCCTTGGCTGCTGTTCTGTCTATTCCTGCGGCTGGCTATGCCCAAACAACCAGTGCCACTGTTACCGGTGTTGTCACGGATACCACAGGCGCGATCGTGCCCGACACAAACGTCGAGCTCACGAACCCTACCACTGGCGTTTCTTTCAAAGCAAAGACCAACTCCGCGGGTTCCTATCGATTTGGCGAGGTGCCTCCCGGGCCGAACTACCAGCTTACTGTGACGCATGAGGGTTTCGCCTCCGTTTCGGTAAAGGGCATCTACGTCAACGTTGCGAACGTTCGTTCGCAGAATGTGACCTTGAATGCGGGCAGCGCTGTGGAAGTCGAAGTGCAGGCCGGCGGCACCGCTGCGACGATCAACACCGAAGATGCGTCCGTCGGCATCAACTATCAGGTCCAGAAGCTGAATGACCTGCCAATCCAGGACCGCACCACACCTGCTCGTCTTTTCACGTTACAGCCCGGCGTGACCTCTACGGGTTCCACCACTGGCGCCCGCACCGACCAGAACTATATTAGCGTCGACGGTCTGGACGTCAACGACTTCGCGACAGGTGGCGGCACGACGCAAAACGGCACCGCTACGTTCTCAATCGTGGGTGGCGCGCCGGTGGACTCCGTACAAGAATTCCGCGGGACCGTTGGCGGTTTCCAGGTGAACAGTGGTCCTGGCAGCGGCGGTCAGTTCAATCTTGTCACGCGTAGCGGCACGAATTCATTCCACGGCAACCTATACGAGTACCATCGCGACCGCACCACGGTTGCAAATGATTGGTTTAATAAGTTTTCGACGCCTCAGGTTCCACGCCCTCAGCTTATTCGGAATCAGTTCGGCGGCAGCGTGGGTGGCCCGATTCTCCGCGATAAGGCCTTTTTTTTCGTGAACGCGAATTTCTTCCGCACAGCCGCCGGTTCAGTGCAGACCCGTACGGTGCCGCTGGATTCGTTTCGTGGCGGTGTTGTTTCTTATATCAATAACGGCGCTGGCTGTAACCGCACGAGCCGTCAGAACACCACACCCACTTGCATCAGTCAGCTCACCCCCGCTCAAGTCAAAGCCATGGATCCCGCCGGTGTTGGCGTGAATCAAGCGTTGCTGCAGCTTTTCAACTCTGCATATCCGCATGCAAACGACCTCACCGGAGGTGACGGTGTTAACACCGGCACCTTCCGTTTCAATGCTTTGGACCGCGATAATCGGTCGCAGTACGTAGCTCGCCTCGATTACACGCTTACACCAAAAATCAAGCTCCGGGGGGTCGGGAATGTCACGCGACGCGACGCTCGATCGACCTTCCAGCAGTTCCCGTCCATCACTCCACTCGTTCAGCCCGTCAGCGACCGCAGCTATCGCTGGTCAGCCGGCTTCGACTGGCAGATTGGCTCCAACAAGTACAACCAGTTCACGATTGGTCGCGTGGTGCAGGATTTGTCATTCCCGATTACGCAAAATCTGTACAATCCGCCAGATCGCCCGCTTAGCTTCAACACGGGCACAACAACGCTGCTTTCCAATCCTTACAATTCACCGGTTAATGCTCAAGCCCGTCGCGTTCCGATCCTACAATTTGTAGACGATTTCAGTTGGACTGTCGGCCGGCACAACATCACGCTGGGCGGGCTTTTCAAGTACATCCCAACCAGCAGCAACACGAAACTGGACTACGCCACGCAAACCATCGGCCTGGGCGGCAAGAACTCCGGCCTGAGCGCCTCCCTTCGTCCTGCAAATCTGTATACGGGTTCTACAACTGGCACAATCACTTATGACAGCGCCTTTGCGGCCATACTTGGCCGCATCAGCTCGATAAGTGGATCGATCAACTATGACAAGACCGGTGCAGCTCTCCCACTTGGAACCGGGCTGCAGCGGAATTATAAGTACTACCAAACCGAGGCTTACATCGGAGACACTTGGAAGGTCACACCTTCTCTCACGTTGAACTACGGTGTGAATTATCAGTTCTTCAGCGTTCCTTACGAGACAAACGGTCTAGAGTCGGTTAATAATTCAACCTTCAATAATTACTTTGGTGCTCGCGTCGCCGCAGCAGCTGCCGGTAAGACTGGAAACGATGCTGTACCGCTCCAGAGCTACGTCTTGGGAGGTAAGGCGAATAACGGGCCCGGACTATACGACCCGGACTGGAAAAATCTGGCTCCGCGCTTCGCCTTCGCTTACAACCCCTCCTTTGATCGTGAAACGGTGTTTCGTGGCGGCGTGGGTCTTGTCTTCGACCGCACAGTTGCGAGCGCGGTTCTGTACCAACAGGACCAGAACTCATACCTGTTCCAGCAGCCGCTGGTCATCTCGAACGGTGTGTCAGGAAATCCGCGAGCGGCTTTGACGAATGATCCTCGCTATGGAACGACAGTGACGATCACTCCGCCTGCTACTCCAAGATCTGGCTTCCAGCCGTTTGTGAATGCATCTGGACCGTACGGTCTGCAGAATGGACAGGCTTTCAACACCACCATTGACCACAGTCTGAAGACGCCCTATAGCATCACAGCCAACTTCACCATGGAACACAACTTCAGTGGTGGATTTGTCTTCCGTGGCACCTATGTGGGTCGCTTCGGACGCCGTTTGCTGGGCCAGACTGATTCAAACCAGCTGATTGAGTTCGTCGATCCCACTTCGGGACAGTCGATGTCGCAGGCAGTGGGCAATGCCGAAGTGCAGGCCCGCGCGAATCAGCCCATTACACCTCAGCCCTGGTTTGAGAACCTGACGAATGTCTCGTCAGCGGGTTATTCGAGTAAGACAGCCGCGATTGTCGACAACAACGGCAGCCTCTTCGCTGCTGGCGACTTCGCCGACATCATTCAGGCTCTCTCGTCTTCGCTCCCCGCGAACGTAGGCATGGGCGCGCAGTACTCGGCCAACAACTATTACACCAACAAAGGCTTCTCCACCTACCACGGTGCGCTGTTCAGTCTGCAAAAGAATCTGACGCACGGTCTGCAGTTCGACGCAAACTACACCTGGTCACATGCCATCGATAACGTATCGCTCATTGCCAACTCCAATGGTCTTGGTGGTACGGGTCTCATCTGTGACGCACTGCGTCCGCGGCTGTGCCGTGCAAGCTCTGATTTTGACGTGACCCACCTGTTCAACTCCAACTTCACCTACGAGCTTCCAGTCGGTCGCGGGCACGAGTTTGCCTCGAACGTGCCTTGGTTCGTGAACGAGTTGATCGGTGGATGGGCTGTCAGCGGAATCCCTTCTTACCGCAGCGGGTTCGTCTTTACACCAACCGGCGATGCTTTCGTGGCAAGTTACTCAAACAATGCGCCCCTGCTCTTCAATGGAAACACTGCCGCAATCCGTCGCAGCGTCCACACCGACCCGGTGCGCAAGCAGCTAACTTTGTTTGCTGACCCGAACGCTGCCACAAATGCCTTCCAAGGCCCGATTGGCTTTAATATCGGAAGCCGCAACCTGCTTCGTGGACCGGGAGCATTCGAGTTCGACGCAGGCCTCGCAAAGTCCTTCGCGCTGTACAAGGAAGGGGTGAACCTGAAGTTCCGGGCCGATGCCTACAACGTACTCAATCACCCCGTGTTTGCCGCGCCCTACAACGGCAGCGCCAACGCTGACATCAACAATGGCGCCCAGTTCGGCCAGATCACGGCAACAACCGGAAGCCAACCCTACCGCGTAGTCCAGCTTGCATTACGGCTTGAGTTCTAACCAAAATTCACAAGGCAAGAGAGCCTGGCCGATTGGCCAGGCTCTTTCGTTTGAGCCGAAGCGGCAAGCAAAGGTGCGGAGCCGAAGCGCTCCGCACCTAGATTTATACGACCTGCCAGCTACAGGTTGAGGCCTTTAAATACCCGCTCCGGGATGCTGCGGATGACGAACATGATGGGGGCCCAGATGCCTGGGGTGTAGAGGACGTCTTTCTTCTTGTGAACGGCTGCCGTGATCTGCTGCGCGACCTTGTTGGGGTCAGCGAATTTTTCGCTGCCTTTCATGCCGGTGGTCATGCTGGTCTTCACGGGACCGGGTTTGATGGTCAGCACGGTTACGCCTTCGCGATCGATGCGGTTGCGCAGCCCTGCGAGGAACGCGGTCAAGCCCGCTTTTGACGACCCATAGACATAATTTGATTTGCGGCCGCGCTCGCCGGCCACGCTGCTCAGCACTGCCAGCGTGCCGCGCCCCTGGTTCACGCAGAAGTTCGCCAGCCACGTGAGCAGGCTGACGGGCACGGTCAGATTTGTGTGCAGAATGTGCAGCGCGTGGTTCACCTCCTGCTCGGCCTTGGGCTGCTCACCCAGGATGCCGACCGCCAGATACGCCACATCCAGCCCACCCAGCGACGTAATCGCCTTGGCCAGCAGTTCCGGGTGGCCGTCCACGTCGTCCAGGTCCGCTACAGCCGTGTCCACATAGGCAGCGCCGCGCGTCTTCAGGTCCGCGGCAACGGCCGCGACCCGCTGCGCATTTCGCCCGACCAGGAACAGGTTGGCACCTTCGCGCGCCCAGATGCGCGTGGTCGCTTCCGCAATGCCGCTCGTCGCACCCAGTACCAGCACGCGCCGCGGCGTATGCGTCAGGTCACGTTTCGGCAGCGCCACTTCCGGCGCTGTGTCCAAACTCATCTGCTCGGCCATAATCGTCCTTCTCATTCGGCTATCGCACACCCTGTCATTTCGATCGGAAGCACTGATGACTTCATCGTGGGTGCGGAGTGTAGAACTATGCACTTTCCGTTGCCAGGCGTCGCCCGTGCTGGCTCGGCCAGCTTAGGACGGACAGCTTTATTGCGTCACGCGCTCCCAGAAGCTCGACGTCAACAGCGGGTCCTTGTATCGGGCAAAGCGTTCCCATTGCGGATAGCTCTGCTGGAACTGCTCCCGCGTCATGCGCGCATCCTTCGCCGGGTACAGCTTGCCGCCGTAGTCCAGCGTCATGGCGGCCAGCCGGTCGAACAGCGCGAAGCTCTTGTCCGGCTTGATGGGAAAGTCGAGCGCCAGCGTGATGCCCGGCTGCGGAAAGCTCATCATGCCCGGCGACTCCACATCGCCAAACGCCTTCAACACCGCCAGGAAGGATGCCAGCCCGCTCTTCGCCACCTCGTTCAGGATGGCGATTGTGCCCTCGCGCGCGCTCGCCCACGGAATCGCGTACTGGAACTGCAACAGGCCACGCTTGCCGTACATGCGGTTCCAGTGCAGCACTTTATCCAGCGGATAGAAGAACGGCTCGTAATCCTGCAGTGCCCGCACCCGCGGCTTGATCTGCTTGTTGAAGAAAGCCGTGTTGAACAGCGCCACCGTCGCGCCGTTCAGCATTGCGCCCGGCGCATCCATGGGAAAGAACAGCTTCGGCTCTTTGGACCGTGTCAGCTTGTCCGGGATCTTCGAGTGATCGCCCAGCATGAAAATGCCGCGCGCAAAATTCTTGCCGGTGCTGGTCACATCCACCCAGCTCACCGTGTACTCCACATGCTTGTATTGCTCGGTCAGCGCCAGAAACTCGTCGACGCCGTGAAACTGAATGCCCTCGTAATCGATGAACCGCGACACAATCGACTTCAGCTGCAGGCTCACGTTCGTGATCACGCCCGTCAGCCCCAGGCCGCCGATGGTCGCGGCGTACCAGTCCGGGTTCTCGGTCGGCGAGCACTCCATGTGCGTGCCATCGCTGCGCACCAGCGTGAACCGCCGCACATGGCGACCGAACGTTCCGGCCAGGTGGTGGTTTTTGCCGTGAATATCGTTCGCGACCGCGCCGCCCAGCGTCACGTATTTCGTGCCGGGCGAAACCGGCAGAAACCATCCATGCGGCACGGCAAAGTCGAGCAGCTGGCCCAGCGTCAGCCCCGCCTCCGCGGTCAACAATCCGCTCTCGCGATCAAACTCCAGTAAACGGTTCATGCCCGTGGCGACCATCAGGTTGCCGTCCTTCAGCAGGCAGCTGTCGCCATAGCTGCGGCCCATGCCCACCGCTAGTGCGCCGCCCGGCATGCCCGCGTTCTCCTGCATAACGCGCGGAAAATCATCCTGCCAGTTCAACGGGACCAGCTTCGCCGGGTACAGCGGGTAGCGCCCCCAGCTGCGGAACGGCACCTCGCCGATCAGTTGATCGTCCACGTCGCCATGCGGGCGCACCGGCGGCGGCTCGTCCGCGGGCGCTCCACGGTGCTGCAGCACCGGCGATTCCTGCATCGTTTCCATTCCTTCAAGAATACCGGATGCCGCCGCACCACGAACAAAGCAATCCAGCGTCAACTTGCCACGGTCGGCGGCTGCAATGGTTCATCGATAAGCTGTGCGCTGTAGCGCAGCCGAGGCGTGGAATTGTGTAAGGATGCGCAAAGGAAACGGATGACACCTGAACCTGAATCACTGAAAGCTCATTTTGCCGACTTAAACGATGCAGCCTTGCTTCAGGTTGCGTCAGAGCGCGATACGCATACGCCGGAAGCGCAGGCCATCCTACTCAACAAATTGCAAACACGTGGGCTGAACCCGCCGGACCTGACCTCGCAACTCGAGGATCCCACTCCAGAAACATCCACCTGGGTCACTGTCGAGCGGTTCCGGGACCTGTCCAGTGCAATCGTAGCGCGCGGCGCACTGGAAGCGGCCGAGATACCTTGCTTTCTCCGAGACGAAAATACGGTCCGCCTTGACTGGCAGATCTCAAACTTCATCGGCGGCATGCGCCTGCAAGTGCAGCAACAGGACGAGAACGCCGCTCGTCTTGTTCTGCTGCAATCTTTACCGACCGAAATGCCTGCCGAACCAGGCTCCACCCTGGAGCCCGAGGAGCATTGCCCATCCTGCGGCAGCCCGGACGTCCATCGAGTCGAGCGTGGCGTCGGGCTAAGGGCCACCGCGCTTTGGCTGTTTGCTCTCCCGCTGCCGCGCGGTGCACGCTTCTGGCGCTGCCTGCATTGCGGCAGGCAAATTGCTGAACGCGACCTTGTGCTGTTGCCAGAAAGCTAGCTCGTGAAAACCGGCCTGCACGCGCTGCGGTTCATGGCGTCCGGCCTCTTTGATCGCCTGCCGGAGCTGAAATCATCGTCGCCCCACATGGGCGGGACCTGCCCTACTCCATCGCCCGCGCCGACAGCGTGCTCTCACGCGGTCTGCCGGGCAAGTTGAAGCGCGGCATCCTGGCATGTTTTGTCGAGAACTTCTGGGTCACGAACAGCGGCTACTTCACCTTGCCGCCAGTTGCCCGGTTGTGCTGGCTTATGAGTGGTAGCGGGCACCACTTGATATTCGAGGTCTTTGTAACGTGTAGAGTTCAACAGTCCGTACTTGCTCTAGATTTTCCAGAATCCGGCGACGTGCGTCATCTTTCCATCATCTCCATAGCGGGCCACAGTCGTTCCCTTTAGCAACTCCGATCCATCTCCGCCATACAGGATCCACTCCGCAACGGACTGGCCATGATGCTCGATGAATGTGCGAGTCTCGAAGTGCGAACCGGGATACTGCTTTTGGAACTTCTCAAGAAGGGCGGTGAAGGATTCAACACCAGACCCTTCCGTGTCAGGAGTAGAGAAGGAGAAGTTCGTTGCAACAGACTGGGTTAGCAATCTATTTCGCTCCTCTGGCGTGACATTGGCCCAAGCACCGGAATAGGTGTTCCACTGTGAATCGTGAGTGCCGTTCGACATAGATTATTCTCCTGGCTCGACCGAAATGTTCGTGCTCTACATGGCACGATCGAACCCTCTAGACGAGACGATAGTGCCAGGGCCGGGGACAATCTATAAGCGAAGCTCCCAAACTGTTTATCAGGCGTCCTAGCACTATGGATCCGCTGATCGATCTCATACAGCTTCTTAGGCCTAAAGCGACGCTCTGGAGGCAAATTGAGGCAAGTGGTCGCTGGGCAGTCAGCTTCCCGAAGAGGGACGATCTGCTGTTCTGTTCTGTTGTCTACGGAAACTGCCTGATTGTCCGTCCCAACATGGAGCCGGTCAAGATGTCACCCGGCGACTTTGTACTAATACGAACCTCCGTGCCGTTCCGGTTCTCGTCGAACACAAGTGTCAAGCCAGTCGATAGCGTGAAGCTTTTCGGTGCATCGAGCAGCGGTTTGGTCAAGCTTGGCATCGACGAGGGTCACCCGGTGCTGCTGCGGGGTGGAAGATTTCTATTTGACACAGCGAACGAGAACCTGCTCACGGCGCTTATGCCACCCCTTGTCCATATCGTAGCCACTGCCAACCGCTCCGAGCGCATCCGTATGCTCCTGCACATGAATGCATCAGAAGCGGCCGCTTCTGAGCCGGGAAGAGACTTTGTCGTGGCACGGTTAATGGAACTTCTCTTCGTGGACATTCTTCGTGACCCGTACCTTCGCGCAGAGGATGGAGATACCGGCCTACTTGCAGGCTTGGCAGATCCTATTACCGCAAGAGCTTTGCAGACTATGCACGGGAATATGGGACGCAACTGGACAGTAGCGGAGCTTGCCAAACAACGTGGGGTCTCACGGTCAAGATTCGCAGCCCGCTTTCGTAACACAGTCGGTGTAAGCCCTATTCGTTATCTACTCGACTGGAGAATCACATTGGCCAAGGATGAACTCAGGAAGGGAGCGCGCTCGATATCAGAGATCGCGTTCGCTGTAGGTTTCCAATCCATCAGTGCATTCAGCACGGCATTCAGCAGGACCGTCGGATGTCCGCCGAAACAATACGCAAAGAACCGACAACGTTAATTCCGAGAAACGCCGTTGTAGGAAGTGACCCCTAGTTTGCGAGTTTCGAAGCTTCATACAGCTTCATCACCTGCCCGTCACTGCATTTCGTACACCCGTACCCAATCCACCTGCATGGTTGTCGGCAGCTTCGTCGTCGCATTAGGATTACCCGGCCAGTCACCGCCGATGGCCAGGTTGAAGAGGATGAAGAACGGGTGGTCGAAGACCCACTTCTGCCCGCTTGGGACGTCGGCTGGCGTTTCGGTGCCGAACAGTGTTCCATCGACGTAGAAGCGGATCGCCGCCTGCTCCCACTCGACGGCAAACACGTGCCAATCATCCGAAAATTTCTTTCCTTCCGGCAAGTTGAACGGCACCCCAAGCTGGCTGTCGCCGGCATAGCCCGGCCCGTGCAGCGTGCCGTGCACCGTGCCCGGCTTCTTGCCGATCTGTTCCATGATGTCGATCTCGCCGATGCCCGGCCAGTCCTTGAACTCGGCCGTTGGCTCGCCCAGCATCCAGAACGCCGGCCACACACCCTGGCCGCCCTCCGGCAGCTTCATGCGCGCTTCAATGCGGCCATACTTCTGCGCGAACCTGCCCTGCGTCGTCACGCGCGCGGAGGTGTACGGCTTCGCAATGCCGTCCTTGCCGGTGAAGTCCTCGCGGCGCGCCGTAATCAGGAGGTTGCCGCCGCGCTGCTCCACGTTGTTGCGGCGGTTCGTGTAGGTCTCCAGCTCGTGATTGCCGAAGCCGTTGCCGCCCTCCTCCACATTCCACTTCTTCGCATCGATGGCGGCGCCGTCGGGTGCGTTGAACTCATCGCTCCACACCAGCCTCCATCCGGCGAGCGGCAAAGGCTCCTTGCCCGCAGCGGCTGTGATTTCGGAAGAGGGATCCTGCACCACGCGAACGAAGAAGTCGTTCGTGTCCACCGCAAATGTCGCACGGCTCCCCGGCGTGGTTTGCCACTCGCCAACCTTCGGCTGCACCGTCGTCCAGTGCGCCGGGTCGCCCACGCGCACCGGCAGGTTAAAGTTCGCCACGGGCGAGTCCCAACGGTAGTCCACCGTACCCGCCGCGTTCCCCGCCGCACCCACCACCTCGTCGTGGTAGCGCAGCTCCAGCGCCGGAATCGCCGTGTACTTCAGGTACGCATCGAACACCGGCGTGTAATCCCTGCCGAGCCGCTGGTTCATGTACGCCACCAGCTCCTCGGTCATGATGTTTTTGTATGCGAAGTGCGTCGCCACATCGTGAAGCGTGCTGAACCACTTCGCGTCGTCCTTCACTGCACTGCGCAACGTATTCAGCATCAACGCGCCTTTGAAGTACTGGTCGATCGGCGGGTCGCTGTTGGCCCCGCGCGGCTGCAGAATCGGTCGCTGATAACGGACCTTGGGTCGCAGGCTGTCAATGTAGCGCACAGCATCCGCGTGACCATACATCGCCTCCACGAACACGTCTTCCATGTACGTGCAGAAGCCCTCCTGAATCCACATATCCGCCGGGTCGGCCGCGCTCACACTGTTGCCGAACCACTCATGCCCGCTCTCGTGAATGATGATGAAGTCGAACCGCGGACTGATGCCCACGCCGGTCCAGTCCGGCCTGATGTAGCTGTTTTTGAACCCGTTGCCATACGCCACCGCGCTCTGGTGCTCCATGCCTGCGTACGGCACCTCCACCAGCTTGTAACCGTCGCGCGCAAACGGGTACGGCCCGAAATACTTCTCAAACACGTTCAGCATCGGGCCAGCCTGCGCGAACTGCACGTGAGCCTTCTCCAGGTTTTCCGGCTGCACGTAGAAGTCCATGTCCACGTTGCCGTATTGCGACACGAGCTTGTCGCTCCAGTGCGCGTAAGTACCGATGTTCAGCGAAACATCGTAGTTGTTGATCGGGTAGGTCACGCGCCAGTCCCACCGCGTATAGCCACCGCCCACATCGCGCGACCCCAGCAGCCGCCCATTGCTCACAGCGGTCAGCCCTGTCGGCACCGCGACGTGCATGTCCACGCCCTCTTGCGGTTCATCGCGCCACTGGTCCTTGTTCGGCCACCAGATGCTCGCGCCGTCGTCCTCGCAGCTCGTATAAATCCACGGCCTGCCGTGCGGATCGGTGCCATACACCATGCCGCCGAAGCGCCCAACCGCCTTCGGCTGCCCCGACCACGCAACCGTCACCTCGTAGGTCTTGCCCTGCTTCAGCGCCTTCGGAAAGCTCACAAAGAACGGCGTGCCCGCGCGCTCAAACTTCAGGTCCTTGCCGCGCAGCTTCACGCTGTCGATGTTGAGCGCCGGGGTCAGGTCCAGTTGAATGCGCGACCCGTCCTGCAGCATGCGAAACCGTATCGCAACCGTGCCCCGTATTGTTTTCGCGGCCGGGTCCACACGCACGTCAAGCGTGTAGTGCAGCAGGTCGTTGTTCGCCCGCTCCAGCCCGTACGCTCCACGCATCAGGTTGGATGGGGTTGCGGCCGTGCCCGCCTGCGCCGACGCAATACCACAACCGACAACCGTGGCAACCAGGGACAAGAGAACACGCAAAACCAATCGCAAACGCATGCGACCAGCTTATGCGCAACCCGCGGCACAACACACCCTGCTCTGTGTTCCCTTTTGCCGTACTCTTCGCGGCCAGGGTGAGATTTCGCGCCCTGGCCTACTTCCGCTGCCCGCTCAGCTTCGACGCGGCTGCCGCCTTCTGATCGCCCTTCTTCTCCGCAGGCGTCTGATTCTTCTTCGGCTTGCAGCTGCCCTTCTCACCCTGCTTCTTCCCCGGCGTCGGCTCGTACCCCGGCCAGCACGCGTTGGCCGCGCTCGACTTCTTGCCGCTTGCGTCCTTCTTCGCGCTCTTCTTGCCCGGTGTCTTCTTCGTGTCCGCACCGGAGATGTGCCGGCGCTTCGCCGCAGTCTTCGTGTTCGCGGACTTGGTCGCCCGCTTCACCGAAGGCGGCGCGCTCTTCTTCGCCGCGGACTTTTTTGCCGATGACTTCTTGGCCGATGTGCTCTTTGACCCGGAGCTCTTCGAATCGCTCTTCTTTGCGCTCGACTTCTTGGTTGCGGACTTCTTCGCGGTTGCCATGTTCACTTAGAGCCGCAACGCACAGAAGGCGTTTGCCGGACTTGCGCATCGCGTTGCAAGACACGCAACGCGTGATGCGTACCTTGCAACCTCATGCCAAACGAATGCGAATGGCGCCCTTCGCGGTCGACGGATCGACAATTGCGCCGCCCTGCGTGATCACCACCTCGCCCCGCGCAACCAACCTGCGCGCGGCCGCACGCGCCGGCTCCATCAGCGGCTCCCAGACCTCGTGGGCCGCATCGCCCGCCACCGCACGCGCCGCCTCACTCGGGCAGATCGTCTTTCCCGCGCCACGCTCCCGCAGCAAGCGCAGGGTCGCCTCCTCCAACGCCTGGTCCCGCGCTCCTGGCTTGTGCTTCCGGCAGGCATCGCTGCAGAAGCGGACGTTCTCCCAGTCGCGCTCCCACTTTTTTCGCCACTCCATCGCGCGCCCGCAGGCCACGCACGTTTTCGCCGCGGGCACCCCCGCTTTCGCCTGAACGCCTCGCCGCTTCTCCATCGCTTCCACACTCCCACCAAGGTGTTATGACGCTCTAACACTGCCGGGTCAGGCATGTACCCCGAACGTTCGCTCACGCCACGCTCCCGTGCCATAGAGAACCCGTCCGGAACCGCGCAATCTTGACCATGTCAGCCGGGTCAGCACCCCACTCCCGCTGCAGAAAAGAGCAACACGCCGTGCATGATGTCATAATCGCCGTCTCGTTCCTCCTCATGATCTGCGCCCCCTCCATCGTCGCTTCGCGCTGCGCTTCCGTCGAATCCACGCAATAGCCGCATCTTCCGCGGCGGCAGGTGTCGACGCCCTTCTCTCCCGGGAGGGGCTCACTGACTTGCCCACACGCTCTCACGCTGCCACACTCAGATGTGTATGCCAGCCTTCCCTCCGCTTGCCGAACAGCTTGACCTCATTACCAAGGGCGTCGCCGAAATCATTCCGGTTGACGATCTTTCGAAGCGCATCGAGCAGTCCATCGCCACCGGCAGGCCGATGCGCATCAAGGCCGGCTTCGACCCCACCGCGCCCGATCTGCACCTGGGCCACACGGTGCTGATGCGCAAGCTGCGCCACTTCCAGCAGCTTGGTCACACGGTCATCTTCCTGATCGGCGACTCCACCGCGCTGATCGGCGACCCTACCGGCAAATCGCAAACGCGCAAGCCGCTCACCCGCGAGCAGATCGCCGAGAACGCAAAGACCTACCAGGACCAGGTCTTCCGCATCCTCGACCGAGAAAAGACCGAGGTCCGCTACAACTCCGAGTGGCTCGACAAGCTCGGTTACGCGGGCATGATCGGTCTCGCTTCCAAGATCACGCTCTCACAGATGCTCGATCGAAAGGAGTTTCTGAATCGCTTTCGGGCCGAGCAGGATATTTCGCTGCACGAACTCATGTACCCGCTTGCCCAAGGCTACGATTCCGTGATGCTCGAGGCGGACGTCGAGCTAGGCGGGACCGATCAGCTTTTCAATCTACTTATGGGCCGCGAAATGCAACGCAAACACGGCCAGCAGCCCCAGATCGTTCTCACCATGCCCATCATCGAGGGCTTGGACGGCGTGCAGAAAATGTCGAAGTCGCTCAACAACGCGATCGGCGTCTCTGAGCCGACCTTCGACATGTTCGGCAAACTCATGCAGGTCTCTGACGACCTGATGTGGCGGTACTGGACCCTGCTGACCGACGTTCCGCAGTCCGAGATCGACCGCATGCGGGAGGCCGTCGCGAACGGTTCCTTCCACCCCATGCAAGCGAAAAAAGATCTCGCCCGCACCATCACCGCCGGCTTCCACTCACCCGAAGCCGCCGAGCGTGCCGAAGAAAACTGGTCCACCCAGTTTCAGAAAGGTGGCACAAGCGAGGACACCGAGCGTCTCACGCTCACGGGCGCAGACGTCGCCTACAACGACGAAAACCAGACCCTCAACGTCGACAAACTCGTCGTCGCCGCCAGGCTCGCGCCGTCCATGAACGAAGCCCGTCGTAAACGCAGTGAAGGCGCAGTGAAGCTGAATGATGAGCCCACGCAGGACCAGTTCATCGCAGCGCCGACGCTGCCCATCACTTACACCGTGAAGCTCGGCAAGCGTATGAAAGTTATAACCGTCGAATAGTTCACACGCCAAGGTGCCCGGCGCAAACAAGCGCGTACGCGCCGTAGAACTCGTACAGCGCTGGCCCTCAACCCCGGTCAGAGTGTTACGCGCTCTGCCCTTCGTACACCAACGCACAATTCTTTCCGTTGCGTTTGGCCCGGTACATCGCCTCGTCGGCCATGTTCAACAACGCGTCAGAAGTCACGCCGGGCCGGTGCGTCACAATGCCGATGCTCACCGTCACCCTGCGATGCTCCCAGCGCACCGCATCGAGGAGTGTCGCGATGCGCTTGCACAGGGCCTGACCGCCCGCCGCATCCGCGCCCGGCATAATTACCGCGAACTCCTCGCCGCCGTAGCGCACGCTCACGTCTTCCAGGCGCGCCGCGCGGCGCAACACGGCACCTACCTCCTGCAGCACCTCATCGCCATAGGAGTGACCGAACGTATCGTTGAGCGATTTGAAGTTGTCCACGTCGAGCAGCAACAACGTCAACGGAGCCCTGCCGTAATCGGCCTCATAGATCTCCATCTCCAGTCGCGAATCGAAAGCGCGCCGGTTCCAGAGACCCGTCAGGTCATCCGTCAGCGACAGCGATCGCAGCTTCCGGTTTGCATCCTCCAGCGCTTCCTGCAGCTTCACCAACTCTGCCTCGCGCTTCAGTTCATTCGTCAGGTTGATCGCCACCGCCGAAAGCATCTGCTCTCCGTTCTGCAGGCGCAGCGGTGCCTTGATCAGCTTCCAGTACTCGGGTCCCGCGGACGAAATATCCAGCTCGACATAGCTCTCGTGGCACTTGCCGCTGCGCAGCACATATTCGTCCTCCAGCCGCAGCATGTCGGCCTTGGCCTTGTCGACCAGGTCATAGTTCGTCTTGCCCAACCAGTCCTGCGCCGAGATGCCGAAGTGCTCCGCCATGGCCCGGTTGTAAAACAGCAACTCGCCCGACTCCGCCTTCAGGTACGCCTCGATCGGCAGGCTATCCAGGAACAGCCGTAACAGCTCACGCTGCTCCTCCATTCGCCGGGCCTGCTCTTCTGCCGCGTGCATGCGCGCACGCAGTTGCACCCGCGCGGATAACTGCCGCGCCAACACGTCCAGTGACCACGCCTGCTCGGCCGTCAGCACCCGCGGCTCCGTGTCCAGAACACATAGCGCGCCTACCGCCGAGCCGTCTTCCGTTTGCAGCGGAACACCACTGTAAAATCGCACGTTCGGGTCGCCCGTCACCAGGGGATTTGCCACAAAACGCTCGTCCGCGTGCGTATCCGGCACAGTGAACACGCGTTCCATGCGCACCGTGTAGTCGCAAAAGGCGCTCGCACGCGGCATGCTGCCCACCGGCAGACCCACGGCCGACTTGATGAATTGGCTCTCCCGGTCCAGCAGCGTCATCGCGCTGATCGGCACACCGCACAACGTGCTCGCCAGCTTCACAATCTCGTCGAAGTCTGCCTCGGGCGGCGTCCCAAACAGGCCCGTGCTGCTCAGCGCGGCAAGGCGCCGCTCCTCCGTTACATCCTGATGCTGCAACACCCTTACGCCCTCATCGGCTCCAGCAAGTAACCGTCTTGAGGATGGCGCCTCAGCCATCCCATACACGCATGATGATCGTGCGGCAGCAGCAGCAAAACGCCTTCCCGCGACACGGCCTCGTACAAGCGATGCTTCTCTTCGATCGTACGCAGAGGGTCCAGGTCGAACGCCATCACCCATGTGGGTGATATGTGCGCCGCGGTCGGCACCAGGTCCGACGTGAAGCACGCCCGCTCGCCTTCGCTCTCCACATGCACCGCCAGCATGTGCCGCGTGTGCCCCGGGAAACACTCCACGCTCACGCCGGGGCAGATCTGCTCGCGCTCACCTGGCCCAGTCACGCGCACCTGCCGCACCCGCTGCTCTGCCAAGAGCGGCTCGTAGTTTGCCGGCACATAGCTGACCCGGTCACGCTCGGTCTGCCTGCGCCCGTGCTCAATCTCGCCCGCATGCATCACGTACGTCGCATTCGGAAAGAACGCCCGCGGCGCACCTTCGGCATCCTCCACCGTGTTCCACCCACAATGATCCCAGTGCAGGTGCGTATTGATGACGAAATCCACCTCCGGTGGCGCGACCCCCGCCGCTTCCAGCGAAGCGGGCAGCAACTTCGCGGTTGCGTAGATCCGCTCAAACTTCGGCGGCAGCTTGTTCCCGAACCCCGTCTCAATCAGCACCGTGCGCCCACCCAGGCGCACGGCCACGCAGTTCAATCCAATCTCCACGCAGTTCCGCGCATCGGGCGTCACCCGCTTCTCCCAAAGCGTGCGCGGCACCACGCCAAACATCGCGCCACCATCGAACCGGCACGTGCCATCCGTGCACACCGTAATCTCCGCCGCACCCACGCGCGCCCGCCCGCGAATCAACGCCCCTGGATCCTCTGCCAGCCACCACTCCACAGCCAAACTCCCCGTAATGCAAAGAGGCCACGGCATCGCCGTGGCCTCTGTCTCTTCAGGACGCTAATCCTGTTCCTTACGAACCTTCTTGCGATTCCGCTTGCGCGCCAATGCTTCCTTCACGCGCTTCTTCTCGCCCGGCTTCAGGTAAAAGGAGTGGCGCTTCACTTCCTTGATGATGTCTTCCTGCTGCACCTTGCGCTTGAACCGGCGCAACGCATTCTCAAGGGGCTCGCCTTCCTGCAAACGTACCTCTGCCAACCGAATACACCTCGCCTTCGGGCCACCCGGGCCAACGTCAAGTGTACACCACGAGGTCCGCTGCCGAATCGTGTACCCCGCGCCACAGCGCCGTTAATGCACCTGAACCGTGAGCTGCACCGAATGCGTAATGCCTGCCGCACCCTGGGCCGTCACAGTCACGCGGTAGCTGCCTGCGGGCGTGGACGCCGGCTCTTTGCCACTGCAGCCCTGCAACCACAACGCGCCGGCGCACACTGCCACTGCCGCGATGCACCCGCCGTTCCAGCGCCGCCGCCGCAGTCCCAGGCACAGAACGCCTGCGGCAAGCAGGCCGCTGCCCAGCTCACGCCCCAATCCGCCGCCCAGCCCACGGCCAAACCCGCGCCCCGGCTCCAGCCGGCTCACCGTTCCCTCCGGTCCCCACTTCAGCAGCACATTCGCGTTCACCAGCAGCTTCACCTGCTGCGGACCTCCACTCAGCGGAGCGGTCGTGTCCCGCTCAAACGCGCACTCCGCATTCACCGGCAAAGGACCGCAGCTCAGGTGTACTGGTTGGTCATACCCGCCCAGCGGCGAAGCCGTCAGTGTCACCACGGCATACCCGCTGTGCGGAATCGACAGGGTTGTCCCGGAACTGGTGAAGGCAAAGTCATAGGGCATCACCTCTACCGTGACCGTTGCCGCCGTAAACGCAATCCCGGCCGCGGCATTGGCAAATGTCGCCGTGACCACGTGCCTCCCCAGGCCAAACGTGCTCACCGGCAGCTGCGCCACGCCCGCGCTTACCGGCGCACTGCCCAGCGGTGTCGTCCCTTCCAGAAACATCGCCGTGCCCGATACCGCGGCCCCGCTGTTCGCCGTTACTGTCAGCCGCAGTGTCACCGTTTCGCCCTGGTGCGCGGGATTGGGTTGCGCCGTCAGCGCCAGTTGCGCTGTCACCGGCTGTACCACCTGCACGACGATCGGCGAGGTGCTGCCGTTAAAGTCGCCGGATCCACCATAGCTGGCCGACAGGTTGTGCGACCCGATCGCCAGCGAGCTGGTACTGAACGCCGCCGCGCCATTCGCATCCACCGGCACCGTGCCCAGCGGCGCGCCGCCGTCGCGGAACAGCACCGGTCCCTGCGGCCTGCCGCCCGCCACCGCCTGTGGCGAAACTGTCGCGCTCAGCGTCACCGTCTGCCCAAACAGCGACGGGTTCGGCGAAGTCCGCAGCGCAGTCACCGTCGGCGCGCCCTCGACCTGCAGCTGCACCGTCGCCGAGCTTGTCGCGAACTGCGTCGTCGCGTTAAACGTCGCCGTTACCGCATACGCGCCCGCGCCCAGCTGGCTCGTCGTGATCGCCGCTGCGCCACCCAGCAGCGGAGCCGTCCCCAGCACCACCAAGCCGTTCGCCCCTGCCGCGGTAAACGTCACGTTGCCCGTTACGGTTACAAACGGGTCCGTGACCGTCGCCGTCAACGTCACCGGCTGGAACGCCCGCGCCGGGTTGGGCTGCACGGTCAGCCCGGTCGCGCTCGGCAGTCCCGTCACCGTCAGGTCCACCGCGTTGCTCGTGCCCGGGTCGAAGTTGAAGTCGCCCGGATATGTCGCCGTAATGTGGTGTGTGCCCACCGTCAGAAACGACGTGCTCAGCGCCGCCGCCGCGACTCCATTCCCCGTGGCCGTGCCGATGACCGTTCCGCCCAGCGTGGCCGTGCCGATCGTCGCCGGCCCGCCCCCGCCTGGCGCCGCGCCCGACACACTGTCCACAAACGTCACCACACCCGTCGGCACATTGCAGTTGCCCGTCACCGTCGCCGTCACCGTCACCGGCGATCCGCCCGCCACCGGGTTCGGCGTCGCACCCAACCCAATCGGCGGTGCCGGATGCACCTGGTACGCCCCCATGTCCACCTTGCCGCACACCGTCCGGTTCTTCCCGTCAAGGTCCGTCGCAGGCAACATCGGCGCGGCGATGTCGCCCGCATAGATGGTCGGGGAGTTGGCAGTCTCGTGCAGGTCTCCGTTGGCGGCGTCCCGCAGCAGCGGATCGACATGGAGGTTCGTTGGGCCGACCGGAAAGATGTTTGTGGGTTGCACGCCGGGCGAGAAAAGGTCGTTGTAGCGGATGTCGAAGTGATTCGGGTCGCAGTCCTCGCCGCATTCGAGCGGACCATATTGTGCGAAATTCAACACAGGGTTTGTCAACGTGACAATGTTGTCTTCCAGGATTGCACTCTGGAAGGAACCGTCCAGCCTGTCCGTTACACCGATGAAAGAGTTACTTACTTGAACGAGTTGCGGCAGATCTTTTCCAGTATGAGATCCCGACAAAAGGATGCCCGGGTCGTTGTCATTCACAGGATGCTTCACATAGACGAGGTTTCCCGAGAGGATGAGCAGCTTGGGATGACCTTCGTAACCACTTTGAACCTGCAGCGAACCATCATCGGGATGTCCCTGCGAATCTGTCCTGCCATTGTCGTGAATCTCGTTCTGAATAAGATCGACCTCATCCGCCGATCCCATCGCAACACCGACACTGCCATATGCTGCGTTGTTTACCGTTAAATCAATGTAATTTCCGTGTATATGATTGTTGGCAATCCGAACGCTGGTGGCGTTTGCAATTGCGATACCGTCACCAAAGCAAAACCCTTGATCGACTTCTCCGACTTTGTTGTTCGCCAGCAGTTGACCCGTAACTTCGTTTCCAATAAATTGCGGACCCGCCCCGTTCCGAATGACAACGTTGCACCCATAATTTCGCTGCACCAGGTTGTTTGCAAGGGTCGGAGATGCACCCTCTGCCAGAATTCCCGCCGAAACCTCGGTGCAGGGATAGCTGAGACACTGTATGGTGGCACTATTATGGCCGTTCTGGATCGTGAACCCGTTCAAAACGGCTGCCCGGCTTTCGCCCGAGTGAAACCAAACGGTAGGCGGTCCATCCTGTACGCCATTGAGTATGGTTTGACTTGCGCTGCTTGATGAGTTCGCACCAGTAGTTACCGTAATATTCTTGCCGAGGAAATCGATATTCTCGTTGTATGTGCCCGGTGAGACGAGGATCGTATCGCCGTTCTGCGCCTGAACGATGCCAGCCTGAATCGTGGGTGCGTCACCGGGAACATGAATCGTGCGTTGGCCAAGCGCTACAACCTGCGAAACGCAAAGTGTTATGAGGCAAAGCAGCCGTTTCAAGCGAGAACTCCTGCAAGGTAATGGCGGTTAGACGTGCATGCCGGCTCGACGGCTCTGTGAAAGCGAGCGGCAGCAGAGCGAAGCCCTGCTGCCGCCGCCAGAGCTAGTATGTGTGTGCGAGTGTGAAGGGGCGGTTATCCTGGTCCGCTCCGAAGGCGTTGAAAAGCTGCATCAACGAATTCGGCACGTACTGTGGCACACCCGACTTTTCACGGATGTTGCTGACCAGGGTAGGTGGACCGCCCATCTGGTAGTGAGGATCGACCGTCGTCCAGGTGTTGCCGTCGGCCGAGTACTTATACAGGAACTTGTGATCCCCGTCGTTGGTCCGGAAGCCGATATACAGGAGTCCGTTGGAAAGCGCCACCGACGGTGTCGTTGAAGTTGAGTCATTGGCGGCTGTCGAGGATTGATACAATTGCGTGCCGTTCGTGGTCTGGAACAGATTGATCTGGTGCGAATTGAAGTCCTGCCCGGCAATGTACAGCGTTCCGTTCGGTCCGATGGCCATACCGGGGTCGAAACCCATGTTTGCGCCGAGGGACGCGTAGGTTAGGTAATTCCCATTCTGATCGACGCTGATGAGAACCAGATTGTTGGTGCTTTGCAGGTTCCTGTCGCCATCCAGGAAGCTCACATACAGGCGTTGGTGGGCAGGATCGTCGGCCAGGCTGGGTCCGCTGTATGACGTTGCGAACTGTGTAACATAAGTGAAAGTTGACCCGCCTCCGGCAGATCTTGCGAGTGTGATGGCATAGCCGGAGTTGTAAGCGATGAAAAGTTGACCACCTTGCAAGGAAGAATAAATAAGTGCTGGTGCCAGCTTCGTGTATACGATGGATGGCCCGTTAGAGTATTGCACCGTCAAATTGCCTAAGAACGTGAGATTCGAGGAGCCGTCCGTGTTGGTGTAAATGCCGATCGCGTGATTGCCGTTGCCGTCATCGTTGGTACGAGAAGTGACGGCGACATACAGTTTGCCGTCGTTCTGGTTGATGGCCGCGCCGACCTTCTCACGCTGGTCGGGTCCGCCAACCAGCACGTTGTAATTCTGGTTACCCTGCCCGGTCCAGTTTAAAGCTGGAGTACCGTTTGGGGGTACGGTGTACTGCGGTCCACCACCGCCGCCACCGCCGCCGGGGCAACCGGGGTCATCGGGATCCTCACAGGGCGGCGGCTGGAGGTTGGGCGTGGGCTGGGCATTGGGGTGAGCTTGCGCGAGTGTCGGCAGGGATACGGCGAAGGACGCCAAGAGCATGGCGCCCAGCATGAAGTTCTTCATGGTGCTGCCTATTTTCAACATCGGTGAACGCGGACGGCCGCTACCTGTCAGCCCCAACGGGCTGCTGCTCAGGTGTACCTGGTCCGTGGATACCAACCGCTAACCCGGAGAAGAAACGAGAGCAGCATCCGCCCGCCCGATGCATTCTGTCAAGCGCGCATCATAATTGTTTTCGCGTTACCGCTAACGTAGCCGGAAAGCTGCTCTCTCCTTTTCCCGGCGATTGCGCCACCCTGCGGGTATCCCATACGCCCGGACCGACTAGGATTGAGTGCCCCATGATTGCGCTTTCTTGCGATAGGTGGACCTCGCGCGAACACCGCGATTTTGAATCAGAACCTCATCCCTCCGCGAAACCTGTCAAGCCCCAACCACAGCTAAACCCAAGCACACGAGCAGCTTACCCGTGGCATGCAATTACCTTCGCGTTCTCTACAATAGATACAGAGCCTTCTCCCACTCAAAGCCAGCGTCTTTCCGCGCGGCAACGCGATGTGGTGAGAAGCCGTTCAGAATGAAGAACTTGCCCGTAAGTTCCGCAACAACAGGAACTTACGGGCAAGCCAAATTTCTAAACCGCTCCGAATGAAGAACTTGACAAAACCACAAGGGGGGTGGGGCAAACACCTCACGGATAGAACCGTATGTATGGTCGGGTAGCCCATACATACAGGCTCGTCGAAATGGGTGCTCCACATATCGCGCTCTTCGCGATGCATGAAGCACCCACTCCGCTAGAAAGAGCCGCTGGCGGCCTGCCGCTCGGCAAACGGCCCGATCACCGGCAGCACCCACTTGCTTCCCTGTGACGCGCGCACCATCAGCATGATCCAGATCACCAGAAAGCCGATGCCGATCAGAAGGCTGCCGGCGAGGTGGATCATCACAAAAACGCCATGCGTCATCACATCCAGCAGGCCCGCAATCAGGTTCCAGAGGAACGAAATCACAAACACGGACAGGTTGAAGAAGATGGACTGGAACGCGTTAAAACGCACAAACGAATCGCGCTTGTAGGGCTCCAGAACCAGAAAGATGATTCCCGAGATAAAGCCGAACAGGTAGGCAAGCACAGAGGCCGTGGTTGCAGATAACCCGCCCGGCTGCCCCGCGGGCGGTGGCACGTATCCAGGAGGTGGCGCCTGGTAGCCAGGGCCGGGTGGTGGATACCCGCCTGGGGTCGCCATGAGAACAGGGGATGCAGCAAACGAAGGCTCGGTGAAGCGGTAACGCATGTGTTACTCCTCGCGACGCGAAATGATGTTGGAACCAGGTGTTTTAGATTTGCAGTGTGCAATGCACCTTATCCTCACAACCCGTCCGTTCGCAACACCTTTCTATTCCGCGATCACCTTTACGAAACTTCCCTCCGGCAGCGCCTTGCCGCCCAGCAGGTGTACTACTCCGTCCTTCACGAACCCACGCAGCATGCCTCCGCTGGTCACGGGCGGTGACACGGGGCGTGCGCCGGCAGCACTCTCCGGCGCGGCCGGCGCTTGTCGCTGCTCCACACCATGGCTTTCGCGTGCCGAAGCCTGTCCGTTCTGACTCACCGGACGTACCGCAGCTGCCTCGGGCGCGCGCCCCATGCCGCGGTCCATCGCCTCATTCGCCAGGCGGTCCGCGTCCTTGTTTTTGTGGCGCAGCGCGTGCGTGATCTGAAAGCTTTCCAGTTTCGCGATCCGGCGTCGCGCTTCCTCAAACAGCGGCCGCAGATCAGGGCTGTTCACCTTGTACCGGCCCTGCACCTGCTTGACCATCAGCTCGGAATCGCTGACCACCTTCAGGTGCGACACACCGTGGTCCAGCGACCACTGCAGCACGCCCAGCAGCCCGCTGTACTCGGCATAGTTGTTGGTCCGCTTGCCCAGGTACTCCGACAACTCGGCCAGCTTCGCACCGGCCTCGTCGGTAATGACCGCTCCGTACCCGGCCGGCCCCGGATTGCCGCGTGCCCCGCCATCGCAATGCGCCAGTGCTGTGGTTCCACGCGCGCCCGGTTTCGGCTGCACGCGTTCCTCTCCAAACAATGCCCGTGTTCCCATCTGGCACTATTATCGCCACATCCGCCGCGCGGTGTAGCGCGCCAACTTAGGGAGGCCAACAGCGAAGCCCGCCGGCGAGGCGGGCCCGGAGCGAGCAATGACCGAAAAAGACAGGCGCGAACCTACAGGTCGCGCAGCAGCTCCGACAGGCTTATCTTGAACCCCTTGGCGACCGCGTCCAAGAAGTTCAGACTCATGCCTTTTCGCCCGCGTTCCACGTCGCTCAGGAAGCTGCGATCAATGCCCAGATACGCGGCCAGCTGCACCTGAGTCATGTTGCTGGTACGCCGCAAAAACCGCAGGCGTTCTCCAAAACGTTGATTTACCGGTTGAACTCGAGGAGAAGCGACAGGCGTGCTTTCATGCACCGCCCGAACGGAAGCGTTCCGAGTAAGCATCAATACCTTACAAAAATGAAGAGGTCCTATACAGGGCCTCCAGCCCATCATCTTGCGTGCGATGTTGCAGGAGACAACTCAAATGTAGCGCCCAGTGGCTGACTTTGTTGCGGTCATAGACCGAAATTCCGTTTCCTGACAGCAAATGGCGTGGCCCTTCTTATTGCTCTTCGAGAGAGCTACTCGACAAGCACCTTTACGATCCGCACCGGCCTCAGCGCATGGTCCTCCGCGTTGCGCGGAACCCGCGCAATCGCCTCCACCACCTTGACCGAAGCATCGTCACACTGCCCGAAGATCGTGTAGCTTCCATCCAGTCGCCGCAGCGGATGCTCCGTGATAAAGAACTCGCTTTCATTCGTGTCTGGCCCGCCGTTCGCGTACGCCAGCCGTCCCGGCCGGTCAAAGTTCAGCCCCGGCACGATCTCGTTACCAAAATGGAAGCCGATCTCCTCCCCGCCGCTGGGATCGTCCGGCAGGTCCGCATTCTGGATCATAAAGTCCGGCACCACCCGCCCAAACGACAGGCCGTCGTAGAAGTGCTTGCCCTTCACCACCTGCTTCGTCTTCGGATCGGTGAACGGCTTTGCGCCCGTCGCCAGCCCGATGAAATTCTCCGTCGCGATCGGCGTCTGCGTAAACAGCTTGCACGTGATCGGCCCCACCGTGGTCGTGATATGCACCGTCGGCCCGGTCGGCTCCGGCGACACGATCGCCTCCAGCGGTGCCGTCACCTTGTCCACGCCATCGACTTGGGTAAGCGGTATCTCCGCCGCTACCGCCGGCAGCGGCTCACCTGCCGCCAGTACCGCAACCCGGTTCAGCACCACCGGCGATGCCGAATGATTGTCCACGCTCAGCAGTTCGTGCGAGATCGCACTCACGACCTTGACCGACGCTTCGTCGCACTGCCCAAAGATGCCAGCCGACACCTCCGGCGTCCGCTCCTCCGCGTGGTCCAGCACGTAGAACGAACGGCCATCCATCTGCCCGCCCGTAATACGCATGGCCAGCCGCCCCGGCCGGTCGAACTTCAGAACCGTCGACGCCTCCGGCTGCAACGAACCGATTCCCGCCGCACCGGCACCCGGCACCACGTTGATTCGGCGTCCGCCCGCCGCACCCGAAGACACGCCATACATCACCGTTGCGTCATACATCGGCTTGCCGGTCACGGTCGCGTTCGCCGTCGCATCCATCCACGCGATCTTGCCCGCCGCCAGCCCGGTAAACAGCGCCACGGTCACCGGCTTTTCTTTCCCAAAGAGCTTGCACGTGATGCGCCCACGGTTTGTTTCGAAGACCACCGTCGGCCCCGTCGGCGCCGGCCCGGCATTCACCACCGTCTTTCCCGCCGCAGCGCGCGCAGGCCCACGCTGCGCCACCACAGCCGGCGCGCACAGCAACCCGGCACCACAAGGAATCACCGCAAAACGAAACATGGAGGCAAGCATGCCTCCATGTATACCGCGACACAAAGCCGCGCGGATTTGCCGCCATGTGCCCCACCTTCGCCGCGCTCTTTGCGGCTAAGGTGGGTTCACCTCAGTTCGAAGGGGTCACTGCGCGGAGTCGACTTTAGCCATGCACGCGTAGAGAAGAATGCACCGAACAAAGATACACACGCTATCAGGACCGCGATGCCGCACCCCCATTGAGTACGCTGCAAAGGAAATACAAGGCCATGAAATTGACCTTGAGTTCGTATCGAGTAAGCGATCCTGTATTCGAGCAGACCGTAACCTACGGACATCAAGGCCAGCAAAGCCAACAAGATCGCCGCAAAGGCTAAAACAATTCTTCGCATCCGGACCTTCTTTGCCGGACCTACTTCTCACTCGTCGGCGGCGCAATGTTCTTCAACCGCAAGTACGTCGACAGTTCCGCATACTGCTCGTTGTCGTGAGACACATTGCCCCAGGCCATGCCGATGCGCGACCGTTTGCCCTGCCCCGCCGTCAACGCCTCCGTCACGTTCGCCGTTGTCAGCGCACCGTACGCCTTGTCGCACTCCGCGAAGCTCGCCTTCAGCCCGGCAATTACGGCATCCTTGCTGGCCTCATCTCCCGGCACGCTCTTCGGATCGAACGTTCCACCGTTCAGCGTCGTGCACGTGTGGAACTGCGCCTCCGTCACATGGTTCACGACGCGCGCAAAGCTGCGAATCTCCGGCGTCGGCTTAAACCCGTACTGGTCCGCTGGCATCTTCTCCGCCGCCTTGATCAGGTTCGGCTTCAACCGCTCATAGGACCCGCGCACCTCTGCCGCCGGATCTCCGGTCCCGGCCGGCGCCTGCGCCCTGCCTTCCACCACCGCCACCGTCGAAACGCTCAACAGCAACACACCCAGGACTCGCACCAACATGTCTTTTCCTCCGACACCGTTCTACTACACCACAGCTCATTGCGGCGGCGGGGCGGAGGCGACCGGTCAGGCTTAGTGCGCTTCCACTGCGCTGCCAGGCAGAGGATAGAAGTACAGCTCCTTTGTTCCGGCCAGCACCACCGTATCGCCCGTTGGAGACAGTGCATACGTGTCGCGCCCCAACGTGAAGTCATTCGCTGTGATAGTCGACACCGGCTTGCCGTCCGTTGCGCGATACACTCCGATGACTTCGCTCGTCAGGTCGGCCCGGCTGAACTCCTGACCTGGCGACAAGGAGTGCGACGCACGCACGACGCGAACCGCGAACCGGTCCGCAGCCGCCTCATCGGAAGTTTGCATCAGCTCATCCGATGGCGAGTCGGCCTTCAACACCGGGCGGCCATCGCGGCGCAGCATGCGGTACCAGTGCGCACCCGATGAAGTGCATCCCACGACAAATGTCATGCCGCTCGCCGGCACCGAAATCTCAGGTCGGCACGCCGACCGCAGTGTCGCGATCGTCGTCTGCTTCCGGTCCCATTCATAGTTCGACAACTTCCAGCGCCCCGCGCCTTCCCGCGTCAGCCGCAGTTCTCCCGTCGCATCCAGCACGGGCGCCGGAGTCTGCGTGGATCGCTCCGAGGCTGCTAACGGCTGCAGCGCGCCATCCAAAACGCGCACGTCCACCGGCTCCTCCGGTTCCTGCGCCAGGTCGGCCGCAAGCTGCCGGTGCACATCTTCGCTGTAGCGTTCACGAATGGTGCCCACCGCAATGCGGTCTCCCGCGGGTGACACCGTTACGAACGCGACCCGGCCGTCAAGCCGCAGCTTATGGACCATCCGCAGGTTGCTGTCGAGCAGCTGCAGACTGTTCCCCATGTGCACCAGAACGTGCCCGTCTCCGGCGCGCCACAGGTATGCACCATTGCCACGCACACGCCACTCCACCACGCGCCGCACGCTCAGCGAATGCGCATCCACCAGAACCGCCCGCACGGTGCGAGCGCCGTCCTGGCCATAGGTGTCATGCTCCCGCAGGTAATGCGGATCAAAGGTGCACAGCAGCGTACTGTTGTCCAGAAACGTCACGGTCGTTTCGCGGTTGAACTCCGTCATCAGCCGCTTGTCGTGCGGTGCATAGCCCAGGCTGCGCAACGGCAGCGACCGCACAGTTCCCGCCGTTTCGCCCACGGCCTGGTGTGCGGGGATCACACTGCAGCCCTCGCTGCACACCTCCGTGGCATCCGTCACGTCCGGCACAACGACGCTGCTCACAGTGTTCGTCGGCGCTGGGCCGGGTGGGATCGCAGATAAACTCCCTGACACGCCGGAGCTGTTCGCAACCGTTGCAACCACACGGCCGGGCTGTTCGACCGCAACCAGCACCATCACGGTGCCGCGCTCCAGCCGCAGATCGTGCTTACGTGCGGTCACCACGCTGCCGCCGTGCGGGCCGGTGCCAACCGACAACGCCACATTCGGAATATGAATCACGTCGCCGAACTGCACGCTGCCCGGCAACACCAGCGTTTCCCGCGGCGAATAGTTGTTCAGGTTTGACGCGGTATTCACGCTGCGGAAACCGCCGTTGATCGCGAGCGGCGAATCCGCGAGCGGCGGTGCCTCCACCACACCCGTCTGCCCGGTCGTTCCGCCGCCGGGCGCCAGCACCGACGCCGTCAACAGCGACACCGGCGTTGAGGTCACTCCATTACAATCTGCCGCCGTCAGCACCAGCTCAAAGCTCGCGTTGGGCGAAAGCTTGCCCCGCCGCGTCACCTCAGACACGTGACCCTGCACCGTCGCACCGGACGACAGCGTGCAGCCCGGCCCGGCCCAGCGTTGCCTTACCTCCAGCACCACCGGTGCGTTTGGCTGCAGTTGCGCCACGTCCAGCACCCGGTACGTGGACACCAGCAGCGGCATGCCATGCGGTCCCCTCGCCACCTCTGGCGCGCGCGCATTGGACGCCGAACCAGTGGTCGCATCCGACTTCTGACCACGCGCGGTCGCAAGTGTTCCGCACACCGCCAGCAACGCGCACGTTGCGATCGCTCTCAATTGCAAAGGGAAAGCCTCTCGCGCGAAAGGATACATCGCCCAGCACAGAATGGGAAAGTCCGCGCAGCTGCCCGCGGCTTGTCCTCACCGCGATATCCGCTGCGTTACTGCAGCTCCAGGACGATCGGCGTGTGATCGCTTGGCTTTTCCAGCACGCGCGGCGCCCGGTCGATCACGCACCCGCGCAGCCGCCCGTGCAGCGCCGGCGACAGAAGAAAATGGTCGATCCGAATGCCGCGGTTCGTTTCAAACGCGCCGCGGAAGTAGTCCCAGTACGTGAACAGCCCGCCCTGGTCCGGGTGCAGCGTTCGGAACGCGTCCATCCAGCCCATTGCCAGCATCTGCGCATACCGCGCCTTCACCTCCGGCTGGAACAGCGCGTCCTTGGCCCAGCTCGCTGGCTTGTGGCAGTCCAGGTCCGTGGGGATCACATTCATGTCGCCGCCGATCACCGTCGGCGTCGTCTCCGCCACCCACAACCGCATCTGTGACAGCAGTCGGTCGGTCCACCGCAGCTTGTACTCAAACTTGTCCGTGCCCACCGGGTTCCCGTTCGGCACATACAAACACACCACGCGCAGCAGCGCATCCGTATCCAGCGCACCCCCGATCAACACCTCCAGAAACCGCGCGTGACTATCTTCGCTGTCACCCGCCAGCGTGGTGCTGACGACTTCGAGCGGACGCTTGCTCAGCACCGCCACACCGTTGTAGCTCTTCTGCGTCACCGCCGCCGAGTGATACCCCAGCGCCCGCAACTCCTCCGCCGGAAAGTCCAGCCCCTTCAACTCCTGCAGCAGCACCACATCCGGCTGCACCGTACCCAGCCACGCCCGCAGAATCGGCATCCGCGCCTTGATCGAGTTCACATTCCAACTCGCAATCTTCATAGCGCGATTGAACCACAGTGGCAAGCCTGAGCCGGCATCACTGACAACAACGGCGTTTATCGTGACTAATCCTGAAAACACTTCTCATACGCTGTGCTTGCCCCCAGCCAGCTACATCGCGGGCCCATCCCTCTGCACACACTCAGGGTTTTGTGTTGGGGGCAGCATTCTTCCTCATCAGACAGCCTTGCTTGATCATCGGGTAGAGTTCTTTCGCATCCGGATTTCTGGGAGTAAGGATGATGGGATCTGCCGCGCTCGCCACGATCTCAGCATCCACTTCCTCGAGCGTCGAAGGCCCAGGCAGCCCGGAAACTTTCAACCTACGCAGCCACTCGGCCCGATACGCATGGTCAAGAGCGATGTCGGCTGGGATGGGTTCCCGCAGTTGAAGACTTTGCGGACCTAGATAGAGAAAGGCGTCCAGAAGATCGGAAACCGTTTTGGATGTCTTGCCCGCAAACGCATCCACGACATTGCAGTCCTGATCCGTAGTGAGCGGTGTCGGGAGGAAAGAGCCAAGACCGAGAGAGCCTAGTCTGCTGTTTTTGGTTCTCAGAAGGGAAGGCCCGGTTCCGAGCGCGGCGGGCTTATCTGTCAGCAGTTCGCCGTTCGTGCTGTAGTATCCGAGGTCGCTGATCACGAACGTTTTGCCGGGATAATGGCGCTCGTAAATGGTGACGGCATCTCCTTGCTCTGGTCCGCTTCCGTGAAGTAGATGAAACACTCCAAAAAGCATCAGCGCCTTACGGTGCTTGGAGAGCACCTCCTTCTCCATCACGGAAGCGATGCTTCCATCTCGGTCAAAGAATGGCGTGATGTCCTGGAGAGTCTGGACTTTAGTCCAATCGATGGGTGGATCCGCCGCCAGGACTCGCAGTCGTTTTGCGGCGGGAAGTTGTTGATTCATTGCACGGACGAGCGGGTACAGTTGCTCGAAAAAGCCAGATTCGCCACACATGGGCTGCGTCGTGTCCCGCCAGACATGTTGGACCTCGGTGAAGGAAACGTTCTCACCGGCGATGTAATGGTCAAGGATCGGCTGATATCGGACATTCCCACATTCGACAACGATGTCGTTGACTGAGCCCGAGAAGCGTGGATCCCGGATCAGAGACAAAATGAAGTCGTCTACATCCTTCTGCCCGTGGGCCGCGGGCAATCCTACGACCTCAAAGGTCCTGAAGATCTTCAGGATCGCTGGGAGAGCAGGTTCAGCGGTCGACGCCTGAGACTCACCGATAGGACGGCTAACGGCGACCTGCTCCTTAGAATCATGTGGCACCAAGGCAATAAGCAATGCCAAGAGGACGCGAGAAGTTGAGAAACTCCAGCCCAAAGAACGTGCTGGCTTCCAGCTCTTAGCCCCCTTCCGGGCGACTCCATCGTATGACGCCATGTTCATAAACATCAGCTTAGTCCCGGCGAGTGGCGTTCTCGCCAGAAGCGCTGAGCGGATCAGTCTCCAGAAGTCGCATTCTCGTCAGTAGCATTCCCAGGGTGCCGAGTACTTCAAGAACTGCCTACTGCTTGTACGGTCCTGCCGTCGTCAGCCCACCTTCCACCAGCACCGGCGGACGACGCAGCTTCGTCGCCTGCTCAAATCCGTATGCCCATCCCAGCAGGTCGCCGTCGCGCCACGGACGCGCGCTGATCTCCAAGCCAAACGGCAGACCGGTCGGGTAGTAGCCGGCGGGCAATGCGATCGCCGGCACGCCGATTTTGTTGACCCACCCGGTCTCGGAGTGCGGCCCGCCCGACAGCTTGCCGTCCTGCGGCATCGTCTCGTCCGGCGGAGGCATCTGCGCCGTGGGATACACGAGCCCGTCCAGGTGAAATTTGTCCAACGCCTCCACATACTCCCGCAGCATCGCCTCGCGCGGACCGAAGTAGTTCTTCTCCGCGTTCGGATCGTCCTTCAGCACGGCCTGCGGCGGCAGGTTGCGGAAACGGTTCGACCCGCGCGGCGCACCACTGCCTGCTTCCCCGGCAGGCCCGGCAGCCTCACCCGAAGCAGCACCAGCACCGGCCGCCGCCGCTCCCGGAGCAGGCCCCGCCGCCGCATCCACCAGATCATCCAGCGACCCGCTCACGCCGGTAAACACCGGCGGCAGGCTGTGCCCCGTCGCCGCCTTGTACTGCGCGGCGTCCTTGTACTCCGCCGGGCCATAGCTGCTCAGCCATTGCATCTCGCCGTCCCGCCGGTACGGCCCGGTGTTCACCTTCTTCTCGGCATCAAGGAATGAAACCGGCAGCAGCGTCGGGTCCATCACCACCTCCGCTCCGGCCTTGCGCAACACCTCCACGGTCTGCAACAGCATCGCCCTTGTCTCCGGCTGCAGCGGCGTCCGCTTCGTGTCCAGAATGAACGCCGGCACACCAAACCGCTTCCCGCGCAGCGCATCCGGCTTCAGGTACTGCGTGTACGGACCTCCCTGCGCTTTCGCGGCGCTTCCCACTGTTTTGAAGTCCTGCGCGTCCTCGCCCGCCATCACGCTCAGCGCGATGGCCGCATCCGTCACGTTGCGCGCAATTGGCCCGGTGTTATCCAGCAGCCAGTCCAGCGGCGCGATGCCAGCGATCGAAACCAGCCCGCGCGTCGGGAAGACCCCGACGACGGAACTCGTGCCCGCCACCATGCGAATGCTGTTGCCCGTGTCCGTTCCCGTGCCCAGCACCGCCTCGTTCTCTGTCACCGCGGTCACCGTTCCGCCCGACGATCCACCCGGCGAGAACCGCACGTCATACGCGTTCCCCGTTCGGCCAAATACGGTCGAACGGTTCGTATCGCTCGCCGCGAAGTCCGGCATGTTCGTAATGCCCAGGATCACCGCCCCGGCCGCGCGTAGCTTGCCCGCCACCGTCGCGTCCTTCGGCGCCACAAACGCATGCCCCCGAATCGCAAATCCCGCCCACCCATCCGTGTCCGGCAATCCCCGTACCGCCGTGTTCGCCTTAATCACGACCGGCACGCCCCATAGCGGACCGTGCGCGCCGCGTTCGCCATCTTCGGCGCGCGCCCGCGCCAGCGCGCCTTCCACATCCACCGTCTGCACCGACCGGTACACGCCGTTGTACCGCGCAATCCGGTCCAGGTACCAGCGTGTCACCTCTACCACTGTGTAGCGCCGCTTCGCATACAGCGCCTGCAGCTGTGGCACCGTGATTTCCATCAGCTCGCGGTCCATGCGCTGCCGCATCTTCACGTCCAGCCGCGGCACATCCGTCCGCAGTGCAATCGGAAACGCATCCGGAATTGACACGGCCTGCGCCGCAACCGGGTGGTGCAGAAAGACACCGGCCGTCAATCCAACGGCAACGCCGATGGCAGTCCAATGGAAGTTGGGGAACATACCGCCTTGTATCACGGACCCGGGCAGTCCCGGTCATGCGCAAGCTGGTATCGGTGCGCCTCGAGCGCGACCCTGCCCATGACCTCGACAAGGCGCTTCGGCAACTCGAGGACACATGGGCGCTTACCCGTCCGCTACATCGAGGCCGCGGGCGTCTCCACAGTGGCCGTCACCTTCTGCATCGCGGGTGTCTCCTGTGCGGCGGGCACCTTCTCCGCTGCCGTGACCGGCGGCGCGGGCAAATCGTCAGAGATCTTCAGCAAGGGCGCGTCCTTTGGCATGCGCATGCGCCCCCGGGTCAGGTAGCCCACCACCGCCGCAGTCGCAATGTGCGGTGTCAAAATTACCAGCGGCACCATGTACTTCTTGCTGCGCACCAGCGACTCTTCCACGCCGTCCACAGAATGGCTTCGCGGCAATGAACCGGGCACCTGCTCGATCAGGAACTTCGTCATGCCCACCTCCGGGTGCTTGCGCGAATACTTCACCAGCGATTTCGCCGCCTGCTTTGGCGTCATCAGCCCCACGTCGGCCACAAAGTTGCGATGAATCGCACCCGGAAAATAGGTGTCCATCACCACGCGTGAGAAGTCCGCGCAGTTGTGGAAGAACAAATTGAAATGCCCCACGTTTCGCTTGTCGTTATACAGCGCAATGAATCGCTCGTCCTGCTCCGGCGTCGTCTCCACCTGAAAGCCGTAAATCCTGCGGTCGTACGACGAACCAATCAGTTGAATCCACTCGCCATCCGGCTCTGATTCATCCGGGTTCGCCGGTGCCAAACCCTGCAAGTGCTCCCGCCAATACGCCTCGCGCAGGTCCACTTCCTGCTCCGGCGTCATGGTCGCCGGCACGTCCTGCATGCGCTCGACTGAGTACAGGTAGGGGACCAGCGGAATCGCCACCCAATCCAGGTGATTGATCTTGTGGTAGCGGCTGATCACCACCCCGTGCTCACCCGGCTGGCACGGCCGCAGGTGCGTCGGCGTGTCCGCGCACACCTGGTTCAGATATACCGCCGCGTGTCCGGTGGGATTGAACGCGCCGAACTGGCCGAATGGCTCCTCGATCAGCAGCGCCGCTGACGCAAAGCAAACACCGCGAAAACACGCGAAGCCGCAGATCAGCAGCGCCGTGGCAAACCAGGTGCGGCACGTGCCCCAACCGCCGCGCCGCCGTGTAGCCGGCATGGCCGCAGCGCTCCGGTGCGCCAACCGCGTCTGACCCTGACGCTCGATTTTTGGGTACGTTCCTCTCATCAACCTGCGTAAGATCAAAGTCCTTTGAACGAAAATAGACGGAGCCTCGCAGCAAAAGTTGTGTGGGAGTCACCCCGTGTCGTCATACCGTCCAGGTCTGCGCAATTCAGCGCTGCCCCTGGTTTGCAGTGGTGGCGCGAGTGGCTCACCAGCGACTCCAGACGGGTCGCCTCTATACTTGGGGGGTCATGCCAGACCCCAGCACGTCCCCCATCGAAATCCAGCAGATCATGCGGCTTCTGCCCCACCGCTATCCATTTCTGCTCATCGACCGCGTCCTCCAGGTCGAGCCCCGGCAGCGCATCGTCTGCCTGAAAAACGTCACCGCCAATGAGCCGCAGTTCACCGGGCACTTCCCGGACTTCCCGCTCATGCCCGGCGTGCTCATCATCGAAGCCATCGCCCAGGCGGGCGGCGCGCTTCTGCTGAACGAGATCCCTGACCGCGACGGCAAGCTGATGGTTTTTACGGGAATTGACGGCGCGAAGTTCCGCAAGCCAGTCACCCCCGGCGATCAGCTGATCATCGAAGTCACGGTCCTCAACTGGCGTTCCACCGCCGTCAGAATGCGCGGCACCGCCACGGTGGACGGCAAGCTCGCCTGCGAAGCGACCGTGATGTGTCAGCTCGTTCCGCGACCCGGCTCGCAAACGGCCAACGCCGCAACCCTGCCCGCCAAGGTCGAAAAGATTACCGACGCCGTGCCCGCCGCCAGGGCCGTCGAAGACGCGGCCAGCAAGCCCACGGACCCCGCAAGAAACGGAGGGAGCAGTGGGCTTCAGGCCACTGAATCTTCGTTTCAGGTAAGCGGTGCTTTAGCCCCGGATGCCGCCGCGAAGGAACCCGCACAAGGTGAAGCCTGCCGCCCCGATCCACTCGCCGTCTCCGACGCCGACGCCGAGGCCGCGGTCTAACCCGTGCCGATTCACCCCTCCAGCATCGTCGCTTCCGGTGCCGTCATCCCCGACTCCTGCACCATCGGCCCGTTCTGCACGGTCGGTCCAAACGTCGTCCTCGGCGAACGCTGCGAACTGGTCAGCCACGTCGTTCTCGACGGCCACCTGACCCTTGGCGACAGCAACCGCGTCTTCCCCTTCACCTCGCTCGGCATCAGCCCGCAAGACCTGAAGTACAACAATGAGCCCACCAGGCTCACCATCGGCGACCGCAACACCATCCGCGAATGCGTCACGATCAGCCGCGGCACCGCTGGCGGCGGCGGCGAAACCACGGTCGGCTCCGACTGCCTCATCATGGCCTACGTCCACATCGGCCATGACTCGCACATCGGCAACGGCTGCATACTTCCCAACGGCGCCACTCTTGCCGGTCACGTCACCGTCCAGGACTACGCCACGCTCAGCGCCAACGCACCCGTCCACCAGTACTGCACCATCGGCGCCTACGCCTACATCGGCGGCGGCACCACCATTACGCAGGACGTACTTCCCTACTCGCTCACCAGCGTCCGCCGCGAAAACTCCGCCTTCGGCATCAACAAGGTCGGCCTGGAGCGCCGCGGCTTCACCCCCGACGAAATCAAGCAACTACGCCAGGCCTACCGTCTGCTGCAGGGCAGCAAACTCAACACCACGCAAGCCCTCGCCGCCATCCGCGAGCGCGTCACCGCCGGCGAGTTCGGCCCTCGCGTTGCCTATCTTGCCGAGTTCATCGCAAGAAGCGAGCGCGGCATTATCAAGTAGGGTCGGCGGCCTTGGGCCGCAGATCCTGCAACTGTTTTCTAAGTGCGCGAGCTACGGAACCGTCGCCGCAAGTGTGCGGCCATCCCGGCGAGTCCTGTTCCGAGCAGAACAACGCTGCCCGGCTCCGGTGTGGCTTGCGGTGTCGCAGTCAGGGTTTGAAACAGCTGCACACCCAGGGTAGGACTGCCATTGGGACTGTAATCCTGGAAAGAGCTCGTGAACAACGGCGAGCACGGTGTGCTCAATGCGCACAATGCGCCACCTGTATTGCCGGCCAGAAAGCTGTTGGGCACGTACAGGTTAAGCTCGAAGTCGGGATTGAGGAAATAGAAGGCCAGATGCGTCGCAATAGATCCGTTGACCGTCTCGCTTGAGTAAGTCGATGGAACCGTGTAGGTGAACGCACCGTCCGTGAGCGTTCCCGTGACTCCGCCCAACACTTGGTAGCTGCTGGAATACCGGATCGTTCCATGGAACTGGCCGGTGCCATCCTGTAGCGTGCCCTCTAGGTTGAAGAGAGTGTCGCCATAGGCGCTGTTGAAAGCGATCAGTGCACACAGGACCGAAGCAAGCATGAAGACGCGACGCATAGAAAGCCCCTATCAAGTACGCGTGAGCATAGGCCTTCAGATACGTCCCGCAAGCAGGCTGTAGCCCGCAAATTCAGGAAGCAAAAAGATCGGCATATTGTGTCGCACACACATGCGACTCATCCACTTGCTTTACAGCCAGCCGAACCGCCTCGACACTCACCCTTTCAGTTCGCGTACGTAATTGCCGTCGGTTCGATGTCGATGTCCGTACCGTTCTGCGCCAGGGGCGTGAACTGCACCGGCACCTTCATCTGCCGGCCGCACGCGTTCACGGTCCACACCTCGCCCCAGGGCGCATGGTTGTCCACCAGCCCATCTACCCGCAACCGCGTGTCCACCACGTCGATCTGGCACGCACTGTGCGCCTGCAGAACGGTGCGCACCGCGGCTTTTACGGCGTCCTGCGCTTCCGGCAAATCGGGCGAAGACATGCCATCGCCCGGCAACATGCCCTTGATCGAGCCCTTGCCATCTTGGATCGAGACGCGCACCCGGTACAGCCGCGAACGCCCGCACGCCACGCCCGGCACACGCTCTTCCCACGCCACACGCACCAGCTTGCCTTGATCGTCGCGCTCGGGCGTACCCGCGTAGACAAAAGTCGCATCCGTCCATCGTTCACTCACCTCGGCGCAGTGCGTGGACAGACCCGCTTCAAACGCGCGGAACGAAGCATCCGCCACCCGCTGAAACTGCGCATTGCCGCGGTAGGCATTGATCATGTCCGTACTGTTCATGGGCGCGGCCGGAGCAACGGCTGCAAAGGCGCAGGTGGCGCAAAAAGCTACTCTAAACAGCCGTCCGAACATGGCCAGTCCCCAAGGCAACAAAATGCAATAACGAAGTCGATGGACCAAGTGTAGGCAGTCGTCACACTCCTGAAGACGGCTCACGACTACATTCGTCCGTCCTGATTTATTCCTCCTTTCACAACTCCGTCTTTGCTGCGCGAGACAGGCCCTCTACGGCATCACGACCTGAAGCGTTTCGTACGTGCGATCTCGCATCGCGGCCCGCTCGCCCCCTCGCACACTGTGCCGCTACGTTCCAACCGGGACTTCTCACCGCGAACGCATGCGTAGAGCGGCGCAAACGGTACGCTAGCCATGAGCCCCCTCGATGCTGAACCCACAAACACCCGCGCCGAAACCGCTCCACACCCCCGCACCCATTCTCGGCCTCATCGCCGGCAACGGCCGTTTCCCGTTCCTGCTGCTCGACGCGGCCCGGGCGCACGGCCTCACCGTGATCGTCGCCGCCATCCAGGAAGAAACCGACCCGGAGATGAATGACCGCGCCGCACGCGATCCGCACATTCGCGTGCATTGGCTTTCGCTCGGCGAACTTTCCCGCCTCATCCAGACCTTTCAACGCGAAGGTGTCACCCGCGCCGTCATGGCTGGCCAGGTCAAACACAAGCAGATCTTTTCCAGCATCCGCCCGGACTGGCGCCTCGCCAAACTCCTGCTCAACCTGCGCACTCGCTCGACTGACATGCTGCTCGGCGCCGTCGCGAAAGTCCTCGCGGACGAAGGCATCCACCTCATCAGTTCCACGCAATACCTTGAGCCGCTGCTCGCGAAACCCGGCATGCTCACCGCGCGCGCACCCTCCCCGCAAGAGCAGGAGGACACCGCCTACGGCCGCACCGTCGCCAAAGGCATCGCCGCCTACGACCTGGGCCAGACCGTCGTCATCGCCGCCGGCGCGTGCGTCGCAGTCGAGGCCATGGAGGGAACCGACGCCACCATCCTTCGCGCCGGCGATCTAATGCGAACTCTCGACGCTGGGGAACGGACCAGCGCCTCCACACTGGGCCGTTCCCTCACCGTCGTCAAAGTTGCGAAGCCCAACCAGGACATGCGCTTCGACGTCCCCGTCATCGGCCTCGCTACCATTCACGCCATGCAGCGCGCCGGCGCCACCTGCCTCGCGCTGGAAGCCGGCCGCACCCTCATCTTCGACGAGGCCGCCGTCCGCGCCGCCGCCGACGCCGCGGGCATCGCCATCACCGCCGCCGCCGTTTAATCCAGGTTCGTCGGATGAACCAGGTACCCTGCGCCAAACGTCACCGCCGCCGAAACCATTAAGAATGCCACCAAGATACCGATCATTTCCGCTTTATCGGCACCGCCGGTCGAAACATCACTTGCCGACTTGCTGGTGCGCTGCTCTACTGGACGCATGCAACGCATCGCGCTCTGGTCCACGCTCGCTCTCGCCCTCTTTGCCTGCCTCTTCACCGCGCGCCACGCCATGGCCGCTGCTGCCGACGGCCTGCTTGAGACCGGTACCAAGGCGCCCGGCTTCACGCTGCCCTCGCAGGAAGACAAACAGGTCTCCCTCGCGGACTACAAGGGCAAGTGGGTCGTGCTGTATTTCTACCCCAAGGACATGACCCCGGGGTGCACCGTGGAAGCCCACAACTTTCAGCGCGACCAGGCCAGGTACGACGCTCTGCACGCCGCCGTCCTCGGCGTCTCGCTGCAAAGCACGGATTCCCACAAAGCCTTCTGCACCAAGGAAAACCTCACCTTTAAACTCCTCGCCGACCCCGAACACAAGGTCATTGACGAGTACCACGTTCCCATCAGTTCCAGAGGGGCAGACCAGTTCGCCTCCCGCGTCACCTTCCTCATCTCGCCCGCCGGAAAAATCGTCAAAGTCTGGCCCGACGTGAAAGTCAAAGATCACAGCGACGAAGTGCTTGAAGCCATCGAGGCCGCTCAGAAGTCTTAGTGGCGCAAGCGACTCCACACGTGAAAAGGCCCGGTTCCAGGAACCGGGCCTTTTCACTTGCCTGAACTACGCCGGGTGCGGATGCATCCGTATTGCTTTTAACTGCGCAGTAACTGCGCCGTAACTGCGCCGTAACTGCGCCGAAATTAAAAACTACTTCGACGTCTTCTTCGCCGCGGTCTTCTTTGCCGGAGCCTTGGTCGTCGTCTTCTTGGCCGCCGTCTTCTTCACTGGAGCCTTCTTCGCTGCGGTCTTCGTCGTGGTCTTGGTCGCCGTCTTCTTTGCGGCTACCTTGCTCACGGTCTTCTTCGCAGGGGTCTTTGTCGTCGTGGTCTTCTTGGCCACGGTCTTCTTTGCGGCTGCTTTCTTGGTTGCCAACGTTTTACCTCGTTGTGTGGATTTGGCTGCCTTGCTACCGGCTGCCTTGCTACCACCACGAGCAGCCGTCGCCGGCTTCGTCGTGGCAGACTTTTGCGAACCCTTCGCCGGGGGCCGCGATGTTGCCTTCGCTGCCTTGCTGGCGGTCTTGCCGGGTACAACCTTCTTCGCAGGCGTTTTCACTGCGGAACTCTTCTTCGCTGCCGTCGCGGGAGCTTTCGCTGCGACCTTCCTGGCAGGCGCTGTATTCTTCGCGGGGGTAGGCTGCGTTCTGGCCGCAGTCGCCTTTGCCGGCGTCACCTTTGCGCTGGTGCTCGTGTTGGACGGCCGCCCGGCGGCGTTCCCGTTGTACTCCGCGGGCACGTCCTCCGTGTCCGTCGTATCCTTCGTGTTTGCCTGCCCGGAACCGGCTTCGTCCGACTCGATCCCCTTTGTGAACGCAACCGCGTCGTCCACGCCGTCCGGCTCCGTGAACGCCGCCGCGTCCGTCATCTCCGGCTCTGCCGGGTTCTGCTCCGGTTCCGCGGACATCGTGTCCGGCGGTGTATACGGGTCAACCTGCGAAGACGGCGACGCATACAGCGTCGCCTGCTCCGCATGATGTTCGCCGTGCAGCATCTGGTCGTTGCCGCGGGCGTCCAGCTTTGACGCCCCCTTGGCGTCTAGGTCGTCGTCCTCGGCATCGTCGTCATCCAGGTCGTCTTCCTCATCGTCCAGGGTGTCGTCTTCGTCGTCCTCATCCTCGTCGTCTTCGTCGTCGTCGTCGATGTCGTCATCATCATCGTCGTCATCGGAATTTACGGCCGCGGTCGTTTTGACTTCTTCGTCTTCCTCGTCGTCTTCGTCATCGTCGATGTCGTCATCATCGACAACATCGTCATCCTCATCCTCTTCTTCGTCGTCCGTGTCCTCGTCTTCTTCCTCGTCGTAGTCCTCGTCCTCATCCTGGGGAGCGGCGTACAGCTTCAGGTTTTCATCGTCGTACAGCATTGGAACCCTCCTGCTTGCGATGCCCCATAGGATGCAACAAAACGGCGGCGCGAACGGCGCGGCTTCGAAACAGCCCGCGTGCCAGGAGCCATGTTGCAAGCAATGAGATGGGTATTGCGCGCTTCCGCCGCACCGCATCTCACGCCACAACATCAACCCTGTTGCAACACAGCACTATGGTGCACCGCACCTGGTGCAATGGCAAGCACAACTTTTGAGTGACAGGAAAGATTTACCGTTTCGCGGGAACACATCGCGATGCCGCACGATGCACACGTGTTCTGTCCGCTCGCGTTCGTCACACACCACGTCTCGCAGCGCAGTCAGGAACCGCCGCAAGAATCCGCAGCAAGGAACCGCAGGCAAGAACCGCGCAACAACATCTTCCTCGCCCGATCATCTAACCCAGCGCAAGACTCACATCGCCGCAGCGTCCGCACCTATCGCCTGTGTTTACGTGTTCCCGCCGCACCCGTTCGCGAGGACGCACCAGCACGCGCAGCGGCACCGGTACGCGACGCCGTCCCCATCCGCGACGACCCGGATCGCGACGTCGACCCGCCGTACGAACCACGACCACCGCCACCACTCCGCGCACTTCGCCCGCCGCGCACAGCACTTCGCCCGCGGCCCACGCGACCGCGCCGCCCGCTCACATGCGCCCGCGATGCAGGAGCCAGCCGCACCGGCTCGCTCACATACAACTGCGTTCCCGGCGACACATCGATCGAGCTCAGCTGATTCCACCGCTGCAGCTCCTCCGCCGTCACGTTGAAGCGGTCGGCGATCGTTACCAGCGTCTCGCCGCGCTGGGCCGTATACTCCAGCGGCCGCGTCGACGCCGTTGTCGCGGAGTTCACCGGGATCACCAGCTCATCGCCCTCGCCTACCGCATCCGTATCGGCCAGGTCGTTGGTCACGCGAATGTCGTGCGTCGACACCTTGTAGAGCTGCGCGACCTGCTCCAGCGACTCGCCCGCACGCATCTCGTGAAAGCGATACGTGTCCCGCTTGTCCACCGGGATCGCAGCGATGCGCTTCTTGAACTCATCCCCCGTACCCTTCGGCACGTGTAGGTCGTAGTGGATCCCCGCGGGCGTACTCAGCCGCAGCAACGCCGGGTTCAATTGCACAATGTTCGCCAGCGTCGAGTCCGTCACGTCCGCCGCCAGCCGCAGGTCCATCGCGTAGTCCACCGGCACCGTGTCCTCTTCCAGCGGCTTCACGGCCATCACATCTTCCAACCCATACTTCGCTGGGTTCTTCGCCATGATTACCGCCGCCAGGATCTTCGGCACGTAATCCGCCGTCTCCCGCGGCAGCGCATTGCGGCGCAACAACTGCCAGTAGTCCGCATACCCCGTGCGCATCACGGCTTTCTGAATGTTTCCCGGACCCCAGTCGTACCCGGCCATCGCCAGATACCAATCGCCAAACTGCTTGTAGAGCGTCTTGATGTATCGCGCATATGCACGTGAGCTCTTTTCCGGATCGAAGCGCTCGTCGAAGTACCCGTTCCGCTGCAACCCATACGCGCCCTGAAACGGCATGAACTGCCACATGCCGCCCGCGCCACTCTTCGCATTCACCACCTGCAACTGAAAGCCTGACTCCGCGACCGCCAGGTAAATCAGATCCTGCGGCACACCCTCTTCTTTCAGCACCTGCTGAATCATGCCCCGGTACGGTGCCGCTCGCTTCAGCGAGGCACGCATGTGCGCCGTGAACGAACGCGAATTCGCAAACGCATTGATATATCCCGCCACCTGATCGTTGATCACCAACGGCAAATCCGACGTCGTATTCAGCTCACTGGTCAGCCGCGCTACCAACGCCGGGTCCGGCGGAAACGTCAGGTTCGCCACACTCTGCAGCGGCGTCTCTTCCTCCGGCGGGCTGAAGCCGTTGCCCTGCTTCAACGCATCCATCTCCAGCGCGTTGACCGCGTTCACCGTGCGCTCAAACTCGTCGTTCAGCGTTCCATCGGCCTTGATGTCGATGCCGCTCGTCAGCATCAGGTCCACGGCAAAATCGAAGTCCAGCCGTGCCGCATCCAGCCGCCCCGCGCGATAATTCTGCACGCCGCTGTTGTAGTGCGAATCCACCTGCTGCATCAGCGCCTGCACGCGCCGCGTCTCGGCATCGTTTGCCACAGCCCTCTGCGCATCGACCGCATTCGCGCCCGTCGTATTCGGCAGCGCCGGTGCAGTCGCTTGCGGCACTGGCCGCCCACTCGTCGCAGGCGTATTTGCCTGTGGACACCCCAGCAGCAACACAACCGGCAGCATCACTGCTGCACCCGCAACTCTTCGCCTGGCAGAAACGGCCGCGCGGCCGATGGAAATCAACACGCCACTATTTTAGCTGTCGGCCTCCTCGCTTCGCGCACCCAACCGGAACTCCACCCCCGGGTTCGACCGCCACGGCGAAGGCAGCGGGGACGCCTCCACCTCGTCCTCCGCCTCCCCACGCTCCGTTGGGCCAACATGCCCATGATGCTCCGCAGGCCCCGTGCTGCCACAAGCATCCAGCAGCGCCTCCAGCCGCAGCAATCGCCCGCGCGCCATCAGCCCTGCTCCCCTGCGGACACGGCCGGTGCAGCACTCTTCTGATCGTTGCCCCCGTACCAGTCCAGCCGCCGTGTCCAGTACATCGCCGCTGCAATCGCCAGAAAGCTGCCCACCGCACCTAGCAGCAGAGCGTTGTCCTCCATCCGCAACAACCCATAGATCGCTGCATACAGCGCGCTAAAGATGCCCAGCGCCCGCCACCGCTGCCGCGCGCTCCCGAAGACCCATCCCGCATTCACGCTCAGCAGGAGCACCGTCGCCGCGCCACCCAGCAGAAAGCCCCAGTCGAACCCGATCCGCTCCGCAAACGACAGCAGCAACAGGTAAAACACCAGCTGCGCCACGCCTACCAGCACATACTGCGCCACGTGCACGGGCTTGCCCGCCGTCACCTCAAACAGGAAGTACGACAGGAACACCAACCCCAGGAACAGCGGCGCATACTTCAGCGCGCGCTCCACCGACTGGTACGGGTCCGCCACCTCCACCATCCCCGTCGTCATCGCCGTGCCAGCCAACGCATCCAGTGACCCGGTATCGTTCGCCGCGGGAATGCCGCGCGCGACCGCGGGCACAAACCACTCCGCCGCAAACCCGTCCTTGCTCACCGTTCGCTTCGTCGGCAGAACCGCCCCTTGAAACCCGGGGTTCGGCCAGTCGCCATGCATCGCCACCGTCGTCGCCTGCGCATACGCCAGCACCGTCACACTCTCGGCACCGCGGAATCGCAGCTTTGCCGTTACCGCAAACGACCCACCGCGCCCCATGACCGCGCTCGCCGGCGTTCCCAGTACGCTTAAACTCTGCCGCACCGCCTCCCGGCCAAAGCTCGGGCCGTCTACCGTCATTGCCTGCACACCCGGCTGCACACCCGCCTGCATCGGGTCGACCGTAATCGTCTTCAACGTTGTAATCGGTGCCAGCTCCACCGACGCGGGCGGCACCAGCCGGTTCGCCGTTGCCGCGGCCCCGGCCGCCCCCTCACCCGTCGCACCGCGCAATCCGTGTGTCTCCAGCACCGCGTCCGACAGCGCACTCCGCACATTGCTCACACCCACAGCAATCGCGGCATTGCTCCAGTCCAGCGTCGCGTCCTTCGGCACCGCCGCCCGCAGGTCTTCCGGAGCAAACTCCGCCTCCAGCGCCACCTCACTCTCCACCACCGGCATCCGGTACAGAGCCCGCCGCCGCTCCTCCGCATGCACCTTCACGTCCGCATGCCCCACCGACGGCGTAAACGCAAACACACTATGAATCGGCGGCTGTTTTGCATCGCCCGACGGCTGCGTGTACGGCACCAGCAGCGTCGGCCCCAGAAACACCTGCGGGCCGCCTGCCTCTATGCTCAGCTCATCCCGCACACCCTTCGAACGCGTGTTGCGGTCTTCTGTCAGCCACGCCACAAATAGCGCCATCAGGCTCATCACCACCGCCAGCCCGCACACCACCAGAAACTTCAAACCTCGCGAAGCCGCCCCCGTCCAACGGCCGCCGCCAAAGCCGCCGCCCTGCACCGGACCACGCGCGCCCTGCGCCGGGTACTCCCCAAACGAACCCTGCCCACCCCAACCTGGTGTTCCCATCACTTCACCTTTCTCTTTCAACACTGCAAAACTCAGTTATTCCGACCGCAGCACCCACAACGTCACCGTGGATCGCGCAGTGGATTTGGTGCTTGCACAAAACCGGTACTTCCCTACCCGACACCGAACACGGAACAACCAACGGCAACACGTTGAGAAGCGAGACGTTCTTCTTGGCGTACTTCTCGCCTTGCACTTTGCATTGCAAAGTAAGCACACCGAAAGAAGGAGCGGCACACCGCCGCCCCGAACCCACTAACGCGCGAAGTTGAGCTTTCGCCCCGTTGCCTCCGCCGCCGCATCTTTCACCACCTGCTCCAGCGTCTTCAAATACCCCACGTACCGCTTGCGGCCCTCCGCCGTTACCTTCACCACGGTTTGCGGACGGTTTCCACGCTCCCCTTTTTCCTGCAGTACCAGCCCATCCTGCTCCAGAATGCCCAGGTGGCGGCTCAAGTTCCCGTCCGTCAACGAACACATCCCCTTCAGTTCGTTCCACGTCAGACCTTTGCGATTCGTGATCAGCGCCGTCAACACACCCAGCCGCGCTCGCTCGTGAATCACGCGATCCAGCCCCTCATACGCAAACCGCCCGTCGTCGCCGATACGCGCGCCGTGCGCGTTACTCTTCTTCAAAGCCATTGCCGTCCTCCTCGTCTGCAACCTTGCCCGCCGTCCACAGCACGCCCGCGATCCACATCTGCCCCGCAAAGAACGCAAACCCCATCGTCCACGGCGACAGCGCCCGCGCGTCACCCAGCCCCAGCGTCAGCAGCCCGGTCAACAGGTACCACGCACCCGCCGTCGCAATCAGCTTTGGCAAAAACCGGCACGACGCAAAAATCCCCAGGCTGAACAGCACCATCCACAACCCCGGCATCATCCACAGCGTTCCGGCCCCCTCGCCGGACCCGGTGCGCGCCAGCACAAACGTCACCAGCGATCCTGCAACCAGCACCGGCGCAAACTGCTGCACCGCCATTCCGATCATCACGTCGCTCAAACCGGAGTGCAGCCGGCGGCTTCGCGTCCACATCGTCACACCCGCCAGCACCACCGAAGCCGCCGCCGTTGCCACCCACACCGCCAGATACTCGTTCGCATGCACGGCCGGCTCCGGCACCACCAGCGCCTGCACCAGCGCGCCAACCACCGCCAGCAATCCCGTGCCGGCCAGCGCCGCGGGCCCATATCCGCGAAACTCCGTTGCACCCGCCACCTGCCTGCGAATGCTTTGAATGTCCCCCAACGCCCGGTGCAACTCACCCATTCGCAAACCTCAAACCGCTCATCCAGAGCCCATCCACTTTGTATTGCAAAGCGAATGAGATCACTTTACATCGCAAAGTGGACCGGCGTAAACAGAATCTTGGTAGGTGATAGGCGACCTTGCAGGCGAGCATTCCTGCGTACCATCTCGGCAGAGATGTCCGCGCCGCAACCCACCTCCCTGCCCGGCCGCTCCCTGTGGCTGCCATCTGCCATCGCCGCGTGCTTTGTCTACGGCCTCCTGCTCATCGCACTCATTCACACCACGGCCGACGGCAGCTGGTTCTGGTACGCGCAAGCCCTCACTCACGGCCAGCATCTCTACCGCGAACTGCACCTCGCCATGCAGCCGGTCTACCCCCTTGAGCTCGCTTCGCTTCAGCGGCTGCTCGGCACCACGTGGATCGCGCAGCAAAGCGCAGGCCTGGTGAACCTCGTACTCTTCCTCATCGCGCTCTGGGCCGTCACGCGCCACAACCACACCAGCCCGCTCCAGCGCGCGCTTCTCCTCGCATGCTCGTTCCTTACGGCCATCGGCTTCATCAGCATGCGGTTCGACGACTTCCACATCCTCGCCACCAGCCTCGAACTGCTCTGCGCCGCTCTCCTGCTTTCCCTCGCCCACCGGCAGCCTTCCACGCCGCGGCGCATCCTCGCGCTCGTTGCCATCGGCGTTCTCTGCGGCCTCTGCATCCTCACGCGCCTGAACGACGGCAGCCTTCTACTCTTCGCCGTGCTCGTCAGCGCCGTCGCGATTGCGCACGGAGTGGCCCGCCACATCGAAGCTCTGCTGACCATCGCAGGTGTCAGCGCGCTCACTCTTCTGCTCGTGCTTACGTGCATCGGCGAAACCCCACGCGACTGGTGGTTCTACTCCATCCACACCGCGGCCGCCATCAAGGGCGGTGCCGGCCATCTGTGGCAATACCCGCTCCGCCTGCCCGTGGGCACGGTGCGCGAGATCACCCGCGACTGGCGCAACGTCGTGCTCACCGCATACGCCCTCATCCTCGGTGCCATCGCGGTGTACCTCACCCGCAATCGTCACAGCCTGTCCACCCGCCGCCGCTGGATCCTCGTCCTGTTTGCCCTGGTGCTCGCCCTTCCGCTCTCGCGCAATATCATCCGCGGCAATGCGGCACGCGTGCTTGTCGCCTTTGCCGTCTTCGGCATCTACATCGTGGGCATCGCCACACTGGTACGCCTCGTTCGCGCCTTGCGCGGCAGACCTGCACCAACATGGCGCCCCATCGAGCTGCTCATGCTCATCCCCGCCGCGCAGCTCATCTCCATCTCACTCAGCGCCGCGCTCTGGTATCCCAATCCCAACCCGCCCGCCGCGCTCTTCCTGATTCTGCTGCCCGTCGGCGCGCCCTGGGCGATCGCCCGCCGCGACGCCCGCAACGTTTTCTTTACGTGGGTCGTCCTGCTCACGATCTCCGCCGGTATCGACAAGCTTCGCAACCCCTTCGACTGGTTCAATTACCGCGCCCGCTCCTTTGACGCCGAGCGCACCTGGTACCCGCACCCCGCCTTCGGCCCCATGCTCATCGAAACCGCGCAACTGCGGCTAATGCTGCCTGTGTGCGCCGCCGTCGATGCCGCGCCGCCCTCACAGCGCGAGCTTCTCTCGCTGCCCTTCACCTATCCCAACTACTTCTGCGACATCCCGCCCTGGCACGGCTACACGCAGACTTTCTACGACACCTCCAGCCGCGCCACCATCACCGCGCTTGGGCATGAACTGCTCACCGCGCCACCCGAGTGGATCGTCTACCAGCGCCAGCTCGACATACTCTTCCGCAACGAAGAAGCCTTCAATCACGGCCAGCCGCTGCCCCATCGCGAACTCGACACCCTCATCATGGATCAACTCGCCACGCACCGCTGGACCGCCACCACCCTGCCCGCCCCACCCAGAGACAGCAGCACCTGGCTCCTCATCCACACCCGCCCGTAAGCGAGATAGCCGCACTACTTCATAATTTGTCATTTCGACCGGAGGACCCACAGCTTCACCGTGGGTGCGGAGCGGACTTGGTGCTTGCACCGAAACCTGCATTTCGAACTGGCCTACAGCACCACCGCCACTAAAACCGGTACCGCACCCCAACCTCAAAGTTCCGTGCGTCTCCCACCGCCGTCGCCGCCCCAAACTGCGGATTCAACGGAGGCTCATCCACCCGCCCCGTCCCAAACGTCGCATTCGGAATCATGTCGTTCCGGTGGTTCCCCACATTGAAGCTTTGCACTGCAAAGTTCAACGACTGCCGCTCTCCCCACGTCACCGTGCGCGACAACCGCGCATCCACCCGCACCATCGCAAACCCCTGCCCCGTATTCCGTGGCAGCACCGCCCCGCGCAGCGCAAACGCGCAAGCCTGTGTTCCAAAAAAGGCCGGAACACACGGCCGTGCCGCCGTCTGCTGCAACGTATTTGCCCCCGTTACCAGCGTAAACGGCAGCCGCGACGTGTACTGCAGCAAAGCACCCAGCTCCCACCCGCCCATCAGCCGCCCGCGCCAACCCGCGTTGCGCATCGACCCGCTGAACACGGACCCGTTCGCCGAAACCCGGTGCCGCTGATCGTCATCGCTGCGCCCACGGTCCACACTGAAATCGAAGTTATTGATCGGCGCACTTGTGAAAAACTCGCCCACGTTATCCAGCGCCTTCGACCACACGTACGACACGCGCCCCTGCGCATGCTGCCCCGCGCCGCGCAGGCTCACCTCCAGCCCATCAAAGCTCGAATCGAACCGCGTGTCATACGGCTTGATGTTTCCGCGCGCCGGGTCCGGGCGCGTCCCGTCCGGGCGAATGTTGGTGTTGTACAGCCCCAAGAGGTGTACACCCCGCACATGCTGGTAGCTCACACCCAGCACCGCACCCAGCGGCAGCACCTGCTCCACCCCGGCGCTCATCTGCGCCGAGTACGGCAGCGCCAGCCCCCGGTTCACCAATGTGTAATTGATCACCGCCCCCGCCGGCGGCGCGCTCGCCACATTCGGAAACACCGGCGCGCCCGCCGCCCCCGGCGAATACGTGTAGCTCAACAACCGCGACTGCGCCGGGTCGATGGTATTGCGTGAAAACAGCAGCGCATTCGCCGTCGCCCGCAGTGGAACGCGATCGTAAAACAGCCCTCCGCTCGCCCGCACCACCGTGCCCTCCCGTGGAGACCACGCCAGCCCCACGCGCGGCGACACGTTGTTCGTGTTCGTCCGAATCGTCTCGAGCCACTGCAGATTCCAGCGAACACCCAGGTTCAGCGTCAGCCTTCGCCGCGTCCTCCACTCATCCTGCGCATACACGCCCAGGTTCGGGTTTCCCTGCGTCACCACTCCATTGCCAAAGCTCTGTGTGAAGCCACCGGTGTTGTACACACCACTCTGAAACGCCGCCAACGAAGCAAAGTTATACGACCCGTGAATCGCCTGCGGAAACGTAATCGTGTCCTGGTGTACCAACAGGTCCGCACCCATCTTTACCGCATGCGCACCGCGCTCCAGCACAACATTCTGCACCAGTTCGCCCATGTCATCGGCACGCCCGATCGGCGAAAAGCTGTAGCGGCCAAAGCTCGCCACGCCGCTGATCACCACCGCCGGGCTTTCCACGTTCGGTGGCGCGCTCAGCACATCATGTACGTACTGCGCGCGCGTCTCGCTCCACGTGTGTCCCCCAATGGGCATCACCGCCATCACCGCCGCGGTCTGGTTGCCATCATTCAGCGGTGTCCCGTAACTCACGTCCGCCAGCCCACCCGCTCCCCGCACGTTGCTGCCGCGAAGTTCATACGTGCTCCAACGCGCGCTCAACCGGCCCTCGTTCCGCAGCGCGCGATCCACCTTGATCAGCGCCACATCCGTGTGCACCGTCGTCGGAAACAGCGTGCTCCCGCCCGGTGCCACAACCAGCCGAGGTCCCGCGTACCCCACCGCATTCAGCCGCGCATTCACAGCCGCGGCATTCGCCCCAGCGATCGTCAGCACACCCGCCGTGTTCAGCCGCCGCCCCTCATAGTTGCTGAACAGAAACGTGCGCCCCCGCTGCAACGGCCCGCCGGCACTCGCGCCCGCCTGCACCTGCGTCAACGGCAGCGTTGACCGGCTCAGCGCGTTCGCCGCGTTCAGCCTGCGATTCCGCAACAGCCCAAATACCGTCCCGTGCCACGCATCACCGCCCGACCGCGTCAGCACGTTCACATACCCGCCCAGCGCGCGGCCGAACTCCGCCTGGCCGCCGCTCGTCACGACCTGCACCTCATGCACAGCGTCCTGGCTGTACAGGTTGCCGGCCAGCCCACTCGCATCGTCGTTCGCGCTCAGCCCATCCACGATCACGCTGTTGCTGAAGTTGCGCTGGCTGTTCACGCTGTAACCCTGCCCCGCCACGCTGGCCGTCTCGGCAAACGTCTGCGTGCTGGCGGTGTTGGCCGCACTCACACCCGGCGCCAGCAGCGCCGCGTCCAGGTAGTTGCGCCCTTGAAATGGCACCGCCTCAAACTCACGCTGCGTGATCACCTCGCTCTGCTGCGAACGGCTTGTCTCCAGCTGCACCGCATCCGCCCGCACCGCAATTGTCGCCGCACTTTCCACGCCACCCAGTCGCAGCGTCACCGAGGTCGCCGCGCCCACCGCAAGCTCCACCTGCTGCTCCGCCGCCGCCAACTGCGCCGCCGCGGCCCGCACCACATAGTGTCCCGGCGCCAGGTAAGACAGCCGGAACCGCCCCGCGCCATCCGCCTTCGCCCGCGTCACAACACCGGTTTCATCCGAAGTCGCCGCCACCGCTGCCCCGGCCACGCGCGCCCCCGACGGGTCCATCACCTCGCCCGTCAACGTTGCGGCAGCAACCGCCTGCTGTGCGCCCGCAAGCACACCGGCACACACCGGCACAGGCGCAAGCAGCAACGCACACCACATCTTCCACTGCATACAACAAAGCTCCCACAGCCGCAACCGCGCACAGCAAACATCCATTTCCGAACCAGACTCGGGTCTGCGAAGGAACGGACCTGCTCCGCGAAAACTGTCGCGCAAGCCCTCCCGCTCCATCACACCAGCGCCGCGGTCGGACCGATGCCCATCAGCGGATATTCGCCGCTACACGATAATTTTCGCCGCAATCTTGCTCCCGACACTCACCGCTGTGGTCAATGTCTGGATCACCTTTGTGTAATTGCCAAGCTGGTTCCCGATGTTTTCAATTGCCACCGCGGCCGCGTCTGCCTGTTGAACCAACGCATCCAGGGCAGGATCATTCGCGTGAAACGCCTGATTCAGGCATGCGTTGTAGTTCTGTCGCGCCAGCACAAACTGTGCACGCACCGCTGCGCGCTGCTCCGGCGCGCACGCCTCCAGAATGTCGCTCAGGTTCTCTTGCATCCGAAAATAAATGGCCGCGACCGCTGCCGATGCCGGATTCATAGACTCACCCCCGTCTCCATCTGAACCTCGGCGACCCAGGCCTTTACGCCGGCCAGCGTCAGCGGAGGCATTCTCACCCGCAGCGCCCTGCCCTTCGCAACCGCATCAACGCGCTCCCGCATGCGGTGCAGCGCCTCGCCCAACGCATCCGCCGCGTCCGCATCGTCCCGCTTGTGCTGCAGCAGCCGCTGCTCCACCTGCTGTTTCAGGTCCTCGTGAACCGCCTTCAAAAGCTCCGGCGCGTGAACGTCCGGCTGCAAGCCAAACGGCTCCAGCGAAGACCGGTACCGCTCGTTCGTCGCCACCTGGTCCCGCCGGATCAGCTCTTTCGCATTCGACGCCGCCGCGGCATAGTAACCATCTGCTACTGACACATACAGCGGCTTCTCCGAATCATAAAAGTCACAAAGCGCTGCCATCACTGGCTCCAGCAGCTTCGCCGCCTTCACCTCATCGTGCGCCCGCACCGCGTTCACCAGCGATGTCACCGCGGCGAGCAGCGCTTTCGCCGCCGCATCGCTGCTCGCGCCAAGCTTTAGCGTCGTCAACTCACTCTTCAGCGCACCCGCCGCCGTCGCCGCCTCATGGTCCGCCTGCGAACTCGTAATCTCCGCAAACGCCGCGGAGATCCGCGCGACCTCCGCCGCGAGTCTCGCCCGCTTTCCGATCTCGGCGCGCGTGTCCTCCATCTGGCCCAAGGCCGCAGCGTCGAAATCCACACGCAACAGGTAACTCTGCGCGCGTTGCGCCTCCTCATTCTTCACAATCAGCGTATCCAGCGTCGCGAAGTATCGCTGCATCGTCGCCGCGGTCTCCGCCATCTGCTCGGCAGCCGCGACCGCATCGTCATGCGTCTTGCACCCCTGCAACGCCCCCATGGTCCACAGCGCCAGCGCCGCAACCACCGCTCGTGCCAGCCTCCACCCATGCCCAGTCCGGCTCATACCCTTCTCCCTGCTTCAGCCACGTGCCACCGGCGGCCCAAAACTGTCTCGCTGCCGCGTCCAGCATAGCTCCGCAACGCGCGCTGGGCCTCACTCCCGCGTCGCCCCGTACCGTGGAACCCTGCTCTACAATCGCCCTTGTGAGCGACCCTGTGCGCGACCCTGAGCAGCTTCTTCCGTGTCCCGTCTGCGGCACAATCAACACTGGGAATCCTGCCCTCCCCGAATCCAGGTCACCCTGGGCACTCAAGGCCTGTTCGCGTTGCGGCATGGTGTATCTGGAAAATCCGCCCGGCTACGACCTCTTGGAAAACGAACTGGCTTGGGAAAAGACCTTTGCCACCGAACAAACCGAGCGCCGCAATCGGAATAGCATCGCCTATTCACTGGGGCGCGCCCCCAAACACATCGTCAATCGCCTCTTCCGCCGCAACAAATTAATGCGGTACATCGATCGCTTTGTTGCTCCCGGGCCTGTCCTGGATGTTGGCTGCGCAGGCGGTCACACCTTCGCAAGCCTTCCGGACCAATACATCCCGTTTGGCATCGAGATCAGCAGCGAACTCAGTCAGCGGGCGCAACAGCAGTTTGCGCCGCGCGGCGGTTCGGTCATCCAGGCCGACGCAATCTCCGGACTTCAGCGCCTGGAAGCACACCAGTTCACCGGCATCGTCATGACCTCCTACCTCGAACACGAAAGCCATGCCAGGCCGGCCCTGCTGGAAGCGAGACGTGTCCTGCAAACCGGTGGCAGGGTCATCCTCAAAGTTCCGAACTACTCCTCGTGGAACCGGCGCATGCGGGGCGCGGACTGGTGCGGATACAGGTTTCCCGACCACGTGAACTACTTCACGCCGGCAACGCTGCAAAAAATCCTCAAGGAAAACGGCTACACAGTCGTCAGGTTCAACCTTGGGGACCGGCTGCCGACCAGTGACAGTATGTGGCTCGTCGCCGAAGCAGTGGGCACGTCGTAAGTCATTTTAACATCTACGTGTACCCGGCGCGCTCGCCATGCGGGCAGGACCCAATGCTAAACCGCTTCCGCACTTCGGGTCGTGCTGATCCGTGGCGACACTCTGGTTGCCGCTTCGCCAGCCTCTTCTTCCGCAAGCAACGTCATCGCAACCGCCGTCCATGAACACAGTTCGCCATAAATACGTGTCTCTAGCAGAACACCGGTATAAATCATCAGCGGCACCCAGATCGCCAGGATCAGGATGTAGTTGCCGAAGCGGTACGGCCGGATGCGCCGCCAATACAGCAGCATTACCGGCAGCAGGTAGCCGCAGATATTCAGCAGTGCCGGTACCAAACGCAATTTCAGGCGCTCTGCGTTGTACACGAATCGAGTGAAGTTCTCAGAGTTGTCGTTGTGGCGGAACTTGTACGCAAGAAATCCCTTCACCAGCGCCCAGATGCCACACAAAAGGGCCACACGAAGCCAGGGCACCTTCCGGATCGACAGACTCTTCAGTCGCGTCAAGCCTGCGAGAGCCGGCCCGGAGAGCGTCTCGTCCACCCCTGAACTCGCGCAATCAATCGCGTAAATTCCAATCAGGAACAGCGTCGTCTCTCGATTGAATGTCCCGATCAAAATAACCAGCAGCAACGGTACATAGCGCCGCTCATGGATGAAGTAAAGTCCCGCGGTAAAGAACGCCAGGCTCAACAGATCGTACGGATATGAGAAGTTGGCCTCGTTGTGCACCACATACGTCCACAACATGCAAAACAGCAGCAGTGGAAGCACCAGGAACGGAAGCGTCCGCTTCTGGCTTACTGAGCGATACAACAGTTGCGTGAAAAACGCCGCTCCAAACGTCCCGATCACACTCAATAAGTAGAACGGCGCACGCTCGCGTGCAGCGACTCCCTGATCGTGAACCAGCACATTCATCATGAAGTGTGAATGAAAAATCTCACGCATCAGAATGACCGGCAGGATCCGCTCCTGAAACGGCAAACGCTCATGCCCGGCCAGGTACGCCGGCAAATTCAGATAAAAATCCGAACTGCGCACGTAGAACCGCACGAACTGCAGACACGCGCAAACATAGAGGAACACTATGAACACGGGACGGGTCTGCCGCAATGAGCGCATGGTGCAAGTTAGCAAACAACTTAGTCGCAAACCGACCGGCGTCTTACTTTGCCGACAAGACCCCGCCCATTGACGCAATTTAGCATCCCCTGTTAGCCTTCCCACCACCTTTACAGCACATTCACATGCTCCCAAACAACCTTTTCCGCTCTTTTACATCCGCGCGACCGCGCCCTCTTTAGATCCTCCAGCCCGCCCCAGCAACCTCAACCCGTTAAACTAAAAGGGACCCTACATGGACCCCAAATTCATCCGCAACTTCGCGATCATCGCGCACATCGACCACGGCAAGTCGACCCTCTCCGATCGCCTGCTTGAGATCACCGGCTCGCTCACCTCCCGCGAAATGCAGGCCCAGGTCCTCGACGCCATGGACCTCGAGCGCGAGCGCGGCATCACCATAAAAGCCCACTCCGTCCGCATGATGTACCAGGCCCACGACGGCAACACCTACCAGCTCAACCTCATCGACACCCCCGGCCACGTCGACTTCTCCTACGAGGTCTCGCGCTCCCTCGCCTCCTGCGAAGGTGCCCTCCTCGTCGTCGACGCCTCCCAGGGCGTCGAGGCCCAGACCCTCGCCAACGCCTACCTCGCCATCTCCAACGGCCTCGAGATCATCCCCGTTATCAACAAGATCGATCTCCCCTCCGCCGACATCCCCCGCACCAAAGAAATGATCGAAAACACCGTCGGCCTCCCCGCCGACGACGCCATCTGCGTCTCCGCCAAAACCGGCCTCAACGTCGATAGCATCCTCGAAGCCGTCGTCCACCTCATCCCGCCGCCCGAGGGCAAAGCCGACGCACCCCTCCAGGCCCTCATCTTCGACAGCTGGTTCGACCCCTACAAAGGCGTCATCGTCCTCGCCCGCGTCATCAACGGCACACTCCGCACCGGCCAGCGCATCCAGCTTATGAGCAACGGCCGCACCTTCGACGTCGAATCCATGGGCGTGCTCACCCCCAAGCCCGTCGAAATCCACACCCTCTCCGCCGGCGAGGTAGGCTTCTTCGTCGCCACCATCAAGGACGTCGCCGATACCAAGGTCGGCGACACCATCACCGACCCCGGCAACCCCGCCACCGAAATGCTCCCCGGCTTTGAAGACATCAAGTCCATGGTCTTCGCCGGCCTCTACACCGTCGAATCCCACGAGCACGGCGCCCTCCGCGAAGCCCTCGGCAAACTCAAACTCAACGACGCCTCCTTCTCCTTCGAGCCCGAATCCTCCGTCGCCCTCGGCTTCGGCTTCCGCTGCGGCTTCCTCGGCCTCCTCCACATGGAAATCATCCAGGAGCGCCTCGAGCGCGAGTTCAACCTCGACCTCATCACCACCGCCCCCGGCGTCCGCTACAAAATCCACCTCACGGGACCACGCAGCGAGTCCAACATCGTCGAGGTCGAAAACCCCTCCCGCTGGCCCGACCCCACCACCATCGATTTCATCGAGGAGCCTATCATCACCGCCAAAATCCTCACCAACGAGGAGTACGTCGGCGGCATCCTCAAACTCGTCGAAGACAAGCGCGGCAAACAGAAAAACTTCGAATACGTCTCCGGCTCCCGCGTCATGATCACCTACGAGCTCCCCCTCAACGAGATCGTCCTCGACTTCTACGACCGCCTCAAATCCGTCTCACGCGGCTACGCCAGCCTCGACTACCACCTCTCCGGCATGTGGACCTCGCCCATGGTCAAGATGGACATCCTCGTCTCCGGCGAACCCGTCGACGCCCTCTCCGTCATCGTCCACCGCGACTTCGCCTACGACCGCGGCAAAGCCCTCGTCCACAAGATGAAAGAGCTCATCCCCCGCCAAATGTTCGAGGTCGCCATCCAGGCCGCCATCGGCTCCAAAATCGTCGCCCGCGAAACCGTCTCCGCCATCAAAAAAGACGTCCTCGCCAAGTGCTACGGCGGCGACATCTCCCGCAAGCGCAAACTCCTCGACAAACAAAAAGAAGGCAAAAAGCGCATGAAACGCATCGGCAAAGTCGACATCCCCCAGGAAGCCTTCCTCGCCGTCCTCAAAGTCGGCGAGTAGTATCCTGTTGGCCAGCGCAACAACTCAGGAGCGCAATCATGTCCTACGACGAACAAATCGACCAGCTCGAATCCGAGAAACGTGCCTGCATGGACAGCTATAACAAGCGAATCAACGACCTCTGGATGGAAAAGCAGGAAGCGGAAGACCCTGATCACAAGCACGGCGACTTCATCACCCTGCCCGGCGGTCGACGCGTCATGGTTTGGCGAGGCAAGCCGCTCTCGCAGCAAATCATCGAAGATCGAGGATCCCGCTGAACCTGTTCTACTTCGACTCCAGCGCCCTCGCAAAAGTCTTCCTCGGAGAGCCGGGCGCACAGCAAGTCGATGCATTACTCACACAGCCCGGCTCCGTCTGCCTGACCTGCAACGTGACGCCGCTTGAGATACGCTCTGCGATCCGCCGTCAGCAAATGGCCCATGAACTCCTACCCGCGTACGCGGAGTTTGCCGTCCGGCAGCTTCAGACCGTCAACGACCTTGTCACCGTCGACATCTCACCGGCGCTCCTCGAGCGCGCCGCGCTCGTCGTCGACGACACGCAACTCCGCGCGCTCGACGCCATCCACCTCGCGGCAGCGCTCGCGACAGCCGAAGCCAACCCGGCATCCTCGCTGACCTTCGTCGCCTCCGACAAGCGCCTCCTGCAAGCGGCGTCCCAAAGTGGTCTCCCAATCCTCAATCCGGAGGCGCTTTTAACGCACGAGCCGCAACTTCGAACCGCCCGCGAAACCGTTTCCGCCATCAAAGAAGACGTCCTCGCCAAGTGCTACGGCGGCGACATCTCCCGCAAACGCAAACTCCTCGACAAACAAAAAGAAGGCAAAAAACGCATGAAACGCATCGGCAAAGTCGACATTCCCCAGGAAGCCGTCCTAGCCGTCCTCAAAGTCGGGGAGTAGGTCTTGCTTTAGTAGTTGTGATTGCATATAAGGCTGATAATCCCCGCAAGTCGACCGCTACGCTTTGGAAATCACCTTTAGCAGCAAGCAGCTACGCAAGTACGCAATCAGCAAGCGAGCCGCCGAATTCAAGTTCGGAAAGCCCCTCGCAAGCAAGCTTCACAGTTGTGTTGCGGATATTTTGGCTGCTGAATGCGTAGCTGAACTTCCGTTAGTCGCCATGGTTTCAGTCGATCCCAAGGCGTTCACGATTGAGCTTGACGGCGGTGTTGCTGTTGCATTCGAATGCCGCCACACACGCGAATTGCCCCTCGTGCGCGGAACCAAACAGATCGACCTTACCAAGGTGAGAACAATAATGCTGACAGACATTCGAGTGAACAATGACAACGGCAAATAAGTTCGCACCTCATTGGATCTCAGCACCGGGCGAGACCATCGTGAAGCTGATGGTGGCGAACAGGATCACGCAACAGGAACTTGCTGACGAGCTTTCACTACCCCTCGAGGCGGTCGAACTGCTGCTTCATGGACGTCTCCCATTGTCTCGCGGCCTCGCTGCGGGCGTGGCTCGCATTTTAGGTTCAACGGAATCCTTCTGGCTCAAACGTGAAAAGCAATTTCAGGAGGGTAAAAGCCGTCTTGCACAAGAACTTCCCAAAGAACAGGAGTGGATACGTACTCTTCCTTTGCTTGATATGAAAAAGGGAGGCGCACTTCCGCCAGATACTTCGAAAGCAACGCTGGCTGAGGATTGCCTAGACTTCTTCGACGTTGAGTCCGTTGACGAGTGGACGCGTCGATATGCAGAGATCGTCAGCACCACGAAGTTCCGGACGTCTGCGTCTTTCGAAAACAAGATTGGTGCTCTCTCCTATTGGCTTAGAAAGGGCGAGATAGTTGCTGAGAACACTCGGTGCGCAAGATGGAATCGAGCCGGCTTCCTGAACAGCCTGCCGGAACTCAGGAAGTTGACTCGTTGGAGAGAGCCAGCCAAATTCCTTCCTGAGATGCAACGCATATGCTCAGCGAACGGAGTAGCTTTGGTGATAGAGAGAACGCCGAAGGGCTGCGTCGCAAGTGGGGCAACGAAATTTTTAAGCGAGTCTAAGGCTCTCTTGATGTTGAGCTTCCGCTATCTTTCAGATGATCAGTTTTGGTTTTCGTTCTTTCACGAGGCAGGGCATCTCGTGCTGCATGGCAGAGAGACCTTCGTTGAAGGCGAAGAGAAGCAAATCACAGAACAAGAAGTGGAAGCCAACGCTTTTGCCGAAGAAGTGTTGATACCCTCGCTTCTAGAGGCAGAACTGCGTAACGTGTCTAGGCATTCAAAAGCTCTTGTCAGGCTGGCCCTTCAGCTAGGTCTCTCGCCCGGTATTTTGGTTGGACAGATGCAACACAAAGCTTTGTTACTCCCGAGCCAAATGAATTTCTTAAAGAAGCGCTACGAGTGGCACTAAGAACTCACCCGACAAAGGATACCTTAACTTCAGGGGACTTCTGCCAGTTGCAGAGCGAGTCTTCCATCACCTGCATGCCAAGCCCCAAGCAGTCGCCGAGAGCTACCGTACGACTCTCCAGTAGTCTCGTACTCATTCTGCTTCTCGTGTTGCCGCCAAATATCAACCGCGCACCTCTGGCCGGACCGGTTGCATCCGCCATGTATGGCGAGTCAGCCTCGATGGCCGCAAGGTGTAGCTTGGCCACCATAGTTAAGTAGTCGAAACGGGCAGTTCGACCAAAAGAAATTACGTCAGCCATCCAGACATATAGCTTTCGAAATGCCGCACGTGGATGTCCGTTCGCTTCAGTAATGGCTCGCTGAAAAAGAACTCTATGGCTACCGCTTTTCAACACCCATTCCACGTACGTCTGTACAGCGATACCGGTGCCCCTTGGCTTGTCCGGGTCCAAAGTCTCATATTTTCGATGATTGCCGAAGGCTCGATGAACGTCATCGCTTCGCAGGGTTCGAAGGTTCATGCGGAGCCAATCTCGAAAGCCTTCCGGATCACGGCCTACATCATTCCAGCTCCAAAGTCCGCCCTGCGCGAGCTTCCCGTAAATATCTCTGGTGAGTTGATAACCACTCTTCTTGTTCTTCCCAAACTGAACAAAGAGGAAGACTAACCAGAAAGCTTCATCCCAATCACCTCTCCGTTGAGCAAGAACAGCGGCACGCAAGGGGTCAAATAAGCGGCTTTGTGGGTTTGCACGTTCTGGACTTATATCCCGGTGTTGCATGACCTCTACATAACGCACTCTGTGCGCGCTTTCCACCATCTGCCAAATTAACGTGTCTCGCGCTGCTTCGGTGGAGATACCTGGGAGACCTCCATGCTCAGCTTCGTACGCCTCAAATCGAGCGTACAAGGTAGCTTCTAACGCCGCATCATCCCGCCTCAATGTACTAAGTCTCCGCCGTCTAAGTTGAGGTTCAACATCTGTATTTCATCAACGGGTATTTCTGTTTTGGTCTCTAATACGCGCTTACGTCGTTCGATATAGGTGTTGTAAACGCTATCCCTCATCCTTCTCCTAATTCGGCGCAGAGCGTTTTGATCTTTGCGTCCGTACGCAGCGTGGATTTGGAGAAGTCGAATTATGTCAGCCCAGTATTGTGGCAAATGATCTGTTGAACCGCCATAGCGGCCGCGTCTGATCAAGATCTCTGCCTTCAACACTTCTCTTACAGCGGCAGACTGATCGCCGAGCGGCATCGCTGGCATGGGCAACTGGTACTGAAAGCCTTCTGAAACGAAGGCCTCGGCGGATTTTCGGTGTTTATCATAAAGATGCAAGCTTCCTACGAGATGGTGGTAGGGCCCCACTTTCAGGCCAAGAGATCGTGCTATCAGTTCTTGAATCATCGTGAAGGCGAAAATATCGCCGGGCAGCCCAAGCCACACGTCGTTCGAACGCATGTGTGTGACCATGATTAGTCTTCCTCCACGATTCATGAACTGGAGTGTGCATGTACAAGGGACATCTGGATGTGGAAGAGTGTCGATAGGCCAATAGATAGGAATCACAGCTCTTCTGCTCGGCGGGTTCGCGCGAAGAAGGTCAACTATGCGCTGCAATTCACTCACTCTTCCGGGCTGCAGAAGGCGCGGACCATAGGCTGACCGCACCTTTGCGGGGTCTTCCTCTTTATCGAGCGGGTAGTTCTTCAGGTAGTATTTGATGATCTCAGAGCGATCTTTACCGGACAGGTACCAAAGCAATTCTCCGAGCTGGCCAAAAAGCAAATTGCGAGACTCCGCACGGCTAAGCCGGGCAAGTGGGTTTCTGAGTACCAACTGAGCTCCAATTAGCTCTACATTAGGGCCCTTCGTGGGTGCTTTTGCGGCATGCCTTTTCTGCTTCAGCAATCGCTGATACACGGTGAACAATAGATCATCAAGAGAGTCTTGTACGACCCGCATGTGCTCCTCGCTGAAAGTTCATTAGGTAGAGTCACAGTGCACCGATTTATGTGCGTTCTGTCAAGTAAGAATTCGAAGAGTGTGAGGGGGCAGCCGCAAGCCTCCAGCCCAGAACTACCCACACCCTCGCTCCTGCCAACCCCGCGCCCACCAGCACGGGAACGCGCCTGCCTCACCTCCGCGAAGCAAAGGGGCGAACCGCCCACAAAGCGCGACAAGCGTTCGGAGGGGCATGAACCTGGCCATACCATCCACCCTCCGCCCCTGAACCCGCGCGGTCACGGCATCCCGCAGGACACCATCTCAACCCCGCGCACCAGCGGCTTCAGCCGCCGAAATAGCTCAACACCCTCCGCCCCTGAACCCGCGCGGTCACGGCATCCCGCAGGAGCCCACCTCTTCACCCCGCGCGTCACCACCGCCAGCGGCCTGGCCTGATTTGCATCCACACCGCCGCACCGCTACCCTGCTCCCACATGCTCCGCGCCCGCATCCTCGTCGGCCTCGCCGCCTTGCTCCTGGTACTCCCGGCACGGACGCAAAGTCCCGCCGCGCCACCCGCCCCGACCTAGCCACCCGTCAAAGGCTGCGGCCCCCACTGCGAGACCTTCGGCTCCCCAGACGCCGCCACCACGGTCATCTTCCTCCACGGTACCAGCGGCGCAGCCTCGTACTCCAGGATGGCCCAGCGACTCGCTGCCGGCGGCTTTTACGTCCTCTACCCGCACTACCTTGAGGTCCGCAGCAGCCATGGCGCGTCCGATACGGATTACGCCGCTTGGGCCGCCGTCGTCGACTGGTCCGGCAGCCTTCCCGACACCGCCTTCCACAACGCCACGCGCATTCCGCCCATGCTCATCCTGCACGGCAGCGACGACAGCAACGTCCCGGTTATCAACGCGCAGCAGCTCATTCGCCTCTGCGAACTCGCCAAACAGCACTGCGACTCCGAAATCTACCCGGGCGACGGTCACGTCTTCCCCAACCACCACGACGATGCCTGGCAGCGCACCTTCGCCTTTATCCGTGCTCAGGCTGCCTCCTCAACCGCCGCCCAGCCCGTCCCAGGGTCGGGAAACCTGTCAAGCCCCACTCACCCCTAAGTTCCACATTGCACACAAGATAAAGTTGGCATGCTAGTTCCGCCAACTCCCTACAATAGAGAGAGGGCTCCCCAGCGCATACCTTGCGCCAGGAAGCCCTATCAACTCCCGAAAGAACCGCGGTCAAGACCCGGCAAGTATCTCTACCGCAGGATCTTACCCGTAAGTTCCTGCGACACAGGAACTTACCGAAACCAGGCAAACCCAACCCCAACAGCACGAAGAACTTAGTCAATTCGACCGGGGGCAGGGCTGAGATCTCCCTACGCTGGAGCCGGCGCAAACCCCGGTGGAATTGTTTGCAGGTTCGCAGCCGTCGCCGGTGCACTGCTCGCCGTCCCATAGAACGCACCGTTGATGCCGCTCGGGAAAAAGCCACCCTGCGTCAACCCGGCACCACCGTAGGCCAGCGCCAACACTTGCGGCACCGACCGCAATGCGGGCAGGCCGTTCGCGGTATTTACCGGCAAATACTGGTTTTGCGGACCGGTCGGCGGAGGAACCAGATCGGCGCCGTCCAGCACGGGACTCGGAACGTTGAGTCGCGCGATCTGCGTGTGGAGCGAGCCGACATGCAGCGCCTCAACCGCTAGGATCCGCGCCGCGGTCTGTATCACAATCGGCGTGGTCAGCAGGTACGCCGCACCGCCATAGGCCGTAACGCCCACGTCCTCAAAGATGCGGGCGAGTTGCAGATATTCGTTCTGATTGCCGAAGCCGAAGCCCAGAGCGGTCAGGTTGATGTTTGGCTTGGCAATTGCCGCCGAGCCAAGAAAGCTCTGCAGCAGCGTCACGTGTGCGCGCTCATCCACGCCGATCTCCGAAGTGATGGGACCGGTAAAAACCAGATTGTTCGAAAACGTGACCTTCGCCCCGCCGGTGGTGGTGCCACCGCCCGGCGGGTTGGCTCCGTAAGCGACGCCGGAAACTTTCAGGCCGGCCTGTTCGATCCCGTATCCGTATTGGCCATAGGTATAGAACTCTGCCTCCAGGTACTCCAAATTCAGGGCGAAATTGAGCACCGCAATCTCAGTCGCGGTGGGGCTGCTGGTTTGAGCTTCCGCTTCGCGTGGGCTGGCCAGCGCCATTGCGCTGACTGCGGCGGTCGCCGTGCCAAGGGTGGCTAGAAACTTACGCCGGTTGGGAGAAGCTTTGACGACTTCGTCCAGGATGCGTTCTGACATGAGAACTCCTTTGGGTGCGTTCCCTTCTGGTGCGTTGGGGGGGGTGTTCCTAGAAGGCGGTGACGCCCAGCGATGAGCGACGCCGCATCGCAAATGCGAAAGCGACTGGAGGCAGCAGCAGCAGCCAGGTTGCGGGTTCCGGAGTGGCAGCGACCGAAACAGAGTTCACCGTGAGGGCATAACTGCTGGTGCGCTGGGTACCGTCAATGAAATTAAGGAACTTGCCTCCGGCGATACCAAAAAAATCGCCGGTGAACGTCGGTTGTCCCGCGAACAGAGTTCCGGCGGCCAACGTCGTAGTGAAGACATTTGGATCCTGCGTCAAAAAGAGCACGTAAGTTCCAGGCCCTAGAATCTGGTTAATCGAGACGTCGCTGTTATCGGTTTCCGCAAAGGCCAGCGGGGTTCCTCCGCTTGCATTGAACAGGGTCAGCACCGGGATGAAGCCACCAGTCGCATAGGACGTGGTGGCGAAGTTGAAGTTTTGCGTAGACGAGGTTGTGAAGGTATAGGAATAGAAACTGTCGTCGTTCAAGAACGTGCCGCTAGCTAAGGGGGTCGCCTGTAGCCGGCTCGCAAACAGCAAACCGAGCGTACAGAAGAGAAGGGCTGAGAGCAGGCGTTTGGCGTAGACCACGTCGTGATTCTCCTGGGATATCTGAAAAGCGGAAGCAATGAAGTTGTGCAGGGACGTACGCGACACACACTCAATCAGACCGACTCGTCTGACGTCCCAAGACTCCACCTTTCCCGAACGACGAAACGCGCGTGTCGCCTACAGCCCAATCCCTTTTGCATATTTTTCCTCTGACATGAAGCGACCGCTTGGCAAGGCGCAGTTTTCGGGTCGGTTCGCACCAAAGTGAACCTTTTGCGGTACGACAGGTCCCACGAGGTGTAGCCATCTGCCCACGAGTGCATTTAAGACTTAGCCCCATCGTCAAAAGCAGCTGAGTCCACACCTCCCCCAAACCCCTTTGACCGGGAAATGTGCATCACAAAACCCAAAAACGAGGCCGCACATGAAGACGATCCCCGCCGTTCGCACCGCCGCCAATCTGCTTGCAGCAGTCCTGCTCTCCGCGACGCCCGCCATCGCTGCACACGCCCAGGCTTCTACGGTTGCTCCGAAGAAGGCACCCGAGGGCTCGACCGGGCTCTGCAAGGACGGCTCCTACAGCACAGCCGCGAGCAGGAAGGGCGCTTGTGCCGGCCATAAGGGGGTGCAGACCTGGTACAGCGAAACCCGCGCCTCGCAGCAGCAGCGAACCTCCGGCGGAACCAACCCGCCCAAGGCCACGCCCAGCACGACCTCCGCGGCAAGCTCTCCCGAGCCCATTGCCAGCCCCGCTCCGAAGCCGTAATCGCCAGAGTTATCTCCATCGCAGGAACTTAGGCGTAGGTTCCGCGGCAGAATTTGTGCCGCTGCGAAGCGAAGCTGGGAGGATCGCTAGCGAACCGGATCAGGGGAGGACGCGTCGATCCCGCGCCGAACTGCATCCCAAAGCGCCGCCCGATCCGCAACCAGCCCGGGATTTGTCGCCTGCGGCCACGCACCAAGTGTCACAATGACCAGCTCGCGCTTTGGATCCACCAGGATTGATTGGCCGAAGATCCCCAGCGCCGCGAAGCTTTCATCACCCGAAGGATCAGCCTGAGTACGACCCAGATCAGGAAAAGTCCACCAACCCAGGCCATACCGCCCACCATCCGCCTCGCCCCGCGTCGCCGCTGCCAGCCAGAGCCCAAGCGGCGAGCCATTGGCGCGATGAGCCCTGACAAACTCGCCAAGTCGCCCGAAATCCTGCAGCGTCGCGCTCAATCCGGAGCCGCCGAACTCCTTTCCGTCGTCGGCGATCCAAAAAGCGTCAGACGCCGCACCCATTTCCCGCCAAAGCGTCCGCTCCGTATACGTGCTCAACGACGTACCGACCGCGCGCCGCACCAAGACTCCAAGCAGATCGGTTTCGCCCGTCTTGTATACGAACTTCGTTCCGGGTGCCGCCTCGCGGGGCAATTTGCGCATGTACTCGACGACTAGATCGCGCCCTTTTGGCGCCGTCGCCTCGTACAGCTTCACGTTGTCACTGTCAGGCGCCGAGTAATCCTCAACCCACCGAACGCCGCTCGTCATGTCCGCAAGCTGCTGCACCGTGACACCGTCGTAAGCCGAGCCGGCAAGTTCTGGGATGTAGCGGGTGACCTTGTCGTCCGCACTCTGAATCAGACCATCGCGAATCGCATAGCCGACCAGCGTTGCCGTAACGGATTTCGTCATGGAAAACGAGGTCCATGTCGTTTTCGGGCTTGCGCCAAGCGCGTACCGCTCGAACCGGATGCGGCCGTGTTGCATCACAAGCACGCCCGCAAGGCGGTCGCGCTGCATGAACGCGTCGACCGATTCTCCTGAGGGAAGCCGCACTGGTAACGGGTCGCCTTGCGTTAGCGCTAGCGCTGGCCCGTGACGAATCCGGTTGACCGGAAAAACTGTGTCCATGTGGGCAAAGCGCGTCTCGCGTTGCTGCTGTGTCCAGGTCAGGTCCTGCGCCAGCAGCTGGGCGACACTCACCCGAGGCGGCGCCTTCTGCGCTGCCATGACGCAGGCCAATGAGATCGCGAATCCCATGGCGACGCCGATCTGGCAAGCACAAACCAGAGAACGGCGCCTGCGCAGACCGTCAGAATTATGAGGATGAATTGTGAGTTCTGTGCAAAACGCTGATGCCGGCCGGAGTACCCAAGCGGAGAGCAAGCTGAGCAGGCCACGTTCTCTGCACAGCATAAGTGTTTGCAGCACAGCTACTTACGTCCTTTCATGCTGCGTTCACGATGCAATTCTGCTGACGTGTGAGGTGTTAGTCGCGATGCCGGGGAAGTTCCTTCCACAATTTTTTCCACAGCACGAAAAGAGCACGTCTGACGGAAATCAGACGTGCTCTGGTAAGAAATACGTGTATTCGACGGGAACAACGCCTGTTGTATTAGCGTGGCGCGGGCGTTGTGCGGGGTGTGGCGCGTGGCGCGGTACGCGAAGCCGGAGCAGATGGGGCTGACGCACCGGCCGGCTGCGCCGGAACGCCCGACGACGTGTTGTAGGCATCGATGACTGCACGGGTAATGTCGGTACGTGGGTCGGCCTGCAGGATGTTGCTGCTTTGCCCACTCACATCCAGGGTCAGCGTGAAGCCGTTCTGGTTGGCATAGGTCTGCAGGGTACCATTCACCTTTTGCGCGATGCGACCGTAGACCTCCTGCAGCTCCTGCTGGTACGCGGCGCTGGCGTCCTCGCCGTCGCGCTGCAACTGCTTCTCTTTGGTGTCAATGTTACGGACGCGGGTGGCTTTTTCCGCATCGCTGAGATTGGGCTGTTTCTGGAGCTGGTCTTTGAGGCTCTGCACTTCCTGAGCCTCGCCATCGATCTTCGTTTTCTGCGGTTGGTACTTCGCGGAAAGATCGTTGACAGCTTTTTGGCCCTCGTTGGTGGCAAAGACCGCCTGCTCAAAGCTGATCAGCGCGATTTTTGCGGGGATCGCTTCGGGTTTCACTGCTGCCGCAGCAGCCGGCTGGGGTGATGCCTGTGCGAACAGAGCGGTGGAGAAGCCAAGTGAAGCAACTGCGACGGCGAGCGTCGACACGGTAGCAATACGATTCATGCGGATGGGAAAGCTCCTTGGAGATCCGTGCTGGGTATGAAAATAGGCGCCGCGCAGCGCGTGTGCTGCGGCCTGCTTGCCTGGGTTTGGCGTTGCTGAACCCGATCGCCGGGCGCACGACTCCGCGCAAAACTAGCAAAAGTATACGACCGCCGCGGAAACAGGGTCAAACACTGGCGCTGCTACCGGTCAGGAGTCGTGCTCAAAAAAGAACGAGTTTGCGGCACGCCTGTGAAAAGGGCCTGTGATGGATGCGCAGGATGCGAAAAGCATCAGAGCGGCAAAGCTAGACGGAGTGCTGGGAACGCGACGCCCGGAGAAATAGGCGGATGCCCGCAACGCCGGCTGCGCCCGACGCCAGGCACAGCGGCGCGTTCTGAAGCGTAACGCCGCCCAGCGCGAGCACCGGAGTTCCACGCGCGCGTTCGACCGCCCTCGCCAGAGCTTCCAGACCGGCGCCGGGCTGAACCGGCTGACTCGCTACGGTTTTATCAAAGACGGGAGCGAACAGCAGCAGCGAGGCGCGCGTGCGTTGCTGTTCGACTTCGTCGAGCGTGTGTACAGAGCAGCTCACGCAATGGGTGCTGTCAGACGGTTGCTCCAACAATCCAGCGGTGCAGTGCCAGCCTACCCCGGCGCGTGTACTGAGTTGCCGTGGGCCGTTGAGCACGACCTGCATGACTGTGCCGGTGGCGTGCACCGCGTCGCGCACGGCCGTGGTGAGTGCGAATAGCGCGGCATCATCGAGATCTTTCTCGCGAAGCTGGAAGAAGTCGACACCTTCGTACGCGAGGGCGACGGCTTGCAGGATGAGCCGCTCTTTGCGCTCCTGCTCGCCGCCGGGGAAGAGACGACGGTCAGAGATGGCGTATCGCAGCATCAGGGCTGGCTCGTTGTTTGTCTGCGGCACCAGCTTACGATCGGACGGTCCATCTCGGCGTAATGGCTCGGGAACGCCGACATCGAAGGGCTACTTGGAATTGTGCTCATCCGGCAAGTCCAGCGCGACCAGGCTGAAATGCGTGCCGTTCTGCAGCGCGCGCAAGGTGACCATGTGCTGGCGCGAGGGCGAGCCGGCTTTCAGCGTCAGGTCCTGTTCGCCGCTTTTCTTTGCGCCGTCGTCGTGCAGGTCGGTGTGGACGTGGCGGTCCCCTTTGCAGGTGAGGCCGAGGCCGGTCTTGGCTGGCTGGCCGACCGAAGATTCTTCCTGACAAGCGATCACGTCGCTGTATTGTCCGAGCGCTTTGCGATAAAAGTCTTCCACCTTGGAGCGGTCGTCCGGCGTTTCAAAGCCGAGCGCGAGCACGCGCAGGCGGAAACTACCAAAGGACAGGTTGACATCAGCAGAGTCCTTGTCGGTGCCGGAGTTATTGTCGGACACCGCGCCAGGGTAGGGCGGCAGACCGATTTTGCCGAGCACGGCAGCGGGGTCCGTCTTTACGGCAAGGGCGCCGAGTGGTGTACGTATGTCCACATCTTCTTTGCCGTCTTTGCCACGCGAGGAGATGTGGCAACCAGTAATTGCGAGCAAGGTGAGCAAAGCTCCGGTTGCGATCCAGCGCATGTTGCTGATTCCGAACATCGGCATCCTCTCGATATGTCCCGCGATAGAGTACGACAGCGTGAAAGCTTTGGTTCCACAGAATCGACGAGCCCGCATGGCTGGAGACTCACTCGTAGCGGAGTGCCTCGATCGGGTTCAGGCTGGCCGCTTTGTATGCGGGGTAAATGCCGAAGACAAGGCCGATGCTGCACGAGATGACGAACGCGGCAACGACCCACATCAGGGAAACCGACGACGACAGCACAAATTTGAGCAGGAGCCCGAAGCCCGAGCCGAAGAGCACACCGATGAGACCGCCCAGTGCGCACAGCGTCATCGCCTCCAGCGTGAACTGCAGCAAGATGGTGCGTCGGTTGGCGCCGATGGCTTTTCGCACGCCGATCTCGCGGGTGCGTTCCGTTACGCTGACCAGCATGATGTTCATGACGCCGACCCCACCCACCAGCAGGCCGACCGCGCTAAGGCCGAACATAAGCAGGAAAAGGCTGCCGGTGATCTGGCTCCAAAGGCGCGTGATGGAATCGGCCCCGAAAATAGCGAAGTTGTCGTCCGCATCGTTCTTGACCTTGCGGCGGCGGCGCAGCATCTCGCGAATTTCGTCTTCGACGATGCCCTTGTTCTTCTGGTCGTCGAACTTGGCGGAGATCCAGTAATCGAGCTGTTCAGGGTGGACCTTTTTGAAGGTGCTGATGGGCATGTGCAGGATGTTGTCTTCGGCGTTCTTGCCACCGCCAAAGGCAGATTTCACTTTGTCCTGCACACCGATGACGGTGTAAAAGCTGCCGTTCGCGTTGATCTCTTTGCCAATGGCGCTCTCGTCGCCGAAGAGATCCTCCGCAGTATCGTGGCCAAGGACGACAACATTATCCGCATGGTCCTCCTCGCGTTGCGAGAAGTAACGGCCTTGGGTCAGGGTCAGATCGTACACGTCCGGGTTGTCGGCGCTCGTGCCCTCCAACGAAACGTTCTCGCTCTTGTTCTTGCCGTACTTGGCGACCACGTTGCCACTGCCCCAATCGAAATTCTGGTACCGCAATGAGGGCACCACGCCGACGACGTGCGGCAAGGTCTTGAGCGCGATGGCATCGTCAAAGGTCAGTTGCTTGCGCGTGAGCATCTCCGTGGTCGGACGAACACCGATGACCGGGAAGCGGAAGATCCAGATCACGTTGGTGCCCATGGACGAAACCATCTCGCTCACGTTGTTGTTGAGTCCGTTGATCACCGACGAAATGGTGATGACGGTGGTGACACCGATGACGATGCCGAGGATCGTGAGGCCGCTGCGCAGCTTGTTGGCGCGCAGTTGGTCCATCGCCATGGCGACCGGTTCGCGTAGCTGGGTAAGAGTCGATTTCAGGCTCATCGTGTCCTTCTCCGGAGCGGTTGCCGCCGGACAGAGCTAATCCGCGCGAAGCGCATCGATTGGGTCGAGCATGGCGGCTTTCCGTGCAGGGTAGACGCCGAAAAAGATGCCGACACTGGTGGCGACAAGCATGCCGGCGATCGCGCTCCACACGGCAAAGGACGATGGAAAGCCGAGCAGCACCGTGACACCCTGTGCAACAACAGCACCGCCGATGACGCCGAGAACGCCGCCGACCAGCGCCATGGTGGCGCTTTCCATAAGGAACTGCATCAGCACGTCGCGGCGGCGCGCGCCCAAGGCTTTGCGAACGCCGATCTCGCGCGTGCGCTCGGTCACGCTGACTAGCATGATGTTCATGATGACGATGCCGCCGACCACCAGCGAGATGGCGGCAATGGCGACCGCGACCGCTTCAAAGCCGGAGCTGATGCTCTTCCAAAGCTGAATGAAAGTATCGCTGGTTTCGATGGTGAAGGTGTCTTCCTGGCCCGGGCGGTCGTGGCGCGCGGCGCGCATCAGCACACGGACCTCGTCCTCTGTGCGCTCCAGGCCGTTTTTGCCGCCGCCTGCCTTGACGTAGAGCGTGACGGTCTTCGCGGTGCCGTAAGTCTTCTGATAGGTGCTGAGCGGCAAGGTGACCCAATTGTCCTGGCTCTGGCCGAGCGACTTGCCCTGCTTTTCACCCAGGCCGATCACGGTATAGGGCACGCCATCGACCCGGATCTCCTTGCCAATGGGATCTTCGCCGCCCAGCAGATTTTCCTGGATGTCGGAGCCGATCAGCGCGACGTGGGAGGCGTGGTCGTCGTCGGACGGCGTGAAGCCGCGGCCCTCCACTATGGTTTGGTTTTGCAGTGTGGGCAGCATCCATGTATTGCCACGGATGGTGGTGTCGGTACTTGACTGCTTGCCGACTACGATCTTGCCGCGCGTGGCCTGCTGCGCGCCCATGCCGTCACAACTGTGGCATTGGTCGCTCACATAGCGGTACTGTTCCAGATCAATGTTTTTGCGCTTCAGATACTGCAGGTGCAGGTTGTAGTCGGAGTTGAAGCCGGGCTCTTTGGAGATGGTCATCACGTCGGCACCATACCGATTGACCCGTGTGGCGACAAAGGCATTGGCGCCGTTGACCAGCGTGACCACGGCGATCACGGCGGCTACGCCAATGACCACACCCAGCAAAGTGAGCAGCGTGCGCAGCTTATTCGCCCATAGCGACTGCATCGCCAGCTTTAAACCTTCCTGCCAACCCATCCCTTGCCTCTTTGTTGAAGACTACTCTGTGCGGACGCCGCATCGCAGCGGCTTTGTTTCGCATCTTTGTTCGCAGGAACCCTTACGGAAAGAGACGCGATGTCATTGCTGAAGCCGGCACAATGCCGGGATGGAAAGTTTCAGAATCCGGTGCCGACGGAAATGGTTCCGGCTCGCCAGATGCCGAGCATCTTTCACAAGCTGCTCTTTGGCAAGGAGGAACGTATCCCACGGCGGCAGTTGGGGCCGTTCCGGACCGACCTTTCGGATTTTCAGCATCCTCCTGCTTCGGGGTTGCGCGTGACGCTGATCGGGCATTCGTCGCTGCTGGTGGAGATCGACGGAACGACGTTGCTGATCGATCCTGTCTTCGGCGAGCGCGCCAGCATGGTGCAGTGGGCCGGACCGAAGCGCTTTTACCCTGCGCCGCTCTCGATCGACGAGCTTCCGCCGATCGATGCGGTGCTGCTGACACACGACCATTACGACCATCTCGACTCCGCGGCACTGCAACAACTGGATAAACGCAAGCCGCTCTACGTTTGTTCCATGGGCGTGGAAACGCACCTGAAGCGCTGGGGCGAGGGTGCCGGTCGCGTGCACCCGATGAATTGGATGGACAGCTTCACCGTGCCGTCTGGCAGTGCGACGCCGCTGGAGATTGTCGCGCTGCCCGCCCGGCACTTCAGTGGACGCAGCTTCAAGCGTTTCGGCACGCTCTGGTCCTCGTTTGTGCTGCGCACGTCGAAGCACAACGTGTACCACGGGGCGGACTCGGGCTACTGGAAAGGCTTTCAGGAGATCGGCGAACAGTTTGGGCCGTTCGACCTGGCGACGCTGGAGATTGGAGCGTTCGACCCGCTGTGGCACGAGATCCACCTGGGGCCTGATAATGCCCTGAAGGCCGCACAGGAGTTGCGCGCGCGCGTCGTGATGCCGATCCATTGGGGCCTGTTCAACCTGGCATTTCACCCCTGGTATCAGCCACCGGAGAGATTTACGGAGGTCGCCGCCGATGCTGGTCTTCCGGTATTCCTGCCAGAGCCGGGAGCGCCGACGGAAGTCACAGCCGAAGCCGCCAACTCGCTCTGGTGGCGGCGCTACCTGTCGGTGCCCGCGGACCAGCCCGCCACCCACGGCGTCAAGGAAAAGGGCAGCACCGCCGCTGCGGCATTGGCGAGGGACTAGACCGGCGCTTTTTATGGAAACCACGCTCGTTCACTTCCAATTTCGCCGGCTCGGTTCGGGGTTGTTCCTAGATGCCGAGCCCGTGCCCGGTGGCCAGCAGCAGTTCAGCATGGAGCATGTGCATCGCATGCGCGTACGCAGCGAAGGCGAGGCGCTGAAAGCGGTGGAGCGCGCCGGCATCGGGCACTGGACGACGTTTCCGCTGGATGGCATTCAGGCCACGGTGACACGACTGCAGCTGCGCGAAGCTGGCTTTCGCGGCAACTATTAGCCGCAGTGCGCACTTGGCCGGGCTAAAGGCCCTTTCATATTGGGGCTCTCTCTCCATGGCCTGTAGGCCACGGCTCCCTCCCATATACTCGGAGTGAGCAGGCGGGCTAAACGGTCGCTGCTGTGTGCCGCTTGCGGTACGCAGGGGAGGAAAGTCCGGACTCCGCGGGGCAGTGTGCCGGGTAACGCCCGGGAGGTGCGCGTCAAGGCGCATCGACGGCCAGTGCCACAGAGACGATACCGCCCCGTTCGCGCGCAAGTGCGGCCAGGGTAAGGGTGAAAAGGTGCGGTAAGAGCGCACCGCGCCGGCAGTAATGCAGGCGGCATGGTAAACCCCACACGGAGCAAGACCAAATAGGCGGGAAGATCGTTCGCGGCGCAATCCATGAACGTGATGCGCATCGGCCCGGTGCGCCAAACTCGCGGGTAGGTCGCTGATGAGTGTCCGCAGCAATGCGGCGCCTAGAGGAATGACCGTTCGTTGACAAAATCCGGCTTACAGGCCCGCCTGCTCATTCCAAGCCGCTCCTCGGGCTGGCTCAGCGAAAGAAATCGGAATGGGTGATGACGTTCAGCACCATGATGCTGGCTGCGATCGTGAACCAGTCTTCCAGGTTGGCGATGGGCCAGTCCTTGCCGACCAGCGCCGCGAGCCGGGTGCGCAGCCACCAGCCGCCATAGGTGCCCAGCACGGCGCCAATGCCGCCGGTGATCCCTTTCAGATAGTGATGGCCGCCCACGCGCGGCGCGATCAGCACGCCGATGAACACGCCGAACAGGATGCGCCCGGTCAAGCCGATCGCCGAGGTGCGACTGGGCGTTTTCGGCAGCTTGTCCCCGATGAACTCACCGAGCGCAGCCAGCGAGAACACAATCGGCGAAACCAGGTAAGACGCGAAGTGGCGCCAGCCGGTCAGCATCAAAACCTTTTCGCCAGGAATTGCTCCCGGCAGGTACGCGAACCAGCACAGCACCGCGATCGGCGTCATTGTCCGCAAGCCCGTCAGGATGCCCAAGATCAGAACCAGCACGTAACCCATACGGCAGCTAGGATGACACGACCTGGCCTGCCGGATGCAAAAACCTGCTGCAAAGACGAACGGGGAGCATTCCGCTCCCCTGTTCGCTGTCGATTCGCGCTTCTATCGTGTCGTCGGCGATGGCAGTTGCAGCATCATGCCGTTTGCGCCGCCGGTCTCAACCGAGGGCAGCTGGCCGTTCCACCGGTCGATCAGCGCACGCTGATTTTCTAACCGGCGCAATTCCAGCAGCTGCGGCGTGATGCTGGTCTGGCGGATGCGGTTGGCCTCCGCCTCACCTTGCGCGCGGGTTACGCTGCTCTTCGCCTGACCGTCCGCCTCGGCGATTTGCTTGGCGGCCTCCGCCTGCGTCCGCGCGAGTTCGTTGCGGGCGCGCTCGGCATCCTGAATGGCCTGCGCCTTGGCCGTGATTGCAGTTGCGATCACCTGGGGCACGCGGGGCGCGCCGATCAGACCGAACTGCTGCAGTTGCACACCGACGGGATCGAGTTGGTCCTGAATCAGGCGCTGCGTTCGCGCCAGGAACTCGGATTTCTGCTCACCGTAAATCTGCTCCACGGTGTAAGTGGAAGCGACCTGGTTGAGCGAGTTCCGTACAATGTCGCGCAGAATACCGTGCGTGAACTGACTTAGGTCGCTCACGCGGTATTTCACATAGAAGTCCGGCACGCGGGCCGCGGCAATCGAGTAACTCAGACTTATATCCGTATCGATCTCCATGCCTTCCTTCGAGTTGAAGCTCATCTCTTCGTTCGTTGGGCTCCCCTCATCGGTGCTGCGGGTCCACTTGACCGTTTGCACGTAAGTGGGAAACTCGATGATCTGCGAACGGAGTGGCGAGTAGAAGACCCAACCGGTGCGGATCGGGATCTCCGAGGCGCCGCGCTGCGAACCACTCAAGACGATTTCGATGCCCGCGTGCCCCGCGTCGATCCGCGTGACGGACAGGAGATAATTGAAAAAGATCGAAACAGCAAGGATCGCCAGAAGACCCAGGCCGGCATACTTGCCGAGCCGACGAATGTTCGCCGAAGGATCGCCGCTGTTGTTGCTGTTTACAGGAATGACCTCACCAAAGATGCTCATGTTAGCTCTTTCTCCATAAGAGCCGTACTACTGTGAATGTTCCTACCAGCGAGAAGACAAGCAGGGCTGCGCCCCCGTAGAGGGCCGCGTCGCTCGGTTTGTTCATCAGAGGTAACGCGGTCGCCATCAACTTGTAACCAAGGACAGCAACCAGAAGCGTCAACAAGATTCTGCGGTACTGCATCGCGCGTCGCCTGGCCGCTTACTTACGTGGCCTTCAACATCATTAGAATACCGCTGCGGCAGCACTTACTCCATCGGTCGAAAGTGGTATGGACTTGCGGCTATAACGGCGTACAATCTTATAAGTGGAGAGTAAGTCAGCTCTGGTGCAACTACAGGTGAGCCAGCCCGGAGTGCCGCTGAGTTTGTCTGAGGCATGGCGAACTCTGCAAGGTGAGGAGCACACCGCCTTGCAGTACCGCTACGAACTGGAGATGGCTCGATCGGCGATAACCGCTGCCGGGCACCTGATTGCGCGGAGCGACGCGGACGATGACGTTCTTGCTGAGTTCCCCGACGGCCGTTTCGCCATCGTCCACCTGACCTGGAGCGACGACATCCGGTCGCAGGCGCAGGTCACTTCCTTTACCACCCTTGAAGATGCGTTCGCGGCAATGCGCAGAGATGGAACGGCGCTTAGGGCTGACCGTCACGGAAGCTGGTGAACAGATTATTCCAGGCCTCGGCCCGGATAGGATGCGCGAAAATGGCGTCGCGAAGTGCTGTGTAGGGAAGGCCGCCCATCATCGCAAGCTCCAGTTGCGCAGCCAGTTCGCCGCCGGACTCGGTCAACGCCACGCCTCCAAGAATCTGCCCGCTTTCCGCATCCACGACCGCCTTCAGCATGCCGGCGGTCTGGTCCATCTCGTCGAGGCGCGCGATCTTCGCAGCGGGAATCGCCGCCACGCGCACCGTGCGGCCCTGCTGTGCCGCGTCCTTCTCGGAAAGGCCGATGCGGCCCAGCTCCGGGTCGGTGAACATGGTGTAGTTGGTCCGGCGGCCAGCGATGGACGCATTGCCACCTTCCAGCAGGTTGGCGCGCAGCACGCGGAAATCGTCGTAGCTGATGTGAGTGAACGCGGGGCCGCCCTTCACGTCGCCAATGGCCCAGATGCCCGGCACGTTCGTTTCCAAGCGATCGTTGACCCGGATATGGCCGCTCTTGTCCTGCTCTAGGCGGACCCGATCAAGGTGGAGCGCCTCCACATTCGGCGTGCGGCCGGTCGCGACGAGCAGGTGCGAGCCGGTGACCTGCTGCTTTCCTTCCGCCGTGGTCAAGTCCAGTGTCAGAGTGCCAGCGGTGCCGCTAACGCGCTCGACCGAGGTGCAGGTGAGGATGCGGATGCCATCGTGCTCCAGGATTTCGCGGACACAGGCGGCCACGTCGTCATCCTCGTGCGAGGCGATGCGCTCGCCGCGCTCCAGCACTGTGACTTTCGCACCGAAGCGGAGCATCATCTGCGCGAACTCAAGCGCGATATATCCGGCGCCGAGAATGACCAGGTGCTCCGGGACCTGCTGCAATTCCATGATGCTGGTGCTGTCCAGGTAGGGCACGCTGTCCAGGCCGTCCAGTTGCGGTGGGTGCGGACGTTCGCCGGTGTTCAAGAAGACGCGCGGCGCGGTGAGGTGGCGCACGGTGCCGTCCTCGTTCATGCGAACTTCGACTGCAAACGAGCCGCCGCCCGGCTGCTCCGCCGCGAAGCTTGCCTCACCCATCAGCAGCGTAGCGATCTTGCGCAGCGACTCCGCATTCGCGTCGCGCGAGTCAATAACGATCTTCTGCTTGCGCTGCCAGACGGTGTGCATGTCGATTGTGATCGGTCCGGTTCGGACGCCGAAGTCTGCACCGCGCCGGGCCAGGTAAGCCACCTTTGCACTGGCATCGATGGTCTTCGAAGGCGAACATCCGTCGTTCACGCAGGTGCCGCCGACATAGCGGCGCTCCACCGCGGCGACGCGCCAGCCGGCTTTTGCCATCGCCCTGACGAGCGGATTGCCGCCCTGCCCTGTCCCAATCACGATTGCGTCGAACTGCTCGTCTGCCATGCTGCCTCTGATTAAAGACTATAGGGAGTCGTCGTTCGGCATCAGGTGCGCGACTGTACTCTCTCGAGCACACGCTTACGCAGGTCGCGAGACAAGCGGAAGTTCGTGTTCAGCAAGCGACGTAACGGGGCTCTACTGTCCAGCAAACCAAGGTCATCCGCCTGCAACAGCACACCGATGATCCCTATTGCTTGAAGTCCCTACCGTTCTGCTTCGAGGCGTCCTTGTTGCTCGTCGATGAGTATTAATTCGGCGTCAACGACCTTTGCAAGATGGATGGCCTCACGTTCACCACGGCCCATAGATATGGAGATGGCGGGCGAGACAGCATCGACCGAGCGCACGCCTACCCATGGTGGCAAATTAGCGGACCAGGCCCGAACGGATTCGGGTCCTCTGCCCAATTCATCCAGCACTGCGGCAGGTATCAGAACTTCTCCGTACAGGAGATGCAGCACATCGATGCTCTGAATCTGAATCAGGTAGTTGAGCGGAGAAGTATCCGCCAACAACAATCACAGGCCGCGAGGTTTCCGCCCGGTCAATCGTTCGATCGTCTGCAGGTCTTGTTCGAGGTCCTCAACGCCATAGGCGTGGTCCTCGATATGTCGCGAGTTCAAGAACCCGTCGAACTCGAAGCGAGACATGCCTAAAAGCTGACTTGCCTGAAAGTGGGACAAAGCCTCCGATTGGAACCCAGCGATCGCGATGGCCTCCAGAGCTTCGCGCGCGGGGTCGGCATGAGTTGCTAGATCATCCGGCAAATCGACCATTACCTGCATGGCAAGAGGGTAACAGAGGCATATGCCGTGATTGCACCTCGCATTTACGCGAGCGCCGGTTCCGATTCCTGCTCGGCGACCCCTTCGCGCAGCCAGCCGTAGAGCGGAAAGGCTTCGGCGAGATCGGTGATTTCGCCGCGGATGTTTCGGAGCTTCGCTGGGTCGCCGCGGTGTTCCAGGGCGGTGGCGATCCACTTGGCGATCTGCCGCATCTCCGGCTCGCGCATGCCGCGGGTGGTCAGCGCGGGCGTGCCGAAGCGGACGCCGCTGGGTTTGAGCGGCGGATTGGGATCAAACGGAATCGCGTTCTTGTTGACCGTGATGCCCGCGGCTCCCAGCGCCGCTTCGGCCTCGGAGCCGAGGATCCCTTTGGCAAAGGTGTCGATCAGCAGCAGGTGCGTGTCCGTACCGCCGGAGATGACGCGGTAGCCCTCGGCCTGCAGCGCCACGGCGAGCGCACGAGCGTTGCGGACGATCTGCGCCGCGTAGGTGGCGAACTCGGGCTGCAGAGCCTCTTTAAACGCGACCGCCTTGGCCGCGATCACATGCACCAGCGGACCGCCCTGCTGGCCGGGAAAGACAGATCGGTCGAGCGCGGCGGCGAACTCCTGCTTGCACATAGCCAGGCCGGAGCGCGGACCACGCAGTGTCTTGTGTGTGGTGGTCGTGACCATATGCGCGTGCGGCACGGGCGAGGGATGCACGCCACCGGCGACCAGACCGGCGAAGTGCGCCATGTCAATGAACAGGTAGGCGCCCACCGCATCGGCGATCTCTCGCATGCGGGCGAAATTCCAGAAGCGTGGATAGGCACTGCCGCCCCCCACGATGACCTTTGGCCGCTCGCGCTTCGCCAGCTCTTCCAGGGCGTCGTAGTCGAGCGTTTCGGTGTCCCGCCGCACCTGGTAGCCGACGATGCGGTACAGCTTGCCGCTGAAGTTCAGCTTGTGTCCGTGGGTCAGGTGGCCGCCGTGGGCAAGGTCCAGGCCCAGCAGCGTGTCGCCGGGGTTGATCAGCGACATGTACACGGCGGCGTTGGCCTGCGACCCAGAGTGCGGCTGCACGTTGGCGTGCTCGGCACCGAAGATCTGTTTCGCGCGGTCGCGCGCGATGTTCTCGACCACGTCGGCGTACTCGCAGCCGCCGTAATATCGCTTGCCGGGGTAGCCCTCGGCGTACTTGTTGGTGAAAACCGTACCTGCCGCCTCAAGCACCGCGCGTGAGACAAAGTTTTCGCTCGCGATCATCTCGAGCCCGTCGTGCTGGCGGCGAGCCTCCAGTGCGATTTGTGCGGCAATCTCCGGATCTACGGTTGCAAGAGGCGCGTTCAGGTCGATGGCCATGCCGCCATTCTCTCACTGTGCGCGGCCGCGCGGCTCAGGCGTTATCCAGGCGCATCCGGCGGTAAGCGCTCCAGACAAACTGCCCCATGTACCAGCCGTCCAGGTACTTGTACGGAGTTTCGCCGGTGGTGTAGTGACCGCAGGGCAACACGCGGCTGACCAGTTGCACGCGGCGATCGCGCAGGTTGCGCAGAACATCCAAGGAGAACTGCCGCAGAAACGTCAGATCCCAGGTCGCATGAATAACCAGCGTACGGCGTGTGCGCTCCGCCGCGAACCGGTCCATCACGCTCATCGGGCTGATGCCGGCGAAGATGGACCGCACCTCGTCCTGCGTGATGCCTTTGCTCTCAAACGATTCGCGCACGTGCCGCGTGCTCTGGCCGGTCCAGACCACGTCGCCGAACCACGTGCTGGCATGGTTGAAGGCGCAGACCTGGATGCGTGGATCGAATGCCGCCGCCAGAAATGCGTAGCAACTGCCCAGGCTGGTGCCCAGCACCCCGAACTGCTCGTAGCCCTGCGAGGCGAGCCAGTCGATGCAGCTGCGCACATCGACAACGGCCTGCCGCGCGGCCATGATGGTGCGGCCCACATTGCTGCTGACAGCGTAATCGCTGCGCTCCAGCTCGGCCGGGCGCCGTATGTCGTGGTACGGCTTCGACAGGCGCAGCGCGCCGATGCCGAATTTGTTGAAGATGTCGCACAGCGCGTTGTGGCTGAAAGCATCGGCGTTCCACTGCGGCATGACGATGATCGCCTGCTTGGCACGGTTCGGTACCGCGTGCGGGGCCTCAGGATACCAGCGGGCGTTGACGACGTCGTTTTCTGCATACTTCGTTCGCACCGGCGAAGTGAAACGCAGAAACTGCGCCTTAGGCAGGTTGCCGCCGGTGGCCTGCTCCTTGTACCAGCGGTCCTGCTCGAGCGTTTCCGGGCGAACATTGGTCGGGTAAAGCTCAGGAAATCGCTCTTCCAGGCGGAAGTCCGCAGGCATGGTGTAACCGTAAAAATCGTTGGCCCTGGCGACGATCTCGTCATTCACCTCCGCCATGGCGCGCGTCGCTTCCTGCGCGCTGTAGCTGCTCTCGGCCTTTGCCGCCCACTCCGCGGCCAGGGGGCTGAAGCCAGCGAGCCAGTCGAAGCCCCACTCCAGCGGACGCACAATCCGATTCGTGTCCCGCGTGGTCAGCGCGGTTTCCCAGCGGATCATCCAGTCCGCGTACCACTTGAACAACATGCCTACAGGATAAGCGAGCGGGCGACGGCTGCCTCCAGCGCAAAGCAAAGCGGCCCGGAGCTGATCCGGACCGCCGATTTTTGCTTCATGCAAACCTTACTGCACGTCGCCAGCTTCCAGGTGCGACTCCAGGAAGTACAGTTCCTCTTCGGCTTCCACGATGAGCTGGTTGTAGAAGTCGGAGGTTGGGCTGTCGCCGATGTCATCGATCTTGTCGGACGCCTCGCGCAGCTCCTTGCAGTACGTGCCCAATGCGTCCGACAGCGCGACCAGGTGCTCCTTGCCTGCCACCGCCTTGACGTTGTATGCAGAGATAGGCGAATGCTCAGCCGACTGGCGCACCGTACCGGATGCCACGCCACCCAGCTGCGTGATGCGCTCGGCGATGGGATCGATCTGCTTGAAAATGACCTTTGCCGTGGCGTCGAATACCAGGTGCAGCTGGTAGAAGTTGATGCCCTTCACGTTCCAATGCGCAAACTTTGCCTGCGAGTACATGTCCAGCGCGGCGGCCAGCGTCACGTTCATCACATCGACGGTCTTCTGCTTTACATCGTCCGGGAGTGCGACGCGGTTCTTGTACATCTTGCTCTTCTCTGCCATGGTGTTCCCTTTCCGAATCTCTGACGGCATGCGTAGTCGCTCGCCTCGTCAGACCGTTGGATGCAGAGAGGCGCAAAGGTTTGGCTCAAGCCCGGACGGGGCTCGTGACAAAAGCGCTAATCGGCAGCGATGGCAAAATCCGCTTCGCCACTTTTCTGCCGCATCGATGCAACCGGCTTCACCTCCACGAGTGTGCTGTAGAACGTAGCGCCCCCGCCGAGATCCGTGACGCGCTCGCTGGTCAACACATTCACGCCGCCGTCACCTGCGGGCGCGAGCTTGTTCCAGCCCAGCGTGCAAGTGACGACACCCGGCGCAACGCGATCGCTGATGTGAACAGAGAGTTGCAGGGCACCGCGCGCGCTGCGCACCTCCGCCAGGTCGCCCTCCGCCAGACCACGTTCGGCGGCGTCGGCGGCATTCATCTCCACAGTCTTCGCCAACTCACCTTGCATGGTCTGGTGCCGTGGCAGGTTGGCAAATGTCGAGTTCATCCAGTTGTCGCCTTTGCGCGGCAGCAGTTGCAGCGGAAAGTCTGATGAGGCGGAGGCAAAACCTTCCTCGCCGGGGTGGTACGCGGGCACGGGGTCCAGGCCTTTGGCACGCAGCGATTCGGACGCAAACTCGCCACGGCCGCTGGGTGTGCGGAACCATGAGGCGTCGGCAAAGGGCAGAAAATCGCCGGTGGCATCGCGTGGGACATCGAGTGCAACGAAACCGCGACCCTGCGCGCGGCGGGGGGCGGCGGACGCCATCTCCGCAGTGCCGGAGTTCTGCCAGGCATTGATCGCACCCGATGCATCGTTCTCACCGCTCTCGCGCAGACCTGCTTCGAGCATGTCGAGTGTGATCCCTTGAAGCCACGGGTTTGCGCTGCTGATCGCCTGCGCCATCAGGTCGCGCTCGGTGTCTTGGAAACAGGACTCGACGAAGCCCATGCGCTGCGCCAACTGGGCGAAAACCCACACGTTCGCGCGCGCTTCGCCAAGCGGGGCAATCGCCGCCGGCGACAGCTGTACATGCATGTGGCCGTAAGCACCCTGCAGATCCGTTTGCTCCAGAAACGTTGGCGCGGGCAGCAGGATGTCCGCAAAATCCGCAGTGTCGGTGAAGAACGTATCGTGCACCACCGTGAACAGGTCAGACCGCCGCATACCGCGCAGCACGGCATTCTGGTTGGGCGCGACCGCGGCAGGGTTGCTGTTGTAGACGAACAAGGCGTGCACGGGCGGGCCATCGCCCGGCGCACTGCCGAGTTCCGTCAACGCATGGCCGAGCCGGCTCATATTTACGGTGCGTGCCTTGCGCCGGAGTGGCGAGGCATCCATCAACTCCGGCATCTGCAGCTTCGCGGAGTTGAAGCCAAATGCGCCCGAGGTCGACAGCAGCAGGCCTCCGCCGGGATGTTGCCACGCACCCGTGAGCAGCGGCAGCATGGCAATGGCACGCATGGCTGTGCCGCCGCCTTCGCTGCGCTGCACGCCGTAGTTCACGCGTATCGCGGCAGGCCTGGTGATTGCGTAAGCGCGGGCGAGCGCGACGATCTGCTGCGCGGCGATGCCGGTTACTGTGGCGGCCGCTTCGGGCGCGTACTGCGGCTCCTGCAACCGCGCGTACAGCTCCGCAAAGCCGTGTGTGCATGTGTCCACGTAAGCGCTGTCGTAGAGCCTCTCGTCGACAATCACGCGCATCATCGCCATCGCCAGCAGCACATCGGTGCCGGGACGGATGCGCAGATGCTCGTCTGCCAGCTTTGCCGTGCGCGTCTGGTAGGGATCGATCACGATCAGGCGTGCACCCTGCCGCCGCGCTTCTTCGATGAACGGCCACAAGTGAATGTTGTTGCCGTGAACGTTCGCTCCCCATGCGATGACCAGCCTTGCCTTCGCAAAGCTCTGCGGCTCCATGCCGAGCCGTGTGCCGTACACATCGGTCAGCGCGGCGCCCCCTGCGGTGGAGCAGATGGTGCGGTCCAGTTGAGACGCGCCAAGCCGGTAAAAAAAGCGCCGGTCCATCGATCCAAAACCAAGCTGGCCGATAGTGCCCGCGTAGCTGTACGGCAGAATGCTTTCCGGGCCGTGCTGGTCGCTGACCTGCCGCAATTGCACCGCGATGGCGTCGAGCGCGTCATCCCAGGAGATGCGCTCAAAGCTCTCGTGTTCGCGGCCATGTGGCAGCGCGCCCTTGGCCACGCCGGCGCGGCGGCGCATGGGATACAGCAGCCGGTCCGGAGCGTACACACGGTCCAGAAACCGGGCGACTTTGCCGCAGAGAAAGCCACGCGTGACCGGGTGTGCGGGATCGCCCTGCAGCTTTACCAGCCGGCCTGTCGCAACGTCCTCGGTCGCGATCACCCGGCAGCTGTCCGGGCAATCCAGCGAGCAGGTTGTGTAATGAAGCCGGGTTCCACCACGCAGCGAGCTGCCGGCCTGCGCGCCTGCGCCGGTCACCTGTGTGCCGAGTGAAACTGCGGGCGCGCCCGCGTTGTCTCCAGCCTGAACGCTCATGGCATGATTCTAGCTATCGGACGGCGGATTTCGCCTCTGCAAAGGAGTTTCCGATGATGCGCTGCTGCACTTCCCTGCTGCTTGCCGCCACACTGCTGGGCCCGGCCGGTGCCTTGCGTGCGCAAAGCGAAGGCTCGGCCATGAGGGTGTTGCCGCAGGCCGAGCTCGACGTGGTCAAGGTATTGACCGCGCAGGAGCGCGCCTGGAACAGCGGCGACATGCAGGGTTTTCTGTCGGGCTACAAGCAGACGCCGGAAACGACGTTTATTGGCGAAACGGTCCAACACGGCAGCGACACACTCGCGCAGCGGTACCACTCGACCTATCCAAACAGGGAAAGCATGGGCACGCTCAGTTTCATCGACCTGGACCCGCACCTGCTGGACGACCGCTTCGCCGTGCTGACAGGGCGGTTTCACCTGGACCGGCCACGCAGGTCGGGTGGCGCCGCGGATGGCGTTTTTTCGCTGGTGCTGGAAAAGACGGCGATGGGATGGAAGATCATCCTGGACCACACAAGCTAATCTGTCCATTACCGATGCAGGGGTGGGCGTCAGCCGACGCGCGGTGTAACCGGCCCCAGCCATGCTGGAAAGCATGATCCCCAGTTTGCTTCCCGCTACGTTCGCTGTAGCGACCCTGACCGGGGCAACGGCCGCAGTGCTTCGTGGCGTGCACGCGCCCGGGTCGCAACTGCTCGCGCCATCCATCTCGCAAGTGCCGAACCGGTCGCGGCAGATCGCGCTCACGTTCGACGATGGCCCCAGCGAAAGTACGCCCGCGCTGCTGGAACTGCTGGCGAAATACCGGATTCGCGCCACCTTTTTTGTGTGCGGCAAAAATGTGAAGCGCCTGCCCCACATTGCACGGGCGATCGTGGAGGCTGGTCATGAGCTGGGCAATCACACGCACCGCCACATACGCCTTTGCCCGCGGATTGGCTGGGACATGAACCTGCTGAACTCGCGCGCGATGCTGGAAGACATGCGCAGGGCACAAATCTGCATTCAACATCACACGGGCATCTGGCCGCGCTATTTCCGAGCGCCGTATGGCCTTCGCTGGTTCGGTTTGCGGACGGCGCAACGCCGGCTGGGCGTGCAGGGCGTGACATGGTCTGTGATCGGCCACGACTGGGAATGGCCGCGGGACCGCATCGCCGCACACCTGCTGCGACACACCGAGCCGGGCGGCATTGTGTGCCTGCATGACGGTCGAGATATTCGCGTGGATGCCGACCTGCGCGAGATGCTGGCCGCCCTGGAAACCGTGCTGCCGATCTGGCGGGCCCGAGGATTTCGCATCGGCACCGTTCACGAACTGATGCGGGCCGGCGCACGCAAAAAGAAATCCGGCAGCACCTTGCGCTCGCCGGATTCCGTGCCGCGCATGGCGTCTTCGCGCTCGGAGTCGTAGCCCCGCATGGTTCTGGCGCCGAAGGGAAACGCAGGGCACTTCGTTCTTCCCGAGTTCGATCCCGCTGTCGTTTCGAACGAACCGAGCGGCGAGCGTTCGCGCCGGGTGTGGCACGTGCTGCAACTTTCTGACGTGCTGGACCTGGAACTGGCGACCGCGCTGGCCGAGCGGCGGGATGTGGTGCTGTGGCAGCCGAAACGCCGGCTCTTGCCCATACCCCTGCACTCTCGCGCGCCCGATCGTTCCGTGGCCGGTTCGCACCTGCGCATTCGGCAGTTTCCGCTGCTGCGTGGATTTGCGCGCCTGCCGCCCGCGGCCATTAGCTGGGTCAGCCGCTGGCTGGCAGCGGAGTTGGCGCGCGGTTGCGACGCGGAACATTCCGTGCTGGTGTGTACGATCCCGCACTTTGCCGCGGTCGCGGAGGCATGGCCGGGCCCCGTGGTGTACTGGCTGACAGACCGGATCGCCGCGTACGCAAACGCGGACGCGGAACGCATTGCCGGCTGGGACAAGCGCATGTGCTCCGCCGCGGACCTGGTATGCCCCAGCTCCGTCCGCATTGCCGAGTACCTGCAGGAGCAGGGCTGCGACCCGGCAAAAATTGAGGTGTTGCCCAACGCAACCCGCGCCTGCAACCTGCTGCCGGCACCGCTGAAGGCGCCAGCCCGGTTGCCAGAAGACATCGCACACCTGCCCCGGCCCATTGCAGGCGTGATTGGAAACCTGGCGGGCAACATGGATTGGGAGCTGATCGAAGCGGCGATCGAGCAAAGCAAGCCGTTCACGTGGCTGTTTGTCGGATCCAATAACATGCACATCGCCGACGCCCCAGCCCGTGCCGCCCGGCAGCGTGTCATGCAGCACCCGCGGACTTGCTTCACCGGGCCGCGGCTGTATGGCGACTTGATGCACTACGCGCGCGCCGTGGACGTGGCGGTTCTGCCCTACCGGCGTTGCGAGCCCACCTTTTCCGGATCCAGCACCCGCTTCTATGAACACCTGGCGGCGACCCGCCCCATGCTTGCCACGCCGGGCGTGCATGAACTGCTGGGCAAAGCGCCACTTGTAAAGCTGGTGACCACGCCGCAGCAGATGGCCGAAGCCATGCAAGCTCTGCAGGCCGGCGGCTTCGACGACGGATGCGGGGGTCTGCGTTGGCAAGGCAGCCAGCTTGCCACCTGGAGCCGACGGGCCGCCCAGATGTCCGCGGCGCTGGCCATGCGTGCGCCGGATGCGGTGCTTAACCGCGAAGCCCTTGCACCAGAACAGGAACCTGCTGGAACGCCGGTTTGAGGCGCACGGGCCGAACCCGGGCGCGCGGCGCTCACCTTTGCGCCCTGCGATAATCAAACCACTGTGCTGAAGCGCTCTCCTCGATCCTCTGCAGCCATTTCTGCAGCTCTGTTTCCTTTCCTTGTTTCGCTTGTGGGTTGCCGCGCACAACGTCCCGCGGTAGCCGGCCTGACGCCAGACCTGGCGCGCCGCATCGAGGTGACGATCCGCACCCGCGCCAGCATTCCGTTCAACTACCAGGTCCAGGTGACCGATCTGCACCCGGATGCCGCGATGCCGAACTACAACGACGTGACAGTCACCGTGGGCGAATATGGCAAGCCGGGCAAGCCGCTGAACCTCCTTTTGAGCAAAGATGGCAACACATTGGCGCAAATGACTACCTTTGACCTGACCAAAGATCCCAGGGATACGGTCAGCGATGCCGGACGCCCCGCCCGCGGCGGTAGCGAGAAGGCGCCGGTGCGCATTGTGGTGTTTGACGACTTGGAGTGCCCCTTCTGCGCCCGCATGCACGAGCAGATGTTTCCCGCAATCCTGAACCGCTATGGCGACCAGGTCCGCATTGTGTACAAGGATTTTCCGTTGTCGCAGCACCCCTGGGCGATCCATGCAGCCATTAACGCCGACTGTCTGGGCGACCAGAACACGGCGGCGTATTGGAGCTACGTCGACCATCTGCATGCTCAAGCCGCGAGCATAGGCGGAGAGGAACACAGCCTGACCGCGGCAAAAATCCAGTTGGACAAGATCGCGACCGACACCGGCAGTGCGGACAAGCTGGACGCTAGCAAGCTGCAGGCATGCATTGCAAAGCAGGACGAGACTCCCGTGACGGCGGGCCTGCGCGAAGGGGAATCGCTGAACATCAATGGCGTTCCCGCGCTCTACATCAACGGAGAGACGATCAGCGGCGCCGCGCCGATCGAGTTCGTCTACCGGGCCGTGGACGATGCACTGCTGGCGCAAGGCGTGACGCCTCCACCGGCCGTCCCGCTTCCTGACCTGAACGCACCCGCACCGGCGACACCGCCGGCCGCGGCAGCGCCTGATTCCGCCAAGCCTCCGGCCGCGACGAAGTAGATTGAGACGTTCCCATGCAATCGAAACTACAGCGATGGACCCGCCACGATACCATTAGCCCCGTGACGCTCGAACAACACCCGCACCCCGGCCGTACGTTCCGCCATTTCCTGGTGGTGGTTGCCGTCTCCTGCTCCGTGCTCGCGCTGGCGGGCTGCCCCAAGAAGCACGGCGACGATGTGGTCGCGAGCGTAAACGGGCATGCAATTCCGCGCGCGGATCTGGACCGGCTCTTCGACGCACAGCAAAAGAACAAGCAGGACCCCACCCCCGAGAGCCAGGAACAAGCCGACAGCGAACGGCTTGAGATGGTGCGTGGTCTGATCGATCAGGAAATCGTGGAGCAGCGCGCCGCCAAGATGAACCTGACCGCGACCAACGACGAGGTGGATGCAAAGATTGCCGAGTTGAAGTCTCACGGCACCGACCAGGACTTCAATGAATACCTGAAGCAATCGAACCAGACGCTGGACGATCTTCGGCGCAATGTGCGTCGTTCGGTCACTTCGACCAAGCTGTTCAACAAAGAGATCGAAAGCAAGATCAATGTGACCGACGCGGAGGTCACGAACTATTTCAACGCGCACAAGGCCGAGTACAACCTGATCGAAAACCGTTACCACCTTGCGCAAATCCTGGTAACGAGCCTGCCGCTTGATCCGACCGCCGCCGCGCAGGGGCAGGCCAATCTGCAGGGCAGCAAGGCGACCAACGAAGCCGAAGCCAGAAAAAAGATTCAGACAATCAAGAACCGAATCGACGCCGGCGAGGACTTCGGCACGCTCGCGGCAAACTACTCCGAGAATCCGCAGACGGCGTCCAATGGTGGCGACATGGGCTTCCCGTCGGAGTCACAACTTCGGGCCGACCCGCAGACTTTTGCGGCGATCAGCAAGCTGAAGGCTGGCGAAGCCACGGACATCCTGCCGGTGTACGGTCCTACCAAACAGGTGATCGGCTACGTGATCCTGAAGCTGCTGTCGCGCGAGTCCGCCGGCCAGCGCGACCTGACCAGCCCGGCCGTGCAACAAAGCATCCGCGATCAACTGCGGAACAGCCGCTCGCAGCTGCTGAAGAACGCCTATCTTGAGATGGTCCGCGACCAGGCCAAGGTCGAAAATTACCTGGCGGACTCCATCTTCAACAAGGGCGCGAAGTAGGTGCGATAGGCTAAAAAGAACGGAGTCGAGCGATGCCACAGACAGTCCGCCTCGAATTAGAAATTTCCTCTCAGCTCAACGAAGATCTCCAAGGCTTCGTTGGGGCCGGTGCTGACGCGATCGCTAAGTTTATAGAGAGTGCAGTCCGCAAAGAGATGTTTCACCGCACGGTGCAGCAGATCAAGAAGGTGTTTGCCGACGCCGACCAGGACGAATTGCAGACCAGCATCGACCGGAGTTTGCTTGAAGTGCGGCAGGAGCGCGCGGCGAAACAGGTTTAGTTTTCAATGCGCGTCGTTCTCGACACGAACATCTTTGTATCGGCTCTCGTCAGCAGCGGCGGTCCGCCCGATCTCGTTTATCGCGCCTGGCTTGTACAGAGATTCGATCTACTTACCTGCCATCGTCAGGTCGAGGAGTTACGGGAAACGCTGCATAAGCCATTCTTTTCTGGCCGATTGCACCCTCATGTGATCGGACGGTTGATCAACGATCTGCAGGATATGGCGATCGGGATTGATCCTCTGCCGCGCGTGGTGCGGTCGTCCGACCCGGACGACGATTTTCTCCTGGCACTCGCGCAGGCAGGACGCGCCGACTACCTGGTCAGTGGTGATAAGAGCGGCCTGCTGGCACTGCGCAAGCATGCCGGTGCAAGCATTGTGACCGCCCGTGCGTTCGTCGACCGGCTTTCCTGACGCGCAGTGTTACCGCGCGTAGCTGCGTTCCGTCGCGCGAACGCGCAGCGTCTCGCCCTCACCAAGAACGCGCACTCGGCTGCTGATGCCGGCACGTCGGGCAGCCTCCAACAGGCGTACCGGGGGTTCTTCCATTGGCTCGCGGCCCAGCGGGAATGTGCCGAAGTGCATCGGGATCATCGTCTGTGCGGTGCGCAGGTCGATGAAGGCCTGCAGCGCCTCCTCCGGGCTGGTATGCACGGCGCGGTAGCTGTCCGGGAAATACGCTCCGATGGGCAAGAGCGCCACTCGCGGCGCCAGACGCGACCCGATCTCGCGAAATCCGTGAAAATAAGCGGTGTCGCCGGAGTGGTAGACCGAGTGCTGGCCGTTCGCGATGACGTACCCGCCAAACAGCCGGTGCGTGTCTTTGAACATTCGCGCACCCCAGTGCTTGGCCGGGGTCATCGTCACGGAGACGCCGGTCGTGGTGCCGTCTGCGGCGCGCAGTTCGGCTTCCTGCCACCATTCCAGCTCTGAGGTCATGCGGAAGCCAAGCTTCGCGACCAGATCCGCCACGCCGGCAGGCACAATCACCTCTGGCGCGACGCCGGTAATGCGCCGGGTGTGACGAACGACCTGGCGCAGCGAGCGCAGGTGCAGGTGGTCCATATGCGCGTGAGTCAGCAGCACTGCATCGATGGGCGGCAGGTCGCGCACACGCAGGCCGGCGCGGCGCTGGCGGCGCAGCAGAATCAGGGCGCGCGCAAATACCGGATCCACCAACAGGTTGCGGCCGCCTATCTGGATCAGGAACGAAGAATGCCCGATAAAGCTGATCCCAAGCTCCTCATGCTCGACGAGCACAGGCGGCTGCGGCTGGCCGGCAAGCGGCTGCCGGTAGCTTTCGCGGGTTACACGGTAGAGTTGGCGCAGCTTGCGCAGGATTGTCGGATGCGGAAGGCGGCTCACATCTTGTTGGATGATTCTGCGGCGGGATCGTTCCCTGGAAACAAGCGCTGTTACGCCGGTTATGGCCTGGAAGGTTGGCCTTTGCCCGAAGATCCCGCGGAATTTTCAGATTGCGAAAGCGAATCTGATAGCCTCAAACCCGTTCGGGAACGAACGCGGAGTTCGAGCAGACTTTTTCGACACGTTTGAGTACCTCGCCCCAAACCGAACCGGCACCGAAGCCGGGCTGGCTGAGCCGCGTCGCTTACCACGCGGGCACTACGGCTACGCGTGAGCTGCTGGTGCTGTGCTCGCTCACGGCGCTGCTGCTCTTCTATGGACTGGTGCCGCTGCGCGTCGGACATCTGCAAATCTCGCGGCCAGAGATGGGCCTGGTCGGCGCGGATGAGCCGCGTTACGCGCAGATCGCGGCGGAGATGCTCGAGGCGCATTCGCAGGGCTGCCACGCGGTCCATGCCCGGGTGATTCCACGGTCGCTGCGCGCCGCCGACCTGCGCAGCAGCGCCAAGTGCCTGGAAGCGGGCTTCGTGACGCCCATCCTGTACGGCCACCCCTGGCTTGAAAAGCCGGCGCTGTACTACTGGCGCACCATGAGCTTCTTCAAAGAGTTCGGCATGTACGACTGGGTGGCTCGGCTGCCCAGCTCCACCGGCGCCTTTGCCATGGTGTTCCTGATCTTTCTGCACATGCGGCGATTCCGGCCGGGCGGACACCTGGACGCGGCGCTGATTACCGCGTCAGCCATCGCCATCGTGGCATTTGCCCGCGGCGCATCGACGGACATGCAACTGGCGGCGCCGTTCGCCATCGGCATGCTGGGCTGGTACGCCTGGTATGAAACGGGCAAGAAGTTCTGGCTCTTTGACCTGTACTTCTTCGGTGCCCTGGCGGTGCTGGCGAAGGGCCCGGTCGCGATCTTTCTGGGCGGCAGCATCATCATTCTGTTCGTTGGCCTCAGGCGAGAGTGGCAGGTGCTGCGCCGCATGTTCTGGTGGCCGGGACTGCTGCTCTTCCTGGTGCTGGTGCTGCCGTGGTATATCGCGGTGCAGCTGCGCAACCCGAACTTCTGGCACTTCTTTCTGTTTGAGCAGAACCTGGAGCGCTTCGCGAGCAATCGCTACCAGCACCACCAGAATCCGTTTTTCTATGTGCTGGTCCTTCTGGTCGCGTTGATGCCCTGGACAGTGATTTCGCTGCGGGCGCTGTGGGACGCGTTTCAGACGGCGCGCGCGGAGTGGCGGGTGCGCTACCTGCCCAGCCGCTACCTGGGTCATCCCCGCCCGGGCGACGCCTTCCCGGAATTCCTGGTTCTCTGGGCCGTGTTTCCAATCCTGTTCTTTTCGTTCTCCGGTTCCAAGTTGCCGGGTTACATCCTGCCAGCAATCCCGCCGATCACGATCCTTACAGGCGATTACATTTTCCGCGCCCGGCGCCGCCCCACCTCCATGCCCACCGTGATCGCGCATGGCGTGACCGCAGGCGCCATGGCGTTTGTCCTGATGCTATCGCCGCAGTACATGATTTTTCAAAAACTGGTGCCCCCGGCCAGGACCATTGCCCTGACGGCGGGCATCGCGGCGATCTTTGCGCTGACGATTGTGTTCACGGTGCGGCGGTTCGGCCTGCGCTACCTGCGAAGCGCGACGCTGGTGCCGGTCGTCGCAATGCTGTTCTGGTTGCTGCACACGAACGGCTGGCTGCTCGACGCGAACTACTCCGCCCGGCCCCTGGCCCAGGAGATTGCACGGCGCGCACCGGGGGTCAACCTGCTTGTGACCCACCATATTCGCCGCGATATGGACTATGGTCTGTGCTTCTACCGGCAGCAACCGTTGCGGCACTACCTGCCGCAGCCCTCGGTCACGGAAAAGCAGTGGGTGATCACGGGCATCCCAAACGAAGAGCACATCCTGGTCCTGCGGGAGGATGATCTGCAGGCGCTTCCCAAGCTGTTGTCGAACCGCACGTACGAGCCGCTGCTGATCAACGAGTGGCAGGGGCTGGCAGTGTACCGGGTTGGCCCGTTGAAGTAGACCTGTGCTGCGTGTTCCCAACATGGTTCCCCTGCACCGCGCAGGGCCGAAACCCGCTACCCTCAAACCGAGAGTGCTCGATAGCTATGACATTCGCGACCTTCGCCTCCACCCGGGACGCGACCTGCGCCCCCTGCTGGCTGAGGAAAGCGCCGTCTGGCGACGCGAGCTGTTGTGGGACTACTCGCACTCCATTGAACTGCTGATCGGCTACCTCGATCAACGCATCCTTCCGGGCTTCGTCGCGGTGGAGCGCCGCACCGGGCAGGTGCATGGCTACGCCTTTGCCGTGTACGAAACGCAGAAAGCAGTCGTCGGCGATTTGTTTGCCTCAGGCTCACGCCGTATCGAGCTGCAACAGCTTCTGCTGCGTCACCTGCTGCCCATGCTTCAGCACACGCCCGGCGTGGAGCGCGTGGAGTCGCAGCTGCTGCTTACGCCGCCGGAGTTGCAGCCCGTCTTCGCCGAAGCGGCTTTCCGAAGCTTTCCCCGGTTGTTTATGCAAACAGAGCTGCCGGATCTGCGCGAGTTGATCCCGGCGGGCAGCCTGGTACGCCGTGAAGATGAACCCGCGCCAGACCTGGGCAGCCTGCGCCTGCGACGCTGGACCGCGCCCATGTACCAGCCAGCCGCCGACCTGATTCATCGCGCTTATGTGGGCCATGGCGACACGGAGATCAACGACCAGTACCGCAGCGTGCAGGGGTGCCTCCGCTTCCTGCACAACATTGTGCGGTTTCCGGGCTGCGGCACCTTTACGCCGGAGCACTCCTGGGTACTGGTCGAGGAACGCACTGGCGAGGTGGACGGGTTGCTGCTGACCACGCGCGTGGAGCCACAGACCACGCACATACCCCAGCTATGCCTGGCGCCGCGACGCCGTGGGCGCGGCCTGGGCCGCACCATGCTGCGCCACGCCGCGACGGAGCTGGCCCGCGCCGGGCAGCGCACCGTGACGTTGACGGTGACCGAAGCCAATGCGGGGGCGCTGCAGCTTTACCGGCAGCTTGGGTTTACGCCGCGGCACCGCTTCCACGCGGACGTGTGGTGGAGGTAGCCGGGCGCCGCTAGTGGCAGCAGGTGCGTGCCGCGTCGCCATAGCTCAGGCTTGGGTACCAGTCACCGCCGCGTCCACCGGGTGTCAGGTCGAGCCACGTCCAAAGCGGGTCGATGTCGGCGCCGCCACGCGGATCCTGGCCAGGGTCGGCCATGTCAAAATTTATCTCGCCGCTCCAGAAATGGCGGACAACACCACCCTGCCGGGTAAACACGGTAAGCCCGGGAACATCGCCGTCGTCAGCGCTGACGTAGGTTCGGGTAAAGTCGCCCGATGGGTCAGAGTAGAGCGGAACGTTGGACCAGCCGCGCTGCTGCTTCCAATCCGCGAGCCGCGCGTACGGTGAGCGGGCGATTACGCCGAAGGCGACGCGCTGCTGCAGGTCCTGCACCTTGGTCTGCCAGCCGGCGACGGTCGAGGTGCACATGGGGCAGGGCGCTTCGCGCTGCGGGCCGAACATGAAGCTGTAGAGGATGAGTGTGTCTTTTTCGCCAAAAAGCTGGTCGAGCGTAACGGTCCCGTTTGGGCCTTCAAATACGAAGTCCTGCGGAACCTGACCACCGAGTGGGAGGGCGCGGCGCAGTGCGGCAACCTCTTCATTATTGCACGCAGCTCGATCTCGGCGGCCAGCAGGCGCTGGCGCGCGGTGCGGTACTCCGCACTTTCGTTTGGAAAGCCTGCGGTGTTCTTCTGCGCCAGTTCTGAGGCAGGAGTGAGGGTTTGCTCAGGCATGCGGAGACTCCTTGCGTGTGACGCAAACAGCATAGCCGCTAGTGTTTGATGAAGTACATCCCCCAGCTCACGACGATGGCCGCAGCCAGAAATCCCGCGAAGCACAGAGCGCCGAAACGGACCATGGCTTTCGGCGCGGAGCGCTGGGTCACGCCGAAGACGATCGAAGCGAAGAAGGCATACAGCAGAAGTGCGGTGAAGTGCGACATAAGCTACCGGTCCGCCTTTCTGCCGTTGGCGAGCGACTGCGCATCCACCGCGGCCATCACGTTGAGCAGGCCCGCGACCACGATGAACTTGGAGCCGTAGTCGGAGAAGGCGTCGCTCAACTGGGTCGCGCCCAGATCGCCGAGCTTTGCGATTGCCCACAAACCGATCGCACCGGCGTCGCCGATGAAACCCAGGATGTCCAACGGGTCACCCGTGGTCGGGGTGTAGACCTTGCCGTGCATCGCCGGGCCGATGGCGAACATGGCGATGATCGCCACGAACAACAGCAGCGCCCGAATCGGCTTACGGACGAGCACGTGCCCCAGCCCGGGCACGACCCAGCCAGCCAGCAGGACCAAATCCGGAGAGATGCCGGTACGCTTGACCGGGACGACGACTGCCTTGGTTGCCATTCCGTTGTTGAGTCTATCAGCGCGGAGCGCGGTCAGATGCGCACGAGCTCGCGCTGGACGCGGCCGGTGACCCGAGCCTCGTTCGCAGAGGTGAGCATGTCCACCTCCAGCCGAACACCAAAGTCGCCGGGCAGGTAGATGCCGGGCTCGACGGAAAAGCAGGTGCCCGGCAGAATCGTTCGCTCGTCGTGCGATTCAAAGTCGTCCAGATGAGCGCCGGCGCCGTGCAGTTCCGTGCCGATGTTGTGACCGGTCCTATGGGTGAACCAGTCCGCAAATCCACGCTGCTCAATGACGGCACGCGCCGCGCGGTCGGCCTCCCAGCCAGCAATGGGCTCCCCGGCTGCGAACCGCTGCTGAATGAGCGCGATAGCCGTGTCGCGCGCGTCGCGGACTGCTTCAAAAACCTCTGACTCGCGCGCAGTGGGCTCGCGATCAACCACCCCGCACCACGTAATGTCGTACCAGACCGCGTTGGGGTCGTTGGCAAGTTTGGCCCAGATGTCGATCAGAACGAAGGAGCCGCGCTCGATGGACCGTGATGAAGCGGGCGTGGGTTCGTAGTGCGAGTCGGCTGCGTTGGGCCCAACCGAAACATTGGGGCCGTGCTCGGTGATCAGGCCGGCTTCGGCGATGCGCGCCTGCAGGTACTCGACCGCGCTGTACTCGTTCGCGCCGGGCGAGTTTGCGCGAACGCGGCGGCCAATCTCGTTCCAGCCCTCGTCCAGAATCTCGTCGATGCTCTGCTGCGCTTCGTAATGCGTCTGCATCTGCCGGGGCGTCAGCACCGCCTCAAAGCGGCTGACCAGGTCGGCGGAGCTGACGATCTGCTTGCCCATGCCGGTCAGCATCTCGTGTGTACCGGCGTCGAGCAGGCCGATGTACATCACGGCGTTGCGGGGCGAGTACTGCATGGCGATGCGGTTCGCGCCGGTGAGCATGGCCGCAACGCCCTGCTCCATCTCCTGCCAGGTGGAGTAGGCGGTTTTCTCTCCAGGAAGCGCGTCAAGCCGGCCGGATTCGATGCGATGCACGAGCTTCCGCGGCGCACCCTGCGCCGGAATGAAGTACCACCAGCGGCGGGTCACGTGCGCGCTGGAGGCCAGGCCCAGAATGCGATAGGCAAGCGGGTCGCGGCCGTGATGGTCGTAAAAGAGCCAGCCATCGAGGCCAGCCTCGCGCAGTGCAGTTTGTATACGGTCCAAATCCACGGAGTCCTCGCTTTCAGCGTACTGCGTGCAATGCAAAGGAGCGCGGCAACTGCCGCGCTCCTTTGCTTCCATCGATCGCTCCTAGCGGAGTGATGCCTGCTGCTGTTGCTGCTTCTTGAGGGCGTTTTGTTCGAGCGCCTGGGCTTCCGGCATGAAGGTTAGCGCCTTGGCGACCTGCGGGTCCGAATCCATCATGGCGTGCAGCCCCTCGGTGGCACCGAATTCTGAGACGAACAGGCTGCCCTTAATGTTCGACTTGAGCCAGTCCAGGTTGGTGGTGAAGTCCGCGTCGGTGTAGTCAATCTTTTCGGACTTCAGGTAGGCTTTGAAATCGTTCAGCACAGCGTCGTCCACGGTGAAGTTCGGCTGGATGTCGCGGTGGGCCAGGTAATGCTTTGTGAAGTTGAAGAAGGCGGTGTGTTGCAGCAGATTTAACTCGAACGGATTGGAGCGCGGCTGCTCAATTTTCTCATCAGGCGTGATGCCACCGCCGCCGTATACGGTACGGCCGCTGTCCGTCAGCTTGACCTCGGTGTTGGTCTTGTCGGCCGGTTTCGCGTCCGCACGAACGTAGTAGTAGTCGTACAGCGAAACGCCGTTGTAGTCGCGCTGAATCAAGCGGCCGGACGGCGTGTAGTAGTGATAAGTCGTGAGCGCCAGGCCGGTGTTGTCAGCAATCTGAAACACGGTCTGCACCAGTCCCTTGCCAAAGGTGGTCTCGCCGACGATCAGGGCGCGATCGTGATCCTGCAAGGCGCCGCTGACGATTTCCGCCGCGGACGCGGTGTTGCGGTTCACCAGAACCACGATGGGAAAGCGCCGGTCGTCCTGCTCACCGCGGCTGGCGCGATACACCTGGTCCGGGAACGCACGGCCCTTCTGCGAGACGACAATGTCGCCCTTTTTCAGGAACTTATCGCTCATGCCGACCGCCTCAGTCAGCAAGCCGCCGGGGTTGCCACGCAGGTCGATGAGCAGGCCCTGCAGGTCGGGCCCGAACTTCGTCAGGGCGTCCTGCACCTCGTGCGAAGTGGTTTCCATGAACTGGGTCACGTGGATGTAGCCGATTCCGGGCTTTACGAAATAGGCCAGGTCCACCGAGGGCCGCGGGATGTCATCGCGAACCACGTCAAACACAATCGGCTGGTCGTGGCCTTCACGCTGCATAGCAATCGCGGCGTGCGTTCCCTTGGGCCCCTTCAGAATGTTGGAAATCGCGAGGGAGTCCTTGCCTGCCATGGAGGCGCCGTTGATGCTGACGATCACGTCGCCCGGCCGGATGCCGGCCTTGTGCGCCGGCGAATTCTCAAACGTATCCGCAACGGTGGTGTGGATTACGCCGGCTTTGTCCGGCTGCGACTGGATGTGCATGCCGACGCCGTAGTAGTGGCCGCGCTGGTCCTCGCGCATCTGCGCGTACGCCTTTGGATCGTAGAAGTTGGAGTGGGGATCCAGAACGTGCAGCATGCCCGGAATGGCACCGTCGTACACTACCTTGTCGACCGTCTCACTGTTCAGCGGCTCGGCATAGTTTTGCTCAACGACCGAGTAAACGTCGGTGAACTGGTGCAGGCTATCGCGCAGGGTACTCTCGTCGCTTGCGGTCTGGGCGTTCACGCGCCCGTTCAGAAACTGTCCGGCAACCGCGCAGGTGGCCAGAAACGCGGTGAGCGACAGGGCGGCGCGGCGGGTGCGAGAGGGCATCAGGCAAGTCCTTCAAACTGCATTCGATGCGCCGGGCGCGCCGGGCAGGCGGGCGGCGGTGCTAAGAAGTAGACGGAGTATAGCACCGGGCGGTAGCGCGATTGTTTGTGAACCGGGCATACTGGTGCCATGGCGACGGCGGTGCACATCCTGGTTGAGGAGTACCTGCGCAGCTCCTATGAGCCCGACTGCGATTACGTGGACGGTGAACTGCAGGAGAGAAATTTGGGCGAGCAGTATCACAGTCTGGTTCAGAAGATGGTTGCGGTGATTTTTTCTGTTACACGCAAACAGTGGGGGCTCCGCTCACTTACTGAGCAACGCGTGCAGGTGTCCGCGCGGCGCTATCGGATCCCGGATGTTTGCGTAGTGCGCTCCTCTGACCCGATTGAGCCCATCCTGCATACACCACCCGTGCTGTGTGTCGAGGTGTTGTCACCGGAGGACCGGTTCGCCCGTATCCAGCAGCGTGTTCAGGAATATCAGCAGATGGGCGTGCAGCATATCTGGGTCATCGACCCCGAAACCCGTGAGATCTGGACGGCAGCGGGCCAGGAGGGCCTTCGTCCTTTCACCGGAAATGCGCTTCCGGTTCCAGGCGTAAGCGCAGCCATTTCCGTGGCCGACATCTTTGCGGAAATCGATGAAGCTCCTCGCAGCTGAAGCCACCCGTGCGGGCCTACTGCGGGCGCGAGCGCATAGAATATTAAGCAGCGCCTACCGCCACCCCGCGCGTTTCGTCCAACCGGGGAGCGCCGCCGCGCCGTAGCTTTCGAATGCAGGTACGCATGACCCGTTTCTCCTTGTTTTCACGCGCGTTGGCTCTGGCCGGCGTTGGCTCTGGTCTGGCGCTCGCGGCCGTAACCATCTCGGCGCAACAGCCACCGCAAAGCATGCCGGGACCGCGATACCAGACGCCCGGTCTGGCAACTCCCACGGGACCCGTTGCCGCGCCAGTCTTCCCCACTACCCCGGCGATCACGCCCAACGGGCAAGTGGCGGAAGAAGTGATTGTGCGCGTAAACGACCAGATCATCTCGCGCTCTGACCTGATGCGCGGCGAAGACATACTGCAGCAGGAGATTGCGCAGGGTGGGGCGCAGGCGGGTGACGCCGCCGAGCGGCAGCGTAACCTGCTGCGCGACCTGATCGACCAGCAACTGCTGATCAGCAAGGCCAAAGAGTCGAACATCAACGCAGATGCCGAGCTGACACGCCGGCTCGACGAAATTCGCAAGCAGAACAACCTGCCCAGCATGGAAGCTTTGGAGCAGGCGGCGCGCAAGCAGGGCGTGAGCTATGAGGACTTCAAGGCCAACATCCGCAACCAGATCCTGACGCAAAGCGTGGTTCGCGATGAGGTGGGCCGCAGCATTCGCATGACGCACGCGGATGAGGAGAAGTTTTACCAGGCGCACCAAAACGAGCTCGCCGTACCCGAGCAGGTCAAACTGTCGGAAATCCTGGTACCTGTTTCAGCAACGGCGTCCGAAGCGGAAATTCAGCAGGCGAAAACCAAGGCCGAAGAGATCGCTGCCAAGCTGAAGGGCGGCGCGGATTTCGCGGCAACGGCCAAGGCCTCGTCCGGCGGTCCGACCGCGGCTCAGGGCGGCGACCTGGGCGTGTTCAAGCGGGGTCAGCTTGCCAAGGTGCTGGAGGATCGAACCTTTGCGCAGCCGGAGGGCAGCTTCACCGATCCCATTCGCACCCGGCAGGGCTTCGTCATCCTGAAGACGGTGGAACACGTGCAGGCCGGCACGCCTCCCTTGGACAAGATCGAAGGCGAAGTGCAGAACGCGATGTACCAGGAGCAGATCCAGCCCGCTCTGCGCGCCTACCTGACCAAGCTGCGCGAGGACAGCTACGTGGACGTGCGACCAGGATTTGTGGACACGGGAGCGAGCCCGAAGCAGACCAAGCCGGTGTTCACTGCGTACACCGCACCCCAGCCCAAGAAGAAAACCGAAGTCAAGCGGCGCCTGATCGCCTCACGCGACCGCGCCCGGCTGCAAGACGCGGGCCTGACCGTGAAGGGCAGCACCGTGCAGCCGCTGGCGAACGTGGAGCTCGACAAGCACGGCAAGCCAAAGAAAGTGAAACGCGAAAAGGTGCGCTTCGGCCAGGCTCCGCGCGAGGCGCTGCCGGAGGAAAGCAGTGATACCACCACGGTCGCCAATGACGGTGTGAAACAACCCAACGCGTCTGGGCAGGATGCCCTGGGCACATCGGGAACCAATCCGGCACTGGCCGGCCAGGGCGCCAACGCGGGAGCATTTGGCAGCGGCAACGGTTCGGCGCCTACAAGTGCGGGAGCATCGGCGAGCGGTAACGGCGCTCCGGGCACGGTGCTTGCGCCGGTTTCGACGAATAACACGGTGGCGGCGAATGAGGGCGACCCGTTGACGCCGGTTGCAGCCCCGCGCAAGAAGAGCCGCTTCGCCGACCGCGAGCCCGAGGTTAAGGAGAAGAAGAAGGAAGTTAAAGTCGACAAGGCGGTCGCGCGCGTAACGGCTAAGCCAGAGGCCGCGACCACGACCGAAAAGCAGGACGTAGCCCACCAACAGACCGCCCTGGGCTTGAGTGGCGACACGAACAAGAAGAGAAAGAAGCGGCAAAAGGGCGAGACCAAGGAACGTTTACAGCAGACCACGCCGGAAGCGAAGCCGGACCTGGTCGACAACGGTCTGCCGGATCGCTTGCATCAGCAAAACGGGCCGCAGCAGACCGCGGGAACGCCTTCGGCCTCGTCACAGACCGGCAACCTGCCCGCAGAAAACAGCAAGGAAGAAGACAAGCAGCGCCGTGGCAGACAGCCAGTAACCAACCCGGCCACGGACGCAACCGCGCTGCCGACGGACAACCAGCCCCCGGCAGGAACGACGTTGCCGCCCGGAACGCCCACGCAGAACGGCACCACCACGCCGGGGCCCGGCACGCTGAGCCCAAACCCGACGGCCCCGCCGCAGTAGCTGTAGGAACTTGAGGTACACATAGCCGCTCCGGCCGGAGCGGCTATGCTTTTTCCAGATGAAGAACTTTTATGTCAGTTCGGCAGCACAGCGCGTCAATCAGGAGATTCATGCGAGCTTTGTAGTGTCTGCAGCATCGCAGCGCGAGCGCAAGGGTGGCGGCGCCTACCTTGCCATGACCTTGACCGATCGCACAGGCAGCATGGAAGGCCGGATGTGGAAACCCACACCGGAGACACTGCAATGGTTCCGCGCGAACTGCTATGTGGCGGCAAAGGGGCGCATCGAGGCCTACAACGGCACGTACCAGATCTGCGTAGAAGAGCTGCAGCAGCTTGAAATACAGGCGATCGACATTGCCGACTACCAGCGAGTGTCCCGCTACAACGAAGATCTACTTTGGCAAAAACTAGTCGCCTATGTAGACGGATTCAGCAATCCGCACCTGCAGGCATTGGTGCGTTGCTTCCTGGATGACCCAGAGCTGAGTGCGGCGTTTCGCCAGGCACCCGCGGCAAAGTCGCTGCACCATGCCTGGATTCGCGGGCTTCTGGAGCACGTTGTTTTCCTGCTGCGGCTGTGCGAGATTGTCGCGCCACATTACAAGGACGACGTCGATGCGGACCTGCTGATGACGGGAGCGATTCTGCACGACATCGGCAAGGTCCGCGAGCTGGCTTGGGAACGTTCCTTCACCTACACGACCGAGGGCCAGCTGCTCGGTCACATCACCATCGGCATCGGCATGGTGCGCGAGAAGGCTGCGGCTCTGCCCGGCTTCCCGGACCGGCTTCGCATTCTGGTCGAGCACCTGATCCTGTCGCACCACGGCCGTTATGAGTTCGGCTCGCCCAAGCTGCCCATGACTCCGGAGGCCATAATCTTCAGCGCGCTGGACGACCTGGAAGCCAAGATGCAGAATATGCGCGCGGAGTTCGCGAAGGCGGCTGACAGTGGGCGCGCTGCCGATGAGGTTACGGAGTACTCACGATCCATGGAGCGCGCCCTTTTGAACTCCCGCATTTACCTGGCCGGCGACCCAAATGCCGGCAGTACGGCATCGGTTAAATCGTCGAGCGCGAGTTCTGAAGCAACAGATGCGGACGAGTTTGCGGCGGCAGAAAAGTCGGAGTCCGTCGAGGGCGAACAGACCCAAGAGGAGGCGTTCGATCCCGGTGGCGCGACCGCGGTCGCGGACAGCACCACAGAAAACGCGTTGCCAACTGCGACCTCAGAAGAGATCATCACCCTCTTTGGCGCACGCTGAAGGCTAGGCGGCTTCGTTATGCTGGTGAACCTTGCCGGGCGACGCAAGATCGAGCACGAGACGTTCGAGCACGAGCGACTTGTCGACGGGGCTGGAGCGAATCTCCTGATCGGCGCGGGCAATCAGGCGCAACGCGCCCGCAAGTTCACCGCGCGAGCGATAGCGGCGCGCCTGCGCGATCAGGTCGTCCGCGGCAAACGGTGGCATCCGGAACCCGGGCCACAGCACATTCCACACAGCACGGCTGTCGCGAACATTCTTTTCGTGCAGAATCAGCATTTGGCGAAAGGTACGCGCGAGCATGTAAAGGTGGCCGATGGCGGAGTCCTCACCGCCGTCGCTCGCGTTCAGCAGACCGCGCAAAAGCAGCAGCGAGCGAGCACGGTCACGGCCGCTGATCGCGTCCGTCAACTCGTATAAAGAGCGCTGCTTGGCTGCAAGCACCATGGTCTCGACATCGGCGAGCGTGATCGTGTTCGGCTTTGCAGTCACGGTGCTTTCAACCCGCGCAGGCTCGCTCACGTAGAGGATCAATTTCTCGAGTTCCTGAGCGATCGTCATCATTTGGCCGGCAAGCGCGTCCACCAGTTCGCGTGCCGCGTCCGCATCGATTTGCACGCCGCGCCCGGCCGCGGTCTGCTGCACCCAGGCGATGGCATCGGGCTCGGCAACGGCCTGCAGTTCGACAATGCCGCAATGCTCGCCAAGCGTTTCGCGAATGCGGTCGTACCGCTCCTTGTCTTCGCGCTCCAGGCGGCGCAGGTCGGCGGGCAGTTGCAGGTGGTCCGCGACAAAGAGCAGAAGCGCCCCCGGATTGGGCGCTCGAAAATACTTGTCCAGAGCGGCGAACTCTTCCTTCTTCGCGCCGCGCCCATACAGAGCTTTCAGGCCGCGAACAAAGAGCACCTGAAACGGCGCCATCAGCGAGGGCGTCTGCGCAAGGTTGAGTGCGTCGAAGATCGTCAGATCGCTGCCGAGCTCAAGGTCGTGCAGGCAGAAGTCGCGCAGATCAGAAGGCACCAGCTGCCCAAGCACGCCGCTGCGAGCGCGCTGATACAGGAACGGCTCGTCCCCAAGCAGGACGTAGCCGGGCTTCATCGCGGGCGTCCCAAGCTCCGCCAGAAAGCGGTCGACAACGGCGAAAGAGCGGAGCGCGGGCATACCAGCTATCTTACGAAGATCTCTTCCCGGGGTGCCCACCTCGCGCTAGACTACAGACTGTATGGCGGACAACGTTTTAGAAACCATTCAAAAGCTGGTACAGGATGTCATCGCGCCCGACGTGCGGGAACTCAAAGCACGCATGGACGGATTGGAACGTCGCATCGACGATCGCTTTAAAGCATCCGAGCAGCATATTGATGACAGGTTTGCCGTGGTGGATCAGAAGTTCGCCGCCATGGACCAGAAATTGGCCTCCATGGACCAGAAGATTGAATTCCAGATCGGCAAAGTTCTCGCCGCGATCTCCGCACTACGTAGTGAAGGTGAACTCGCCGCGGTTCGCGACATCAGCGCACTGCGGGAACGCGTTGCCGTTCTGGAAACTCAGCAGAAGAGCACAGAACGCGCCGCCTGAACACGCCTCGCTAGAACGAATTCAGCAGATCACTTACCGCCGCCTGCGCGAAGTCGCGTGCCAGGCGGCGAACCGCGGGGCCATCCTCCTGGATGAAGGCGCTCAGGTCCTGCGTGGATTGGAACTGCTCGCGAAACAGGAAGCGGTCGTTGCTGTACAGCACGTGCCCGTCGCGTCCCACCAATGCGATCTGTGCCTGCACCGTAATCAGGTACGACGAACTGGCGCCGCTGGCCGCGTCGTAGGTAAGCGGCGCGACGTTCTCGCTCAGAATGGTGCCGTTCAGGACGGCATCGCTCTTCTCCGTGTCGGAGGTGTTTACGATGCGATACCGCGTGCGCGTGTTCAGCTCGTGGATCACGGCATCGGTAAACACAACCTCGGTGCGATACTGCTGGGCGCGCGTGGCAAACACGGGAACCGCCAGCGTGCGCACGTTCCCGGGAACATGATTCGCGCTGCCGGCAACATGGTATCCACAGCCGCCTGCCGTAAGCAGGAGCAGGGTTGCAGCAACAGCGGAAGCACGCAACTTCATAGCTTTATCATCGCAGACAGTGCGGCGCTGGATGCTGACGCGCGAGTTTGCGCGCAATCAGCCGGACCGTGCCACGCCGGAGTTCGATACACTAGGCAGGCCCATGCCGCCCATCATTGTTGCCGAAAACCTGAGCAAGATTTATCGCACCGGCAGAGTGGAAACGCAGGCCCTGCGCAGCGCCAGCTTCCAGGTGGAGCGCGGCGAGTTCATCGCGATCGTGGGACCTTCCGGTTCGGGCAAGAGCACGCTGTTTTACCTGCTGGGCGGGCTTACGAGCGCAAGCAGCGGGCACGTGCTGATTGATGGCGTGGACTTCGCCAGCCTGTCTGACGCGGAGCGCACACGCCAGCGCGGACAGAAGATCGGCTTCGTATTTCAACGATTCAACCTGCTGCCGACGCTCACCGCGCGCGGCAATGTCGAACTGGCGCACGAGATCGCGGGCACGGGCAAGCCGCTGGACAACGCGCTGCTGACGCACCTGAGCGAGCTGCTGCGCATTGATGGCCGGCTGGATAAGCGACCGAACGAGCTGAGCGGCGGCGAGCAGCAGCGTGTGGCAATCGCCCGCGCGTTGATCAGCCGGCCAGCGATTATTCTGGCCGACGAACCCACCGGCAACCTGGATACCGACAACAGCGAAGCCGTGCTGGAAATGCTGCGCCATGCTTCCAAGCAGATGGGGCAGACGGTGCTGATGATTACGCACAACCCTGAGGCTGCCGCGGTCGCCGACCGCATTCTGTACGTGCGCGACGGTCAGCTCAGCACCACGCCGCCTCCGCCACGGGTGTCGCGACTGGTGGCTCACGGCTAGTTCGTTTCCATCGTCCGAAATGCGTCACGACAGCAAGGTTCGTGACCGGCATGCTACCAGAGCACGCCGGCGATGGGAACAGTTGGTTCGGGCAGATGGCGCTCGCCCAGCACCTGACGAAGGTTGATCTCAATGCCGCGCGCCATTGAAGTGAGTGGGACGTCGTAGATGGTGTTGTCGAAGGGGCTTTCGAGGTCGCGGCCAATCTTATCGAGCGCCAGAAAGATAAAGCCCACCAGCGTGGACCCGAGCGGCGTGAACCAGCCCATGGTTTGCACCAGCGCCAACGGCAGCAGGACACAGTAGATCTGCACGAAAAGACGCGGGTAGAACGTGTACTGCCGCGGCATGGGCGTGTTCTTGATGCGCTCCGAACCACCCTGCGCGTCGGCGAAATCATTGACCGTGGTGTCCAGGGACGCCCACTGCAGGCTGTCGAGCCAGTCGCGTTCCAGGCACTGGCGCAGCAAATGGCCCTGCCGTACCTGAATCGCAAACGGCACGTTTTTCTGCTTCGCAAGTTCCAGCAATACGTCTTCCGGCAACAGGCCGTGCAACTCGTCAAGCGGAGGCAGGCCACGCAGTTGCTGGCGAAGCGCGTGCGTCCACGCAATCTGGTGGTAGATCAGATCGCGCTGCATGTCACACACGGCACTTTCGTTTTCGGCACGTTGCCAACGCACGTTGGTCACCACCTGCCGGCCCCACGAACGCGTGTTGTTGATGATGCTGCCCCACAGCGTGCGTGCCTCCCACCAGCGGCCGTAGCTGGACACGTTCCGGAAGCTTAGGATCACACCGATTGCCGAGCCAAACAGGGCCAGCGGGATGTGAGGCAGCGCGATCCAGTTCCAGTGCGCGACCTTGTACGCGAGCACGATTGCGCCGTCATACAGGAAGAGCAACAGCAGCGGCTGGCCGACGTACGCGATCAGACGCCCGATATCCGGTCCCTTTGGAACGATCACGCGTTCGCCACCAGGTCACCAGCTGCCGCAAGCGTTGACTCAAATTTCTTGGTCGCCGGGCTGTAAATAAGCACGTCTCCGGTGGCAATGTCGTAGATCCATCCGGAGATGGTCAGTTCGCCGCGCGCCATGGCGCCCCGCACGCTTGGATGTGTTTGCAGATGCGTGAGCTGCAGCAGCACATTCTGCTCAGTAAGCGTATGCAGGCTGGGTTCGCCGCCGTTCATGGATGCGGCAACGGAACGCGCGGCCTGGGCATTGTTGAGCCAGCTTTTAACGGTGGGCAGGGCGTCCAGACTGCTGTCGTTGGTCTTGAGCGCCTTCATCGCGCCACAATCCATATGGCCGCAAATCGCCGCATGCTTCACTTTCAGCGCGCTCACTGCGTATTCGATCACGGCGGAAACGCCACCCAGCATCTCGCCATAGGCAGGCACCATGTTGCCCACATTGCGCGCCACAAAGATCTCACCGGGGTTGCTGCCGGTAATGGTTTCAATGTCGATGCGCGAGTCGGCACAGGTAATGATCAGCGTGTGCGGCGTTTGCGGATGCGAAGCGGCGTACTGATACTCGGCGCTGTGATGAGGGTAAACCTCGCTTTGAAAGCGATGTATGCCTTCCTTCAGTCGATTCAGTGCCTGGTCCTGATGCTCACTCATGATTCGTTCCTCACTGCAAAGGTAGACGGTCGCGGCCAGGATCGGCACCCCGCTTTTGAAACTTTTCTGCCATCGGCAACGTACGCTTGTCGTCCGTGGTTCGGGTCTACCCTGTCCAGCAATTCTCAAACAACATCTTCCGCGCATTTCTCTTCTAAGGGAGCACGTGTTGTTGTGTTTGGAGCAGGTTGCGCCGGTAAGTTTCGTGGTGCCGCACCTTCTCCCCCGAGCGAAGCGAAGGAGTGTGCATGGCGGATGAACTGCCCGTAAACGCGATCGAATCCAGACAGTCGGGCTGGAGCCGTCGCAGCTTTTTAACCGGAACGGGCGTGGGCGTTGCCAGCGCCATTGCGGCTGGCGCTGCCGTAATGGGATGCGGTTCGACCGCGCCCTATGTTGACGCGGCAAGCCAGAGCGATAACAACATCCTGAATTTCGCTCTCAACCTGGAGTACCTGGAAGCGACGTTCTACAGCTACATCGTCACGGGCAAGGATATCGACAGCGGTTTGATCGGCGGCGGCCCCAAGCCGCAGAACCCGCCGGCACAGATCACCTTTGCGAACCAGCAAACGGCCGACCTGTTTGCCGAGATCGCGTATGACGAGATCTCCCACGTGCAGGCACTGCGCAGTGTCCTGAATTCGCTCGCGATCCAGAGGCCACTGATCAATTTCAGTGCGCTGGCGGCGATCTCCGCCAGCAACTACATCCAGATCGCACGGCTGTTTGAAGATGTGGGTGTGACCGCCTACGCCGGCGCAATTAGCGGCTTGAGTTCGGTGAATGTGACTCCGGTGTCGCAGATCCTTGCCGTTGAGGGTTTCCATACCGGCGCGCTGCGGCTGATCGCCATTCAGCAGGGCGCGGCATACCCGTCGACGCTGGCCGGGTACGTGCCTGCCGACGGCTTCGATATCATCCCCGCGGATCCGGGAACCGTGGCGCTGGCCATGGCTGGCCCGACACAGAACAAGGGCGGCTTCTTCGCAACGCAGGCAATCGGGACCACGGGGCAGAACAACACGTACAACGGCTTCGCCTTTCAGCGCACCTCATCGCAGGTACTGGCAATCCTGTACGGCTCTGCGGCCAGCGGCACGGCAAAGGGCGGGTTCTTTCCGAACGGCGTGAACGGAGCCGTTACGGCGGTATAGCGGGCCGGCATGTCTTGCAGTCGAGCTTGTGGCGCAGAGGTAGTAGAGGACCATGGCACGGACCGAATCAAACCAGCAGTTGCCGAGGGGCGCACTCTGCCCGGCGTTCGAATTGCGCAGCGTCATGTACGCCGGCCGGGCACTCGGTCGCGACGACGTGTTTGGCGGCGTAGATGATGCAGACAGACGCAAGGGTCTGCTGGTCGCCTTTGTGTGCGTGCATTGCCCATTCGTGAAGCACATGGAAGCTGCGCTGGGCGCATTAGTGGCAGAGTACGCGGACCGCATCGCCACGGTCGCAATCTCGTCCAACGACGTTCAAGAGGTTCCGCAGGACGCTCCGGAACACATGCGCGCGCAGGCCGAGCGGCTCGGCTGGAAGTTCCCCTATCTCTTCGACGAGTCGCAGGAAACAGCACGCGAGTTCCACGCGGCCTGCACTCCCGACCTGTACCTGTTCGATTGCGAGTTCAAGCTGGTCTACCACGGCCAGTTCGACGAAACGCGGCCTTATCGCGAAAGCGACGCGAACGCAGGCGTGATCAAGGATGAGCGCATCCACCAGGCAGCCCATGGCGTCGACCTGCGGCGAGCCATCAATGCCTTGCTCGCCGGCGAACCACCACTCGCGGAACAGCGGCCCGGCCTCGGCTGCAACATCAAATGGCGGCGTTAGCTGCGACCGAGCTTACTAACACATTGCGAAATACCGGGACTATTTGTCACCATGTGACTTAGAGACTCGAAGCTCGCGCGTTGTTCGCATGTAGTGTTCCCACTTTCTCTTCAGGTCCGGCAGTGTCGAGCCGTGCGCCTGGTCGAGAAAATCAGTATGGATGATCCTGTCTGTTCGGAAGTGCCGGAAGCCATCGCGCAGCTCACACCACGCAGCAAGCAGGCGAACGGTGTCTGCGTAGCCGAGGATCACCGGCCACACGACCCGTTCGGTCTCTTGCCCGCCTTCGTCACAGTACCGGATGCGTAGTTTCCGTCCGGCACGGATCCAGGATCGGGCCTTCGCGAGGTCTAGCCCATCTCTGACGGGAAGGTTGTTGGCAGGCGTTCCAAGTGTCGGCTCGGTGATGAAGGTGCGCAACGAGGGTGGAACTGCAGCGGTAATCTTCGAGAGAAGATCCCTCGCGGCGTTGGCGAGTGCAGCATCACCCCGTTCGGCAACCCATTGTGCACCGAGCACCGCTGCCTCCAACTCCTCCGGGGTCAGCATCAGCGGCGGCATATCGTACCGCCGGTCCAGAACGTATCCGACACCCACCTCCCCACGAATGGGCACGCGCTGGCTTACGAGATCAGCGATGTCACGGTAAACGGACCGCACGGACACCCCGAGCTCTGCCGCCATGGCGTCCGCCGTTACAGGCCGGCGTGAACGCCGCAGAATTTGGATTACTCGGAAGAGTCGGTCGGATCGGCGCATACGCAAACAATGCTGACACTACGCTGTCAGTAGAGACCGGTTACGTTCGTCCTGACGCTGGAAACATCCAGCCGGAGGAAACGATGAACCTGGTTTCGATGCGCATCATCACAAACGACGTTGAGCGGCTGGTCAGCTTTTACGAGAATATCAGCGGTACTTCCGCGACCCGGTATACGCCCGACTTCGCTGAACTCACAACACCACGTGGCACGCTTGCCATCGGCAGCACGCGTACGCTCAGTCTGTTCGGCGCGGAAGACCAGCTACAGCCCGAGGCGAACCGAAGTGTCATTCTCGAGTTTCTCGTGAAGGATGTGGACGCAGAGTTCTCACGACTGAAAGATCAGCTGACTGGATTCGTACAAGAGCCGACAACAATGCCTTGGGGAAATCGCTCGCTCTTGTTTCGTGACCCCGACGGCAACCTCGTGAACTTCTTCACCCCTGTTACTCCAGAAGCAATTAAAAAGTTCGCGCAGTGATGCTGGCGGCTGTGGAGCAACGGATGATGATGAGTAGAGGACATCTGGTTCAGCGGCTACCCTGATTTCCAACCGGTCGCGCTACTTGTGCTTGCCGATCTTTGCGCTATTGAACAGTGCGGGGTCGACGGGCTCAAACTGAATCTTGGTCACGAAACGCTGGCTGACCGTGTCGCCATTAAGATAGCGCGTGGTGGCGTAGGGCACCGGTGTGCCGCTTTCTGAGTGCCAGTCGCTGTACTCTTCGCTGTCCTCGTCGAAGTCCTTGTACTTGGGATTGCGCACCTTGAACGTGCGCCGAATCGGCAGGTGCGTTTCCGTCTCCACATCGATGGTGACGCTTTCATTCTGCGCGTTGATGATGGTCACGGTATCGGCCTGCCGCCGCGCGACCAGGTTGCGGCCGCTGTACACAACCAGAGCGTTGCGATCATTGACCCACGTCGTAACCAGCGCGTCCAGGTTGTACTGCTGACGGCGGAAGTAAGCCTCCCTGTCTTCCTTCGGCAGGTCTTTGCGGCCTTTGAAGGTGAGTTCGTACCCCTCCGTTGGCGTCCAGATCTGCACGATGTCACGCTTCTTGGTCAGCTCGATGCGGTCCTCAAACGTGGACCCGGCGAGCGGGTGATGGTAGAGCACGTACTCGGTCGAGCCAGTCGGATTGTTCTGGAAGAAAGTGGAGGTGCGGCCCTCCATGCGGTAATCCTGCCGCTGCATACGCTTTTGATCGCCGAGCGCCGCCTTCATCTGCTCGAGTACGCGTCGCCCCGCCTCATCGCTGGTGTCTGCCTTCGCGGCGGGCTGCGTGACAGTGATCTTGTCTTCCGGCTTTTGCGACGGCGCAGGCGCGTCGTTTACCTGCGCAAAAGCCGTGTTACCCGCCAGCATACCGCCTAAAACAAACGCGCCGAACGGCGCAAGAAACCGCATACTCATGCTTCGATCCTGCTGCGGCTAGCCGACCAGAACGGCGCCGCCATTTACGTTGAAAACTTCCCCCTGCACAAAACCGGCCCACGGCGTGCAGAGAAACAGGATCGGGCCGGCGATCTCGTCAGGCGTGCCCACCCGGCCAAGCGGGATGGTGCTGCCTATCTTCTTGGACGCGACCGGGTCGGCCAGGGTGTCCGCGCTCATGTCGGTGTGGACCCAACCCGGCGCAACGCAGTTCACCGCAATGCCCTGCCCCGCCAGCTCGGTCGACAGGCCTTTGGTCATGCTGATCAACGCGCCCTTGCTCGCGGCGTAGTCGGTGTGAAATGCTTCTCCGCGCTGGCCAGCGGTGGAGCTGACCAGCACTATCTTTCCGCGGGTACCATCCGCGTGCAGCGGCTGCCGCTGCATCTGTGCCACGCCGGCGCGTAGCAGGCCGAAGACGCTGTCGAGATTCACGCCCAGCGTTTCGCGCCATTGCGCATCGGTCATGCTGCCGATGGGCGCATCGTGCGGCGGCCAGATGCCGTGATTGATTACAAGGCAGTCAAGGCGGCCAAAGGCGGCAACCGCAGAAGCGACCAGCGCCTCACCATCGGCGGGCGTGAGCAAATCCTGCTGGATCGCGCGGCACCCTTCTGTGCCTCCGCATTCCTGCTGCAGCGAGCCGGCTTGGGTGCTTGCCGCACGATAGCTGAAGGCCACGCGTGCACCGGATTGACGAAACAGCCGCACGGCCGCCGCGCCGATGCCCCGTGAGCCACCCGTGACGAGTGCGACCTTGCCATGGAGCGAGAGCGCGACGCCCCCGTTTTGCTTCTCCTCAGAACTCATAGGTCTATGCTACGAAACGCCAACGACGCGCACAGGTTACGGAGCCTCAAAATCGAACCCACTGCCGATCTCGTCCAGCGTGCGCAAGGGCTTCGGGGCGATCCTGGATCGATGCGTCCCGAGGTTTGGCACACCTCTGCGATCATCCTCGATCGTGTCGATGTTCACAATCTTCACGCCCGTGGAGAAGTTAATGCTCGTCTTTGTGTCCACGCCGGTGTTCCGCTTCAGGTTGTTGTTTTCATAGCCGATCAGTTCAAACCGGCCGTGCTGCCAGCGAAAGGTCAGCGCGGTGCTTCCGGCATCCCATCCGCCCATATTCGCGAAGTAGTGCAAACCCATAGTGAAGGCCCCGCGCGCAACCGTGAGCGAGCCCTCCTCTCCGAAATAGTCGTCCATGTTGGACTCGGTCCAGCGCGGGATCAGCCTGCCGTTCTGTGCGGCGAGCTTGTAGCTTCCATCTATTTGCGCGAACGCAATGCCGAGCACGCGCGGGTTGGTGTCCAGGTTGTCCGTGCCGAAATCCGGGTGCAGCACCAGCTTCGGGTTCGTCTCATGCAGCACAAATGCGAGGTCGGGGCGGCCATCGCCATTCAAATCGCCACTGCTCTGCACCTGCACTTTCCACCCGCGTGGCGCGAACCCCGCAGCGTTCGCGGCCGTAGCGGCGAGCCGCGGTATCGGTGCCTTTGGAATATCGGGATCGTCGTCCTGCGCGTACATGTTCGAGCCACAGGTCAGGAAGAGCAGGCAAACAGTCACACACTTGACGGCATCGTGCATGCAAACTTCTGATGCGCGCTCGACGCGGAGCCGCTTGCTTTACTGAATCCAACGTTCATTCGGGACAGGACCAAGTTTGGCGAAGCGTTCAAGGTCGTCCATGCCATGCACCGCTTCCAGGGCAAGTGGCGGCTTCTGAGGCAACTTCAATCGATGGGTGGCATCATGGCCCGGCGCGGCGTCAGCAACGACCTCGACCGCAGTAGAGTAATTCACGCTGTAGGTCCTTTCCATCTGTGTGCCGGGATTGATCTCCCACCGCTTGTAGCCGATCAGTTCAAAGCGGCTGTGCTGGTAACGGAAGATACAAGTCGTGATCGACGGGTCCATTGGCTCCACCGTTAGTTCCACGGCAAGTGTGCCGTTCTTAATCGTCAACGAAAGAGCGTCGCCAAAGGTAGGAGTGGGACGACCTGGCGTCCACCTGGGAACGACATAGCCATTCTGGCCAGCGAGCGTAAACGTTCCATCCGCGTTCGCCAGGGCGACACCAAGGATATTCGGATTCGTGTCGAACATCTGGTCTCCTGATGATTCGTTCGGCATCAGGAGCGCCTTGTTTGTTCCGTGCAAGACAAATGCAACGTCGGGCCTGCCGTCGCCGTTCAGGTCTCCGGAGGCTTGCTGGTCGATCTTCCAGCCGGCCGGCACGAAATCTGCCACAGTCCGTCCACTCGTATTCAGCTTCGGTCTGCTGGCGGGCGGAATGCCGTCGGGATCGCCATTGCTCTGTGCTGCTGCGAGAGATAGAGACGCCCCAAAGAGCGCGCATGCAGCCAGCTTGCGGTAAAGACGCATGGGCACGCTAGATGACGCCGCGCTTTACTCTGTTGCCCGGGCGCGAGCCTCACGCACGAGCGCGCGGTACTCCTTCGTGGGCAATTCATAAAGCCGCTGCACACGCGTCGGCATGCGGCTGCCCACGTAGTCGTAGGCGGCACAGACTTCGTCGATCAACTGCGGCAGCGGCAGCACCTGCCAATGGTCGCAGGCGACCCAGTGGGCGCGTGCCAAATAGGGCGCGGGATGCACGCCGTCGCACTCCAGCAGGCGCGGCATGTGTTGCGGTCCGGCGGCAAAGGCGAACACGGCCCGGTCCACCGCGTCCAGGTCGGCGAGGGCAAACATCTTGCCGCCGACCGCCTTGTCCATCGTCCAGAAGACCAGCCGGCCGCCCCACTGCAGCGTTTCCGCCACGCGGGGCAAGGCGAGCAGAGCGGAGCGCACCTCATCCAGGCGCGAGACTTGCGAGAAGTACATCGCCAATATCGTATCGTTCAGGGCTGCAAGCGCGGTGTTCTGTTGCGCTGGCGGGCAGCGGCGCTACACTTGGCAGACACGATCCGCACGCCTTTTGCGAGGAGCTTCCATGAAGTACGCCGTCCTGATTGCACGCATCCTGCTCGGCTTGGCCTTTGTAGCGACAGGCGTTATGAACATCCTGCACCTGAACAAGCAGTCGATGCCGGGCGATGCTGGTCTATTTCTGAGCCTTCTCAGCACACACGGCTACATGACTGTCGTCGCTCTGATCATGCTGATTGGCGGACTGCTGCTGCTGGTGGGCCGGTTTGTGCCGCTTGGCTTGACGCTGCTCGGCCCGGTTATCTTCAATATTTTCCTGTTTCACGCGTTCTTTGCGCCGTCCGGTTTGCCGGTTGCGATCCTGGTCGTTGTGCTGGAACTGTTCCTGATTTTTGCGTACCGGTTGGCTTTTGCCGGCATTTTCAGCTCGGGACCTGAGGTGCTGGGCAGCCCAAAGCTTTGATCCCGCATCGATAGCCGCTATGGACGAGGCACTGATTCCGACGGACGCAAAGGCCCGCAAAGCCGCGATGGGTGGCATTCTGTGCATTGCGGCGGGTGCGGCAATGACCTACTTCTTCGCGATCCGGCCGATTCAGGAGCTGATCGCGACCAACCACACCACGTATTACCTAAAGGGTGTGATGATCGGTCCGCTCTGCGTGTACGTCGGCATTCTGGCGCTGACGGGAAAGTTCGGCGATGGCGAGATCCGCAAGCTGAACGACAAAGGCAAGCCCACGCTGACGAAGAAGGGCTGGATCGCCGTGGCTGGCGGGTTGGCGGTGATTGCACTCACGCTGGTCGCGTGGTACGGCTACCTGCATTCGATGGGCTTTCAGGAGACCAGCGGCGGCTACTAGGGATTGGTTTACCAAGAGAAAAGCCCGGCGGGTGCCGGGCTTATTTCTTGAGTGAATTGGGCTTGAGAGCTAGGCTGCCGCTTTCTGGGCTGCGCCGTTGGCGGACTTGGCTTGTATGGCCAGGGCGGCGAAGCCGGCGGCGTCGTGGACGGCGATGTCGGCCAGGATTTTGCGGTCGAGACCAACGCCAGCCTTTTTCAAGCCACTGATGAAGGTCGAATAGCTCATGCCGTTGATGCGGGCGGCTGCGCCGATGCGGACGATCCAAAGTGAGCGGAACTGGCGCTTCTTCTGCTTGCGGCCGATGTAGGCGAACTTGAGGCCGCGTTCGACGGCTTCCTGCGCTGCCTGGTAGAGCTTGGATTTGGTGAGGAAGTATCCGGAAGCGCGCTTCAGGATTTTCTTGCGGCGGTCGTTCCGCTTTGTGCCACGTTTGACGCGGGGCATGGTGTTCTCCTTTGGTCCCGGCTACCCGATGCGACTTGGGGGCGCGGGCTGCGTAGTTTGTTTCGCGGCTGGAGGCAGGAGGATTGGCTTGTGGCCGTTCCGAACCTCTTCACACGCGTGCTGCGTTCCAATCTCATGTCGGCTCAGGAGCCGAGGGTCCAACTACGCGTTTCCGGACCGTTGCGAAGGGCTTGCGCACATCGCGGCTGGATGGAACTTGGTTTCAGGCGCCTGACGAATCAGGCGTAGGGAATCATCCGGCTGACCTTGGCGTGATCGCCGTCGGAGACGTAGGCGTTGGCGGTCAGTTTCCGCTTTACCTTGGTGCTCTTTGAGGTCAGGATGTGGCGCTTCTTGGTTTGACCGCGCTTGATTTTGCCGCTTGCGGTCTTCGTGAAGCGCTTGGACGCACCCGTGTGGGTCTTCAGCTTCGGCATTGGTTTTTCCTATGTTGTTGCATTTGCGCTTCTGTGCAGACAGGGCGCGGTATCGACCGCGTAAACGGCAACTTGCTGAGTATACATGCTTGACCCCCTCCCCCCTTTGCCGCAAGTTCCTGCGGGAGAAGAACTTAGCTGCAAGTTCTTCATTCTGCATGGGTTAGAGTTGGCCTTTTCGGCGCTTTCTTTTGTTCCCATTTCCAGTATAGCTGTTTCAGAGAAATACCATGCCAGGTGTAAGCTGCACCTATTCAACGGTTTAGACCGCATGGGGGCTTGACACGTCAAAGGTCTTCCGGTCAGGAAGTGGTCGAGCGTCGCAGTTTGCGATGTTTCAGGAAAGGCCTTGTTCCCTGCAATAGAGCGAACCGCCCCAATTGGGTCAACCGCATAACGAACCGGACTTCGGCTATGTGCCACATGGTAAGGTGCCTTTGTGCAGCCTCCGTATTACGCAAGCCTGACCGGGCTACGAGCCGTGGCGGTGCTCATGGTCTTTCTATATCACTACACTCTTGTTGATCTGGGCGGACATGGTGTCCTGGGGTGTGGCTGGATCGGCGTGGATGTGTTTTTCGTGCTTTCTGGTTTCCTGATTACTGGCATCCTGGCCGACTACCGTGACCGCTCCAAATCACTCCGGGATTTCTACGCACGCCGGGTCTTGCGAATCTTCCCGCTTTATTACCTTGTGCTGGGCTTTGCAGCAGCGTATGGGCTGCTAGTGCACGCCTACTTCCACTGGCTGCAGGCACTTTGGCTTGTCGATCTCGGAAACTACGCTGATTACCTGAAACCGTTCGCGCCGGATTTCCAATTTTCGCTAAACACGTTGGTGCCCCGGACGAGCACTGTTGTGGTTTCAACTGGTCACCTCTGGAGCTTATGCATTGAGGAACAGTTTTATCTGCTCTGGCCGTTTGTCGTGTACCGGGTTCGCAGCAATAAGGTCTTACTCTGGCTTGCCGTTTCGGTGATCGTAGCCGCGCCCTTGCTTCGGCTTACGCTATACCTGACCGCTCCCGCGAATATGCTGCGGGATGGTCTGCTCTACCGCATTCTTCCAACCCGCATGGACGCTCTGATGATCGGAGCGGTTCTTCGCCTGCTGCTGGCGGGACCGCACCGGGACTGGATCATTGCGCGGAGACGAATGCTTCTCTTACTTGGTACAGCGCCCGTTGCGCTCTTCTTCGCTCGAGCGATTCATCGATATGAAGATACCGGCTTTAATCGTCTGGGCACGTTCAGTTCTTCATTGTTGTTTACGCTGGTGGATGTGGCAGCGGCGGTTGTCATTCTGAACCTGCTGGATGACGGTGCGATGGCACGCGCTTTGCGATGGGCACCACTGCTGTGGCTCGGAGAGATCAGTTATGGCTTTTATCTGTTTCACGAGTTGCTACGGGACTGGTTACAACACCTTGCGGTGGAACTGCACTTTAGTACGGTGTCAGCGTTTACTGTCCCGATCGGGTTTGCGCTGACGGCGGCGCTCGCGGCACTTAGTTTCCGTTTTGTTGAAAGCCCCTTCTTGCGCTTGAAACGGTATTTCTAAGTTGATCCAATTGGCGACGCTTGTGCCGGGAGCCGTAAAGAACGGAAATGAAACTTACACCTAGTGTGTATCGACATGTTCGCTTTTGAGGCAGCTGGGAGGGAGCCGTGGGCTTCAGCCCACGGGTAACATTGCTGTCTGACTTTCATCTCGTTCTCAATCGCTCGCCGGAGGCGAGCGATTGAGAAGAAGTGACAAAGTAGCGCACGAATCCAGCGGGTTAGGTAGTGTCTGACGAATTCTTTTACGCACACAATGGCCTGAGAGTGCCGACAAAAATGCAGGTTTCTCCACTGCGCACGCGCAAAGAGCGCGCGTGCTCCGGTCGAAATGACAAGTCTTCAGCCGCTCGATGATCCATCAGACACTGCCTAAAGCTCGCTGCTCCCTTCCAAATGCGGTCCACATAAATATGTGGATACATCCTAGCGGCCAAGAATCGTGTGCCGTACTATTCGTAGTCGCCGGTTCTGCCGCAGAAGTTGAATTTCTGATTCATGATGACGGGGAAGTCTGCTGCTTCTCCGGGGCGGGGTGCTGAGGTGCGGACAAGCAGCCAGTCGGCACCGTGGAGGCACTGCTGGTGGACCAGGGTCCACTGACCTGTTTGCACGCGCGACATGAGCAGGCTGTCGATTTTGCGTTGGGGCAACGGCTGTCCATTGCTGTAGACCTTTTCGTGCGCCTTGATCACGCCGAGGTTGCGCTCATAAAAGATCCACGTGGGTGGCGCGGTCTGAAGCTCGTGCACCAGACCTTCGATTGCCTGTTTGCTGGAGGTGTCATACCAGGTCTGCACGTATCCGTGCCAGGGCGCCTTGTCACAGAAGTAGTTTGCGTGCGGGTATGGAAGCGACAGCAGGTCGCCGGGTTCAGCCCTGATCTCCTTGCATACGGGTTTGATCCATGCGAGTTGGTCCGCGTCGAGATAGATGGGGCCGTAGTCGGGGTGTTGATACCAGACGCGGTCGGCGAACATGGTGTCCGCGTGATAGTCATGCCAGGCGAAGGGGTGCAGATATTTGAACGAGAACGCGGCGATGGCAAGCAGTGCCGCGGTGAGCGCAAGACCGCGCCTGAGGTTTGCGGAGAACGGGACCGGCGTGACGATGGGCAGCAGGAGAATGGTCAGCGCCATGGCCGGGGAACTCTCCGTTTCGCCGTGACCACCCGTCATGGCCGCAAGAAACAACTGCAGCATGGGGATGAGCAGAAGCAGTTCGCGAGCGTGCCAAACACCGCTTCGATCATGACCGAGCAGATGCCGGACGAAGCGGACCATGAGCACGAGGAAGAGGACATACGCGAACGGAACGGCGATGGCCGAGAAGGCATCGTCGATGAAGCCCGGCAGGATGTTCTTGACGTAAAAAACGACGCTGAGGAAAGAAAACGCGATCCATGCGAAGAACCGGAGCTTGCGGCGGCGCAGGGCGGCAAAGTTGTGGTTCAACCCCGGGCCGAGAAGGATGCAGATGACGACCAGAACGACATACACGACCGGCATGGCGGCGTGGGGACTCTTGAGGAAGCGCAAGGTGGTTCTGAAGGGCAGGATGAGGGGATAGAGCCAGATATGGCCGGATGCACCCTTGATCTGTGCGGCCTGGACGACGGTGTAGAAGTACCAGACGGACAGCTTGTCGCCGGTGAGAAGGATAACTGAGAGAAACGAGGCGGCGGTGGTGGCGAGGAAGGTTAGCGACGCGGCGATGCGGTTGTGGAAGGCAGAGCCGAAGAGGGCGATGCCGCTGGCGGCGACGAGGGCTGCTCCGTCGTTGAGGCGGTTGCTGGTGGACAGGCCGGCGAAGACACCGAGCAGGGCGGCGATGACGAGAGCGCGGCGCGGCGACGGATCGCGGTCGAGTACCAGAAGAAGCCACAGGGAGTAGACCTGGAGAATCTGGGTGGTGACGTGGTAGTCGTCGAACCGGTAGTAGCTGATGGTCATGGTCATGCCGAAGGCGGCAAGGATGAGCATGGCCCGGTTGCGGTCGCGCCAGGGCACGTAACGCGCGACCAGCATGAGACCGACGCTGTAGAGCACGACCTGGATGGCGGGAAAGATGTGAAACGCGATCCAGCTTTTGCCGAACCAGGACAGGGCGCCGGCGGTGAGCAGGATAAAGAGGGGCTGCTGGTTCATGTGCAGCCCGGAGTAGAGGTGTTGGCCGGAGCGCACGAGCGAGGCGTACCAGAACCAGAGGCCGTCGCCCACGGTGAAGACGTTGAGCAGGTGCGCCAGGCCGAAGGCAATGCAGAAGAGAACGGCGAGCACTTGCCAAAGCACGCCGGTCCGTTGGTGCAGCGTGGCTGGCTTCAGCAAACATTTCTCCCGGCTGCAAAACAGCCTGCGTTGAGCGGATTTGGCTCTGCGCGAGGCCGTGAAGGCAGAGCGATCCGGTTGCGGCGGTTCAAGGGATGTTCGGCTCATGATAACGCAGGAAGCTGCTGTGAAAGCCTGGCGCGCGCGGTCGTTGGAGGTGCGCCCGTTGGCACGCTGGGTATGCTGGGGTCATGCGGGCTGGGGACATGCGTACGAGGCAGCTGAGCTACCTGGCGGGCTTTGCGTTGTGTTGCGTTGCGGTGGTGATGGTGCCGTACCTGTTTCCGCCGCGCGGCGGGATTTCGGTTTCGGTGATGGCCGGGTTCAGCAATCGCGCGGCGCAGGCAGTGCTGCTTGCGGGTGGGTTGCTGTTTGCGCTGTGGACGCGGGGTTGGGGGCTTCGCCTGCCAGAGGTGGAGGGCACGACGGCGGGGCGGCGGATGTGGGTTGTGCCGGCGGCGGCGGTGTTGCTGGTGAGCGCGGCGAGCCTGTACCTATGGCACTGGGCGAGCAACATGGGCCCGTATGACGAGGGCATTTACTTTCTGGACCGCTTCAGCAACCAGATGGCGGGCGGCCGTGTGTATCGCGATTTTCAGTTCGATTACGGCCCGCTGCTGTATTACCCGTCGTGGTGGCTGGCGGCGGCGCTTCACATTCCGGTGGGCCATGCGTACTACCTGTTCTGCCTGCTGGAATGGGTGGCTGGCGTGCTGCTGCTGTGGGGCGTGATTGCCAGGTTGCGGGCGCGCCGGTGGGACGGAGTGTTTGCCTTTGGCGTGCTGGTGCTAGTGTGGTTCACGTCCATCACGGACCAGGGTGCGCAGTACACGCCGCTGCGCTTTGTGTTGAGCTCTGTGGGCGCGTTGTGGGTGCACCGGTTGTGGCAGAGCGGGGCGCGGGGCGAGGGCCGGGGTGGGATGCTGCCGGCCATGGCAGCGGCGGGCTGCTGCTTTACCGGGTTGCTGCTGTATTCGCCGGAGCAGGGCATCGGTTTCGCGATGGCGACGGTGCTGTTTTTCGCGATGGGTGTGCGGCGGCGAGAGGTGGCGGTGCCGTTGGCGGGGTTCGTCGTGTTCTGCGTTGCGGTGTTCGCGATGGCGGCACACCAGGGATGGATGGGGGTGTTGTTCACGTTTGCGGGAGGCTCGTTCAACCTGCCGCTGCTGTTGGGATTTGAAACGCTGTTTCTGATTGCGCTGCTGCTGCTCAGCGCGTGTGTGGTGGTGTGTGCGTTCCGGCGCGGGGAGTCGTCGCGGCCGGAGATGTACCTGGTCGCGCTGGCGCTGATGGCGGTGCCGGCGGCGTTTGGGCGGGCCGACCCGGGGCATATTTTTATCAACACGATGCCGGCGCTGCTGGTGGTGACGCTGGCGCTGCTGCGATTGCCGCGGGGCCGAGCCGCGGTGATGGCGGGCTGGCTGGTCTACATTGGCCTGGCGTATGCCAGCCACACGCGGCAGCAGGTGAATGTGCTGATGCACTCATGGCCGCGGATGGAGAAGGTGCCGGCGGCGACGGAGCTGCCCCCGGCCGGCGTTGGGCTGCGTGCGCCGATCCGGTATTTTTCGTACCTGGACGGGCAGTTCGGGCCGAAGGTGACGACGGGACGGTATTACAGCTTCGACCTGGTGTTTCCGGGCATGGCGGAGGAGAAGATTCAGGAGCTGCGGGAGCATCCGCGCGACCTGATTGTGGTGCCGGTGGCTTACGAGGAGTCGTGCGCGATGATCTCGCCCGAGACGCTGCGCCGGAGCCTGCGCGATGACGTGACGAACCTGTACACGCCGAAGCTGCGGCCGGTGCCGAACGTGAAGCAGGCGCTGTGCGACTACATTCACACGCACTACATGGGCAGCCCGTTTCGGGTGCCGCGTGAGGAGTATCGGGTGATGCAGCCACGTGCGTTTCCGCAGAGCCGGTACACGAGTGCTGCGGTTCAGGAGGCCGCGGCGCCGGGGATGGTGCCGGGGATGGCGGTGAAGCTGCCCTAGGCGGCCGATGGGTTATTCGCGGTCAGGGATTTTTGTGCCGAGCAGGCGGCCGTCCATGTCGGCGAGCACGTAGGTGGTGACGGCGAGCAGTGCGATGTTTTTGCGGAAGTCGTCGAGGTTGACCTTGTCGAGGGTGTCGGCCTCGGTGTGGTGCCAGTCGAAGTAGTGCTCGGCTACGGTGATGGGCGCGAGTGAGGGGACGCCGAGCGCGACGATGGGGCCGATGTCGGAACCGCCGCCGGCGGGGAAGACCTTGCCGGCGCCGATGGGCTGCAGGAGAGCGGCGATTTGCTGCATGGTTTGGAAGGACTGCTGTTGCTCGGGCGTGAGGGCGTCCATGTTGAAGGGTGGCGGGCCCTGGCGCATCATCTGCTGCATGGTGGGCGCGCGGCGATTGCCGGGGGTGCGGGCCAGCACGGTGTAGCCGATGCCGAGTGGGGCCTCGGCGCCGTCGTCCATTTCGATGGCGGCAACCTGCTTGTCGATATTCTTGGCGACCAGGTCACGGTAGGCGCGGCCGCCGGCGCCGCCGTTTTCTTCGTTGACCCAGAAGACGAGGCGCAGGGTGCGCTTCGGCTTCAGGTGCAGGTCGTGGATGAGCTTGACCGCGCCGTAGGCGGCCATGATGCCGGAGCCGTCGTCCTGCGCGCCCTGGCCGACGTCCCACGAGTCGATGTGGCCGCCGACGACGACGACTTCGTCGGGCTTTTCAGAGCCGCGGATTTCGCCGATGACATTGCCGCTTTCGACGTCGGGTTCCTGGTGGGCGTCCATCTGCAGGTGCACGGTGACGGTGCCTTCTTTTGCGAGGCGCTCGATCAGGAGGGCGTCTTCGGGCGAGATGGCGGCGGCGGGGATTTTTGGCTGCTTTTCGTCGTAGCGCAGCGTGCCGGTGTGGGGCGTTTGCTCGACCAGGCCGGTGGCGGAGCGGACCAGCATGGCGACCGCGCCCTTGGCCGCGGCGCGCGAGGCGCCGGTGGTGCGGTAGAGCGAGCCCACGCCGTAGCCGTGCCAGCCGGGGTTGTAGACGACGATCTTGCCTTTGATACTGTCGGGCGGCAGCGCGTCGAGTTCGTCGAACGTGTGCACGAAAACTACGGGTGCGGTGATGCCTTGGCCCGGCGTGCCGACGCTCATGCCGAGGCCGAGCATGTGCAGCGTGCGCGGCGTGCCGTTCAGGCCGGGGGAGACGATCTGTGCTTCCTCGTGGCCGCGCACCCAGTGCGGCACCATGGCGGGCTGCACCATTACGTTTTCCAGGCCCGCCTTGCGCATCAGGTCCGCGCCCCACTGCACGGCAGTGTTCAGCTGCGGCGTGCCGCTGTTGCGGTTGCCGATGTGATCGCACAGGTAGGTGAGCGCGGTGTACGCGTCGTTGTCAGAGGAAGCGGCGGTAAGGATCTTGCTGGCATCGGCCTGGTACTTTGCCGTGATCGGACCGGCGACCGCGGGCTGACCGTTCGCTCCAAACTGCGCAGAAACGGAAAGCGACAGCACAGCAGCGGCTGCAACGGAAAGCAGAGACAGAACTACCTTGGGCGATGGCATGGGAATGCTCTCCGGGTCTTGAGCTGAAGCAGGATGTGGTTTGTTTTGTTATACGGTGTGCGGTCGATGAAAGTCGCCTCTATGCCGGTGACCTGGTGCGTAGGCATGGAATGCGGATCAATTTGACAGCATCTCCGCACCGCTCCTAGGCTTGATTGCATGCAGATCCAACTCACAGCAGAGCAGGAAGTGCTGCTTTCAGAGGTGGCGACCCATGAAGGAAAGCCGGTGGGTGAGCTGCTGATGGAGTACGCGACGCTTGCGTTGCAAAAACGGAGCCGCTTTCTGGCTGAAGTGGACGAAGGTTTGGCGTCGGCGGAACGCGGTGACTTTCTGGAAGAGGAAGCTATGGATGCACGCGTTCGAGCCATGCTGGAACGCTAATGCGGCTCCGCTGGACGTGCCCGCAGCTGACGATCTGGAGCAGATCAAGCTGTATCTGGATGAGCACCATCCGCAGTTTTCCAACTCGACGGTGCGCAAGCTGTACGAGGAAGTGCGGTCGCTGAAAGCGATGCCCTGGCGTGGCCGTGTTGGGCTGAAGGAAGGGACACGGGAGTTGGTCGTTTCGCCTCTTCCCTATTTGGTGACCTATCGTGTTGCCGGGGACACAGTGCAGATTCTTCGCATTCACCATGGAGCCCAGGATCGTTGGGCGACCGACCGTTTCATGTGAGCGTACTTAAATCAGTACGTATAGGGAACGACCGTTGATTCTAGTGAGCACTTTCCAGAGATCGCGGTTCCTCCTTGCCTGTGACCACGCCCAGAAGGACGCTGCACGCCATGAGCGCGGCGGCTACGTAGTACGGCATGCCGGGCAGGTGCGGGCCGGTGCCGGTGGTGATCGCGCGGGCAAAAATCCAGGTGAACAGACTGGGGCCGACCACGCCCGCGATGCCGCGCAAGCTGTTGATGGCGCCCTGCAACTGGCCCTGTTCGTTGGCCCCGGCGGCGCGGCTCATAATGCTTTGCGTTGCCGGCCAGGCGATGGAGGTGAGATTGAGCAGAGGCATGCCTGCAACGAACTGCAGGCCGGTATGCGCGGCACCGAAGATCACATAGCCGATACCACCACCCGCCAGTCCATAGAGCGTAGCGCGGCGGTCGCCCAGCCATTTGCTAGCGCGGCGTACCAGGAAGAAGCCGTACAGAATAGTGAGCGCGCCCAGCACGGCAAGCGAGTTGCCGATCTGGTGGACGGACCAGTGATAGCGATACTCCACGTACACGACGTAGACGTTGAGCAGCGAGTTCTGCGCCAGGTAGCCGAGCAAGAGAACCCCGGTGAACGCCAGCATGGTGCGCGAACGTGAGAGCAGCCGCATGGAACCGATGGGGTTGGCGCGGGCCCAGGAGAACGGGCTGCGGTTTTCGTGCGAAAGCGACTCCGGCAGAACGAAGAAGCCATAGATGAAGTTGAGCAGCGAGAGCGCGGCTGATACCCAGAACGGCAGCCGGGACGAGATGGAGCCGAGCCAGCCGCCAAGCGCCGGGCCGACGATGAAGCCGAAACCAAAGGCCGCCTGCAGCATGCCAAATGCAGCGGCCCGCTTCTCACGCGGAGTGACATCGCTCATGTAGGCCTGCGCCGTGGGCACGCTGCTGGCGGTGATGCCCGCGAGCACGCGGCCGATCAGCAGGAAGCGCAGCGACGGCGCGAGCGCCATCAGAATGTAATCCACGCCAAGGCCGAGGTTGGAGAGCAGCACGATCGGCCGGCGGCCGTAGCGATCCGAAAGAGACCCCAGTACGGGCGAGAAGACGTACTGCATGAGCGCGAAGACGGTGCCGAAGAGGCCGATGGTTTCTGCCGTGCGCGCCGCGGAGCCGCCCACAAAGCCGCTGATGAGGTTCGGCAGCACAGGCGCGATCATGCCGAGCGCGAGCATGTCGAGCGTGACGGTCATGAAGATGAACGTGACGGCAGCGCGGCGGGCGGGCTGCACCCGCACCGGTGTGGGCGCGGGATCGCTGGCCGGGTAATCGGTGGGGTCGTCGACACCCTGCGACGCGGGCACGTCTGCCGCGTGCCGCGTTACCGGTTCGGTCTGTTGCTGCTGCGCTTCGTCGGGCTCGCTCATTGCCGCGGGTTCAGGCGCTGACCGCGCGACCGCGCAGGTAGAACTCGGCCAGTTCCAGGTCACCGGGCTGGGTGATTTTGAAGTTTGCGGCGGAGCCGGGAACGACGGCAACGGTCAGACCGGCTCGCTCCAGCAAACTTGCCTCGTCGGTGCCCTGAAAGCTGTCTGCGTCGGCCTCGGCAAAGGCGCGATGCAGATCGGCAAACCGCGCGCCCTGTGGCGTTTGTGCCTGCACGATACGTTCGCGCGGAATGGTGGCCGTGATGATGGCGCCATCGGCGGTGCGCTCGACCTGCTTGATGGTGTCGACCGCGGGCAGGCCGACGATGGCTGCGCCGTGTTTCAGGATCGCGTCGATGGTGCGGTCGATGGTGGCAGCGTCGATGAGCGGACGCACGGCATCGTGTACCAGCACGACGTCGTCAGGCGCGGCGCTGAGGCTTCGCAAGGCGTTCGCAACAGAATCCTGACGATGATCGCCACCTATCGCGATGCGCACCCGGCCGGTGAGACCATGTTCCTGCAGGAGAGCATTGACCTGGTCCTGCTCTGCCGAGCGCAGGGCCAGCGTGATGGACGCGACGCGGTCGATGGCCGCAAACGCCTGCACGCTGCGCAGCAGAATGGGCACGCCGCCGAGCGCAAGGAACTGCTTGGCCGACACGCCTGGAACGGGCATGCGCGTGCCCAAACCCGCAGCCGGAAGAATGACATGGACCTGCATAGACCCTTGAGTGTAGACCTTTTCGCTTCGGCCGCGACGGTATGTGGCACCAGGGTCTCAGTCTATGCACCCTTGCGCTCCGCTATGCTGAAGACTTGACTGGCGCATGATTCGACGGTTTGATCGTGTCGGGCGTGCCCGGTGAGTTCTTCGCATTTGTGAGGTGGCGACGTTGGCAGGATTGCGGATCGGTTATGGCTTCGACTCTCATGCATTTGAACCGGGAGTGCCGCTGATTCTGGGCGGACTACCGGTTGAGCACACGGAGGGTCTGGCAGGCCACTCCGACGGCGACGTGTTGCTGCACGCCATTACCGATGCGTTGCTGGGCGCGGTTTCCGCTGGGGATATTGGCACGTTTTTTCCGCCGAGCGATGAGCGTTGGAAGGGTGCGGACTCTTCCCTGTTTGTGCGCACGGCGCTGGAGGAAATTGCGACGGCGGGATATCGCATTGTGAACCTGGATACGGTGCTGATCATGCATCGCCCGAAAATTGTGCCGATCGCGGGCGAGATCCGCGAGCGTGTCGCGGAGATCCTGAGCGTTCCGGCGCGCAATGTCGGCATCAAGGCCAAGACGCCGGAAGGATTGAACCAGGACGGTGTGGCCGTGGCGCATGTGACGGTACTGCTGGAAGAAATTGCTGAGCCCGAGCCGCTGAAAACCATGACCGCCGAACTCGAGGATCCGGCGGAGATGGAGGTCGTGGTGCGTTCGCTGGTGGATGAGCCGCACGACATGCGGCGGCTGGGCCGCAAGCCGGCGTTTGATACGGACGACCTGACATAGACCGCAAGGGACTGGGCTGCCGATTTTGGCTGCCGATTATTGAATGCCGTTTTTGGCCGGCGAATTTGGCGGGTCAGGCAACTCGCTGGGGCGAACTTGCGTACAACGCTCTACACCCGCACCTTGCGGGTTGGAAGGATTCGATCATGAGCATGCAGGACGCACCCACAACCCTGGATCCGACGGCAGCGCACGCACTGGCGTTTCTGGGCCCGTTCTTCTTTTTCATGGTGCTGTTTTTCCTGGCGCTGTACATCATTCCGCTGTGGCAGATTGTGAAGAAGGCCGGCTTTCATCCGGCGTTGTCGCTGCTGATCCTGGTTCCCGTGGTCAACATCGTGATGCTGTATGTGTTTGCGTTCTCGCGCTGGCGCGTGGTTCCCGCACCGGAATACCCTGGGGCCTACCCACCGCAGGTGCCGCCGGGCGCGTACCCGCCGGTGTACGCGCCGGGAACGGTTCCGATGACGCCGGCTGCGAACAATTACAGCGCGCCCGGCGCCTACGTGCCGACGCCTCCTGTGTCGAGCACGGCCGCGTATCCGCCGCCGCCCACCGAACCGCCGACGCAGCTTTAGGTCAGCCGTTTATGCCAGCAGTACGGCGATGCCGTACTGCTGGAGTGTCTTGTCGTGGGTGACGAGCGTTAGGCTTTCGATTCGGGCCTGCGCGACCAGCATGCGATCGAACGGGTCGCAGTGATAGAGCGGAAGCTCACCCGCGAGCTGCGCGTGCTCGGGCGTGATGCTCATCAGTGCAACTCCGTTCCGCTTAGCGATTGCGACGACCGGTAGTGTAAGCTTCAGCTTCCCTACGGTTTGCTTGAAAGTGAGCTCCCATACCGTCGCAGCGCTTATGTAAACTTCTTCAGCCATGTCGACACTCGCACGAATTTTGCTATTGAGCGCCGAGACGTCGTACCACAGCAGCACATGGGAGTCCAGCAGCAGCTTCAATCGATCATCCCGAAGGCACGTTGGATATCTTCGGGCCACGGCTCGTCCAACCACGACAGATCGGCTCCGGCTAGCCCTGAAGCGTTCTGTCCACCGCGGCGCCTGACGGGCCGATCGTCCGTCTCGGGGGCGCGAAATGGGATAATCTTCGCCACAATGGCTCCGTCTTTTTCCAAGGCAATCTCTTCGCCGGCTTCCGCGCAGTTCAGCAGTTCGGCCAATTCCGTGTCGTGCTGCTTGATCTGGTAGGCGCCCATGCGTCAAGACTAGATGCAGGCCGGTCAGCCGCGCAACGCCGCTGCTACCCTTGACTTGCATGAGTTCCGAGCAGTTTGCACTTCCTTCCCGTAATTCGAAGCAGTCCGGCCCGGTGCGGGTTCGCGTCGCGCCGTCACCCACCGGCGACCCGCACGTGGGCACCGCCTACATCGGCTTGCTGAACTACCTGTTTGCCAAGCAGCGCGGCGGCGCCTTTGTGCTGCGCATCGAAGACACGGATCGCACCCGCTTTGTTTCCACCAGCGAGCAGATGATCTTTGACGCGCTGCGCTGGGTGGGCTTGCGCTGGGACGAAGGTCCCGACGTGGGCGGACCGCACGGCCCGTACCGCCAAAGCGAACGTACTGAAATCTATCGCGAGTACTGCGACAAGCTGGTTGCGAGCGGCCATGCCTACCGTGCGTTTGAAACGCCGGAGGAGCTGGAAGCCGAGCGCAAGGAGCAGACCGCGGCCAAGCTGCCGCCCAAGTACAACGGGCCTTCGCGCAACTACACGCCGGCGCAGGCCGAGGCCGCGCTGGCCGAGGGCAAGGCGTACACCGTGCGCCTGCGCGTGCCCGACGGCGACAAGCCGGCCGGCACCGCCAGCACCACGTTTCGCGATGAACTGCGCGGCGACATCACCTTTGACCACGTGAACGTGGATGACCAGGTGCTGCTGAAGTCGGACGGCTACCCGACCTATCACCTGGCCAACGTTGTGGACGACCACCTGATGGGCATTACGGACGTGATTCGCGCCGAGGAGTGGATCAGCTCTACGCCGAAGCACGTACTGCTGTACCAGGCCTTTGGCTGGGACGTGCCGCGTTTCTGGCACATGCCGCTGCTGCGCAATGTGGACAAGTCGAAGATTTCAAAGCGCAAAAATCCGGTGTCGCTTATTTACTACCGGCAGGCTGGATACCTGCCAGAGGCGCTGCTGAATTTTCTGGGCCTGATGGGCGGCGGCATGGCACAGCCGACGGAGCAGGAGATTGTCAGCAAAGGTCTGGATATGAAGCTCGCGGACGTTTTCTCGCTTGCTGACATGCTGGAGCGGTATGACTTTCATCGCATCTCGCTGGGCGGGCCGGTGTTCGACCTGACCAAGCTGAAGTGGTTGAATGGCGAGTATCTGCGCGCGATGAGCGGCGATGCTTTTTTCGAGGCGCTGCGGCAGACGATCTTCAGCGATAGCTACCTGCGCGAGATCGCACCGCTGGTGCAGACGCGCATTGAGACGCTTGCGCAATTCGGGGATATGGCTGACTTCTTCTTCAAGGACGATGTGCAGCCTTCCGCGGACCTGTTCGTTCCGAAAAAGCGCACGGTGGAAGAAGCCCTTCGTTTCACTGAAGGCATGCTGACGGTTCTAGAGAGCGCGGTTTGGGATGCGGAAGTCATCAATATGAAACTGCGCGAGTGGCTGATGGTGCGGAGCGTGACGGATATCTCTGAACCTAAGCAAGCGGAGTGGAGCGTCAAGGAAGCGTTTATGCTGCTGCGCGCGATCGTGACCGGCAAGACCGCGTCGCCGCCGCTACTGGAATCGCTGATCGTCTTTGGAAAGGCCCGCACACTGGACCGCATGCGGCGGTTTTTAGATGCGCAGAAGAAAGCGCTGGCACTGGCTGGAAGGGGCCAAGTAGGGCACAGAACAACGCACCTAACGAGAGAATGAAGGGTGATTTTGATGCCTTCTATGCTGCCGCTGCTTTATCTCGGGCCGTTTAACGCATTACTTCTGATCTATGTGATCAGGTTGGTTACAACTTACCGATCACTTCCGACCAAGGTTGCTACAAGTTTCGATCTGAGAAACAATCCGACTGCGTGGATGAGGCCGTTGACGTGGGCGTTGATATCGGTGCTCCTCTGGATCATTCTTGCTGTCATCTTTGGGGGCTTTTACTTCGTATATGCCATGGGCAAGCAAACGGCTATTCTTCCGGGCATAGCACTGCTCTACATGTGTGCGGGAGCAGTCTTTTCAGCATTTATGCAAATCTTAGCCGTCTCGACAGGGAAGGCCAGGTTCCACTCATCCCATCTGTTGGTGGCAGGTGCTGCTGGGCTGCTGTATGGGTGTGCCTTGCTAGGGCTGCGTTAGTACACATCACTTTGCCGTAAACGGCTGCTCGACCGGCAATGTTTTCGGCGGGTAGCAGGCGGCCGCGTCGCAGGCCTGGTACTTCAGCACGGCGATGAGCGTGCGCTGACCGGGCTGCGCGACTACGTGTGCGGTCAGTACAACGTCATTGGTGTACACATCGAGTTTGGTTTGCGGTTCAAAGCTGAAACTGTACGGCTGGCCCGCGGGAAAATCGACCGTCTGCACCTTGATGCCATCACCTTCGCCAATCGCGATCCTGGTGGGAATGAGCATCTCGCTCTTGGGCGTGTGGGAGTTGATGTGGAAGCCCGGATCAACGTGGAAGTGCAGCAGCACCGTCGCGGGCTTGTTGGCGGCCACGATCTGAGGCTCCGCGGCGAACTGCACGTGCCCCCTGGCGGCCGGCTTCGACGATTGGCTCAGGTCGATCGCCTGCGCGCCAATGCGCCTGACCACCAGGAACATCGCCGCAAATGCAAGCATGAGCACCGTTGCAAAGCAGATGGCATAGGTGACGCGCGTACGTGTGGAAACGGCTTGCATGTGTGCTCCTATTGCAGGATCTTTTGCACGTTCGCTTCGGCTTCGTCGCGGCTTGCAAGACCGATCGCCTCGCCGCGCACCACGCCTGCCTTGTCGATATAGAACGTTGCAGGCAGCATATCCAGCCCGCCGTAGGCATCGCCCACCTTGTGATCGGTCAGCAGAATGGGGTAGGTCACGTTCAGGCGTTTTACGGTGTCGGAAACCTCGGCTTTCAGCTTGTCTGGCTTGGCCTCGTCGTCCTCGTTCACGCCGACGACCTGCAGACCCTGCGCCGCGTATTTTTTGCTGAAGTCTTCAAACCACGGCATCTCCACCTTGCACGGCGCGCACCATGTGGCCCAGAAGTTCAGCAGCACCGGCTTTCCTTTCAAATCGTCTAGGCTTACGCGCTTGCCGTCCATGCTGGTCAGCGCAAAAACGGGAGCGGTTTTTCCGCGCAGGTCCGGTGCCGAGCCGAACTGGGCTGACGCCTCGCTGATCGAGGCCGTCGCGCCCGGCTTGTCCACACGGAGCGCCTGCACCTGTGCCTGCTCCGCCTCGTCCGTTTTACGCCGCCGATTGCTGCTGATGCCGGACCAGACCAGCAACGCCACGACCACCACGATCAACCCACCTACCAGCACGTTCCGCATGCGCCTGCTCACCCTCGTCTGTAACAGATTACCGGGCGGGGTGGAACGATGCGAAGTACCTGCATAGAAGGCAGCCACGGTCAGAACAGGCCCTGTGACACGCAAGTAAAATGAACCGATACGCCGCCCCGTGAAGCGGGAACGCGGCGAGCACACCGGAGAACAATGCAACGCTGGTCCACACTTTTCATTCCCACCCTGCGCGAAGCACCCAGCGACGCCGAGGTCGCCAGCCACCAATTGCTGCTGCGCGCCGGCTACATTCGCCAGTTGGGCGCGGGTATCTACAGCTACCTGCCGCTGGGTACGCGGGCCGTCAACAAGATCGTGGCCATCGTTCGCGAAGAGATGGACCGTATCGCGCAGGAGTTCTTTTTGCCCGCGCTGCACCCGCGCGAGGTGTGGGAAGAAAGCGGCCGATGGACCGGCATGGGCGACAACATGTTTCGCCTGCGTGACCGCAAGGGCGCCGAGCTGGCGCTGGGCATGACGCACGAAGAGGTGATGACCTCCATCGCGCGCAACGAGATCCGCAGCTACAAGCAGCTGCCGCAGATCTGGTACCAGATCCAGACCAAGTTCCGCGATGAGCCTCGGCCCAAGAGTGGCCTCTTGCGCGTGCGGCAGTTCACCATGAAGGACTCGTACAGCTTCGACATCGACGCGGCCGGCCTGGACAAGAGCTACGACCTGCACGACGCAGCCTACCGCCGCATCTTCAAGCGCTGCGGCCTGGAGTTCGTCGCGGTGGAAGCCGACTCCGGTGCCATGGGCGGATCGCAATCGCAGGAGTTCATGGTCTACACCGAGGCCGGCGAGGACTGGATCGCCAGCGCGCGCGATGACAACGGCAATGTGTTGTACGCCGCAAACATGGAAAAGGCCACGTCGAAGCTGGATGCCATTCAGGATCTGGAGCCAACTGGCGACGGCATGCCCGAGCTGGTACACACGCCCGGCAAAGCAGCCATCGCGGACGTCGCCGAGTTCTTCGGCATCTTGCCCGCACAGGACATTAAGTGCGTGGCGTACATGGGCCAGGCGCCCGGCCCCGACGGCACCACACTGGAGAAGCCGGTTATCGCGTTTTTGCGAGGTGACCACCAGGTGAACGAAACCAAGCTGGCGGGCGCGGCGCATTGCGACGATCTGCGGCCCATGCAGCCGCAGGAGCTGGAACAGTACTTCAACGGCCCCGCGGGCTACCTCGGCCCCATCGGCTTGACCGTGCTGCCGGCGGACGCGTTCGCCATCAATCGCGGCTTCTACGATGCTGCCGCGCTTGCGAAAGCGAAATCGCTGAGCGCCGAGGTCTCGGACGCGTTCAAGAATGAGCGCGCCGCCACGGTCGTGCTCGACGCCGCGCTGGAAGGCCGCAAGAACCTGGTCGCCGGCGCGAACAAGCTCGACTACCACTACCGCAACGTGACGCCCGGCCGCGACTTCACCTGGACCGTCGCGGCGGACATCCGCAACGTGAGCGCAGGCGAGCCCGACCCTGTCGCCGGCCTGCCGCTGCGTCGCGGCAAGGCGGTTGAAATCGGGCATATCTTCAAGCTTGGCTACAAGTACTCCGAGTCGATGGGCGCGCGCGTGCTGGATCGCAACGGCAAGGAAACCACCCCGATCATGGGTTCTTATGGCATTGGTATCGAGCGCATCCTGACCGCGGCGATCGAGCAGAGTGCCGCGAAGCATGGCAAGAATGATCGCGGTGAGTGGAGCTATGTGTTGCCGGTTTCGATCGCGCCCTACCCGGTCGTCGTTACGGTGACCAAGCAGAGCGATACCGCGCTGGCCGAGGCGGGCGAGAAGATTGCCGCGGCACTGCACGCCGCGAAGATCGACGTGCTGCTGGACGACCGCGACGGCTCCGCCGGTGTGAAGTTCAAGGACGCCGACCTGATCGGCGCGCCCTACCGCATCAACGTCGGCAAGAAACTGGCAGAGGGGCAGGTGGAGCTGGTCGACCGCCTGCAGGGCACAACGATGTACATCGCCGTAGATGACGTGCTGATCGCGGTCCGGAATCGGCTTGCGGCGGCGTCACTCGCCTAACGCTCACTTCAGCTGTAAAGGGTGGCTCACACTGCTGATAGCATCTTTTAAAAGGGAGTACCGGTCATGAACAAACTTCAGTTCGTGTCGATCATGGTGACGGTCGCCAGCTCCTTTGTGCTGATCGTGCTGGCGTGGATGCAGTCAAACGTGCGCATGTCCCGCATTGAAACCATGCTTGATTCCGTGGTGAACCGGCAATCCGCGGACATGAAGGATGTGCGCGACCGCCAAACTGCGGATATGAGGGAAGTGCGCGACCGACTCGATACCATCGACAATCATCTGATGACCTTCTACACCATTACTGGAAAGCTGGAAGGCCGCATCGATGAGTTGTCGCGCCGGTAGCGTACCCGCATGGCAGTCAAGGTAAAGCTCGGCAACGGCAACGCTCGCTACGACGCAAACGCGCCACGCGGCTCGCGGGCACGGCGTCCGTTCTGGAAACGCGCTTTGCTGCTTATCGTCACGCTAACGCTGGTGGCCGGCATCATCGGCGCCATTACCTTCAGCTACTACTACCACCAGTACGAACGCATTGTGGACGACCGGCTGGCCGCGGGGCCGCTGTTCGTTTCCACGTCGCAGATTTATGCCGCGCCGCGCGAGGTGCGTCCCGGCCAGCACTTCACCGTTGCGGAGATTGGCCAGGACCTGCGCAAGGCCGGCTACAACGTGAACCCGCGCATGGGCACCTACCAGCTTTCCGGCGACAGCATCAGCGTGAAGCCTGGCCCCGCTTCGTTTCACTCGCCCGACGGCGCGACGATCACCGACGACGGCACCAGCATCACGAAGATCACCGCAGACAACGGCGTGGAGCTGCGCACCTACGAGTTGGAGCCACAGCTGATTACCGGCCTGAGCGAAGACAAGAACCGCACCAAGCGCCGCCTGATCACCTACTCGCAGATACCAAAGGTGCTGGTGCAAGCGGTTACCGCCATCGAAGACCGCCGCTTCTTCGAGCACGGCGGCGTTAATTTTTACCGGCTTGCCGGGTGTGCCTTTGAAGATGCCATGAGCGGCAAGAAGGAGTGTGGCGGCTCGACGCTGACCATGCAGCTGGCGCGCGGCTTCTTTCTCTCACCCAAGAAGGACATCGGCCGCAAGCTGCGCGAGATCATGATCACGCTGCAGTTGGAATCGCGATTCAGCAAAGAACAGATTTTTGAGATGTACGCGAACCAGATCAACCTGGGCCAGCGCGGATCGTTCGCGATCAACGGCTTCGGTGAGGCTTCGCAGGCGTACTTCGGCAAGGACGTGACGCGGCTCAACGTGGCCGAGGCGGCGATGCTCGCGGGCCTGATCCAGCGGCCTAACTACTTCAACCCATTCCGGCATCCGGAGCGCACCCTGGAGCGCCGCAACCTGGTGCTGAAGTCGATGGTGGATACGGGCGCGCTGACCCAGGCCCGATCCGAAATCGCGCAGGGCGAGCCGCTGCACCTGGTGCCGCAGAATATCGACGCGAACGAAGCACCATACTTCGTCGACTTGGTCCACGACCAGCTCAATTATCGCCTGGGCGACACCACGCAGAGCGGAACCCTGCGCATCTACACGTCGCTTGACCCCGACCTGCAAAAGGCCGCCAGCGAAGCTGTGGAAGCGGGCATGCGTCAGGTGGACGAAGAGGTCCGCAGGCTGCACCATGGCGAGGCGAACTTCCCCATGCCACAGGTGTCGCTGGTGGCGCTGAACCCGCACACCGGCCAGGTGCTGGCGCTGGTGGGCGGCCGCAATTATGGCCAGTCGCAGTTGAACCACGCGACCAGTAAGCGGCCGACCGGCTCCATCTTCAAACCGTTCGTCTACGCCACGGCAGAGATGGACACGGTGCGCGGCCAGCAGCTTGGGGGCAGCGTGGACGACGAGGGCAACCAGAGCGGCGGTGGTCTCTTCACCGCGGTGACGCCGCTCAGCGACGTGCCGACAACCTTCACGTATGACAACGGCCGCTCCACGTACACCCCGCGCAATTTCAAAGGTTCGTTCCATGGCACCGTGACGGCGATCTATGCGCTGGCACACTCGTTGAACAACGCGACTGTTTCGCTGGGTCAGCAGGTCGGCTTTGAGAACGTGGCCGCACTGGGCCGCGCCAGCGGCATCGCCAATGCCAAGGGCACGCCGGCCGTGGCGCTGGGTGCGTATGACGCCACGCCGCTTGATATGGCCGGCGCCTATACCGTGTTTGCGAACGGTGGCGTGCACATCAATCCCTGGATGCTGAAGGCCGTACGCAACGACAAGGCAGACATCGTTGCCGACTTCACGCCCGAGGCCTCGCAGGTGATGGACCCCAAGGCGGCCTACCTTACGCAATCGCTGCTGGAAGGCGTGATGAACTTCGGCTATGGCGTTGCCGTGCGGCAAAAGGGCTTCAGGGCACCAGCCGCCGGCAAAACCGGGACCAGCCACGACGCGTGGTTCGCCGCATATTCCAGCAACCTGCTGTGCGTGGTATGGGTCGGCAACGACGACTACACCGACATCAAGCTGACGGGCGCCGTAGCCGCCGCGCCCATCTGGGCCGAATTTATGAATCGCGCCGCGAAGCTGCCGCAGTACAGCGACATGCAGGCGTTCACCGCGCCGGACGGCATTACACAAGTCAAGCTGGACAAGACGACCAACCTGCTTGCCGACGAAACCTGCCCCAACGACTACATGGCGGCCTTTCTGGAAGGCACGCAGCCGCAAAGCACCTGCAGCCGCATGGGCGGCGGCAGCGGCAACCTGGGCGATGTGCTGGGCAGCTTCAGCGGTGTGGGTGGCGGAAGCAGCTCGCCGGATGGTACTGCAACTGGCAACGGTGCTGGCAATGCGGCTACGGACGGCAACGCCGGCGACGGCCAGGAGCGTAAACATCGCAACTTCTTCCAGAAGTTGTTTGGCAGCGGCGATCACAAGAACGATTCGCCACCACCCGATTCTCCGCCGCAGTAAGCGTGTCTTTCGCGACCTCGGCGGAGGTAAAGGATTGGTCTTTTGAGGCAAGGCAGCAATGTCGAGCACTGCCCTGCTTACCGGTGCGCCTGCGCCTCTTGTAAGCCTTTCGCGAGGGCGGGACCAAGTTCGTCGCCCTGCAGGTCGGGGCGCTGGTGCTCCAGGTCACGTTGCGCAAGCCGGTAGTGCTCCAGCGCCTGGAGCCACAACGCCTGTGCGGCGAGACGGTCGGCGAGTTGCAACTGAGCGCGTGGCGACTCGGGCGCTAGGTCAACGGCGGTTTGCGCAGCCTGCAGCGATTGCGCGTTGCGGCCGGCCCTGGCCAGATCGCGCGACTCGCGCACCTGATACCAGGACGCGGCGAGCGGCACGGCAAAGCGGCCCTGATAAACGTAGACGCCGTCCTGCAGGATGGCCACAGGCTTCAAAGCGTGAAAGCTCTCATAGGGATTCATGGCGCCGTCGCCGGATTCGACGCCGTCCAGATCACTCTCACTGATCAGGACGGTGCCGTCGATCACGGGCGGCACGTTCATGGGCAGATGAAACCACCACGTGTTGCTTCCAGTGGGCAGGCGCTTGCAGTGCACGCCGTAATCCTGGGGCTGCACAGCGCCATCTGGAAAATACGCGAACCAGCAGTTGGTGATGTGATTGGTGTCGAGGTACTGCTTGACGGTTTTGAGTTGCTGGCCCCAATCGACATTGGCATCGCTCAGATAGCGGCGGACCTGCCGCGGGCCGCCCCACGCCTCGTTGCCGTAGGCCATGTAATTGGGCGAGGCATGCAGGCTGGTGCCAACCTGCCACAGACAGAGCACGGCCGCAATCGACGCAAACACCGGACCGCGACGCAGCAGTGCGGCAGCCGTGGCACCCGCGATTACATAGAGAAACGGGTAAATCGGCATCATGTGACGAGCGCCGATGTCGAAGTGCGAAGCGGTGATGACGAGGAAATAGATCGCGGCCGGGAGCAGAAGGTACAGAAGCTTCTTCGCGAGGTCATGTGTCTGCGTGCGCAGGATAAAGGGCGCGAGCAGTAGCAGAAGAAGGAACGGCAGCGTGGACTTAATCAGGAACGCCGCCGGAAAGTATTGCCATGGTCCGTGGCGATAGATGTGCCCGAAAAAGTAGCTGACGTATTCGTACTCGGTGTACTTCGTGTTTGCCAGGCCCCACAGGTACGCCTGTGGCAACAGGTGCAGGCGCGCAACAAACGCCAGCATTGCGCCAAGTCCCTTGCCCGGCATTGCTGCCAGGTACGGGCCGAGCGTGGGTGAGAGTTGCATGCCTGCGGGCGCGGGCGCATCACGGAAGCTGTAAAAGGCCCAGATAGTCAGCCAGGCGCAGGCCAGTGCTCCGCAACAGGCAGCCAGGCGGCGCACAAATGGGGTGAGACGACGCGTCTGCGCGCCCTCCACAACGAGGAGTAGCAGCAGGACAGGCACGACCAGGATGCCGGTGTATTTGGTGACCATGGCGAGCCCGGCAGCCAAGCCCGTGGTCAGCAGCCAGGCTGCCGATGGCCGCTGCGTGTAGTGATACCACGCGAAAACAGCCGCAAAGAAAAAGCACGCGCTGCCGATATCAGTGGAGACGAGCGTACCGTGCGCGAGGACCAGCGGATCGAACGTGAACAGGCCAAACGCCAGCAGGCCGGCGGTTGTGCCGAAGAGGTGCCGTCCCGTCGCGTAGATCAGCGCCGCCGTCCCGAGCGTGAAGAGCATGCACATGAGGCGCGCGGGGAACAGGAGGCGGTCGCCGCCATTGGAGAAGACAAAGGTGCGGCCTTCCAGAAATGCACTTTGCGATTGGGAATCGCCCTCCGGCGGCGGCATGGCCGGATGCAAATGCAGCAGTGGCAGTGCGGCCGTGATCTTGATGAGCGGCGGGACCTCGGCGTTGGCGCGGTAGTCGCGGAGGGTAAGGATTTTGTAGCCGTCGTACAGGTGGTGTGCTTCGTCCCAGTTGGCCGAGTAAAGACGCGCGATATGGACCAGCTGCCCGGCAAATACGGCGAGCAGCAGTGCTGCCGCGAACCAGTGCCACGACTCGCGCCACGCGGAACGGTGAATGCGCATGCACGTCAGCATAGCGCTCCACTCGCTGAACAGTCTTCGAAGCGACAGGTGGAGATCCGCTAGTGGTGCGAGGAAGCCAAACAGAGGTATCGACACGGCTCCCCGTCATGGGTGACGAACGAGCATTTACACGTTGTCCTGCACGCGACGGCGGTCTGAACTCACCAAAATCAGTCAGATTTGTCGTGCATATGCAACAAGTGTCGGCGGCGTCCGATGGTGCTGCTCATGAGCGACAGTTACAGCGCGGAAGTCAGGCATAGTGCAAGAGAGCTGGTGCCCGATCGTGGCGGCAGCGAACTGGGACGGTTGAGCCGGCTGGTCGAGAACGCGCAGAACGCGAGATCAAACTCCTCAATTTGCAGCGAGCACGCCGCCCCGGATGTGAATTTTGGGTTTCGCTGCCCCAAGGCTGGTGCAAACTTCATTGCCTGTGGCGCATTCTGACGCATACGTCGTCAGTCGCCGACGTGCATCTGACAATTTCAGATAAGATTTCTCTTAATCGGCATAGTCATCCGGGGAGTGGTCTGGAGCCTAAGCCGAGAGAAAACCATGCACGACTTGTATCTGATATCGGCGAACAGCAGAGCAGCATTCGATAAAAATCTGCAGCGCCAACCAATCCCAGGAGATCTTCCATGTCTTTCCAACGACTGTCGTACGCACCCACGAGCCGTCCTGCCCTAATTCCCCCGGTTGCCCTTGCGGGCTCATTAGGAAACTACCGACCGGCGCCAACCGAAAAGGCGTTGCCGCGCGATGTAAGTTCGCGTTTTGGCCTTCGTCTTCGCGAACTTCGCCGCGAACGCAATATGACACAGCTGCGCATGGCGACCGATTTTGGGATCGACCGCAGCTTTATCAGCGATGTGGAGCGCGGTCGCAAGTCGATTTCGCTGCCGATGCTGGAAGTGATTGCGCTTGGTATGCGCGTTTCACTGTCTGACCTGCTGCGCGATCTGTAAACCTGATCGAATCTGGCAAACCGCTACGTAAATCGGCAGGCTGTGTTTTTGGAAGCAGCACGCTGATGGTTCCTGCCACGTTTTGAACTTGTGACAAATTTGTTTTGAAGAAAGGCCCTCAGGCATGCTTGAGGGTTTTTCTTTTTGGCGGAACGATAGCTCGTTGCCCGCCCGCCCACCCCCCGTATCGAGTTTTGTAAGTTCTTCATTCTGAACGGGGTTGGGTTGGGGGTACGGGGGTAAGTTCTTCTGTGAGAGGAACTTGCGTGCAAGTTCCTGACGGCAGAGGACTTGCGGTGGTTTCGGGGGTGGCGGACGGGGCGGCGGGGGATGTGTTCCCGAGGGTGCGGAGGTTGGTGGCGGCGAGTTGGAGGCCGTAGAGGAGGGTGGAGGCGCGGTGGATATCGATGCGCTGGTCGGCGAGCGCGTTGAGGACGGTGGAGAGGGCGACCTGGATGGAGGCGGCGTCCTCGATGGGGCCGAGGGTGTATCGCTTGGCGAAGGGCTCGATGGCTTCGACACGGTGCCACTTGTCTTCGGCGTCGACGACGGGGACGTTGAGGCAGCGCGTTGTCTTCTTGTTGGGCTTGTTCCGGCGGCGGTACAGGGTGTGGTAGTAGCAGAAGTGCCGTCCGCTCATGGCGGGCGATCCGCAGACTTCTCCATTCGCTTTGATGTGTTTGCAGCTTGGGAACCCCGGATAGTCTCCTGTGTACTCGTCCATTGTTTGACCTCTCCAAATAGCAGCGGGCCAGCCCCCCGATGGGCTGGCCCGCTGCTGCTTTTTGTGTGCTCTTCCAGTTTACGCGGGTGGAGGGAAATACCATGCCAGCTGTAAGTTGCTGTTGTGGCTTGGTTTAGGGATGGTGGGGGCTTGACAAGGTTTGGCTACTTCTCGTGTTTCAGCTCTTCCGCTCGTGCCAGATTTCCTGCGATGTAGCGATGCAGGCGGGTGTCCTGCTCGTGAGAGACGTGGTGTCGAAGAAGAGAGAAGCTTTTGGAAGTGTTCATCAGGATGAGCACTGCTGCTGTTCTTTGCCTTGTCTCCCCATTAGCACTTTCCGAGGGACGCCTCCAAGGCCGGTAATGCGGGCTCACCGATGTCGGCGAGTGCCTTGCCGACCGGATCTTCTGCAAGGAGATATCGACTCGTCATGGTACTAGGCATAAAAAGCTGGGTGTCGCGGCGATCCAAAAGCTTCGCTAACGCTGTGGCAGCCGCAGCAATTTGTAACTCTCCTGCCATTCGAGCTTCAGTGATGATCACCAGCCTATCCGTTGACGTTTCGAGTAGGTTCGGTAGTTTGGCACTCAGTTCCTTACGCAGATCTGGCTGCGCTCTCGCCTCGCTGATAATCTCGTCTGCTTCCTGCCTCGTCATTTCTGGGCGACCCAGATTGAAGAGGAGGTTGCTATAGTCCGGTGGAAGCTGACAACGCGCGGTGTTCGAGATAACGCTAAAGAGCAACAAAAAAGATAATCGGCAATGTTTCATCTTGGCGTCACTCTTTCGTTCGTGTAGTTACTTTGAACGGTTTGCCTGCAGGAGTGTAAGGACCTTCGTTCTGGTGGCGGGGCGAAGGTCGCGCTCGGTGCGGGCATAGTCGGCGGCGGTTTGGCCGGTGTTGTCTTTTACGTTGGGGTCGGCGCCGTGGGTGAGCAGGAGCTTGATGATCGGAAGGTTGCCGGTTCTGGCGGCGATCATGAGCGGCGTGATGCCTTTGTTGTTGCGGGTATTCACCTGAGCGCCATGGGCGAGGAGCGCGCTCATGGCTGGCGGCTGCAGATTCTTCGCCGACCAGGCGAGAGCGGTGTCACCTGCATCATCCCGCGTGTCCGATCTCGCACCCTTCCCGAGGAGCAACGTCAATGCTGGAAGGAGACTTTCCCTGCCCGTCGCCCACATCAACGGTGTTTTGCCTCGCGTGCCCGCAAACTGAACATCTGCACCATGGTCGATGAGCAACTGAACCGTTGCGATTACAGCTTCGGGGACCAAGACACTTGATGGGCCGATCAAAGCCGCACTCAAGGGCTCCTCATCGTCTGCAGCGTGGGCGTTTACGTCCGCACCTCTCTGCAGCAGAAGTTTGACTGTCGGCAAATCAGTATGCGCGGCAGCCTCGACTAGTGGAGTTACCCCGTTCGCTCCGTCTCTGGCATTCACGTGAGCGCCCTGGTCCAGGAGCACCTGTATGCCTGCCGTATTTCCCTTTCGAAGAGCAGCGAAAAGCTTTTTATCCAAATCTGTCGATTGCGCCGAGATGGAAGCGCTCACGAAGAAGAGCGTCATCAGGCTTCGAGGAAAGCGCATCTCCGTCTCTCCTTAAAGAACTGTGGTTATTTTGGACGGTTTGCCCGCAAGAGTGTAAGGACGCGAGTCTTGGCGGCAGGGCTAAGGTCACGCTCGGTTCGGGCGTAGTCGGCGGCGGTTTTGCCGGTGTTGTCTTTCAGGTTCGGGTCGGCACCGTGGGTGAGCAGAAGTTTCACGGTCTGCAGGTTGCCGGTCCTGGCGGCGATCATGAGCGGCGTAACGCCTTTATTGTTGCGGGTGTTCACCTGAGCGCCGTGGGCGAGGAGCGCGCTCATGGCACCGGGCTGGCTAGCGTTTGCGGATAAAGCAAGAGCGGTATCGCCGAAGTTGTCGCGTGCTTCAAGTTGTGCACCTTTGGCGAGTAGCAGATTCAACGATGGTACGAGTACGTCAGCGTTGGCAGCCCTCATGAGCGGAGTTGTTCCTCGCAGCCCAACGAATTGGATGTTTGCACCCCGGTCGATCAATGTGCGGACAGTTTCAGTTACGGCATCCGGATCGAGCGTGGTTGATAGCCCCGTCAGTGCCTCCGTCAACGGGGACTCTTCACCTGTCTCGTTCGCATTCACGTCAGCGCCTTTCTCCAGAAGGAGCTTGACTGTAGGTAGGTCTGTGCACCCGGAAGCTTGCATGAGCGGAGTTGCACCACCAGGGCTTTCTCGGGCGTTGATATGAGCGCCCTGGTCCAGCAGCATCTGTATGCCTGCCGTATTTCCCTTACAGAGAGCATCAAAAAGTTTTTTATCCAAATCTGTCGATTGCGCCGAGATGGAAGTGCTCAGGAAGAGGAGCGTCACCAGATTTTGAGGAAAGCGCATCTACGTCTCCCTTTAAGGTTGAACTACACGGTGTATCGCCCTGCGAGAAACCATTGCACCTCACGGCGGCGGCGGTTGACCATGCCTTTATAGATGCTCGAAGTACTTGGCGGCAGCCGATGAATGATTTTCTGTAAAGCAAGCGCTATCTCGCCCCGATTTAGCGCCGAAGTCACTGGTGGGATTGGTGAGATTGCATTTGCCGTGAAGCTTACGAGCGCCTCAAATTCTCGCTGAAAAACAGGAACAGATACGTATTGACAAACATAGTTGACGTATGTCGGCAAGTATATGTCCTGCATAGCAACCTGCTGCTCTTTCTTGAGGTGAATCAGGCGGTCGCCATGTGCGCCATGTTTCTCCGCATAGTCCCTCGCGGCTTGTCCTGTGACTTCGGCGGCTTCTCTTGCGACCTGTGCAGCTATTGCAGGGTCAACGCCAATGCTGTTCAGCATTTTCTCTACATTATTGCGGTCGTGCTTACCTAAGTCGTACCCTGGACCAAGCGTTACACCGCTACTGTTGCCTATCAGCTTTGCTGTTCCGGGAAAATGTAAGTACGAGCTAACCTCTGCTGGACCCCCTCCAGTCTCATCAAAAAACATCCAAGCTTTCGCGGCGTAAGAGATAGTTTGTGCGGATGCCGGTTTTGGCGTTTCGTTCGAATCACCAATGTAAGCCAAGGTGGAGAGGATGTGGAGGATGTCGGGGTTGCTGAGGACGCCGGCGTCGTGGAAGCGGCCGATGGGGCTGCCGGCGAGGGAGAGGACCTGCTGGGTTCGTCCGTCCGCGATGCCGTTCGGGGTGAGCTTCCATTCCCTTTGCAGGAGCGTAACGGCAGCCTCGGTTTGCGCGTCATAGACGCCGGTGGGCTGTACCAGCCTGAAGCCAAATTCACCCGGTTGGCGGCCAAGGGCAATGAACCTGTCCTGCAGTGCGGAGACCCGTGGCCCCTTGTCGCCCCTGCGAAGAGGCGCCGCGTATGCGATGAATGGGTCGTAAAGCGCCATCAGTTTCCTACAGCGACTTCGATGAACTGATTGGCGGCCAAGGCCGGTTGAATGCTGAGGGAGAGTATGTGGTTGGTGCCGTCGCCACCCTGGACGGCGAAGCGGCTGATCCAGCCACGGAAGGAGAAGCTGCAGATGACATCCTGTGCGTTCTCGTCCTTCCAGAACTCCAGCTTTATGTCCTTGATTTTGTCTTTCGTCATGCTGTGCGACAGGGCGAAGATGTCTTTCAGCACGGAAAACGGAACGTTCTGGTCGTCGTGGATGTCGGCAACGACGTCGATGGCACAGGCGGTGGTGCCCATGGCGGGTTGACCCAGCCCGTCGTGGCGGGTGGCTACTTCAAAGTGCGAGGAAAGGGCGTTGAACTTCAGTCCGTCGATAACAACAGTGGTGTTGCATGGTCGAGGCATTTGGAACTCCTTCTCAGGAAGGAATGTAGTACCTCGGCTGAGATGAAGGTCTGGGCTGATGGGGTGTATGCATATTCGCTGCAGTCCTCGCTGGCCTACGGCAGAGAAGCAGTCCCTCAGGGGCTGAAGCCCGGTTGTTTGGTGGGGGTTTGCGGCATAGCTGAAGCTATGCCCTTCCGGAAAAAGCGGCGGCGGCGGATGTAATGCTGGGTGGGGCGGAGGGGGCGTGAGCTCGGTGTGTGGAGTCGCTGGCGGGGGTTGGGGTTTGGCTACCTCGGCGGCTAAAGCTGTTGGGCGGCAAATGATGCCTTGTGGGGTGCGGGCAAAATGCAGGTTTCTCCACTACGCAGGACGGTGAAGCTGTCCTGCTCCGGTCGAAATGACAAGCTTTGAGGAGGCTACCTCGGCGGTGGAGGCGCGGCGGGGTCAGGAGGCGGTGAGGTTGCAGGGGAGGAAGAGGCGGAAGAGGGTTCCGGGGGTGGTGAGGGTTCCGGGGGCGGTGGGGGTATGGCGGCTGCGGACCTGGAGGGAGCCGCCGTGTTTGCGGACGAGGTCGGCGGAGATCCAGAGGCCGAGGCCGGTGCCGTTGTTGCCCTTGGTACTGTAGAAGGCCTCGAAGATGCGTTGGGAGACGTGCGGGGGCATGCCGTGGCCGGTGTCGGAAACGAGGATCGCGACGCCCTTGGCGCCCGTGATGGGGTGCACGGCGCGGTGCGAGCCGATGCGCAGAAGGCCGCCGAGACGCATGGCGTCGATGGCGTTGCTGACGAGGTTGCTGAGGACCTGGCGTATTTCGCCTTCGCGGCAGACGACTTCTGTGTTGTCGCGGAAGGTGGTGTGCAGCTGGACGTGGTTGTTGGCGAGGCGGCCGGCGTAGATGGCGAGGACGGGTGCGAGCAGGTCGGCGGCGCCGATGCGCTGCGGGCGGGTGCTTTGGCGATGGAAGCGCAGGCTTTGCTGGGTGATGTGGGCGGCGCGGATGAGCTCGCTGCTGGCGGTTTCGAGGTAGTCGCGGGTTTCGGGGGAAAGATCGGGGTCCTGCTGCGCGAGGTAGAGCAGGTTGGTGATGGACTCGAGGGGGTTGTTGATTTCGTGCGAGATGGAGGCGGCAAGGCGGCCGACGGCGGCGAGCTTTTCGCTTTCGACTAGCTTGGCGGCGGTTTGATCGCGCTGTTCGATGACGCTGCGGACTTCGTACTGGCGCGAGCGGCTTTTGAGGGCGGCGCGGGCGAGGCTGAGCAGGGTGGCGGGACGGATGGGGCGTTCGACGAGCGTGGCGGAGGGGACGTATTGCAGAAGGGCTTCCAGACGGGCGCTGGCAGAAGCCTGGGCGTAGGCGGGCATGAGCAGGAGGATGGGGACGTCGGACCAGTGGGGCTGGGCGTCCATGGCCTGCTGCAGCTGGGCGAGGGCGCCGCCGCCGAGCGTTTCCGCGGCGACGACGAGAGCGCCGATGTCGCCGGTGCGAATGGCGTCGAGCGCGACCGGAAGGCTGGAGATGACGACGGCGGGCATGCCGGCCTGCTGAAAGGTGCTGTGGAGCAGCGAGCTGTCACGGCCTACGGGTGCGAGTAGGAGCAGCGCATCCTCATTGGCCAAGGTCGGCGGCCTCTGGGTTGGCAGCGGGTGCTGCTTTGCCGACGAAGTTGGGAACGCCGGTCAGCACGCCCTGGAAGCTTTCGAGTGCCTCGCCGACGGTGATGCGGCCGGAGGTGAAGGAAAGCTCGCGCAGCGTCCGTTCGTGATTGCCTACGCGCTTTTTGAGTACGGAGAGGCTTTGGCGGATGCGGCCGCTGGCTTCGAAGTAGCGGAGAAGAAGGACGGTGTCGGCGAGATAGCTGACGTCGACCTGGGCCTGCATAGTGCCGACCAGGCCGTGCTGGGTCATGATGAGAAGGGTGACGACGCCTTTCTGGTTCAGAAAGGCGAGCAGCTCGTGCAGATGCAGGATGAGGTCGTTCTCGCCGGGCATGGAGTTGAGGAAGCCGTTGAGGCTGTCGATGACGACCACCTTGGTGTCGCGCTGCTCGACGTCGTTGCGGATCTGCCAGATGAACTCGCCAGGGGACAGCTCTGCCGGGTCGACCTGGGACATGGCGAGGGTGCCGCGGTCGAGCTCCCTTCCGATGTCGAGGCCGAGGCCCTCGGCGCGCTGGCGGGCGGTGCGCAGGACTTCGTCAAAGGCATAGACGATGGCGCGTTCGCCACGGCTGGCGGCGGTGTAGGCGTACTGCATGGCGATGGAGCTTTTACCGGAGCCAGTGGGACCAATAATGAGGGTGCTGGAGCCGCGGGGGACGCCACCGCCGAAGAGTTCGTCCAGCTCCGGGATGCCACTCTGGATGGAGGTGTGGTCGAAGTCGATGCCGTGTTCGGCGGCGACCAGGCGCGGGTAGACGACTACACCTTCCTGGTGGATGTTGTAATCGTGGAAGCCCTCGCGGAAGGTGGAGCCCCGAAGCTTGATGATTTCGATCTGGCGGCGGGTGGCGCCAAAGGTGCGGGCCAGCTTTTCAAGCCGGATGACGCCGTGCGCGATGCTTTGGAGCTGGCGGTCATGGCCGTTGGCGGTGCGGTCGTCGAGCATGAGCACTGTGGTGTTGCGGCCCGCGAAGAAGCGCTTGAGCGCGAGCAGTTGGCGGCGGTACCGGATGTTGTCGCTGGCGAGCAGACGAAGCTCGGAGAGCGAGTCGATGATGAGGCGGGTGGGCTTGCGCTGTTCAACCGCAGCGGTCATGCGGTCGATGGTGCTGGAGAGCTCAACCTCAGTGGGGTGGAAGACGGTGTATTGTTCGTCAACGCTGAGACTCGCCTCGTCGGGGATGAACTCGACTACGGGAACGGAGGCAAAGTCCCAGCCGTGCGAGGTGGCGGATTTGCGCAGCTCCTGCTCCGGCTCAGAGAGGCTGATATAGAGGACCGACTCGTTGCGCCGGACACCTTCGAGCAGGAATTGCATGGCGATGGTGGTTTTGCCGGTACCGGGATCGCCCTCAAGCAGATACATTTCCCCGGTGGGAAGGCCGCCCTCGAGAATGTCGTCCAGCCCTGAAACGCCGGTGTTACTACGGTTACTGCTCTCGGCCATGCTGCGATCGATCCCTTTCCGGTCCGTATTCATGATGGACGAGAGAGGGGCGTGCGGTAAAGCGGGTGAAGGCGAAGTACGGCGTCAGTCTGTGTTCGGACTTTCGTCTGGTGGAAGTTGCTGGGGGTTGGCATTCAGAATCTGATCGAGCGTCAATGTGAAGACGCGGCTATCGGTCAGGGCAACAATGACCAGGTTTCCGTCGAGGACATCGACATACTCGATGGTGGAAGAGTCAGGCATACGGGTAGATTGCCGCCTACTGACACGAACCGTCTGCTCCCTAGTGGACGGATTGCACCACTTACCGCGACGCGCAGCGTTATTGCAGCTTGGCGATCAGTCGCGGCGAAGGCGGTTGAGGCCGTTGAAGGCGGCAACCTTGTAGCACTCGGCGAGCGTGGGGTAGTTGAAGACGGTTTCGACGAAGTAGTCGACGGTGCCGCCGAGGGCCATGACGGCCTGGCCGATGTGGAGGAGTTCGGAGGCACCCTCGCCGATGATGTGGACGCCGAGGATGGACCGGTTCTCGCGGTGGAAGATGAGCTTGAGGCGGCCGGTGGTGTCGCCGCGGATCTGGCCGCGGGCAATCTCGCGGTAGTAGGCGACGCCGACTTCGTAGGGCACGTCTTCTTCGGTCAGCTGCTCTTCGGTCTTGCCGAGGAAGCTGATCTCCGGGATGGTCCAGATGCCGTAAGGGTAGTAGCTGGGGTTGGAGAGGATGGTTTCGTCTCCGAATGCCCTGGCGGCGGCGATGCGGCCCTGCTCCATGCTGACGGAGGCGAGCGAGGGGAAGCCGATGACGTCGCCGACGGCGAAGACGGACGGGCACTTGGTGCGGAAGTCTTTGTCGACGGGGATGCGGCCGCGCTCGTCGGCCTGGACGCCGATCTTGTCGAGCTGGAGTTCGTCGACGTTGCCCTGGCGGCCGACGGCGTAGAGCAGTGCCCCGCCCTGGACCTTTTTGCGGGACTCAAGATTCGCGGTGACGGTGCCGTCCTCGTTTTCATGGACGGACTCGACCTCTTCGTTGAGGCGCATGGTGACGCGGGAGTCACGAAGGTGGTAGCTGAGGGCCTCGATGATTTCCTGGTCGGCAAATTCGAGCAGGCGCGGGCGGCGCTCAATGAGGGTGACGCGGACGCCGAGCGCGGCGAACATGCAGGTGTACTCAACGCCGATGACGCCGCCGCCGACGACGATCATGGTCGAAGGCAGGTTTTTGAGCTCGAGAATGAGGTCGGAGTTGATGATGGTGCTGCCGTTGATGGGCACCTTTGGGCTGGAGGCGGGCTTGGTGCCGGTGCCGATGATGATGCTGTCGCCCGCGTAGACGGTGGAGCCGCGGGAGTTGGTGACGCGGATGTGAGTGGGGTCTTCGAAGGAGGCAACGCCGGTGAGGACTTCGATGTTGTTGCGGGAAAGCTGGGCCTCGGTGACGTCGATCTCGGTCTTGATGACGTGCTGAACGCGGAAGGCCAGGTCGGCCATGGTGATGCGTTCCTTGACCCGGTAATTCATACCGTAAATGGACTTGTAGTTGTAGCCGGAGAGGTGGAGAACCGCCTCGCGCATGGTCTTGGAGGGGATGGTTCCGGTGTTGATGCATGCGCCGCCGACGACCTCGCGGGATTCGACCAGGGCGACGCGCTTGCCAAGCTTGGCGCCATAGATGGCGGCGCGCTGGCCGGAGGGGCCGGAGCCGATGACGATAAGGTCGTAGCTGCTGCCGGACTTGTTGGAATTGGCCATGCTGTAGCGGCTTTTCCTCGGGTAAGGGGATGCGGCTGGCTGCGGGCGTTTGCCGTGGCAGCGGGGTCACTGTTTGGTGTATCGGCAGGGCCGGGGTCGCGGTTGAGCGTCCGGAGTTGCCCCTGTGATACGGCCTTAAGGCTACCACGGCGGCAGGTGGCGGATGCGCGGGCGGAGTGCGTGAGGTGAACGGGAAGCGGCTTCGGATAAGCTGGGCGTGAAAGAGTGGTGAGGATGCCGCAACATTGCGTTCGATGTGAAGCTGTGCTGCCGCTGGTGGAGGGCGAGCCGGCCTCGTTTTGTGCGCAGTGTGGGCTGCCGCAGTTGCGGGTGTCAGAGTCGGTGCTGGAAGCGGCAGAGACTCTACGGCTCGAGAGCGCAGAGGAGGACGGCGCGCCGGCGGTGCAGCCCGGCGGCGTGACCGACACATTGCCGGGTGCGCTGGACTGGCCGGTGATGCTGCGCGTTCTGCTGGTGGCGACGGCAGTGGGCCTGTTGCCGGCGGTGTTGCTGCGGGATTTGTTGTTCAGCGGTGCGGTAGGGTTTGCGGCGATGTTTCTGCTGCCCTTGCTGGGGCTGGCGAGCGGCGTGGCGTACCTGCGGTGGCGTCCGGCGACGCGCATGACGGCGGGGGCCGGGGCGCAGATGGGGCTGGCGCTGGGAACGATGCTGGCGTTTGCGGAGAGCGCGGTGACTGGAATCGCGAGCTTTGCCCTGCGGTATGGGCGGCACAACCGGAGTCTGCAGCAGAACTTCGACGCGGTGATGCAGCAGGCATCGGCGCAGGTGCGGGCGACGCAGCCGGATGCCCCGGCAACGTTGTTTGCGGCGATGCAAACGCCGGAGTGGCACGCGGGCTGGTTTTTGGTGATGCAGGGTGCGTTGATGCTGATGCTGGTGGTGGCGGGTGCGATCGCGGGGCTGGTGGCGGGGGCGTTGCTGGGGGCTAGGCAGCGGGGGCTGCGGGCGGGGTAAGGTGGGGCGGCGAAGAGGCTAGATAGTGTCTGGTGCGTCTTCTTACGGAGGCATTCCCTGCGGATGTCGACAGAAATGCGGGTTTCTCCACTGCGCACCCACGGTGAAGCTGTGGGTGCTCCGGTCGAAATGACAAGTTTTCAGTCGTACCTAAAGCCCCCACCGAAGCGACAGCTTACGGCACAGCTACAAGATGTGCCCCTCCGAATGACGAGAGAGCTGTGGGTGCTCCGGTCGAGGTGAGAATGCGATGGCGGTTCGCACCAACGCGGCGAAGGTGGGGGCACGAGAGTCAACGCGAGGGCGCGGTATGATCCTGAGCAGGATGAGCGAGACGAACGTGGGGAACGCTGCAGAGCAGGGTGCGCCGGGGCAGGAAGTGCCGAACATTCGTGAGAAGGGACGGCTGCTGTCGGCGTCGGAGATTGACCGGACGCTGGTGCGACTGGCGCACCAGATTGTGGAGAAGCACAACGGCGGCGGGAACCTGGGGCTGGTCGGGATCAAGCGGCGTGGCGTGCCGCTGGCGGAACGGATCGGCAGGATGATTGAGTCGATCGAGAAGCAGCCGGTGGAGATTGGGTCGCTGGACATTCAGTTCTATCGGGATGACCTGTCGACGAGCGGGCCGCGGCCGACGGTGACGCCGGGGGCGATCGGGTTCGATATTGCGGACCGCGACATTATTCTGCTGGATGACGTCTTGTACACGGGGCGAACGATTCGGGCGGCGCTGGATGCATTGTTTGACCATGGCCGGCCGCGGTCGGTGCGGCTGCTGGTGCTGATTGACCGTGGGCATCGCGAGCTGCCGATTGAGGCGCAGTTTGTGGGGCGTGTGGTGCCGACGAGCTCGCGCGAGATTGTGGAAGTGAAGCTGAGCGAAGTGGACGGCAGCGACCAGGTGTTGCTGGTGGAGCGGGTGGACTGACACTACCCGTGAGCTCCGCTCGGCACCGAAGATATTTCAGTGCGCAAGGTGCTGCTATCGATTGCGCTGGACGAGCCCCCTTTCCCTGATTAGCATCGAAAGAGCGTGAGGTCGGCTGTATGGCACGTTACACGGTAGAAATGGACGACAAGTTCGCGAAGACGCTGCGAGACCTGGCGAATGGCGGCAGCACAGCGGCAGTCATACAACGCGCTGTGGCTACGTATGAGTACTTGAAGTCGCAGGTTCCGGATGCGTCCAGTCCCAATCGAGTTGCGATCGCGAACAACGAAGGCGTGGTGCAGCAGGTTGTGATCCTTCCCTAAAGCATGCCCGAGCCTACTCCGCTGTTACCGCATGTCACGCGTATTGAGCCGGAAGACAAAGGGCAGTTTAAGGACTTACAGCCGGCTCCGTTTCTGGTTCGATGGAATACGATCTTCGTCGCTGTCGGCCTGCTGTGGGTATTTGTGGTTGCGGCATCGGCTCTTGTGTATTACCTGTGGCATTTGCCGCCGCAACCCTCTGTTGCGGGCATGAGTGCGGCGCAGGCGAAAGAGACTCTGGATACCTATACGCAGGTGTACAACCAGTACCGGCAGTCGTTTACCGACGTGTTTGAATTGCTGGTAACGCGTACCGTGCTGCCGATCGTAACGCTTCTGCTTGGGTATCTGTTTGGCAGGCAAGCAGCGAGTTAGGGTGGCAGAGACCTGAAACCGTTCTTCTCGTAGAGGACGCGTGCGAATTAAGACACCTCCTATTGCATAGCAGCTCCGCCCACCTTAGCTCGCAAAGAACGCGGCGAAGGTGGGGCACGTCTCTCGTTAACGAGAGCTGGCGAGCATGCAGGAAATGCTCTTGATACCATCGCGTTGGCATGGGCGATGATGGCGTAGAGGCGAAGAGCGGGACGAACGCGGGTTCCCTGCTTTCGATTGCGGACTTTTCGCTGGATGAGGTTGCGGCGGTGCTGCAGCGGGGCGATGCGCTGGCGGCGGAGGCGCACCGGGAGCGCGTGGCGCGGCTGGATGGGCGGCGGGTTGCGCTGCTGTTTTATGAGTCGAGCACGCGGACGCGGACGAGCTTTGAGCTGGCGGCGAAGTCGCTGGGCGCGATGACGACGCTGGTCAGCGACAAGTCTTCTTCGATTGAAAAGGGCGAAAGCCTGTATGACACGGGCGTAACGCTGCGGGCGCTGGGCGCGGAGTGCATTGTGCTGCGGTCGAATTTTTCGGGTGCGCCGGAGGTGCTGGCCCGGTTGACGGGGCTGCCTGTGCTGAACGCAGGGGATGGGATGCATGAGCATCCTTCGCAGGCGCTGCTGGATGTGCGGACGATGCTGGAGTGGTTTGGGATTGCGCCGGTGGCGGTCCGTCCGGATACTTTGCGTGACAAAGTTGTGGTGATTACGGGGGACATCCGGCATTCGCGGGTGGCGCGGAGCAATGCGATGCTGTTGCCGCGGTTAGGGGCGCGGGTGATCCTGTGCGGGCCGGAGGAGTTGTTGCCGCAGGAGGCGCTGGGGCTTTGGCCGGGTGTGGGGCCGGCTTTCGAGATCCAGCGGAACTTTGAGCGGGCGTTGCGGCTGGCGGATGTGGTGATGATGCTGCGGGTGCAACGGGAGCGGCTGCTTGGGTTGGAGTTGGATGTGGCGGCGTATGTGGAGCGGTACCAGTTGCACGAGCGGCGGCTGCGGGAGTGTGCGCCGGGGGCGCTGGTGATGCATCCGGGGCCGATGGTGCGGGGGTTGGAGATTACGTCGGACGTGGCGGACGGGGCGCAGTCGCGGATTGAGCGGCAGGTGACGCATGGGTTGCGGGTGCGGATGGCGTTGCTGGAGCGGGCGTTGACTCCGCATCAGGAGGCTGCATGAGAGCCGTGGTTCGAGAGAGGTTCGTTGCTGCAGTTAGATGTGTCGAGCCCACCCTTCGCGCAAAGAGCGCGCGAAGAATGGGGCACGGGGCGTTCTTGCTGGTTCCGATTGCTGAGGTGAGGCCGTGAGCGGGGCGGTGTTGTTGCGGGGCGGCACGCTGCTGCAGCCGGCGGAGGACCGGAGCTTTGCGGGAGATGTGCTGCTGGCGGATGGGGTCGTTGCCGCGATCCATACGGGCGAGGCGGGGGCGCTGGATGAGCGCGCAAAGGCCGTTGGGGCGGAGGTGATCGACTGCGCGGGGCTGGTGGTGGCGCCGGGGTTGATCGATTTGCACGTGCACTTGCGGGAGCCGGGGCAGACGCACAAGGAGACGATTGCGACGGGAACGCGGGCGGCGGCGGCGGGCGGGTTTACGACCGTGTTGGCGATGCCGAATACGAGTCCGGTGATGGACTCGGTGGAGTGGCTGCGGTATGTGGTGTCGGCTGATCGTGACGCTGCGGTGCGCGTGCTGGCGATGCCGGCGGTGACGGTGGGCAGCATGGGCGAGCGGCTGACGGACATGCAGGCGTTGCATGCGGCGGGCGCGGTGGGCTTTACCGATGATGGCAAGCCGGTGCTGCACGATGCGGTGATGCGCAAGGCGTTGCTGACGGCGGGGCGGCTGGGCGTGCCGGTGTCGCAGCATGCCGAGGACACGCGCATGACCGTGGGCGCGAGCATGAACGCAGGGCCTGTGAGCTTCCGGCTGGGGCTGCGTGGGATGCCGGTCGAAGCGGAGTCGAGCATTGTGGAGCGGGACATTCGGCTGCTGGAAGAGATCGAACGGGAGGATGAGGTGAGGCCGCATCTGCACGTGCAGCATGTGTCGACGGCGCAGGCGTTGCGGGCGATCGGGGAGGCGAAGCGGCGTGGGCTGCATGTGACGTGCGAGGTGTCGCCGCACCACCTTGCGCTGACAGATGAGGCGATCGCGGGGGACGCTTCGCAGGGCAGTTTGCGGTACGACACGCGGTTCAAGATGAATCCGCCGCTGCGGTCGGCGGAGGACCGCGAAGCGTGCGTGGCGGCGGTGCTGGATGGAACGGTGGATGTGCTGGCGACGGACCATGCGCCGCATGCCCTGTGGGAGAAGAACGTGGAGTTTGAGCGTGCTCCGAATGGGATTGTGGGGTTGGAGACGGCGCTGGGCGTGGCCATGCGGGTGTTGCACCGGGAGCACGGGATGCCCGTAGGGCGAGTGTTGCAACTGTTAACTTCGAGGCCTGCGGCGATCCTGGGGCGGGATGATCTGGGATCGCTGGGCGTGGGGTTTCCGGCGGATGTGGTGGCGTTCGATCCGGCGGCTGAGTTCTCCTATGATGTGCGGACGACGGCTTCGCGGTCGCGGAATACACCATTTGATGGGGCGGCGATGGTGGGGCGGATCGTGTGTACGGTGGCGCAGGGACGGGTGGTGTTCCGCGGTTAGAATCGCGCGGTTGCGGGTGTTTGTGCGAAGCGCTTCGGGCCCCTGTCGGAAAATCCGGACGTTGGGGGCTGACTTTGTTGGCGTCTGCTGCATCCCAAAGCGCAATTGGTTTCTGGGGAGGCGCTTTGTGACTCGTACTCTTTCTGCTTTGCATGTTCCGTTGCTGGGATCGCGGCGTTCGCTGGCCGCCGCGGCGCTGATGTTTTCGTTGATCGCGCCGTTGACCGGCTGCAAGTCGGCGTATGACAAGGCCGTGGAGAAGGCGAAGCAGGATGCGGTCGCGACCGGGCAGCCGCAGCAGGTCGTCAGCGTGGACAAAGACGGCAGGACAACAGTAACGGTGGTGCAGCCGCCGCAGGTGGCGGGGCAACCGGTGACGGTGAACAGTGCGACGGAGCCGGAGGGGACCCCGCTGCCGTCGAACCTGCCGGATTATTCGAATGGCGCGCGGCCGGCACCGGGAAACACGGTGATCTTTGCCGGGCCGAAGACGGGTGTGGCTGCAGGTGTTGCAGCGGAGCCGGTGCCGCCGGGGACGGCAACAAGTACGGTCGCAGCAATTTCACCTTCGCCAACGACGGGTGCTCCCGCAGTGGCGCCGGTGGTCAATGGAGCGGTCGGAAATGGAGTGGTCGCGAACGAGGCGCCGGAGGCTGCTCCCGCGAACTTTATACCGACGAATGTGACGTTACGGGCGGGGACAGGGATCGCGATCCGGATCAACCAGACGCTATCGGTGAAGCACACGCATGCGGGCGACCGGTTCAGCGGCTCACTGGCGGAAACGATCCGGCGTGATGGGAACGTGGTGCTGCCACGGGGTACGCGGTTCAACGGCGTAGTGACCGAGGCGCACAAGCGCGGCCACTTCAAAGGGCGCAGCTACCTGGGACTGCGGCTGACGAGCATGGCGTTCAACGGCAAGACGTACCCCATCGCGACGGCTGGCCTGACCGAGACGAAAAAGGGCAAGGGCAAGCGTTCGAGCGCCTTTATCGGTGGAACCACGGGCGTGGGCATGCTGGTGGGCGGCGTGGCAACGGGCGGCGTGGGCCTGGCGGTGGGTGCGCTGGCCGGCGGCGGGTTGGGTACGTTTCTGGCCGGCATGACCGGAAACAAGGACATAACGATTCCGGCGGAGACGCTGCTGCGTTTCCGGCTGGAGGACAACCTGACAGTGCAGCCTGCGGAATAAGAGCGGACGACGCGCAAGGAGTAGGTCTGTGATGCGCTGTTGCGGAAGATTGAGGAGAGGTAGGCAGTTCTGTGCGCATCCAATAAGGAATCGTGGACATCGGGTGTTGAAAACAACTCTTCTGGTTTTTCTTTTCTCTCTGCAACTGCTGCAGACGGGTTGCAAACCTGCGCCTGAATCGTCCTTTGAAGTGCTGTCCCCCACCCGGGAATTTAATGTGGCGGTCGAGACGTTTGATAACGGCGGGATCGTATCTCCTGAGATGAACGTCAGCTTCGTGTACTTACACCGGGGGATTTCTCCGAGGCTGCCTGTGCTGATCCTGGCGGGCGGGCGGGCGCGGACTCCCGCACCCGTTCCGAAGTGGATCAATCCCATGAACCTGGTGATTCTTTATGACGGCCAACAGACCGTCACGTTTCAGGCTTCGCAGTTCAACGGGGTACACATTGCGGCAAAAGCGGTGAGTGAGAGTTGCCTGGCGAGCAGTCGCGCTCCAGAGTCTTCCGGCGATTGCGCCGTCTCTGGCAGCTAACGTCGCGTTGGATGTTCCGTGCGCTTCTCGAGCGCCGCATGCTCAGAGTTCAAGGTTTTGAGTACCGCGGCTGCGGCGTTGTCGCCGAATGTGGGGAGCCAGTGTATGCGGGGATTTTTGCGGAACCAGGTGCCCTGCCGCTTGCTGTAGTTACGATGGCCCTGCTGGGTGGCGGCGATGGCGTCGGGCTGGCTGATGGCTCCGCGTAGGACGGCGGCAGCCTGCGCATAGCCAAGGGCGGTAAAGGCGCGGGTGTCTGGGCCGTATTCGGCGATCAGGTTGCGGGTTTCTTCGACAAGGCCGTTGGCGAACATGGCGGCAGAGCGGGCGTTGATGCGTTCGTAGAGTTCGGCGCGGGGCGGTGCCAAGCCGAACTGGACGACGTGGAAGCCGGTGAGCGGCTCGGGGCGATGGTCCTGCCAAGCCGCGGTGATGGGGCGGCGGGCAAGCACGGAGACTTCGACGGCGCGGATGAGCTTGGGTTCGTCATTGGGGTGAATGCTGGTGGCGGCCGCGGGGTCGAAGCGAGTGAGCAGGCGGTGCAGGGCGGCGGGGTCGCGGCGTTCGGCGATTTTGCGAAGACGGTCGCGGAGGGCTTCGTCACGCGCGGGCATGGGGCTGAGGCCATCGAGCAGGGCGCGGAGGTAGAGGCCGGTGCCGCCAGCGACGATGGGGGTACGGTTGCGGGCGGTGATGTCGCGGATGGCGGCGCGGGCGGCCCGGCCATAGTCACCGGCGGTGTAGTTGGTGGCGGGAGTGGTGACGTCGATGAGGTGGTGGGGGACGCGGGCCTGCTCGGCGGGTGTCGGTTTGGCGGAGCCGATGTCCATGCCGCGGTAGACGGCCACGGAGTCGCAGGAGACGATCTCGCCGTTGAGGTGTTCGGCGAGGGTGAGGGACAGGGCGGTTTTGCCGGAGGCGGTGGGGCCGACGAGGACGAGGAGGAGCGGTTCGTTCTGGGTGTCACCGGGTTGGAGCGGGGCAGGCACTTTACCCACCTTAGCCGCAAAAAGCGCGGCGAAGGTGGGGCACGTCCTTTCGGCTTGCTGCGGTCAGGGCAGGTCGATGCGCCACCAGCCGGGGAGGAAGACGTTGTGGATGCCGGCGATCAGGACAGAGATGAGGAGGATGGCGGCGGCGAAGATGAGCAGGACGAGAAGTTGGCGGCGGCGCTCCGTGCTGTACCGGTTGACGGTTGTCTGCTCGTCTTCGTTACGGGGTGACCGGCTTGGCATGGTTCTGCTTCAAGGTAGATTTGCGGGTTACTGCAGGTCGCGGTCTTTGTTGACGCGAAACTCGATGCGGAGTTCGAGGCTGGGGCCGTGGAACTCCTTGGGCAGCGGCGGGGCGGAGCCGATGCTTTTGAGGGAGCCCCAGGCGGCGCGGTTGATGGCGTCGTCGTGGGTGGAATAGTCGAGGTTCATGCCGGTGATGCGGCCGTCGGGCAGGATGGTGAAGCGGACGCCGGTGACGCCCTGCTTGAAGAGGGGCGAGTTGCACTCCTCGGGGATGAGCGGGAGCCAGGCGCGACGGACCTCGCTGAGCAGGCGCTGGATGTAGCGGCCGAAGTCGACGCCCTGGGTGTCCGAGAGGATTTCATATCCGGCTTTGCCCTGCCCCTGTTTGCCGGGTGCGGAGCCGTAATCGCCCTGCTGGTCGGGGATGCCGCTCTGGGAGCGCGAGTTGCGAGCGGCGGCGGCGATGGCGGAGGACGCGCTCTGCGACGTGTTGAAGTCGGGCTGGCGCTGGGATGAGGGCGTGGGTGCATCCGCCACGATGGGCGGCACGTTGGGGTGCGGCGAGGGCGGCGGGTTGACCCGTGCGGTTTGTTGGGGCGGCGGCTGCGTGGGTTGCGGCGGCGTTGACTGGGAGGCGCGCGGTTGTGGCTGCGCGGGTTGTGGCGCGGGCCGGGCGGCGGGTGGTTCGGGGTGGCCGGCGCGCGGCTCAGGCGGCGTGGGTGCCTTGGTGGGGTGCGGGGTCTGGGCCTCGGCGGTGTGTTCGCTGATGTGCGGCGCGGGCTTCTGGCGCAGCATGTCTTTCAGGTTGGGCGGTGTGGCGAGATAGGTGAGCTCGTTGGGGTTCCTTTGCTGCACGATGAGGACGGGACGGTGCGGCAGCCAGCGCGGAAGGAAGATGTAGGTGAGCGCAAGGATGAGCCAGAGGATGATGGCGAGATAGACGGCCTCGCGGAAACGGGCACGGGACCGCTCATCGTCGATCTGGTCGATGAGGGTGATGAGCTCGTGGGTGTCGTAATAGTCGTAGCGCCGGCCGTTGCCGTTGCGGCCGCGCTGCGCTGGCAGCGGCGGGGTGGCCGACTCGGTGGCCGAGTCTGGGGTCGGCTGCGGAGCTTCGTGCTCCGGCGGTGTTTCAACGGTGGGCATTGCCTGCTAGGTGTGACTCGTTCCGACGCGAAAGAGTTTCGTCATGGCATGGCCACTGCCGGACCGGACGCGTCCCCTGTATTTTCGCATCATGAGAACCCTTTTGGGGTTGCGGGTGTGTTCCGGTGAGCCGAACACGTGTCCAATGCGGCGTAGAATGACCCGAGCATGAGCCACGCTCCACTCGTCGCCACGCTGCTGGCGCAGGCCGCCAGCGGTGCCGGCACGCATCACGGACCGCTGTATCCGATCACGCATGGGCTTGCCCGGTTTGGCGAATGGATCAGCCACATATTTGCGCCGCTGGGCATCTGGGGGCTGGGCGGGCTGGCGCTGCTGGATTCGGCGCTGGTGCCGCTGCCCGGCGGCTTGATCGGGTGGGTGGTGTTTTACGTCGCGGCGCAGCACAATAACTTCTTTCTGTGTGCGCTGATCACGGCGGCCATGGGGACGGTCGGCAGCCTGCTGCCCTATTACGTGGGGCGCGCGGGCGGCGAAGCGTTTCTGCTGAAGAAGATCAACCGGCAGCGGTATGAGCGGATGCGCGACCGGTTTGAGCGGCAGGAGTTTGTCGCGATCATGCTGCCGTCGATGAGCCCACCGCCGGTGCCGCTGAAGCTGTTTGAGTTTTGCGCGGGCGTGTTTGAGATGCGCGTGCGGTCGTATGTGACCGCGGTGTTTTTGGGCAAGTTTGTGCAGTTCCTGGTGGTCGCGATTCTGGCGTGGCGGTACGGTACGGCTGCGGCGGGCATGCTGCAGGGAGCGGTGCGCAACCATGCGCGGGGCATTCTGGAGGGGCTGGGTCTGCTGCTGGGCCTGCTGGCGATCTGGATGGTGCGGCGGGTGTTTGCGCGGCGCGCGGAGCGGTTGCCGATTGAGGATGAAGACGAGTCGGCGGCGGGGACGCACCGGGTGGTGGAGGAGTAGGGAGAGCCGTCATATCGAAGCGTGGCGGCCGGAGCCCAGCGGTACCATAACGACATGGAAGCGCTGCACATTACGGAAATGGAGTTGGCGCGAGATATACATGATGTGCTCGCGCGCTTGCGTGCTGGCGAAGAAGTCGTGATTGAAGGCGGTGAACAGCCACTTGTGCTACGAGCTTTAGAGCAGCCGCGCTTTCGCACCATTGATGATGCCATTGCGGGTTTCAAGGCCTACGAAGCTGAACATGGACATCCTCTGATGATGGACGAGGACTATGCCGCAGACATGCGTGAGATCATCGCGAGTCGCAAACCCAGTCGTGCGTCCGAATGGGATTAGTTCTCGATACCAGCATCGTCATTCGGGCAGAACGGCATTCCATACCGATTGAGCAAGTCGTCGCGGCTTCCGGGCGCGGTAGGACGCAGATTCTGTTGGCCACCGTCAGCGTCGCTGAACTGACGCACGGCATGTATCGCGCCAAGTCTGATGTCCAGCGGGAACGCCGAAGAATTATCTCGACCGGGTGCTACGAGAGGTTGACGTTGCTCCGCTGACGCTGCCGGTTGCGCAACTTGCAGGCAGGATTGACGGCGAGCAGGCAGCGGTTGGGAATACGATCGATCTGGCGGACCTGCTGATTGGGGCAACGGCGTTGCACTTCGATTACGCGGTGGCGACGCACAATGTTGGGTACTTCGAGCGGATTCCGAGTGTGCGCGTCGTTGTGCCCACGTTTTGAAGCCGTGCCGAACGCTCCGCGGGAACGCGCGCCAGGCCTGAAACGATCCATGTAGAGTGGACGCTCAGCGGTTTGCCTTTGGAGCGTGTGATGTCTTCCCAGCTTTCTCGCCGCAGCATTCTGCGGACCACAGGTCTTGGTGCGCTTGGGTTGGGTGTGAGCCGGTACGGGCGGGCGTGGGCGGTTCCGCCGAGTGACCGGTTGACGGTGGCGTGCATTGGTGTTGGTTCACAAGGACTGCGCGTGTTGCTGGACATGCTGCGGCTGCCGGAGGTGCAGGTGATGGCGGTATGCGATGTGAACCGCGGCAGCACGGACTACCTGGAGTGGGGACCGGGCGAATTGCGCACCAAGGTGCGGGCGACGCTGCAGGACAGTTCGTGGGGCGCGAGCAATGCGGGGCCGGCGGCGGGACGGGAGGTGGCGCAGGGCATCGTGAATGCCTTCTATGCCAAAGAACGGAACAAGCCCGGCTACAGCGGCTGCGCCGCGTATGAGGACTACCGCGATCTGCTCGCCAAGGAGCACGGCCTGGATGCGGTAGTGGTGAGCACGCCGGATCATTGGCACGCGACCATTGCGATTGCGGCGATGCGGGCCGGAAAGCATGTGTACAGCCAGAAGCCGATGGCGCACAGCGTGTGGGAGTCGCGGGAGATGCCGCGGGTCGCGGAGGAGACGAAGCGGGCGGCGGCGGTTTCGATCTTCAACGCGCATGCGCCGGCGTCGGAGCAGGTGCGAGAGGCGATTACGGGTGGGGCGGTCGGGGCGGTGCACCAGGTGGACATCTGGACGACACGGGCGTCGTCGTTCTGGAAGCAGGGCCTGCCGACGCCAGCGATGGCGGACCCGGTGCCGCCGTCCCTGAACTGGAACCTGTGGCTGGGGCCGGCGGCGGCGCGACCGTACAGCCATGTATACCAGCCGTTTGTGTGGCGGGCCTGGTACGACTTTGGCTGCGGCGCGCTGGGCGACATGGGCGAGTACGGGTTTGACACGATCTATCGCGCGCTTGGGCTGGGCGTGCCAGAGCAGATCTCGGCGAGCAGCAGTGAGCTGTTTCCGGACTGCTTCCCAGTGGCCTCTGCGGTGCAGTTCCGCTACGGCGCGACCGGCGGAAAGCCTGCAGTGGCGTTGAACTGGTTCGATGGCGGCATGCAGCCAGCGCGACCCATGGAGCTCCCTGCAAGCGTGCCAATGCTGAGCGAGGGAGTGATCTACCACGGCGAGAAGGGCAAGCTGTTGACCGAGTACATGGGGCAGCATGCGCGTGTGCTAACGCCGGACGGCAGGTTAACGGAGCTCCACCCGAAAGAGGCTTCGGGCGATGTGCCCTACCAGACGGCACGGCCGGAGTTGGGGCCGGGGGCAGCCGGTGCGGTGACTGAACATTACCTGGATTGGATCCGTGCATGCCAGGGCGGGCCGGCGCCGCGCACGAGCTATGCGTTCGAGCAGCCGATTGTGGAGACGCTGATGCTGGGGGTGATTGCGCAGCGTACGCATGAGGTATTGCGGTGGGACGCGGCGGGCATGAAGTTTGTGCAGGGTTCGGAGCGAGCGACGGCGCTGGTAAAGCCGACGATGCGGGCTCCGTTCGCGGTGTAGCGCGGGCGGCTGGCCGGGATGCGATGCAACGCCTGCGGAGCCTTCCTGCATCCTCCGATGCGCATGGGGATCTCGAGTTCGACATTGGCTGCGCGGCTGAGGATATACGTGATGACTGCCCTGGTGATAGCGGCTTCTGCTGGATTTGCAGAGGGCCAGACTCTGGCGGATGGCAATACTGCATACAACCGGCATGATTACGCGGCGGCCCTGCGGATCTGGCAACCACTGGCGGAGAAGGGCAATGCGCAAGCGCAAGCAAACCTGGGAACGCTTTATTTGAATGGGCAAGCGACGCCGAAGGACCCGGCGAAAGCAGCCACCTGGTTCGAGAAGGCCTCGGACCAGGGGTATGCGGCGGGTCAATACAATCTGGGTCGCCTGTATGTGTACGGGACCGGTGTACCGCGGGATGCGGCCAAGGGCGCCAGTTTGTATCGCCAGGCAGCGGATCAGGGCTTTGCCTTGGCTGAGAACAATCTGGGCGGGCTGTATGAGCAGGGACAAGGTGTGCCGAAAGACCTGGGGCAGGCGGCTGTGTGGTATCAGAAGTCGGCGAACCAGGGTAATGCCGCTGGGCAGAACAGTTTGGCCCTGCTGTATGCACGTGGGTTTGGAGTGGAGCGCGACGCGGCGCATGCGGTTCAGCTGTTCCAGCAATCTGCGGAGCAAGGCTTTCCGAACGCGGAGTTCAACCTGGGCTTGTGTTACGAGAAAGGCCTGGGAGTGGCGCGCAGTGCAAGGGAAGCGAAGATTTGGTACGGCAAGGCGGCCGATGCAGGGGAGCCCGGGGCTGCGGCCGCATTGCAGCGTGTTGGTCAAGGATGAGCACGGCTTGGAGATACGATCTGCCCAGATATTGCGCGGCGGGGCAGATGCCTAGTCAGGGATGGCGGCGACCAGGGCGTCGAGCGCGGAGCTTTGGGTGGCGGCGTCGGGAATGAGGGGCGGACCGGACCAGACAAGGCCGAGTGTGTTGTCCGGGGTGCGGTCGGCGGTCCAGATGGTATCTGCATTCGTGCGGAAGAACGCGGTGTAGCGGGGTTCGTGGACGACCCGCTGCAAGGCGCGCAGGTTGCGGTTGAAGACGCCTTTGAACTGTGGTGCGTCGGCGCCGCAGGCAGCCGGCTCGCATGAGTCGTGCAGGACGCCGGCGTTGTCGGTCAGGGAGGTGAGGCCGGCGTCGGCGAGGACGCGGGCTTCGGTGATCAGCGTGGAATCGGGGTTGATGCGCGACCACTCGGTGAGCGCGCCGAGGATGACGCCCTGGTTATAGGTCCATACGGTGCGTCCGTTGTTGCGGCACTCCCCGGACGATTTGTCGATGTTAAGGCCGTCGTTGACCAGGTGCTGGTTGTTGATCATGCCGGAGGCCTGGAACCAGCGCCACTCCTTGCCGGCCCAGTCGTTGTAGCGGTCGCGGTCGGTGGCTTGGGCGCGTACGGCGAGGTGTGTCGCGACGGAGAAGAAGAGTTCGTTGGCGATGGCGTTTTTGTAGGTGCGCTGCTTGCTCCACCAGATGCCGCCGCCGCAGGTTGCGTCCCAGCCGCCGCTCATGTCCTGAAAGATGGACTGTGCCATTGCGAGATAGCGGGGCTCATTGGTCAGGTCGTAGGCGTCGATCCAGGCGAGCGCCCACCAGCCTTCGTCGTCGTAGTAGTCGTTGAGGAAACCGGGAAAGCCAGTCATTTTGGTGAGCGGGCCGGTCTGTTCGGCTTTTGGGATGACGATCTGCGCCTGGGTGAAAGTGGTTGCGAGCGCGGGGACGTAAGCGCGGTTGCGGGTGGCGCGCTGGAGGTCGATCAATGCGGTGATGGCATTGGCGGAGTTCCACCAGCCGGTGGTCTGGTAGAGGCCGGTCTGCGGTACATACCAGTGCTGAAGGGTGGCGGCGGCGGTGCTTGCTCGCTGGCGCGGGGTGGGCTGCTGGGCGAGGCAGGTGGTGGCGAGCAACAGAAGCGCGCAGGCGAGGCGGGTCGGTTTCATGTGTCTCGGTTCTACTTGATTGCCATGAGGTGGTCCAGTTCGTTCGTTGCTGTCGAGGCCGTCAGGATGTGCCGTGGCGAGGGAAATGCAGGTTCGGTGCAAGCACTGAGCCCACTGCGCAAGGACGGTGAAGCTGTGCTGCTCCGGTCGAAATGACAGATTTGCGCGGAGCCGGCCCCCATTCTTCACGCAAGAGTGCGTGAAGAATGGTCGTCCCGGGATGTTTGTGGCGGTCCGCCCACCTTAGCCGCAAAGAGCGCGGCGAAGGTGGGGCACGGTGTTGTGGTCACAGTTTTTGTGGTGTCTTGGTCAGGTCGCTTTCATGGTGGCGGGGCTGGTCCGTTACATTTCGTCGTCGGTGCCGATGGGCATGCCGGGTGGGGCTTCGATGGGTTTGGCGGGGGTAAACTTCGCCGGGTCTCTGAGGTACTGCTGGACGCGGTCGATGAGGGCGCGGCGATGGATGGCCTCGGCGGAGTCGGTGGGCATGGGTTCGGACGTCCATTTTTTGAGCAGGTCGTCGATGTGGGAGCGGGCGATGGCGCGGGCCTGCGAGGCGGTGTTGGGGTTGACGGAGAGGGCGAGCATGGCTTCGAGGCCGCGGAACTCGACGGCGCGCTCGATTTCGGACGAGGTGGTGTGGCCGCCCTCGGGACGCTCGGCGGTGGTGTTGGAGATGCCTTCGAGAACGGTGCGCAGGCCAGGTGTTTTGGTGATGCGCATGTGGAACTCGAAGAGGCGGGTGGCGCGTTCGGGGTTGCAGAGGAGCGAGAGGGTGAGGTCCGCGGCGGACTCGGCGGCGGCGACGGGATCGAACGGTGCGCCGGCGTTCGACGGAAAAGACTCACGGGTGCGGGGATAGCCGGGCGGGTGCGGCGACAGCAGGGCGAGGATGTTTTCGGGAAGGTCGAGGGTGTCGGGTTTGAGGGTGGAGAGCACAGCTTCGAGCGCGCGCTGCTGCGTGGCGGGATCGATGATGGTGGGGTCGGGTTGGCCGTCGCCGCGCAGGTTGTAGGTGTAGTTCAGGCCGGCGATCAGCTTGGCCGCGGCCTCGGTCTGGTAGCGGTGGAGCAGGTACAGCGGAACGAGGGCTTCCTGCAGCGTGGCCATGGGCTGGCCGGACTGGATGACGGCTGGGCCGAAGCGGGCGAGGGCGGCTTTGCGGACTTCGAGGATGCGGTTGAGCTCGGCGACGGGATCCGCGCCGTTGTCCCAAAGGTGGGCCTTGGGGTTGGCGGAGCCGAGCGGGCGGGCGTCCTGGTCGGTGATGTAGGGGATGCCGGATTTCTGGGCTTCGCCTAGGATCTGGTCGAGACGGAAGTGCTCGGCGTTCGGCGGAATGCCTGCGCCGAAGTCGCGGTAGCCGTAGTTGATGGCGACCTTGTCCCAGGCGCCGATGCCGTTGGCGTAGGCGTGGAAAAGGTCGGGGACGCCATTCGTGAGCGTGATGTAGGGGTGCGGGTAGTCCATGACGCTGGTTCCCTGCCCCGCGGTGGACGATGCGAAGTTGTGGGCGAGGCCGAGGGTGTGGCCGAGTTCGTGCGCGGAAAGCTGGCTGATGCGCGCGAGGACCATCTGCAGCATGGGGTCTTTGCTGGGGTCGGCGAACCCGTTTTCGTGGCCGGTGGAGTAGGGCGCGAGCAGGGCTTCGGCGATGAGGTAGTCCTGGCGGCCGCGCAGGCTGCCGAGGGTCACGTTGCCTTTCAGGATTTCGCCGGTGCGCGGGTCGGTGACGGTGGCACCGTAGCTCCAGCCGCGGGTGTAGCGGTGGACCCACTGGATGATGTTGTAGCGGACGTCCATGGGGTCGGCATCGGCGGGAAGGACATCGACGCGGAAGGCATTGCGCCAGCCGGCGGCGGTGAAGGCATCGTTCCACCAGCGGGCACCCTCGACGAGCGCGGTGCGGATGGGCTCGGGCGCGCCGCGATCAACGTAGTAGGTGATGGGCTCGACCGGTTCGCAGTCGGTGCGGCAGTTCGGGTCTTTCTTGATGAGGCGGTGGCGCTCGATAAGGCGCTCCGTCAGGTCGGCGCCGAGTGGTGCGTTGTAGTCGCGGTGGGCGAGGTCGAAGTAGCCGGCGCGCGGGTCGTAGCGGCGCGGGGTGAAACCGGGTTCGGGCAGAGCGATGAAGCTTTGGCGCTCGCGGAGGGTGATGCTGTGCGGGTCCGGAGCGACGTTGGAGACGAAGCGGGCCTTGGTGACATCGTCGGTGGTGAAGGTGAGGATGGCCTCGACTTCGGTGTTGCGCGAGAAGGCCCTGGTCGCGTCCATGGCGATGGCGGAGCGTGAGGCATCGACCTTGTAGCTGCCCTGCTGGCGTTCGGCGAGGGCTTCGGTGACGCCGTGGACGTCGCGAAGGAAGAAATCGGTGGCGTCGACGAGGAGGGAGCCGTCGGGGTTTTCGGCTTCGACTTTGAAGCCCCAGAGGACGGATTCGGGGAAGCTTTGCCGGGTGGCGAGGACTTCGGCGGGGTCGGTGGCGGAGGTAGTGAGGCCGGTGTTGAGCTCGACGAGCAGGACCTTGCTGCCCTGTCGCTCAAAGCGGACGATACGGGCGGGCGCGGTCTGGCCGCGGTCTAGGCCGAGGTCGTTGGAGCCGGTGCCGTAGGGGAGCGAGTCGGTCCAGAGGAGCTCTGCGCCGGACTTGGGGATTTCAAGGAAGAGCTTGCCGGTTTTGGGTTCGTAGTCAAGAGGGACGAAGCCGGCGATGTGCTGCATGCCCGCGGTACGAGTGTTGATGGTTTGCGGGGCCGTCTGTTTGGGTGAGTCCTGCGCGCGCATGGTGGGGCTGAGGAGCAGAAGCGTGGAAAGCAGGAGCGGCTTTGCGGGCATGGTGCTCTTGTACCACTTTCGTGATACCGGCAGAGAGGCCGAATCAGTGCAGAAGCTGTGATGACGGCTTTCTTTCTGGCGTATTCCGCCAACGCGGGCTTACAATTCGCGCCTGCCGTTCCGCGGCAGGCCGCTTGCCGCAAACGCCACAGCGTGGCGCGGAACGGAGCTGATTCAGGAGGGACTTTTATGCGTAGCAAAGTCACGATGTCCGCTGCCGCCCTGCTGTTGCTGGGCACCATGGGCTGCCAGCGCCACTCGAAGTCGGATAAGTACTACCTGATCGCCGGCAACCTGAAGGTGCCGTACTGGAAGACCGCGACCGCCGGGTTTCAGCAGGCCGCGGCCGATTACAACGTGACCGCGATCGTGGATGGGCCGGACGGGGAGGATGCCGGCGCCGAGGAGGACGCCTTTCAGAAGGCCGCGGCGACAAAGCCTGCGGGCATTCTGGTTTCAGTGCTGGATGCAAACCGCATGCAATCGGCGATCACCAGCGCGGTGCGCAGCGGCACACCGGTGATCACGATCGATTCGGACGCGGCGCAGAGTGGGCGGCTGTACTTCATCGGAACGGACAACTACAACGCCGGCCACCTGGGAGCGCAGCGGCTGATTCAGCTGCTGCATGGCAAGGGCAACGTGGTGTTCTTTACCTACCCGGCGCAGCCCAATTTGGCGGAACGCCTGAAGGGCTACCAGGACACATTCAACGACCACGCGGGCATGAAGACAGTGGACGTGGTGAACATTGGTGGTGACACCAGCATCGCGTTCGACAAGGTGCGCGAGTATGTGTCGAAGACGGGCGCGGACAAGGTGGATGCATTTGTGTCGCTGGAGTCGGTGAGTGCGAAGGATGTGGCGGATGCGCTAGACCGCCAGCATGTGACGGACCGGACGGTGATCGGCATGGACGTGAGCCCGGATACGGTCGAGTTAATCAACAAGGGCAAGGTCGCGGCGACCATTGCGCAGAAGCCATGGACCATGGGCTACGTGGGGCTGAAGGCGCTGGCGCATGTGCACGAGGACGATGCGAAGGACGTCGGCAGCACTGGTGCGCAGGCACGATTCCCGGCGTTTGTGGACACGGGGAGTGCGCTGGTAGACAAGGAGAATGTGGGGGCGTGGCAGAGCAAATGATCTGTTCTGCACGAGAAACGGCTCTGCTTCCAACGTTGAGAAGGCCCGGCATGATGCCGGGCCTTTCCAATCGTGCTCGCTGCTGTGATCTCTAGATGTCGAGATTTTTGACGTCGAGGGCGTTTTCTTCGATGAAGCGGCGGCGGGCTTCTACGTCTTCGCCCATCAGGGTGGTGAAGATTTCCTCGGTGGCGGCGATGTCCTCAAGCTTGACCTGAAGCAGGGTGCGGCGTTCGGGGTCCATGGTGGTCTCCCAGAGTTGCTCGGCGGTCATTTCGCCCAGGCCCTTGTAGCGCTGGACCTGGTATTCCTTTTTGCCCTGCTCGATGACGTACTCGAAGAGCTCGCGCGCGGTCTGCTTTTCGACCGGGTCCTGGCCGGCCTTGGGTGCGCGCTTGGTGCCCTTCACCTCGGTGGCGGTGCCGGGGGCGGCGGCGATGGTCTCGTTGACGCCCTCGGTCTCGCTGACCTCCTCGGCTTCGTCGGCCTGGGCGATCTCGGCCTTGCTGCCGCCTTTGGGGATGTACTCGATGAGGAACGGCGGCTTGAGGTACTCGCGGATTTGCGCGTAGTTGCCGAGCATGAGGCGGAACTCTGGGGCGGAAACGGCGGCATAGTCGATGCGGCGGTGTGCGCCCTGCGCGTCGTCGAACTCGAGCGACCAGGTGCCGTGCTCTTCATCGCGCACGGGCTTGCCGACAGCCTTGAACTGGAACTCCTTCGCCATGGCGGTGAGGCGGGTGGCGAGCTCGTTGAGCTTGTCGGGTGTTTCGAAGTCGGCGCGGCTGGCGGGCTCCTTGCCCTCGTGGGCGAAGAGCTCGGCGACGGCGGAGGTGACGCGGTCGTTGCGGAAGCGCTTGTCGGCTTTGTCGTAGAAGCCGAGGTATTCGTTGAGCTGGGACATGAACTTCGTAAGTTCCTTACCTTCGAGCACTTGCGCTGCATCGCCGTAGCGAACGGTCATGCCGTCGGCGGCGCGCTTGACCATGACCTGGACGAACTCGCGGTCGTCCTTGACGTACTGCTCGAACTTGCCCTTCTTGATTTTGTAGAGCGGCGGCTGCGCGATGTAGACGTGGCCGCGCTGCACCAGCAGGTTCATGTGGCGGAAGAAGAAGGTGAGCAGAAGCGTGCGGATGTGGGAGCCGTCGACATCGGCGTCCGTCATGAGGATGAGCTTGCCGTAGCGCAGTTTTTCGAGCTGGAAGTCGTCCTTGCCGATGCCGGTGCCGAGCGCGGTGATCATGGCGCGGATTTCTTCGTGGCCCAGCATCTTGTCGTAGCGGGCTTTTTCGACGTTGAGGATCTTGCCTTTAAGCGGAAGGATGGCCTGGAAGCGGCGGTCGCGGCCCTGCTTGGCGGTGCCGCCGGCCGACTCGCCCTCGACCAGGTAAAGCTCGCAGCGGTCGGGCTGGCGTTCGGAGCAGTCGGCGAGCTTGCCGGGCAAGCCGCCGCCGTCCAGCGCGCCTTTGCGGCGAGTCAGGTCGCGGGCCTTGCGGGCGGCCTCGCGGGCGCGGGCGGCCTCGATTGCTTTATTGATGATGCGCTTGGCGACCTGCGGGTTCTGCTCGAAAAAGGCGCCGAGGCGTTCGTTGACGAACTGCTGGACGAGGCCGGAGATGTCGGAGTTGAGCTTGCCCTTGGTCTGGCCCTCAAACTGCGGTTGGGGCAGCTTGACGGAGACGACGGCGACCAGGCCCTCGCGGACGTCGTCGCCGGAGAGCGATTCCTTCAGGTCCTTGAAGAGGCCGAGTGACTGGCCGGCGGCGTTGATGGTGCGGGTGAGCGAGGTGCGAAAGCCCGACAAGTGGGTGCCACCGTCGACGGTGTTGATGTTGTTGGCGAAGGAGAAGACGGTCTCGGAGTAGGCGTCGTTGTACTGGAGGGCGATCTCCATGACGAGCTGGCCCTTTTCGGCCTCCATGTAGATGGGCTTTTCGTGCAGGACGGCCTTGCCCTTGTTCAGGTGGCGAATGAACTCTTCGATGCCGCCCTTGTACTTGAATTCGAGCGATTTGGCATCGCCGGTTTTGGCGTCGGTCGCGCGCTCGTCGGTGAGCGTGATCAGGATGCCCTTGTTGAGGAAGGCGAGCTGGCGCAGGCGGCCGGCGAGCGTGTCGAAGTTGTATTCGTGGACGCTGAAGATGGACTTGTCGGGCAGGAAGTGGACCTTGGTGCCGCGCTTCTGAGTGACGCCGACCTCGCGGACGCCCGAGATGGGGTCGCCTTTGGAGTAGTCCTGCTGGTAGGTGTGGCCGTCGCGCCAGATCTCCACGTCGAACCCTTCGGAGAGCGCGTTGACGCAGGAGACGCCGACGCCGTGGAGGCCGCCTGAAACTTTGTAGGTCGAGGCATCGAACTTGCCGCCGGCGTGGAGCTTGGTGAGCACGACCTGGACGGCGGGCATCTTCTGGCCGTTGCCGAGGTCTTTCATGTCGACCGGGATGCCGCGGCCGTCGTCGATGACGGTGATGGAATTGTCGACGTGGATGGTGACGTCGATGCGGGTGGCGAAGCCGGCGAGCGCCTCGTCAACGGAGTTGTCGACGACTTCATAGACGAGGTGATGCAGCCCCTGGTCGGTGGTGGAGCCGATGTACATGGCAGGGCGCAGACGCACGGCCTCCAGTCCCTCCAGCACCTTGATGTTTTCGGAGGTGTAGCTTTTGGACTGGGCATCGCCGTTGCGGGAGCCGTTGGGCTCAGGAGCGTTGGTCGGGTCGGTCTGTTGCAGGTCGAGCAGGGGCGTTTCAGTGGCCATTCTTCCTCGGGTTTGTTGCGGGCAAGCCGTCGCGGAAACGCCTGTAAATGCTTGAGTTTTCGTTGGCTTGTGACTCTTCCATCATACCATTCGGACAACAAACGATTGCACCAGATACTGTGCACTCCTGTGTGGCGCCCAGCGCACGCGCCGACGCGTTGGTGGTGCTGGCGTGATGTGCCTACCTCTTGAAGCCGTGATCACACGCACTGATATACTCACGGACTGGAACAGGCCATGACAGTAACGAATGCGCACTCCTTCGATTGCAATCAGGCTTTGGTGCCGAATGTATGACAACGAAGACCCTCAAGCTTTCGAAGCAATTTGCCTCACCACGGCAGTTCGGGTGGCTTGCCGCTGGAATCGCATGTGCGGCCGTTCTGATGGGAGCGGAAGTTGCACACTATGTCATACAAACAGACCTTGGCGCGATCGACCAGATGGAGGCCAGCGCAAACGTCGATCCAAGGTGCAAGCCACTCGGCGGCAGCAAGTACGATTTCTCGTGCCCATTTCCCGGCTATAACAGCGTGCAGATGACTTGTATGCTTCGCGGCTGCGGGGACCGGAACCTGAGTATGCCGCCGACGACGGATGACTTACGTACGAAGATGTCGGCCATGGAGCAAGCTGACAGCACAACAAGCCTGAGCGTTGAGGAGCCGTATAGTGGCAACGATGCCGATTGGAGAGAGATGGCGCGCGTCCTGCACGCCGGCAAGGAGTGGAGCCCAAAACATGCGGGGTTCCATGGCACTCCAAGAACGATGGAAGAAGTCCAGCAGCTGATACAGCAAAGAAGCCAAATTGTCTTGCGAGAGACTGCACAGGAATGGCTGAATCAGCATGGAAGATGAGCTGGTCCAATCTGACAAAGCTCGATTCGGAAACGAACTGACCCGACCCGCTGTGAGCGGTGGACGCGGCCTTCCGTATGCACTCTGGATGTTTTTGCTGATCAGCGCCCTGTTGACCTGCGCTGCGATGCTGTTCAGCAGTGTGACCCGCATGTTTCATTGGGGACTGCCTTACAGCTTTCCTTACTTTTTTGTACCCGGCCAGCTCCTAAGTGACTTCCGCTTTTTTTGGACGAAGTTCGCTTACTTCCCTACTTATGATTTTTACTCTGGCAGGGCGGGATACTTCATGTATCCGTTGCCGCTCTTCTATCTTCTTCGGCCACTGTTTGCCACATCACGGCCTTTCATCCTGTTCCTTGTCATCCTGTTTGTGCTTTCCGCGATTCTGGCCTATGTCTTTGCGCGAGCCATGAAATCAACGGGCATGGCTGGCACTACTCTGCTGCTTTTCGTCACGGGAACTATCCTGCTTTCCTACCCGATGGCATTTGAATACCTCCGCGGAAATGTGGAGATCGTTCTATTTTCGCTGACTGCCTTTGGATTAATTGCCTGGTGGCGGCAGAAGCCGTACTTAGCGGCGCTGCTGTTCGGGGTTGCGGGAGCTTGTAAGATCTATCCGTTGATCCTGGTTGGGCTGTTGTTTTCAGAGCGGCGCTGGCGCGCGGTGGGACTGGCATTTCTGACAGCAATCGCTGTGACGTTGGCTTCGGCCTGGGCTTTCGGACCGACGGTGCACGACGCGCTGGCGTGGAATGGATTCCAGCTCGGCCTGTTTCAAAAAAGGTATGCCGGAATCCCATCGCAACTGGGATACGATCACTCGTTTTTCGGATTGATCAAGTTTGTAACCCTGCCCTGGCACCCGGTGTTGACCTGGGCGGTGCCCATTTACGTTCGAACGGCAGCGCTGCTCTCCCTGGTGCTCTATTTCCTTCGCATCCGGCACTTGCCGAGGTTGAACCAGGTATTGATTCTGTCTATTCTGTCGGTCACCTTGCCGCCGGTGTCGTATGACTACACACTGCTGGCACTGTATCCGCCGCTGGTGTTGCTCAGCATGGAAATTACGCGAAGGGCGTATGCGGGGGTCGCGCCGTTCCCGTATGCACTGCGGTACTTCGCGCTGTTTGGTGTGCTGCTTACGCCGCTTTCTTTCCTGACCTGGTACAGCAATCCGCACCATGCGCAGGCACGCTGTGTATGCCTGATCGTCATTCTGTGGACGGCGCTGCGGCACCCGATCCCGGAGATAGTGAAATCGCCGACGCCGGGTCTGCTGGTGGAGCAATCGGCTGGCGCTTAGTGGATGTTATCCACGTACATAGTGCTCATTTGCTTCTGATCGAGATCTGGGCTGCTTGTACAGTTGCTTGCGGGCTTTACTGCAGGGGCTCGGCGGCTTCTTCGGCGACCGTGGGACGGTGCAGCAGGAGAAGGTCGCCCACGAGTTTGGAGAGCTGGCGGAGATCTTCGGAGGCCTGTTCCAGGTGGAGCGTACGCGACGATGAATCTCTGCTGTGGAGTGCCAGAAAGATGCTGTTGGTGATGCTTTGCAGCGGGTTGTTGATGTGGTGGGCCAGGGTGTGTGCCATGGCGCTGGAGGCGGACGCCGAGGCTTCGCGCAGCACCCTGCCGAGTTCCGCGTCGGTTTGGGTGAAGGGCGCTTCCATGGTGTGAGCGTACTATTCTTTGGCGCGGTTGCGACCAGGGAATTTCCGCAACTTTTAGGGAATTTCAGGCACCTTTGGCGGCATATGTTGCCAGCCGAAAAAGTACACGGCATTCCTGCAATCACACCAAGGTTCCGGCCGGAGTTGTTCGACCTTTGGGGGATATGCGATTGGGAACGGTTGGTGCTAGTCGCTGTAGGAGCGGAGGCGTGCGGGCATGCTGTCCTGCGCGAGATCGTGGCCGCACTGGACGCAGTAGACGTCGGTGATGTGGACGCCGCGGAAGCACTGGCCGCACACGGGCGCGAGCTGGAAGGAACACTGCGGGCAGAAGTGGAAGTCGTGCGCGAGCTCCGTGCGGCAGGACGGACAGCGGGTCATGACCGGCTGGCGCAGCAGAAAGTAGACGACCGCGCCGATGCCCGCTGGCATGAGCAGAACCATGAGCATCCAGATCGCGGCGCTCATATTGCGGCGCTTCACATCGCGGCTGATGTAGCCGATGAGGAGCATGTAGCTGGCCAAGGCGGTGCCCCAGCTATAGCTCATGATCCAGCGCATGGCAGCCGTGCCGGGGTGCGGCGGGGGCATGACGCGGTGAAACAGGACCTGGATGGCGAAGAAGACGAGCGCGGAAAGCGCGATGGACCACCATGGAATCAGGTGGAGGTCGCTTTCGGGCTTGTCCACGTCCGGCCGTTCGGTCACGGCGCGGACGAAGCGATGCGTACCCCAACTCATCGGGTCACCTCATCGCGGAAGCGGCCGTCCAGCGGAAGTGCCGCACCGTCGCGGCCGCGGTCGCGGCTGCTGCGCTTGCGGCGCAGGTACACCACGGCAACTGTGGCGACTGTGACCGGCAGAAACCAGAGCAGAAGAAGAAATGCCGGGCTGCCCGTGTCCATGGTTTGGCCGGTGAAGAGCTTGCCGGCTTCCTGTTCGATTTCAGAGCCGACGGCGACAAAGCCGGTGCCGGACGCGACGACCCAGCCGGCGTAGCAGACCAGCAGAAGAACGGCCGAGCAGATGAGCAGGGGCAAAACCAGCTCGCGGCGGCTCTTGTTGCGCTGCTGCATCTCCATGGCGCGCTCGCGCACCACGCGGTGGGTGCGGTTAACGATGGCGGCGCGGGCGGCGGATGACACTGGCGGGGTGTCGTGAAAATCCACTAGCAGTGCCCTCCAGCAGCCGGCGGGGCGGCAATGGGCTGGGTGCGAAGGCGCTCGAGTTCGGGCTTGAGCGCAGCGAGGCCACGGTACAGGCGCGACTTCACGGTGCTGAGCGGAGCGCGCGTGACGCTGGCAATTTCTTCCAGCGGCAGGTCTTCATGGAAGCGGAGGATGAGGACCTCGCGGTAGGCGGGCTGCAGCGAGAGCAGCACGGCGGAGACTTCCGCGGCGTTTTCGCGGGTGCAGAACTGATCAAAGGGCGAGGGAGCGTCGGTGGCGACTTCAAAGGGCCGCTCGTCGGCTTCGGGGTCCTGCATTTCGTCGAGCGAGGCCATGGAACGCTTGCGGGACTGGTCGATGACCAGGTTGCGGGCGATGGTGAAGAGCCAGGTGTCGAAGCGGGCCTTGCCGTTGAACTGCGCGCCACGCAGCAGGACGCGGATCCAGGTTTCCTGGAAAAGATCTTCGGCCAACTCGCGGCGGCCGGTCAGGAACGAGAGATAGCGCATGAGGCGGTGCTGATAAGTGTCGATCAGGCGGTCCAGCAGCTCGGGGTCCTGACGTTTGAGGCCGTGGGCGATTTCAGCCTGTTCGCGCGCCGAGGCTTCCGCCAGGGCGGCAGCGGAAAGGGACGCTGTGGCGGCGGAGGCGTGCACAGGTGTGGAGACGCGGTTCCCGGAGGAAAAGACGCGCGCGGCTGCCGGTTTTCTCGGAAAGGTCATACCGTGCCGCTCCTGGTGAATGGCCTAGTAAACCGTTTTAGTATACGTTGGCCCCGTACACTTGAGCGATGGAAGTGCTGTTCGGCGTGCACCCGGTGACGGAGGCGGTGCGGACCCGCGCGGGCGATGTGGACCACGTGACGCTGCAGGCCGGCGGCAATCCCCGGCTGCTGGCGCTGGCGGAGCTGTGCCGGGCGAGCCGGGTCCGCGTGACACAAGGGAGCCGTGAGGATCTGTCGCGGATGACGCGAACGGAGCAGCACGGCGGCGCGGTTGCGTTTTTGAAGGAGCGCCGGCTGCTGGCGCTGGAAGACCTGTTCGCCCGGCAGAACGACGCGGCGCATATGCTGCTGGCGCTGGACGGTGTGGAAGACCCGCACAACCTGGGTGCGCTGTTGCGGACCGCCGATGGCGCGGGAGCGACGGGTGTGGTGTTGCCGGAGCGGCGGGCCGTGGGGATTACCGGAACGGTCGCCAAGGCGGCGGCGGGCGCGGCTGAGCATGTGCGGATCGCGCAGGTGACGAACCTGGTGCGGTCGCTGGAAACGCTGAAGCAGCAAAACGTTTGGATTGTGGGGCTGGACGAGCGCGGAACGCAGAGTTACGACGAGTTCGACTTCCGCGGGGACTTTTGCCTGGTGCTGGGGCGGGAGGGCGCCGGCCTGCACGACCTTGCGCGAAAGACGTGCGACTTCCTGCTGCGGATTCCGATGGCGGGAGCGGTGCCGTCGTTGAATGTGTCGGTCGCGGGCGCGGTGGTGCTGTACGAGGCGGCGCGGCAGCGGCGGGCGACGGGCCGGCCGGTGGCGGGGGACCAAGTTGCGGCAAAGACGTCCAAACCTCGGAAGGGTCTGGGGTCCTGAGAAGCTACAAGTTTTCCGTTGCGAGTTGTGTGCTGGGCACGTGGGTGCTGGGCGCCACTGCGGTGGCGCAGGCGGGTGGAGCTGCGGGTCCGCCGCTGGAGCAGGCCGCGTCTGCTGTCGCGCCGGCACGGAACGATGCCCCGGTCGTGACGGCTGGAGATTCGCCAGTGGGCAATGCAGAGCGTGAGGCGTTGCGGGTCGAGAGCATACGCTTGGACATGCACCTGAACGCCAACACCGGCGCGGTGACGACGCGGGCGCGGATGCGGGTGCGTAATGGCGGCTTGTCGCCGCTGGCACGGGTGGCACTGCAGTTGAGCTCTTCACTGCAGTGGCAGAGCGCGCGGGTGGTGGACGCGAGCGGTGCTGGGACGCGGCTGCCGGTGCAGCAGTATCGCGTGACGACCGACACGGACCATACGGGGGCGGCGAACGAGCTGGTGCTGCTGCTGCCGAAAGCGCTGGATTCTGGTGCGGAGCTGCAGCTAGACCTGTATTACGGCGGCACGCTGCCGGCGAGCGCGGAGCGGCTGGTGCGGCTGGGTGCGCCGGAGGAGCGTGCGAGGCAGGCGGACTGGGATGGCGCTTCTGGCGAGTTCGTGGGGCTGCGCGGGTTCGGGAATGTGCTGTGGTATCCGGTCAGTGCGCCTGCGGCGCTCTTGGCCGATGGCGAGGGTTTCGCGCGGGCGGTGAATGCCGAGCGGGAGCGTACGGCGGCGACGACCCTGCAGCTTTCGCTGACGGTGGAGCATAACGGCGGTGCGCTGAGGACGGCGTGGTTTCTGGACCGTCCGGCGACGCTGCATTCGGCGTTGGGTCCGGCGTTGCAGCGGCGGGAGGCGGGGGATTCCGCGAGTTCTCCGGCGGGGGCAAGTTCTGCGGTTTCTTCGAATGCCGGCGACCATGAGGCCGGCCAGAGCGTTTCGGCGCAGGGCACAGCAGACGAGGCAGACGCGGAGCCAGTTGCGATTGACACGGCGCAGTGGGAGCCGGTGCGGCTGGATGGGCGGCCTGTTTCGTTGTTTGTTGCGGGTGAAGGTGTTGGGGAAGGCGAGGCGGATGCCGCGGCGGGCAGCCCTGGACAGGTCCGATTGGCCGGCGCGGATCCTGCCGTGCGGCAGAGCTACAGGGACGCTGCGGGGAAGGTTTCGCCGCTGCTGAAGCGGTGGCTGCCGTTGCGTGGGGCCGCACCGCTGACGGTGCTGTCGCTTCCCTCGCCCGGTACGCAGGCCTTTGCCGATGGGGACCTGCTGGTGTCGCCCGTGCATCCGGGCGACACGGCGGCGCTGGCAGAGGCGCTGGTGTATCCGCTGGCGGCTGCGGCGCTGCCGGTGGACGCGCCGGCATGGGTGCGCGAAGGCGTGCCGGAGTTCTTGCGGCTGCTCTTTCTGGAGCAGACGAGCGGGCGCGACCGCATGCTGGCGGAGCTGAGCGCCGCCCTGCCCGCGTTGCGAGAGGCCGAGGCGGCGCGTGGCATGGATCCGCTGCCACTGCGCCGTTGCGTGGACCCGGTGTGCGCGCGCGGCAAGGCGGCGTATGCGCTGGTCATGCTACGCGAGCTGGCTGGGGACGCGGCGCTGCAGCAGGCGCTCTCTGCGACGCTGCTGCCACGGGCGGATGCGCCAGACGCGGCAAACACGACCGAAAACGGAGCGGATGCCGGACGTGCGATGACGCGGCGGTTCGAGGCGGCGCTGACGCAAAGCTCCGGGAAGGACCTTGGGTGGTTCTTTGCGGACTGGTTCAGCGCCGACCGCGGCCTGCCGGACCTGCAGATTGTGCAGGTGGCGCCAAGGCGGGTGGAGCGCGGCGCGTCAACGGTGACCGAGCCGACGTCACGAGGACCTGTGCTGGGGCCAGTTGGAGCGGAGCCACAGGCGGAGGCGGACGACCCGCGGAGGAGCTCGCCGACGGCGGCGAGCCGCAATGTGACGGGGCTGCGGGATGGATCGTGGCTGGTGGCCGTGGAGGTGCAGAACAACGGCGATGTTGCCGCCGAGGTGCCGGTGACGGTGCGCGCCGCGGGGCTGCAGAATCAGTTGCCGCTGCGGGTGCCCGCGCATGGGCGGGCGACGGTGCGGGTGCCGTTTGAGGCCGCGCCGGAGGAGGTGCTGGTAAACGACGGCACCACGCCGGAGCAGCATGGTGGCGTTCATCACCGGTCATTGAGGTGAGGCAGCAGAGATCGAAGGTTCTGCGGTGTGGCGTTCTGGGTTTGGGATTGCCGCCTGGTGTAAGGAGCATTGCGGGCAGGGGAAATGCGGGTTTCGGTGCAAGCACCGAGTCCACTCCGCAGGACGGTAAAGCGGTCCTGCTCCGGTCGAAATGACAACGTTTTGTAGCGACTTGCATGTGGTGAAATGCAGGTTTTCTCCGCTACGCACCCACGATGAAGCTGTGGGTGCTCCGGTCGAAATGACAGACCGTGGTGGCTGCGCGGGGGCGGCTCAGACGATTGCTGTGGCGCGAAAGGACCGTTCTGACCAGCTACCCCGGGAATGCGCAGAGCGCATCCGTACGGATGGCGCTTCACATTTTGCGCAGCGGAGAATTTGCGATGAAGACGGGATTTTGGCTTGGCCTGGCAGCAGCGGCAACACTGACGCTGGGAATGCACGCGCAGGCGCCGGCGGGAGCGACTGGTCAATGCAAGGACGGCAGCTTTACGCAGGCTTCCGCGCGGAAGAGTGCGTGCAAGGCCCACGGTGGCGTGCAGACGTGGTACCCGACGGATGGCGGCGCCGATAAAGCTCCGGCTGGCGGCACGCTGAATCCGGCTCCGGACCAGTCGAACATGGACGGCACGACCCAGAAAGCGCCGAAAACGCCGGCCCGGCGAACGCCCGCGGCCCTGGCGAACGGCGGATTGACGCGTCCGCAGGCGGCCGGCGCCGGGCTCGGTCTGGTGTGGGTGGATGCGAAGTCAAACAAGTACTACTGCGCGGCGGACCCGAACTACGGCCGGACCAAGAGCGGCAAGTATGTTTCGGAGCCGGACGCGAAGTCGAGCGGCGCGGCGATCGCGAAGAACCAGAACTGCTCCATTCAATAGCGCGCCGGGTCTAGACGGGCGTGACGATGGAAGGCCGCAAGGTCGCGGGCTTTCCGCCTTTCGGTTTGCCTGAGGTGAGATGGTGGTTCCGAACTGCCCCTCTCTCAGAACTGCCCAAAGCTGAATCAGTGGACACAGCTTAGCGTTTGCGCGGAGTTCTGGAAGTTCGGCCGGTATGCCGGGTGGGGGCGGGTGCGGCGGCCTCGGTTTCCATCGTCCATTGCTGGGGCTGACCCCAAACACGTTCGGCGAAGATCGGGCCGATGCCGGGGAACTGGCCTGGGGTGGGTGCAGGCATGTCGTCCCCGAGCGGAGGCAGCAGGGATGCGGCGTAGCGCGCCTGGTCGTAATCCGGGTAGCTAACGGCGACGCCAGTGGCGCTGATGTTGCCCGCGATGTCCGATCGAGTGTCGAGTGGGCCGAGATCGGAAAGAATGCTGGTCACATCGCCGGGACCGGTTGCAGGAGTTGCGGCTTGAGTCTGTTGCACTTGCTTTGCGACGATCGCGAGCGCGGTATTCGCGAGTCCATCCGGGCGCGACGCCCGCACCGGCGCGTTGGAATCGACAGAAACCTGAATGAGCCAAGGCGCGTCGCCGGTTGGGGCCTGCTGCACGGTGGCTGGCGAAGCCGCGCGTGGGAGCGCGGGATTCAGGGCGCACCGGCAGAGACCGTTCACCATCCAGGTACTGTTTGGACCGCTTCCGTCCCAGTGGGCGCGAAGGCTTACCGTGCCATGCGCCTGCACTGCTTCCGGGATGCGGCTGGAAAAGACGCGAAGCCAATTCAGGAAGTACTCGGGCTGCGCATTCGCCAGATTGAGCGTGACCGAAGAATTGTGAGGGGCGGTGATGTCGGGAAGCTCGGCTTGCAGGAACAGGACGTCGGGGGCACTTGCCATCCCCTGCTGGTCGCGTGAGCGGAAGACGTCCTGGAAGAGACCCGCGGATTGGGCGGTCGGGATGGCGCAGCGGATGCCATGAAGCGCGTGAATGATGCCCAGGGCGTCGGCCTCGCAGTGGGCGTCGACGCTCATGGGCAGGCGGGGAACGAACTCGGTGCGGCGCAGGTTGTGCAGGTGCATGTCGGAGGACAGCGTCATGTGGGCCGGGGTGCCACGGACCTCGAGTTCGGCAGAGGCGGCGCCGCGGAAGCCGGTGTCGCGTCCCATGAAGAGCTTGGCCGCTTCGCCGAGCGGGGTAGACGCCCACTTTGCGGAGATGGCGAGCGGCTGGTTGGCGACGCCCGTAGAGCCGCGGCCGAGTGAGCCTTCGAGTTCCAGTTCGCCCACATCGCTGACGTCGGTGTCGGTGCGCAGCGGACGGCCGCGCAGGCGGATGCGCCACTCGTTCTGGTCAGGGAGCCAGAGAGCGAGTTTGGCATCAAGCAGCGACCAGGGCAGCTTGGTTTCGCCGGTCTTGATGTTGATGCGAGCTTCGGTCGCCTCGATGTAGGGGAAGCGCGGCGCGGGGCCGGCGCGGCCCTGCTGCGTTGGCGCGCTTTGCAGGTACCCGGCCTCTGTGACCACGCCCTGCAGGTTCCATCGGCCGTCGGCGCGGCGGACGAGGTTGATGCTGGGCGCCTGGAGCGTGATGTGGGAGACCTCGACCCGGCGACGCCAGAGCGAGGACAGGCGCAGGCGCGCTTCGACGGTGTTGGCGCGCAGGGCGGGCTCGGTGCCGAAGGCAGGATCCTCCCGCACGACGAAATTCTGAATGGTGAGGCCGGGGAGCGGAAGCAGGTGCAGGTGAATCTGATCGAACTGCACGGGACGACCGATGCTGGCGCTGATGGCCTGGGCGACCCGCCGCTGGTAGTGGTTCACGTTCAGCAGTGGCGGCAGGACGGTGAGCAGGATGACAAGGAGCACGATGACAAACGCCCAGCCGATGCGGTGAAGCGCGCGGTGGCTGAGGACGGGCTCCGCATCCAGTGCGGCGTCGCTCCATTCCGGGTGCGGTGAGATGTCTGGTTCCGTGCTCATCGAACCGAGTTGGCCGTCCTATGGGTCGCGCTTTCAGCGCTATGTTTGGCTTCGAAACGCGTACCTAGGCCTGCGGCCTAGGCTGGTATGTTGCGGGGCCTTTGGCCCTGAGCGATGCCGCGTTGCCAATGCTGTGACTTCGTTCCAAAAGGCTGTGACTCCGTCGCAAAAGCTGTGACTTCGTTGCAAAAGGCTGTGATTACCGGATGACGTGGCCGGTGCGGGACCAGCGTGTGTCGCTGAAGAAGTGGGTGAGGACATGGCCGAACCAGGCAATGCTGGCACTTGAGCCTGTCTTGTAGATCTGGTCGGCGGGCGTGATGAAGGACCAGTAGACGAACATGGGGCGACCCATGATGTTGTTGTCGGGGACGAAACCCCAGAAGCGGCTGTCGAGCGAGCCGATGCGGTTGTCGCCCATGGCGAAGACGACGTTGTCGGGTACGACCAGGTCGCCGTTCTGGATGTGGGTTGGCAAATCGACCGCCCAGACTTCGGTGGTGCCGTGGGGCGGATTGCGCGGAAAGTCGTCGCGGTACGGGTCGTAGGCGTCGCTGAAGTCACCGTTGTCGTGCGGCATGCTGATCTGCGGCTCGTCAACGCGTTGGCCGTTGCGGAAGAGGATGCCGTGTTCAAGGTGAAGGCGGTCGCCGGGCAGGCCGATGGCGCGCTTGACCAGGACGAGATCAGGCTCCTCAGGATTTGGTTTGACGAAGACGATGATGTCGCCGCGCTGCACGGGGCGGTAGTGAACGAGGCCGACCGGGAACTTCTGGGGTGCGAGCGTGGTGCGGTCGACGACGACGTGGTCGCCGATGAGCAGCGTCTTCTCCATGGAACCAGACGGGATCGCGTAGTTCTGGAAGAGAAATGTCATGAGGAACAGGCCGATGACGAAGACGTACGCGGTGCCGGCGAGGGACTCGGGCAGGGTCTCGTGTCGTTCCTCTGGAGTGGCGGGCGCGGTGGCGACGACCGGGTGTTCGGTTGGTGTTTCTGTTGCCACGGCGCGCGGTTCTCCTGTGCTGAGAGCAGTGTTGCTGCAAGCAGTGTACCTGCCGAGCTTGAAAGCGGAGCGCCTCCCGGGCTAAAGCTTTGTGGTGGTGGCCAGGTGTCCGCGGGCTGAACCCGCTGCTCGCTCCCCGTTACCGGATGACTTTGCCGAAGCGGTCGCGGCGCAGGTGGGGTCGGTCGCCGGGCTCGTGCGCGATGGAGAGATAGGTGAGGAGCGGTTCGCCGACGATGGCGTCGGGGCGGACGAAGCCCCAATAGCGGCTGTCGAGGCTGTCGTTGCGGTTATCACCCATGGCGAAATAGCGGCCGGGCGGCACGGGAAGCTCACCCGCGCGGATGCTGCTGCGGAGTTCGATCCACCACGTGGCCTCAGCGGAGGGGTCGGCCTCTTGCAAGTTGGGGAAGCGGTCGCGGTAGGGCGAACGGCCGGCGGGAACGTACTGCGACCAGGGCTCGTTCTGCGGCGCGCCGTTGCGGTAGAGCACGTTGTTCTGCAGGTGAATGCGGTCGCCCGCGACGGCCACGACCCGCTTGACGAGCAGCTGGTTGGGATCCACCGGGTAGTGGAAAACGACAAGCGAACCGTCGTGCGGTGTGCGGTACGGCAGCAGCCAGCGCCAATGGCCGGCGGGCGCGAAGACCTGCTTATTGACCAGAAGAAGATCGCCGACCAGAAGCGTGGGTTCCATGCTGCTGCTGGGGATCTGCGTGGGCTGCACCAGAAAGGTGATGACAAACAGGGCCACCGCCGTGAGACGGGCCAGGGAGGCGGCGACAGAACCGAACGCCGTGGCGAGCAGGGTGCCGCGACGCCTGACAGTCGGACGCGATGGAACCTGGGGCGGCGCCGACGCATGCGACGGCAGGTCCGAGGCGCGGAAGGTAAGCGGTTGGGGCGAGGAAGAAAAGGGCAGCTGCGACTCAGGCCGGGCTGGGCCGTGCGGATCTGGCTGGGCCGGACCGGCGGTCATGTATCGCCTTTGCCGGAATGCAGGCTGGCCGGATCCGCGGCGGCGGCAAGTGCCATCGGCTCGGCTTGTAGCAGGCGGAAGGCCTCGGCCGCGGCGGCTTTCTGGGCGGCCTTGCGATTGCGGGCCTCGCCCTGGGCCAGCACCTTGCCGCCGAGCAGGACTTCCTCGACGAAGCGGCGGTCGGCCTGCGTTTCGCCGAGTTCGGCGGCGTTGCGATAGGTGGGTACACCGACGCCGCGGGCTTGCAGCAACTCCTGCAGGGCGGACTTCCAATCGCCCATGATGCCGAAGTTGGCGCCGTCCTGCGCGATGCGAAGGAGATCGGGAAGGTGCGGATCGAAGATTTCTCGGCGAATCAGCGGGGCCACAGCGGCGTGACCGGCAGGCATGGCGTCGCGGTAGATGGCGGCCAGAATGGCTTCGACGGCGTTGGCGAGCAGGCTCGTCTTCTGCCGTCCGCCGGTGGCGTCCAGATCGGCACCGAGGCGGAGTGCTTCGCCGAGTTGCAGGCGCACGCCGACCTGGCTGAGCGCCTCGCGGCTGACCAGCATGGCACGCATGCGGGTCAGGTCGCCCTCGCGGCGGTGGCCGAAGTGCTCAAGGAGCAACTCGGTGACGTGAAGATCGAGGACGGAGTCGCCGAGGAACTCGAGTTGCTCGTTGTCGGCGTCGGTCTCGTTGCGGCCCTGCTCTTCTGCGACGGAGCGGTGAGTGAGGGAGAGTTCGAGAATAGCCGGGTTGCGGAAGTGATACTGGAGGCGGTCTTCGAGGGCGCGGAGCGATGCTTCGCTGGCGGCGAGCGCTGGGATCGGCGGGTTGGATTCGTTTGGTTTGCGCTTCGCCGGCATTCAGAACAGTTTAGCCAGCAAACGCGGTAGAGGTAAACCGAACCGGCTGGCACCGAGCAACGCTTGCTTCCAACGCTCGGTCAGCGGCATCACCAGCCTACAAGCCGCTTGGCTCGATTTGAACGAGGACGAGCGAAGCGTTCGAGATCCTGGCTAGTTGAAATGGCGCTTGACTCACGAGGGAATCAGGCGCAACTCCGGCATTACGCGATTTAGATTGAGCTTATGGTCAAGAACTGTCCAACATGCGGAGAAGGAGAGCTGGCTTCTGACACACGGCCGATTACGTTTGCTCGTCAGGGCGAGACGATGCTGTTGGAAGAAGTTCACGGTGACTTCTGCCCTTGCTGCGGTGAAGTCATACTAGGCATGCTCGAAGCCGAACGCGTGTCTCGACGGATACTTGGGTTCAACGCGCTGAAGCCTACCTCAGGGGCTAAAGCCCGGTCTCCTGAGGAATTTCAGCGGCACAGCTAAAGCTGTGCCCTTCCGAATGCCTTGTTACTTCGCGAAGCTTAGCTTCGTCAAGCTGACTCGTTTTCTCATGCCATCATCTGGGCGCGGGCCGGTTCGACGATGGTTCCACATGCCGCCGTTCAGGCGCGGGCGGGTTCGACGATGGTTTCGGTGGCGGCGAGAGCGGCCTGGCGGGCGATGATGGCGGCGCCGACGACTTCGGTGCGGACGTCTTCGGGGCGGGTTTCGACGCTGAAGCCTTGCAGCGGGCTCATGCGGGTCATCTGCTCGATGTGGTGGTGCAAGAGCGGCAGGTCGACGAATCGCACGTTGTACCCGGTGACGTAGAACTTGCCCGCGCCGCTCATGTGGATGGAGGTAGCGGTGCCGGCAGCGAGGGCGCGGTGCCAGAGACCTTTGAATTCCAGGCAACGCTTGTCGCCGTTTTCGGCGGCTTCGAAGACGTCCTCGGGTTCCATGTCGAGGAATCGAAGGCGCATGGCGCGGTGACCCATGATGCCTTCGATATGGCCTTTGCCGCCGCAACCGCAGTAGCTTTCGCGTTCATCAAGCGTGACGATGGTGTGGCCGCCCTCGCCGACGCCGTCGACCATGGGATAGCGGCCAAACCCGATGCCAGTGCCGAGCGTCCAGACGCGAATGATCTGCTGGAGTTTGCCCTGGGCGGAGGCGAGGCCTGCGGCAACGGCGTCGGCGTCGTTGAGCGCGGTGATGGGCGCGTCGATGCCGTGGTGGCGCAGCATCTGGCCGAGTTCGGCGGCGATGCGGACGCCTTTGAGTTGGGGCACGTTGGGTGCGTCTTCGACGACGCCGTTGCGCACGATGCCGGGGAGAGCGACACCCACGGCGTCGATAGTGGCGGGGCCGCTGTCACGCGAGCCCTGGTCATCGACCAGGCCGATGCCTTCGCTGGCGGCGCCCTCGGCCGGCGCGCCGTTGACAACAGCGATGATCTGCTCGCACATGGCTTCCAAGAGGTGCTCGCAGGGCATTTCGACGAGCGCGTCGTCGAACGACTCGTCAGCGGGGTAGCCACGCAGCTTGCCCGCGACGCCGGTCTCATCGACCAGCCCGGCCACGATGCGCTTGGACAATGTCAATCCAACCGTCTTTGCGCTTGTCATGCTGCACCTGTTTCCTGATCTGGTCTCAGCGATTTGCTGGAGTGCACGGCCGCCCTGGAAGTCTGCTGGAGACATGTGCGGCGGCATCGCGCTGTGGGCGAAATTATGCGCTTTGCAACCACCGCTTGCAAGCGGGAAGATCGCGCCGGGCCGGCCCGTGACGGGCAGGCGATGGACCACCGGCGATTCCGTTCCTATCGCCTATTGTCCTCAAATGCGGCAAATTCAGCACGAAAGCGCTAACGCTCACATGCTTTGCTTGCGCGAGTCATGGGACTGTAATAGATTCTTGAGTGAACCCCACAACCTAGCTTCTTCCGGTCGCGAGGCCTGAGGGACGTCCAAACTGGCGCCCCGATGACCCTGTTTTGTCGCGACCGGTCTGTCCCTCCGGCACCCCTGTGCTGTACGACAGATGTGTCCGTACCCCTGTTTCGCCAGAGAGGTCGCTTTTTGAAGAACAACGCTGTGAAGTTCCTGCTCGTCCCTGCCCTGCTGCCGGTGAGTGCCACGCTGAGCACGACCGCGATCGCCCTGCTGCCCGCTGCCATCGCCCTGATACCGGCCGGCTCCGCCCTGGCGCAGACCTATCGCGGCGGCATCGCCGGCACGGTGCTGGACGCTTCCGGCGCGGTGGTTCCCCATGCAAAGGTTACGTTGTTGAGTCCGGGAACCGGGTTCACCCGGACGCAGGAAAGCACCGGTTCCGGCTCCTACGCATTTCAGGATTTGCCCATCGGGCAGTACACGGTCACGGTGGATGCGCAGGGCTTTGGATCGACCAAGGTTGAAAAGATCGATGTGCAGCCCGGCGCCGTGTACTCGCTGGATCCGAAGCTTGGCGTGGAGTCCACCAGCCAGAGCGTGGATGTAAGTGCAGCGGCGATTGCGCTGGACACGGAATCGACCGCGAACAACAGCGTTGTGAACGACAAGGCGGTGCAGAATATTCCGCTGAACGGCCGCGACTATACGCAGCTGATCAAGATTGTGCCCGGATACAACGGTGCCGGATCACTGAATGGAACGCGCTCGAACCAGAACAATTACCAGATTGACGGCGCCGACTCCAACGACATCTGGCAGAACGGCGCGGCGGCCAACCAGGGCGGCGTGGGATCGATTGCCGGCGTAACCATCCCGATCGATGCCATTGACCAGTTCACGGTGCAGTCCAACGCGAACGCCGAGGCCGGACGCAACGTGGGCGGCCTGATCAGCCTGGCAATCAAGACGGGCACGAACAACATTCACGGCTCGGCGTACTACTTCAACCGCAACGAATTTTTTGCCGCGCGCTCGCCGTTTCTGAGCCCGACGACCCGCAAGCCGACGCTGCGCAATGAGCAATTCGGCGGTTCGGTAGGCGCGCCGATCATCAAGGACAAGCTGTTCTTCTTCGTGAACTATGAGCGGCAGAAATTTTTGATCGGCAACTCGGCCGCGGCGACCGAGCCGACCACGGCCTATGTGAACGCGGCGACTGCCCTGCTGCAGCGGCACAACTATCGTTACTCCGCGGCCAGTGTGGCGAATCCGCTTTCGCTGAGCCTGCTGGCACTTTGGCCGCAGGGCGGCCGGGATATCGGCCCTGCCGCACCCGGCAACTATTTTGACCCGCGCAATCAGAAGGGCTACAGCGACAACGCGATCGGCAACATCACCTATAACTTGACCAGCCGGCAAAACCTGCGGCTGCAGGCGTTTGTGGGGACCGGCCGGCAGTACTCGGCGGTGGGCACAAACGTGTACGACTACTTCCAGGTCGCGCCGGACATTACGCAGAACTTCTCGCTGTCGCACAACTGGGCCATCAGCGACCGTTTGTCGAACCAGTTGCTGTTTGGCGTGGGCGTGTTCAATCAGACGTTCAACGATGCGAACCACTCGTTCAACCTTCCGTCGCTGGGCCTGAATACAGGTGTGACAGATCCAAGCCTGTATGGGTCGCCAAATATCACCATCGGCGGTGGTGCTATTGACATTGTGGGCCAGACGCCGCCGCTGGGACGCAAGGACTACACCGGTCACGTGACGGACGCGGCCACGCTGGTCAAGGGCAAGCACCAGTTCCGGTTTGGCGGCGAGTACCGGCGCAACTACATGGATCTGCAGTACCAGCGCAATGTGCGTGGCACGTTCAGCTTCAACGGAACGGCGTCCGCGAATGCTGCCGAAGCGCCGCTGCTGAACGGCGCGACGCCTTGGGCAACGGACACCAGCGTAGGTTCCGACGTGCGCTCCTTGGCGGATTACCTGGCGGGATTCTATAACTCCAACAGCTTTGTGCAGGGCTACCTGCGGCGCAGCATTTACCAGAACACCTTTGCCGGATTTGTGCAGGACCAGTTCCAGGTGACGCCCAAGCTGACCCTGAACTACGGCTTGCGGTACGAATACAACGCGCCGTGGACGAGCCCCGGGTTCTTCAGCTTCTACCGGCCGGGCAACGCCGCCGCGGATGGCTACGGTCTGGTTCCGCTCGGCACGGGTGGTGTGGACAAGCCGTACAACGGGCAGCAAACGAACTTTTCGCCACGCGTGGGTGCGGCATACCAACTGAACCCGATCATGGTGCTGCGCGGCACGTATGGGCTGTACTACGACGCACCAAACTTCAACGGCTTCTTTGACAACGGGCCGGGCAATGGCGGCGCGCGCGGACCGCAGGCGAACCCAACCGGACCCAACCCGGTGCGCACGGTCAGCAGCACCTATGGGCAGTGGGTCACGGGTGTAAACCCCTTCCCCACCGCGCCTTCGCCAACGACGATCTACGGCCTGGCGACCATCGATCCGAAGTTCGCCACGGCGCGTTCGCACAACTGGACCGTGAACATGGAGACGCAGCTTGCGCGCAACACCATCTTCACGCTGGGCTATGTGGGTGCCGCGGGACGGGATCTGTTTAACCTGAGCGACATCAACCAGGCCCGGCCCGGAACCAACACCGCGGCTGGATGCCCAAGCACACTTCCCTTGCCCCAGTGCACTGCCGAGGTCGCGCGACGGCCAATCTTTGTGAACCGCACGGTGCCGAACTACGCGACCATCGGCGCGGTCAACGAGATCGAGAGCCACGGCTACTCCAACTACGATTCGCTGCAGGCGAGTCTTCGCGTTGCCAACATCAAGGGCATCACGGCGCAGGGTTCCTACACCTGGGGTCACGCGCTGGATGTGATCAGCAGCACCCGCGGTCTGGCTCCGCAGGATTCGGCCAACCTGAACGCGGAGTACGGCAATGCCGATTTCGATGTGCGCAACACTTTCAACGGCTACATCGTGTATGAGGTGCCGCGCTTTACTGACCATCTGAAGGTGCTGACGCAGGGATGGCAGGGCAACGCGTTTGTGACGGCGTTCTCCGGCACGCCGTTCAGCGTGAAGGTAGGCAGCGATATCAGCGGCACGGGTGAGAACCAGGATCGCGCGAACTACGTTTCGGGCGCGATCTATAAGAACAGCAACACGGTTGTTACGCCCACCAGCGGTCAGCCCTACGCGCAATTCTTCAATCCCGGTGCGTTTGTGAGCCCGGCTGCCGGCAATTTTGGCACCACGCGCCGCAACGGTTTCCGCGGTCCAAACTTCTTCACCACGGATGCTTCACTGGTCAAGAACACACAGTTGCACGAGGGTGTGAACCTGCAAATTCGCGCGGAGATGTTCAACATCTTCAACTACACGAACCTGGCGACGCCGACCACGACGCTGACTAGCAGCACGTTTGGCCGGTCCACCAACACGCGTAACAACGGTGGCGCACCGGGCATTGGGTCGGGCGAGCCGTTTAATGTGCAGTTCGCGGGCAAGATCATCTTCTAACTGCGGACCGTTGCAAATAGGGGAGCCGGCCTGATTGGGCCGGCTCTCTCTTTTTCGTGTTCAGGTGCGAGGCTACCAGTCGTTCTTCTGCACTGGTTTAGGCGGCTTGCCGGTCTGGCCGTTCAGCAGCCAATCGACCCGAGAGCGGATGTCCTTGTCGCTGGCCTCGCCCTCGATGCGGCCGATGATCTCACCATTACTGTCGAGCACCACCGTCGCGGGAACGAGCACGCCAAGTTTCAAATCAGTCAGCGTCGCGTCGGTCGCACCGGTCCAAACCGGGATGCGGAAGTTGCGCTGCTGAATGACCTTCGGGATCTTTGGCTGCGTGTCTGGGGCGTCCAGTGAGATGGCGACGAAGCTCACGCCCTTCTCCGCGTAGCTGTCGGCGAGTTTTTGCAGGCGCGGCATCTCTTCACGGCAGGGGCCGCACCAGGTGGCCCAGAAGTTGACCACTGCGGGGTGGCCGCGCAGTTCCGTCAGGGTGTGCGTGACGCCGGCAGCACTATGGAACTGGAACTTTGGAAGTTCCGGTTCTGCGGCGAACGAAGCGGCGCCGCAGCTGAGCAAAGCAGAGCACAGCAACACACGAGATGCGGAGAACGATCGAGATAGGGTCATCGGTAGACCTTGACGATACGCGCGGCGCGGGCGAAGTCTCTCATTCGAGAGATGGAGAAAAAGATCGGCAGCTCAGGTAATAGCGCAGACGCGCGGGTGCAGGTAAGCTGGCCCGCATCATGAAAACAGCAGTTTTTTGCACCACCATTGTGGGCGCGGCCGTCGCCCTTTCCGGAGCCAGTTTCGCGCGTGCGCAGGGGTGCCTTGCCGCGCATACCAGCAGTAACATTCAAAGCTGCATCACGTCGGGCGGCCACAACATGGACGGCACGGGCTCCGGCTTCCTGCGGCACCACCCGCTGACGGTGGAGGTGGATTGGCGATCGTTCAGCTCGTTCCGCCACTTTAGCGGCACGGTCGAGAATACGTCGCGACAGACGCTGGGCACGTTTATCGCGAACCACCAGAATTTGTACAACGTGACCATGGACATGCAACTGACGCCGCGCTGGAGCGTGAACGCGTTTGTGCCGGTGCTGCAGGGCACGCGCGACCAGAAGTATCCGCCGGTGCAGAACGTGGAGGTTGCGGGCATCGGCGACATGATCGTAGGGGTGCAGGGCTGGGTGCTGCGGCCACCTGCGGAGAACGGCGGCAACATTGCGTTCAGCGCCGGACTGAAGCTGCCGACGGGCATTAACGGCGGCACGGGAACGGCCAGGCTGGCAAATGGCACCGTGCAGAAGGTGGTAGCCGATCAATCGTTGCAGCCGGGCGATGGATCTTGGGGATTTACGCTGGGCAGCCAGGCGTATAAGCAGACGTATTTTCACACGATCGGTTATTTTCAGGGTTCATGGCTGTTCAATCCGCGGGACACGAACAATGTGCCGACGTTTCGCGCGGCGAAGGGCGAGGGCGTGATGAGCGTGACCGACCAGTACCTGTTCCGCGCGGGCCTGTCGCGCCACGTGCCGCATGTGTACGGCCTGGCGGCGAGCTTTGGCGGACGTATGGAGGGCATTCCGGTGCGCGACGCCTTTGGCAAGAGCAACGGCTTCCGGCGGCCGGGCTACATTATCTCCGTGGAGCCGGCGGTGCAGTACCAGTACCGGCGCAGCATGCTGTCCCTGAGCAGCCCGTGGGCGGTGCAGCGGAACCGGCGCGCATCGGTGCCGGACCTGGCCAACCACAAGCATGGGGACGCGGCGTTTGCGGATTACGCGCTAATTCTGAGCGTGTCGCACACGTTTTAGAGGCTTAGCAGCCGACGCGGTTGCGGCGGATGGCGCCATTCCAGCCTTTGGGTGCGTCGGTTGGGGTGGCGCCGGTGGCGAGTTGCTGCTGGGACGGCACCCAGGGCTGGCAGTCGGGGCACCAGTAGGTGGAGCGGGCGCCGGGGCCCTGCTTGCGGTATTCGACGAGGGCGCCGCAGCGGCGGCACTCCTGGCCGCGGCGGCCGTAGACCCAGAGGCGGTTTTTCTCGTTGGCGTTGTTGGTGGTGCGGCGGTTGCCGGTGTAGGTGACGATGCCGTCGCCACCGGTCGCGGAGCTGCCGTCGAGGACGTTGGCTCGCATGTAGCGCTGCGAAACGTCGGCCATCTGCAGCATCTCGGCATCGGTGATGGTGCTCATGTGGCGAAAGGGGTGGACTCGCGCGGCGAAGGCGACCTCGCTTTTGTAGACGTTGCCGAGGCCGGCGAGCACGCGCTGGTTCAGCAGGACGTTGGCGATCTCGTCGTCAGGGTGCGATGTTTTGCGGGCCTGTAATGCGGTGAGACCCGATTCAGCGGAGTAGCTGTCGGAGAGGATGTCTGGTCCGAGTTTGGGCACGCTGGATTTGCGCTCGAGCGAGCTGGCGGTGTGGAACTCGGCCACAGGAACGTTGAAGGCGACGGCCTGCCAGCCCTCGACATCGAGCCAAACGCGCGCGGCTTTTTTGGGGCCCCACCACTTCTCGCCGGTTCGGTAAATGTGCCACGATCCGCTCATGAGCATGTGGGTGACGAGGATGAGGTCGCCGGAAAAGAAGAGGAGGCACCACTTGCCGCGGGCTTCCACTTTTTCGATGACGCGGCCGACAACCGGGCGGTCGTCGTTGACCGTCGCGAGGTGCGCGTATGCGGTTTCGAAGCGCGTGACGACCTTGCCGGTCAGCACCTTGCCCAGGGCGCGGGCGGCGCGGTAGATGGTATCTCCTTCAGGCATCTGAGGAATGAGATGTGCTGCGCGCGGCATACGCTGCGTTTGCCCGCGTTGCACAATAGACGAGATTGTGACCAGGCAACGGGTACAGCTATGGACGATATTGGCGCTGCTCGCCGCATTTGTGGCGGCAGGTCTTGTGTACTTCAACGTTGTGGTGGGAGCCGATGGCGACGATCTTGCGTCGTCGTACGTGGGCTGCCGGTTGATTGCTACGGGGCAGCAGGACCATCTGTATGCGCACGATCCCAAGAATTTTGCGGCGATCGGTCCGGATGACCCTTGGCAACATGCCGCGGATCAGGGTGGTTTCACGGCCTTTTTGCATCCCTACGTGCAAACGCCGTTGTGGGGGTATGCGTTGGTGCCGCTGTGCCGGCATACGATGTGGAACCAGTTTGAATGGATCTTTGCGGTGCTTGCGCTGCTTTCGTTTGCGGCGCTGGTGTTTCTGGTTGGGCGATACTGGGCGCCCGCGCTGCTGCGGCCGATTCCGCTTGCTTGTGTGCTGGTGGTGCTGTGGTTTTTGTCGCCGTTCCAATACAGCATGCAGCTGATGCAGACGCATGTGTTCTTTGTGCTGGCCATGGTGGCGGCGGTGATGCTTGCCGACCGCGACCGGCCGGTGACCGCGGGGCTGCTGCTTGCGATTGCAGCCACGGTCAAGATCACGCCCGGTGTGCTGGTGGTGTATTGGCTGGTGCGACGCCAGTGGAAGGCGGCGGCGTACGCGGCGGCGTGGTCCGCCGCGCTATGGATCGCAACGCGCCTGATCGCCGGGCCGCAACTGATGGCGACCTACAGTGCGACGATCGAACGCATCTCGCACACGCTGTTGCCGGCGATGAACAATCAGTCGCTGGCGGCGTGGTGGATGGATTTCTTCATCCACGTGAAGTTCGACTCGTTCCGGACGTTGCCGCTGCCGAATGCGCTGCGGCTGGTCTGCTCTGGCCTGTTGGTCGTGACCGCCGCAGCGGGTGGGTGGATCGACAGGAGGCGTGACAGTAGTTTGACGGCTGCTGAGGGTGGAACGATCGACGGGAGGCGTGGCGGTGCTTCGATGGCTGCGCCAGTGGGAGCACTGCTCGCGATGGTGGGCGCAACGACCTTCGCTCCAATCGAATGGACGCACTACTCCATCGTGCTGATTGTGCCGCTGATGGTGCTGGCGCAGATGGCATGGTCGCTACGCGCGCCGTGGCTTTGGGGCGTGATGGCTGGGATCGTGCTGCTGAATCTGCCGCCGCTGGCGCAGGACCCATACGCGCTTGAGTTGGGCCGGTTTGCGATCCTGCGCGGTCACTTCTACAGCGAGGTGATCTGCCTGGTCGCCCTGATCTTGATGGGGATGCGCTTGCGGCTTCCGCGGGCGCATGGAGCCGTGCTCTAGGCGTTGCCGACGGTGCGGCCACCGTTTTGGGCGGTGAGCATGGTGGCGGGAAGAGGGGGCAGGTTGCGGCGCAGGTTGAAGCCCATGGGGGCGGCCTGGAAGCCGGCGTCGAGCAGGGCGCGGGCCATGGGGTGTTCGGCGACGGGTGTGCCGTTGAGTTGCGAGATGAGCATGCCGATGCGGCCCGACTGGTCGGTGGCGGGCTCGCCGATGCGGCCCGCGCCAGCCTGGGCCATGATGACGAAGTAGCGGGCGAGGGCGCGCATGACCTGGGTGCGCCCCGGCTCTTCCTCGGGCAGGAAAATCTGCAGGTTGGGGTTGCCGCGACGAAGGTAGGCGACCAGAGCGCCGTCGGCCAGAACGACACGCGCGCCCACGGTGCGGGTAAGCGAGCCGCCGCCGTCGGCGGGTTGCGGCCACTTGAGCAGCGCGCCGTAGGGGTTGGCGGGGTCGGTGGCGGCGAGGACGATCATCTCAGGGTCGGTGTCGGGGCGCTTGGTGCGGAGTGAGCGTAGAAGATCGAGCGCGCTGGGCAGGGCAAATTGCGTGGCGCCGAGGTCAGCGGCGAAATAGCCGCGGCGGATCTTGCCGGACTCTTCGAGCGCCTTCATCACGTCGTAAATTGCGGAGAAGCCGCCGGGCAGGTTTTCGGCGTGCGCGGTTTCGCGGAAGACGACGCCGTAGCGCTGCAGGAGCTGGTGGGCTTCGGCGTGGGACCACTCGGTCGCGGAGCGCTGTCCGGAACCCATAACCGACGATAAAGCCATCGGTGAAGGTGGGGCACTGGTGACATACGCGGGGTGGAGTGCCCAGCGGCCCTGCACGGTGGGTGGGGTGGTGCGGCGGGAGCGAAAGGACGCGGCCTGGTTGTGGATGCGGCGCTGCGGCTTGCCCTGGTGATTGGTTGTGCCGCGGCTGCCGGTAGCGTTGCGATCGGTGTAGGCGCGTAGGGATTGCAGCGAGTCGTTGGTGACAGCGCCGCGCCAGACCAGATTCCAGAGCGAGTCGATGGTGTCGCCGGGGTAGCCGCCGCCGGTGCCGTCGTGCAGGTTCTGGAAGAACGAGGCGCCGTGGGCGCGCAGGTAGTCGAGCACTCGCTCTTCGCGATCTTTCGTGGGCGACTCGGATTCGATAACCGCTGCGGCTTGCTGCGTGTTGACAACGGGCCAGAGCAGCGGCAGTTTTTCGGCGAGGTAGAGACCGATGCGGCCATCGCGTTCGCCGAGCGGTTCGAGGCCGGCCCAGGTGACCTCGCCGGCGGCGATGAGCGTGTCGAGGTCGGCGGGCTTGTAGCCGGCGATGCGCGCGGGCAAGATTTCGGTTTCGAGCAGGGATGCGGGCAGCGGCGCCCCCTGCAGGGTTTCGACCACGTCGAGCAAGGCATCGAGGCCGCGGCGCGGTGTGAGCACGCCCTGCCAGTGGGTGAAGAGGCGCGCGAGGGTCTGCTGTTCGACCGGTTCCACTTCTTTGCGGAGCTTGGCGAGCGAGCGGCGGCGAATGGTGCGGAGAACTTCGGAATCGCACCACTCGCGGCTGAAGCCGCCAGGCTTGAAGGCGCCCTCGACGACGCGCCCGGTCTGGACAAGCCGCTGAAGGACGGCTTCGGCGGTCTCGGTGGGGATGCGGAAGCGCGAGGCGACTTCGGCCGTAGTAAAGGGGCCGTGGGTGCGGCCGAAGCGGCGGATGAGGTCGAGCATGGCGTCGGGCGCGGGATCGAGGAAGGCAGTGGGCAGGCCCGGAGGAAGCGGGATGCCGAGAGCGTCGCGGTAACGGGCAACGTCTTCGACGGCGATCAGGCGTTTTTCGCCGGCGATCATCAGCTCGAGCACGCGGCGGGATTTCTGCAGGCGGTCGACGGTGATGGCGACCTCTGCCGAGGTGACGCGTTTGAGCAGTTCGGCGCGGTTCAGGTCACCGAGGCGGAGCAGCAGGTCGTGGACACCGTCCATGGAGCGCGCGCGGTAGTCGGGCGCGAGCATTTGGAGCTGCTCTTCGGTTTCTTCGATGGCGTTTGCATCGAGGAGTTCGCGGAGATCGGCGTCGCCCAGAAGTTCGCGCAGTTGCTCCTGGTCAATGGAGAGCGCCTGGGCGCGGCGTTCGGCGAGCGGGGCGTCGCCGTCGTAGATGTAATTCGCGACGTAGGAGAAGAGCAGCGCCGCCGCGAAGGGCGAGGGCGTGCGCGAGTCGACGGTGTGGACGCGGATCTGGCGCTGCGAGACGGCCTGCAGGATTTCGCGCAGGGCGGGCATGTCGAAGACGTCGCGCAGGCATTCGCGGTACGCCTCAAGCAGCATGGGGAACTGCGGGTAGCGTGCGGCGACGCTGAGCAGGTCGTAGGCGCGCTTGCGCTGCTGCCAGAGCGGTGTGCGGCCGTCGGCGCGTCGGCGTGGGAGGAGCAGGGCGCGTGCGGCGGCTTCGCGGAACTTGGCGGCAAAGAGCGCGGTGGAACCAAGCTGGCGCTGGACGAACTCAACGGCTTCCTGGCCCTCGGGAAAGAACTGTTCGACGTCGGGCGCGGTGTCGGCTTCGGGAAAGCGGATGACGAAGCCGTCCTCGCTCCACATGGCTTCCACATCGGCGCCGCCCGCCGCGCGGATGCGGCCGGTGACCGCCATGGCCCAGGGCGCGTGCACCCGCGAGCCGAAGGGCGTCATAACGCAGACGCGCCAGTCGCCGAGCTCGTCACGGACACGCTCGACGACGATGGTGCGGTCGTCGGGCACGATCTCCGTCGCAACCTCCTGGTCGGCGAGGTAGCGAAGCACGTTTTCCGCGGCGAGTTGGTCGAGGTCGTGCTCGCGGGTGAGGCGCGTGACGGCGGCGTTGCGCGGCATGTCGCGCAGCTCGCGGATAAGCGTGCCGATGCGACGGCCGAACTCCAGCGGGCGACCGGCCTGGTCGCCGTGCCAGAAGGGCATTTTGCCGGGTTCGCCGGGCGCTGGCGAGACGAGGACGCGGTCATGCGTGATCTCGTCGATGCGCCAGGTCGAGGCACCAAGGATAAAGGTTTCGCCGGTGCGGGCTTCGAAGACCATTTCCTCGTCCAGTTCGCCGACGCGGATCGGCTTCGAGCGTTCGCCCGAGAGAAAGACGCCGTAAAGACCGCGGTCGGGGATGGTGCCGCCGTTCAGGATCGCGATCTTTTTCACGCCCTGGCGCGGCGTGAGCCAGCCGCGCTGGCGGTCCCAGGTGACGCGCGGGCGCAGTTCGCCGAACTCGTCAGAGGGGTAGCGGCCGGCGAGCATGTCGAGCACGCCCTCGAAGACGGCGATGCTGATGCCCGCATAGCCCGCGCAGGAGCGGATGATGCCGAGCAGTTGGTCATAGCTGATGCCGGGCGACTCGTCCTCGTCGCTGCGATATTTCTGGATGCGGCGCGCGGCATGCTCCTCGTCGAGCGGCGGTTGCGCAATGATGGCGACCATCTGCTGCGCGAGCACATCCAGAGCGTTGCGCAGGAAGCGCGTGGATTCAACGTGGCCCTCGTGCATGGCACGGGTGACGGCGGCGCAGGCGATCAGGTCGGCGCGGTACTTCGGGAAGATGATGCCCTTGGACGGAGCGCCCACCTGGTGGCCGGCACGGCCGATGCGCTGCATGCCGCTGGCGACGGAGGGCGGTGCCTCAATTTGGATGACGAGATCGACCGCGCCCATGTCGATGCCGAGTTCGAGCGACGATGTAGCGACGAGCGCGCGGATGTGACCGGCCTTGAGAAGCTCTTCGATTTCGGTGCGCTGCGAGGCGGCGAGGGAGCCGTGATGAGCGCGGGCGATCTGTTCACCGGCAAGTTCGTTGATCGCTCCGGCGAGACGCTCGGCGATGCGGCGGGCGTTGACGAAGAGGATGGTCGAGGTGTGGGCGCGAATGATCTCAAGCAGGCGCGGGTGGATGCTCTGCCAGATGCTGGTGCGCTTGGGGCCCTGCGAGGCGGGGCCGCTGGGCGTGTCCTGGATTTCGCCGAGGCGGGCCATGTCTTCGACGGGCACCTCGACCGTGAGTTCGAGGACCTTGCGTGCACCGGCGTTGACGATGGTGACGGGGCGGTAGCGGATGCCGGTGGGCGTTCCGCCGTCGGAGGGAACAGGGGGCAGGGAGGAGGGAGCAGCAGGCGCGTTCATTGGGGAGAGGGCGTCTTCGCCGAGGGCGAGGGCGGCGGTGCCGGCTTGTTCGCCGATGTCTGGTGCGACCGCGACGGTGTCGATGGGTTCAAACGCTTGTACAACAGTTTGAGTGTTTGCGCCGGGGGCAACAAGATCGGCAGCGGCAGTATGGACAGCGTCACCTCGGCGGCTAAAGCCGCTCTTGTTCGAAGCGAGCCTGACTACCTCGGCGGCTGAAGCCGCGCCGAGCGGAGGCGCGCTGAGCGGTTCGCCGGGGGTGGAACCCACGTTAGCTTCGCGAACGTGGGGCACGGAATCCAGCGGAGCTCCAAATAGCTCCCTGCCCCCTGTTTCCTGTTGCCTGTTCCCTGTTTCCTGTTCACTGGTCCCTGTTTCCTGTTCCCTGTTCCCTGTACTCGCGAAACCGTCGGCGCCGCCGAGAAAGCGGGCGACTTCTTCGAGTGGGCGCTGCGTGGCAGAAAGGCCGATGCGCTGGATCTTGCGGCCGGCAAGGGCTTCGAGGCGCTCGAGGGAGAGCGCCATGTGGGCGCCGCGCTTAGAAGGAACGAGCGCGTGGATTTCGTCGATGATGACGGTTTCGACGGTACGCAGGGCTTCGCTGGCGTTGGAGGTGAGCAGAAGGTAGAGCGACTCGGGCGTGGTGATGAGGATATCGCCGGGGTGCTTGGCGAACTTCGCGCGTTCGGCGAACGGGGTGTCGCCGGTGCGGACGCTGATCTCCGGGGTGTGCACCGGGATGCCCATGCGCTGGGCCATGTTGCTGATGCCGGCGAGCGGCGAGCGGAGGTTGCGTTCCACGTCGACCGCGAGCGCTTTGAGTGGCGAGATGTAGATGACGCGAACGCCTGTGCCGGGAGGCAGCAGAGGTTTGGGTTCGGCTTTCTCGCCTTTTCGGCGGCGCGCGCGGATGGGTTTGGGCGCGGGCACAGCGGCTGCGACGGCGTCTTTGGCGCGGGTGTCCTGCAGCATGAGCTTGTCGAGACACCACAGGAAGGCGGTGAGCGTTTTGCCGGTGCCGGTGGGGGCGAGGATGAGTGTCGAGTCGCCGCTGGCGATGGCGGGCCAGCCCTCGCGCTGCGGCTGGGTGGGTCCTTCAAAGACCTGGCGGAACCACTCGGCCGTGACCGGGTGGAAAAGTTCGAGTACGTCCCGCTGCGGTTCTGTGGTGGATGTCTGCGTAGTGAGTGTGGCGATGGATGAAGCATCTTCACGCGAAGAACCCACGTTAGCTTCGCGAACGTGGGGCACGAGCGTATTGCCTGCAATGATTTGCTTCTTCACTCGCTTTACGGGCTTCGGCTTCAATTCATCTTCGGTCTTAACTGGCATATTGTGGCGCTGGGAATTGGATGCGGCACTGCCCTGCTTCGCCGCTTGCCTTGCGCTACAGAACGTGTGGGTTTAGCCTCGATTTTCTATGCCGCAAACAGCCGAACCCGGAACGCTTTCTGCGGAGCAGCTTGAGGCGCTACGCGGTGCGGCGGCTAAGGCGGCACAGAACGCGTATGCGCCTTATAGCCGCTTCTTCGTGGGTGCGGCGGTACTGCTTGAGAACGGCGCAACGGTGTGCGGCTGTAACGTGGAGAATGTGAGCTTCCGGCTTACATGCTGCGCGGAACAAACCGCGATCGCACGTGCGGTGACGGAGCATGGGCCGGGCGTTCGCATTGTGGCGGTCGCGGTCGCCAACGCGGATCCGACCGTGGCGTGCCAGCCATGCGGCGCATGCAGGCAGACGATCGCGGAATTTGCGGACGGCACTTGCCGCATCCTGTATCCGGGCGACGGCGGCACGGCCGGCGAGTGCACGCTGGCGGACTTGTTACCTGCCAGCTTCAACGTAACTTCTCTACCGCAGTTGTTGTGATTGCAGAACGAAGCCGTAGCACATGTCAAAGATTCATCCGATTGACGTCATCCTGCACAAGCGCGATGGCCAGGAACTTTCGCGCGACGAGATTCAGAGCTTCATCACCGGCGTGGTGGACGGGAGCATCACGGATGCGCGGATTGCGTCGTGGCTGATGGCGATCTTTCAACGCGGGCTGTCGCGGCGGGAGCTGGCGGATTTGACGTCGGCGATGCGGTACTCGGGCGAGACGTTTGATTCCGCTCCGCTGGGAAAGTTCACGGTGGATAAGCACTCGACGGGTGGGGTGGGCGATAAGACGTCGCTGCTGATCGCGCCGATCGTAGCGGCGGCGGGGCTGGCGGACCCCATGATCAGCGGTCGTTCGCTGGGCCACACCGGGGGCACGCTGGACAAGATGGAGACGATCCCGGGGTATAACACGCAGCTGTCGCTCGAGGAGTTTGGGCGCGTGCTGGCCGCGTGTGGAGCGAGCATGATCGGGCAGACGGAGAACCTGGTGCCGGCGGACCGCATCCTGTATGCGCTGCGCGATCACACCGGCACGGTGGAGTCGCCGAACCTGATCTGCGCCAGCATCATGTCGAAGAAGCTGGCAAGCGGTCTGAACGGTCTAGTGCTAGACGTGAAGACCGGTAGTGGTGCGTTTATGCGGCGCGATGAGGATGCGCGGCACCTGGCGGAGCTGATGGTAGCGACGGGCGAGGCGAGCGGGACAAAGACGGTTGCGCTGCTGACGCGCATGAATGAGCCGCTGGGCCGCTTCGCGGGTAACTGGGTTGAGGTTTGGGAGTGCGTGGACATTTTGCGGGATCGCTCGCATCCGCTGTCGGCGGACCTGATCGACTTGTCGATCACGCTGGCGGGGTGGATGCTGTTCCTGGGCGGGAAAGCTGAGAGCGCGGACGAAGGCAAGCTGCGCGCCGCGGCGTTGCTGCACGACGGCAGCGCGTATGCCAAGTGGATCGAGATGGTGCGGCTGCACGGCGGTGACGTGAGCGTGTTTAAGAATCCTGCCGCACACCACAGGCCTGCCGCGCAACGCGTTCTGAAGGCGGAACATGCGGGCACGCTGACCGGCATGGATTGCACGGAGGTCGGCTGGGCGGTGCAACGGCTTGGTGCGGGACGCGAGGTGCCGGGCGGCCCTGTCGCGGCGCATGCCGGTATTGAAATGCATGTGAAACTAGGGGACCGCATCGAAGCTGGGCAGCCGATGATCACGCTCTTTAGTGAAGAGGGCGCACTGCTGGACACACCCGAGCGGATGCTTCGCGAAACCCTGCGCATCACTCATGAGCCGTACGAGCGCCAGCCGATGGTGCGTGCGGTGATTGCCGCAGCCGATCTGTAGCCGTAACACCGCGAGAGAAATGACAGGGCGAGGCGAATGGCGAACGGCAGCATGCATCTGACCGAGGCATGCCGAATGAAGCAGCAGCGCCGGCCGAAGAGTCCACTGGCGCACAGTCGAGTCAGCAGAACCTGGACCGGCCCAGCGCCGAGCAGATTTACCGCCAGGTGCTTAGCAACGCCGAAGATGAACTGAAGCGCACCGCGCCATCGCTGTTTATTTCGGCGTTTGCGGGCGGCACGTTTATGGGTCTTTCGGCTCTGGGTACGGCAATCGCACTGGCTCTGCTGGGCGACGGACCGGTGGCGGGTTTCTGCGCAAAGCTGTTTTACCCGCTTGGCTTCATCACGGTGATTCTGGGCCGCGCGCAGTTATTTACTGAAAACACGCTTTATCCGGTGGCGCTGGTGCTGGCGCGCAAAAAACACGTATGGAGCACATTGCGGCTGTGGTCACTGGTGCTGCCCGGCAACGTTCTGGGCGCGGCGGCGTTTGCCGGCTTGGCCAGCTACACGCCCGCGCTGCAGCCGCGCATTTTGAATGCGCTGGTGCGCCTGGGCATGGAGGCTTCGCAGCACCCCGCGGCGACCATCTTCTGGAGCGGTGTCATGGGCGGCTGGATGATTGCGAGCGTGGCATGGCTTGTTTCCGGATCGCACTCGATCACCGGCTCGGTAATGATCATCTTCAGCCTGACGTTTGTAGTGGGCCTGGGAGGCTTTGCGCACTGCATTGCGGGCAGTGGCGAGGTGATTGCCGCCGTGCTCACCCATAATCTGCCATGGCTGGCGTACCCGCGCTGGCTAGGGCTCGCGCTTGCGGGGAACGTGTGCGGCGGCGTGCTGATGGTGACGGTGCTGGAGTACGGACAGGTGATTGGCGACACCGACCTGCGCAAGGCGGAAACCGAGCGGCCGGGTGAGCACCGGGAGCGGCTCACGTCGAGCTTTACGGGCCTGCCGCCGCTGTAAACCCTGGTGGGTGCCTGAATCCGAGCGCCTGGTGATGGAGGTATCCGCTACACTCAGGGCGGCGGCATTCGGTGCACTTGAATTGCTGCACTTAATTGCTGCACTTAATTACTGCACCAGGATCGCTCAGGAGGTGCCTCCCTTGGCTCGTTTTACCGGTCTGCTCGGACTGCTCGTTCTGCTGGGCCTGGCGTATGCGTTGTCCACGGACCGCCGTGCGATCAGGTGGCGTACCGTCGCGTGGGGTTTGGGGCTGCAGGTCTTGTTTGCATTCCTGGTGATCCGGTTTCCCTATGGCCAGATCGCCTTGCAGAAGCTTGCGGGTGCGGTTACGTCGTTGCTGGCGCATTCAGTGGATGGGTCGTCGCTGGTGTTCGGCAAGCTGGGCGACACGAGGAGCCCGCTGCAGGTGTTCGCGTTTGCCGTGCTGCCGACAATCATCTTTGTGTCGGCATTGTTTGCGGTGCTGTACCACCTGGGCATCATGCAGTGGGTGATCCGCGGCGCGGCATGGTTGATGCAGCGGACCATGGGCACCAGCGGAGCGGAGTCAACCAACGTGGCGGCCAGCATTTTTATGGGGCAGACCGAGGCACCGCTGACCATTCGGCCATTTCTGAACGGCGCCACGCGGTCTGAGCTGATGACCATTATGACGAGCGGGATGGCGCACGTTTCGGGCGGCATCATGGCGGCGTACATCTCGTTCGGCATTCGTGCGCAGGACCTGCTGAGTGCCGTGATCATGACGGCGCCGGGCACGATCCTGATCGCGAAGATGCTGGTGCCCGAGACCGAGGTGCCTGCGACGCTCGGCACGGTACACATTGAAACCGAGGACGAGCACACGAACGAAAACCTGATCGGTGCGATCGCGCGCGGCACCATTGACGGCGGCCAGCTCGCGTTTAATGTAGCGATCATGCTGATCAGCTTTCTCGCACTCGTGGGGCTGCTGAATGGCATTCTGCTGGGCATTCACAACCTAATCGGCGTGCATACCGTGGGCGGGCACGCCCTTGCGTTTCCCTCTTCGCTGAACGTGATTCTTGGGTTCTTCTGCGCGCCGATTGCCTGGCTCATTGGCATCCCGTGGCACGACGCGCCAACGATCGGCAACCTGATTGGAACGCGCGCGGTCCTGAACGAGTTCATCGCATACACGCAGCTGGGTCAGTTGGCGAACGCGCACCAGATCAGCACGCGCACGCTGGCGATAGCGACGTTTGCGCTGTGTGGTTTCGCAAACCTGGGCTCAGTCGGGATGCAGATCGGCGGCATCGGCGCGTTGATTCCAAACCGGCGCAACGAACTGGCGCGACTTGGATTGCGTGCGATGCTGGCCGGCACGATGGCGAACATGATGAGCGCCAGCATTGTGAGCATGCTGCTGCGGTAGGTGAGTGCGCAGCGGTTCGGTCATTCTAGAGATCGCCCCGCCCCTGCGAACGCGCCGGCTCATGGGGAACGCTCTGCTGGTGGCCCTTCGCGGCGTTCTCCTGATTCGCGACGTTGGCCTGTCGTCCGCGGTTGCCGGCGAAGTAAAAGATGCCAATTACCGCGATCACAATGAAAATCGCTGCTGCTGCGCCGACTAACGTAAACATGCGTACACCTCGTTCCAGATAAGAGTGCTGAAGCGCGGAGCACGTTGCGCACCGGCGCGGAACGCCGCGCTATGCTGAAGACGCGGAGGGTAAAAGTGACCATAGAAATCAGCGACGAGGCATACCGCATCCTGCAGCAGCGGGTTGAGCGTGGGCAGTACCAAACCCTAGAGCAGGCGTTGGACAGCAGCATTCATCAAGCCGCTGCTTGGAACGACGGTCCCCATGATGATGTTTACCTCGAGTACGTCCAAGAGCGAATCGAAGCGGGTCTCGCCGATGCAGCAGCTGGACGCACGGTTCCGGCTGAGCAGTTTCTTACAGAGTTGAATGCGCGCCGGACACGTGCAGCTTGACCAGGATCGAGGTCACTCGTCAGGCAAGGTTGGACCGCGACGAGATTATCGACTTCTATGGCGAAAACAGTTACGGCGCGAACCGCTTTATTGAGCAGGTAAATGACGCATTCATGCATCTTCAACGCTGGCCGGACAGTGCAGGACAGCATCCTCATATCACCAAGCGCCATGTGCGATTTTGGTTAATTGACCCGTACTACATCGTGCTTCTTCGTAAGCAAGACACTCTTATTATCATCGCCATACTTCACACATCGCGAAGTATCTCGAATGAACTGCGGTCCCGCCTTACAGAAGGGCAAAATGAAAAGCATCTTTGACCAGGCATCTGAAGCCGCGGCGCTTCTAAGCAGCAAGACGTCGCTGCGGCCGCGGGTGGGCATCATCCTGGGGTCCGGGTTGGGGGAGTTCGCCAACTCGGTTGAGAACGCCACAGTCGTGCCCTATGCGAGCATTCCGCACTTTCCGCAATCGACCGTCGAAGGGCACCATGGCCGTATGGTGCTGGGTACGGTTGGCGGCGTTGCGGTGGCGGTGATGCAGGGACGCGTGCATGCGTATGAGGGATATGCAATGGACGAGGTCACGTTTCCGGTGCGGGTTCTGGGTCTGTTTGGCGTGCGGCAGCTGGTGGTGACAAATGCCGCGGGCGGAATCAATCGCAGCTACTCGCCCGGCTCGGTCGTCGCCATTCGCGATCACATCAACCTGACGGGCACGAATGCCGCACTGGGCCGGAACGAGGCCAGATTTGGCGTGCTGCCCAACACGGGCCTGCGCTTCTTTGACATGACGGTGGCCTATGCGCCGCGGCTGCGGGACTTGGCTGTGCGAGAGGCCGCCGCGCAAGGCTGGACGATGCAATCCGGCGTGTACCTGGCGGTGCTCGGCCCATCGTACGAAACACCGGCAGAGATACGCGCCTTCCATGCGCTTGGCGCTGACCTGGTCGGTATGTCGACGGTACACGAGGTGATTGTGGCCAGGCACATGGGCTTGGAAGTGCTTGGCCTGTCGCTGGTGACCAACCCTGCCGCGGGTGTGACGGACGAGCCGCTGAACCACCTGGAAGTGATGGAGGTTGGCGTGCGGGCGGCAAAGACGTTTGAGACGCTGCTTACGGCGCTGGTCCCACAAATCGCGAACCTGAACGGCGGCGCGAGTCCGTCGACATGAGCGAAACACCAGCCGAACAGCTCACGCTTGCCGGTACGGTGCGGCCCACGGTTATTGGCATTGGCGGCTGCTCCGGCTCAGGGAAGACCACGCTTGCGCGCGAGCTGGCGGGTGAGCTGAATGCGACGCTGTTTCCGCTGGATTTGTACTACCGCGACCTGTCGGTTTTTCCGCTGGACACGCGCCACAAACGCAACTTCGATCACCCGGATTCGCTGGAAAGCGAACTGATCATTGAGCACGTGCAGGGGCTGAGCCGTGGCGAGCCGATCGAACGGCCGGTGTATGACTTCAGCACGCATTCGCGCGTTCTGGGCAGGACGGACCGGGTCACGCCCCAGCGGTACGTGATTGTGGAAGGCATTCTGGCACTGCACTACCCTGAGCTGCTGCCGCTGTACACACTGACCGTGTACGTGGACTGCTCGCATGAGGTTTGCCTGACGCGCCGCATTTATCGCGACACGCGCGAGCGCGGCCGCACCGAGGAAAGCGTGCGCGAGCAGTTCCACGCGACCGCGCGGCCTATGGCCGACATGTTCGTGCTGCCATCCCAGGCAAATGCGGAACTGACCGTGAATGGCTGCGAGGCGTTGGACTGGTCGGTGGAAGCGGTTTTGGGCACATTGCGCCGCCGCGGTCTGCTGTAACTCACACGCAGGGCAGAACGCAACGACGGCACACAAATCTGCAGCGCGGGGTTCCTTTGCGGCCCGATTTGCGTCCAATGTCACGTGCTGATTGGCGAGCGAGTCCGAGAATTCCTACGCTGCCATGTATTGCGGCCTTTGCTGCGCCTGCTGCGCGGCGGCGTGACACCACGGCGGCTGGCGTGGAGTCTTGCGTTCGGCATGGCGATCGGAATCAATCCAACCGTGGGTGTGACCACGATCGTAGTGATCCTGCTGGCCTGGATTTTCGGGCTCAACCAGCTTGCTTCCCAGATCGGCGTACACGTGGTTGCGCCGCTGCACCTGCTGCTGTTCGTTCCGTTCCTGCAGCTGGGCGTGTATATCTTTCGCACGCGGCACCTGCCGTTCACCGCCAAGGACATTCACCACATGAGCCACCACCCCATGCGCATGGTGCATGAGATGTGGCAATGGGAGTGGCACGCGCTTGTGATCTGGGGCATCTGCGCCGCTGTGCTGACACCGCTGCTTGCTATTTTTCTGCGCCGCGCGCTAGTGCTGATGCTGCGCCGGCACAAGACGCTGATCTATTCACGTCCGGCGACGCGGTAGCTACACAACCACCGGCAGGTTCGCCATGCCGGCAAGACCGAAGACGTCGCGATAGTGTGCGACCAGGTCCGGCGGACCGCTTGCTTTCAGATAGTTGTCACTCAACTTCACCGCCGGCCGTCCACCGGCGCTTCGCAGTTTGCAGACCAGGCTGATCGGCTCCAGGCCGTCCTCGTTGCGTGGGTGGCAATCGCGGAAGTCGTTGGTCAGCAGCGTTCCCCAGCCCGCTGAAAATCGAATGCGCCGCTCGCGCCGCCATTTGCGCTCGTCCTGGAAGTCGTTGGCGTCGCGGAAATCCATGGCGCTGACGCCGGGCTGAATAACACCACCGAAGTAGGCGTGCAGGCTCAGGATCTCCTGCACATCAAGCCCGTCGCTTGCGATGAGCAGCTTACCGCGTGGATCGGCGCCGCGCCGTTCGAGCCACTGGATGTACTCGTCGCCCGCGACAAACGGATCTTTGGAGTCGACCCGCTGACCGGTCCAGCCGCTGACCCAATCGGGCGCGTTCTCCAGGAACTGGGTGGTGCCATAGGTGTCGGGCAGCATGACAAGCAGCGCACCGCCATAGGTCTGCTGCCATAACTCGAGCATGCGGTACTGCGCGTTTTTCAGGTCCTCGTCATTGTCGGTTAACGCGGCCATGGCCATCGGGATCTCGTGGGCGTTGGTGCCGATCGCCTCCAGATCGTGCTTGTATGCAAGAAAGGTGTTGCTGGTGCCGGTGAATACATCGCCAAGCTCCGCGTGCATGGCCTCGACCACATATTCCTGCCACAGAAACGAGTGGCGGCGGCGCGTTCCGAAATCCGCAATCGCCAGCCCGGGAACGTTTTGCAGACGCATGATCTTGGACCAGAGCCGTGTTTTTGCGCGTGCGTACAAAATGTCGAGTTCAAACTCGCTCATGCCTTTGAGCGCGGCGCGGGTCTTCAGTTCATTCACGATGCTGAGGGCATAAATCTCCCACATGGTCACGTTGATCCAGGTGCCGCTGAAGATGAGCTCGAGCTGGCCATCGCGTTCGTGCAGTTCGTAATCGCTGAGCGTGAAGCCATGCTCCAGCCAATCCAGAAAGGCAGGTTCAAAGATGCCGCGTGTGGAGTAAAAAGTGTTGCCAGCAAGCCAGATCAGCTCTGACCGGCGGAAGCGCAGACGTTTCACATGCTCCAGCTGGGCGATCACTTCTTCCGTGCGGACGAGACTACCCAGCCGTATCCGTGCATTGCGGTTCCGCAGGCTGAACGACACCTCGGTCGCGGGGAAATGCTTCCAGATGAACTGCAGCATCAGCAGCTTGTAAAAGTCGGTGTCCAATAGCGATCGCACAATGGGATCCAGGTCCCAGTTATGGTTGTGCGCACGTTCCGAGAAGTTGATGATCATGGCGTTCTTCAAAGCCTAGCAAGGACGGCACGGAGCAGCGGCCAAGCAAACAAACTTTATAGACAAGCACCCTTGACATGACAAGCACGCTTTACGTAAAGTGTACTTGTCACCGCGAAGCGCATTCCAACCTGCTTCCGGTCCAGAAGGATTGCAATTATGTGGTGCTTTGGAGAGAAGAAGAGCGCAGCGCAGAAGCGGTACCTGCGTCGCGGGCTTGGTGTACTGGTTTCGTACATTCTGCTGCTGTGCAGCGCCACGATCATTGTGCAACGCGTTCATCCTCAGGGCGTTCTCCTGTACTGCGTCGCGTTTCTGCCGCTGTTGCCCATGCTTTCGTTTCTGGTCGTCGCCGGCCGCTACCTGCGCGAGGAGCGCGATGAATATCAACGCGATCTTGTTATCCGCTGCATGCTGTGGGGCATCGCGGCCATGCTCTCCGTGGAACTATTTGACGGCTTTCTGCACAGCTTCGGATGGCAGGGAGCACTGCCGCCATTTGTTGGCTTCTACGCCTTCTGCCTGAGCATGCTGGTCGCCAAGTTCACCTACAAGTTCCGCGACCGGGTCGCTGCCGATGCGGAATAAGCTGCGCGAGCTGCGTGCCGACCGGGGCTGGTCGCAGGCGTTTCTGGCCGAGCAGCTTGAGGTTTCGCGGCAAAGCGTCAACGCTCTGGAAACCGGCAAATACGATCCGTCGTTGCCGCTGGCCTTTCGCATCAGCAGATTGTTCGGATTGGCAATCGAAAAGATCTTTCAACCCGAGTAACTCCGGCAAGGACTCAGCTGTTTACGTCGCGCTTGCATGCCGCATGCGCCAACGATCCTGCACGCTCAACCGGAAAGGAACCTGCCATGTTCATTCGCAATCAACGCGCTCGTAAATGTGTAATGATGCTCACCTGGATTGGCTTCGCCACGATCCTGCTCCAAAACTTTGCGCATGGTCAGGGCTTCACGCCCACCCGTTTCACCGTCGCGGACGCCGGCACTGCGGGCAAGCCGGACGTGGTTCTGATTCCCGGCCTGAACAGCAGCCGCGCCGTGTGGGCCGGTGAGGCAAAGCTGCTGGCGCCCAACTATCGGCTGCACCTGCTGCAGATCGACGGCTTTGCCGGCCAGCTCGCTGGACCGAACGCAAGCGGCCCGATTCTGCCTGCAGTCGTAACGGAACTGCACAGCTACGTGGCCGCGAGTGGCATGCATCCTGTGGTGATTGGCCACTCCATGGGCGGACTGATCGCGCTGATGCTCGCGGAACAGCACCCGGGGGATGTACGCAAGCTGGTCATTGTGGACGCGCTGCCGGCCGCCGCCGCGATGATGGGACCGGGCGCGACCGCCGCGACCATGCAGCCGCAGCTGGAAGCGATGCGGCAGCAGATGTTGAACATGCCTGCGGATCAGTACGCCGCCATGCAGCCGATGATGGCGGCGCGCCTGGTGAAGAATGCCGACGCTCAGAAGATGGTGGCCGCGTCTGCAGGCAGCAGCGATCGCACCGTGGCGGTGAACGCCATGATCGAAGATCTGCAGACGGACGTAACACCCGGTCTGGCGGCAACCCAGACGCCCACCCTGTTGCTGTATCCGCTTGATCCGGATACGCAAAAGCCGGAGCAGGTCGACGCGCTCTACACAGAGGCGTACCGCACGATGCCGCACGTGTCGCTGAAGCGCGTGGACGGCTCGCGCCACTTCATCATGTATGACCAGCCGGCGGCATTCGACCAGGCGGTCGAAGCGTTTCTAAAGTAGGAACTGGATCCCGTGGAAAGCAAAGTACCCGTCAGGCGGCTCGGTTCCGTTCTACTCATCGTGGCCGGGCTGCTCTGCGTCACTGCTTACTTTGCCATGCTGTTACGGCCGGCGGTCTTTGCTGGGCACGGCTATGACGCGCACAGCGGCCAGGCGAAGCTGGGTGTGGCGCTGATCGCGATCGCCTGCCTCAACCTGGGTCATCGGCTTGGAAAGTGATGAGAGCAAAGAACCTTTGAACATGGGATTGTGAGAATCATTGCTGACCCGGTACCATCAGCAGCGTTCCGCATTCACCTGACGAGGCCTTTATGAACCTGTCGCTTTCCCGCCGATCGTTTGCCAAGCTTGCCGCTGGAGCCGCGGCCGTCCCTTCCCTCGGCGCAGCCGCGGCGGCCGCTACTACCGCAGAGGCCGCCGCGCAAGGCAGCACAAGGATGGCGACGGGGAGCCGGCCATTTCCGCAAGGATTCATCTGGGGTTCGGCCACGGCCAGCTACCAGGTTGAGGGCGCGGTGAATGAGGACGGCCGCGGCAAGACCATCTGGGACACCTTCAGCCACACCCCTGGCAAGGTTCATAATGGCGACACCGGCGATGTGGCAGACGACAGCTATCACCGCTACCCCGAAGACATTGCGCTGATGAAGGAATACGGATTGAAGGGCTGCCGCTTTTCGGTTGCGTGGTCGCGCATCTTCCCGGAGGGCCGCGGCACGCCGAATCAGAAAGGCGTGGACCACTACAAAAAGCTGGTCGATGCGCTGCTGGCAGCGGGCGTTCAGCCGTTCTGCACGCTGTATCACTGGGACTTGCCGCAGGCGCTGCAGGACCAGGGCGGATGGCAGAACAAGGACACGGCGCAGGCGCTGGCAGATTACTGCGGCTACATGGCCGGCCAGTTGAGCGACCGTGTGCCACAATTCATGACGACAAACGAGATCGATACTTTCGTCTACGTGGCGTATGACGCAGCCGTGCACGCGCCCGGTATCAAGCTGAGCAAGGGCGAGATCGCGCAGGTGTGTCACCATGCCGTGCTGGGGCATGGTTTGTCAGTGCAGGCAATTCGCGCGCACGCGAAGCCCGGCACGCGTGTTGGCCTGGCCGAGGATTACCACGCCTGCACGCCGCTGGTGGACACGCCGGAGGGCATTGCCGCCGCGCGCATCGCGATGCGTGAAGAGAACGCGTCGATCATGAACGCCATCATGACCGGCAAGTACACCGACCTTTATCTGAAGACCCTGGGCGCGGACGCTCCCAAGTTCACCGATGCCGACATGAAGGCGATCGGTTCGCCGGTCGATTTTGTTGGCATGAACTGCTATACCGCGACCTACATCCGCCCCGCGCAGGACGAGCGCGGCTACACTGTGGTGCCCATGGCAAAGTCGCACCCGCACGCCGTCAGCACGTGGCTATATATCGCGCCCGAGGCGTTGTATTGGGGGCCGAAGCTCTCGTCCGAAGTGTGGGGCATCAAGACGATGTACATCACGGAAAACGGCTGCTCCGGCGCCGACACCGTGATGCCGGACGGTCAGATTTACGACACGGACCGCATCGCCTACTTGCGCAATTACCTGTCGAACCTGCAGCGCGCCATCAGCGAGGGGGTTCCCGTAAAGGGCTACTTCCTGTGGAGCCTGCTCGACAATTTCGAGTGGGCCGAGGGTTACGGCCAGCGCTTCGGCATCACCTATGTCGACTATGCCTCACAAAAGCGCACGCCTAAGCAGAGCGCGCTTTGGTACAAGGCGCTGATCGCACGCAACGCGCTGTAAGAGGAACGCGCTGTAAAAACAGAGGAGGAACCAGTGGCATCACCAAACATCGCAAGCGTCACCATCGGGGACGCCTCCTTTCGCGCCGTAGGTGTGCACTTCGGCGTCAGCACCGTCCACGACGGTGTCACCGGTATGCCCATGATCGGCTCGGTGGCGTGCGACATCATCGTGCTTGTCGACGTCAACGACCGCATCAACGTTCCGTTCGCGACGCTGAAGAACCTGTTTGAGTTGGCGACCGCGGTGAACAGGTCAAAGATTCTCCCAATAAAGCTCAGTTTCTGGGCCGACGACGCGGCACAGGACGCGATCTGCACCTATAGCTTCCGGGGTTGGCTGAGCAGCTACGTGACGAGCACCGGCGCAAGCCGAGGAGGAGAACATGGCGGTGCGAATCATCTGCTTACTCTGACCCTGCAACCCGAGCTGGATGAGAAGCAACATACCAAAATCGACATCGGGAACTAAGCAAGAGTTCGCTGAACCCGAGAAAGGGTGTAAGTCCGAAAGATGCCGATGGTTCTCAGCAAAACCGACAGGATTGTGCACGACCGCTTCGGTCGCGCCTATGCGGTCTGCTATCGCAATCCGGACGGGTCACTTTTCGGTGACTTGCTGCCGGGATCGCCGAGCCGTTCGCCACACCATCGGCGACACCCAGGGCACCATGACCTTGCCATCCGCAACGCCAGAGCCGCCGTTGCGGTGCCCGCCTCGCCACGGCCGTCGCCCTCGCGCTTCAACCGCTACTCCGGCGAGCGCATCGATCCGAAAGACGGCATGGCCGACAACCCCCTCGCCCAGGCACTCTTCCACAGCCAGATCGGTCAGGGCGAGTGGCAGGCGAGCTACCGGCTGGTTCGGAATACGACTGTCGTTTATAGCTCATTGGTATTTCTGGCTGTATTCGGGCCGGGGATTCCTGCTGCCAGCAGCTATGCACTACGTTGGTCGCTGAACCAGGCAGGCGCCTTTGGACCGGCCATCAATCGGCTTTTCTGGTCCAGTACAGGGGCCGTAGGCGCAACCCGCTATGGCGGTCAACTCGGTGGTTACGTGGGAACAACTCTCGAAGAGACCCCGATAGGTCAGTATGCAGACTGGATTCAAATGTATTTGAAGCCGACGCCTCTAACCGGCTCTGTATGGCGCTGGCTCTCCACGGCCTTTGCTGAGGGCGCGGAAGGCGAGGCTGTCTACTTTTACGGTCGTGATGAATTTGGAATGTTGAAGCAGGGCCCGGTATGGCTGTATACAGAATCGCCGATTTTGTTGCGAAGGGGCGTTCCAATACGGTATGTACGGTAACTTGATAAAAGCAGCGTCCACTGCTGTTCCCTTGCTTCTTCTTGCAGGCGGCGCATGGGTTTGGCGCAATCGTGCATCACGGCTCGTCTGGCGTGAAGGCTCCTCCGCTGTACGTGTGCGCAACACCATTCGCATGAGCGGGTACGTTGCATTCCAAGATGACGACCTCGACGTTCAGCTTGATTACGAGTGGTGGGATAGCGTGTACTACATCGAAGCACCTGCCCTGATCTTTTCGAGTAAAGAACCAGCGCATGATCTTTCTTCTGCTGAAAGAGCAATGGTGTTGCTCAGAGTGGAGCGCGCGTTCCAAAAATTCGAACTGAGGTGCAGCTTTGCGGGCCTACCTGGTCTTACGACTAGGTGATGTTCCGAAGATCAGCACTAATCTTCAGTCCTATAACCAAACTAAGGTTTAGTTCGCATTCATGCATAGGACCTCAGATCGCATTCTCCATGTTGCTGGAAAAATGATGTCGAAGGTCACCTCTGCGCTGATGGCGGGGTCCGACCGCGAGCAGGCGCGTAAGTTGACGAAGTCTCTTCGGTGCCGGATAGAGAGCGAGTGGGCGTATCTGCTTCGCAAGCATGATGGCGAAGTTGTGGAGCAGCCGCAGCCCGGCGGGCGCACTGTATTCGACTACGCCTCATGCGTTGTACGCTTTTCACAGTTGGAAATGCTTGTCTCCGAGGGGCGCGGCGAGGTGTATGTCCAGGTCCGCTCCAGTCCGCAAGCACACTGGGCAGATTTGACCGCAGTACTGGGTGCTCAAACGCCTCGTCCACAGGCCGGCTTGGCTGCGTTTGAAGAGGTCATCGCAAGGAGCTGGTCATCACTCGTTGACCACATGCCGTAACTCACATTGTCTCGTGGTGCATGCATAATTCTGGTAGCGGAGTGCCAGAATTCCATGTTTGGCTTTTCTTTTACAGAGAAACGCAATGTCGATCAGATCGTGTCGGAACACTTTGATTTTCTAACGCATCGGCCAGATGCACACAAACTTGGCCCGGAGTACGATACTTCAAAACTAAGCTCAATGTTTCCCGAGAAGGCGATCTGGGAGGTAGGCGGAGTGCTGTTTCTGTTCTATAAGACGGAACGCCTCCACCTGACATTGGGAAACCGTGCGCATTCCGGCAAGTTCATAGGATTTTCGTTGGCTGTTGCCAGTATGCGCAACCGACCCGTGGATCCGTACGCTCAACCGTCTCCGCGAACATTGGCCGCACAACTGCGCGAAAACTGGACCGCGCTCATGACAAGTTTTAGCGATCCCGCGTTCTGTGAGACATACGAACAAGCACGTGAACTCGCGCATAGCAGCGCACCCGCGCCGCACAGCTGAATGCTTCTGTCTTTCAGCGGAGAGTTTTCGCCTCTCATTTGAATGCTGCCGAAAAGCAGCAACTTACCTTGATATCGTGACATTCATCATTCCAATGCGTTGGTTCAGAGATCATCTTCGCGAGGTTATGAGAGGCATCTTTCCTCACCGGTTTCAACACTTTTCAGCAGATGGCTTCCAGCTAAGGCGAATGCGTTCCATTGGAGCTGAAACGGTATTTTTGCGGTACTCGGGCGACGGCTTGGAGTTCGAGATCGAGTGCGAGGAAGGCGTTCATGGCGGCCTCTCGATCGGAGTGGATCGCAATGGATCGCTCCAGCAGTTGCCCGGGCCGCAGATCTTACGGATTGCGGAAAACATCGAGCAGGCGATGCGCGCGAGTCATATCCCACTTCAAATCGTTTGGAATCACCATGTGATCGGCTCGGTCAACCTTATGGCGAGTAAGCCCGGCGAGAGGTGAGCCCGATGCGAGCTAGCCACCAACCTTCGAGGCGAGCATGTTTACAAGCCATTTCTGGAGCGGCACCGTTGAGTCGGATGAGGGCTTTACCATTCAGTTCCTCTCTCGAGAGCGGCTTCGATACATCGAAGCCGGTCTTTGCCTCGATATGCCGTACGAATCCGTGGACCGGTCAGTTCAGGTCATGCCCACGTTCGAGTCTTGCGAGACGTGGATGTCCGTCACAGTCCCGGACTCCGAGCGCAAGCGGGTTCTGGACAACATCGTGCGGGCGCTGGGATCCAACGGGTGGAGCGTTAGCGTGTGGGTCGGCGGCAACCAGAGCGGTCCGTCATAACCGTCATGATTGCGCCAACTTCGGCTACAGAGCCAGACTGGCATTCCGCGCCGGTGCGCGTGGGCTTCCTACTGCATGCGCGGGAGCACACGAGTCTCCTGCATCACTCAGAGGAGACCCATGTATTACACCGACAAAAAACTTCAGTGGAACGTCCGCGTCGATAAGCCGAACCCGCTCTTTGCCCGCATGCTGCAACAGGCGATCGGTGGAGTCGAGGGCGAAATCCGCGTTTGCATGCAGTACTTTTTTCAGGCGTGGGGTTCGCGTGGTCCAGCGAAATATCGCGATATGCTGCTGAACACAGCCACCGAAGAGATCGCCCATATTGAATTCCTCTCCGTTGCCGTCGCCATGAACCTGGAAAAGGCGCCGGTCAGCATTCAGGAAGAGATCGCAGCCGACCCCATTGCCGGCGCCGTGCTGAACGGCATGGATATGCGTCACATTCTGTCGACCGGCCTTTCCGCCTATCCCGGCAACTCGAACGGTGTGCCGTTCAACATGAGCCACATTTACGCCAGCGGCAACCTGGCCGCCGACATGTATTGCAACGTGGCGGCGGAGGCGACTGGCCGGACGCTGGCGGCTCGCTTGTATAACGCGACCGACGACCCCGGCATGAAGGAGATGCTGGCCTTCAACATTGCGCGAGACACCATGCACCAGGAGCAGTGGGTCGCTGTGCTGGAAGAACTGGGTCCGTCGCACCTGCCGATCCCGAACAGCTTCCCGCAGTCCAAGGAGAACCCTGACTTCAACTACTCGTTCCTGATCACCACGACGGACGGCAAGCCGGGCGACCAAGCCAACCAGCCCTGGACCAGCGGTCAGGCACCAGACGGCAAGGGCGAATTCAACGTGAAGATCGCCGAGCCCCTGGGCTATGTGCCGGACCTTGGCTTTGGCCGCCCGGACACCTTTGGGCAGAAGGAGCAATCCAACGGGACCGCCGCGGGTATGGTCAATCACGTGAAAGACGTCGCACAAAAGCTGAAGAACTCGTTCTAAGACAAGCCGCAGGAGCACACGTGCACGGCGTCAATCCCCGTTCGCACGTGTGCTTCTGGCCGTTTGCCACATGTTCACAGAAGCCGCGTTCTTGTTGAGCGAAACGCGGTAAAATAACATACGAGATGCCCACGAAACAGGAACTCCTGCAGCAGCCCATTCAGCACATCGACATCAAGCAGCACAACGTGGTGCCGCTGGTCGATGCCATGAGCCACATGGCTTACTCTTCACGCGATCTGGCGCGCGCCGCGACGATTTACGACATGATGCTGCGCGACACCGAGTGCGGCGTGATCCTGTGTCTGGCCGGTTCGCTGATCTCCGCCGGCCTGAAGGACGTGATTGTCGATTTGCTTCGCAACGACATGATCGACGCGATTGTGTCGACTGGCGCGAACATTGTCGACCAGGACTTTTTTGAGGCTCTCGGGTTCAAGCACTACGTGGCTGGCGAAGAGTACAAATACGGCGCGCGCGATGCGGATCTGCGCGAGATGATGATCGATCGCATTTACGACACGTTCATCGACGAAGAAGAGCTGCGCATCTGCGACGAGACGACCGAGAAGATCATCAACGGCATGCAGCCGGGAGCGTACTCGTCGCGCGAGTTCATCCGCGAGATGGGCCGCTATCTGAAGGACAACGGGCGCACGCCGCAACAGGGGAACCCGGATTCGATCGTGCTCGCGGCGTTCGAGCTGGACGTTCCGATCTTCGTGCCTGCCTTCTCCGATTGCTCGTTCGGGTTCGGCATCGTGGCGCATCAGCACGCGCGCCAGGGCAAGAAGATGTGCTCTATCGACTCCGGCAAAGACTTTTATGAGCTGACCCAGCTGAAGATTCAGAACCCGACGACCGGGCTGCTGATGATTGGCGGCGGCGTGCCCAAGAACTTTGCGCAGGATATTGTGGTGGCGGCCGACATTCTGGGCGTCGAGGCATCGATGCACAAGTACGCCATCCAGATCACCGTGGCGGATGCCCGCGACGGCGCGCTCTCCGGCTCCACGCTGAAGGAGGCGTCGAGCTGGGGCAAGGTCGACCTGAATTACGAGCAGATGGTGTACTCCGAGGCGACGATTGCCTTTCCGCTGATCGCCGGCTATGCCTACCACAAACAGGCTGCGGCTGCCCGCCAAGGAAAGCGCATGGCGCAGGTGCTGGAGCAGCCCGTGGCCGCGTAAGCGCTAACGGAACGCGCAAAACCACGAAACGTGCCCGCCTGGGGCACGTTTTCCGCTTTCAGCAGACAAAATGCGCGACTTTACCGGTGCCAATATCGCATTTTCGTTTCACAATGGGACCAGTGCAACGAACGCAGCAGCCGGTGCCCCGAACGTGGTATCGGATACAAGATTGCACCCCACTACCCTTTTCTCCAGAGTCAAAATGTCCCGACACATACTGATCATCGACGACGAAGACGATATCCGAGAAGTCGCCGCACTCACGCTGGAAGCAACCGCGGGGTGGCGTGTCAGCACAGCATCATCGGGCACGGCCGGCATTGCCAAGGCGGTCACCGAACAGCCGGAAGCGATCCTGATGGACGTGATGATGCCCGGCAAAGACGGGCCCACGACCTTTCGCGAAATGCAGAGGACGCCAGCCATCGCCCACATTCCAGTCCTGCTGCTCACCGCCAAGGTGCAGGGCGTGGATCAACGCCGCTTCGCGAATTTGGGGGTAGCGGCTGTCCTGTTCAAGCCGTTCAATCCCATGACGCTGGCGCAGCAGATCGCAGAGGCGCTGGATTGGCAGCCGAAGGTGGCAGCCGCCTAGCCACCAGGCTTGAAGCAGCCGCGCGACTCCGAAGCGGCAGCTTTAGTCCGTCCCGGGAGCATTCATGCGGAAGCCGGCGATGTGCGTATTCAGGTGCGGCACGCCACCGACGCCTTGAATATGGAGCGGTAGCGTAGCCCCGCCGGAGCCACCATGATCGCCGTGCCCGAAGAGGCCGTTGAACGGCTTGAGCAGCGCGCTTTTGAGGCCGCTGGTCATGTTTGAAAGCTTCGCCTCTGTGTGCACGCTGCCGTCGAAGACGAATTGTGTGCCGTCCAGCGAGTAAGTCCCGTGCAGCGTCGCCTGTGACCCGGGCGAAGTCACATGCACCTGCGGAAACCGCAGCACGGCATTTCGCATGGTGACGGTGCCGCGGGCTGCTGCCGTGACGCTTGCAGCACGCTGCGCGGTTGCATGCTTCGGGTTGCCTTGCGCACGCTCGGCGAGTTCATCAAAGGTCTGCTGTACCCCCGGATTGCTAAACGTGCCGCCACTTATGGCAAAGGTACCGCCCCCAAGTGACAATTTGCGCGATACGCTCTCAGGGCCTGCCCGCATCTGTAGCCGTCCGGTAAGGGAGAGCGCTCCACGCATTACGGGTGGAGTAGTATGCGTGGCGAGCGCAAGCGCATCTTCCACGCGGGCGCCGGCGGTATCGAGTTGCACGTCCAGGCGAAAGCTGTCCGCGGTGCGATCCTTTACGGCAGTCCCGTGGCAAAGGAAGATCGTGTTTCCGAACGATCCTTCGACGCGCTCCAGCGATACGGCATTTTGCGCTGGAAGCAGCGTCATTGCGAACTTTGTCCGCAGAGTCACGGGATGGCTGCTGACATCGAGAGCGAAAGCGGGATCGTTCGTGGTTCCTTCCGCGTGCATGTTTGCAACTGTGCCCTGGTAGTGGCCGTCCAGACTCAGCCTGCCGTGCAGACCCCGCACACTGCTCACGTCTTTGTCTTTGAATGTGAACGCACCCTGAAGCGGGGTGAGACGCGGGTCGTCGAAGTTCCAGGGGCCGATCGTGCCGTCGGTTTCTGAAATGCCCAGCGGCGGCCCATTATCCACAACGGCGTGAAAGCGGATCGGCCTGGACCGGCTGACACCCCGGAAGACCAGATGCGGCAGGTCAAACGTCAGGGGCGCGCGATCCGCGGCACTGCTGGCAAACCGGATATGCGCGTCATCGACTTCGGCGTACTCAAGATCGACCTCGCGATCTGGTTCGGTTGCGTGGCTCGCCTGCGCGGCAGCCGCCGGCAGATCCAATTGGACGCCGCGAATGCGTACGTGGTGGATGCGCGGTGAGCGGCTCAGTGCCGCCAGAATGCTCAGGTGAAAGTGGAACTCCTGCACCTGGAGCATGGGATGCTGTGGGTCGCCGGGCACCCCTGTGAGCACGCTTTGCACTCGAAGGCCGCGACCGTCGACCTGGATCTGGCCGGTGTAGTGCACCCGCAGGTCGTCGATCGTTGCTGGGGAGTGGAATCGCTGCTGAAAGGTCTGCAGCAGGCGGCCGCGAACCAAGTTTTGTAAGTGCCGCGCAATCAAATTGCCTGTGAGTAAGAGTGCCAGAACCAATACCGTGAACAGCCCGGCACACCACTGGAGCGATCGACGCCATCGCAAAAATCGGCCTTGTGGCAATGGGAAATCGGACTGGAGCGCGGAGTTCAACGGTGACTCTTCTCCTGAACTCACAGCGAAGGGATTGGTTGTCGGGATCGCGGTACGCGCTTGCAGCGGTGTTCCGTGCACGCGTTTGACTGTAAAGACGGCAACTGGCGGCACAAGTTGCTCTGTCTGCGAAAATAGAGGCATGCTGCACCTTGCCGGCGGGGCCAAGCGCTTCGGTCACAAACTGCTCTTTGAAGACGCGAATTGGCTGATTACGCCGGACGAGCGCACCGGCCTGGTGGGCGGCAACGGCACCGGCAAATCGACGCTGCTGAAGGTGCTTGCGGGTGTCGAGCAGCTGGATGGCGGCCGGCTGAATCGCTCCAAGGGCCTGACCATTGGATACCTGCCGCAGGACGGTCTGACCCTGCGCGGCAAAACAGTGTTTGAGGAGTGCCTTTCCGTCTTCGCCGAGGCGCACGCGATGCAGGCCGAGATGGAGACGCTGGGCGACCGGTTCGCCACCGTCGATCCGCAGTCGCCGGAGTATGACGAGATCGCCGAGCGGTACTCAGAGGTGAGCGACCAACTGATGGCGCAGGACCTGTACACGCTGGACGCGCAGGTCGGCGCGGTGCTGGGCGGCCTTGGCTTCGGACGCGAGGACTGGGCGCGGCAGACGGAGGAGTTCTCCGGCGGCTGGCAGATGCGCATCGCACTGGCGAAGCTTCTGCTGCAGAAGCCGTCGTTGCTGCTGCTGGATGAGCCCACGAACCACCTGGACCTGGAGTCGCGCAACTGGCTGGAGGAGTACCTGCGCAGCTATCCGCGCGCGTTCATTCTGATCTCGCATGACCGCTACTTTCTGGATGTGACGGTGAGCAAGATTACCGAGGTGTGGAACAAGCGCGTCTGGTTCTACACCGGCGGCTACGAAAAATACGTGACACAGAAAACCGCGCGGCGCGACCAGCTTGCCAGTGACTACAAAAACCAGCGCGACCGCATTGAGCAGCTTGAGGCATTCATCACCCGCTTTCGCTACCAGGCGACCAAAGCGAAGCAGGTGCAGAGCCGCATCAAGGAGCTGGAAAAGATTGAGCGCATCGAGGTGCCGGAGGATGAGGAGACGATTCACTTCAGCTTCCCGCAGCCGCCGGCCTCTGGCCGCCTGGTGTGCGAGGTCAGCGGTCTGAGCAAGCGCTATGAGCCGAAACAGATTCTAGGCGACGTAAATTTCACCATCGATCGCGGCGACCGCATTGCGCTGGTCGGTCCCAACGGCGCGGGCAAATCCACGCTGATCCGCATGCTCAGCCAGATGGAGGAGCCGACCACGGGCATCGTGCGCTACGGGCACAATGTGCTGGCCGACTACTTTGCGCAGGACCAGTACAAGGTGCTGAACCCGGATGCGCAGATGCTTGACGACATCAGCTCCGCCGCGCCGAAGATAGCAACGGTCGAGCTGCGCAATTTGCTAGGCGCGTTTCTGTTTAACGGGGACGATGTGTTCAAGAAGCTTGGCGTGCTGAGCGGTGGCGAACGCAACCGCTATGCCCTGGCGCGGATGCTGGTGTCGCCCGCGAACTTCATCCTGCTGGATGAGCCGACGAACCATTTGGATCTGCGCGCCAAAGACGTGCTGCTGGAGGCGATCCGAGCCTTCACCGGAACGGTTTTGTTCGTGTCGCACGATCGCTACTTCATTGACGGGCTCGCGACTCGGGTCTTTGAGTGCGAGCACGGCGGCGTGCAGGTGTTCCCCGGCAACTACGAGGACTACCTGTGGCGCAAGGGCGGCGGGCCGGACAAGGTGATCGCCGCCGCCAAGGAGATGCAGCGTGCCTCCGTACCTGCCATCGAACTGCCGCCAATTGCGGTGGCAAACGGCGACGGCAGCACGGGCGGCAACGGAGCAGGACTCGCGACCAACGGGAATGGCAACAAGCCTTCCGCATCTCCGATCAAGAAGCTGAACCCCATCAAGCTGAAAGCGATCCAGGACCGCGTCCGCTACGCCGAAGATGAAATGCCGCGCATGGAAGAACACATGCTCGCGCTTGAGACCGCGCTGGGCAATTACGTTTCGGCGGAGCAGTCGCAGCGGCAGCAGAGTGAATTGGCCAACCTGCGCAAGCAACACGAGACGCTGATGCACGAGTGGGAAGAGCTCTCAACGCAGCTGGAAGAGCAGGGCGCTACGGTGTAGGAGCTGGACGCCGGACGTTTACGGCTGCACGTAAAAGCCGTTGCGTGCCTGCACCGACAGCCGCTTGTCCCTGACTCGAATCTCCAGCTTGTGAAAGCTGTTGGGCTTCAAGTCCGGTGGAGGGTTGTAGCCGACTTCATACTCGGTGCGCAGGTCGGTCGCGATCTGTTCATAAATGCGCTGCAGCGACATGCTGTGCGAGACGGTATACACGTGCCCGCCCGTGCTCTCGGCCAGCTTCTTCAGCAAGGCTTCACCAGGATCGTTTTGCGGAAAGCTGAATCGGCTCACGGCGCTGTTCAGCATCATGTCCGGCCCGGTCCACGCGCTGTAATCGATCGCGTACACAGAGATGTTCGCCCGCTGCGCCTGCTCAATTGCCTGCTCCAGCTTGAACTTGGAGCCGTTATCGCCGCCATCGGTGAGCAGCACAAGCGCCTTACGGCCGCGCTCCTTCGCCAGTAGGTCTTTCGCGAGGAGGTATACGGCGTCGTTCAGCCGCGTTGCGTTGGCGGTGGAGGGACTCGCTCCAAGCTGTGTCAGCGCAAGGTGAAGCCTTCCCGGATCACTCGTCAGATTCGCAAGAATGCGAATGCGGGCGTTGATTTGCACCAGCGTCGCACGATCCTGGGGACGGGTGAGCATGCTTTGGAAGAAGATGTCGCTTGCGCGCCATTCATCGCTGATGAAGGTGCGCTGGCTGCCGCTCACATCCACCAGCAGCGCCAGCGTGAGAGGCAGATCGGAGGCTACGGTGAAGTGCTGAATCGGCTGTTCCCTGCCATCTACCTTGAGGGTGAAGTCTTCTTTGGTGAGGGCGTTCTGCGGCTCGCCGGCTTTGTCACGCACCACCGTCGCGATCTCCACCGTACGCGTGGTGACGCGCAACGTTGGGGCTGCATCCTCAGGCGATGGGGCGGCAGCAACCGGCGCCTGCTGCGCTGCCAGGGCAAGCGGAAGGCAAGCCACCACGGCGTAACCAAGGAAACGCGCTGTCCTGGGGCGCATCATGCAAAGCCTGCTGGATGCGCATTGCGCATGTTTGCCGCGGATTCAAGAGCCTGCCCCACGCGCAACAGAGTGCCTTCCTGAAACAACCGCCCGATCAGGGTTACGCCATACGGCACGCGGCGTGGCGGGCTCAGCTTGGTGACTGGAATCGACTCGGGCAGCCAGTCGGTACGCGTTTCGCTGATTTCGACAAAGCCCACCGGCAGCGTCAGGGAGGGGTGGCCGGTGAAGTTGGAGATCACCATCATCTCGTCGCGCATGCTGGGGACCAGCAAAGCGTCAACCTGGTGCATGAGCCGCGCCATTTCTGCCGCGACCTTGCGCCGAAAGCGATCGGCCTGCACAAAGTCCACCGCGGAAAGAAACCGGGATTGCCGGAACGTATTCGGCCAGGCTTCCGGCGTTTGCATTTTGAGCTGGTTCACGCGATGGTCGAGTGTGATTTCTTCAAAGACAGCGGCTGCCTCGGCAAACAGGATGACGTTCAGCGAATCGTAGGGCCAGTCTGGCAGCGACACTTCGACCGTTTGCACGCCGGCCTTCTTCAGGGTGGCGAGCGCGTTGCGGTCCACCTCCGTTGCGGGCGCTTCATTCATCCACTTCGGGAAGTAACCGACGCGCAGCTTCCTGAGGCTCGTCGCCCCGTCGTACTCCAGCTTGGACGGCACGCTGGCGACATCGCCAGGGTCATAGGCGCTCAGGGCGGCAAGCACCAGCACGGCATCTTCCGCACTGCGCGCGATGGGGCCGAGTTTGTCGCAGGTCCAGCTCAGCGTCATGGCGCCGGTGCGTGGGACGCGGCCAAAGGTCGGGCGCAGCCCGGTGACACCGCAGCGCATGCTCGGGCTGATGATGGAGCCCTGCGTCTCTGACCCGATGGCAAAGGCGACCAGGCCAGCCGCGACCGCGCAGGCGGGTCCGGCGCTCGATCCGGAGGCACCCTCTTCCAACACCCACGGGTTTTTTGTCTGGCCGCCGAACCAGACGTCGTTCAACGCGAGTGCGCCGAGAGACAGCTTCGCCACAAGCACTGCGCCGGCCTCGTTCAGCAGCCGAATCGCGGCGGCGTCTGTCTTCGGAACGCGGTTGCGAAACGGCTCTGCGCCCCATGTGGTCGCGATGCCTGCCGTGTCGAGCAGATCCTTGGCCCCATACGGAATGCCGTGCAGCGGGCCGCGGTAGTTGCCGGCGGCAATCTCCGCGTCCGCCGCGCGCGCTTGCTGCAGCGCGTGTTCCTCAGTGAGCGTGATGACGCACTTGAGCTGGGGATCATGCTGCTTCAGCCGCGCCAGATAAACGCCGGTCAGGCGCTCGCTCGTCAGCTTGCGCTCGCGAATCCAGCGGCTCAGATCAAGAACGCTGCTGAAGGCCAGCGCAGCGTCGGTTGCGGGTGGAGACGCGCTCCCGCCTTCCGACACGAACTTGAGCGAGGCGTCCGTCGCTGAAGACGACGCCGGCGCTGTACCCTGCACCCGCATCGTTGCCGGATTCCAAACGGTCGCGGGTACGTCTGTTTCGCCCAGCGTGATCCTGCGCGGTCCAACGCGCCGCTCCACCACGGCCGCCATGCTGGTGCGCCAGTTGCCGGCGGCCTCGGCACGCTCGGCGGCGCTCATTTCTACCTGCATGAGCTTCTCGGCAGCGACAAAATCCTGCGGCGAAACATCGGGTCCGGTTGGCGGCAGCACGCCCAGCACCGGCGGCGCGCCGGGCACACCCGGGTTGGCCGGTTGCTGTGGAATTGTGCTCTGTGGCGCTTGGCCCAGCGCCGCGGCGCTGAACGAGGCGAGCGTGCTGCTGACGAGGAACTGGCGGCGCGAGTGGCTCATAGCGGTGCTTTGGGTATATCACCGTGCCGGCTACCCCCGCACGCATGGGTTTCGCGTGTTCATGCACTCCGCTCGCCGGCGGGGACTCACCCGTGATTCTGTGAGCCCGCGCCGAAAGCCGCTACCCTGTGCAGGATGGCAAAGAAGTTGCGCGTGGGTGTGGTGTTTGGCGGGCGTTCGGGCGAGCACGAGGTTTCGTTGCGCTCAGCCGCCTCGATTTTGCAGTCGATGGATCGAAAGAAGTATGACGTGGTGCCGATCGGTATTGCGAAGAACGGCCAATGGCTGGCCGGCGGCAAAGCGCAGTCGCTGCTTGCAGGCGAGTACAGGCAGCCCGCGCTGCCGGCGAAGGCTACGCGCAGACAGGCGCACGCCGCCGCGGTTGCGTCGGTTGCGGAGGCGCTCGACAACGAAACTGCCGACGAAATGTCGGCGCTCGACACGGGAAAGCTCGACGTCGTCTTTCCCGTGCTGCACGGCACCTTTGGCGAAGACGGAACGGTGCAAGGCATGCTTGAAATGGCCGGCATCGCCTACGTCGGCTCGGGCGTACTCGGTTCCGCGGTGGGCATGGACAAGGACGCGATGAAGACTATGTTTGCCGCAGCGGGCTTGCCGATTGTGAAGCACGTGACGCTGTTTCGCAGTGAGTGGAAGGCGAGCCCGCGCAAATGCACCGCGCGCGTGGAAGAGCGGCTAAAGTATCCCGTGTTCGTGAAGCCGGCGAACCTGGGATCGTCGGTCGGGATCAGCAAGGTGAAGACGCGCGCGGAACTCCGCCCGGCGATCAACGAAGCCGCGAAGTTTGACCGCAAGATCGTGATTGAAGAGGGCGTGGGCGGCGCAGGCCGCGCTCGCGCCACCGGCAAGGCACGCGAGTTGGAAATCGCCGTGCTCGGCAATGACGACCCTATCGCCAGCGTGGTTGGAGAGATTGTGCCCGACCGCGAATTTTACGACTACGAATCGAAATACGACGCGAGCAGCACCAGCGAGCCGGTGATCCCGGCAAAGATCAGCCGCGCCGAATCGAAGCAGATGCGCGAGATGGCGGTGCGCGCGTTTCGCGCCTGCGATCTGAGCGGGCTGGCGCGCGTCGACTTCCTGATGGAAGCCGCAGACCTCGCTTCGGCCAAGCCGGCGAAGATCTACGTAAACGAAGTCAACACCATGCCTGGCTTCACCTCCATCAGCATGTATCCCAAGCTTTGGGAGGCAAGCGGCATCGCTTACTCAGAATTGATCGACAGACTAATCCAACTCGCATTGGAACGCCACGCGGAACGCACACACACCAGCTTCAGCAAGGAGTAGCAAACACTAGCTCTGACGCATGGGAGCATAGGCTTGGAAGATCTCATGCCGCTGCGTGCCGCAGACCCGCTGCATGCCCCGCACCCGCGCAACCTGCTCGCCACAGCGAGGCCACAACAGTACCATGACCGTGTGGCGCGGGTCGCGCTGCAACGACTCGTTCAGACGATTCAGCACCACTTGCATGGTGGCCGCACCGAACGGGTTAAACAGGTACAGCACCAGCGGCCCGTCTGGAAACCGGAACTCCATGGCGTTCTGGTGAAGCGGTTCAACGCGGCTGCCGTCCTTGCCGCGGAAGCGAAACGTTTGCACGTTGCGACAAGCCTGTTCGTGCAACCTCGCGGAGAACTCCACACCCACGACTCGCCGAAACGGCAGCTCTGCCGCAACAAACAACGTGCGTCCCTTGCCAGAGCCGATGTCCACAAACGTGTACGGCGACGCATCCGGGATCGGCGACGCATGCAACGCTTCGCGAATGTGCTTCGGCCGCGCCGGCACATACAATTCGCTGTCCGCTTCTTCGCCGGTAGCGATACCAGCGTTGCGCAACGATACATCGCCCGAGGTGTGCACGTGGTGGGTTCGATCAAACCATTGGTCTTCAAAGAACTCGCACACACGGCGTTTCAGGTGAAACCACCGGTCCCGCCACGTCATGCCGCGTCGTCCTGCCCTACCAGCAGCGCGAGCAGACCGGCTTCGTCCAACACGGGCACGTTCAGTTCTCGGGCCTTGTCCAGCTTGCTGCCGGCCTCTTCGCCTGCCACAACGTAGCTTGTTTTCTTCGAAACACCGCCGGAGACCTTGCCGCCCGCAGCTTCGATCTTCTGCTTGGCTTCTTCGCGTGTGAGCGTGGGCAGAGTGCCGGTCAGGACGAATGTCTGGCCCGCCAGTGTGGTGGTGAGCACCTTCTTTTCCGCGGTGAACCGCAGACCGGCGGCGCGCAACGACTCTACCAGCGCGCGGTTCGTGTCGATGGCGAAGAACTCCGCGATGGTTTTCGCCACCACCGGCCCGATGCCCTCCGCCTGCACCAGATCCCCTTCACTCGCGGCCATAATGGCATCCATGCTGCCGAATGTTTTGGCCAGGTCCTGCGCGGTGCGCTCGCCCACGTGACGGATACCGAGCCCGAGGATGACGCGATAGAGCGGCGCCTGCTTGGAACGTTCAATCTGCGCAAGCAGCGACTGCGCCGTTTTCTTGCCCACGCGCTCCAGTGCGACCAGGTCGGCCTCGGTCAGCTTGTACAAGTCCGCAACGGTGCGCACCAGCGCCTCGCGCGTTGGCTCGGCGGCAGTGGTCGCTTCATCGTTCGCGACCATGGCTGCAGAGATTGCGTCCAGGGGCGATCCAGCCTGCTCTGCCGCCTCCACCTCGCTCAACGACGTCGGTTCGTTCAGGGCGTGACCCATTAACTGCGCCACCATCGATTCGCCCAGGCCTTCGATGTTCATCACGCCGCGCGAGGCGTAGTGCAGCAATTCCTCGCTCAGCCGAGCGGGGCAGCTCGCGTTCACGCAGCGAAAATCGATCTCGCCCTCGGGCTTCACGATCGGCTCTTTGCATCGCGGGCAGCGCGTGGGAAAGATGATTTCTCGCGTGCCACGCGGATGATCTTTGTCTTCGATTACCTCCGTGATCTTCGGGATTACGTCGCCACCGCGTTCCACCGCGACAAAGTCGCCGATGCGCACGCCAAGACGCGCGATCTCATCCGGGTTGTGCAGCGTGGCGCGCCCGACCGTGATGCCGCCGATCGGCACCGGCTCCAGCGACGCTACTGGCGTGAGCTTGCCGCTGCGGCCGATCTGGAAGAGCACGTCATTCAACCGTGTGATCGCGCCGCGTGCCGGAAATTTGTACGCCACCGCCCAGCGCGGCGCCTTACCCGTAAAGCCAAGCCGGCGCTGCTGCTGTACGCTGTCCACCTTCACCACAATGCCATCGATCTCGTAGCCCAGGCTGTCGCGCTTCTTCTCCGCTTCGGCGATGAACGCAAGCACTGCATCCACGCTGTCCACCGTGGCCGTATTCGGATTCGTGCGGAAACCCACGGTCTTCAGTGCCTCCAGCGCAGCCGATTGCTGCGATAACAAAAACTCGCCTTCACCGTTCATCAAGAAATACGCATACAGATCCAGCCGTCGCTGCGCGACGATGCTTGGTTCCACGGTACGCAACGTGCCCGCGGCCGCGTTGCGCGGGTTTGCCGCCGGGGATTGCCCTGCGGCCTCGCGCTCCTGATTCAGCTTCGCGAAGGCAGTCTGCGGCATGACCACTTCGCCGCGCACCTCAAAGCTCTGCGGCAACCCCGCCGATTTCAGCTTCGCGGCGGACAACTGCAGCGGCACCGACTTCATGGTACGCACATTGCTGGTCACATCCTCGCCGGTGGTTCCATCGCCACGCGTCAGACCGCGCAGCAGCCTGACGCCGCCATGCTCCGCCGGACCATAGTGCAGCGCCAGAGACAGGCCATCCAGCTTGAATTCGCACACGAAGCGCAGCGTGTCGTTTGCATGCAGCGATTCCCTGACCCGCTCTGCCCAGGCGCGGAATTCCTCTTCGTTGTACGCGTTGTCCAGCGACAGCATGGGCCGCGAGTGCGCGACTTTGGCGAAGCCCTCTTTCACCTTGCCGCCCACGCGCTGCGTCGGGCTTTCCGGCGTGAGGAGCTCCGGATGCTCGGCCTCCATCCCCTTCAACCGGTTCATGAGCTTGTCGTACTGCGCGTCGGTCAGCACGGGCGCGTCTTCCACGTAGTACAGGTACTCGTGGTGCTCAATTTCGGTGCGCAGTGCTGCAATCTGCTGCTGCGGCGTTTCCACCTGCTTTGCCATGGCTAGCAGTGTAGGATGCACACTCAAAAGCATGCCTGTATGCTTCCGGTGTGGAACCCGTTACCCACATGCTGACCGGCGCCTGCCTGTCGCGCGCTCTCGGCTTTCCGAAACGCGCCCGCTTCGCCACCCTGGCCTGCGTGATTGCGGCCGAACTGCCGGACGCGGACTATGTCTACCGCCTCGGCGGCCCCGTTACGTACTTCCAACATCATCGCGGGTGGACCCATGCCCTGTGGTCGCTGCCGCTGCAGGCCGCGTTCGTCGTGGGCCTGATGTATGGTTGGGGCTACGCGAGGAGGGCAATTAAGCGGCGACGGTCGCGGAACGACCAACCGCCGTTTCGCCCGGTGCTGCTCGGCCTCATGGCGCTGCTCGCGCTCGTGTCACACATTCTGCTGGACTGGACCAACAACTACGGCGTGCGGCCGTTCGCGCCGTGGAACCCGCGCTGGTACTCCGGCGACCTTGTTTTCATTGTGGAACCTGTGTTGCTGTTGCTGCTGGGACTGGCGCTGCTGCTGCCGCTGATCTTTAGCCTGACGGATTCGGAGATCGGAATACGCCGGCAACGCTACCGTGGGCAGTGGCTGGCCGCGGCTGCGCTGGTGTGCATGCTGGGCCTGTGGGTGTGGCACTGGCAGCAGCACGATCTAGCCGTCAACATTGCCCAGCAGCAAGAGTACGACGGCGGCCGCGTGCTGAAGGTCTCCGCCAACCCGTATCCGATCAACGTCTATCGCTGGCATATCGTCGTGGAAACGCCGAACAACTTCGTCACCGGTGGCGTGGACACCCGGAACGGCGTGATGGAGATGGACCAGCAGCCCGTGCCGAAGCCGCCCACGACGTTGAGCACGTTGGTCGCCAAGCACAGCCTGCTGGGTCGCGTGTACCTAGACTGGTCGAAGTTTCCCGTTACCGAAGAGATTGGCACTGCAGGCGAGATCCATCCGGATCTGCCCCTGCAGCCCCAGGAGCAAGCGTTTCACGACGTGCAGTTCCGCGATTTGCGGTTTGGCTATGACATCTGGAACCTGCACGGGCAGGTCACCAAGGCGTTGACCGCCGAGGCCTGGGTGAACGACCAGCGCCAGGTCGAGCGCATGTACTTCGGCAGCAAAGAACAGAACCCCTGAATCGTTGGCGACGGACGCATCAGGAAGCATGTGCCCAAATTTCGCCGCGCTCACGGCGGCTAAGGTGCGCCTTGTGCACTCCCGCTGTGGAAGAATAGTTGCATGGCCGCTTACGTCGTCCTGATTCTCGCGATTCTCAGCCGTTTTCTGCCGCACGCCCTGCACACCGCGGCGTGGGGTGTCACCGCGCTGGGCGGGGGCTTGCTGTTTGCAGGCTCTCGCTGGGACCAATCCTCGCGCTGGAAGGCGGTATTGGCGGTATTGGGCATTGCGGTCAGCGACTGGGTCTTGACGGCAAAGGTGTACGGGTTTCCCTTTCACATAAGCGCTTACGCCATCACGTGGGCCTGGTACGGCCTGGTTTGCCTGGCCGCCTCGGCGGGTCTCCATCGCCGTGCTACCGCGGTTCGTGTGATCACTGCCGCGCTGGCGTTGTCCACGGGGTTTTTCCTGCTGAGTAACGGCATGGTGTGGGCCGGCGGCACCATGTACCCACACACGCTCACCGGGTTGGCGGCCTCTTACGCGGCAGGCCTGCCGTTCTATCGCAACGACGTGCTGTCGAACCTCGCGGTGTGCGGCATTCTGTTCGGATTGCCTGCCCTGGCGCGCCGGATGCACGCACAAGGTGAGCACGGGGAACTTACGGCGTAACCATAGCTGACGGCGACCGCGCGAAGGACAGCGCCGTGAACCATCAGGATGTGCTACTGCTATGTCTTCAAGCGGACACTGACCGTCCAGGTCTGCCCGGCGAATTCGATCTCGCGTTCCAAAGAGGACGCGCCCGTGTCGGCAACACGCTCGACCAGGTCCGCCATCGACTCGACCATACCCTTCATGACCGCGTCATACACGCTGTCCTGCGATGTCGCAATCTCTTCCAGCTTCGGTTCCTGTATCGTATCCGGCGTTTCGGCCATAAGCGAACTCCTTGCACCATGATGGATGCACCTTGCGCAGGTCAGGTCAACCGCTCAGCCGTTGCTCCTCGTCAGCGGTCGCCGACTTTATGAAGCCGCATAAAGTTGGTTGCGCCGCTTTTGGTGGTCGTTCCGCCAACGATGCCAAGGATCTGACCGCTGTGTACATGGCCGGCGTTCTCCAGGATGTTTTCGGCCATTTCCACCAGCTTGTCGGTTTGATCGAAACGTTGGCACAGGATGGGGTGCACGCCCCACAGCAGCATGGCTTTGCCGATCACGTCAAGGACTGGGGACAGCGCAAAAATTCGCGCATTCGGGCGGTACTTGCTCAGAAGACGCGCCGTTGAGCCGCTTTCCGTGAAGATTGCGATCGCGGCAAGCTCAAGGTCGTCGGCCGAGTGCGCCATGCACTCGCAGATTGTCTCGCTGATGCTCAGCTTGCCCACGCGCGCCGGGTGTACGCCCAGAGGACTCCATTCGTGGTCGACCGACATCTGCGTTTCGGTCTCGATGATGATTTTGCTCATCATCGCTACCGCCTCGCGCGGGTAACGTCCGGCGGCGGACTCGGCCGAGAGCATGACGGCATCCGTGCCGTCGTAAATCGCGTTCGCCACGTCGCTGGCCTCGGCGCGAGTGGGCCGCGGGTTGTCGATCATGGATTCCAGCATCTGCGTGGCCGTGATCACCGGCTTCCGGTACGCAGCCGCGCGACGGATGATGTGCTTTTGAATCGCCGGCACCTTTTCCGGCGGCACCTCCACGCCCAGGTCGCCGCGCGCGACCATCAGGCCGTCCGTTTCCTCCAGAATCTCTTCCAGGTTCTCAATGGCCTGCGGCTTTTCAAGTTTGGCGACGATCCACGCGTTGCAGTTCAGGTCCTGCATGCGGCGGCGCGTATAGCGAATGTCCTCTGCCGTGCGCACGAACGAGAGCGCAATGGCGTCCACATTCTGCTGCGCGATAAAGACGAGGTCCTCCTCATCTTTCTCTGTCAGCGCGGGCACTTTCACCGGGATGCCGGGCAGATTGATGCCCTTGTTCTCGCCAAGGGTGCCGCCGTTGATCACCATGGTGACCACATCGCCGTTGCCCTGCACCTCCGTCACGCGCAGCTCGATCAGGCCGTCCGAAAGCAGGATGCGTGCGCCCGGCTCCAGGTTCTCGGCCAGCGTGGTGAACGTAGTGCTGACCTTTTCGGCCGTGCCTTCCATGACCTGCGGTGTGATGACCAGCGTTCGCCCGGCTTCCAGCAGCACGGGTTTGTGGTCGATCAATTTGCCGGTGCGAATCTTCGGTCCCTGCAGGTCGGCCAGCAGGCAGATTGGCTTGCCCTCGCTCTGCGAAACCGAGCGCACCATGCGGATCAGCTCGGCTTTCTGCTCGTGCGATCCGTGGGAAAAGTTCAGCCGTGCAACGTCCAGACCGGCGCGGACAAGTTGGCGAAATACGTCTTCCGACGACGACGCAGGCCCAAGCGTGGCCACAATCTTTGCGCTGCGCCGCGGCGCGCCCGCGTACCACGGCGTTTCGGCGCTGCCGGAGGAGACGCTGCTCGCCGCCAGCACACCTTCCAACGCCCGCTTTACCTCTGCGCTGCTCACTGTCGACTCACTCATGTCCGCATCCTTCATAGCCTCGCCATTCTAAATGGCGAAAGTAGAGGCGAAGAGGGAAAGGCTGAATACGGGCCGGAGCTCCGGCGATCAGCGATACCGCAACACGCGATCAATGGTGAGCGGCACCCGCTCCGCGATCCAGCCGCTGTGCTGCTGTGACTCAACACTCTCTGAGAGCGCCTCAATCAGCAGATCGGACAAGGTGATTCGCCGTAATCGGGCCAGTTCCAGTGCCTCGGTGTAGAGATCGTTTGGTAAAGCCAAAAACATCGTGTGGTCAGGCATGCATGCTCCTTCAGGGGAAAAGGACGCAGCCTGGGAGAAAAAACATTCCAGGTGCGAGCAATGTACTTGCATTGCCCGCTCTTGCTGATGGAACGCGCTGCGGCGGCGTTCAGATTGCGGGCGGGCTCCTTTTTTCAGAACTGCCTGATTCGCAAGTGCTTACCCCATCGCGCCAGGCCGGGTCAGGTCCAATACAGAACGCGGGCCCCGGGCAGAACCCGTGCGATCTCGGCATAGAACCACTCCCGCATCTGTGCCATGCGGTCTTTCGGGTACACATACTTGAAGCCGCCAAACTTGTTTCGCTTTTCGCTGCGGTTTTCCTTCGCAAGATCCAGCGTGGTCTTCGGATACCAGCCGAGCAGCACCTCGCGCGATCCCGCCGTGAAGCGGTGCGTAATCAGTTCGGCGGTCAGGTCCAGCCCGGCGACGCCGTCCAGCGCCGTTGCAATCTCTGTGAATAGCGCGGTGTACTCTGCCTGCCACCCCTCAACCGGCATAATCGGCGCCACGGTCAGCCCCACCGGGTAGCCGGCCATCGCCATGCGCCGGAGAGCACGGATGCGCTGTGCCATTGTCGCCGTGCCGCCCTCAAAATCTCGCGCCACGCTCGCCGCATTCAGGCTGAAGCGCACACGCGTGCGCCCGTGGTGCTGCAAACCGAGCAGCGGTCCGACCGCGGCGAACTTGGTCGTGAAGCGAAGCTGCACCGGCGCATCCCACGCGCCAAAGAAACGAACCGACTCTTCCAGGCCGCCCGTCAGGTGCTCGATGCCGAGCGGGTCGGTGTAGCAGGACGCCTCGAACGTTGTACCCTCGTGCGCACGCTCGGCCGATGCCGACGTGACCTTGCCGGTGCCCACGTACTCGCGCAGGTTCTCCAGGATCTCGTGCAGGTTAGCGTAGGCGCGCGTGATCGGCGGCCCGCTCAGCGATCCGGCAAGGTAGCAGTACTGGCAGTGCGCCGGGCAGCCCTGCGCCAGGTGGAACTGCCAGTCGGCCGAGGGCGGAATCGGCTGCAGACGCCGCGCGCTGGGCGGCGATACGACGATCGCAAGGCTGGTCTTCGCCAGCGCATAGGCCTTCCGCTCATCCTTTTCTCCCGGTTGGCCACTCAGCCCGGTCAGCCGGTTCTGCTTCAGCCGGATCACCTCCGCGCCAAAGCCCTCGGCGCGCTCCAGCATTGCACGGCCATGCGGCAACGCATACGCATCCGGCGTAATGTAGACGCGGCGTGGACGCCAAAGCCGCCCCTCGGCCAGCGCCGCATCGGGCGCGGTGGTTTCAGTTGTAACCGGTTCCGTGTTGCAGGAGGTGTTTTGCAGCACGGGAAGCGACACAGATCCCATGGGTCATTGGATGCGTGCGTGGTCGCGCGCCAGCTCCGCATTCAGCTCAGCGCCGCACAATACGGACAATGCCGTGAGAAACAACCACAACAGCAAAATAATGCCCGTTCCCAAGGACCCATAGGTCTTGGAATAGTTCGCCAGGTGCGTCACATACCAACCAAATCCCAAGGTTGTCAGGAACCACGTGCCCGTGGCGAACGCCGCGCCGGGGAGCACCTGCTTCCAGCGTGGACGGACCGGCAGGCCATAGCGGTAAATAGCGGCGATCACCGCCACCGTGACCAGCACGGCAAGCGACCAACGCGCTGTGTTGGCGATGATGAAGAACGTGGAATCCAGACCCGCGGGCAGGAAGTGCCGAAGAACCGGCAGCAGAAAATGCCCAAAGATCACCAGGACGGTGACGGCGCCAAAAGGCATGAGGGAGATCGGCACCAGCAGCACGGACCACAGATAGCGCCGCAAGCCTCCGCGCAAGCCCTCGCCCCACGCCTCGTCGCGCAGCAGGTAGGCGCGCCGGAATCCCTCCATCAACGTGCCCAGCACGCCGGCGGCACCCGTGATGCTGACCACAACCGTACCCAGCACGACGCTGGCGGACTGCGGCGAACTCTTGCTGTTGATGAAGTAGTGCTCCAGCAGCGGCGCCACGCTGGCGGGCAAAACGCGTTGAAAAAACAGCGCAAGCTGGTACCGCAGAGGCGCTGCGTAGGGCAGGAACGTCACCAATGCAGCCAGGACAATCAGCGCCGGAAACAGCGCGAAGATGGCCGAGTACGCGGTCGCCTTCGCCGTATTCAGGCAGTCATGCTGAAAGGCGTTCCAGTACGCAAGCCGCACCTTGTCGGTGAACCGCAGGCCGCCCTCGCCGAACTCACGCGCCAACTGCGCGTGTTGGCGCATGCTGCCGCGGCCGAAAAAATGCTGGGATGCTCCCTCCTGCGAGGGGTGGTCCGGCGCCGCTGACGGCTGTCGCGCAGCTGCGGCGGTCCTGGGTGTGTGTGCCGCACCGGGGTCGGTGCGTTCCGTTGTGGTGTCTACGCCTTCCACTTGTTCAGGAACTCCGTAACCGCACTGGAGTTCATGTTACGCATGTTCTCAAACTCGCCGGTGGCTTGTGCGTACACCGCCTTGCCGCGGCTATCCAGCACGGCCAGGGCCGGCACACCCTTTTTGATGTTCACGCCGTAGCCGATCGGGATATCCAGGTTCTTGTCGATGTGACCCACCGAAGCGTGCACCAGAACGTAATACTTGTCGAGCAGTGCCTTGTTCTGCGGCTGGTGAAAGTAGATGTCCAACACCTGGCAATCGCCGCACCAGTCGCCACCAAAGTCGACGATGACGCGCTTATGCTCGCGGCGCGCTTGCGCCAGTGCCGCGGCGATGTCTTTGTGCGGGTCGACAGTGTCGTCGTAGATGTGCGCCTTGACCATGGGCGGCGCCATCTGCGCGACCGCGTAGGACGCCACCGGCAGGCTGAGCAACGAAGACGCGAGGGCAGACGCAAAAAGACGGCCGAAAAATCTCATACGGTTAGAGATGCGATCCTTTCAATTTGGTAGCAGCCACTCTCAACCCGGCTGGTGAAGAACGCAAACTCGTCCGTTCCCAGGCGGGCACGGACTGTTCCGCAGGCGTGTTCTCGCCCTACATCGACCCAAGAACGCGAGACTTGAGAGGCGTTTATGGTCGGCATCCGGAGCCTTCGGTGAGGCGTTTGGCTGCTACAGCTTCGGATGCTGGAGATGGAAATCGGTCCTCTGCTGGTATGCCGAAGCGAAGGCGAGCAGCCGCGCGTCGTCATACAGCCGGCCAAGAAAGGTAATGCTGACCGGCGTACCCGGTCCGCCCACGTTGGCGAGCGCGCCCTCGGCGATGTCGGGCGCGGCAGGAGCGTCCGCGCCGCGCAGACCGTTCGGCACAATGACCGCCGGATGCCCACTCAGGTTCGTCGCGGGCAACTGCGCTCCTCCGCTTGGCGTCACGATCACGTCCACGTCGCGGAAGAGCTCGGCCATCTTCTCAATCAGCACAGAACGGGCGCGCATCGCCTGCACGTAATCCACACCGCTGTACATGCGAGCAGTGCGGAAGGTGTTGGGCCAGTCATAGGGCTGTTGACCATTCAAGAGCTTGTCGCGGCCGCTCCGGGTCAGTTCGTCAAACGCGGCAGCCGCCTCCACGCTCAACACGGGCGTTACGGAGCCGTATGGAAACTCAGGCAGCTTTACCGGAATCAGGTTCACGCCCATGCCGCGCAACGCCTGGAGTGCGGCGCGGTCGTAGCGGTTGTCGTAGACGCGTCGTGCCAGCCCCTGCTCGCGCTGTTGCTGTTGTTTCGCGCGGGCTTCGGGGCTGAGCGCCTCGGCCTCGGGCTTCGCGGCGTCCGCCGCTGGCGGCTGCAGCTTTGGCACGTCAAACGCGCTTTCGAGAAAGCCGACGCGCAGCGACTTGATGTCAGACGATGTCACGTTGAACGCGGCGTTACGGCAGGCGTGATCGCGGCCGTCCGGCCCATGAATCACCTGCATCACCAGCGCCGCGTCTTCCACGCTTCGGGCGATGGGACCAAGCTTGTCCATCGACCAGCTCAACGCCATCGCACCCGTGCGGGGCACAAAGCCGAAGGTGGGGCGCAGGCCGGTGACACCGCAGCGCGTGCACGGGGACGAGATGGAGCCCAGTGTCTCCGAGCCGATGGCAAACCCGACACATCCCGCGCTGACCGCGGAGGCCGAGCCCGCGCTCGAACCGCTGCTGCCCTGCTTCGGGTTCCACGGGTTGCGCGTGCGCCCGCCAAACCACAGGTCGCCCTGCGCCAGGGCCCCAAGTGAGAGCTTCGCCAGCAGCACCGCACCCGCCGCATCCAGCCGCGTCACTACCTCGGCGTCCTCATCGAAGTGCTGCTGCTCGTAGCTCGCCGCGCCCCACGTCGTGGGGTAACCCTTGACCGCCAGCAAATCCTTCGCGCCCCATGGGATGCCGTGCAGCGGCCCCTTGTAGTTCCCTGCGGCGATTTCGCGGTCGGCCTGCGCCGCGTGCTGGAGAGCGCGGTCTTCCAGCAACGTAATCACAAAGTGCAGTTGCGGGTCATAGCGCTTCAGGCGCGCAAGGTACAGCTTTGTCAGATCGGTTGAGGTGATGCGCCGCGCCTTGAGGAGCGTGGCGAGCTGCCAAACCGTCGCAAAGGCCAGCTTCTCCTCGTCCTGAACGAGAGCCCGGGCATCGTCAAGAACGAAGGTTCGAATCTTTCCTGTGGTGGCCGATGGCCCCGGCATCTGAAATCCGTTCGGCAGCGGATCGAAGACAACCGCGGGCGCGACGGAGTTCGGCAGGTGCATCCCACGGATCGCCTCTAACCCCTCGCGATTGTTGCGCACGCCCTCCAGCATCATCTTGCGCTGCTCTGCGGTCAGCGTGATGCCGGCAACGGTAGCGGCGGCTTCCAGCATCTCGACCGTAATGGGCGGCAGCTTCGCCTGCTCGCCTTCGCCAGTGCCGGTCTGCGCGGAGGACGCCTGCATACCCAGCACTACACCCGGCAGCAATGTGGAGCCAAGCCCCGCTGCCCCGCAGCGCTCAAAGAACTCTCGCCTGTTCATATGAATCGAAGATAGCAAGCCGGCTTTGCACCGGCCGTTAACAGCCTTGTCATTTCGACCGGAGGCGGCGTTCTTTACCGCCGCAGTGGAGAAACCTGCATTGTGATCGCGGGCCGGTGCGTCTAAACATGCGAATGAAATCACGCTTTCTCGTTTCGTTTCGGCCCCTGCTTGTTTCTCTGCTGCTCGCTCTCTCCATGCGCGGCTTCGCGCAAGCTGCCCGGGCGACTGCAACCAGCCCAGCGCCACCAACGCACCAGGTCGTCGGCTACTTTCCGCAATGGGGCGTGTACAACCGTCGCTACGTACCCAAAGACCTGATCACGCGCGGCGCGGTCAAGACACTCACGCAAATCGATTACGCGCAGGCAAACATTCGCGACAACAGCTGCGTCGTTGCCGACCCGCAGGCCGACACGAACCTCGTCTTCCAGGCGGCCGATAGCATCGACGCGCAAGCCGACCAGCCCACCGCGCCTCTGCGCGGCAACTTTCACCAGCTGCAGCTGCTGCGTGCGCGGTATCCGAAGCTGCGTGTGCTGATCAGCATCATGGGCAAGCGGTCGCAATTTGAAGACGCGGCGAAGCCGGAGAACCGGGTCGCCTTTGCGAAGTCATGCGTGGCCATGTTTTTGCAGGGGCACATCGCTCCGGGCATCGAAGCACCGCGGCTGTTCGACGGCATCGACGTGGACTGGGAGTACCCTGACCAGGACCACGCCGAGGACTTTATCGCGCTGCTGCAGGAGTTTCGCAAGCAAATGGATGCGCTGCGGCCAGGGCTTACGCTGTCGATTGCGTCCGGCGCGTCTGGCAAGAACGTCAGCTCTGTCGACTGGCACCGCGCCTCTGCACCGCTGGATCAAATCAACGTGATGACTTATGACTACCAGGGTCCGTGGAGCCACATCACCGGCTTCAACGCTCCACTCCGCTCGGCGAACCTGAACGAGGAAACGGTCAGCACTACGATCGATGGCTATCTGCAGGCCGGCGTTCCGGCGCAAAAGCTGTTGCTGGGCATCCCGTTCTACGCCTACCAGTGGCAGAACGTGCCCGAGACGGGAACACACGGCCTGAACGCAAAAGGCGACCCGGTGCGCGGCAATCTGAACCAGTCGACCGCGATAACCATGCTCGCCAACCCCGCCGCAAAGCTCTACCGCGATCCCGTTTCCCTCTCGCCCTGGGTCTATGACGGCAACAACTTTCTCACCTTCGACGATCCCGCGAGCCTGCAGGCGAAGACCGCATACGCTGACGAGAAGAAGCTGGGCGGCGTGATGATTTGGGAGCTTTCCGGCGACACGACGGAAGGCATCCTGCTGCGGGCGCTGGCGCGTTAGCGGCCTGTCCCGTTCCATTACGAATCCGCCGCATGGCAAGCGAGCTACCCCGGCGGCAACGGCTCGCATCCCACTTCGCACTTGAGGACCAAGGGGCAGGCAAATGGCATTTCCGAAAATGGGGTTGTTGAGCAATTTGAAGGACCTGGTCACCAAAGGTCCAACTGGTATGGCAAACGAGCGCATGAAGGAAAGCCTTGCCATGGCAGATGAGATGAACCGTCTGGACCGCAGCGATCCAGAGGCGATGAAAGCCTACATGGCGAAGCGAAACGTGGCGGCGTACGGCGAGCTCAACAAGCACTTCGTGACGCGCAACGTGGTTTCCGATGAGAACAAGGCGCACATTGAACAACTGCAGAACAAGGCCATGGAGGATCAGGCGGAGTTCTACCAGATGATGAAAGAACACCGCGAGAAAAAGGCCAGGGAAGCTGTCGGGAGCACGGCTCCACCATCGAGCGGCGAACTGCTGTGACGGCAAGCCAAAGCGGAGCCGACGGACTCCGCTTTGCTGTTCGGTACATTGGTTTTTCGACTGCGCTTAGCGGTCGACCATCTTCATCGCGTTCTCGTTGTAGCGATTGCCCGCGATCTCGCTCTCAGGCACCGCGGTTTCCAGTGCGGTGACCTCGCCGGGTGTCAGCTTGATGTCCGCCGCGGCCGCGTTCTCCTCCAGGTACTTGCGCCGCTTGGTGCCGGGAATCGGAGCGTACGGTCCCTTCGCAAACACCCAGGCCAACGCAAGCTGGCCGGGCGTTGCACCGCGCCGCTCCGCGAGCTGACGCACACGTTCGACCATCTCCAGATTCTTGTCCAGGTTTTCGCCCTGGAAGCGCGGATACCGTTCCTTGCGCTGGTCCTTCGCGCCCAGGTCCGTGTCTTTGCCGATGGTGCCGGTCAGGAAACCGCGGCCAAGCGGGCTTTACGGCACAAAGCCGATACCAAGCTCCTGCAGCGTGGGCAGTATCTCGCGTTCGGCGTGACGCTCCCACAACGAGTACTCCGTCTGAAGCGCGGTGATGGGGTGAACCTTGTGCGCGCGGCGAATCGTCTCCGGCGATGCCTCACTCAGGCCCAGGTACTTCACCTTGCCGACTTTTACCAGTTCCGCCATGGCGCCCACTGTATCCTCAATCGGCACCTCGGGGTCGACACGGTGTTGGTAGTACAAATCGATGTGATCGATGCCGAGTCGCTGCAACGATGCGTTGCACGCCGCATGCACGTACTCCGGCTTGCCACTGACGACCCAATAGCTGGGGTCGTCCTTCTTGCGGATGTTCGCAAATTTGGTCGCGAGAAATACTTCGTCGCGGCGCGGCTTGATGGTGCGGCCGATCAACTCCTCGTTGTCGCCAATGCCGTATGTATCCGCCGTGTCCAGAAAATTAATGCCGAGGTCGAGCGCGCGCAGCAGCGTCGCAACCGACTCCTCGTCATTGCGCTCCCCATAGAACTCGCTCATGCCCATGCAGCCCAGTCCCTCACGCGAAACGCGCGCACCCTGGGAACCAAGATCGATCTGCTCAATCGCCATGCGCTTTGGATGAGCTTGCGCAGCCAATAGGCGCAAACCGGCTCACGCCCGTTGCGCCAATTGCTGCAACACGTCGTCCGTGCTCACGATGGTGGCGAACTCCTCACTCAAATCGCTCAACGCTGCGGCGTGGACCTCTGCCGCCGGGCGGTTCTGACCGTCCAGAGAAGCGCGGTCGAAGGTTGCGGTCCCGTCGTGAACGAGAAAGGTGTGGAAGCCCAGATTTCCCGCCATGCGGGTCGTCGTGGAAACGCAGTGGTTCGTCGTTAGACCGACGATCACCAGCGTATCAATGCCATCGCGACGAAGATCCGATTCGAGTGCGGTGCCAATAAACGCGCTGTTGACCTGCTTGCGATAAATCGGCTCGCCTGGTAGCGGCTGCGCCTCCGGTTTCGGGTCGTTCCCAGACTGCCCAGGACGAAGCGGACTGTCCGGCAGGCGCGAGTCGTGCAATACATGCAGTATCGTTCGACCGCTCGCGCGAAACGCGTGCAGCAACCGCGCGATCTTCGCCTCGGCAGACGGGTTATTGCGTGCACCCCACACCGGATCGTTGAAGCCCTGTTGCACGTCAATCACAAGCAGAGCGCAGTGTGTCCCGAGTCCGGTCATACACACTAGATGAGTCGTACGGACAAATGGCTTAGCCGAGATCAGAAAGGCGGGAGAATGAGCTCACAATTTGGTCGGCATTCTGCAATTGCTCCGCAGTGAAGATGCCTGTCGCTACAGCAAGCACCTCAAGACCGGCGAAGCGGGCTGCCTCAATGTCGCCGGGCGTATCGCCAAGAACCAGGATGGCAGCATCGAGACGCGTAAGCCGCCGCGCGGTGTCGGCAGCACCGGCGATCATGGCACCGCGCTGCTCATAGCCGTTGCTGAAGCCGCCAAAGTCGAAGAACTCACGCAGACCGCAGGCCTGGAGCTTGGCCCAGCCAATGCGTTCGAGGTTGCCGGTTCCTGTTCCGAGCTTTGCGCCCTTTGCACGGAGATGCTGCAGCACCTCGCGCACGCCCGGCAGCACGTCAATCTGGAAGTCGGTTGCGTGCGCCTCCACATGCGCCGCCATCTCCTCCAAGATTTCGGGCAGTCGGGGCCGCCATGCAGACTCGGGCACACCGGCCCGCGCGAAAGCCTCGCGCAGGATGCCGGGATCGATCTTGCCTTGCACCGGCAGGCCAAGGATGTCGACCGGCCGCCCCGCTGCGCTGGTCAGCGCGTGGCAAAAACCGAAGTAGTGCACCGCATCCTTGCAGTGCAGCAGCGTGCCGTCGATGTCGAACAGGTACGCATCGTACGCATCCCAGGGGCGGCTCAAACTCATGCCTGCATCTCCTCGTAAAAATCGCGCAGGGCATCACACACGCCCGTCAGCGGCGCATCCCAGTCGCCTGTCGTGCGCTGGCGAAAAAGCCGCAGCGTGGGGTACCAGGGGGAGTCCTCGCGGTCCAGCATCCAGCGCCAGTCGGCCTCGCGCTTCAGCAGCAGCCATGTGGGCAGGCCGAGCGAGCCGGCAATGTGCGCAGCCATGGTGTCGATGGTGATGACTAAATCCATCTCCGAGGCAAAAGCTGCCATGTCCGCGATACCGGCGTGCCGCAGTTCGGTCGCCGTCTCGCCGTGCGTGTAGAACGTGCGTGCGCTCAATCCGCGCTCCGCGCAGAAGTGTGTCCAGTCGTGATTGTTCTCAAACGCCTGCAAGCTCCAGAACTCCACGTTGTGATCCCGAAGCAGACGGAGAAGCTGCGCGAACGGAACGGACCGCGCCGGGTCGTAGTTGCTGCCGGTCCACACCAGACCGACGCGCGGCTTGGTGCGCTCGCCAAGACAAGTACGAATGCGGTGCAAGTCCGCTTCAGCAAATGTCAGCAAAACGGGCTCGGGTAGCGTCGCCGTCGTGGCTCGAAATAGATACGGCAACTCCGCGCATTCCACCTGCACATCCCAGTGTTCACGATCGCTCTCGCCCTGCGCGGTCCAGCTCATTACGCGAACCGGCGCCATGTGCCCCACGGCCGGATTCTCAGACGTGGGTCGCACCATTGCTCGAATCAGAGGCAGCATCTCCGGGCAGGCCTGCACCATCACCTCGCTGCAGCGCAACCGCAGCTCCGGCAGCCATCGCAGATACATCACCGTGTCGCCGTAACCATGCAGACAGCGCAGCATCAGCCGCTTGCCATCGATCGGCTCGCCCTGCCAGAAGCGGTGCGCGTCCTCCGCGCCACGCCTGCGGATCGCGTCGGAACAACACCATGCCGTCTCATACTCTCCGGCAAGCATGTGACACATCCACCGGCCGCCATCGATGCGGTCAGCATCCATATACCCGCTGCGGTCCAGACTTGTGTACACGGCCAGCGCATTATCGACCTCACGCGCAGCAAGGTGCATTTCAGCTTTCTTGACGGAGAACGTCATCGTTGGCACTCAGGCTCCGCAATTAATTTCCCACGGTATGCCAAACCTATCCGTCAACGCAGCATAGTGCCCTGCCCAGGGTGTCTTCTGCAGAGCAATGTGGACTTTTCCGCCCGCTGAGAGTGTCTGAAAGACCCGTTCTGCTTCCGAAGCCTCGTCCAGGTTCAATTGCACTGCGAAGCCCTGCGGCTTTTCATACGCGCTGTGGAGAACGTCGACACCCGTGAGTGTCTGGTCGCCGACCTTCAGAGTGGCGTGAAAGATCTTGTCCTGAAGTTCCGCTGGCCACGCGTTGCTCTGTGAACCGTAGTTCAACAAAACAGCGATGTTGCCTTGGAGACACTCCTCATAAAGCCTGAAAGCCGCTTCACACTCACCGTCAAACGTGAGATGGGGAATGAAACGCATGTGCATTCCTCCCTATTTCGTGAACGGGTAATGTTGAGGCAAGCCGGCTTCCGGCGACTTTGGCGGATGCACCGCGCGCGGGCCTTCGTGAGTCAGCGGAATGTCAAAACGCCGGCACAGATACACCTCGTCTTCCGGCTGCGATTCGATCGCAAATCCTGAAGACCGCAGCATCGCCTCCGCGCAGGCGCGGTTCGGCACCCACCAGTTGGTGCGATCGCCCGAGTAGTTCTTCTCGATGAAATAAAGCAGCGGGTAGCCGTCCTCGCTGAAGTGCGCCGTGTCGTTGAAGTCGTAATCGTCCTTCACCTCTGGTAGGGCGCGCGTTCCACGCTGCATGCTTTGAAACAGCAGCATGTCTTTCGCCACGTGCTCGTGAATCAGGTCCAGCGCCAGCAGCGGATGTCTAAGGTGGTACAGCACACCCATGAAGATGACCAGGTCGAACTTTTCGCCGATCGCGCCGACGTCCCAGACGTTGAGCTTGCGGTATTCAATGTCGAGACCTTCCTGTCGGGCGGCGAAGCGCGCCTGCGTAAGGTAAAGGTCTTCCATGTCGATGCCAAGCACGCGGTCGGCGCCCCGACGCTTCATCTCCATGCTGTAGAAGCCGCCATTACAGCCGATATCAAGCACGGTTTTGCCCGTCATATCAACCGGCAGGGCATTGCGAAAGCTTGCAAATTTGATGGCGGGATAGTCGCCGAGAAAATGATTCGGCGCGGTTTGAAAGCCGCCGATGCGCATGTTGTGGAACCAGGGTCCAAGCCGCTCAATCTCTTCGCGAACCGCTTCGCCCTGCAATATCGTCTCTGCCACTTTCCTGCTCTCTCCTGAAGGCATGCGCAAGTTCCTGCGGAAAACAGTGTACCCGGCGTGCTGGTCCGGCCGGAGTTTGTCTGGTCGCACCGCGCTGCAAACCCAGGCCGAACGCAGCAGCAGGCGACGCCCGCTGCGACAATGGGAAGCGATGCTTACCTCCGCGTCCTCCTCCGCACCGCGCCCCCAGGGCACCATTGCACCCGCCCGCCTGGCTGCATTCGCGGTCCTGCAGCGCGTGATGAGTTCAGCCGCGCACTCCGATGACCTGCTGCACGCGCCAGCCGTGAACGCGCTGAGCACTGCCGACCGAAACCTGACCACGGCGCTGGTACTGGGAGTGCTTCGCTGGCAGATCGCGCTAGATACGGCGGTGCGCCCGTTGCTGCAGCGACCGGACGCCGAGCTGCACCCCGCCGCCCTGCTGGCGTTGCGGCTTGGCGCGTTCCAATTGCGCCACATGGATCGCATTCCGGCACACGCGGCAATTGGCGAAGCCGTAGAGCTGGCGCGCCTGCACGGAGCGCCGCACGCCGCCGGCATGGTGAACGCCGTATTGCGCCGCCTGACGCGCGAGGCCGCACCCGCGCGTGCAACGCTGGCAGCCGAAACACCAGCGGAGATCGCGCATCCGCGCTGGCTGCTGCAACGTTGGCGCACGCACTTCGGCGGCAAGGTCACGCGATCGCTTGCGGCATACGACCAGGTGGAACCTCCCGCACATGGCCTGTTCGAGGAAGACCCCGCTCTGCCCGCCATCGATGACGGCTCGCGCCTGATCGCGGAGATCACCGCGGCCGCTCACCCCTCACCGCAACGCATCCTGGACGCCTGCGCCGCGCCCGGCGGCAAGACCGCGCTGCTCGCCGTGCGGCATCCCGCATCTGAAATCATTGCCGTGGACATCAGCGAAAAGCGTCTCGCCCGCATGCGGACCCGCATGGACGCCGACCCCGCGACAACCCGCGTGCACACGGTGCTGGCGGACATGAGCCTGCACCCAGGCCGCACCTCGGACGTGCTTGGCGATGCCGCAGGGCGCGAGCTGCTCGCCGGCAAATTCGACCTGATCCTGTGCGACGCGCCCTGCTCCGGCACCGGCACGCTGGCCCGCAACCCCGAAATCCGGCATCGGCTGCAGGAGCGCGACCTCTCGCGCCAAGCCGAACGGCAGGCAGCGATCCTGCGCAACGCCGTCGCGCGTCTCGCCCCCGGCGGCCGGCTCGTGTACTCCACGTGCTCGCTGGAGCCGGAGGAGAACGAACAGGTGCTGACAAGCGCATTGCGCGAGGGTGTGCATGCCATTCCACCAGAAACGCTGCTTGACGCGGTGACAGGATTACGCGACGAAGCACGCACGAGGCTCCGCGATACAGCGATCACGCCGGACGGACACCTGCGAACGATTCCGGGCGTGCAGCCGTGCGATGGATTCTTCGCGGCGATGTTTGAGATTGCTTAAGCAGCGACAGGCCATACCCCGGCGGGCGTTCGTCAGTGTGCCGGCGGCACGCGTACGATGGGCGCTGCCGGTTGCGCAACGGTCGCGGGTGGCAGCGTGGTTGGCGCGGGTGGCGTAGTTGTCGCAGGTGCAGCAGGGGCCGGTGCGCTGTATCCCCGAGTCATCGTCACATGCGGATTGTCGGTGGCGGTCACGCGTGCACCGGCGATAGGCACCTGCGAGGCAATCGGTCCCGCGATTACCGTCGGCGCCGGTGGTGCTGCCGCATCACCCACAATGGCGCCGTCTGATGTCACAGGCGGCGCGCTCTGCGGCACAATTGCCCACAACGGCAGATTCATCTCTTTCATCCGCGCGCGCGCCGTGGAAAACGACAGCCCCACCAAGTTTGGCATCACGTACGCGCGCGGCGCGTTCGCAAATGGCTGGCTTACCAGGAGGCTCACTTCCGGCTTCTCGACGCCTTCCGCGTTTGGCGGCGGCGTTTGCCCCAGCACCACGTCGGCAGGTCCTGGCGCCGGCAGATGCGCGACCGTGCCCAGATCCATCGAAGATCGCCGAATCGCCGCGGCGGCATCACGCTGGTCCATGCCGATGGTGTCAGGAATCGTCGCGCGCTGCGGCCCCATGCTTTCCGTGATGCGCATATGCCATCCCTTGCGCACGCTGGTGCCCGGGGCGGGCGACTGCGACAGAACGCGGCCGGCGGGCACGGTCGTGGAATAAAACCGATTCTCCACCGTCAGGTTCAACGCCGCATCGTGCGTCTTGTCGCTGGCCTCATCCAACGTTAAACCGGAGACTTCCGGCACCTCAACCTCGCCCGCGTGAATGGCGATGCGCACGGTCAGCAGCGCCGACAAAAGCGCGACCGCCGCCATGGACAGCAACGTCATGCTGATGCCGAACCAGCGCACCGTGCCCCGCTTCAGCTCCCTGCGGTTGTCGCGATACCGAACGCGAATCTTCATGGGTGTGTTTCAGTGTAGCCTTGCACCGTTCGCGTGTTTGTCCGTTTGCGGCACGGTTTGGCTCAGTTCGCATCCGGCTCGACCATCGGTGCCGGCTGATAGCTGCTGGAGTTACGCCAGGCTCCACTTTTCGTCTGCGCTGCGGTCAGCGGAGCACGTGCCGCTGCGAGGGCGTGCACGCGGCGGAACTCCGCCGTGGTGGTCAAATTCTGCGTGCGCGGCGGAAACTGTGCGATACGCGCGTTCACATACTCAATCCGGTTGCCAGGGTTCGGGTGATCGCTCAGGAACTGCGCGCTGCCCTGCCCGTACTTCGCCTGAATCGTCTCAAAGAACTGCGGCATGCCACGCGGGTCGTACCCGGCGTCGTACATGATCCTGAGGCCAAGCAGATCGGCCTGCTGCTCCGATTCGCGCGACATGTGCAGAAAGTTCAGGCCCTGCACATAGCCGATTCCCTGCGACGCAACATTACCGTAGCCGCCCAGGGTTGCCGCCGCCGCAACCTGTCCCAGTCCATAGAAAATGCTGCGCTTGCGCTGCTTGGTCAGGTTGCAGGTGGAATGCCGCAGCACCACGTGCGACAGTTCGTGCGCCATGACGCCGGCAAGCTGCGCTTCACTCTCCGCGGCGCTCACCGTGGCTAGGTTCACAAACACGGCACCACCCGGCAGCGCAAAGGCATTGATCTCGTCCGAATCAACCACGTGGAAGTTATAGGGCCAGTGGTATCCAGGCGCACTTGCCACCAGCTTTTGGCCCAGCTGCCGCACATACACTGAGACCGGATCGGTGTCTTTCAGCACGGGCATCTGGCGGTACACCTCTGCGGCGACCTTGCTGCCTTCGGCGATCTCCTGCTCTTCGGTATAGGCGTTTTTGCAAGTTTGCAGCGGCTCTTGCGCGTAGAGGGCGCTGGCTGCCGTTAACGGTCCACCCGCCAGCACCGCAATCATGAGCAAACTTCTTACAAAACGCATCCGTGCCCCCAAATAGCCGTTGCGCACGTCAGATGCCGGTGTCCGGGCTAGGTCTGCCTCGCCTGCGCACTTTCCAGGTTTGCCTGCGCGCTATACTTCAGATTCGTTCGCAAGAGCTTTCCCCTGGAGCAGAACCATGCCGATCCAAACCACCGAACACATCTGGCACAATGGCCAGCTGATCCCCTGGGCCGAGGCCAATATCCACGTAATGAGCCACGTGGTGCACTACGGATCGTCCGTGTTTGAGGGCATTCGCTGCTACTCACAGGGGCCGGAGGACGCGCCTACCGGTGGCGGCATTTTTCGTCTGCGCGAGCACATGACGCGCTTCATCGCTTCCGCGAAAATCTACCGCATGCCCATTGACTACACGGTCGACGAGCTCTGTGACGCCGTGGTCGACGTAGTTGAGTCGAACAATGCGTCTCCCTGCTACATCCGGCCCATCGCCTTCCGCGGTTACGGCGAGATTGGCGTCAACCCGCTCAAGAGCCCAGTCGAGATCTACATCGCCAACTTTCCATGGGGCAACTTCCTGCACGGCAACGAGGGTGCGAACGTGTGCGTCTCCAGTTGGAACCGGCTCGCGCCCAACACGATGCCGTCGCTGGCCAAAGCCGGCGCGAATTATATGAACTCGCAGCTCATCCGCATGGAAGCAGCGGTGAACGGCTTTGACGAGGGCATCGCGCTGGACCGCAACGGCTACCTGTCCGAAGGCTCGGGCGAGAACCTGTTCCTCGTGCGCGAGGGCAAGCTCTATACCTCGCCGCTGGCGAATGCGGTCCTGAACGGCATCACGCGCGCCTCTGTCGTTGAGATCGCAAAGGAGATGGGTCTTGAGGTCGTGGAGCAGGCCCTGCCGCGCGAGCTGCTCTACATCTGCGACGAGGCGTTCTTTACCGGCACCGCGGCAGAGGTCACGCATCTCCGCTCCGTGGACCGCATCCTGGTCGGCGACGGCAGCATGGGGCCGATCACCACGCGCATTCAGACCGAATACATGAACCTGGTGAACGGCCGCGTACCCGACCGCTTCGGCTGGATCACGCCGGTGCGCGTGGGCAACGCGCGGATGGCCGGCGAACCGGTCAACGCCTGACCGCAGCCTCGTCGAATGACTGGAAGGCCAACGGAACTTCTTCGGCGTTGCGCTCTGTTAGCGTAGGAACAGATGGCGATGGAAGCACAGCGTCCGGCGAGCCAGGTCAACGCCAGGCCCGGACCGGTAGCGGTGCGCGCTGAGGAAAGCGGCTGGACAGCCCCCGCGCCCCTTTGGCTGCAGCGCGTATCGCTGATGGTTCTGGTGGTGTTCTGCCTCTACCTGGGCGGACTGCTCGTGTACCTGCCGTGGTGGAAGGCGATGTGGGACCACAACGCGTTGCTGCTGGACTATCCGCGGCTGCACCACTACCTCATACAGGGACCGGTTAGGGGCATCATCAGCGGACTCGGGATGCTTGATCTTTGGATCGGTTTGTCCGAAATCGTTCACTACGAGGAATACCGCGCCTGACGTGAGCAGGCGGGTTTCTGTGAACGCCCGATGAGACGTGCTGCTGTGCGGCAGCGGACTGCGGCAGAGACTGCATCAGACGCTTTGTGATCGACGAAACGCACACCTTGCGCGAAACTCATACGCCGTGCGAAACAAACCTTCTGGAACAAGCTCCCCTCGCCTACGAAAACGACACGTTCCTCGAGTCGCCGGACGGGCGCGCGCTTCGCATGTTGTCCGAGTACCAGGAGCCGATGTCTCGTTTCCGGCGCGAGCGCATCCAGGACACGGTCGTCTTTTTTGGATCCGCCCGCTTTGCCGCGCTCGACGTGGCACAGCAGCAAGTTGAGCTGCTGGCGAATACGGGTTCGGTCGAGCCCGCGCCGCCAGAGGAGCAGCCGGCCAGGCCAGGCGACCCCACAGAAAGCGAGCTGAAACAAAAGCGCGCCGAAACCGCGGTGGAGATGGCCGGCTACTACGAAGACGCCCGCAAGCTGGCCCACATGCTCACGGCCTGGGCCAAGGAACTGCCGGGCAAGCGCCACCGCTTTGTGGTGACCAGCGGCGGCGGCCCGGGCATTATGGAAGCGGCCAACCGCGGCGCGTACGAAGCAGGCGGCAAGACCATCGGTCTCAACATCGCGCTGCCGTTTGAGCAACGGCCGAACCCTTACATCACGCCCGCGCTGAACTTCCAGTTCCACTACTTCTTCATGCGCAAGTTCTGGTTTGCGTACCTGGCCAAGGCGCTGGTTGTGTTTCCGGGTGGCTTTGGCACGCTGGACGAAATGTTTGAGCTGCTCACGCTGGCGCAAACGCAGAAACTCGCAAAGCAGATGACGATTGTGATCTACGGTGCCAAGTACTGGCAGGGCGTCATCGACTTGGACATGCTCGCCGAAAAAGGCGCAATCGGGCTCAAGGACAAGGACCTCTTCCGCTTCGCCGACACACCCGAGGACGCCTTCGCTCTCCTCCGCGCCGGCCTCGAACAACACATCGGTTCCAGCAGCGAACCCGCCGCCGTCCCCACCGAACCGCAGCCCAACTCGCAAGAGTCGCTGGGACCGGATATCGCAAAGACGCGCTCGTGGTAAGCGGCGGCAGGCGGCTTAGCGGCACCGAGGGAACCGGGCCAGCGCCTTCGCGTGAATAAGCTGCTGGAGCACTGACTCGCTGCGTTTGGCAGAGCGCCCGTAGACTTAGAAGTGATGCACCCGCGGCTCGCCCACTTCGGTTCCCTGATCATTCCCACCTACAGTGTCGTCGCCGCCATCGGTCTGATCGCGGCGTTGCTGTTCGCGGAGTGGTGTGCTCCGCGGGCCGGACTGGCACGCGAGCGTGTCTGGTCATTCGGACTTGCGGTGCTTGCCTGCACGGTCGTGCTGTCGCGCTTGGCGTTGGCGGTGGAGTTGTGGCCCGCATTCCGCTCCTACCCACGCCTGGTGCTCACGCTGCCGACGCTAACTAAGTTCGGGCCGGTGATCGTCCTGCTCTCCGCTGTTGCGTGCATTGCAGCTATGCGGCTTCCCTGGCTGCGAACGCTGGACGCGGTCACGCCCGCGGTGCTTCTGCTGATTGTGGCCCTGCACATTGGCAGCTTCTTTGCCGGCGACGACCTCGGCAGCCGCACCACGCTCGCCATCGGCAATCTGGTGCCCGGCGATGAAGGCCACCATCCTGTCGCGCTTTACGCGGCGGTACTCACCGCAGTGGCATGCGCCACGTCCCTCTTCGCACTTCTCCGTCAAAAGCAGCCGGGCCGGGCGTTCGGCGTCGGGCTGGCCGCGGCCGCCATCGCCCGCTTCGTAGCCGACGAGTTTCGTCCTGGCTACCTTCTTCCTTCAATCGGCATTCCGGGCTTCCTGCGCGCCGACCAACTGCTGCTGCTCGTGCTGACGGTTGCAGGCATGCTGCTACTGCTCAACTGGAACTCACACCATGCCAAGTAAAAACATGCTGCCGAAAGGCAAGCGCCGCCAGACCGTAAAGGCCGACTACCGGGCCGCGCGCGACGCAACGCGCGACGCCGAGGCGCAGCGCAAGCAGGCCGAAGAAGATGCGCTGTACGGAACGGCATCAGCAGCCGAGCCAGGCACGGCGCAACAGGAACACAGCCTCCGCGCAACCGGCGCAGACCGCAACATGCGGCTTGACCAGTTCGTCACGGCGAAGCTGCCCGACATCTCCCGTTCACGCGCCCAAATGATGATTGAAGCAGGTCAGGTGCAGATCCGTTCCACGGCAGCGGAACCGCGAACCGAACGTTCCGCCTACAAGGTGCAACCAGGCGACACGGTCGTGATCCGTGGTTCTGCCCAGCCACCACCACTGCGGGCCTTTGCGGAGGACATTCCGCTGGAAGTCGTATACGAAGATAACGACCTGGCCGTGATCGACAAACCGGCTGGTATGACCGTACACGCGGGCAATGGAGCGACCGACAACGCCCGCAACAGCGGCACACTGGTGAATGCTCTGCTCCACCACTTCGCGGGCAAGCTGTCGACCATGGGTGGCGAACTGCGCCCCGGCATCGTGCACCGCCTCGATAAAGACACCAGCGGCTTGATCCTGGTCGCCAAAAACGACAAAGCCCATCGCGCGCTCGCCGAGATGTTTAGCGAGCACTCGCTGATGAAGCGTTACATCGCGCTCGTCCACGGCAACGTTCGCAAGGATAGCGGCACGGTCAACCTGCCGATTGGCCGCGACCCGGTGCGCCGCATCCGTATGACCACCCGCGTGAACGCGAATGTGATCACCACCGCGAGCCACGGCCGGCCCTCACTGCGCGCGCCCGAGGAACCCGACGAGGATGCACCCTCCCACCGCGGTCAATCCGTGCGCGAGGCCGTAACGCACTACCAGGTGCTGGAACGGCTGCACACCTCCGCCGGTGATTTCACGCTGCTTGATGTGGAGATCGAAACCGGCCGTACCCACCAGATTCGCGTACACCTGCAGGCGATCGGGCACCGCGTCGTCGGCGACACACTCTACGGCGCGCCCGCGCGCATTCGCGGTCTCGATCCCGAACCCACTTTAGAAAACGAAACGGCGGACGCTCGGGAAGGCGCGGCTGAAAGCGCCGGCCCGAAAGACGTCAGCAACGATCCCAAACCTACCCTCGGCCGCAACTTCCTCCATGCCGCGCGGCTCGTGCTCGCGCATCCCACCACCGGCAAGCGGCTCGACTTCGAAGCTCCACTGCCCCCCGCCCTGGAAGTCCTTCTGGACCGGCTGCGCTTACTCGAGGGCACGCCGTAACGTCCACCAAAGAGACTCGAACGAATTGTCATTTCGACCGCCGCACGCGCGCACTTTGCGCGTGCGGGGTGAGAACCTGCATTTTTCCGGATCGGCAAGGCCCCTGCTCCTTGCGCAGCTGACGATCCGGCCGTAAGCCCGACACCACCCAGGATTGGTAAACTACGCCCGTGATTCTTCGCCCAGAGCCTCAACTGCCCCAACCTCGTTCCCCCAGGCTCCGCGCCCTTTCTCTGCTCACCGCGTTCGCTTTTGCGATGCTGCTGCCCGTCGCCGCCAGCTGCCAAGTGCCCGCGCTGCCGTCCGGCACCACGGACTCAGCCCCCGCGACCAGCGCACCACCCTCCAGCAGCACGCAAGCGCCCGCAACATCTGCGCCGGCGGTTACGAGCGCCCCGCAGAGCGGAATGGCAAACGCCGCTCAGCAGCAACCAGACACCGACGTCGCCGCCCCCACCATCCGCGCCTTTGTGCCGGAAGTGAGCCTCATCTTCACTGTTACCGACAAAAAGGGCCGCTTCGTCACCGGCCTGCAGCAGCAGAATTTCGGCCTGCTCGACGACGGCCGTCGCCCCGACCGCGTGATCCGCTTCACCCAGCAGGCAAATCTGCCGCTGCGCATCGGCATCATGCTCGACACCTCAAACTCGATCCGCTCGCGTTTTCAGTTTGAGCAGGACGCCGCCAGCGAATTTCTGCTGCAGGTGCTGCGCCGGGGCGACTCCGCGTTTGTCACCGGCTTCGACACGCGCACAGAACTCGCGCAGGACTACACCAACAACATCGACCTTCTGAATCAAGCCATTCACAAGCTGCGGCCCGGCGGCGGCACTGCTTTCTTCGACGCGCTCTACTCCACCTGCCGCGACCAGATGCTTACCGTCCGTGGCGGCCAGGAGGACATCCGCAAGGCGATCGTCCTCGTCTCCGACGGTGAGGACAACTACTCGCACGCGTATGAGCAGGACGCGATCAAGGAATGCCAGCGCGCCGAAACGATCGTGTATACGATTTCCACCAACGTCTCGCCCTCCCGCGACAAGGGCGATGAGGTGCTGGAGCGCATCAGTGAAGCGACCGGAGGCCACACGTTCTTCCCGAACCGGATCGAAGATGTGGCCAAAGGCTTTCAGGCGATCGAGGAAGAACTGCGGTCGCAGTACTCCCTGCGCTACCGGCCCGCCGAGTTTAAGCAGGACGGCGCCTTCCGCACCATCCGCCTGATCGCGATGGATCCCCGCTACAACGTGCGGGCTAAGAAGGGCTACTTCGCCCCTCGCCCACAATAACTGTCGCTCAGCCGGACTCGCAAACGCCGCATCGCATACCGAGGCGAGCAGCTGTCATTCTTGCGCACGGCTCTGCTAGCCTCGTTCGCATGCGCGTCGCTTTCCTGCCGGACAGCTTTCACGAGGTCAACGGCGTCGCGCACACCGCACGCAATTACACAGCCTATGCCGAACGGCACAACCTGCCCTTCCTGTGTGTGCGCGCCGGCACACAGCAGCCCGCGTTGCAACAGCATGGCTCCGTCATTTCGCTCGAACTGCCGCGCAGCAAAACCAGCATTCCCCTTGAGAAGGACCTCGGTTTCGACGCGCTCTTCTGGCGGCACGGCCGCGTGCTCGACTATGTGCTGCGGGAGTTTCGGCCCGACGTGATCCACATTACCGGCCCCAGCGAGCTCGGCATCCTTGGCGCGTACTTCGCATGGCGGCACAAGGTCCCGCTCGCTGCAAGCTGGCACACCAACGTGCATGAGTACGCGGCCCGGCGTCTGCGCCGCCTCGGCCGCGTGCTGCCGTTCCTGCCCCGCACCGCAGAGGCGGCATCACTCACCGCGACTGCAAGGTTCTATCGCCTCGCACGCGTTCTCTTCGCCCCGAACCGGGAACTCTGCGACTTGCTGGAGCAGCGCACAGGCCGCCCGGCCTACCGTATGCCGCGTGGCGTTGACACGGCTCTGTTCGATCCCGCGCGCCGCACCCGGCCTCAGAACGACACCACGTTCGTCCTTGGCTATGTGGGCCGGCTCTCGATAGAGAAAAACGTCGCCCTGTTGCCACAGATGCAACACGAACTGCGCAAACGAGGCATGCACCAAACCCGCTTCCGCATCATCGGCCACGGCAGCGAGGCAGCAGCTCTGCGTGCTGCCCTGCCAGATGCGGAGTTCCTCGGCGTGCTGCAGGGCGAAGCCCTCGCCGCCGCCTACGCCGGCATGGACCTGTTCGTCTTCCCATCCGAAACCGACACCTTCGGCAATGTGGTGCTGGAGGCGCTCGCAAGCGGCGTGCCGGCCCTGGTCACGCACGGCGGTGGACCGAAGTTCATCGTCGAGGACGAGGTTACCGGCCTCGTCCGTTCGCCCGGCGAGTTTGCTGCTGCTGCTTCGGACTTGATCGGCACTCCATCGCTCGCCGGCATGCGCATCGCTGCGCGGCAGTATGCGATGCGCTGCTCGTGGGACGCCGTTTTCGACGGCGTGCAACTAGCGTATGAACAGGCGCTTGCGTGAAATTCAAACGGCATCCACCACACCACGCCGAAAGCGTCGTAAGCTTCTGAGATGAACGCCGGCTCCCCCCTGGCCGCCATCGCCGCCATCTGGCAAAGGCAAGTGCCACTAACCCGTCAACGCCTGCAGGTTCTGCGCAAGGCCGCGGACATGCTGAGCGAAACGCGCACCATTGAGCCGGACCTGCGCGCCGAAGCACTGGATATCGCGCACAAGCTGGCCGGTTCGCTCGGCATGTTTGGCTACAGCGAGGCGACCGACCACGCACGCAGCGTGGAGCACGAACTGGATCACACCGGCCTGCCGCAGCCGGAGCGGCTGGAGCAGCACGTGACCGCGCTGGAAAGCTCGCTTCGCGATGCACTCTTGTGACGGGTATACCGCCAAGGATCGCAGGCGGTAAGATGGTCGGCACCCGATGCAGACAAAGGCGCTTGAGTCTAAAACTCACTATGAGGTCCTCGATGGTCTGCGCGGCGTCGCAGCACTGATCGTTGTTGCATTCCACACATTTGAGGAATACAGCTACGGCGACCACGTCAAGCAGATCCTGAACCACGGCTATCTGGCCGTGGATTTCTTCTTTCTGCTGAGCGGTTTCGTTGTCGCCTATGCCTACGACGATCGTTGGGGCCGCATGTCCCTCGGCGACTTCTTCAAGCGTCGCATCATTCGCCTGCAACCCATGATTATTATGGGCAGCCTGATCGGTGGGGTTCTTTTCTATTTGCAGGCAGGCCCGTACTTCCCAAAGATCGGTACGACCCCGCTTTGGGAGCTCCTGCTGCTCACGCTGGTGGGCGCCACGCTGCTTCCCTGGCCGCTCAAGTATGACGTGCGCGGATGGGGCGAAATGCATCCGCTGGACGGCCCGGCATGGTCACTTTTTTACGAATACATTGCCAACATTCTGTATGCAATCGGCCTGCGAAAGCTCTCCAACCGGGTGCTTGCCGTCTTCACGGCAATCGCCGCGGTGCTGCTGATCGAAGTGGCGATCCGCCACGGTGACGTCATCGGCGGCTGGAGCCTGACAGCCCCAGAGATCCACGTCGGCTTTGCCCGTCTGCTCTTTCCCTTCTTCGCGGGCATGCTGCTCATGCGCTCCGGCCGGCGCATTCACGTGCGTGGCGCCTTCGGCTGGGCCAGCCTCCTGTTGGCGCTATGCCTGTGCCTGCCCCGTGTCGGCGGACATGCGCACCTATGGGCAAACGGCATTTACGACAGTTTTTGCATTCTGATCATGTTTCCGCTGATCGTGGCCATCGGCGCGGGCACGGGCAAATCGGCCGGCACACCGCAGGACAACCGCCTGGCAAAATGGCTGGGCGGCATCTCCTACCCGCTGTACATCACCCACTACCCGCTCATTTACATCTGGACGGCCTGGGTCTACGGCCCGCAACACCCCTCCGGCCATACGGCAAAACCATGGCTGCTGGGTGCGGCGCTCTTCGCCACCGCGGTGGCGATCGGCTACGCCTGCCTCAAGCTGTACGACGAGCCCGTCCGCCGGTGGCTCAACCGCCGCTTTCTGGGCAAGGCGACGGCTTGAGCGCGGCGCCCTATCAGTCCTGGCGCCTGGAAACGTCGATGCACTGAAACGCGATGTCGATCAGCACGCCCAGCCGCGACTTCGTCGTAAAGACAATGCAGTTCGACATCGCCGCGGAGATGGCGTGCTCCTCATCCGGGCTGTCAACCGGAAGGATAAATATTTGCCCGCGACTGGTCCGCTCATCCGGATTGAAGCAGCGGACAGTCACGTTGTACTGCTTCAGGTTCATAGACCAGTTCCTGCCCTGGTTCGATACACATCGGCTCGCAAAATGCAGCAGCAAGCCGGAGCCTTGGCATGCAAAGCCAGAACCTGATTGGGACCAGCTACAAGCCGCCTACGCTACGTCGCCTTGCGCTGAAAGCTGGTCTTCTTGATGCCGCTCAGCGCCTTCGCGCCGCCGCTGCCATCGCCGTGCCCCGCCTGCTTGCCTTCGGCCTTCGCGGCCGCCTTGTCACGCAGCGCCTGCAGCTTCTGTGCCTTGGGACCAAGGCCACGCGACGCGCCGGCCCCCGGCTTTGGGATGAAATCACTCATAGCTCCAGTTTATTCCAACGGTCGCGGTTTCGCCGGCACTACGCCCCGAAGAGGCCCAGTGCTCGTGCCCGCGTCAGCTCCCCGCGCACATACTCCCACAGCAGAGGCGAACCGGCCGCGATCTGCGCTTCAATGCGCCGCAAGACGCGCTCATAGCTGATCCCGTTTTCCTTCCAGCTCTGGCCTCCGTTGGCCAAGTTCAGCAGAACGGGCATCACGCGGTCCACGGCGTTTGCAAAGCGCGATTCCGGCGTGTCGCCGTGCTCGAACTCCTGCCACAGTGCCAACAACTCTCCCGCGCGCTCCTCAGGGAGCAGTCCAAAGATGCGCCGGACCGCGGTCAACTCGTCCTGCTTGCGCTCGGCCCAGCCACCCTCCACAAACGCCATCGTGTCGCCCGTGTCGATTTCGCCCACGTCGTGCACCAGCAGCATGCGGATCACGTGGTCGATTCGCACCGGCTCTGCCGCGTAATCGCGCAGTGTCAGCGCCAGCAGCGCAAGCTGCCAGCTATGCTCGGCCGAGTTCTCATATCGGTCCAGGCCAAGCGGCTTTACTTTGCGCGTCACGGCTTTCAGCTTGTCGGCCTCGCGAATAAACGCCACGATGGACGCAATTTCGGGCAGGTGCGATGCGCCGCTTTCGGCGAGATTGGGCATGCATCCACCTTAGCCGCGAACGCGCCGCCATGCGAGCAGGTGGCCCTGTGCGCTCACTTCCGGCCCACGCAATTCCGCGGCGTCAGTTTCCAGCGCCGCCGCGCCGCCCACACCGTTCCCCTGTAACGAAAGCAAAGCCGTAACATCGAATAAGCAGATGTCCGCAACCACCTATTCCGAAGCGTTTACGCCGGAGCAGATTCCCGCGCCGGAGCCGGTCTATAGCTGCCCGCAGTGCAGCCACTGGATTCCGGAGGGCACGCTCGCCTGCCCCGATTGCCAGACCCTCATCTATGGCGAGCACCTGAACCGCGTCGCCGCCGCCGCCAGCCGGGCCGAGCAGGAAGGCAAGCGCCTGGAAGCACGCGAACTGTGGCACGAAGCTCTGCGCTGGCTACCCGCCGACGCCCGCCAGGGCGCCCAAATCCGCCAGCACGTCGCCGCGCTCGACGGCCACCAGCAAGCCGAGGACGACCGCACCGCGCGCTGGAAAAAGCGCCTAGGCCCCCTCGCGCCCATTGCCCTCGCCATCTTTAAGTTCAAGTCCGCGATTTTTTTGCTCTTGAAGCTGAAGTTCCTGCTCGGCTTTGTCGGCTTCTTCGGCCTGTACTGGGCCATGTTTGGCTGGAAGTTCGCGCTCGGCTTCACGCTGTCGATCCTGATTCACGAGATGGGCCACTACTACGCCGTACGCCGGCGCGGTCTCAAGGCCGATCTGCCCATGTTCCTGCCCGGCCTTGGCGCCTACGTCCGCTGGTACAACCAGGGCATGCCGCTGGGCGTGCTTGCCCAGATCGCGCTCTTCGGTCCGCTCTTTGGCTTGGGTGCTGCTCTGCTCAGCGTCGGGCTCTTCGCCATCACACGCCAGCCCATTTTTCAGGCCATTGCTCACGTGGGCGCATGGGTCAACCTCATCAACCTCATCCCGGTTCTCGGCCTGGATGGCGCACAGGCCACCTACGCCCTGACCCGGCTCCAGCGCGGCCTCATCCTCGCCGCGTGCATCATCCTCTTCGCGCTCATGCACGAAGGGGTCTTTCTCCTCATCGGCGCCGGCATGGCCTTTCGCATGTTCACCAACGACACCCCTGAGAAAGAAAGCACCGGCACGCTGGTCGGCTTTCTTCTTCTGCTCTTTGCCCTCGGCGCGTTTCTGTACGTGATCCCGGATCCGGGCCGCATTGCGCGCTAAGGCGTTGGTACATCATTGCCGCACCGAAAACGATGTGTGATTTCGACCGGAGCAGGACATCCTGCACGGTCCTGCGAAGTGGACTCGGTGCTTGCGCAAGAATCTGCATCTTGCTTAGAGCAGCAGAGCCGCTGTAAGAAGCAGATCGAGCACGATGGGCCAAGTGTCACCGGAGCTCGCAAGACATACACGCGAGCCTCTCATTTCGCATCGCATTCATGGAAGGAGCGCAACCGCTTGGACGAACTGAACAGGATCAGCCGCCGCCGCTTCCTGCGGCAGACCTTCGCCTACTCCGCTTTGGCAGCTATGGCGCCGGGCAGTCTGCTCACCACAGTGGCCCAGGCGCCCCCACCCGATGCCAACGCGACACACCTGTTCATGATCGGCGACTGGGGCACCGACCGTTATGTGAAGCAGCAGGTCAGCGTTTCCCAAAGCATGCAGATGTGGATGGACCGGCAACACCTCACACCCAACGCCATGGTCCTGCTGGGCGACAACTGGTACGGCAAATTGCACGGCGGCGTGGACGACCGCCGCTGGCAGGACCAGTTCGAAACCATGTACCCTGCAGACAAGTTCCCCGGCCCCGCCTTCGCCGTATTGGGGAATCACGACTACGAAAAAGGCAAGACCGACAAGGTCCAGCTGCAGCTTGACTACCCAAAACAGAAGAAAACTCGCTGGACCATGCCGAACCGCTGGTACACCATGATGTACCCGCAGCAAAATCCCGTCGCCAAGCTCATCTTTCTCGATTCCAACCTGCCCGGCACCAAGCCGTTTGACCCTTGGCCGTGGAGTTACCTGATGAGTCATGAGGAAGCTGACCAGCAGGACCAGTGGTTCAAGGCCGAGCTCGCCAAACCCCGTGAAGCCCCGTTCCTGATCGTCATCGCGCATCACCCACTCTTCACCAACGGCGTCCACCGCGACAACCCGGTGCTCATCCCGCGCTGGGACCCGCTGCTGCGCCAGGCCAAGGTCGATTTCTACATCACCGGCCACGACCACGACCTGCAGCACCTCGAGTTTGAGAACCACCCCACCTCGTTCGTCGTCTCGGGCGGCGGCGGTGCCGAACTCGTCGACTGGTCCGTCAACCCCAGCAAGCGCGGCCCCTTTGGCGGCAAAGTCCTCGGCTTCTCACACCTCGAACTGACCAAAGACGCCGTCACGCTTCGCCACATCACCCTCAACGCCCAGGAACTCCACACCTTCCGCAAAACACCCGACGGCAAGATGACCATTCTCAAGGCCAGCTAGAGCCCTGCTTCCTCCCTGTTCCCGAAAACGTTGTCATAGAACATCGTCATTTGGACCGGAGCGCCCACAGCTTCATCATGGGCGCGCAGTGGAGCAACCTGCATTGCCCTCGCAAGCGCCACGGCGCTTAAAGGCAAGCTCCCCGGCCTAAAATGCACGAAGTGGAAACGAACATCCCTCTCGTCACCGCCGAACACCTGACCAAACGCTATGGTCCTCACACGGTAGTTTCCGGCGTCTCCTTCGCTATCCCGCGCGGCGAAATATTTGGCGTCGTGGGTGAAAGTGGCAGCGGCAAGAGCACCGTCGCCCGCATGCTTCTGCGCCTCATCGAGCCCTCCGAAGGCCGCATCACCTTCGACGGCATCGACGTCCTCGCCGCCCCGCCACGTGCCATGCGCGCACTCCGCCGCCGCATGGGAATCGTTTTTCAGGATCCCTACGCCGCCCTGAACCCGCGCATGCGCGTCCGCGACATCCTCGCCGAGCCCTTTGCCATCCACCGCGATGCCGCCCGCGGACCCGAGATCGAACAGCGCCTTCTCGCCATGCTCGACGAGGTCGGCCTGCCCGCCTCCGCCCTGCCCCGCTACCCGCACGAATTCAGCGGTGGCCAGCGTCAGCGCATCAACATTGCCCGCGCTCTGCTGCTCCGCCCCGACTTCCTCGTTCTTGACGAACCCGTCAGCGCCCTTGACGTCTCCGTCGGCGCCCAGGTTATTAACCTGCTCCGCGACCTCCAACAGCGCCACGGCCTCACCTGCCTCTTCATTAGCCACAGCATGCCGCTGGTGCGCTATCTCTGCGACCGCGTCGCCGTTATGCAGGGCGGTCGCATCGTCGAAGAGGGCGACGCCCTCACGGTTTGCGACCACCCCAGCGAGCCCTACACCCAACAACTCATCGCCGCCACCCCCGAGCTGCCATCACGACTTTAGCCGCCGAGGAAGTAGAAACAACACGGCAACAGGCGTGGCTTTAGCCGCCGAGGAGGTAGAAACAACACGGCAACAGGCGTGGCTTTAGCCGCCGAGGAGGTAGAAACAACACGGCAACAACCGTGGCTTTAGCCGCCGAGGTAGACACGCACCCAGAAACGTACGCGGCTTTAGCCGCCGAGGTGACGCTCCTTCCTGGGTAACGACTGACTCGCTAAACTAAACCTGTGAGCCACGAAGGCATCCGCTTCATCAGCCACGAAGAAGCGCGCCGCGCCGAGCAGCGTGACCGTGCCCTGCCCTCCGAAGCCGTTACCCCTTCCAAAATCAGCGTCGACGTAACTGGCGGCACCGGCATGACCATTCTCTGGAAAGACAACCATCGCTCCCACTGGAGCTTTCCCTTCCTGCGGGACGCCTGCCCCTGCGCCACCTGTCACGAGGAACGCGAGAAAACAGGCCGCGCCCCCGGCGAACCGAAGCCCGCTCCACAATCAGCCTTCCCCATGTACAAAGAGCCCGTTCGCCCACGCAAAGCCGAGCCCATCGGCCGCTACGCCATCAAGTTCCACTGGAACGACGGCCACGAAAGCGGCATCTACGCCTGGGACTACCTTCGCCGCCTCGATGAGCGCTAGCGCCTACTCGATTTTCGTCGCCTTTTTGTGCTCGAACGTGATCGTCACCGGGTGCCCATTGTTGTCGAACGCCACGGTCCGGTTATTGGGCTCGCCAGGCCCCGGACGGCTCACCTGACCTAACGCCAGCTGCGCCTGCAATTCGTTCATGCCCAGCACAGCCTTGTGCGCATCGATCGCCTGCCAGATGTTCGCCGGCCAATGCTTGTACGTCACGTGCGGGTCGTCATAAAAGAACGCCTCGTCCAGGTAAAACGTGTACCCGGCAGCCTCGTGGTAGCCCACAGCGACGCCGTGCAGCGGCCCCGGATCGGTCTTGCGGTGAAACAGCATAAATACCTGCCGGTCACCGCGCGGAATGCGGGTGTACACGCTTTCCGGTGACACCTGCTCGATGAAGTTGACGACCTCCAACTCCTCGGCACCCAACAGCAGCGGCGGCGACTTCACAAATGTCACGCGCTGCTGCGTCGCGGGATAGTATGCCATCTGGCTGCCCGCAAATACCCAGATCGGCTTGCCATCCAGAGCGCGCGCGTCGGCCAGCGTGTGCGGATACATCTTGCGCGGCACAATGTAATCGTCCTGCGTCAGCCCCAGGCTCGGGCCCTCATTCACGTGCACCACCTGCGCCTCGCGCCGCGCCTTCACTACGAAGTAGACCCGCAGCCCAACAACGACCAGCATGATCGCGGTCAACGCAAACGCAAGTTTCTTCCCGTTGCCACTGCCAGAGCGCGCTTCTTCATCGCGTCCGGACTCGTCCGTATTCAGCATCGCCACTGCTCTAATCTCCTTTGCCGTCAATCAATCGGTTCGCTCACGCTCGACGCATTTGCGCTCAGCAGTTCCTCGGGTGTGAGTGTATCGACCCGCCGCAGCGGCGGAAAGAACACCGCCCACAGGCCCGTGACCATCATCGATCCGATGCCGCCAAGCACCACCGCGCGCACCGCGCCGAACCAGTGCGCCGTCACACCGCTCTCAAACTCGCCGAACTCGTTGCTCATCCCCAGAAACAGCGCATTCACCGCGGAAACACGACCACGCATCTGTGGAGGCGTGCCAAGCTGCAGAATCGATGACCGCACGATGACTGAAACATTGTCGGTCGCGCCGATCACCACCAGCATGAACAGCGACAGCCAAAGTGCAGGATTCTGGTGATGTCCGTACAGAAGGGAGATCCGACCATGCGGCATCAGCTTGCCAATTGCAGAACAGATCGGTTTCGCCAACCCGAACACCACCGTAGCCGCACCGAAAATGCCGACGCAGACCAGCATCAGCTTGCCCGCGCGGTGCCTGATGGGGGATCGTGCCAACGTGATCGACACAATCAGCGCACCCACAGCCGGTGCGGCGCGCAGCACGCCCAGCCCACGCGCGCCGGCGTGCAGAATGTCCTGCGCGAAGATCGGCATCAGCGACACCGCACCGCCCAGCAGCACCGCAAACATGTCCAGCGAAATCGAGCCGAGCAGGAGCCGGGCGTGTCGCACATAGCGCAAACCGACCAGCATCGCCTCCAGCGTAAAGGCCTTCTTTTCGGTCGCCTCATTGCGCGGCTGCAAGGTGTTTACCAGCGCCAGAAAGCAGGCCTGCGTGATGAGTGTGATCAGGTACACCAGCGGCGCCCCGCTCAGGCGGGTCGCGGCACCGTGCAGCGTGATGGTGAATAGCAGACCGCCCAGCGCCGGACCGCTGATGTTCGCGGTTTGAAACACCGCAGAACCCCAGGTCATCGCGTTCACGAAGCTTTCCTTCGGCACCAGTTGCGGCAGAATGGCGGACGCTGCTGGACCGGAAAACGCACGGCCCAACCCGATGCAAAACAGCAAAGCATAAATGGCGACGACGCTACGGAAACCGAGATAGCTGATGACAAACAACGCCGCGCTGCACAACATCTGCAAGCCGTAACAGATCAGAATGACGCGCTTGCGGTTGTAGCGATCCGCGGTGTGCCCCGCCGGCAAGACGAACAGGATGCCCGGCAAAAACAGCGCGAGCCCCGTGGAGCCGAGCAACAGCGCGGAGTGCGTCAGCTGGTAAATCTGCCACGCGACCGCGACCGACTGCGCCTCCGCGCCCAGAATGACTACGAATCGCGCAATCTGATAATTCCGGAACGACCGTGATTGAAACGCGGAGGACGCACCGGGTTGTCGAGGTTCTGCTGCGGGCATTCCTTTTATCGTGGCACACTACCCCGGCCGCTACTCGTTCAAATAGCTGTCGTACTGCGACTCCAGCACGCCCGTGTACCGGGCCAGCTGCAGCTTTGCCTGATTGAACTGAAACAGAGCGTTCACCAGTTGCGACTGCGCATTGGCCAGCGTCGCCTGCGCCCGCACCACGGGCAGCGTGTCGTCCACACCGGCACGGTACCGCTGTTGGGAGTCGCCCAGCGCCTCGGTCGCCAGATTCACATTGCTTGTAGCGGCCTTCACCAGGTTGTCGGCGGTCGTCACATCCAGCATGCTGGACCGGATCTGCTGGTCGATGTCGGAACGAACGCTGCTGATCTGCGCGCGCAAACGAATCAACTGCGAGTCGGCCACCTCGCGGTCGCCGCGAATGCGCGCCTCCTGAAAGATGGGGAAGTTAATTCCACCCTGCGCGACGAAGTCGCCGTGATACAGACCACGCGTCTGGCCGATCACACCGTAGTAGCCGCTGACCGTCGCCGCCGGCAACCGCTCATAGGCAATCGCGCGCCGCTGCAGCTCGGCGGAGCGCAACTGCGCCTGCAGGCCGAGCAGGTCCTTCCGCCGCTTGTAGGCGACCTCGCGCGCGGTGGTCAGCGGCAGCGCCTCTAACTCGTGGTACGGCACAGGATCGGTCAGTTGCAGCGGCTGGTCCGCCGCCAGACCCATAATGCGGTTCAGCTGGATCTTATCCTTGTCGAAGCTGTTGTGAAGACTTACCAGCTGCTGCTCACGCTGCTGGCGCGTCACCTGCGCACGCAGAAGGTCCAGGTTGGTCCCCGTGCCGGCGTCCTTGCGGGCCTGCGCCTGCCGTTCCAGCTCCCGATCGCTGACCAATTGCCCTTCCGAATCGTGAATCGACGCCTCATCGGCGAGCACGCGAAGGTATTGCGTGGCGACCTGCTGCACGATGTCGGCCCGGTCTGAAAGCGACTGCAGATTAGCGATCTCCGACTGCACCTTCGCCGCCTTGTACACCTCATAGGCCGGCAGATTGAACAACTGCTGATTCAGGTTCAGCTGCGCACTGGTCGTGTCGTACTTCACGATCTGCGAGATTGGCGGGGTACCCGGTGGCAGCAGCGCTCCAATCTGCGACGGGTTAAACCCCCGTGCGGCCAGGTTTACCTGTTGCGTGCTGGTGCGGCCCACGGCGGTCAGGCTCGGAATTAATGCGTTAAACGCCACGGAGCGCAAGCCGCTCACCTGGCGAGCGCGCTGCTGGTCTACGGTGATGCTGAGCGAATGCTGCAGTCCGAGCTGCACTGCATCGTTCAACGATAACGAGAGCGGGGTGCCGGTAGAAACGGGCGTAGTCACGCCATTGCCAAGGTCGCGCGGCGGCGTAGCAGCCACGGCCTGTGTCACCGCAAGCGAAGGCTGCTGCGGCTGCGGAGCATACGGCAGGTCGGGTGCAGCGGCGATGGGCGGCTGCCGCAGCGCAGGCTGCGCGGTCTGGATTGCCGGCGCGGGCGGCGGCATAGCTGGAATTGTCGTGGGCGCGGGCAACGTGCTCTGCCCCGGTGCGCTTTGCGCTGAGACCGGCGGCGCGGGCGCAGCAGGGTCGGCAACGGAGCCTGCCGCCGGTTGGGTCTGCGCCAGGGCTGTGCCGGTAAGGATCGCACCAAGGATCAGGGGGGCCACGACAGCCGCACACGACGCGCGCACGGCGAACCGGTCCTGCCTTGGCGGATTCAGTCGTTCACTTCGGGTCATCTCCAGAATTGGATTCCGGTCAGCTGAAGCCGGTTGCGAATTTCTGGCCGCGGCGGCTCAGATCGCCGCCTAACCACGGGCAGCATGCTGCGTCTAGAATCGAAGAGGCCGCGGTTTTTTACGGGTGCGGCCGGGAGAGTGCATGAACCGTCGTTTTGCCGCTGCGCTTGTTGCCGCCCCACTCGCGGCGATGCTCAGCCTTCCCTTTGCCGCTCACGCTCAAATCGTCGGCCCTGCCGGCGACGGTCATTTCAAGGACACCAGCATGCTCAAGCCGCCCGCCGGCCAGCGTGTTGCCATCGTTGTATTCGAAGATCTGGAGTGCCCCGCCTGCGCCGGCTCCCATCCGATCGAATACCAGGTGGCGCAGCAGTATCACGTTCCTGTGGTTCGGTATGACTTCCCACTCCAGATGCACGTGTGGAGCCGCGATGCCGCCATCTTCGCCCGCTATCTGCAGGACAAGGTCAATCCCTCGCTCGCCGATGAGTACCGGACCGAGGTCTTCCGCAACCAGATCAGCATCGCCAGCAAGGATGACCTGCAGAACTTCACCCGCCGTTTCATGCAGCAGCACGGGCAGGCGATGCCCTTTGTCGTCGATCCCGGTGGCGTGCTGGCGAATCAGGTGCAGGCGGATTACAACCTGGGTCTGCGGCTGAATGTCACGCGCACCCCAACCATCGTGGTCGTCACCTCGAACGGTCACTATGAAACGGTGAGCGGGAACGAGACGGGTAGCAGCGATCCGAACCGGCTATACACCGTAGTCGATGCCGCGCTGAAGCAGACCCACGGTGCCGCACCTGCTGCCACGGTACGCACTGCCGCGCACACTACGCGCCGCTAACTCAAATGAAGCCGAGGCCGGCCCACATCTCACATGCCGATGCGGCCGGCTTCGCCGTTTCTGCCGGCGGTCAGCAGCGCCAAGTTCGCTGGGACCAGGTGGAGCGCGTCACCGCCTTCAAACGCGACCTGTATACGGTCGACATGCTGTGCCTCCTGATCCTGTTGGGCGAGGATCAGGCCATCTTTGAATTAAACGAGCAGATGGAGGGCTACAACGAGTTTGTGGCAGCAATGGACATCGCCCTGCCCGGCGCAATGCCATGGGCCCAATGGTTTATGGCAGTCGCATTTCCGGCATTTGCAACCAACCCGCTGTGCATCTATCGGCGGGGCGGCGAACCCGATCCCATACCGTCACCGCCGCCTGAGGAGCCCGAACCGAAACTCAGCCTGATCCAACGCGCCATCGGCCACTTCTGGGATTTCGCCCTCCGCCCGCTCGAACGCCAACTTTACCGTTCCGGAAAAATCAGCAGGTCATCGGCGTCGTCCTCAGCAGAGGATCGGACGACGCAAGATTAATCCTTTCTGATGAATCACAGTACGAGTGACAACTTTTCATTTCGACCGGAGCAGGACAGCTGTATCGTCCTGCGCAGTGGAGAAACCTGCATTCTCTTCGCGGCTTCAGTCGTCGAGGTGCAACACAACAGCAGAACCATTACTGCGGCGACGCGGTACTCGTCGCCGGCTGCTCGCCGGCCTTCTTCGCAGCCTTCGCCGCTTTGTCCTGCGCCTGCAACGCCTTGCGCTGCGCCTTGGCAGCCTTCGCGCGTTGTTTATTCGCCTTTTCCTCGTTCTTCAGCGAAGCTTCCTGGCCCTGGGCCGTCGTGGGCGCACTCGCATCCGATCCGCTCGACTGCGCGGTCTGCGCAACCCCCAGCCCAGGCGCGGCAAGCACGCTGCACACGACACCCGAAAGCACAAAGAAACGAAGACGGTTCAGGCCCATGACATAACTCCTGCTTATACGATGCAGGTCGCCTGGGGTTCGCCGCAGCCTACGTAATCTGCACCAGGTCGCCGGGTCCGGGTTGATGCCCGCCGGGTTGCGCTGATGGTGGGGCAGGAGCAGCGTGTTGCGGCGCCCGCCAATGGTCGATGTAGCTGACCTGGTGTACACACGAAATTGTGCAGTTCGGAGCGCATCCCTTCTCGGTCAGGAACTCCCTTTTCACGTCGGCGGTGGTGTAACTCGCCAGCGGCACGCCGGGGTAGCCGCGCTGTTGCGAGCAGTAATGGACCAGGCCGTTTTCGCAAACATATAGATAGCGTGAGCCGGCGCGGCAACGCCAGTCGTTCGGCTGGCCGTTGGCAATCGCTTCCTGGAACTTGTTAAATCGCGTATACGATCGCCGGGTCAGGCCGCGTACCCGATCCCACACGCCGCGCTCCGATCCGCTCAACGGCCGCAACTGCCCGCTGCCGTCGTGGATGATGCCGATCGTCGACGAGAAGCCGAGTTCCAGCGCGCGGCTGCTAACAGTGAAGGCGTCCTCAGGGTTAGGAATGCCGCCGCCCACGACCGAGTTGATGTTGACGTGGAAGTCAGCGTGTTCCGCCAGCCAGACCAACCGCTGGTCCAGCACCTTCAACGACTTCTTGGAAACCGCATCGGGCATCACGTTGTCGATCGAAATCTGCAGGTGATCCAGCCCGGCGCGGTTCAGCCGCTCAATCCGCTCGCGGTTCAAGTTGTAACCGTTGGTGATCATGCCCGCAATCGCGCCCGTCTTGCGAATGCGGGCGATGATGCGGTCCAGGTCAGGGTGCAGTGTGGGCTCGCCGCCCGAAATCGTAATGACGGAGGTGCCGAGCCGGCCAAGCGCATCGATACGGCGCTCCATCTCTTCAATTGGCACCGGGTCGGAGTGGTTGTCGAACTCATTGCAATACGTGCAGGCCAGGTTGCAGCGGCGCATCGGCACGATTTGCGCCATATAGGGATGGCCGGTATGCAGCAGTGCCCAGCCGATGCTCGCCAACTCGCGGGCACGTAATCCGGACAACCGCGCACGACGCCGCAACGGCATAGGCCGGTGCGCCGGCTTCACCTCGAACTTGGGCCCGGGCTTGCCATCCACAGGAACGGGTTGAGCAACAGGCAACATGGCACCTATGAGTTTACCGGAGTCGGTCGAAGTGATGCTTTATGCCGCAGCAGCCGGCGTGACAGGTGACCGCCCAGCAGCATGAGCGGGCGCTCAAGATAGCGGTACAGGACTGCCGGTAACAGAATGAGCGACAAAACAAAAATGGGCCACGACGACCAGTGAGGCACCCGCTCAAAGGCAAGCCACAGCAAAATTCCGTGAGATAGATAGATGCCATACGAATGTTCTGCAACCCACTGCACGATTCGCTGTCCGCGATAGGGCTCAATCTCGCGCAGGAATGGGTAGCTACCGGCAAGAATCGCCGAGCAGAAAAACGATCGCGCCAGTTTTGACGGCAGGCTTACATTGTCCCAAGGCCCAAACGCGGCTGCCGCAACGCAAATGACAACGGGCCAGCACCAGCCTGGCAGACGCGATGAAATTTTCGCACGGAGCAGATCAAATGCGACCACACCCGCCGCAAAACATGGCGCATAGCGAAACACGCTGAGCCGCTCTGTGATCTGTGGCACCCAGAATGCCAACGGAACCGTAGCCGCCCAGATCGCCAAAGAGATGTACCGCCTCCGCAGAATTGCAAAGAACAGAAACGGCAACAGCACATACATCTGCGCTTCAAGGGGCAGTGTCCACAACGGGGCCTGCACATCACGCTGATAGGTCACGTTTTGTATCAGCAACAGATTGCTGACCAGTTCCGCCGGCCGGATTGGCACATACGGAGAACCCGGTTGAGGCGGCAGGCGCAAGAACCAGACTGCCAGCACAAACAGAACAGACAATGGGTAGATCCGGAAAAAACGGCGGACCCAAAAGCCCGTCACGATGTGCCATCGCGAACCGATCTGGTGCATTCGGTCGAGTGACGCCACAAGCACAAGGCTTGTATGGAAGAAGAAGAGAATGACGCCGAAACGTCCAAGACTTCCATACCTGCCCAGGTGAAGCGTGTCGATTAAATGGCTCGCGACGACACACACCACGGCCAATGCTCGAAGCAGGTCCAGATTGCGCGACAGATATGGCTGCGGCAGCACTGAAGGAAGCGCTGGACGCGACAAACGTTGCACTTCAAGCGTTGCTTTTCCCTGCATGGCTTTCTGTGAAAAGAACCTTTTACCAGCATATTTGTGGAACGCAGCCTAACCGTGACCAGCCTGACTGGACCCCATCACGCAGCAGAACGCCGCACTCCCAGCTTTCGCGGGTGCGGCGTTTCTCTTGAATATCATATTTTCGGTTTGTCCCTGTAAACTGGAAGTATTGCCCAAGCGCTTCGTATGTCGCACCGGAAGCCCCGGACACGCGAGTCACCGGGCAAGACCGATCGAATCAGACCAGGACAGGACACACACTGCTGTGAGCAATACCATTCGCAACATCGCCATTATCGCCCACGTCGACCACGGCAAGACCACGCTGGTCGACGCCATGCTGAAGCAGAGCGGCACCTTCCGCGCGAACGAAGCTGTGGCCGACCGCGTCATGGATTCGAACGACCTCGAGCGTGAGCGCGGCATCACCATCCTGGCGAAGAACACCGCCGTGCACTACGCGGACGGCAAGATCAACATTGTGGACACACCGGGTCACGCCGACTTCGGCGGCGAAGTGGAACGCGCGCTGAAGATGGTCGACGGTGTGGTGCTGCTGGTGGACGCCAGCGAGGGTCCGCTGCCGCAGACCCGCTTTGTGCTGTCGAAGGCGCTGGCTGGCGGGCTGACGCCAATTTTGGTCATCAACAAAATCGACCGTCCTGACGCGCGCGTACAGGAGGTGTTGAACGAGGTGTATGACCTTTTCATCGACCTCGATGCGGACGAGTCGCAACTCGACTTTCCCGTCGTCTACACCAACGGCAAAGCCGGCACCGCGACGCTGGACATGGATCAGCCCGGCACCACCCTGCAGCCTCTGTTTGAGACCATCGTAAATACGATTGCGCCGGCGAAAGGTGATGCCGACGGTCCGCTGCAAATTCTGGTGACCAACCTGGATTATTCGGATTACCTGGGCCGCCTCGGCATCGCGCGCGTCTTCAATGGAACGCTGAAGACCGGCGAAACCGTGAACGTTGCCCGCCTGGATGGGTCACTGCAGCCGGTTAAAATCACCAAGCTGTTCAGCTTTAGCGGCTTGAAGCGCACCGACATCGAGGAGACCACCGTAGGCGATATCGTCGCCATCGCAGGCGTTGCCGGTCTGACCATCGGCGAGACCATCACCGGTATTGACAACCCGCAGCCATTGCCGCCGATCGTTATCGACGAGCCGACGATCGCGATCCAGTTCAGCGTCAACAACTCGCCCTTCGCCGGCCGCGAAGGCCAGTTCGTCACCAGCCGCAACCTGCGCGAGCGCCTGGACAAGGAACTTCAAACCAACGTCTCCATCCGCGTGGAAGAAACGGGCTCGCCCGACTCCTTTAAGGTGCTCGGCCGCGGCGAACTGCAGCTTGCAGTGCTCATCGAGATAATGCGCCGCGAGGGTTACGAACTGCAGGTCGGCCGTCCCGAAATCGTCACCAAGCGCATCGACGGCGCCCTAATGGAGCCCGTCGAGTACGTGACCATCGACGTCCCGAATGAGTTCAGCGGCACCGTTATCCAGAAGCTTGGGCCGCGCAAGGGCGAGATGGTCAAGATGAGTGGCGACGCACGTGTCCGCATGGAATTCAAGGTCCCCTCGCGCGGCCTGATCGGCCTGCGCAGCGAGATGCTGACGGAAACGCGCGGCACCATCGTGATGAACTCGCTGTTTGACGGCTATACCGTTTACCAGGGTGAAATTCCGCAGCGGCCCACGGGCGCGCTGATCAGCGATCGCACCGGTGTAACGACGACCTATGCGCTGAACGGCCTCCAGGAGCGTGGCGTACTCTTCATGGGCGAAGGTGTTGAGGTCTACGAGGGCATGATCGTCGGCGAGAACAGCCGTGACAACGATTTGGACGTGAATGCCGTCCGCGAGAAGAAGCTAACGAACATGCGTGCTTCCTCAGCCGATGAGGCGCTGCGACTGGTGCCCTACAAGCAGCAGACGCTGGAGCAGTGCATCGAGTTTATCGCTGAAGACGAACTGGTTGAAGTGACTCCCAAGTCACTGCGCATGCGCAAAAAAGTGCTGCAGGCAAACCGGCGTCCGCGTCGTCAGCAGTTGCAGGAAGCGTAGAAAGTCAGGCTAAGGTGAGAAAGGGCACAGCTTCGGCCGTGCCCTTTTCACTTTGCGATTCTCTGGAAGTCAACTCTTCTTCTTACCGAACGGGAACACCAGCGAGAACTTTGCGTTGTAGCTATTGCGGTTTTCTCCCGCCGGGTGCGCATACACGTACTCCGCCGGAATGATCGAAAGCGAAACCCACTTGTTAAGTGGCGTCGTGAAGTTAACGCCGGTCAAGAGCGCATAGCCATTCGTGATGGTGCCCGCGTTTGAGGTGCGGGAATCACCCATCTGCAGAAACAGAGCAGGCTTGAGTCTCGGCTTCGGGAATATCTCCTTGCTGACGCCCAGCGAATAGGTATGCAGGTTGACGCTGCCTTTGCGATTCGCACCGTAGTAGTTTGAAGCGTCGGCGTAGACGGCCCAGCCGTTTGCCAGGTTGAAGGTGGGCTTCGCCAGCCAGCCATTCAGACTGCGGTGATACCCGCCCTGGTCCGCCCACAGGTAGGCATAACCCACACTAATGGTGCCAATCGGCGTCTGCTTCTTTGCGGACGGAATGGATTGCTGTTGTCCACCGTCGCCGGCGTCCAGCGGAAGCGAAAAGGTCTGCGCGCGAGCCATACCTGCGGCAGACAAAAGAAGGACGGCACCGAATCGTGCGGCTCCGCTGAGGTTCATACCAATTTCAGACGGAGCCTGCGTTGGGCAAGATGCTTCGCTAGAACGCGACAGGCCCATGCCTGCTTGCTACGGTTCAATCGGTTGCGTGGTCAGTTCGCCAACATGCGCATCTTCGATGCCCCAGCCGGGCAGCTCCTGCGAACCGGTAATCAGCCGCACACCTTCCTTGAAGAAGAGGTACGTAAATGCCCAACTACGGAAGACTGAAAATCGATTGCGGAAGCCGATCAGGAAGAAGATGTGCACGACAAGCCAGGTGACCCACGCCAGGAATCCGCTCATATGGGCGCGGAACGGCCACTTAACATTGCCTACTGCCGAAGCGCGGCCGATGGTGGCCAGATCGCCCTTATCGAAGTAGTGGAACGGCTTCTTCATGCGGCCGCCCTCCACCTCCAGCGCAATGGATTTGCCGGCATAGCTGCCCATCTGCATGGCAGGCTGCGCGACGCCGGGAACAGGCTTGCCGTCGCTCATGGCGTGAGCCAAGTCTCCGCAAACAAAAATTTCAGGGTGGTCTTTGGGATGGAGGAACTCGTCTACGTTCACCGCACCTTTTTTGTCGCATTCGACGCCGAGCATCTTGCCGAGCGGACTAGCCTGCACACCCGCGGCCCAAAGCGTGACCACGGAGTCGATGCGCTGATCGCCCACCATCACGTAGCCGGGCTGCACGTCGGTCACACGTTGCCCGGTGCGCACGATTACGCCGAGCTCCTTCAGTTGCTGCAGCGCACTCTTTTGCAGATCCTCGGGGTAGGCGGCGAGGACGGCGGGCGAGCCCTCCAGGATGAGCACGCGGGCGGAGGCCGGGTCGATGTGCTTAAAATCTTTGCGGATATACAGCTTGGCGATGTCTGATATGGCACCCGCGAGTTCAACGCCTGTGGGGCCGCCGCCGATGATGACGAAGTTGAGCGCAGGGTGCTTGCCCGATTCGAGCATCTCGCCCTCGGCTTTTTCAAAGGCGAGCAGAACGCGTCGCCGAATCTCAACGGCATCCTCGATCGTCTTCAGGCCCGGTGCAAGCGACGCCCACTCCTCCTTGCCGAAGTAGCTGTGGGTCGATCCGGTGGCGAGGATCAGGTAGTCGTATTGCAATTCGGTGCCGCTTTTCAGGTGCGCCCGCCGGCCATCCACGTCGAAGCCGACGACCTCGTCCATGAGCACTTGCGTATTGGGCGAACGCACTACGGTCCGAATCGGTTGCGCGATGTCGGCCGGCGAAAGCACCGCCATGGCGACCTGATACAGCAACGGCTGGAACGTGTGATGATTCTTGCGGTCGACAAGGGTAACGTTGACCTCAGCCTTTTCCAGCGCCTCCGCGGCTCGCAAGCCGGCAAAACCCGCGCCTATAATCAACACGCGTTTCCGCACGCCACCTGTTACGTCTGCCACTGCCATGCAACCTCTCCCATTGGTTCACGGGTTCAGATGCCGAATGGAACGGTACAGTCGCGTGGACCTTGGGAACCGGGAGCATTTCCGCCTGCATGAAAGCTCCGGCACCGCCGGAGCTTTCATGCAGATTGCGGCGTGATTTATGCGAGACGGCGATGCGCTGCGCCGTACATGCCAAGCAGGCCCGTGCCGAGCAGAGCGAGCGAAGAGGGCTCTGGAGTTACGGCGGCAGGCGGCAGGCGCGCTGGCGACCAGCAACGAACCACTCTGGGCTGCGGTAAAAGCGACGCCATCGATCCGGATCACGGCTGCCTGACCGACGGTGCTGCCGCAGTTTCCACCACCCGTGAAGCACAGGAACTGGTTTGCAAAGCCGAGATTATCGGCAAAGCCGGCGTAATTCGCTGTTTGCGTGTTACCGAAATCGTAGAACAAGCCATCTGTTGTGGCGGTGAACTGACTACCAAGAACGGCGGCGTTCTTATTCACGATGGATGAAGAAATTGCACCGTGATCGAAGGTAAGGTCAAACGCTGTGATGTCGTTCACAGAAAGCACACCTAAGTTGCCATCGGTCGTGATCGAACCGTTTGCGGTTTGCGCCTCCGATACTTAGGTTGACGTTACAAGTGGTATCGGCAGGTGCAGCTGTACCGGCACAGGAAAGTAAGAGCAGGAAGGAGAATTGCCTCCAACGCATGATATCGGCCTCGGAAGCTTAACTTCATTAACTTTGCTTTCATAAACGCATGTGTGCGGTCGATTGTTGTCCCCAGCAGCTTCGTCCAGAGACGACATACTTTTCCGGATGTTTGCCTCACGCAAGTAATCACGGCACTTTGTGGAGAGTTACTGAGAGAAACCCATGATTTCCAGTAGCTGCCGCGATGCGAGTATCTGCCGCAGTTCCGTCATACTGTAACGGTGTTACAGATACGAACCCATCATCGTCGCTGATAGACGACACAGATACAGTCCCATACACAGGTGGAACCGCACAGCGGCCTGTTGCCGGACAGTTTGGCTGCCATCCAGTTACCTGCTGCCGGATAGAAACAGTTGCGCCAGCTACACCGTTTCCGGCGGTGTCGATCACTCGCAGTACCAACGTGCCCAGGCGTGTTCCACTTTTCACGACCTGGGCGTCACCGCTGATGCCCTGAAGCCGCAAGGCATCGGTTGAAACACCGACCAATGTTACATTCGCGCACGCAGACCATGCGCACCCTTGTACCGTGGCCTGCGCTCCAGGCTGCAGGTTGCCGGTTGCTTGGAAAGATGCAGAGCCATTTGCCGCACTTGTGCTCTGCCCAGATGACTGGCCCGAACCGAGCGTGACCGAGCCTGCGGTGACCGTCCACTGCACAGGGACCGCGGAAGCGCGAGAGCCGTTCTGCACCAGGATGAGCTCGGGGGAGAAGATCGCGCCGGTTGCGGCCGCGACATACTCGGTCGGCCGCACCGCGGAAATACTTTGTGAAACCGCTACCGCGTTGAACTGAGCCGAAGCCTGAGCGCCGGAAGTGATTGTGGCCTGCAGGCTGACCGTGCCGGCACCCGTAGCGGTGGCCTGTACCGTTGCAACACCAGTGCCGTCCGTCGTCACGGTGCAGACAGCCGCCCCACAGGGCGCGAGTGTTGCCGCACCTGCCGCGATACGGAATGTGACCGTAACCCCGCCAACGGGTGCATTGCCGCTGTTCGTGAGCCGGACAGAAAACAACCCAGGTGCGCCGACACCGAGCGTGGCGGCGGGAGCATGCACGACCATCAAAATATCGCCGGTGCTGCTACCGTACAGCAGGCCGCTGCTGATGGTCGTGCTGCCGCCGGTGCGCAGGTCAGTCACGACCACATCGTTGCTGGTTACGCCGTTCAGCGCGGTCAGCGTTGGGGAGGTTGCGACGATCTGGGTCGGGGACAGGCTGATGACGCTCGCGACGACTCCACCGATCGTCACCGTGTTGCCCTGTTGAAAGCCGGTTCCAACGATGGTCACCGTGCCGCCTGCTTCGCCTAGGCGCGATGGGCTGACAGCATCGGCGTAAAGCAGCCGGGCACTGTACGCGAAATCAGGCCGGCCATGTCCACGCTGATCGGCGATGGCGAAGCGGACGGTTTCAGAAGTGGCGAAGGAAGCCGTGAGTTGCGTGGTGCCGGTCTGGCGGCCGTTGAACGGCGTGCCTGCGGTCCCCAGCCCGGGCGGTGCAGTTGCTGCGTCCGACCCATGCCACATACCCAGAACCGGCTGCAGCTTTCCCATAGATGCGGCGTTGTTTTCGTCGAGCGCCATGACTTCCAACGTGGCGGTGCGGCCGGCGTGCGCGGCGAACGCACCCCAGGAGGTATGGCCGTAGCCACACAGCCTGCCGCTCCACACCCCTCCCACAGCGACCGTTGCGGGTGCGGACGCCGTGCCGTCGCTCCCGGTAGAGCAATCGGATGCGGCGCTGGCGACGGTGGTCGTGAGCGAAGCGGCACCGTAGTGGCCAATCACGCTGAGGGTACCGGTGGGGATGGTTCCGGACGGGAGGATGGCGCCTGTGGACGTTGGACCGACGGCGTAGCTGCCGCGATACAGCGGGTTGACCGGTTCCGCAGAGATCAGCACGTTGTTCCAAGTGGAGAGAGAGATGGCGGGCACCTCTGTCATGGTCCAGTAACCCTGGTATCGCGCGTTCAGGGTGCCTTGCAGCGCCGGAAATGCCGACACGGCTCCGGTGACCGGGTTGCCGGTGTTGCGCCGGAAGAGCGCTCCCGTGATGGCGGAAGTCGTCTGCCAACCCTCGACGCCGTACTGGCCTTGCACACTCTGGCGCGTTGCGACCAGGTTCACGCCGTCCATACCCTGGCCGGTGGGGAACAGCAGCGAGCCGACCAGTGTTTCCCCGTCGGTCTGGGCATAGGCACCCAATCCGTAAAGCATGTGAACGCCGCAACGGTCATCATCCCGCAGAGTGAACGGGTCGGGCAGGCACTGGTAGGTATAGGTGCCGCACACGATGTCAATGGGGTGCATGATGGGCCAGTGCAGTTGCTGCTGGTAGGTCGGCGCGGGTGCTCCGGTGAAGACATTGTCGTTCACTTGGGACCAGGCAAGACCGATCACCCTGCCGAAGACGCGCATCAACTGGTATTGCAGTTGCAGCTGCTGTTCCGGCGCGGGACCGGTGCAACGGCCGTTGAGCAGAATGATCGCGTGCGCGATGTTCCCCGGCTGAATGAACTTGTCCACGTTCTCGACCGCGGCGTTTTGCCGGCATGCAGAAGGCGAACTGGCGCCCGCGCCAAGCAGCATGTCGATGAGCGTGCCGTCCGTATCGAAGACCACGGCGATCTGCTTCGCGGTGTAGTTGGAGTTGTCGACGTCGGCCGGCCAGATGGGGCCGGTGGAACCGAGATAGACGTTGCTGGCGCTGACGTCTTCGTTCAGTGAGCCACCGTTGGTGAGCACCAGATTGCTGTACTGGATGTTCCAAACCTGCGCGGCCGCGTTGACGATCTGGATCGCCGCAGCGTTGTTGACGCTGGTGCTGAGCGGGCCCGCATCGGTGAAGTACGAAACGTTGTTCTGGTACCAGGTCATGGGCGTGCCATCGTTTCGCCAGGCAGGATTACTGGCGACCCAGCGTGGGCCGGCTGCCCACAGGCACGGCAGCACAAGCAGCGAGGTGGCGAAGAGCAGAACGGCGCGGCGAATCATCAGCGAGTCTGCCCCGCGATGACGCCGTTGGTGCGCAGAAGGTCAAGGACCAGGTCGCGGTCGATCGCGTGTACGTCTGGCATGGCGGAGGTGCTTGCAGGGTCAGCAACTGGTCCGGCGTTCTGAGCGGGCTTGATCGCAGCGTTCGCCGGCTCCATACCTGCGGAAACCGCGGCGGAGCGGACCTGGGCGGAGGCTGCGCTGCGCCCGTCCTGCGCCTGGGCCCCTCGCTGCACGTCCGTGGCGACCCAGCGCAAATCCAGGTTGCCGACCAGTGCATCGCCCGAGAGCGGCGCCACGCCGCGTTCGCCCATCACGGGCGCGCTGTAGCCTGAAGCGGACGGTGCCGTGAGCAGAAACAGAGCGCGCTCACCTGGGTAAAAGCGTTCCGCACCACCCGCCCAGGGAGAAGCGTGCATCGTGTATCCGGTGCCGGAAGCAACGCCGCGAACGCCCTGTTCAACTATGAATTTCACCTGAGCCCCGCCGTTGGCATCAGCCACCACCGTTGCCACAGTGCCGGTGAAGATGATGGCAGCTTGCCCGGCAAGCTGCTGCAACGCGGATGCAATGCTGTTCGACGGCGCGGAAGCAGCGGTTTCGTCGCCTGCAACCGTATTCGCAGAAGGCTGCAGCGTCGCCTGCTGCAGGCTGTTCTGTGCCATTCCTGTGCCGATGCAGCAGAACAACATGGCTGAAAGAAGTGCAGCGCGTTTGTTCTGTTGTGATCCATGTCCCATCTTCGGTCACCACCCAGTGCTCTTATCGGGCGGTGACGCGATTGGCTTGAGTGCAAATCAGCCGGCTTCGCCGAGCGGCTGCAGTTGCGCCGGCGAGGGACGCGGCGTGACTAGGCTGACCACCACGAGCGCGAGCAGCGAACAGACCAGCGCGGGCACAATGGCGTCGCGCTCGGCAATGGCTCGCGGCAGCGCGTTTTTCCAACTCATGTCCCACGTAATGGTCACCAGCGTGCCCACCGCGATGGAGGCGACCGCCGCCGCCGCGGTGGCGCGCTTCCAGAAAAACGCGGCCAGGATGACCGGCGTGAGCGCAGCGGAGTAGATCGTGTAGGCGTACAGGCTTTTCTTCAGAACGCTTTCCGTGTGCATGCCCTGCCACAGCGCCCAGGCGCCAAGCAGAACAATCATGAGCCGACTGACCAGCAGAATCTCGCGGTCGCCGGCCCGAGGACCGATGTAGCGAACAAAGATGTCGTTGACCAGGTTGGTCGCAGGGGAAAACAGCCAGTTATTCGCGGTGGAGATGATCTTCGCGAAGATCGCGCCCATCAGCAATGCGCCGAGCAGTTGCACGGCGAAGTTGCCGTGAAAGCCGTGGGTGGCAGAGTAGGCAAGGATTTCGCGGGGGTGCTCGTGAACTTCGCCCGTGGGAAACAGTGCCGACCCGGTCACCGCAAGCGCGATGATGACAGTCTCCAGGATGACCGTGCCGATGACCCAACCCACAACGGCCTGCTGCGCGTCACGCTGGCTCTTGGCCGAGAAGAACTTCTGGTACATGGATTGATTGCCGAGCAATAGGAGGCAGGTGGGCAGGAACAGCTCAAGTGCCTGGATGGGAGTGAAGTCGCCGAAGACCTCGAAGTGCGTGACGGGCAGGGCGGTATGCACGGCGCCCCATCCGCCCGCGCGGTGAATCAGGAGCGGCAGTGCCGCGCACATAGTGACGGTTGCGAGAATACCGATGGCAACGTCTGTGTAGGCCACCGAAGCCATGCCGGCGATCGCGGTAAACAGGACGACGAAGGCGGCGAGGATGTAGCGTCCGGTGACCGGGTCGATCGCGGGGAAGATCAGGTGCAGAATGTCCCCACCGCCGATGAACTGGTAGCTGGTAATGGCCGTATACGTGAACAGCACCGCGATCACGCCCAGAACGCGCGCGGTCTGGTTGTAGCGAGCTTCCAGCAGGTCCGGGATGGTGAACTGCGCGAACTTGCGCGCGCGCGGCGCAATGAAATAGATGAGCAGAAGACCGGCCCATCCACCGCCACCCTGCCACAGAGCGGCAAAGCCGTGCCGGTAGGCGTTCTCTGCCCCGCCCAGCAGGGATCCCGAGCCAATCCAACTGCTCAGCAGCGTAAAGACGAGCACCGCGGCCGGCAGCGTCCGCCCGGCAACCAGGTAGTCCGCGCGCGTCTTCGTCTGGCGCAGCTTGGACAGCGACACGCCAAGCAGCGTGAGCACGATCAGGATGAGAATGACGGCGTAGAGGTTCATAGGGGGTCAAAACGACTCTGCAACAGTTGTGAAAGTGTATCGCCCGGGCTTGGTCGCTCGTTCACCCAGTCGTGCGTTTGAAGACTGGGCAGGAGCTACATCAAGTCAGGGCGGCGGCGTTCCTGCATGCCGTCCGGCGGACCTTCGCTGGCCGGCCCTTTGCGGCGCTCCTGGAACAGGCGGACGATGGCGCGCGATGTGCCGGCACTGTCAAAGCGGTTGCGCCAGCACTGCAAGGCTTTGGCGCGCATAACGTTCCGTTCCGCATCACTCAAGGCGGCCCAGCGGCGCAGCAGGCGAACCGTGCCGTCGAGTGTATCGGGCTCGACCAGGCCTGCGTCGCTGGCGGAAACATCTCCGTGGATATTGACCTGGTCCGAGATGAGCGCAGGGACACCGCAGCTGAGTGCCTCGGCGACGGCGATGCCGAAATTTTCCTGGTGCGAAGGAAGAACAAAGGCGTCGGCGGATTGGAAAGCACCCCATTTTGCAGCGCCGGTGAGCATGCCCGGCCAAAAAACGAAATCGTCCAGTCCCTCTTCCGCGGCAACGGCTCGCAGCGTACTGCTCAGTCCGGTCTCGTCCGGTCCTGCCATGACCAGGCAAAGGAGATCGGTTTTGCGGCGAACCTCGGCATAGGCGCGCAGCAAGAGATCACATCCCTTCTTCTCGTGCATGCGCCCTGCAAATAGAAGGTAAGGACGATCCTTGAGCGCAGGAACACGCTCCACAAACGCGACCCGGTTGGAGGCTGGATCGCCCTGCGGCCCGAGCGTTCCGTAGGGTACAACCTCCGATCGCCAGCGTGGCCCCGGAAAGCTGGTACGAGCCAAGCGCGCCTCTGCGGAGGACGTGAACAGCACTGCATCTGCTCCGGCGAGCAGTTTCCGTTCGACGAGCAGCCAATACGGAATTTTCTTGAGTAATTTCAACGGGTAAGCCCGGTTGAACCAGGGGTCGAGCATGCCGTGTGGAAAGACGGCGTAGCGATGCCGGCCGCGCAGTTCACGCAGCGCTGCCAGCCCCTGGTACTGCCAGAGCCCGTGAATCACAATGCCGTCGAAGCGGTTCGCTTCCGCTCGGAAAAACTCCGCAAGAGCGGGACTATACCCATAGCCGAAAGTTTTGCGGCCAAGCGCATGGACCGGAGCGAGCACGTCTGGAGCCACGGTCGCGGGTGGGTCGAGCGTGGCCACCTCGGCTTCGTGGCCTTCTTCCCGGTAGCCCTGCGTCAGCAGCCGCAGGCCTTCGGCCGGGCCGCCTGCCTCGCGGCGCAACGATCGGATGACGTGTAGAAAGCGCAGAGGTTCTCCCCGGTAGCGTCCGTTGGGCGGAGCGGGATAAATTTCATTGTAAGTGTGATGGCTGCGGTCCGGAGACAAAGCGGCCGGGCTACAGCACGAACGGGCGTTCAGGCGCTCGTCAGAGTTTCGTGCGCAACCGTGTGGCTGAACAGATCGGCGATACTCGCCCCGGTCCGCAAGCTGTCGAAAGAGCGGCGCCAGCATGCGAGGGCGTGGTGTTTCATCTGCTGCCGCTCGCTGTCGGAGAGCAGCGCCCATTGCTCCAGCAACCGCTGTGTGCCCGCCACCGTGTCGGCTTCGACCAGGCCGGCACCGCACCGCTGCACGTCTGCCGCGATGTTGACCTGGTCAGACAGCAGGACCGGCGTACCGCAACTGAGCGCTTCGGCCACGACGATGCCAAAGTTCTCCTGATGCGAGGGAAGGACCAAGGCCTCCCCAGCGCGAAAAGCACCCCATTTTACGGGGCCGACCAGCATGCCTGCCCACAGCACCCGGCCGGCGATGCCCAACTTTTGTGTCAAACGCTGAAGTCTGGCCTGCAACCCGGCCGAATCGGGACCGACAAACACGAGCTTGGGAAGTGCAAGCTGCGCCGCAACCGCTGCGTAGGACCGCAGCAGCATGTCGCAACCCTTCTTTGGATGAAGCCGGCCGGCGAACAGCAGGAACGGTTCACCCGCAAGCTGCGGTACGTGGCTGTAGAATGCAGCGATCTCTTGCGCCGCATCGCCCGGCGGCCCAAGCGTTCCGTATGGCACCACGACAGGGTTCCAGTCGCTGCCCGGAAAGCTGAGCGGTGCCAGATCGCGCTCCACCATTGAGGTGAACAGGACGGCATTGCTGCCGCGCAGCAGCGGGCCTTCCACAAGTGCCCAGTATGGTCTTTTTTTTAGCACCTTGAGTGGATACGTGCGATTGAACCAGGGGTCAAGCATGCCGTGCGGAAACACGACGTAGGGATGGCGGCCGCGCAGTTCGCGCAGTGCGGCAAAGCCATGAAATTGCCACAGGCCATCGACGATCGTTCCATCGAAGCGGTGGGCGTTCTGCCGGAGCCAAGGCCGGAGTGCCGGCGAAAACCCGTAGCCACTGCTGCGCCGGCCCAGGGTATGCACAGGAATGTCCAGGTCGGCGGCTGCGGGACCGGGTGGGTCCAAGGTGGCGATCTCAACCGAATGCCCGAGCTGGCGGTAGACCCCCACGAGCAGGCGGACGCCCTCAGCCGGGCCACCCCCTTCGCGCCGCATGGACCGGATCAGATGAAGAAAATTCATGGAAAGACAGCCCACAGTAGCGACGCGCCAGCGTGGACGCTTTTTACCTTTGCAGAAGAACATCCGCCGGGCAAGGTTACTCGTTAGCTAAAAGGTAACGAGTTAGGCGTTAGCCGAAGGAGCAGATCCGGCTACTGTCTCCAGCTGAGACTCGGTTGGCGGGGCGGCCTTGCCCTGCAGCAGGGCGCGTTCCGCGACGGCGTGCTCAATCTCGGAGTTCACCTCGCCACCAAGAAGAATCATGACTCCCGTGAGATAGAACCACAGGAGCAGGATGATCACGGCACCGAGCGAGCCATAGGTTGCCGGATAGGTGTTGAACCAGTGAAGGTAGACGCGCAGGCCGAGCGATCCGGCAACCCACCCGAGCAGCCCCACCAGGCCGCCGGGCGTAAACCACCGCCATTTGCTGTTTTGCACGTCGGGGCAGTAGTAGTAGAGCACCTCAAACGACAGCACCATCAGCAGTGAAGCAAGCGTCCACGCAACAATTCGAAGCACCACGCTGAGTCCATAACTTGCATAGAAGCGGTGCTCTAGCCAGTTTGCACTCACGTCCCCGGTAAACAGAGTCAGCAGCGCAAAGATAACGATCACGGCGACCAGTACGGTGAGTCCCATCGCCTGAAGCCGAGCCTTCCAGAATGGCCGCGTCTCTTTGACGCGATACACAGTATTCAACGTGTCCTGAATTGCGGAGACGCCGGTAGAGGCGGAGAACAGGGCAACGACGATGCCGAGTACGACCTTGCCGCCGGTGCTGGCCGCGGTGGTGGACTGAAAGGTCTGCAGCACGAGTTGAAAGGCGCTGGGCGGGATCAGTCCGCCGATCTTCTGCAGCAGTAAAAGGTAGAGGTGGCCGGACGACTTGGCCACCAGCCCCATAATGGAGCTCATCGCAATCAAGGCCGGAAATATGGCGGAGAAGAAGGAATAGGCCAGCTGCGAGGCGCGTCCGAAGAGGTTGTCTTCATCGATTCCCTTCCAGGTGCGCTTGGCAACATCCTTGACAGAAACTCCCTGCAGATTCCACATGGACGAGATGGGGTTGTGCGACACGTGCGCCCAGACGGTCTGTTCCATCGAATGCCCCCACAGGTGATGCCCATGCGGCGCGTCTGGCGCGGCATGGCCGTTCTGCGTTGCCGCATCTTTTGAGGAAAGAGGAGTCTGTTCCCGCAAGCACCACTCCACGCGGCATAGCGTGCCGACTGGGTGCTTGGATGCGCGTTTGCTGAAGTGCGCATGCTGCAGCCTGCCAGCTGTGGGCCGAGCTTAGACGTTGCGGCAGCGCTCCAGGCCGGTAAGCATGGCGGCGGCGGCGGCGTCCAGCGGGCCGGGCAAGCAGCATCCCGAAGCACGCTGATGGCCGCCACCCCCGTGGGCGAGCGCAACCGAAGAAACGTCGAGTCCGTTTTTGGAGCGCAGGGATGCCCGGAACTGCTGGGGCGATCCGGATTCGGACGGCAGCTCTCGAAGAAACAGGGCGGCGTCCACGCCCGCGATGCTGATCAGGTAATCCACCGTGCCTTCGCTGTCTTCTTCGGTTGCGCCAAAGGCGGACAGGTCGTCCAACGTGATGAAGCTCCACGCTGTCGCGCCATGCAGTTGCATGCGGGACAGTGCGGTTCCGAGCAGGCGGATATGAGCCGTGGAAACGGAGTAGAGCACGTCGCGCGCGATGCGGTCGGCGTCCGCACCCCAGGCGATCAGTTCCTGGGCAATGGACAGGGCGCCGTTCGCGGTACCCGGGTAGGTGAACGCCCCGGTGTCTGTGAACACAGCGGTGTACAGGCAGGTTGCCATCGAGGGCGTGACCGGAACATCCAGATGGCGTGCGAGCTGGTAAACCAGGATCGCGACGGCCGCCGCAGAATCATCAATCCAGTTCAACGCACCGAAGTTGCAACCTGTGATGTGGTGATCAATATTGAGCAGGGGCAGGCTCTGCAGTCCCTGCAAACCCGTACGCGCCGTGCTGTCGCATTCCAGCACGATGGCGCAGTCATACAGCGCGGCATCGACACTGGTCATATGTTTGACCTGTGGGATGCCGGGCAGCGTGAGGTACACGTTTGGGATGGGGTCGGCGAAGACGACATCGCAGCGTTTGCCGAGATGGCGGAGAATGTCTGCACAGGCGAGCGCTGACCCGATCGCGTCCCCGTCGGGTCGTGCGTGCGAGGTGATCAGGAAGTGATCCATGGCAAGGATCGCGGACGCCATCGCAGACAGATCGACTCCGACGCCGTGGCGTCCGTCCGGCAGGGCCGACAATGCGACAGGAATTGCGGAACGTGTGATGGTAGCCGGGGTCACGATGAGGCCGCAGCCTCGCTTCTGCGCGTTCGCTTCTTCATGCGATCCAAGATCGTGTCCATGCGTGCACTGATTTTTTCGGACCGATCGATGTGAAACGTTAGGTCGGGGACGCGCCGGACGCCCATACGCTCCAACAGCTCCGCTTTAATGTAGCCGCGGGCGGCAAGCAGCCCTTCCAACGTTTGCTGCTCTTCGGCTTCGTTGCCGCTGACCGCAACGTAGACTTGCCCGCTTTTGCCGCCCGGCGCAAGGGCTACTTCCGTGACGTGAACGGAGCCGATGCGGGGATCAGAGAGATCGCCTTCAATAATGACGGCGATCTCTTCCCGTAGCGTTTCGGCAACGCGATTCCTATGATGATCTCTTCCACGCTGCTGAGGCATACAGAAAACCAGTTGATTCAACAGCATAGCAAAGAATCGAGAGCATGACCGTTCCCTTTGTGGCGCAACCCACGAAAAAGTTGATTCGATCCTGACCGGTCGTGCGTATAGGTGATTAGCGCGCATGTTTCGGACGATTGGCATCGACGGCGACGGGAAATGGGATGGCAGCGCCGATGCGTTCCGGGCACTGGTGAATCAGCATAAATCCATGGTGTTTTCGATCGCATACCGCATGCTGGGCGACCGTGGCATCGCGGAAGAGGTGGCACAGGATGTGTTTCTGGAGCTGTACCGCTGGATGGACCGGCTGGAGAGTGAGGCACACATCACATTCTGGTTGCGGCGCACCGCGACGCATCGCTCGACCGACGCCATCCGCCGGCGCAAGTTGCGCCCCGAAACCGCGGCAGAGGAGTGGGAAGAAAGTTTCGAGCGCGCCGTTTTTGCCGGGGGCGGTGCCGATGCCGGAGATCGCGCCATGTCCTTGAGCGCACAGCTGGAGCGCGTGCTGCTGACGCTGCCGGAACAGCAGCGCGCGGCCATAGTACTGCGCTACCAGGAGGACATGTCTCCAAACGAGATCGCGCGCGTTACGGGCGAAACGGTGCCGGCAGTCAAGAGCAACCTGCAGCGAGGCATGGCATTGCTGCGGCGTAAAAGTGCAGTTCTGTTGAGGGAGTTTGTCCGTGGCTAATGACGATTCGCGGAAATGGATGCAAGACAGGCAAGCGCCGGAAGATGCCGTCTTCAGACAGCATGTGAGGACGGCACTGCAGCAGCGCGTGAAGGCGCCTGATGGATTCACGGACCGGGTGATGGCTCGCGCCGAGCTACGCGCCGGTCGAAAGCCGGCCGCCGATGCGAAAGCAGACCGGCGTCAAGGTGTTCTGTTGCAGTTCACGCGGCCGGCATGGCGCGCGGTATATGCGGCGGCGGCAGCCCTGGCCATCACTGCCGGAACGTGGCGCGTGGAGCATGTGCGCATGGAGCAACGGCGCGTGGATCAGGCGGCCGCGCAACTGGACACGGCATTGCAGGTGACGCACCACGCCCTGGACCAGGTCAGCGCGAAGCTGGAGACTACAGAGTTTGGCGAAATTCAACGTGCCTTGGAAGCAAACGGAGGAGGTAAGTGATGCAGCATACGAAGAAGATGACGACGCTCGCACTGATGGCAGTGTTGGTTGGAACACTCAGCACGCACACGGCTCACGCTGCAACGGACGATGGAACCAGGAAGACTCCTGCGGACGTGCGGGTAGTTCCCAACGCTGTGGGTGTCGATGAGGACGGGGCGCAAGTCGACGATCACCTGTTCGACGCCATCGACAAACTTGGCGCGAAGGCCAAGGAATCCAACGAGGTCAATTTGGATAAAAGCATGCTCGGCCTGGCCGCGCGCAAGGGCGGTGAGAAAGGCGAGTTGGCGCAGAAGCTGGACTACATCGTGGTACGCGACTATGAATTCGCGCGAGAGGGAGAGTACAGCCTGGACGACCTGAAGCCGATCTTCAAGAAGTTGGATGAGGGCGGCTGGAAGCACCTGGTCCGCAGCCGCGAACAGAAGGAGATGACGGACATCTGCATCAAGCAGGACAACGAAGGCGTGACCAAAGAGATGGTCATCATCTCCGCCGAGCCGAAACAGATCAGCCTGGTTCACCTGAAAGGCAATGTTTCGCTAAGCGACATGAAGAACTTCGGAAGCCTGATGCACAGTGAAACGAAGGGTGACGCGAGCAAGGACGATCCGAAGCTGAACCACCGCTAGCTGTCAATCGATTACGTCCACTTGGCTGTCGAGAACCGCGCCGCCAAGCGTCAGCAAAATTCGCTCGGCCGCGCGCTCGACTTCCTGCATCTGCCCGAGCAGATAATCGCGCGAACTGTTGATGGCGGCAACGCCGATGGTCGCGCGATTCCAGACAAGCGCCTCATCTAACTCGGCGACGGACACATTGAATCCGTGGCGAAGTTTGTCCTTGAGCGAGCGCACGACCTGCCGGCGATCTTTGAGCGATTGCGCGTGCTCGATACCGACTTCGAAGGTGAGCTGCGCAATGGGCATGAGCCTACTTTGCCGCGCCCTGGCCTTCGGTGATCGAGATGATCCTGTCGACACCCTCGAGCTTGATCGCTTCCTTAATGCCGTCAGGCCAGCGGATTTCGCATTTGTCGACGGCAGTCGCGTCACCCAGACCGAAGTGCACGCGCTTGTCGGGCGAGGAGGCAAAGGAGCCGCCGGCAATTACATCGCCTCGCTGGGTGAAGCCGTCTGCGGTCAGCAGTACAGTGGCGCCGATAGCATCGCGATTTGATTTGCCGGTGCCCTGGAGTTTCAGTTCGATCCAGTGATGCTTGTTGTCGGTGACGTTTCGGAAGAGCGAAGGCGTGTCGTCCATGTTATTCGTCACGGCATCCATGCGACCGTCGTTGAACAGATCGCCGAAGGCCATGCCGCGCGCGGCCTGCAATTTCGCCAAGCCAGTCCCCTCAACGGGAGGTACGAATGTAAGCTTTCCACTCACGTTGTGAATGAGCAGGACGCGCTGCTTGAAACTGGTGCCCCAATTGTTGCGATCGACCTGCGGGTACACGTGGCCGTTGGCGGTAAACAGGTCGAGCCAGCCGTCGTTGTCGTAATCAAAGAACGCGGTGCCCCAACCGAGGAACGGTACGGTCGGCTCGGCGATGCCCATTTGGAACGAGACGTCGGTAAAGTTGCCGTCGCCATCGTTGTGGTACAACGGCTTGTAATCGTCGGAGAAGGTTGTATTGAACAGATCGATGCGGCCGTTGTGGAGGTAGTCGCCGGCCGCAATACCCATGCTCGCGGTTTCGCGGCCGCTTTCATTCAGCGCGTAGCCGCTGGCGTAACTCGCGTCCTCAAAGGTGCCGTCGCCCTTGTTGATGTAGAGGTAGTTGGGCGTGGAGTCGTTTGCCACGAGCAGGTCGGGCTTGCCATCGCCGTTCACATCAATAAAGAGGGAGGCGAGGCCGTAGTACGCGCGCTTGTCCCCGACGCCGGCCTTCTCAGAAACCTCGGTGAAGGTGCCGTTGCCGTTGTTGTGAAACAGCTTGTCTGATTCGCCCTTCAGGCCGTGCGGTCCGCACATGGTCGCCACGCCGCGAAAGGAGCAGAAGGCGAGGTTGGCTTCAGCGGGTTTGCCGGGGTTCTTCGACTCTGGCATCTCGAAGTGCACATAGCCCGGCACGAATAGATCGAGCTTGCCATCACCGTCGTAGTCGCCCCAGGTGGCGCCGGTGGCCCAGCCATCAAAGGTCACGCCGGCCTTCTCCGCGACATCGGTGAACGTGCCGTCGTGATTGTTGTGATACAGGCGGCTCTTGCCGTAATTGCTGACGAAGATGTCAGGCCAGCCGTCGTTGTCATAATCGGCGCTGACCGCACCGATGCCCCAGCGGTCGTTGGCGACGCCCGCGGTCGCGGTTACGTCGGTAAAGGTGCCGTCGTGATTGTTGTGGAAGAGTGCAGCATGCGGTGCTGCGGCGGTTCCCTTCAACGCCTCATAAGTGCTGCCGTTGACCAGGTAAATGTCGAGCCAGCCGTCATTGTCGTAGTCGAGCAGCGCCACACCGGAGCCCAGCGTCTCGATGATGTAGCCCTTCTCTGCGGTGCCGACCTTGTGGTGAAAGCTGCTCAGGCCCGCTTTGGCGGCGATGTCCTGAAACACGACCGGGCCTGTCTTCACAAAACCGCCCGCCGTAATCGGGCGCTGCTGCGCGTCCAGCACCGGCGCATGCGCGCCGCCGGTGGAAGAGCCGCTGGAAGCAGCGGGCTGTGAGCCTTCAACAGGCTTGCCGGCCTGCGGCGTTTGTGCAGCAGCAACGCCGCTGAGCAGCAGGGTTGTTAAGAGAAGCTTTGCAGCGGAAGACAGCATCGTGGGGGTCGGCTCGGAAGGTTTGGGCGTCATTCGGGATCGGCGGGTTTCGGCTTTTCAGGCTGTGGCGCGGGTGCGGTTTGCTTGCTCTGCTTTGGAGCTTTCTTCTGTGCTTCCAAAAAGTCGACCAGTTGCAGGATCTGCGTGTCGGCGAGCACATCGCCAAAGGCGGGCATGCCACCGCCACCGGCACGAATCTGCTTGTCGATCTCGTCGCGCTTCATGCGCTTGCCGATGCCACGCAGGTCAGGTCCGCGGTCCGTGCCGCTCCAGTCCGCGCCGTGGCAACGTTCGCATCCGGCGGAGTGGTAGGTGGCTTCGCCGGCAGCACGGCTCTGCTTATCGGAGGCGAAAAGAGGTACGCCCAGAGCCAACGCACTGGTGAGCAACGTGCCAGCGAAGCCTTTGCGCAGCAACGATCGCATGGTCATTAGACTACCAACCCGCTTACGGTTTTGCTGCAACGGGTTGCAGCGTGTCGACGTGCCACGCGACGGATTCGTTGGCGACCTCAGGATGCGCGCGCAGGTATTCAAGCGCATAGGTGTTTGCGGTGGGATCGTCCTTCTGATCGGCGAAGGCGGCCGCTTCGCGCGCAGCCTCCGGCTTCAACCCAAGGCGCCGGTAAACGATGGAAAGAATATAGTGCGCGGCCAGGTCATCTGGGTCGACGGACTGAACGGCCTCATACTCGGTGCGCGCCTCTGCATACTTGTGCTGCTGGTAGTAGCTGAAGCCGAGCTCCCGGTGCGCGTCGCGCGAACGCGGGAACTGCCTGGCAACCTCCTGCAGGTCGGTGACTGCGGCGTCCAGTTCGCCGCCGTTGCGCTCAACCAGAGCGCGATAGTAAAGCGCACGGGCATTGTTCGGTGCCAGACTGAGTGCCTTTGCAAGGTGCGGACGCGCATCGTCGTACCGCTCCCAGGCAATCTCCACAATCGCCTGGTTGGTGTAGGCCTCAGCGTAGTCAGGACGCAGCCTGGCCACATGTGCAAACGCATCGACTGAGGCCGCATACTGCTGCGCATCCAGCAGGGCGATGCCGTAGTTGTTCCAGCGCATCCATTCCTTGTTCTGCGCGGGCAGATCGGGCGTGGGATGATTGTCGCCGATGTGCAGCGTGCGCGTGGTCGAGACCATGTCAACGATGGGCTGCTCGTAGTGCGGCTTCAGCGCGAAATCGATGAAGTGCTGCATGAAGCGGCGATACTTTACGGTCGCGGTGACGGTCAGATCGCCCGTTGCGTTTTGCGGGATGGTGAAGCCGTAGCGCACCATCTGCGAGCGGCCGCTCTGGATGGAGTTGTTGTACGCGACGATGCGATTGTTCCAGACCTCGTGGTGCTCGTTCAACGTGCCCTGCGCGTTGACAAGGCGGTTCGTGAAACTGTGCGCGCTTGACTCGAGCTCACCGTTAGGCTGCAGGCCGCCGCTTTCGAACAGCACCTTGCCCGTGGCGTCTTTGACCGTAAACGCGGTCCAAGACTCGTACATGTCGCGCTGCTCGGGCACGTGCGAGTGCGCGATGCCTTTGTTCTGAATGACGACATCAACGACGATGGGCTCGCCGGCGCGCAGACCATAGCTGGCAGCGCCAAGGGGTGCGGTCAGGTTCGCATTCGGCTTCTCAGGGTTTGCCGAGCCGCGCTCGATGCCGAAGAGGTCTACGTTGAAGGCGCTGGCCTGCAGGAACTCGACGACGCGCTTCGATTGCTCGTCGAATTTGTAGTACTGCGGAATTAGGGTGTTCGCGCCAAGCCAGCGGTGCGAGGCGAGCTGTCCATGCTTTGCGCCGGGATCGGTGCCGGTGAGCGCCTCGCGCCCCATATGGCAGGTCTGGCAGGTGCTGACGGACTCTTTTGTATAGAAGGGCAGCGGAGATTCCTTCGCGAAAGAGCTGTTCTGCCATTCGTCGTACAGCGAGATGGCACGTTGCCACTTGTAGCCGTTCAATGTTTGCGGCAGCGCGGCCTTGTGGCAGCTGGAGCAGTACTCACTGGTGCGATAGAACGGCTTCATCACCGCGGCAGAGTGGCGGTCCAGGTGAGCGAGGATCTCGGCGTCCTGCACGGGCCGGGTGATCGGTTTGCCGTTTTCGTCAACCAGCACCGCTGGCACGCCGAGCACGTAGGAACCGGTGCCGCGTGTATCGACCTTCTGAATGGCGTGGCAGACGGAGCAGGTGATGCCGTCCTGATCGTAGGGCCGCTTTTTGGCCGAGCCCTCAGTCAGAGCACCGGCGGCAACCGCGATGGGATCATGGCAGCCTTCGCAGTGCCGCGAGAAAGCAATGCCCTTGTCCTTCTGATCGTTCAGCAGGGCGACGTTCTTTAGATACCACGGTGGGCGATTGGAGTTGGAGTGCGCGGACTCTCGCCACTGCTGGTGGGCCTCCTGGTGGCAATGACCGCAGTACGACGCAGTTGGAAAGCTCTTGGGGTCGATGAACTCGCCCGTATCTGTCGTCATGTTCGACGGAAGGAACGGGCTCTCCTTGCCATAGTGGAAGTTGTACTTTGCCGCGATCTTCTCGTTGTAGACATGCCGCGCCTCCGCAGCCGCGTCGGCATCGCTGCCTGCGCTGGCGCGCTGCGGTTGCACGAGCAACAGCAGCACGAGCACACCTGCCGCGATCGCCAAGAGACTGGCGGCCAAATTGGAGAATGAACGGGACATGACAACCAGAAAGATCGTACCTGCGGCGAAGCATGTCGGATAGTACTCAGCGATGTAGAAGCGCCTCCATCAAAAGATGGAGGCGCTTGGACCCGATGTGACGGAAGCGGAGTTGTCAGGCTTCGTGCGGCGGCGGCAGTTCGTGGCCTGGGTCAAGCAGCGGGACAGTTGTGTCGGCGGCCGGCTCACCAGGTTCCGGCGTGTGCGGCTTGCGGCCGAATCGCCCGATAATGCTGCTCACAATCACATAGAGCACCGGGATGAAGAAGAGGTTGAGCAGCGTGGACGCGAGCATGCCGCCGACCACCGCCGTGCCCACCGAGTGCCGGCCATACGCACCGGAACCGGTCGCGAAGTAGAGCGGCAGCACACCCAGGATGAAGGCAAAGCTGGTCATCAGGATGGGCCGGAGCCGCAGTTCGGCAGCCTGGATGGCGGCTTCGATAATGCTGGCGCCCTTGCGGCGAATCTCCTCGGCGAACTCGACAATCAGAATCGAATTCTTTGCGGAAAGACCGATGAGCATCACCATGCCAATCTGCACGTAGACGTCGTCGTTGAGTCCGCGCAACGCGACCAGGCCAAGCGCACCCAGGATCGCGGTGGGCACGGCAAGCAGAATGATGAACGGCAGCGCGAAACTTTCGTATTGCGCGGCAAGCGTCAGGTACACCACCAGGATGCCAAGGCCGAAGATGATGACTGTTTTGCCGGCGGACTCGACCTCTTCCAGGGCGAGCCCCGTCCACGAGTAGGTCATGCCTGGCATCTTGACCGAGTTGAAGAGCTTGACCATGTTGTCCAGGCCCTGTCCGGAGGACTGGCCCGGCGCAGGCGAACCGTCGATTTCCGCGGAACGGAAGATGTTGTAGTGGTTGATCACCTGCGGTCCGCTGGTTTCCTTCAGGGAGACCAGGTTATCGAGCGGGATGAATTGACCGCCGTTGCTCTTGACGTAGAACTGGCGCAGGTCGCCGGCATTGCGACGGAACTGGGCGTCGGCCTGGATGTACACGCGGTAGGAGCGATTGTTGAAGTCGAAGTCGTTGACGTAGCTCGACCCCATATACACGCCCATCGCGGTGGTAATCTGCGAAAGCGGAACTCCCATGGCCTTTGCCTTGTCGCGATCGATGGTGACAAAGAGCTGTGGGTCGTTTGCCGTGAACTGCGTATTCAGGCCCACCAGGCCGGAGCCGGGTGCGTTGGATTTCGCAACGGTCAGGTGAGCGACGCGATCAATGTCCTGAAACGTGTTGCGCCCCTCGTCCTGCAGGATGAACTGGAAACCGCCGACGGTTCCGATGCCCTGGATGGCGGGCGGTTCGGTTGCGAACAGGACACCGCCGGGAACGCCGAAGAGCTTGGGACGAATGCGGTTCACGATGGCTCGCGCGTCGTGACCATCACCTTCCTTGGTTCGCTCGTCGACCGGCTTCAGCGGAGCGAAGATGATGCCCGAGTTAGGCGACGAGCCGCCCGCCAGCGAGAAACCCATGACGGAAAAGGTGCCGAACACATCGTTGTCCTGCCGGATGACCGCCGAGCCACGGGCGGCAACTTCGCGGGTGTAGTCCAGCGATGCGCCTGGAGGTGTTTGCACGATCACCAGGAAGTAGCCTTGGTCTTCCTGCGGCACAAACGCGGTCGGTACGGTGTTGTAGATAAAGAATGTGCCACCCAGCAGGAGCACAAAGACGAGCAACAGAATATAGCGATGCGCCACGACAAAGGTAACCGCGCTTGCATACGCCTTGATGACGCGCTGCAGGCCGGTTTCAAACCAACCCACAGGCTTCCGCAGAACGAACGTGACCGGCTTTAGGATGCCCGGCAAAAGCTGCTTATCGCGATGCAGAAGAATGGCGGACAAAGCGGGCGTGAGCGTGAGCGCGTTGAAGGCGGAGATCGCGATGGAGAACGCGATCGTCAGCGAGAACTGCTTGTACAAAATGCCGGTGGTGCCGGGAAAGAAGCTGACCGGCACGAACACGCTGATAAGCACCAGCGATGTGGCGATGACCGCGGAGGTCACCTCAGACATGGCGATGCTGGTCGCGCGACGCGCCTCGGCGACGCCTTCTTCCAGGTGGCGCTGTACGTTCTCGATCACGACGATCGCGTCGTCGACGACGAGGCCGGTGGCGAGCGTGATGCCGAACAGCGTGAGTGAGTTGATGGAAAAGCCGAAGATCTTGATAAAGGCGAAGGTGCCGATGAGCGAAACCGGAATCGTGATCGACGGGATGACGGTGGATCGCCAATCCTGCAGGAAGAGGAAGATCACCAGGATGACGATAATGATCGCCTCGATGATGGTCGAGCGGACTTCCTTGATGGAGTCGGAGACGGCGGTCGTGGTGTCAACGGCTACCACGCCCTTCATGCCTGGCGGGAAGCTCTTTTGCAGGTTGGCGAGTACGGCCAGACACTGACGCTCCACATCGAGGGCGTTGGCGTTGGAGAGCTGCTGCACGCCAAGTCCGATGGCCTCACCGCCCTGGTTGCCGAAGTTGAACTGGAGATCGGTGTTGTAGTTTTCAGCGCCGATCTCGGCGTGTCCCACGTCGCGCAGCAGCACCAACCCGCTGTTCGTTACCGCGGCCGTGTTGGTGGCAGCCACGTTCGTCCCGGTGGCGTTCTTCAGGATGATGTTGTCGAACTGGTTCGGATCGCTCAGACGGCCCACAACGCGGACGGCCATGGCATATTGCTGCCCCGGGACACTGGGCGATTGGCCAAGCTGACCGGCGGCCACTTCCACGTTCTGTTCCTGCAGTGCATTCTGGACGTCGAGCGCGGTCAGGCCGCGCGCAGCGAGCAGTGACGGATCCAGCCAGATGCGCATTGCGTACTTGCGCTCGCCAAAGATGACCACCGCACCCACGCCGGGAACGCGCTTCAGGGCGTCGCTGACGTAGACATCGAGGTAGTTGCTGATGAAGCCCTGCGACAGGCTCTTGTCTGGCGAGAAGAAGCCGGCGGCCAGAACGAAGTTGCTATTGGCCTTGGTGATGCTGATACCGGTGTTGTTGACCGTGGCGGGCAGGCGGCCCTGCGCGGTTGCAACGCGGTTCTGCACGTCAACGGCGGCAATGGACAGATCGTAGCCGGTCTGAAAGGTGATGGTGATGGTGCTGGTGCCGTCGTTTGAGCTGGTGGAGCTCATGTACCGCATGCCTTCGACGCCGTTGATTGCGGTTTCCAGCGGGATGGTCACTGCCGATTCCACCGTGGAGGAGTTGGCGCCAACATAGTTACACGCAACAACCACCTGGGGCGGGGCAAGCTGCGGGTACAGGGAAATCGGGATAGACGGCACCGAGACCGCGCCCGCCAGGATGATCAGCAGAGCGCAGACCGTGGCGAAGATGGGACGTCGGATGAAGAACTCAACCATGCGGAAACTCTCTTAGCGGTACGGGCGTGCAGAAGGCTTGCAAAAAACGGCAGGAGCGGCGCGTGCGTAGCGATGGCACGTTAGCCCAGCGGCTTGACCGGCATGCCTTCCTGCAACAGCTGCAGGCCGGAAACGATGACCTTGTCTCCCGGGGCAAGGCCGCCGAGCACCGGGTAATTGTTGCCCACGGGTTCGCCAAGCTGCACGTTTTTCTGGTGCGCGATGTAGCCGTTTCCAGACTGTTGCGCAATAAAGACGAACGGCAGGCCGCCGATGCGGGTTACCGCGAGCACCGGCACCACGGGAGCATTGCGTGTAGCCCAGGTAACGCGCGCATTCAGGATCTGGCCGTTGCGAAGATCGCTGCCAGCCGGCACCGGCGCTTTGGCGAGGATGCCCTGGAGTCCGTTGTCGACCTCTGGGGAGACGAAGTAGATGCTGGTGGAGGCGAGTTTTTTGCCGTTCTCACCCAGGAGTTCGACCGGCAGGCCGTTATGCGCATCGGCGGCGCGATCCGTCGGCAGATAGATGTATGCCTCAAGGTCCTTGACCTCGTCCACCGTGGTCAGAAGCGTGGTGGGTGAGACGTAATCGCCAATGTGCACCGGGATGTCACCAACGACACCGGCGAAAGGAGCGCGAATCTGGTAATAGCTGAGCAAGGTGCGCTGGGTGGAGGTTTGTGCCTGCGACGCGGTGAATGCACCCTGCGAGGTGCCCATGCTTTGGACAGCTTGATCGTAGGCCTGGCGGCTGATCACGCCGGCTTCAAACAGCTGCCGCTGACGCTGCAGATCGCCCTGGTTGTACTGAAACTGGGCACGGGTTTGAATTTCCGCCGCCTGTTGCGCCTGCACGGCCGCAACCTGCTTCAGCGGATCAATCTGCATCAGCACCTGGCCGGTGGACACGTGATCACCGCTCTTCACCAGAATTTTGGTGATATTGCCCTCGACTTGTGGCTGCATCGTGGAAGACCGGCGGCTCTTCACGGTGGCGACGTAGGTGTCGGTTTCCGGAACGCTGGTAGGCTGCACGGGCGAGATTTGCACCGGCATGGCCTGCATGGCAGGCGCCGCGGGCGGGGCGGCCTTGTGGCACCCAGCGGTAAGCAGTACAACGCCGGCAGCGGCAAGCGCGCCCAGCACGCATTGAATACGGGAAAATACCCGGTCACTTCGCAACAAAACACCTCACAGCAGGAACACCGGCGGCCACAGCCGGACCGGCCTTGGCGACGTCCTGAAAGATCCTAATGACTCCGGCTTATTATGGATGCCCGCACGGAGAGCAGGTTGCAGAAAAGAACGCAGGAGCCTTGTTCCCCGCGGTTCACAGCTTCCGCTTGCGCCAGGGTTCCATGTCGTGGAACGATGGCTGTCGCGGGCTCCGCCGGTTTCCTTCGGTTGCGTACCGTATTAGTGAGGATTGCTTTGCTTTGCTCTTTGCGTTCGAAACTTGGGTCGGCTGTCCTGGTCAGTGCGACCTTTCTGAGTGTGACTGCTCCTGCGGGTACCGCGGTCGCAACGGCCCAGATGGCCTCGGCACCGATCGTGCACGCCACTCATGGTAAAGGCCTAATTGCCACGTCCGAGTTGGAAAAACTGCTGCCCGCGACCGTGTACTTCAGCGGCCAGAGCGCGCCGTTGCAGATTCGCAACAGTGCCGCCTACAGCAATACGGCAGGCCGCATTACCTGGGCCGGGCTGGTCGATACCTCAGGCTACTCGACAGGCGTTCGTGAGAAGTATCAGTTCTACTTCGTGACGGAGGTGCCGCTGAACGCGGGCACGCTGCGCATTGCGCCCGGCATTTATGGCGGCGGCTTCCTGGCTGATAACACCTTTGTGCTGCTGGATGTGTCAGGCACAGAAATCGGCCGGACTGCGGTCGAGGTGGACACGGCTCTACGCCGTCCCCGCCCCCTGCAGATGGTGGAGGGCACGGGCATGCTTCGTCTGTATCTGGGCCGGCAATATGTGGCGCTTTCGTCCCGCTAACGGCTGCGCCGGCGTGCCAGCATGAGAGCCGGCCGTCATCTTCGCGCGGCACTGCCGATGGCGCTGCTCGTCGTCGGCGCGGCCGTGAGAGCGCAAGGCAATCTGCAGGAAGCGGGCAAGGCGTTTCGTGAGGGGGTCGCCGCCGCTCAGGCACACCAGTATGTGCAAGCGGAACGGCAGTTCCGCACGGTAGTGCGGCTTGCGCCGGAGGTCGCCGCAGGTCACAGCGCCCTGGGTTCGGTGCTGGTGCAGGAGGGCCGAAACGCGGAGGCGCTCTCTGAACTGCACAAGGCTTTGCAAGCAGAGCCGAACGATGCAGCGGCGCAGCTAAACCTCGGAACCGCCGCAGCCGCCGTTCTGGGCACGGCAGCGGCTAATTCCACGGAGATAGAGCAAGCTATCGGCGCGCTGACCGCGTGGCAGTCACAGCACGGCTCCGCGCTGCCGGCTGACGCGGCCATTGCCCTGGCGCAGCTCTACCTTGCGAAACAGCAGTCCGCCGAAGCGGATCGCACGTTGAGCGCGGCGCTCGCCGCCACGCCGAATGACCCGTTGCTGCTGGACGCATCCGGTGTGCTGCTGGCACAGGCCGGGCAGTTCACCCAAGCAGAATCACGCTTCCGCTCCGCGCTGGTGGGCGCTACCGCACCCGCACAGCGTGCCCAAGTGGAACTGCACCTTGGGTCGGCGCTGCTTCGCCAAGACAAATCTGGCGAAGCAGTAAATGAGCTTCGGGAGGCAGTGGCGCTTGCGCCGGGGCTTACCGCGGCACGCGTGCAATTAGGCGCGGCAGAGTTCCAGTCCGGCGACGAATCCGGAGCGCTTGCGACGCTACGGGCCGCGCTCGCCCACGCGCCGCAGGACAGCGATGCCGCCTACCAGCTTGCGCTGACGCTCGAAAGCCTGGGCCGCAACGACGAAGCTGTCCCGCTGTTTGCACAAGTGTTGCGCGCACGGCCCGACGACGCGGGTTTGCTCACGAATTACGGCCTGGCGTTGGTGCAAACCGGCAAAGCGAGCGAGGCTCTGCCCCTGTATCTTCGCGCAGCAAAAGTTGCGCCCAACGACGCTACGCTGCACCAGGACCTGGGCGTTGCTTACCTGCAGCAAAGCGATCTGGATCATGCCATCGCGGAGTTCGCGCGTGGCAGCGAGCTGGACCCCGGCAGCGCGCAACTCGCTTACGACCTGGGGCTGGCCTACAAGCTGAAAGACCGATACCCGGAATCGATCGCCGCTTTTGAGAAGGCGCGCGCGCTCGATCCGCAGCTGTCCGATGCACCCTACTCGCTAGGCATCTTGTACATGCAGCAGGGCGACTTCGGCAAGGCCACTGCCGTGCTGCAGCAGGCTGTGGCGTTGCGGCCTGAGAACGCGGACGCATGGGGCACACTTGGCTCTGTGCTGAAGCAGGACGGCAAATCGAAAGAGGCCGCTGACGCACTGCGAAAGGCGATTGCGTTGGACCCGGGCCAGCCGGGCAATCACGTTAACCTTGCCAGCGTGTTGATTGAAATGGGAGACCGCGAGGGTGCCGCGGCCGAGCGCAAAGCAGCCGCGGAGTTGAGCCGTGCCGCAACTGCAAAGCAGAAGGAGCGATTTGCCCTGGACAGTGGCAATCTGTTGCTGCAACGCGGTCAATTCGCCCAGGCCAGCTCACAGTTCCGCAATGCGATTACAGCGAACCCAACTGACGCCACGCCGCACCTGGCATTGGCCGGCGCGCTGGAACATCTGGGTGCAAAGACCGAGGCAGAATCGGAACGCGCCAAAGCCAAAGCATTGCAGAAAAATCCCTAGCCGTTGGTTGCACACCGGTCTGGATCATCGATTTCGAGGCTCTTCATTGCCGGTCCGCTTCAGCGTTTCTATACTGCACCTGTTGAGGTTTCCGGATGCGGGCTGACCGCAGATCTTTTCTTAAATCACTCTCTCGTACCGCGCTGGTGCTTTCGTTGGAAGATGTTCTGTCGCTGGCTGCGACGGCGCAGACCGCGTCGCCAGGTGGGCAGACTGCGGCGAACTCGCGTCAGGCATACGATGTGAAGCCACACGCGGCGAAGCTGAACCCTTCGCCCGTGCTGGGCACGCCGCTGGGCTACACCTTTCTGGATGTGGCAAAGCAGAGCGGCTTGAACGTGAAGACGATTTACGGCGGTGAGCACAAAAATCGATATCTGCTGGAGACCACCGGCTGCGGAGTGGCGTTCTATGACTTCGACCACGACGACTGGATCGACATTTTCCTGGTCAACGGAACTCGGCTGGAAGGCTTTCCCAAAGGGCAGGAGCCAATGTCGCGACTATTCAAGAACAATCGCGACGGCACGTTTACCGACATCACTGCAAAGAGCGGTATCACGCGCACCGGCTGGGGCCAGGGCTGCTGTGTGGGCGACTACGACAACGACGGGCTGGACGATCTTTTCGTCAGCTATTACGGCCAGAACGTGTTGTACAAGAACCATGGCGACGGCACCTTTACTGACGTGACCGCCAAGGCGGGCCTGCTGCAGAAGTCAACGCGCTGGAACACCGGATGCGCTTTTCTGGATTACGACAGGGACGGCCACCTGGACCTGTTTGTTGCGAACTATATCGATTTCGATATCAAGACGGCGCCGCTGCCCGAAGCCGCGGGCTGTGCCTACAAAGGCATTCAGGTGGCTTGCGGTCCGCCAGGCCTGAACGGCGGCAAGAACATCCTGTATCGCAATAACGGCGACGGCACGTTCACCGATGTCAGCGAGAAAGCCGGGATGCTGAACACCATTGGCACTTACGCGCTGAGCGTGAGTGTGGCCGACCTGGACAACGACGGCTGGCCCGACATTTACGTGGCGAACGACTCGACCGCCGCGACCTTTTATCACAACCAGAAAGACGGCACGTTTAAGGATGAGGCGATTGAAAGCGGAATCGCTTACTCGCCGGACGGCAAGCCGCAGGCGGGCATGGGCGTCAGCGTGGGCGATTTCAATCGCGATGGCATGCTCGATATTGTGAAGACGAACTTTGCGGGCGATACCGACTCGCTGTATCAAAATCTTGGCGACGGCAACTTTGAAGACCACACCTACCTGAGCGGCCTGGGCGTGAACACGCGATTTCTGGGATGGGGTGTTGGATTTTTCGACCCGGATAACGACGGCTGGCCCGACCTGTTCATGTCCAACGGTCACGTGTATCCAGAGGTCGATGGCACGCACATCGACTCAGCTTATGCAGAGCACAAGTATCTGTATCGCAATCTGCGCGACGGGCAATTCGAAGAGGTGACCGATCGTGCCGGCGGCGGCATTACGGATAGCGTGCCCGCGCGTGGATGCGCCTTTGGCGATTACGACAATGACGGTGACATGGACGTGGTCGTGAACTGCGTCAATGCCCCGCCGCAACTTCTGCGCTGCGATCGCACCGCGGATGCGAAAAACACGAACTTCCTGAAAGTGCGGCTGGTTGGCACGAAAAGCAACCGCAGCGGTATCGGCGCGCGGCTGGTCGTGTCCGCTCACACTGGAACGCAATTCGATCCTGCATCGACTGCGGTGCTGAAGCAGATCGACGAAGTGCGGAGTGGCGGGAGTTACTTTTCGCAGAACGATCCGCGCGTGCACTTCGGCCTGGGTGCTGCGACCGTTGCCGACCTGGAGATCCAATGGCCAAGCGGCGCAAAAGACACGTTGAAGAATCTCCCCGCGAATCAGCTGTACGTTATCCAGGAGGGAGGCAAGATCGTGCGAACGCTTCCCATGAAGGGCAAGCCGGCGTAAGCGGTCACGGTTGCTTGCGCCCCGCGAGAGTGCGACCGGCGAAAGCAGCGCACGTAAAATCCTGCTAGGCACAGACACCCTTTTCCTTACAGAATGGCGACACTGCAAAACAGCGTTCTACCCGTACATCAGCCATTGCGCAAGCAGGTCGTTGGCATCGACGCACTGCGGTTGACGGCCGCCGTTCTTGTCATGGGGTCGCACCTAGTTGTGTCGTCGTGGCTGCGCAGCCGCAACGGCGGCGTGATGCCGACCACATCCTTTATGCCACTTCGCCCGCTCTTCTGCTACGGCTGGATCGGGGTTGAAATCTTCTTTGTCATCTCCGGTTTTGTGATCGCGTACTCGGCCCAGGGCGTTTCCGCGGCCCGGTTCGCCAAGCAGCGCTTCTTCCGGTTGTGGCCCATGTGCGTCATGTGTGCCCTGGTCGCGGCTGGTGCAGCGCTGTGGATGCACGCGATGCCCCAGCGCTTTGTGTGGCGCGACGTTCTGGAGACGATTGCCTTTGTTCCAGGCACCCACAGCACGGAGTACATCGACGACCCGTTCTGGACGCTGCCGGTGGAAGCCGCTTTCTATCTGCTTGTCTTTCTGTTGATCGCGAGCCGTCGTTTACACCTGCTGCCGCGCGTCATGGCCGTGGCCGGTGCAATCAGTTGCGGGTACTGGGCGCTCGTCACGGCGGATCCGTACTGGTCGGGACGGGCCTGGCTCGTCGTGCACAAATCGCTGCAGCACCTGTCGTTTTATCCAAGCACGCTGTTGCTGCACGGGTGTTTCTTCGCGACGGGCGTGCTGCTGTGGGATGCCATGCTGCGGCCCGGCGTTCGACCTGCAAAGAGCCTGCATATCGCCGCGCTGGTGGTCACCATTGCAGGCTGCGTGATGGAAATCTGGTATCACTCCACGATCGCTGCGCCGTACCTGGAGATGACGTTTCCACAGTGGGGCGCGGTGGCCATCTGGTTGACGACAGTGGTCATGATCTGGGCTTCCGTCCGCCACAACGCAGGTCTACAGCACCGCATCGGCATGCGCGGAGTCAACCTGCTGCGCGCTATGGGCCTGGTCACCTATCCGCTGTACCTGCTGCACAACCGGCTTGGATACAGCATCACCATGAAGCTGCATGCCGCGCTCGGCTGGTACGGCGCGTTCGCGGTCGCGGTATCGGTAGTGGTGCTCGCAGCGGTCGTGCTAGCGCTCAAGATCGATCCTGCAATCCAGGGAATGCTGAAGCGCCGAATGGGCTGACTACAACGTCTAACTGGATTTTGGAGCTTCCTGCGTCAGCAATGCATGGCCGAGCGCCTCCAAATCGCGTTCGGCATGGCACTGCCGCAGAAAGATGCCGAGTTCGGCATAGCGCCGGCTCATGGCTGCGTCCATAGCAAGCGGGTGCGGACCGTAAGCGCGGGCGAAGCGCACCAGTGTGTCCGTCGCAAGCTGTTCAACCAGGTGACGCAGGCGTAACGCACGAACGTGCGCCGCGGCTATGTTGTTTGGCGTGGTATCGATGTCGCGGCCTGTTTCGGCAAGCAGCGCACGCATTGCCCAGTCGCTGCTTTCAATTGCGGCGCGGTGCGCAATGGTGTGCGGGTCGTGTCGCTTACTTTGCTGTGCAAAGTGCAGCAAACCCGCGGTCCCACCCGCCCAGCACGCCGCAGGGCCGCAGGCACCGTTCCAAAACCCGGGCCTGTTCAAATAAAAGCCGGCACTGCCCACGACGCGCTCGACTGGCGTATCCGAGAACAAGATCGCTCCTGTCTGCGTCAGACGAAACGCATCGGCATGCCAAAGCGCAAGATCGGACGTGACCTGCTGCGCCGCCCGCCGCAAGTCGATCTCAACGAGCAGCGGCTCCGGATGTCCAACCGTAACGAGAGCGCGATCCACCAACGAACCTCCGCTGCAGAACGGCTTGGTGCCGCGGACTGTGCTCATTTCGCCGTTGCGATGCAGCCGCAGTTCTTTCCCCGGCAGTTCGCTTGCCCAAACCGCATAGACTGCGCTTGGGGCTGGCTGCTCACCCGCCTCAGCCAGTATCGCCACCGCATCGAAATGCGCTTCTGCAATCTTTGCCAGGCTTAGATCTTCCTCGCCGATCTCACACAACATGGCATGCCGAAGTGGCGTACTTCCTGCTCCGGGCAGCGGCATGGAACGCGAGCACACCGCGCGAACGCGCTGCTGAAATGCATCCGCCGTGTTCAAGCAGCGCGCTCGTTGTGTGCGGCGAGTGCATCCGCAAAGCCGAGAGGCGCGCGACCGACACGGCGTCCGCTAGTGACGACCTGCAGCGCAGCGTCGCTCACACGCTCGTGCCCGCTCGCGTGCAGCCGAGCCCATAAATCATGGTCCTCCGCGGTCGCAAGACCGGCCCATCCGCCTGCGCGCAGATAGGCATCCGCGCGAACACCCAGGTTCGCTCCATGCACATGAGGGTGCGTACCATCGGCTGCAATCCGGTACGTCTCGCGAAACTTCCGGTGAACGTGGGCCAGATGCTCAGAAAAATCATGCACGTCTACTGTTCCCGCGATGGCGTGCACGCCGCGCGAGGCGATGCGAAGCTGGTCCACTAGCCAGGGTGATGGCACCTCACAATCGGCATCCGTATTCGCAAACCAACACTGCTCAGGGGAACCCCGAAAACGTCGCAGGGCAACCTTGGCCGCCAGCGCGCGGGCCGTTCCGACGACGCCCACACCGGTACACACCACGGCACCGGATGCGCCCAGAATCTCCTCTGCAATCTCACGTGTGCGATCCGTTGAGCGATCTGAGATCACGACCACGTCGCTGGTACACCCATGCGGTAGCAGTAGCCGGGCGGCCTGCACCGAAGCCAGGCAACTGGGCAGCAGTTGCTCCTCGTTCCGCGCAGGGATGAGCACGGCGATGTGTCGCAGACGCACCTTGTTTTCAGCAGAGTTTGCGTGTTGCGTCACGGAACGCGCTCCAACCGGTCCAGACGAAACCCGGCGTGACGCTCCTCATGCTGCAACTGCAGTTTCGGGTTCGCTCGCAGGATTGCATGGACCTCGTCACCGCTCATCCTGTGATCGGGCGAAACGCCAAGCCAGTGCGCGGCGAGAAACGTTGTACCCGGCAGAGCGGTCTCCGCCATGGACGCGACCATCGCGGTCCAATGTTCTGGCGTGAAGTAATACCCGATCTCGCTGAGTACCAGCAGATCGAATCCGTGTAAGGGCAGACGCTCCGGAAGACCCATTACGCGAAATGTTACCTGCGGCCGGGGGCAACGCTGCCGTGCCGTGGCCACAGCGGGCACGGCAAAATCGATCGCTTCCACGTGATCACACACTGCGGCCAGCTTTTCCGTGAGCGCACCGACAGAGCAGCCTGGCTCAAACGCGTTGCCATAATGCCTGCCCCGTAGCGCTGCCAGAATTGCGTCATAACGACACTGCTCATACTCGCTCGTGGCGAAGTTCCAGGGGTCGGCCGCGCGCCGGTATTTCTCAGCAAAGAACTCGGCGCTAGACGGGTCGAGATCGTGATCGGCGCTCATGCGGGCAGGTAGATTTCGTACGGACGCCACGCTGGTCCGAGCAGATCCTCTGGCAGGATCGGTTCGCCACTCGAGTGTTGCAGTTGCGACACATGGCATGCCAAGGCTTCACGCTTGGCTTGTTGCTGGCCGGGCGTCAAGGGCAGCTTGCGAAGATCCAACCGCTTCAACATCTCGGGAGTGCCACGGTGCCAGGTCCAGAAGAGATAAAAGGTGAGTGGGATCGAGTGCCGTTGTGCAATGGCGAGTGCCGCCCGGCCGGTCACTTCGTGATCGGGATGAAAGTCGTGCGGCCACGGTGCGATGATGTGGTGGGCGTTCTGCAGCAGCGGTTCCAGGGCCGTTGTGAGCTGCGACTCCAATGCGGAAACGCCACTGTCGGGCAAACGCAGCCGGGGGATTTGCGGTGCCGCAACGCCAAGCCGCCGCAGTGCCTGTGTTTGCTCTCTATCGCGGACAGGCCCCAATCCAATCTGGCCCTCATACGCGTTCTCGCCGTCGGTCACCGCGATTACGTTCACCGGAATGCCTTGCTCGCGAAGTGCCGCGATCAGGCCGCCAGCGGCAAGCGTTTCATCGTCCGGATGCGGCGCAACCACGGCCGTTGGCACCAGCGGTGGCTGCCACACGGACACGTCGCGCAGGGCAAGCTCCCATTCCAACTCAGAAGTGACAGGTACGACCACAACGGCCCGGGTTAGAAGTGGCGAATGGTGCGCCCGGGGTCAGCCGATGTGCGCGCCGCTGTGTCGATCGGTGTCGAGCGGTCCGCCGTGCGTTCGATGGAACGCGCCACGACCTCGCGCGACCCCAGGCCAACAGCCAAGGCGAGCGTGAGCACCATGCCGCCGAACAGGATGCCGAAGCCCAGTTCGACAATGACCCCACCAATTCCCAGATGGTCAAGGACCATGGCGCCAGTGAAGACCAGAACAAGGTATTTGGCCCCGAGTGAAAGCAGACGCGCGTATTGGAGCCGCGCGTTCGATGCGTTGATCAAGATGGAGCGCGAAAGGTACCGCGCCACGATAATTCCGGCGACCGCGATCAGGAACGCACCCACGCCATGCGCCAGGTAAGGCAGGAAGAAGGGTGTCAGGTTATAGGTCGAAGACGCCGAGTCGAATGCCGAGATCCCCACCACTAAACCCAGCAGCGTGCACGCCCAGAAAACGATGCGGCCGACAAGCAGTGTCGGCGAGTGTGAGGGCGCCCAGTCCGACACACCCACGGTGCCGTTATCGGCGCGCTGGTCGAACTTGATGCGTGCAAGCAGCTTGCGCACGACCCAGCTCAGGCCCGCACCGATCAGGGCGAACAGGGCGATTGCAATAAGCAGAGCAAGCGCGGCCGGCAGAAAATTTGCCAGCTTCACGAGCACACTCTGCGTGGACCCGATCAGTGCGTCATTCATCTGGGAAAGCATTGTTTTGTCTCCTCGCCGGTGGCGGATCTATTAGCGGGTGCGCTGTGGGCCTGATTGTGCATGTAGATCACGATCGCTATGGATTGAAGCGGTCTGGCCAGCGCCAGCGTGAGACCAGGTAAGGTTTGTCTGCCTCAAAGGCACGCGCGAGCAGATCGACGTGTGCATCGTTGCGGCCTTGCGCCAGGTGCGACGCGACCCAGGCCAGGTAAAGCGGAGCGAAGGCACCCATCAAGTGATTCCGGGCGATGGTGCGAAGCCGGTGCGCCAGCACGAAATCGTAGACGATGCGGACCCATGTGCTGTCTGACACCTCGAAGTTTTCCAACGGCGCCACAGACAATCGCTTCAGAGCCACCAGCGTATTGGGCGGCAGCACCAGTGACCAGATCTCGTGCAGATTGTTATAGCCAATGCGGAAGCTCTCGATTAGTGCCTCTACCTCTTCGCGGGCCGGTTTTTCCTGCTGCGGCGCTGGGGTGACCTGATTGCCGCTGGAACGCAATACCGGACTGGCAGGTCGAGTTCGCTGCCAATAGGTGGCCTTGGCTTCGATATCCGCAAACATCGATCCGGCTACGCGGTTGAGAATGACGCCCAAATCCTGATCGGTTTGCGGGATGACACGCGACCCGGTCGCGACCTCGGCAAAGGTGTAGCCGGCAACCGCGGCCTCGCCCACCGGCCAAAGTATCGCGTCGCCCTGCGAGCTCGACGTGAATCGCTGCGAGGCCCCGGCCATGCGATCCGCCATGCGTGCGGAGCAAGCGAAGTCCAAAGCCAAAGGAAAGCGCAGATCGGCGTTGAAGACTGCCCGGGAAAGCGGCGAGAGTACCGCCGCGTTCAGCAGCCCCTGGTTGCTGGGCAGGTCATAGCGAGGCACAGCCAGGTCGGCACCGCCGCTGCACACCGCGTCAATCATCGACGCAGCCGAACGGCTGTCGAACGACTGCGCTTCGCCACCCAGCAGCAGGCAGCAGCGAGCGTTGTGCGCGCGAACCAGCTCAAACGCATTCAGCCAGGAAGCGGAAGTCTGCACCACGACGTTGGTCGAAGCGACACTCTCAAGGAAAGGCTGCAGCATAAAGCCGTCATGCTGCTCAGAGGCGGCTTCGCCGTGCGTGACCGGGTAGCCAATCAGAACATCCCCGCTTCCGGTGCCCACGGCGGTACGGAGCCAGGGCAGCAGCGGCGCGATTTGATCCGGGGCAGCGTCCAGGTACGAAGGCCCCAGGCACACGACCATCGACGCGCCGGTGCTGCTGCCAGCAACGTGCCCCTGGTCGTGCGCTTCCTGCTCCGCGGTGATTACTTGTTCCAACGCCATCGTTACCTTTCGCCTTGTTCCAGCAGTTCCAGAATGCCCTGCAGCGGAATGCTGATCCAGTCAGGCCGGTTGTTCAGTTCGTACATCAGTTCGTACAGCGCCTTTTCAAGCAGAAATGCGCGCAAGAGCAGCGGTGAAACGGCAGCGCTGCCGGTGTGCTCCGAACCCGCCGCGAATGCCGCTTGATACCCTGCCAGGAACGCCTCTGAAGCTTCGCGCTCCCAGGCTCGGCGCGATGAGGCCTGTGACGCATCGATGCCGAAACCGGCAACGCCCGCATAAGAAAACGACCGCAGCATACCTGCCACATCCCGCAACGGCGACTGCTTGGCGCGGCGCTCTTCGAGCGAGCGGGCCGGCTCACCTTCGAAATCCAACAGCACAAAATCATCCGCAGTCCGTAGCACCTGTCCCAAATGATAATCACCGTGGATCCGTGTGCGCTGCCCGGCCTGTTCCGGCGGTAGTGAATGCAGCTGCTGTGCCACGGCATGCAGATCATTCCGGTGTGCAATCAGCATTGCCGCCGGCGTGAGCAAGTCTTCTGCCAACGTGTTCATGCGGGAGCGGACCGCCTGGAGCGCCGCTGCGATTTGGGATTCCAGGCGCTCTGAATCCGTCGCAAGCGCGGCCGATGTCGCCGGCTCGGCGGCAAATGCGGCATTCTCGGTCGGCGTGGCCAAGGCAAGATGCATCTCAGCAGTCCGCCGGCCCAGAAGGCGGGCTGCTTCCAGATAATCCGCTCCGCTCTGCTTAATTTGCTCCAGCGTCCAGTACCAACCGTCGCCGTTGTTTTGAACGAGACCCTGCAGCAAACCAACAGTCGTGGGCACACCGGTTTGCCCATTTGCATCTCTGGGCGTGTACACTACCTCTCCGGCAAAGGGAGCGATGTGTTCGTAGTGCGCCACCTCCGTCAGAAAGCGGCCGATCTCCGCGTCTGGATTCTCGCCCGGCTGCAGGCGGCGAAACAGCTTCAGGATGAGGCGGTCCCCAAAGAAGATACTGCTGTTGCTCTGCTCGGCAGAACTCTTGCGCGAGTCGAGCCGGCCATCGCCGCGGAGTTGCGTGAAGGCCGAACTGGCAAGGCCTTCCACGATTCCCTCCTGCGCGGTCTGCTGCCTGACGCCCGTGGCGATGTCTTGCAGGAATACGTCGCGCACCTCCGGCACCACTAATCCATCCAGCAGCACACCGGAGTAGCCCGGGTTGTAGAGTTTTGCGATGACCGCACCGTCGGGATAATTCACTTCTTCTTCGACCCGGCGCACGGCAAGCGGCAGCGTGTATTGATCGTGCGTCCCACCATCGCTGTATTGCACGTCAAGAAACAGCAGCGCGGCATCCGTTGAATCCAACCGGACCGAATCCGTGATGCGGACGTTCTGGATGTGCCGCGACTTCGCACCAAACCAGCGCTGGCTGCAGATATACCGCGGCAAAAAAGCTTCCTGCAGCAATTGCGCACCGGCGCCTGCCAGCACGCCTTCCATGTCGTGGGCAGGAAGCGTGATCTCTTTGGCGATCTGTTCCGGGGTTCCGCCTTCTTCTTCTACCACGGTGGCCGGCTGCAATTCGAGCCAGATGAAGCCATAGGGCGCAAGTGTGAGCGCGTACGGCGTCGCATCGATCTTGGGAAAGGGCACGTAGCCCAGCATCTCTACGGGAACCATGCCGGCGAAGCGCGACAGGTCAAGCGTAACCGGCTGCGCGAACCGCGAGAGGTTTGCAACGCACACCACGTGCTCGCCCTCGAACTCGCGCAGGTAGGCCAGCACCTTGCGGTTGTCCGGCTTCAAAAATTCCTGCGTGCCGCGGCCAAACACCTGGAAAAGCTTACGCAGCGCGATCATGTTGCGTGTCCAGTGCAGCAGCGAGCTCGTGTCGCTCTCCTGCGCCTCCACGTTGATCGCTTCATACCCCCAGATCGGGTCCATGATCACGGGCGAATACAACTTGGCCGGCACCGCACGGCTGAAGCCCGCGTTGCGGTCGCTGTTCCACTGCATGGGCGTGCGCACGCCGTTGCGGTCGCCCAGGTAAATGTTGTCGCCCATCCCGATTTCATCGCCGTAATAAAGGATCGGCGTGCCAGGGAAGGAAAGCAGGAGCGAGTTCAGCAACTCGATGCGGCGGCGATTGTTGTCGAGCAGCGGCGCAAGCCGGCGGCGAATGCCAACGTTGATGCGCATGCGCGGGTCGGCCGAGTAAGCCAGCCACATATAGTCGCGCTCGTCGTCCGTGACCATCTCGAGCGTCAACTCGTCATGGTTACGCAGAAACAGGCCCCACTGGCAGTTATCCGGGATCGGCGGTGTCTGCGCCATGATCTCCGTGATGGGCAGACGGTCCTCTTGCCGCAGCGCCATGTAGATGCGGGGCATGAGCGGAAAGTGGAACGCCATCTGGCACTCGTCGCCATCGCCGAAATAGGGGCGAACATCGTCAGGCCACATGTTGGCCTCGGCGAGCACCATGCGGTTTTCGTATTCGGCATCGATCGCAGCGCGAATCTGCTTAATCATTACGTGCGTCTCCGGCACGTTTTCGCAACTGGTCCCATCGCGCTCGATCAGATACGGAATGGCGTCCAGGCGTAGCCCATCCACACCCATGTCCATCCAGAACCGCATGGCATTCAGCACTTCTTCCATGACGCGCGGGTTGTCGAAATTCAGGTCAGGCTGGTGCGAGAAAAAGCGATGCCAGTAGTACTGCCCAGCAACGGGGTCCCAGGTCCAATTGGATTTCTCCGTGTCCGTAAAGATGATCCGAACGCCTGAGTAGAGTTTGTCCGTGTCGGACCACACATACATGTCGCGCTCTGGCGAGCCCGCCGGCGCATTGCGCGCTGCCTGGAACCACGGGTGCTGATCGCTGGTGTGATTGATGACCAGCTCGATCATCACCTGCATGCCGCGTTTGTGCGACTCGTTTAAAAACTCCTGAAAATCATCAATGGTGCCATAGTTTGGGTTGACGGACATGTAGTCGCTGATGTCATACCCGTCGTCGCGCTGCGGCGATGGGAAGAACGGCAGGATCCAGATGCACGTAACGCCCAGGCTCTGCAGGTAATCGAGCCTTTGAATGATCCCCTGAAAATCACCGTAGCCGTCGCCATTCGAATCATTGAAGGCTTTGACATGAAGCTCGTAAATGATCGCGTCCTTGTACCAGAGCGGATCGGTCGCCGACCCTGGCTTGCGGCGCTTCGTGATGGGACGTGTGACTTCAGCAGTGCTCAACGGACGCTCCCCGCGGTTCACCGGAGCGGCGGTGCAACGGTGTCCTTGGACAGATGACGATTGCGCGGTGCGGTGTTGCTCTGGCGGCCCGGTATGGGCACCTTGCGCGTTACCTCTTCGTCAGCGCGCGAAATCCGATGTCTCGCCGGAACTGCATGCCTTCGAAGTGAACGCGGTCCAGCACCTGGTAGGCCCGAAAAAGAGCATCGTCCAGCGTAGCGGCCGCGGCCGTGACCGCCAATACCCGGCCGCCCGCAGTCACTACGTCGGTCGGCGTTGCCGCGGTGCCCGCGTGGAAGATGACCGTTGCTTCCGGCAGCGGCTGCTCCAGTCCACTGATCACGTCGCCTTTGCGCGGTGCCGCGGGATAGCCGGCACTCGCCGCAATGACGCATGCGCTCGCGCCTGGTCTCATCCGAACTGCCAAATCTCCCGCAGTTCCGTTGATGGAGGCCTCCACCAGATCGAGCAGGTCCGTTTCCATCCGGACCAGAATTGCTTCCGTTTCCGGATCGCCCCAGCGCGTGTTGAACTCCAACACCATGGGGCCGCGTGCTGTCAGCATCATGCCGCAAAACAAGATGCCGCGAAACGGTGTGCCCTCCTCGCGCATGCCATCCACAGCGCGCTGCGCAACCTCGCGCAGCAAGGCTTGTCGCAGCGAATTGGGCAGCAACTCATCCGTGGAATAGGCACCCATGCCGCCGGTATTCGGACCGCGATCCCCGTCCAGCAGCCGTTTGTGATCCTGTGCCGCCGCAATCGGCACGGCGGTGTTGCCGTCGCACAAGGCAAAGAACGAAAGTTCTTCGCCTTCTAAAAATTTTTCCAACACCAGGGTGCCGCCGAGCGCGAGCAGTTCCGCAGCCGCCTGCTCGGCTTCCGCACCCGTTTCGGCAATGACCACGCCCTTTCCTGCTGCCAGCCCGTCTGCCTTCACCACCACCGGCATTGCAAACGCCGGCAATGCAGCAGCCACCTCTTCAACCGAACTGCAAACCTGGTACTGCGCCGTAGCGATACCGTGCCGCTGCATGAAGCTTTTCGCGAAGCTCTTTGAGCTCTCAAGCCGAGCCGCTGCCTGGGTTGGACCGAAAACGCGAACGCCTTCCCCGTTCAGTGCGTCCACAATGCCAACACCCAGCGGGACCTCGGGTCCGATCACGACCAGTTCGGGCGCTACCTGGTGCACAACGCGCAGCATGTCCAGCACGCTGGTCTGCTCCACCGGCACGCACGTGGCGATCGTCGCAATGCCCGCGTTGCCCGGCGCGCAAAACAGCTCTGACACCCGCGCCGACTTCTGCAACGCCCAGCACAAGGCGTGTTCACGGCCGCCGCCGCCAATCACCAGGACCCGCATGCGCCAAGGCTAGCATCGCCGCCAGGATCGGGGTAAACGTCAGACCACTCGTACTGCCCGCGTCCTGGCCGATAGTGAAGGTTTTCTGCGCCTTCTTGCTCGTAGGGCAGAGATTTAGGCTCACCTAATTTACGATGGTGACGTGCCCGAAACGTCCAGTTCGCCCGCGCAAACCCGCAGCTCGCGGTTGCGTGAGCTGTGGACGTACTTTGGCCCTGCCTTTGTCGCCAGTGTTGCCTACATCGATCCCGGCAATTTTGGCGCGAACATTGTCGGCGGCGCACAGTACGGCTATACGTTGCTATGGGTGCTGCTCTGGTCGAATCTGATCGCCATCCTGGTGCAGTACCTGTCTGCCAAGCTGGGCATTGCCACCGGGCAAAGTCTGCCCGCGAACTGCCGCACGCATTTCTCCCGCCCGGTCGTGCTGCTGCTGTGGGTCGCGGCTGAGATCAGCGCCATCGCCACCGACTTGGCCGAGTTTCTGGGCGCCGCTCTCGGCGCCTACCTGCTGTTTGGGCCGTTGCTGTTGGCCCATGGCATGAGCCGCACCGCCGTGATGCTGGTCGCGGCACTGCTGACCACAATCGCTGTCTTCGTGCTGCTCGCCCTCAACCAGCGCGGCTTCCGCCACTTCGAGGGCGTGATCATCGGCTTCGTCTGCGTGATTGGTCTCTGCTATGGCGTTGAGATCTTCCTTGTCCACCCAGACTGGCACTTGACCCTGCACGACACACTGGTCCCTCATCTACAGCGCAGCACCGTGTACCTGGCCGTGACCATGCTGGGTGCTACGGTCATGCCGCACGTCATCTACCTGCACTCCGCGCTGATGCAGCCGCGCATGCAGGCCTTTGTGGAACGTGGCGTGAGTGCCAGCCCCAAACGACTTTCCAGCTTCCGCCACCGCTACCTTCGCTTTGAAACAATCGACATCCTTGTAGCGATGAACGGAGCATGGTTCATCAATTCCGCAATGCTCATGCTGTCCGCTGCTGCCTTCCTGCATCGTCCCGGCTTAAATCCGGACACCATCCTGGAAGACGCGCACGCCACGCTGGGACCGCTACTCGGTCAGTTCGCCGCGCTTGCCTTCGCGGTGGCACTGCTGTGCAGCGGGCTTTCGTCTTCAACCATCGGCGTGCTGGCCGGCCAGGTCATCATCGAAGGTTTTCTCCACGTCAAATTCCCAATCTTCCTCCGGCGTCTGATCACGGTGATTCCCGCGATCGTCGTCATCGCGCTCGGCCTTTCCCCCGTCAAAATCCTGCTGCTGTCGCAGGCCGTGCTGTCGTTCGGCATCGCCTTTGCCCTGGTGCCATTGCTGCTGCTGACGAACCGCTCGGACGTGATGCACGAGTTCGTGAACCGCCGCATCACCAGCATCTCTGGATGGAGCGTCGCCGCGTTGATCATCGCTCTGAACGTGGTCCTGCTCTGGCAGACCATCACCGACGCGTAACTCGCGCGACGCGCCGCAGCGTGTACGCTCGATGACGCACCTCTCGCGCACATCGGAGCCGGCATGATTCCCCGCCTCATCACGTATTTTCTGCTCGGCGCTTCCGCGCTCGCGGGCATGTGTCTCGCTTCGTCCGCCAAAGCACAAGAGCCCCACGCATACACGCTCACGGGCGACATCGCCGGAGCACACGATCCGTCGATGATTCGCGACGGAAACACCTGGTACGTCTTCACCACCGGCAAGTCGGCCGACGGCGGCCAGTTCGGCGTCCGGTGTTCCAGCGATTTGCAGCAATGGCAAAACTGCGGCCACGTATTCGACGCGATCCCACAGTGGATTCACGAGCGCAGTCCCGGCACGCGCGATCTGTGGGCGCCGGACATCAATTTCGAACACGGCGAATTTCGCCTGTATTACAGCTACTCGCTGTTCGGGAAAAACACCTCTGGCCTGGCGCTCGCCACCAACAAGACTCTGGACCCAAAGAGCCCCGAGTACCGCTGGGTGGACCAGGGTCTGATTTTCGAATCCAAGGCGTCAGACGACTTCAACGCGATCGATCCGAACTATTCAGAGGATCGGAACGGTCGCGCATGGCTCGTGTTCGGCAGCTTCTGGACCGGCATCAAGATGCGCGAATTGAACCCAAGGAGCGGAAAGCTCCTTGAGGCCAACCCGACTCTTTACTCGCTCGCAAAGCGCAAAAAGCCCGAGAACGCCGGCCCGAATCCACCCGGCCTGCCCGGCAACTGGCAGGCCGTCGAAGCGCCGTTTCTGGTGCAGCACGGCGGTTACTACTACCTCTTCGTCTCGTTCGATCTGTGCTGCCGCGGCACGAAAAGCACCTACCGCACCATGGTTGGCCGCGCGAAGAGCGTCACCGGGCCTTACCTGGACCGCAACGGCGTCTCGCTCGCGAACGGAGGCGGGTCGGAGTTGCTCACAGGTAACAGCCGCTGGCTCGGGCCGGGCGGTGAGTCTGTCGTGCTGAGCAAGCGAAAGGGCGATCCTGACCTGATTGTGTATCACGCCTATGACAGCGCCACGGGTAGGCCTTCGTTGCATCTTTCCACAATCTTTTGGAAAGATGGCTGGCCCGAAGCTGCGCTCGCACAGTAAGCCTCTCCTGTCCGGACACAAGAAGGCCCGCCAAAGCGGGCCTTCTTGCGGATGCGTTGTAAGGCAGGGCCTTAATGGCGCTGCCCGTGTCCGCCGTGTTCACCACCACCGCCACCCCCCGCGTTCCCGTGCGGCGGCTCAGGAGCACGCGCGGCCGCCTGACGTTGAACCTGCTCCTGCTGACGCTGCTGTTGTTGCTGCGCATGCTGCTGCTCAACTTCCGCACGCTGCCGTTGCACCTGTTGCCGTTGCACGTCCTGCTGCTGACGTTGAGCCTGCATCTGCTGCTGACGAGCTTGCTGCTGCTGTTGCACCTGTTGCCGTTGCACGTCCTGCTGCTGACGTTGAGCCTGCATCTGCTGCTGGCGAGCTTGCTGCTGCTGTTGTATCTGTTGCCGTTGCACATCCTGCTGCTGGCGCTGCACGTCCGCCTGCTGTTGACGGGCAAGCTGCTGCTGTTGCCGTGGCTGGTCTTGTTGCACTGTCTGCTGCTGGATTTGCTGACGCTGCTGCACGTTTTGCTGCTGACGCATGGTCTGCATCTGCTGCTGACGCTGCTGCGCATCAGCCTGCAGCCGTTGCTGCTGCTGTTGTTGGCGTTGCTGGTCTGCCTGGTGTCGCAGTACCTCCTCCTGCTGCTGGTTGGCTTGAACGCGCTGTTGCTGTTCGTTCTGACGGAACTGCTGATTCTGCTGCTGTCGCTGGAAACGCTGTCCCTGTTCATTCACGCGAATCGCCTGGCCCTGTTGTTGACGTTGCTGCTCTCCCTGCTGTCGTTGCCGTTGCTCGTTCGCACGAAACGCCTGGCCCTGCTGTTGCCGTTGCTGATCCGCTTGCAGCCGTTGCTGCTGCTCATTCGCACGAAACGCCTGGCCTTGCTGCTGGCGTTGCTGCTCCGCCTGAATCCGCTGCTGGAAAGCCTGCGGATTCGGTTGCAGGTGCTGCAACTGCGGCGGGACGGCAACGTTGTGCTGCACCACCGGGTTGCTGGCGAACAGTAAATTAGGCCGTCCGTGATTGTCGCCGTAGAACTGCGCCCGGTTCTGCGCCGCTTGCTGCCGAACGAAAGCTTGGCCCGGCAACGGTTGCATATGTGTCTCACGCACAGACGCGAACTCCGCCGGAGCCGGGCGTCGTTGCAAACCGCCGGGACCACCGAAGTAGCTGGTTCGCGTGTTGTTGATATACGTGTTGTTCACCACCGTGACGTGGCGGTTGTACACGTAGTTGTTCACCACCTCCGGGCGAACGTGGTTCACATAGGTGTTGTAGTAGAAGTGGTCCCGGTTCCAGTAGCCGCCCTGGTATCCAAAGCCGATGAAGCCGAAGCCATAGTTGATGCCGCCGTAATAGCCTACGTGCTGCCCCCAGTAGCCGCGGTGCCATCCGTACCCGCCGCCGTGATGACCCCACCAGCCGGGCGTCCAGAGTGCGCCCACAAACGGAGCGGCAACCCAGTTGCCGGGCACATAGTAGTACCCAGTGTTCGCGTAGTCCCAATAACCGGGTGTCCACAAATAATCCGGGCCCGGCGCGGGTGGCTGCTCATACACAGGCAGCGGCGGAGGTGGCTGCTGCGCCTCTGGCGTGTTGGGATCCAGCAACTCCGCGTACAGCTGATCGTCCTGTGCGGACGCACCCGAGTCATACGGCTGCTGTTGGTAGTAGCTGGACTCGTTCTGCGGGTACTGACTCTGCGCATACTGTGGGTGCGCCGGATAGTTTTCGCCGGACGCGCTCTGTTGACTCTGATAGACCTGACCCTTGACCCGTGTCGCCGGTGCCGAGGTTTGTGGGTACACCAGGCGGGCGCCAGTCGCGGGCGCAACGCCGGCTTGTGGAGACACCGGTTGCATGCTGCCGGACTGCACATACTGCGGACCGGCCGTATTCGGATCAGCCATGTTCTGCATGGAAGGATCGGCTGCAACGTTGCCGTCCACGATCGGCGCTTGCTGCCCTGCCTGGTTGTTCCTGCAACCCACCGCCGCAACGGCTAATGCCGTGCACATCGTCGCCGCGCAAACCCCTTTCGTCAGCGCTGCCGCTTGTGTTGTCCATGTTGTTTGCATTCCGCTGCCTCCTGGCATCGCCGGCGGACGGACCCGCGGCATGCCTCTGTTCATAGGGACACTTTTCCGGAAAAAGGTTGTGATCCGCCGGTGATTGTTCCTGTCGCGTTCTCACACAGCACGCCCACGCGGGTCCTGCGTTTCCCGGCCTGCGCATACAACCTGGCGGTACAATTTGGGCATATGAACCGCTCCCGCACACGGTTGAAGCGTTTCCGGCTCGGCAAGCACGACCGCGGTAGGTAACCGTCTCGCTCCTCGTCTTGATCTGTTCCAAGCCTCGCCGCGCCTGCTTTGCGCGGCCAACCTGCGTGGAAAAGCCGCGCGCCCAAGGACACCTCCATGAGCATCACGAACACCACCTCAGTGAACGCGGCGATGACAGCTGCCGACGTTACCTCAAACAGCTTCGGCGCGCGCGCGACCCTCACCTCCAGCGGCAAGCAGTACACCTACTACCGCCTGGGTTCATTCGCTGACACAAGCATCAGGCTTTCACGTCTTCCCTTCTCGCTTCGCATTCTGCTTGAGAACCTCTTGCGCCGCGAAGACGGCGTGACCGTCACCGCCGACGACATCCAGTTCCTCGCCCGTTGGCAACCCCTGGCCGAGCCCAGCCGCGAGATCGCCTATATGCCAGCGCGCGTGCTGATGCAGGACTTCACCGGCGTTCCTGCCGTTGTCGACCTGGCCGCCATGCGCGATGCCATGAAAGTGCTCGGCGGCGACCCGCAAAAGATCAATCCGCTGCAGCCCGCTGAGCTCGTCATCGATCACTCCGTGCAGGTCGACGAGTATGGCGTTCCCAACGCGTACGAGATCAACTCGCTCCTCGAGTTCCAACGCAACCGCGAGCGCTACGCCTTCCTCAAATGGGGGCAGACCGCCTTCCGCAACTTCAGCGCGGTGCCGCCCGGCATGGGCATTTGCCACCAGGTGAACCTGGAGTACCTGGCACGCGTGGTGTTCACACTGGAAGCGAACGGTGAAACAATCGCCTACCCTGACACGCTCGTCGGCACCGACTCGCACACCACCATGGTCAACGGCCTGGGCGTGCTGGGCTGGGGTGTCGGCGGCATTGAGGCCGAGGCCGCAATGCTGGGCCAGCCTGTATCCATGCTGGTACCCCAGGTTGTCGGTTTCAAGATGACCGGCAAGCTGCGCGAAGGTGCAACCGCCACCGACCTGGTGCTGACCGTGACCGAGATGCTGCGCAAGCACGGCGTGGTCGGCAAGTTTGTTGAGTTCTACGGCACCGGCATCGCCGAACTACCGCTGGCCGATCGCGCCACCATCGCCAACATGGCGCCCGAATACGGCGCCACCTGCGGCATTTTTCCTGTGGATGCGGAGACGCTGAATTACCTGCGTCTTACCGGCCGCAGCGAGGAACAGGTTCAGCTCACCGAGGACTACTACCGCGCCCAGGGCATGTTCCACACCGCCGATGCGCCCGAGGCCGAGTACTCCAGTCTGCTCGAACTCGATCTTGCGACCGTGGTGCCGAGCATCGCCGGGCCGAAACGACCGCAGGATCGCATTGCTCTTAGCGAGGCGGCTGCATCCTTCACCAAGGCTCTTCCCACTCTGCGTGCCAGCGCGCAAAACCCAAAGGGCGACCGGCAGATCGTTCGCTGGGTCGGCGAAGGCGGCCACATGTCCGCGGACGGCTCAATCGAAAGCACCGTTGCGGCGCCGGAGCCCGGTAAAGACGGCGTGCTCGCCGCCTCCAACGAGCCCATCCCTAGCGTCAAGGCACGCACCGGTGTCGATCCTGATCCGTATCTGCACGACGGTTCCATCGTCATCGCCGCCATTACTTCGTGCACGAACACAAGCAATCCATACGTCATGGTCGCCGCCGGTCTGCTTGCAAAGAAGGCCGTTGAAAAGGGCTTGCAAACGCCCCCATGGGTGAAGACTTCGCTTGCGCCCGGCAGCCGCGTTGTAACCGACTACTACAACAAGTCGGGCCTGACGCAATACCTGGACAAGCTGCGCTTCAACACCGTCGGCTACGGCTGCACCACCTGCATCGGCAACTCCGGCGCTCTGCCCACCGACGTCTCGAAGTCCATCGACGACCACGGCCTGGTCGCCGTCAGCGTGCTCAGCGGCAATCGCAATTTCGAAGGTCGCATCAACTCCGACGTGCGCGCGAATTACCTGATGAGCCCGCCGCTCGTGGTCGCCTATGCGCTCGCCGGCCGCATCGACTTCGATTTCGACAATGAAGCCCTGGGGAACGGCAAAGACGGTCAACCCGTCTTCCTGCGTGACATCTGGCCCGCGCAGGCCGACGTGAATGACACCGTCCACGGCAACATTGACGCGACCATGTTCCGCAACCAGTACGCCACGGTCAGCGACGGCGACGGGAACTGGCAAAACCTGAAGTTCCCGCTGGGCGACACCTACGGCTGGGAGCCCGACTCGACCTACATTCGCAAAGCGCCATACTTTGACGGCATGCCCGCCACGCCCGCTCCCGTGGCTGACATCCGCGATGCGCGCGTGCTTGCCGTGCTGGGCGATTCCGTGACCACCGACCACATCTCGCCCGCCGGATCCATCAAGCTGAACGGGCCCGCAGGCCGCTACCTGACCGAGCACGGCGTGAAAGCCGTGGACTTCAACAGCTACGGCTCGCGCCGCGGCAATCACGAGGTGATGGTGCGCGGCACCTTTGCCAACGTGCGGCTGCGCAACAAGCTGGCGCCCGGCACTGAGGGCGGTGTGACACGCCTGCTGCCTGAAGGCGAGCCAATGTCGATCTACGACGCCAGCGTGAAGTACGCGGAGCGCGGCACACCACTCGCCATCATCGCGGGCAAGGAGTATGGCTCCGGCTCCTCACGCGACTGGGCGGCCAAGGGACCGCGCCTGCTCGGCATTCGCTTTGTACTCGCCGAAAGCTATGAGCGCATCCATCGTTCCAACCTGGTCGGCATGGGCATTCTGCCGTTGCAGTTCCAGCCCGGCGAAAACGCCGAATCACTGCAACTCACCGGCGAGGAAGTCTTCAGCGTTCCTGGACTGAAAAACATGCTCGACACAAAATTTGCGAACGGCAAGCAGATCACCGTGGAAGCGAAGCGCGAAAACGGCGAGATCGTTGCGATCCCCGCCACGATCCGCATCGATACGCCACAGGAAATCCTCTACTACCAGCACGGTGGCATCCTGCAATATGTGCTGCGCACCCTTGCAGGGAAGGCCTAGAAACCAGACGAACACAAACACGGAAGAGCCGCCAATGGCGGCCTTCCTCACTCGACGGTCACCTTCGCGAAGCTCTGGTGAGCTTCCTCAAACATCTACTCCGCTTTCAGTACGAGCTCATACTGCTTCTGCAGAGCTTGCCCGACTTCTTCCATGGCAAGCAGGTCCGTAAGGGTCTGCCGCACCTCGGCGTTTGCTTTCTGCGTGTCTGCCATGGAAAGCTGTCGCGGATCTTCGCCAGCAACGACGTAGGACTGAATCTGCAGATAGGCTGAGAGCGTTTGCGTTTGGATCTGCGTGAACTGGCCCTGCAGTGTGTACACGCCGGAGTAACGCTTCACGTGCGCGTATTCCATGTAGCCCAGCGCGCCGGTGGCGTTTGCCGTTTGCCAACTCGCATCCCAGTAGGAACCAAAATTCATCCCGAGATTGATGCTTTTTACATCCAGGTCCTTGCCTGCAGCGTGTGCTTTCAAGAAGGCCAGCGCTGTGCTGAGCGTCTGCCGCTCGCCTGGAATTTTTCCCAGCACCTCCGCGATTTCGCGCTGGTTGTCCCGTATCTCACTCAGGATGTTTTCATCGGCCTCATGCCGCAAATGCACGTGGTGCTGCCACTCCACTGCAGCCTCCAGCCCCAGCGCGATCAGCAGACCGATCGTGATCGTGAAAATGTGAAGAAAGAAGTCCCGTAGCGAGTGCGGTGTATGTTCCGGCGCATGAACGTCGAGCATGGCAGCAGCTTACCTTGCCGCTGCCATGCTCATTGCATCGTTTTACTGCGGACGCGCGGCACTGGTCAGCCGAAAATTAAAAACCGTTCCCGAAGGGATACTTCCCGCGCCCGCAAGTGTTCCCAGCACCTCACCCAAGCCACTGCGGCCGCCCGTGTCCGGCGTGTTCACCGCGTCGCGAATGCCTCGAACTGAATTCGACTGCAGCGAGTAGGTCGTGCCGTTCACGGTCATCGAGTTGAGCCGCAGGTCCAACGGCGCGCCTGAAGCGGACATCACCTTTGCCTGCACCGGCGTTCCCGAAGGCGCAACCGTCTGCCCGCCAACGACCAGGTCGTTCGCCAACGTACCGGTCAAGGCATCATTCTGGTTCAATTCGTTCAGGCGCACAGTCTGGTCCATGCGGAAGCCAACCTGGGTTCCCTGCGGAATGCTGACTCGCGCTCCACCGCCGCCGTAATTGGAGCCGTTGCGGTATTGCCCGCCGTTGCCGTTGTTGTACGCATTGTTGCCATTCCCGTTGCCGTTGCCGTTCCCATAGCCGCCGTTGCCGTTCCCATTACCGTAGCCGCTGTTGCCATAGCTGCCGCCGCCGCGCGGGTTCACCATAAAGTCTGCGCTGCAACCACCATTCACATTGATGCCGCGGCGGTCGAATGTCCAGGTCTGTCCCTGGCGGCATTGATTGTTACTCTGCTCGCGCACCAGCAACACACCGTTTCGCGTGTCGGCAGGGCACGATTGCGAGCCGCCGTTGGAAGAACACGTCACTGTCTGCTGCTGTGCTACTAGTGGCAGTGCGACCGCAAGGGCCGTTAGCGCAACTGTGTTTCGCATCACTTGCATACCATCTCCTTGTGCTACATCCTGTCAGCTCAAGTCCGATGTCGCGCGCTGGCGTTAAGCTCATACGCCAAAAAGCGCTACTTACAATTCCTGGCTGGCCCAGCGCGCGGAATAACCTTTCTCCCCTGTGATCACGCATCCCAAGGGATGTGTTGAGCCGACGCACCTTCGCCCGCACCGCCGCGCTTGCCTCGGTCGCAGCAGTTGGAACAACGCAGAGCAAGTCCAACATGGCAACCAAACCAGAGATCGTACGGCTGGGCGAAAACGGGTGGATGCCAAACAACCCGGCTCTTCCCGTGCTGCTGTACCGTGGCGTGCTCGCCACCACTGGCGATGCCGCTTCCTCCTGCGAAACGCTTTTTCAACAGAACGGGTGGCCACCGCAATGGCGGAACGGCGTGTACACCTTTCACCACTACCACTCGACCGCTCATGAAGTCCTTGGCTTCACGCGCGGCCAGGCTCAATTAATGCTGGGTGGAGAAGCGGGTCGCACTTTCGACGTCCATGCTGGCGATGTGCTCGTGCTTCCTACCGGCACCGGCCACTGTGAGTTGTCCTGCTCCAGTGACTTCCAGGTCATTGGAGCCTACCCACCCGGGCAGCACTGGGACATCTGCCGCTTGGCACCTGACGCTGCCACACGCAAGCGCATGACAGCAATACCGTTTCCAGCCTCCGACCCGGTACTGAGAGCCGGTGGACCGCTGGTCACGCTGTGGCACGCGGCCTAAAGCCCCGGCCGCACGCATCCAGCACGCCGCGCTATCATCCAATCAGCAGGACGATGCGCCCCATTGCAGCACATTCGCGCACGCGGTCGAGCTTCTTCTGGCTCGACTTCGCCTAGCTGCGCCCATACCCTTCCGCTGCACCCGCCGTCGCTGACGCGTTGTCCACACCCACACATTTGATTCCGCCTGCGCCTCATGCGCAAGGAGACCGCACCATGTTTGACCGCCTCGAGCAGCTCGAAAACCGCTACAAGGAACTTGAACAAGATCTGGCTGACCCTTCCATCATCAGCGACCAGCAGCGCTTTCAGAAGTCCGCCAAGCAGCATCGCGACATGGAACCGGTGATCGAGCGTTACCGCGAGTACAAGCAGGTTCAGACCGGCATTGCCGATGCGAAGAGCATGCTGGCTGAGCCGGACCCCGACCTGCGCGCCATGGCGCAGGAAGAGCTTTCCGCTCTGGAAGGACGTCTTCCCGAGATCGAAGAGCAGCTCAAGATCATGCTGCTGCCCAAGGATCCCAACGACGACAAAAACGTCGTGCTTGAAATCCGCGCCGCGACCGGCGGCGACGAAGCCTCGCTCTTTGCCTCCGAGGTCTTTCGCATGTACCTGCGCTACGCCGAGCAGCACCGCTGGAAGGTGGAGGTGCTCTCCGAGACCGAGTCCTCTGTGGGCGGTATGAAGGACGTGACCGCCCTGATCGAAGGCGATCGCGTCTACTCCTCTTTGAAATACGAGTCCGGCGTGCACCGCGTGCAGCGTGTTCCTGCAACGGAAACCCAGGGCCGTGTCCATACCAGCGCCATCACCGTTGCCGTGCTGCCCGAGGCCGAAGAGGTCGACGTCAAGATCGAGCAGAAAGATCTGCGCATCGACACCTTCTGCTCCTCCGGCCCCGGCGGCCAGTCGGTCAACACAACCTACTCGGCAATCCGCATTACGCACCTGCCGACCAACACCGTCGTCAGTTGCCAGGACGAAAAATCACAGATCAAGAATCGCGAGAAGGCGATGCGCGTGTTGCGTTCCCGCCTGTACGAAGTCGAGATGGAGAAGCAGCACCAGGCCCAGGCCAGCGCCCGCAAATCGCAGGTGGGCTCCGGCGATCGCTCCGAAAAAATCCGCACCTACAACTTTCCGCAGAACCGCCTGACCGACCACCGAATTGGTCTGACTCTGCACCAGCTCGAGTATGTGATGGAAGGCAAGCTGCAGCCAATCCTGGACGCCCTGGTCGCGCACGATACCGCGGAGCGTTTGAAAGCCGAGGCGACCGCAGCCTGAAGGCGGCTTTGCACCGCACCGCGGAGCGGCTCAAAGCCGAAGCGACCGCTGAATCCGGACCGCTAAGCGTGCTTTCGCCTCCGGGTTACATCGGGCGCGCTCAGCGGCACGCAGGATTGTTCGCATCCAGCACAAAGAAGCTGGTGCTTGCGGGCGGCAGCTCCGTTTCACCCTGCTTGGCAGCTGCACCCTGCAGCGCCGGCACGTCGCCCGCTCCGGTCAGCTTCAGCTCAGCGCCGTTCAGGTCGACGGCTTTACTCTGCAGTTCCGGTGCCGTAAGCGTGTAACGCTCCGCATCCGTCCGCAGCAGAATGCGACTGCTGGACTTCGGGTTCAAATTGATCGCCAGCAGAGTGACGCTGCCGGGCTTGCCTCGGGTACATTGCGCGAAGAACCGCACGTCCCGTGGGGTTAGTTCGCCCGCATCCAACACCGTCGTCCCCATCAGGTTGTGCTAAAGCAGCGCGGCCCAATAGTCCGGCCGCGGCGTCAATGTCTTCTCGTCGATCAGCCCGTAATCGCTGGCGTCCAGCGTGTTGTGCATCACCACCTGCACGTTGCGCCGCGCCAGCGTACCTAGCTGGTACAGATAGCGGAAGGTATCAAGATAAGTCGCCGCCCACCGGTCGCCACCGCATGCGGCCTGGCCCGTCTCCGTCAGCCACATCGGCTTGCCCGGCGCGTACTGATCGCGCAGCTTCGCATAGTACTGCTCGACGGTATCCGTCTTCATTAGAAACTCATCGGTCAGCGCCTCATCCGGCGAGGTACCAATATGCATACTCGCCGGCGCATGCGCTGCGCAGCGCTCGGATACAGCCGGATACATGTGATACGAGAACACATCCACCGCCGCCGCGCCCGTACCGTTCAGCAGCTTGTCCGTAGACAGCAGTTGCATGCCGCCGCCGGCCAGCGGAATACCTTCGCCCACCGATCCCGGGCCGACCAGAAGCGCACCCGGCGCATCCTTGCGGAACACCGGCTTGAACACGGCAAAGTCACGGCCGTACGCCGCACCGTCGTAACCCTTTGACACATTGGCGATGCTGATGAAGGTCGGCTCGTTCATGAACTCCGCCGCGGCGATCGGCGCTCCAATGCTGTTGGTGTAGTGCAGGAACGACTCGGCCTGCGCCGGCGTCCACACCCCATTCGCATCGCGCGTTCCCGCCGTGATGCTGAATGACGTGACAATCTTGGAATCCGTCGCCTTTGCAAAATCCGCAACACCCTTCCACTCCGCCCGCGTCAGCACACCGCCGAAGCCGGTGGGCGGCTGTGCCGGCGCCGGCGCATCCGAGTTCTGAAAGTAAACGGTGTTCGCCCACGATCCGCTCACCCGCAAATAGGACGGACCCAGCGCCGCTGCGAGCTTGCGCAGCTTCGCATTGCTAAGGTCGACCGGCGTCCGCTGCTCATACAACGCCGGGTCGATGCCAAATGTTCCCGTCGTGGGTGCAGGCATATCCTTCACCGGCGTGCTGCTGTATGGCTTCCAAAACCGGCCGCCAATTACCTCAACCATCTCCACGTTATAGGACTGGAAGCGCGGATCCACCTTCGCAATCGCCTTCATCGTGTGCGGGTCGGTCTGCGCACTTGCGACTGCCGAACCCACAATCAACCCGGCCAAAATCACGCACGCCGCACCTTGCATCTGCATTCCGGCAAACCCCAAACCAAAAGAGTGCGAGGAGTCTAGCACCGCGCCGCAGACCTTGTCTCCGCTGCCACGCCTTGCGTAATGTTGGCAGCGGAGGCTCTCACCCATGCAGCGATTTGTGCTCACTCTGCAACTTCGCCCGGACCCTTCACTTGTCGCCGAGTACGTCGCGCGCCATCGCGAGGTCTGGCCCGCGGTGCTCGATTCGCTGCGCGACAGCGGCATCCTGCGCAGCGAGATCTTTCTCCACGGCTTCCAACTCATCATGGTGCTCGACACCACGGACGACTTCACCCTGGAACACAAGGCCGTGATGGATCAGGCTAATCCCATCGTGATGCGATGGGAACAGGAGATGGCGAAGTTCCAGGCTGTCGACAATGCCGGCAACGATGCCAGCAAGCGCTGGATTGTGCTGGAGAACGTCTTCCGCTTCGCGGCTTAGGGCAAGCGACGCTCCCGTTAGCCCTATGGCATCCAACCTGGAAAGCGATGCCGTTCCTCGATCACTACGTCGGCCATGTCACGCTCGCGCGCCTCGACCTGCAGCGCGGCATGGCGTTGCTATACCTGGTGGCATTTCTCACGGTCCGGAACCAGTGCAAGCCGCTTGTGGGTGAACATGGCCTGCTGCCCATTCCAGCGTTCCTGAAGCGCGTGACCTTTCGCGATGCACCCGGCCTGTTTCACTGGCATTACTCGGACAGGCTGCTGGACGCAGTCGCATGGACCGGCATCATTGTCGCGTCATGCGCCGCACTGGGGCTGACCGAAGCCGGCCCGCTCTGGCTTTCAGTCGGCGCATGGCTTCTGCTCTACATTCTTTATCTGTCCGTCGCGAACGTTGGTCAGCGCTTCTTCGGCTTCGGCTGAGAATCCATGCTGCTGGAGGCCGGCTTCTTCACCGCCTTCCTGGGCCCAAGGCACATGGAACCTAGCGTCATTCCCGTGTTGATCCTGCGCTGGATGCTCTTTCGCACCGAGCTTGGCGCGGGCCTGATCAAGCTGCGGGGCGACGCAGTCTGGCGCGATTTCACCGCCCTTTATTACCACTACGAAACGCAGCCCTTGCCCAATCCGCTCAGTTGGTACTTTCACCGCCTGCCTAAGCCTTCCCATCGCTTTGGCGTGATCTTCAGCCATTTCATGCAGGTAATCGTTCCCTTTGGCCTGTTTGGCCCGCAACCGGTCGCCGCCATCGCCGCCGCGCTCTGCACATCGCAGCAGATCTGGCTCATCATCAGCGGCAACTACTCATGGTTGAACTGGCTGACTGCGCTGCTGGGTGTCGCTGGATTTTCAGACGAGCTGCTCACGCACGCACTGCCGCTTCATCTTGCCTTTGCGACTCCGATACCGCTCGCATGGCACATCGTGCTATACACGCTGGCCGCCGCGACAATCGCGCTGAGCGTGCAGCCTGTGCTGAACCTGATTTCCCCCTTCCAGAAGATGAACTACAGCTACAACCGCTATCACCTGGTGAACAGCTATGGCGCGTTCGGCACGGTCGGCAAGGAGCGCTTCGAGATCGTTCTGGAGGGTACGCGCGACGCAATGATTACCCCCGCGACGGAGTGGCACGAGTACGGCTTCAAAGCCAAACCCGGCAATGTGAAGCGAACACCGCCACAGATCGCTCCATACCACCTGCGGCTCGATTGGATGATCTGGTTCCTACCCTTCAGCGTGCAGGTGACCCCCCGTGGCATCCATGTGCCCGGCCACGATCTCTGGTTCATTCGCTTTGTGCAAAAGCTGCTGCGCAGCGATGCCGCAATACTCAATCTGATGGGCCACAACCCTTTCACAAACGAACCACCCACGCACGTCCGCGCGCTTTATTATCGCTATCGCTACACCGACCCCGCGACCAAGCGGGCCACCGGCGCATGGTGGACACGGGAACTTCTCGGCATGTATCTTCCGCCGGTTTCGCTCAAGACACTCGCAGACTTCTGAGACACTCCGGAACGCAACGCTGTCTAAACCGTTTCCGCACTGAGGCGGCAGCGGCTACCAGCAAGCGTGCTAACCTCACGACAGTTGTACTTACAACGATCAGGAGAATACAAATGTTTCGTCTTGCGCTTTTCGCCTTGGCCCTTCCTCTCGTCGCGCTGGGACAGGCCGCTCCCAACCCGTCGACAACACAGGGCCCGACCACAAAAGTGCTTGCCATCGGGCACCTGACCGGCGCACCTTCCCCCGCCTTGCGTAGCGCGATGCCGGATGAGATACGCCAGACCGTGCAACTCTATCTGAACGGCAAGATCGACCAGTGGTTTGCGCGCAAGGACCAGAACGGCGTCGTGTTCCTGATGAATGTGACCTCAGTCGACGAAGCTCATAAGCTGCTGGAAGCTCTGCCGCTGGGCGTGAGCAAACAAATGGAATTCGAGCTCATCCCGCTCGGACCACTCACGCCGCTCCGCTTCCTGATGACGCCGCCGTCCTCCCCAGCACCCTCCGGATCGCAGCAATGAAGTGTTTGTGCGCCCATACGCGCCGCGCCGCGCGCCTGCTCACGTCCTTGTACGACGCTGAGTTGAGCAGCGCCGGGCTGTCTGCCTCACAATTTGAAGTGCTCACCCTGCTCAGCCACGGCGAGCGTAACGGCCGAGGCATCGCTCGCGCCTTGGCGCTCGACACCACCACAGTGTCACGCAACCTGAAGCCCTTGCTGGCCGAACACTTGATCCAAACGCGAGCCAGCCCGGAAGATGCACGCCAGATCTTCTACGCGCTGACATCGGCAGGCAGGACGCGCCTTGGCAAGGCCAATATTCTCTGGGCACGCGCGCAGTCCAAAGTCGAAATGCGGCTGCAGCAATCTTCGGCCGGTGTGCTGCGCACCCTCGCCGCGCTTGTGAGGGCAGCAGACCTGGAAGGCGCTAGGGATAGCAGTACGTGAGTTCTCGGATAGCGCGCTATCGCTGTTCCGTCGCGATGAAGGATTTCGCATCGCCGTCACGCGGGTCGACGAACGTCACATCTGCGGGCGGCCTGCGCGGCGTGTCGATCGCCAGCACAATAAACGGCTCTTCGATCAACAAAGGCATGCCATGCACGGTGCGCCTGGGAAACTGGATCAGCATGCCCGGCCCAACCTCGCGCGGCTCTGCGTCGCCGATCTTAAACATTGCCCGCCCCTGCAGTACGTACAGGTATTCATCACAGCTCACATGAAAGTGCGGTGGCACGGTCTGGTACGTGCGGAAGATGCGGCAGCTTGCTGCTTCTCGATCCACCAATCGCAGATCCCGCAACATGGTGTCGCTCTGCTCCGGCAAGGTCGCTGCAAGCTGCGCAATGTCAAACCAATGGTTCTCGGTCATGACCTTAGCCTAACCAACCTTCCGTTCGGAACAGTGATGCCTATACATCGCAGATTGCCATCACCAAAGTCCCAATCGCGCCGATCTGCGACTGGCGCGACTTCGCCCTTGTTGCTGCATATCAATCGCATCGTACAGATGAGAGGAACACTCATGAACATCCGCCGCACGGCTCTCATCATCGCCCTTAGCAGCATCGCCACAATCGGCTATGCGCAGACTTCAACGACGACCCCGGGCACCAGCACGCAGCAGGGCTCCAGCACCGATATGAATGGCTCTGCGACCGGCAACACCACTACGAGGCACACCTCAAGACACCACAGGCACAAGAGGTCCGACATGCAGAACGGCTCGGACATGAACAGTGGCACATCAACGACGAACGGCTCCATGATGAACGGCACGAGCCCAAATTCGTCCTCGCCGAGCGATACGATGACCCCAAACAGCGGAACGGTGACGCCTAACGGTTCTGCGCCAAACAGCACGACGCTGCCGAACAGCGGAACGAACCCGGGTGGCTCGACGACGCCGAATGGTAACGGCACGACAGGCACGACGGTGCCAAGAACCTAACTGCCGATACGCACGCGAAAGCCTAAGGCAAGCTGCCCGTCTTCGCGTTGCAGTATGAACAGCGTCGGCTATGACGTGGTCCGCCCCAGCTATATGGACGCGACACAGAACTCATTCGCTTTAGAAAGTCACGTGCAAGCAGAAAGGCTCACCATTCCCGGTGAGCCTTTCTGTGTACTGGTTGTTAGCGACACTTTCCCGCGTACAAACTAGTAGTCCCGTACGCCGTCCACAAACGCCTTCAGCTTGCGGCTTCGGCTGGGGTGGCGCAGCTTCCGCAGGGCCTTGGCCTCGATCTGCCGGATGCGCTCACGTGTCACCTGGAAGCTCTGGCCGACCTCTTCAAGCGTGTGCTCGGAGCCATCTTCCAGGCCAAAGCGCATCTTGATCACACGCTCTTCACGCGGTGTCAACGTACGCAGCACCTGGCCGGTGTACTCCTTCAGGTTCACCGAGATCACTGCGTCAGACGGCGACACCGCCATACGGTCCTCAATGAAGTCGCCAAGGTGCGAATCTTCCTCTTCACCGATCGGCGTTTCCAGTGAGATCGGCTCCTGCGCAATCTTCAGCACCTTGCGCACCTTGGCCACTGGAATGTCCATGCGCTTGGCGATCTCCTCCGAAGACGGTTCGCGGCCAAGCTCCTGGACCAGCTGGCGGCTGGTGCGGATCAGCTTGTTGATCGTCTCGATCATGTGCACCGGAATGCGGATCGTACGTGCCTGATCCGCAATCGCGCGCGTGATCGCCTGCCGAATCCACCACGTGGCATAGGTGGAGAACTTATAGCCCCGGCGGTACTCGAACTTGTCCACCGCCTTCATCAGGCCGATGTTGCCCTCCTGAATCAAGTCAAGAAACTGCAGGCCACGGTTCGTGTACTTCTTCGCGATGGAAACCACCAGCCGCAGGTTGGCTTCAATCAGCTCACGCTTGGCGCGCTCGGCGTCCATGTCGCCCTGCACCATCTCGCGCTGCGTCTGCTTCAGCTCGGTCGTGGTGATGCCCGCTTCCGACTCAAGTCGGTCCAGGTCCGCACGGCAGTTTTTCTGCTGTCGGCGGTACTCCTTTTTCAGCTCCTCGGAACGTGACGCATCGAACTTTGTGTCCAGCGACTTGATCTGGCGCTCAAGGGTGCGCATGCCGTCCACGGTCTTGTTGACCTTGTCCAGAAGCCGCTTCTTCTCGCCATTGGTGTACTTCAGTTCGCGAACGATTCGCGTGACGTAGACCATCTCGCGGCCAATGGCCCAGCGCAGCTTGCGGGCCTCTTTCGACCCTTTGTTCTTTCCCTGCTCGTTCCCGTCCTGGAGTTCAGGCGATTTTTTGTACAGCGCCTCCAGTTTCTCGCGCGACTCCTGCGCCTTCTTCTGGTGGCTCACCAGTAAGTCAATGCGCTTTACCGTCGCTTTGACGCGCGAGGTAACGACCTCTTCGGTCAACTCCTCCTCGTCAAACGTGACCACTTCCTTCACGTTGCGCACACCGCGCTTCAGGTCCTCACCGAGCGCGACGATTTCGCGGATCACGATCGACGAGCGCGAGATCGCCTTCATCACGCGCATCTGCCCACGCTCAATGCGCTTCGCGATCTCGACCTCGCCCTCGCGCGTCAGCAATGGCACGGTGCCCATCTCGCGCAGGTACATGCGTACCGGGTCGTTCGTCTTTTCCAGCTGACCCGGCGTCAGGTCCAGCTCCACGTCCTCGTTTTCTTCGGACTCTTCGCCGTACTTGTCACGGCTTCCGCGGCCACCGCCCTCTTCGTCCGAGTTCAGCACGTCGATGCCCTGGCTGTTGACCGTCATCAACAGGTCATCCAAGTCATCGGCGCTGGTAATCCCCTCCGGGATCAGGTCGTTCACCTCACCATAGGTCAGGTAACCCTTTTCCTTACCGGAATCGATCATCCGGTCTACGTCTTCTTCGTACTTGTCGATCTCGTCAGCCACGGCCTTGGGCTCCATCTTTAAAGTTTTGCGACGGTACGGAAGTACGGGGTCAGTACAGACTCTCCGTTCCCAACATGGGAGACACGTATCCTGTCGCGGTCAAATGCATGTGCTATTTAGCTGGCAAGAAGCTCGGTGCGGCTCTCAAGGCCGCGGCGCAAGGTAAACGGCCGTTTCAGGACCGAACCATCTGGGCGCACTTCGCCAGCGTTGTGTAGAATAGCACACTTTATAAGACGTTTCAGGTTCCGGAAAGATGCATACCGGGCACATCGATATCCCTTTGTACGCGCTGTGCGATGCCCCAGGCGAACGCTTGTCCTTGAACTAGCTCTGCAAGCGATCCCCAGTACACTCACCCAATGAGCCTCCGGCGACTTCTGCAGATCCTGCTGACCGGCTTTGTCGGCCAGGGGCTCACGGTACTTTCGCAGCTCCTGGTGCCCCCGTTCTTTTTCAAGTTCTACCCTTCCGGCATTGAGGTCTACGGCGAGTGGCTGGCGCTCTCCGCCGCGGTGAACTACCTGGGTACGCTCAATTACGGCATCCAAAGCTACGCCTCCAACCAGATCACCATCCTCTACAATGGCGGCGACGTGCCCGGCGCGCGTACGGTCCAGGCCAGCGCACTTCGCCTGCTTCTCCTGATCGCATCGTTCTTCGCAATTGCCGGCCTGATCGTGTTCGTGCTGCCGGTTGCGGGCTGGTTACGCTTGCGCCACGTGGGTCCCGGGGCCGCCGCCATCACGCTCTATCTGCTCATCCTGCAGATCAGCAGTAATATGTTCCTCAGCCTGCTCACCAACAGCTACATGGCGGTTGGCCTGCTGCACCGCGGTAACTATATCTCCAGCGCGCAGCGCCTGCTCATGATTCTGAGCATGGCCACTGCCATCTACTTTCGCGCCAGCTTCCCGACGCTGGCCGCACTTCAACTCGCGTCCTACGTCATCTTCTTCGGCTTCGCTCTGGTCGATCTGCGCCGCATCGCCCCGGCCCTGGTGCCGCGGCTTTCAGACGGCTCATGGTCGACGGTGCGCACCATACTTAAGCCCAGCGGACATTTCGGCCTGATATCCGTCGCCGGCTTCCTTACCTGGCAAGGCCCAATCCTGGTCATTGTGCGTGTCATGGGTCCCGCAACCGTGGCGCTCTTTGGCGTGGTCCGTGTCGTCTTCCAAATGTCGCGCCAACTTCTCAGCATGGCTTCTTCCGTTTTCGCACAGGACATCACCCTTATGGTTGGCCGCCAAGACTGGCCGCGGCTGCGCCGCCTTTATGACCTTTCCGAGCGGCTGGTGCTCTTTCTGATCCCGGTCGTCTCCATCGGCAGCCTCTTACTATGCCCGCTGCTCTTTACCGTGTGGCTGCACAAGCCCCATTTGTATCAGCCGGAACTCTGCTTCCTGATGGCGATTGTCTCCGCTGTACTGGGTCTGAAAGAACACAAGACACAGTTTCAGTCCTCCTCCAACGAGCATGAGGAGCTTTCGACCTTTATCCTCATCGGCTACTCCATCATGCTCGGCGTTTCTGTACCGGTCATGCACCGCTTCGGGCTGCCCGGGTTCATCCTCACCTGGCTCGTTTGGGAGATCATCCAGACCGCTGGCGTCGTCCGGCTGAACACTCGGCTTTTCCCTGCCGAACACCGATTCGGCAAGCACCTGCTCTGGCGTTTCTGCGGCTTCATCGTCGCCGCCTTCGCCGCAGTCGCCTGGCCGGCACTGCGCGAGGCACACTGGTCACTTCCCTTCGGCGTAGCTTCGGCATGCCTCATCTCCTGCCTGCTTGCCGCCGCGGCCTGGCCGACCTTCCAAATGACGGAACTGCTTCGGGTTCTGCGCGAGCGCATCCACCGCCGGCGTCTGCGTTCCGCGGACGCCGCTTCCTAGGCAAACGAAAGAGGCGGCCGAAGCCGCCTCTTTCGTGCTCCCAGCGAAGCTTAGTCGCGACGCCGGCCACCCATCAGCTGCAGCAGCGCCAGAAAAATGTTGATCGAATCCAGGTAGATGGTCAGTGCCAGCACCGTTGCACGCTGTCCGTTGCCACCGGCGCGAATGCGCGCAAAGTCCGCCACCGTCAGCAGCGTAAACACGACCAGCGTCAGCCAGCTATACGTGTCCGGCGACATGAAGTGGAAGAACATGCTTGCGATGCCCGCCAGCACCAGCACCAGCAGCCCCGCCATACCCACACCCGCAACGCGGCGGTAATCGATGGTAAACAGGTACGCCACACAGCCCAGCGCGGCCATGCCAAGGCCAGTGGTAGCCGCGGCCTGAAATACGACCATGGGACCGACAGTCGCGACATAGCGGTGAATCAGCGGCGCAATCTCCCAGCCCATGAAATAGCCGAGCGCCAAAAACATGCCCAGTGCCGCCACCGGGCTTGCCCGCTTCGCAAGCTGAATCGCGAAGATCAACGCAAATACGGCGAGGATGCCGACGAACATGCCCCAAACCGGAGCCGTGGCGACACCAGCCGCAGTTGCCAGAAAACCCAAAGACGTAATCCCAAGCACCTTTCCGAGCAAGGACGACGTCCGCTCGGTCGCGCTCTCCAAAATCATGGGATAGCCATTCAACCGCTGCACGTTCACGCTTCCACCACCTCTGAAACCACCCGTTTGTTCCGGATCGGCCTCTATCCATTGGACTCCAAAAACACCGTTCCGGTGCGCAAAAGACCGCCGCCTGCAGGCGTGTCACCACCCGCCATGCCTGCGCCGATCGCGCTGCGCCCACGCCAGCACCCCGGCCAAGCCCGTCCAGTTCTCCTTGCCCACAGACGCGTACAGCTTCCAGCCGCATCGCCACGGCGGGCGAACACGCACCGATGCGTCTCTTACCGGCTCGACATCGGCTTGGAAACGTTCTCCAGCGACTGCCCAGCTGCCTCAACGCCCCATTTCGCCTCAAACCCGGCCCCAAGCAGCATCAGCAGGGCGCCCAGCGCATACCCGCTCGCCACGGCCCAGTGCGAACCGGTCTTGATGAGTACGCCAAACAACAACGGCGCACCCACGCCGCCCAGCAGCGTGCCAATCGCGTAAAACAGCGCAATCGCAAATGCGCGGATCTCAAGCGGAAAGATTTCGCTGACCGTCAGGTACGCGGCGCTGGAGGCGCTGGACGCGACGAAGAAAATGATGGTGAACAGAATGCCAAGCCCGCGCGGCCCGATCACGCCCATGCCGAACGGCACCAACGTTCCGATCAACAGCAGACCTGTCAGAGCATACGTTGCAGTGATCATCGGCTTGCGGCCGATCTTGTCAAACAGCTTACCCAGCACGATTGGACCGAAAAAGCTGCCCAAGGCAAACGGCAAGAGGTGCAGCGGCAAATCGTTATCGCTGATGTGGTAAAAGCGCTTGACCACCAGCCCATAGGTAAAGAACACCGCGTTGAAGAAGAACGCCTGCGCTCCCATCAACACCAGCGACAGGACCGACCGCATCCGGTTCTCGCCGCCCATGTTCTTCAGGATTTCGCGGATGGGCGTGTGGTCGCTCACCGCCAATTTCAGCTTGTCCCCTTCAACCGGCGGCAGGCTGTCGGGATTTCCCTTGCTTGCCTTTGCTTCTATTTCTGTCGTGATCTTGTTCGCTTCGTCTTCTCTGCCACGCAGCATTAACCAGCGCGGGCTTTCCGGCACACCCAGCCGCAGCAGCAGCACGCCACCGCCCAGTACCGCGCCAATGCCAAACGCCCAGCGCCACCCCACCGTACGCATGTCTCCGCCGGCGTGCAATAGACCATACGTCGCCAGGGAACCCAGCGTGGCGCCCACCCAGAAATTCGCATTGACGATCAGGTCCACCGTTCCGCGCACCTTGCCCGGAATCAATTCATCCACGGCAGAGTTGATCGCGGCATACTCGCCACCCACGCCAAGTCCCACAAAAAAGCGTGAGATCGCAAAGCTGACCAGACCATGCGAAAGCGCACTTCCTAACGTCGCGATTGAGTACGTCGCAAGTGTGATCAGGAACAGCTTGCGGCGGCCAAAACGGTCCGTCAGGATGCCGAAGAACAGAGCTCCCACGACCGCGCCGATCAGGTACGTGGTTGCCGTAAATGTGAACTGCGACTCACTCAGGCCCAGCCCCTGCTTGCTCTGCAGAATGCCTGACAGCGAACCGGCCAACGTCACCTGCAGCCCGTCCAGCAGCCATGAAGTACTTAGCGCAACCAGGATGCGCACATGCCAACGCGACCACGGCAGTCGGTCCAGCCGGTGCGGCAGGTCTGTCTCAACCGTCTTTTCCTGTCCGGAGTTCTGCTGATCCTGTGCCGCTTCTGCCATCGCTGCGCCTCTTCGGTTACGTGCCCTGCTTCTGCATGCCCTGTTGTCCTCCGCCTGGTGTCTGGCTGTCCCCACCCTGATTTCCATCTTCTTTTTTCATGATGGAGATACCGCCATTGCGTTCAAGAATCGCGTAGTCAATCTGATCAAACGATCGCAACCCATTCAGGCGTGCGGACGCCATGATGTCTTCCTCCGCGATATTCATGCCGTTCATTACCCTTTGCTGCAACTCGCCCTTGCGCACCAGGACTAGGGGGGTGCCGACCAGAACGATGCCGAACCTGGGATAGCGCATCTTCAAACCACTCACAAGCCGGTGCATACTCGCTACGGCCAGGATCGCGCAGCAGCAGTTCGTCATCGAGCGGTCGTTGCCCACCGTGCTCAAAATGATCACGCCGCCCATCAAGAACACGATGACAAATTCAAACAGGGTCATCTGTGCGCCCGGCCGTCGCGTTAATACGCGCACCACCAGCGTCAGCAACACGTAACCAATTACGGCATGAATGATGGTTGCCATGACTAGGGCATCACGACCACTCGACTGCCGGTTGCCTGCATCCCAGGCACCTGTAAGGTAAACGGGTGCACCCCAGGGAACGAGGACTGCAATTCCAGATCCACCGTCAGCGGCTCTCGCCCCTGCGTTGGAAAGCTGTACAGGACACCACCGTCGCCGATGGTGGAATGCTCCGGCTCTGGAATTACGCGTGATTCACCAAGATCCTTCACGACGCTGTTGCTCACATATAACTGCACGTTTCCGTTGTGCACCGCCGCCGGCAGAAACTGAATAGACACAACCGAAGGCGTCATCGCGCGCTGTACCCGTTCGTACTTCACCTGCATGCCGCTGTTCTCGTTTTTCAACTCTGCTTTTGCCAGCCATCCACGGCCAAATACGCCCAGCACATCCGCCAGCAGAATGAGTGCAAAGACACTCCAGACAATCCGCTCAAAGGTCCACCACCGCTCTTGAAAGCGCAGGTCCTCACCCACGGCTACGGCATTGTCGACCTTCGGCATTTCATCCCCGGACACAGGGTCGAATAACTTTTTCGAGTCGTCTGCCACTTACAACCGCCTTACCCTTCCACCTGTTACTTGCCTTTGCCTTCCGCTGGCACAATACTCATTTCGCCATTCCGTTCCAGCGTTACAGTTCCCATCTCATCGAAGTTCTTCATGCCCTGATCGCGGCCAACTGCCATCACATCCGGCTTGGAGATGCGCATTTTGTGCAGCGTGCGCTCACGCCAGAACCCACCCTCCATCAGAATCAGCGGCGTTCCATCGAGGATGCGTGAAACCCGGGGCGACTTTTTCCGAACCCAGACCAGGATGTAATGCGCGACCGAGATCGCAAGAATCTGGCAGACCGCGTTGGTCAGCGACATTTCATTCGCCACGATGCCCGTCAGCATCAGGCCACCCAGAAAGAAGATCAGCACAAATTCGAACGGCGTGAGCTGCTTACCCGGACGCCGTCCGACAACACGTACGACGAGCACGAGAAAGTAATAGCCAAAGACGGCACGCAACACGGTCGATAAAGCCACGGCTCCCATGCGCTCCCCTTGCTGTGGCAAGTGCTACTGCGGTAAAGAGCGCATGACCTATCGAGAGGTTTTACGCCTTGATCGACCCGGGCCGAAGATGACGCATTTTGCAACAATACTGCCGAAAAGCTCCGGCCTACGCCAGCTGCGCGCCTATGCCCAACTGCTCTTCCAGGTGCCGGACACGACGCTCCAGTGCTGCCACCGCGGTCTCAAGAGCTTGCATTCTATCCGCGTCCGCGCGGCTCTCGTGCCCGCCGCCCGCGTCGTTCTCCACTGCCACATCCGTCGCCGCAGCCGAGTTATACGCATTCGCATCGGTGAGCAGGTGCAGGTACCGCGCCTCGCGTGAGCCGGGCTGCCGCGGCAGTACCCGCACCAGCGGCTCGACACGCTGCGAATTCTCATCGCCCATGGTGCTCATGCGCTGTAGCGCGGCGGTGACTTGCGCGATGTCGTCAAACTGAAACAGCCGGTCTGCGCGCCCGCGTAGTTCACCCGGCGTCTGCGGACCGCGCAACAGCAACAAACAGAGCACCGCGGTCTCGTCCCGCCGCAAATGAAACACCGTGCGTGCGCGGTTCTCATACCGCTCCACGCGTGAGCCATGGTCGGCACGCACCAGTTCCATCGCATCCAGCGACCGCAGCGCTGTTTCCACCTCGCGTTCGGTAAGCTGCATGACCGGTTCGCGCGAACTCTTCTGATTGCAAGCCGCCACCAACGCGTTCAGTGACAGTGGATAAGTCTCAGGCGTGGTCACTTCTTTTTCCATCAGCGCACCCAACACACGCGCTTCGATCAGAGACAGTTGCAGCATGGCCTAAGCATAAGCTGATCCCGTCAGCATGGGCGCACGCTACACTTGGCTCACACTGCCAAACGCAGCAAAACGCATCGCCGAGCCATCACAGCCACGTGCCCCAGCCCGCCCCGTCGCAACGCAGAAAGCTGCTTACCAACACCTTGTGGCTGTATTCGCTGCAAGGGCTCAATTACGTTCTGCCCATGCTGATGCTACCGTACCTGGTCCGGGTGCTCGGCGTCGGCAACTACGGCCTGATCGCAGTTGCCCAGGCATTTGCGCAGTACTTCACCATCTTCACCGACTACGGCTTCAACCTGTCCGCGACCAAGCGCATCGCGATCGCGAATGGTGAAGACGCCCACGCCATACGCCGCACCTTTTGGGGCGTGCTGCTCGTCAAGTGCGCTCTTCTGCTCGCGGGCTTTGTCCTGCTGCTCGGCATCACCAGCGTCATCCCGGCAATGGCATCCATGCGCACCGCGTACCTGGTGGCCTACCTGGCCGTGCTCGGTAACGTGCTCTTCCCCGTCTGGTATTTCCAGGGCATCGAGAAGATGAAGATCATCTCCATCATCACGGGCCTTAGCCGCATCGTGACCGTGGGCAGCATCTTCTTCCTGGTGCGCGGCCCCGCCGACACGGTACGCGCGCTTGCGCTGCAATCCTCCGCACCTCTGCTCGCCGGCATCTTCGGCTTTGCTGTCGCGGCGCGGTCCAACTGGAAAGGCGGTGCCTTTCCCCGGTCAGCAGATCTGGTGCTGCTGCTTAAGGAAGGCTGGCACCTTTTTCTCTCAACCGCCGCTGTCACCCTGTACACGAACACCAACGTCTTCCTGGTGGGCCAGATCGGCGGCGTGGCGCAGGCCGGCTACTTCAGCGCCGCGGAAAAAATTATTCGCGCCGCGCAAGGGCTGCTCATCCCGCTCACACAGGTGCTCTTCCCACACGTAAACACACTGATGAAGCAGTCGCGCCAGTTAGCCGTGCGTTTCATTCGCAAAAGCCTGCTTACCATCGCCCTGCCCACCTTCGCCGGTTCGCTCGTGATCCTTGTATGTGCTCCGCTGCTGGCCCACTTTGCCTTTGGCTTCGCGAACAACAGCACCGATAACACGCTGCGCTGGATTTCATTCATCCCCTTTCTGATCGCCGTCAGTAACATCCTGGGCATCCAGACCATGGTGGTCTTCGGCCATGAAAAAGCCTTCAGCCGCATTCTGATCACCGCCGGCTGCTTCAACATCGCACTTGCGTGGCCATTGATTCACCGGATGGGCGCACCAGGAGCTGGCGCGGCAGTGCTCGCCACCGAAGCGTTCATCACGCTCACCATGCTGCTCTACCTGCCGCGTATCGGCATACACCTTCTTCGCCGTGATCCGGATGCGAAGGTGACGGCAAACGTCGTGAACTAACCCAACGTGCGCATGCAAGCGCCTTCGCGCGGCTGATACCCTAAATCTTGTGGCTATTCTTGTAGTAGGTGCTGGCTTCGCTGGCTCTGTCATCGCAGAACGCGCAGCGTCGGCAGGCAAACAGGTCGTCGTGATTGATCGCCGTGCTCACATCGCCGGCAATGCATACGACCACCCGGACGACCATGGCGTTCTTGTGCATCGGTACGGCCCGCACATCTTTCATACCAATGCGCCGCACGTCGCCGAGTACCTGTCGCGCTTCACGGACTGGCGCGACTATGAGCACCGCGTGCTCGCATCCGTCGATGGCTCACTCTACCCTGTACCCATCAATCGCACGACCATCAACCGGCTCTATGGCAAGAATCTGTCCGAGCCGGAGGTGGAGCAGTATCTTGCTTCGGTGCGCGAACCACGTGATCCCATCCGCACCAGCGAAGACGTCGTTCTTTCCAGCGTCGGCCGCGACCTGTGCGACAAATTTTTCCGCAACTACACGCGCAAGCAGTGGGGCATGGACCTATCCGAGCTCGCCAGCCTCGTTGCGGCCCGCATCCCCACGCGGTCAAACGATGACGATCGCTACTTCACCGATACCTTTCAAAAGATGCCGCGTGAAGGTTTCACCCGCATGTTTCAGAACATGCTCGATCAACCCAACGTTCGCGTTGAACTCGGAACCGACTTCAAAGACATGGACCGCTCAAAATTCGAGCACATCTTCTACAGCGGACCCATTGACGAGTACTTCGATCATCGCTTCGGCAAGCTGCCTTATCGCTCGCTTTCCTTCCAGCACGAGCACCTGCCCGGTCAGCAGCGGTTTCAGCCCGTCGGCACCGTCAACTACCCCAACGACTTCACCTTCACCCGCATCACGGAGTTCAAGCACCTGACCGGGCAAACGCACGCCGGCACGTCCATCGTGCGCGAGTATCCGCAGGCTGAGGGCGACCCGTACTACCCTGTGCCTAGCGAGCAGAACCAGCAGCTCTACAAGCAGTACCAGGCTCTCGCCGACGCGGAAACCTCCGCGACCTTCGTCGGCCGTCTCGCACAATACCGCTATCTCAACATGGACCAGGTCGTCGCCCAGGCCCTCGTCGCTGCGGAACGCAAAGGCTTCGGCACTGTTCGCGAACCCGTCATGGCAGGAGCGGCCGGGTGACGGAGCATCCGGCCACTCGGTCCGTCTGCGTCGCACTCGTTACCTTTAACCGCAAGCATCTGCTTTTGGAATGCCTGGACGCTCTGCTTCGGCAAACCCGGCCGGTCGACGCACTCTTCATCATCGACAACGGCTCAACCGACGGCACCGCAGACCTGCTGCGTGAACGCGGCTACCTGGCCGATCCACGCATCACCCTGGACCGACAGGTGACGAATACCGGCGGCTCGGGCGGCTTCAATCGCGGACTGCAACTCGGTCACAGTGCCGGCTTCGATTGGATTTGGCTCATGGACGACGATGCCGAGCCCGCTCCTGATGCGCTCGAGCAGGCACTCACCGCAGCGACACACCCCAACGCATCCGCCATCGCAAACTACAAGGTGTCCGCCGAGGGTGTGGCGCAGGCAAACCACATGCTGCTGGAAAACGGCGAGGCCGCCGGGCGCGTCGCAAACTCTGCAGCACCTCTGCCGCTTCGCTTCTCATCTTTCGTGGGACTGCTCGTTCGCAGCGCAGTGATCCAGCAAGTCGGCCTTCCACGTGCCGATTTCTTTCTGAACCAGGACGACATGGAATACTGCATGCGCCTGCGCACGGCCGGACCGATCCTGCTCGTTCCCCGTAGCGTGATTCGCCACAAAGAAGCTGCACGCGGCGGGTACGTCACGCGCACTTTCCTCGGCATCCAGCACGCGCGCGCGCCCTTCCGCGCCTTCGCTTTCCGTTACTTCGAACTGCGCAACACCACCGTCGTCTACGGTCTGCAACACGGCCGGCTACGCACAACGCTTTACGCGCTACGCCGCAGCGTATCGCTCATTACAGCCATGCTCGCGTTCCACGACGACCATCCACGGCAGCGGCTCAGGCTCATCGTCAAAGCCCATCGCGACGCGCTCCGCGGCAACTTCGACAACGATTTCCCCTTCCGCCTGCTTCGCGAACTGCAGCCATAGGGAGCTCGTCACGCCCTACCTGGCCACCACGCCCGCAACCCCATACATCTCTGCGATCAACTCCATATCGCGCAGCCCGTCCTCACCCGACGTGATCACAGGCTGCCCCGTGCGAACGCACTCAGCCAGATGCTCCGCCTCCAGCCGGAAGTGCGAAGGCGTATCCGAAGGCGCGGCTGCATTTACCTCGACACGCTTGCCCGAAGCAGGATCCGTGTACCACCCACGCATGCGGATTGGCATCTTGTGAGCGAACGCCGGATCCAGCGTCAGTTCGCCCGCCGATCCGCGCACCGTCAGCACACCGTACAACTGTTCCACATACGAGGACTTGCACCGCGCCTCCACACCATTTGGAAATCGCATCGTCCACGCGATGGAGCTCTCCATGCCCGTCGCATTCATCGTTGCGATCGCCGCGATAATCTCAGGCTCCGCGGCCATCAGGTAGCGCGCAGCATTCAGCGGATACACGCCCACGTCGTACGCCGAGCCACCGCCCGCCAGATCATTTCTCCAGCGCCAATCATCCGCAGCCAACTCAAAACCAAACTGCGCTTCAATCCGCTCGACCTTGCCCAGCGCACCGCCGGCAATTAGAGACCGCAATTGCTGATGCATTGGATCGAACGGGCATCGGTACGCCACACTCAGCAGCACGCCCGCAGACCGGCAATCCCCAACCATCGCACGGCACTCGCCCACATCGCTCGCCATCGGCTTCTCGACGAACACATGCTTCCCTGCCTTCGCCGCACGCGCCGTGAACTCGCGATGCATACTCACCGGCAAGGCCAGGTACACCGCCTGCACATCCGTCCTTGAAGCCAGCGACTCAAAGTCGTCGTACCCACAAGTGAACGGAACGTCGTAGCGCTTGGCGAGCTTGCCGGCCTTGGCTGCATCGCCGCTCACCAGCGCCGTCGCGCGTACCAGCGGCGAACCCTGAATGCCATTCAGAAAATGCTCAGCAATGCGCCCAAGCCCAACCACGGCAAACCCAAAGGTGCCCGGCGTCACAGAACTCGGCTCACGCCGCTGCAGCAAGCGTCGCAGATCGATCATGCTTGCGAGAGTACCGCACCATCTCCGGTGCCGCCTGCGTCAGGTTGCGGTTGCGCCCAGCTTGCGCCGTTCCGTTTCCAGAAACGTGTAGCGAATGCGATGAATCACCGTCACTGTCGTCAGCGTGGCCAGAACCCAAAGCGCCGGCGCCATCACGCCCCAGTGGTTAAACATCGCACCCAAGATCACCAGCACAATGCGTTCCGGCCGCTCCATGAAGCCCACCTTGCAGGACCCGATCAGCGCCTCGGCCCGCGCTCGCGTGTAGCTGACCATCAGGCTCGCCACCATGCAGAACGCCGCCAGCACCACATATTGAAAGCGATTGCCACGTGCGTAATGCACCAGCAACCCGAAGAAGATCGCAGCGTCCGAGTAGCGGTCGATCACCGAATCAAAAAACGCGCCAAACACCGAAACCTGGTTGGTCGCACGCGCCACCCGGCCGTCCACCATGTCAAACAGGCCGGCGCCAATCAGGATCAGGCCCGCGTACAGAAACATGCGGTCGGCGTTCGCGTTGCGCGCATACCCGAAGAAAAACGCGGCGACCACGTTGATGATCAGCCCGATAAACGTCAGCGTATTGGGCGAAATTTTCGAAAGCGCGAGCGCGCGCACAATCTTCCACAGCAGCCAGCCGCTGCCCTTCCCAAATGCGCTCGTCCATGTCATCAGCTTGCAACTTTAGTGTAAGCGCAACCGGGCTACGACCGCTGAAACCGGCCCCTCTGCGAAGATGGGACCATGCACGCCCTGGACAGCCCAGAGCCGAACCCAGAGCCGAACCTAGAGCCCAGCCCGGAGCAAATGCAGCTACGGCGCGAACGCCGGGTCCTGGCCGCAGTGCTCACCATGCTGCTGGTCACGACGGCGGCGGTCAGTCCGCTCGCCTTCGGCAACCTGCCCTTGTTCCTGCTGTCTGTGGCACCGTTCGCGATCGTTCTCATCTCCACCGTGCTGATCGCACCGCTCAGCGTCAGTCAGGCCTCCGCCCGTGCCGCGCGCCATCGCACGGCGGCACTGCACACCGCACGCATGGCAGCCGCGTCGCGGCACGCCATCGTCACGCCGCGCCGCAACACCCTGCTGCCGGACGACCCTGCGGCGCTCGCGGCGGCCGTGACAGCCGCAGCAGTCCACGGAATCCACTTTGGCTGTGCCCACCTGCGCGACGACGACTTTCTGCAGGCCTTTCACGCGACCGAGATCCGCGCCGCCGACTTTCGCCATGGCGATCACCTGCGCTACACCGTGCTGATGCTGCAGCGCGTTCCCGCCGGTCTGGTTGAGGAAACCATCGCGAAGAACCTGCGCGCTTTTTTGCGACAGGTCTGCGGCAGTGAGGCGCTCTTTCACGCAACCCGTACCCACGCCTGGGTCACCGTTCTGCATGCCCACCTGCGGGCCTCGCCTCGCGCCAGCTTCGCCCATCTTTTGCAGCAGCACGCGGCCGATCTGCACGGTGACGTTCTCAGCCGCTTTTACTCCAGCGACTTACTTCGGAGCGACGAAGCCCGCCGGCGCACCGTCAAGCCCGACCTCGACCCACTGCCGATCCCCTAGGCGCCCACCTGCAGCAGCACATACCCCGCGATCGCGCCGCCCACCAGCGGTCCCAGAACCGGCACCCACGCATACGCCCAGTCACTCGTGCCCTTACCCGCAATCGGCAGAAGTTGATGCGCCAGCCGGGGGCCCAGATCGCGCGCCGGGTTAATCGCGTAGCCCGTCGTGGCGCCCAGCGACAAGCCCACGCCCCACACCAGGCAGCCCACCAGCAGCGGACTCAGCCCTGCCGCCGCACCCGTGGTCAGCACCAATTTCGAGCTCATGCCGCCCGCAACCAGCACCAGTACAAATGTCGCCAATACCTCGCAGAAAAAGTTCGAAGCATAATTGCGAATCGCCGGTCCCGTCGCAAACACGCCCAGCTTCGCCGCGGGATCATCCGTGATCGCCCAGTGCGGGTAAAAGAAAAGCCACGTCGCCACCGCGCCCAGAAACCCGCCCCCAACCTGGGCCGCCATGTACGGCAGCACCGTATGCCACGCGTGTGTCTTGATGGCTGCCGCCAGCGTGAACGCTGGATTCAAATGCGCGTCCGGCGACCCAAACAGCTGCGCAACAAAAATGCCGCTCAGCACCGCGAATCCCCATGCTGTTGTAATTACGATCCAGCCGGCGTTCTCGGCCTTGCTTTTCTTCAGCAACACGCCTGCCACCACGCCGTTGCCCAGCACCATCAGCACAAATGTGCCCATAAACTCGCCCAGCAACGGGCCGCGCGCAATCACCTTGCAGTTCTCCTGAACGCAACTACTCTACACAGGATCGACCGGAACGTCATGGACGAAGTGATTGATTGCTCATCGCAAGTGCGAAAGCTTACGGCAACATCGCCTTTAACTCCGCAATGTGCTGCTTCCAAGCCTTCTTCTCGATCGCCGCGTTCACAAACCGGCCGTCGCGCTGCAATGTAATCAGTCCGGCTCGCTCCAATTCCTTCATGTGGTGCGACAGCGTCGCCGCGCTCACGCCCAGGCACTCGCGCACATCGCCGCAGCGGCCCTGGCCGACCGCAATCTTGCGCAGAATGGATACCCGCGTCGGGTCGGAAAGCGCCTTGCTCACCAGCACGAGCTTCTGCTCACCCAGAGCGGCCTTGTCCTTTATCGGCTTTGACGGCGCGACGCCCTCGCTGCCAGGCTTCGCATTTTCCTGGCTGCCGGTCTTCGCCTTGCCCTTCCTGCTCATGCGATCAGCTTACCCTGCCAAGCAGTTCCTTCATGCTTTTTCCAAGAACCGGATGCACCCAGTCCGGCGCGATCTCCGCCAGCGGCTCCAGCACAAACCGCCGCGTGTGCATCGCCGGATGCGGTACCACCAACTCGGGCTTATCCATCTGCAACGCGTCGTACAGCAGCAGGTCCAGATCCAGCGTACGGGGCCCCTTTGCGATGCCGTGCGACCGGTCCCGCCCAAATGCAAGCTCGATGCGCAGCAGGCCACGCAACAACTCCTGTGACATAAGCGACGTTTCCAGCACCACCGCCCCGTTCAGGAATCGCGGCTGCCCCGTGTACCCCTCCGGTGCGGTGTCATACCAGCGCGACTGTGCAACCACCTCGCCCAGCGCCAGCAGCGCGTTCACGGCACCGTCCAGATTTGCTTCGCGCGTCCCGTCCCGCCCTGGCAGGTTGCTGCCCAGCGCAATCGCCGCCAGCGGCATCAGGCGTGTGCTGCCGCTAGATTTGGCATGGGCATCGCCGCGCTTACCTCACGCACTGGCACCGCTGCTTCCTCGTAACTGTAGGCCAGCTCCCAGGCGCTCCGATCCTTCATCAGGCGGCTCACCAGCGCCGTGTGCATCGCGTGGCCTGCGCGCTCCGCGACCACACGCCCCTGGATGCGCCGCCCCGCCAGCGCCAAGTCGCCAATCAAATCCAGAACCTTATGCCGCACAAACTCATCCGCAAATCGTAGCGGCCCGTTCTGCACCGCACCGCCGCCGATGATGATGGCGCAGGCATCGCTCGCACCACGGATCAGGCCCATGTCGCGCAGCATCGGCTCATCCTCGCGAAAGCCAAATGTCCGCGCCGGCGCGATCAGGTCGGCATAGGCGCCCGTTTCCAGGTCGCCCAGAAACCGTTCCGAGCCGATCGGCGCGGGAAAGTCGATGCGGTAATCGATTTGGTATCCATCCCCGGGATACACGCCGATGAACTTGACGCCTTCGCGCGAGTTCTCCGACACCTCCACCGGCTTTAGGATGCGAATGTATTCACGGCGGCGGCGTTGCGCCTTCAACCCCGTGCGCAGGAACGCCTCCACATACGGCAACGACGATCCGTCCAGGATCGGCACTTCCAGGTTGTCGATCTCCACGATCACGTTGTCCACGCCGTGACCGATCAGGGCGCTCAACAGGTGCTCCGTCGTCGAGATCAACACGCCCTGCCGCATCAGGCTGGTCGCGTAACTCACGCGCGCCACGTTCCGCCCGTTCGCGGGAATCTCGAAGTTGTCCAGGTCCGTCCGGCGAAACACAATCCCCGAACCGGCAGGGGCCGGAATCAGCCGCATCTGCACCGGTGCGCCAGAGTGCAGACCGACGCCGTCAAAGGCCAGCGGCTCGCTCAGCGTGAACTCGGTATGGGCATGCCCGTGCAAAACGTTCTACAAAGCTCCACCAGCGGAATCGCACAGCCTTGCAAGGTGTACGAACCGTGAACGTGGCTTAGGTTACCGCTTTGTTACAGCCGTACCACTGTGTCTGTTTCGACACAGTGCGTTCGTCATCACCTCGGCCCTATAACGGAAGCCATGCCTCCCAAAACACAGCAGTTGCACGCGGCAGTTCAGTCCGGTCAGCCAGAAATGCTGCAGCGCCTGCGCACCCTGGTTGCGATCGAATCGCCAAGCGACGACAGCGCTGCCGTAAACCTTGCCGCTGACCAGGTGCACCAATGGGCCGAGGCCGCTGGCGCCCACGTGCTCCGCCATCCACAGGAGTGCTTCGGCGACGTCACCGAAATCTGGTTCGAACCCGCCGCGCCACAGCCCGCCGGAACCAGGCCGCTGCTCCTGCTTGGCCACCTCGACACAGTCTGGTCCATCGGAACACTGGCACAGATGCCCTGGCGCGAGGAACCGGACCGCGACGGCAAACCTCGCCTTTGGGGGCCCGGCGTGCTCGACATGAAAGCCGGCGTCCTCATGGCGCTTTCCGCCATCGCCGCCGTGCGGCAGTGCGGCGACCTGCCCCGGCCCGTCGTCCTTCTGCTCAACCCCGACGAGGAGGTCGGCAGCCACGTCTCCCGCGAGCACACCGAGCGGCTCGCCGCACTCGCCGAGGCCGTCTTCGTCCTGGAACCTGCACAGGGAATGCCCGGCACACCCGCGAACGGCGCCTACAAAACCGCCCGCAAGGGCATCGGCAACTACCGCATCGAGGTCACCGGCGTCGCCGCTCACGCTGGCGTCGACTTCACCAACGGCCGCTCCGCCGTGCTCGAACTCGCGCGCCTTTTGGCACAAATCGCCGCGCTCTCAGAAGCCGGCAAAGACTTCGGCATCACCGTCAACCCCGGCGTCATCGGCGGCGGTACCCGCAGCAACGTCGTTCCCGCGAACGCCTGGGCCGAGATCGATGTCCGCGTCCCCACACAAGCCGACGCTGCCCGCGTCCACGAAGCTCTCACCGCCCTCACCACGACAGACCCGGGCTGCACGGTCAACATCACCGGCGGCCTGAACCGCCCACCCATGGAACGCACCGAAGGCACCATCGCCTTGTATGAACGTGCCCGCACCCTCGCCCAGGAACTCGGCTTCACGCTCAACGAAGCAGCCACCGGCGGCGGCTCCGACGGCAACTTTACCGCCACCCTCGGCACACCCACCCTCGACGGCATGGGTCCGGTCGGCGAAGGCGCTCATGCCGCCCATGAAAGCCTGCTCACCGACCACCTGCTCCCGCGCACCGCCCTGCTCGCCGCAATGATCGCCGCAATCACCGCCGAGTCACGCTGACCACACCGCCAGCCGGATCACACGAAAGTGGGGTTCAAGGCTCTTGCAAATGTCGTCGATAGACGATAGGGTGCAGTCAGTCCCAAACTCCTGATCGAGTTACCTCCTTATGAACTGCTTCCGTTTTCTGCCGGCAAGTCGGCGCAGGCCAGCGTCTGTGCTCGTGAAGGCTGCGCTTTGCGCATGCGCTTTCGTTAGTTTCTCAATCTGTGCGCACGCCGACACAGTTGTGACCATCAACACGGTCAGTAGCGTCTATCCTTCCTTCAGCGGAACGATCGCCGGCGATGCCACAGGCTCCGCTGCGACTCTCCAATTCGACGCAGCAATTTTCGGAGGCGGCGGCGGCAATTCTCAGCACTCCATTGCGATCAACTTCACCAACGCTGACGGTCTAACGCAGGATGTCTTGTCGAACGGCCCGATGTCGCCGGACGATCCGAATTTCAGCAGCTACTACGACACGCTGACCTTCTTTGCAGCCGCATCCGGCAACGCCGCGATTGGAACGAGTTGCGTCGCCTCCAGCGATGTTGCATGCGTCGCGGTTACAGGCATGTCGCAGGAACTCAGCTCGATCATTGCCTCACTGAACAGTGGCCAGGGAATTTTCGGTGATGGAACAATCACCGTGACGATCAACGACACGCTCCCTTCCGCAGTTACACCTGAGCCCGGCTCCCTGTTGCTCTTGGCCACGGGCACGGGCGCACTCGGTTGGCTTCGTCGTCGTTTCCAACCCGCCTAGCATCATCCTGAACAGGCATTCGTTGGTTCGTCGGATCTGCAGATCGCTGGGCACACCGCGCCTGCGTGCGCCGGCCACTCGAACGAACTAAACCAACTCACACTCGTGCAGAATCGAGCAAAGGCCGCGACAACCGTCGCGGCCTTTGCATTACTCCAAAATAAAACGCTTACTTCTTCACGGGCGCGATCGCATCCTTCGCGGCCTTCGCGATGCGAAACTTGACCACCGTCTTCGCCTTGATCTTGATGGCTTCGCCGGTCTGCGGATTGCGGCCCACGCGTGCCTTGCGCTCTGCCTTCACCAGCTTGCCGATGCCCGGAATCGTGAACTCGCCGTTCTTCTTGGTTTCTTTCACAGCGGTGGACGCCATCAGCTCAAAAAACTGGCTGACCTTCTTGGTGGGCAGTTCCGACTGCTCGGCGAGCGTGCGGATGAGTGCGGTCTTGGTAAGTCCCTTTGCCATAGGTTGCTCCTTTTGGCCCCGGTCGCGGGGTCGCGTGTATCTCGAACGGCGCTGCCCTCATCAGGGACTTGGGATCGCCACTTGAATACTCGTGCCGGCTCGGGCAGAGGAGCATCGATCGTGTCGATATCCCTAGTGTTTATGCGGCTTTTCCGCTCGTTCCGCATATCACCTTCGGCGTTTCCGCGGCGGATGTCAACTCCTAAGCTTCGGTTTTCTTAGGTTTTCTTCGGTTCCGCTCGGCTTTTCTGTGGAGAACGTGCTCTTCCGAATTTCCATATCCCACTTTTTGGGCATAAAACGCCCAGTTTCGTCCCTAAAACATACTTTTGCGCGCAGACCGCGTAGCCGCCAGCAGCGGGGCGTTCAGCAGCGCCACGAACGGAGCCGCCGCGCGAAACCGCTTCGTGATCTCATCCAGCAGCTTCGGCGAAGTCGCCATCTCCAGCGGTATGCTCGCGCTCAGCGCCCATTGCCGGCACCTCAGAAGCTCGCCTGCAGGATCGTCCGGCAAAAATCCCTTCGGCATGCGCGTTAGCGGGTTGTTGTCAAAGTCTGGCAAGAGCTTGCGCAGCGCACGGCCATTCAGCATTTCGCGCAGTTCCGCATGGTGCTGCTGCAAATGCCGCCGGATCGCCAACAGCTGCGGCGGCAATGGCATGTACACACCCGCAGCCACGACCACATCCTTGTCCGACACATGCGCGTAGAAACCGCCGCCGCTCGTACGCTCCGTCGTGGTCGTCGACCACCACGCAGCCACGTTCGTCTTGTACGGCCGCTTGTCCTTGCTGAAGCGAATGTCGCGATAAATCCGCAGTGCCGCCTTGCGTGCCGGCCTTGCATAGTCCGGCGCAAACTCCAGAAAGCGATGGTTCACCGCCTCCACCATGGCAAGCCACGGCTCCTGCAACTCCGCGACAAACACGTCCTTGCGCGCGTTGAACCAGTCGCGATCGTTGTTCTTTTGAAGTTGCTGCAGGAAGCGAATGCCGGCAGGCGACAGGTGCGGGGCGGAGACGGCCATAGCAGCACGATTGTACGCAAACACACAGCAAATGCCCGCCGTTAGGCGGGCGTTGCTGTGTGTGCGCTGAACGAGCTGGTGGACGAGCCGTTGGGCGAAGTTAGAAGCGGATGATCCCTGCAAGCTGCAGGGCACGACCGCCACCAGTGGAGTTCACGACACCCTGACCGCTGCCGATGGTGCTTGTAACCTGGCCGAATGTACCGCTGGTGAGGGACGTCGACGGGTTAGAGAACTGCGGTGTATTGCTGAGCTGAAACACGTCCATGCGGACGTCCAGGCCGATGCGCTCTGTTACCGCAAAGGTCTTGAAAATGGAAGCGTTGTCCTGAATATAACCGGGGCCGTAGAAGCTGTTGCGGCCCGTATTACCGACGGTAACGCCAGGGGTGATTGGGCAGGTGACGGTCGTCGGCGTTGCTGCTGCATAGCCGGTGCAACCGTTGGGTTGCGCAAACGAAGTCGTGTCGAACCAGGTCCGCGTGCTCCCGTTGCCGCCGATGCCTTTCTGCTTCACAAACGGCTTCACCAGGTTTGCGGTCTGTGTCTCACCACTGGTGTTGATGGAGGCTCCGTTCGCTGTCACCGTAAATGGGTTTCCCGTGACAATCTGCACGATCGCGGAGACCTTCCAACCACCGACGGTATGTGCCAGGAAACCCGTGTGAAGGAACGGCTTTCCAACGCCAAACGGCAACTCGTACACAATCGACTGCGCATAGTTATGACGGCGGTCGAAATCGTTGGGAGCATAATTGCGACGCGGTTGCTGGAAGAAGGTGAGACCACCGTCATCGCCGCTCTGGTAACCAAGGCCTTTGGCCCACGTATAAGCAGACGACCACGACAGACCATTGGTGAAGCGCCGTGTCACCTGCAACTGTAGCGAATTGTAGTTCGTGCTGTTGCCCAGGAAGTACTGGTTGACCGCTGCAGTGTGGCCGAACTTGATGTTGAGCGGGGCACAGTTGGGTCCGCAGTTCAGGCGGTCCGGCAGGTTGATATTGTTGGATGTCGCGATGCGAACACCGTGATTACCAACATACGCAACCTGCAGCGAAAAGCCCTTCGGCATTGCTTGCTGGACGGTCAGGTTATAGCTGTAGACATACGGGTTCTTGTAATTGGTGGGGACGTAGGTGTACGTCTGGTTGTTCAGCAGCGCGTTGGATGGCGTGATCTGAAAGATGCCGGAGTCAGGAATGGCAACCGGAACCGGTGACGGAAAGCCGGTGTCGATGGTGACAGCCGGACCGGACACACCATTGGAGCAGGTGTAGACCGCCGCCTGATAGTTCGACGCGCACGTGCCGTACGCGTTGTTCGCGCGAACGGGGTAGTTATACATCCATGTGTTGTCGGCGAACTGCATATAACTCAGGCCGATGCCGCCGCGCAACACCGTTCCCTCGGTCGCGCGGTAAGCAAAGCCGGTGCGCGGCGAAAAGTAGGAATATCGCGTGTTGAAGCCGAGATTAAGCGGATTCTGGCCGATGCCGGCGATCCGAAGCTGGTTGGTGCTGGGATCGTAATTCGAAAACCCGCCCGCCTTGCGCGGTGTAGGTGCCTGATAAATCTCCCACCGCAAGCCGTAATCGATCGTCAGCTTCGGGCTGGCCTGCCACTTGTCACTGATGAACGAGAAGTACCACCATTGACGAAACGCCGGGAAAAACGTGGCGAGATCGCGGCCCACCGAATACGGCACGTTGAGCAACAACGATGCGATGTCGTTGGCAGTACCAACCTTGGCGCCGGGCGTGGACGTCTGGTTCTGACCATAGGCCACAACGCCGCGCGGGCTGTAAGTCTGCCCCTGCAACAAATCGTCACGCACGCGCCGAAGGTCAAATCCTCCTTTGATCGTGTGATTTCCAGCAATCTTGGTCCACACATTCACGAAGTCGATGTTGGCCTCGCCACGAATCCACGGCATGGACGCAGCGTAGCCGATGAACGGGCCGGAACTGAAGGTGTCGGCAATGTTGATGCCGACCTGGCCGCTGGTGAATGCGTCCACGTTCACGCCGGGTACGCCGGCCGCGGTCGCATCGTTGCTAAGGTAGTCTGCCGGGTTGGCAACGTTGCGGTAATGCGCTACGCCAGCACGAACCTCCGCAATAAGCGTCGGCGAGAAGGTGTGCACATAATTCACGCCTGTGCTGAAAGCGTTCTGCCGGCCGCTGCCGGCGAAGCCGCCACTATTGCCGGGACCGCCGAGAAAATTGTTGAACGACGGCTGCTGGTACAAGTTATAGATCTGCTGACTATATCGACCGCTGATGTGGTCTTTCGACGAGACCTGGTAGTCGATCTTCGCATCGTAGGTGTTCGCATCCTTACGGAACGGCGAGGAAACGAAATAATTATTTGAGGGCGCGGCGAGGCTGCCCAGGTTCTGGTTGGGCGCGGGCAGCTTCCGCAGCAGTGCCAGCACGGTTGGGTTCACCCTGCTCACCGGAATCAAATTTCCATTGAACTTGACCCGGCCGACCCCAGTGGCCGTGTTCCCCGTGGTCGGGTCATACACCTGGCCCGAGCCATCCGCCTTCAGCAGATCACTCAGGTCAATGTTCCCCTGTGCGTTCGGCGTGTAGTACTTCGGAAATGGAATGGTCAGCGTGTTATTCACGGTCTCGTGGTCTGCATTGCGAAAGTAGTCGCCGTAGAAAAACAGCTTGTCCTTGATGATCGGACCGCTCAGGTTGCCACCGAAGTAGTTGTAAACCACGGTGCCGGCCTTTGCGGAGTAGTACGAGCGCGCGTTGAAGTAATTGTTTTGCAGGTACTCCGACGCGCTGCCGTGGAATGCGTTGCCGCCGGACTTCAGCGTCACATTGGTGACGGCTCCCAGCGCACGGCCCTGCTCGGTTTCGAAGTTGTTGGTCGAAACGTCGACCGTCGCAATCGAGTCCGCCGGTGGAATCAGAATCTGCAGAAGGCCGGTGCGCTCGTTATCGTCGATACCCTCGATCTGGTAGCTGTTGCTCTGGCGAGGCAGTCCGTTTGCCTGGGTCTGCAACGTGCTGCCTGCGTTGAAAAACTGCGAATGCTGGAAGGTTGCCGGGGTTGTTCCCGGGACCAGATTCAACAGGCTTTGAAAGTTGCGGTTTACGCTCAGCGGCAGGTTTTCTACGCGATCCGCTTCGATCTTCGTCGTTACGTCGGCGCGGTCGGTCTGCAGCAGAGTGGGCGCGTCTGTCACGGTGACCGTGTCGGTCACGCTGCCGGTCTGCAAATCGAAGTCGATGCGGGTGGTGGTATTGACCACAACATCCACTGTGGTCCGCTCTTCACGCTTGAAACCGGTCTGCTCGACCACCACCCTGTACGTGCCGGGCTGCAGATCCGGAAAGCTGTAATTGCCACTACCGTTTGCGACCGTGTCACGCGAAAGGTTGGTGGCCTTTTCGATGACAACGACCTTGGCTCCGGGAATAGCGGCGCCAGTGTTGTCCTGGATCGTCCCGACCATGGTTGCGGTCACAGTTTGTGCGTGCGCGCTGCAGGAAGCCAGCAAGGCTCCGGTCACGGGCAGCGCGAGAAGCGTCCCCAATGCCGGTGTTCCAAGCAGCAACCGCTTGCGGGACCGCTTGTTTTCAATGTTCACCATGGCAGATTGCCTCCAGTAAGAAACGAAAGACTCGCACCTACCCGGCAACCAGAACTTTGGCTATCAGCAAAACGATGTGGTTGCGAGCGGCCGCCATCCTAGCAAGCTTTTCGTTTGAGACGCCAGCAAAATTTATCAGGAGACTTCAAATCCGTATGGTTCTGCTGTAAGCAGCCAGGTCCGCCCCGTCAACGGTACTCGGTGGGCCCCATCCACGTCGGCTCATCCACCGCGGCATAACGCCCATCCGGCATTTTGGTGATCGTCGGCGCATACTCGCTCCGCAGCGTGCGCGTCCACCACGCATCCGTCAGGCGCTTCTGGACCGGCGTGCTGAACCAGTACTGCCAGATCATGGCGCGTACAAACCGTGGCGGCCGCTGCGGAAACGGGCTGCTGCGAAACAGCGATAGAACATCCCGGTCGCCGTCCAGCAGCCGCTCTTCCGTGATCGGCACGATCGGCTCCTGCTGCCAGTTCGATAGCGACGCGAACCACAGATTCCAATCAAACCGAGGCTGGTAGGGCGCGTAAATGTGCGGCCGGTCCTTCACCTCCTGCGGCTTAAAGCGAAATTCATACGGCTTCCACGTCTTGCCATCGTCCGATCCTTGAAACTCGATCTCATACCGGTGCGGCGTCATGTTCGCGAACAGGCCATAGCTGTCGGCCACGCGAAACGGCTCCAGCACCGCGATCGGCGCACGCGGCAGCGGCACGGGCAACAGCATGCGGATCAACTGCGCCGTCGTCGCATAGCCCTGCCACGTCAGCACAACGGCTGTCACCGCAACCACCACACCGTGCCGCCATCCAAACGACCGCGTCTCATTCTCCCGCTGCGTTTCGCTCTCCGCACGCAGCCCTGCGTTGCTCTGCACCGGCGGCAGCCCTGCACGAAAGCGCCGCGGCACGAAACGCAAGAGCACTGCATCATCCAGCAAAAAGACCGCAAGCACCAACACCAGGTAGTTCAGGAATGCGTAATTCGCCGTCGCGATCACGCCCGCCTGCCACACCGTCACGATCACGAAACACGCGATGCGAAACGGCCGAGGCAGGAACGCCATCCACACCAGCACAAACTCCATGAACAGCGTCAGCCCCGCCGTGCCGACGTGGAACCAGTTCGGCAAGTGTTGCAGGTACCACCCAACCCACGTGGGCAGCGGCCCGTTCTGGTAGTACTCATACATCGCGGTCAGGTTGCGCCACGTGGGATCGCCGCTCTGTATCTTCACCACGCCCGATTGGAAGTAAATCCGGAACCACTCCCACAACAGCAGAAACACCGCAGCGCGCGAGGCAAGCGACCGCGTGCCCCAGCCTGGCAGCAGCCCGCTCGGCGCGACAAACAGGCTGAGCAGACCAGCCTCCAGCAGCATGCCATCTGACTGGTACGCGCCGAAGTCCTGCGACACACCCACAAACGACAGGAAGCACACGAAGCAGACCAGCAGCATCCATCGCGGCGCCACATTGCACAGCAGCAGCACCGAAGCCGCCAGCCCCACCCACATCAGCGTCAACAGCATCCCATTGCCACTGCTGATCCAGAGCAGCGAGGGCGCATACCAGAACCGAAGCGCGCCCGCTCCGTGCAACGCCGCAAGATACGTTCGCGCCGGCAGAATGCCCGCCGTCCCAATTAACCCGCACGCCTGAAACACCAACGCCAGGAAAGCCGCAAAATAAATACCGCCGAGCGCGCGCAAAAACAGCCAGCGCGCAACCAGCCGGTCGCCCACACCCTGCTCGCGGTCAAACAGATAACGCACCACGCCAACCAGCCGCATCGCCCGCACCCTGCTCGTTGGATGGTTCGCCGCGCACAGCAGCAGGCCCACAGAGCGGCATGACAGACGCTGCATGCCGCCACTTGCAGCCGATCAACCCGCTCTGGAATTTTGCGGCGACGCGAACAGAAAGGACTATCGTTGAAGTGGAGGGTCCCAGGAGGCCCTCACCATGGAACTGGCTCCCGTGTTCACTGCCTTTCTTGTCATCCTCGCCATCATCATCATTGTCACGCTGCTGAAAACGCTCTACACCGTGCGCACCTCGCAGGCCGGCGTCGTCGAGCGCTTTGGCAAATTCAACCGCATCGTGCGCCCCGGCCTGCACTTTCTGATTCCCTACGGCGAGCGCGTCTTCTTCGTCGACCTCCAGGTGCAGCAGGCGCAGTTCAGCGTCGAAACCAAGACCCGCGACAACGTCTTTGTGCAGATCCCGGTCAGCGTGCAATACCAGGTGCTCGACGACAAAATCTTCGACGCCTTTTACCGTCTCTCGCGGCCGCAAAAGCAGATCGAAAGCTTCGTCTTCAACTCGCTGCTCGGCCACGTGCCCAAGCTCACGCTCGACGAAACCTTTGAGCAGATGAGCGGCATCAGTATCGCCGTCAAGACCGAACTCGACCAGACCATGCACGACTTCGGCTTCAACATTCTGACCGCGCTCGTCACGGACATCGTGCCCGACGTGAAGGTCAAGACCGCGATGAACGACATCAACGCGGCGCAGCGCTCGCAGGTCGCAGCACAGGCACGCGGCGAGGCCGACAAAATCCTGAAGGTCAAGCAGGCCGAGGCCGAAGCCGAATCGAAAGCCTTGCAGGGCAAAGGCATCGCCGCCGAACGTCAGGCCATCATCGACGGCCTGCGCAGCTCCATCGAACACTTTCGCGAGGCCGTGCCCGGCGCCACCGCGGAGGACGTGATGGCCCTCGTTCTGCTCACGCAATATTTCGACACGCTCAAGGACATCGGCATCCGCAGCGGCACCAACACGCTCTTCCTGCCCAACAACCCCGGCGCGGCCAACGACTTCCTGCAGCAGATCCTCGCTGGCCTGAAGGGCGGCACGCACCGCGCTACCGCCGTCGCTCCACCGCCAACACAGGGCTACACCCCGCAGTAAAGCGCCCCGGCTTCAGCCGCCGAGGTAGAACCTACCAACGCAAGGCCGCGGCTTTAGCCGCCGAGGTAGACCCTCGGCGACTAAGGTCGTGTCTCTGCGAACGCGTGATCCGCCGCCGCATCCGCGCCTGCCCACACCTTCTTCTGCGTCCACGGCTCCGCCGGCGCTGACCAGAACGGATGCGCATGCGCCAGTCCCAGCGGTAGCCAGGCCGCCGAACACAAATACAAACTTCCGGTCGAAATATAGGCTTCACCGAGACCCGGCTGATGCCCTGCAAGCCCGATCTGCAACCACCCCTGCGCGTCAAACGTTCCCGGCGCATCCAGGGTCCGCGCCTGCACCGCCGTCAGCGCGCAACGCACCTGCGCCCCCGACACGCCTTCCGGCAACACACCCCGCAACGCCGCATCCGCCAACAGGTGAAACGCACCCGCACGATAAGTAATCGACCGCCCCAGCACGGGAAACGTACCATCCGGCCCGATGATCCGTTCTTGAATCGCCGCATACCGCGTCGCACGCGCGACGATACCCTCCCGCATCGCCGCCCACGGCTTCTCCTCGTCCGCCAACACCTGCATCAGCATCAACAGGTACGGCTGCATCACGTAGCTGTCATAGTTGTCCGCGTGAAAATGCGGACCGTCACCGTAAACCCCATCTCCCAGGTACCAGCTTTCAAGCTCATTCAACGCATACGCCACGCGCATGCGGTCCCACTCCGCGCCAAGCCGGAACAGCAAGGCCTCGTCCATCGCCGCAAACAGCACCCAATTGTTCAGCCCGGTCAGGATGCGGCGTTCCTTGACCAGGGCCGTAACCATCCCTGCGCGCGTGCGCTCATCCATCGTGCCCAGCAGCTGCTTCGGTGCGCGCAAGAGCGCAAGCGCCAAAAAGCTCGCATCCACCACCGTCTGCGCCGAATCGCCCCAGCGCATGTAATCCGGTGACTCCGGATCCACCGCCGAAGCAATCGCCAGACGCGCGTAGCCGCGATAACGCTCGCGGAGCTCCGTCTCCCGCACTGACTCGTCGGCCACAGGCTCCAGTTCCAGCCACGGTGCAAGCCCCATCAGCAAACGCCCCAGCGCCTCCAGGTGCGTGCCGACCGCGCGCTGCTCACGCAGACCGGTCTTAGCCTCCACCGGCATCACCTTGCGCAGCTCGCGCCGGCTCAAGGCAACCAGCAACGGCTCACTCACACGCTCAACCCAGCCCAGCCAGCGCTCACGATCGCCCGCCGCCGCAGGCACAGCGTGGCCGACCGTTTGCGCAGGAACACCGGCCACCGGCAACGACGCCGCAACCGCCGCGCCCGCGCCGCGCACCAGAAAACCGCGCCGCGTCGTCATCCGACGTTACTTTCCACGCTTCGCAGCAGCACCGCCATCGTGCGCAGCCATGCGGTCCAGCTCCGACCCCGCCAGCAGAAACGCGCCCACGCCATACACATAGCTCGAAGTCGGCCCAAACGCACCCGGCGCCGCGCCAATCGGCTGAATGCACCCCAGCCGTCCATCCGCATACACGTGCTGCAACATACCTGCCCAGGCCTTCTGCACCACAGGCCCATACTTGGCACGGTCCAGCACTCCTTCGTTGATGCCCCAGGCCAACGCATACGTAAAGAACGCCGACCCGCTGATCTCCGGCAGCGCATACGCCTGCTGATCCAGCAACCCACTGTGCCACAGGCCGTCTGGCTGTTGCAGCCCCGCCACGCGCTCACTCATCTCGCGAAACAACATCCTGTATTTCATCCACAGCGGACCAGGCTTTTCTTCGTTGGCAGGCCGCAGCGCGCGCAACGTGTTCGCCAGCCCGCCCAGCACCCATCCATTGCCGCGCGCCCAGAAGATCTTCTGCCCGTTCTTCTCCGTCTTGCCGATATAGCTGTTGTCGCGGAAGTACAGGTGCTCGCCCTTGTCGTACAGGTGCGCGGCGGTCCGGTCCCACTCGTGATCCATCTTGTCCAGGTAGGCGTGATTGCCCGTGATCGCGCTCAACCGCGCCATGCCCGCCGGCGCCATGAACAGCGCATCACACCACCACCACAGGTCTTTCTGTGGATCGTCAGGCCGCTGCAGCAGCCGATCAAACGTAGCCTGCGTGTCGGCAATCCGAACCGGCTCCCGCTTCTCCAGGTACAGCAGTTCGTATGTCTGCCCAATAGCCTCATCGTCCGCGTGAAACTCACGATAAGCCCACAGCTTCCACTGAAACTTCTCCGACGCCCGCAGCACCGCATCGTGGTACTTCGTATCACCCACCGTCTGCGACGCCGCCAGCAGCCCCAGATACAACGGCGCATACGTCCAGTCCTGGTTGAACTTGGCCTGGGAGTGCTGCACCTGCCAGTCCGCCACCTTTTTCATCGCCGCGCGAATCGCAGCGGGTTCCAGCGCGGGCGACAGCTTCGCCATCTCCGTCTCGCTCGGAGCCTCATCGCCGGCTGCCGCTTTAATCTCTGCGCCCGACATGGGCTTTTCCTGCGCCGAGGCGTACGTAGTCAAAAGCATGCCTGCGCAACACAGCAGCGTGGCGGAACGGGAAAACAGACGATTACTCAGCATGTTCAACAATCTCCGACACGGAAGTTTCGCCAACGATACGAACGGCAACGCAGGTGCGTCAACCCACCGCCGCTACGCAAGGTCGAACAGGCGCTGTCGGCGCGAACATGACCGCTTGGAGCGGCGATGCAGACTGCTCGCAGTTGCGATGCGCCTGCGCGGCGAATACCCTTGCCAGCATGAGCGACGCGACGCCCTCCGCAACAGCGCAAGGCATCCTGCAGAAATTCCAGCTCCACGGCAAAACGGCGCTGGTCACCGGTTCCGCTACGGGCCTCGGCGCGGCCATCGCCATCGCTTTGGCACAGGCTGGCGCCGCCGTCGCCTGCCACGGCAACCGCCGCGCCGCCCAGGACACCGCCGACACCATCACCGCGGCGGGCGGTCATGCCGTTGCTCTGTCCGCCGACCTGGCGCACACCGCCTCGCCCGAGGCGCTGATTAATCACGTCACCGAGGCTCTCGGCCAGATCGACATCCTCGTAAACAACGCCGGCACCATCATCCGTCATGAAGCCGTCGAGTTCCCCCTCGACGACTGGATGACCGTGCTGCAGGTCAACCTGACCAGCGTCTTCCAACTCTCGCAACTCGCGGCCAAAGGCATGCTCGAACGCGGCGAGGGCAAGATCATCAACATCGCCTCCCTTCTCAGCTTCCAGGGCGGCATTCGCGTGCCCGCCTACGCGGCCAGCAAGGGTGGCGTCGCGCAGCTGACCAAGGCACTCGCGAACGAATGGGCCGCGCGCAACGTGCAGGTCAACGCCATCGCACCCGGGTACATGCGCACCGACAACACCAGCGCGCTGCAGGCCGATGAAACCCGCAACCGCCAGATCCTCGAGCGCATTCCCACGGGCCGCTGGGGCGAGCCGGAAGACCTGGCCGCTGCCGCCGTCTTTCTCGCCTCCTCCGCCAGCAACTACATCACCGGCGCCATTCTCAACGTCGACGGCGGCTGGCTCGCACGGTAGCCAAGCCGAAGGCCAGGCACAAGTCCGGCCTTCACACCGACCGGAGCGTTCAGCCTCTTACTGCGGAACGCCCGCGTTTTCCTTTTCCTGCTTCTTGATCGAGTGGTGCTTGCGGATCTTGTTGCCGACTACGCCGCTAACCGCGCCGATGCCCGCGCCAACCACTGCGCCGACCGGCCCACCAGCCATCGCACCCACAGCTGCGCCGCCTGCCGCACCACCGCCCACCAGCTTGGCTTTGTTGTGGTGGTGCTTGTCCTTGTGCTCCACCTGCGCCTTGGCCACGTCGTGGTCATCTTGCGTCTGCGCCACCATCGCTAACGGCACCGCCATTACTGCCGCAAATACTGCCGCTGAAACAACCTTCTTGATCTGCATGGTGCTGTTCTCCCGTCTTACCCGGCGCCGTTGCTGGCGCGTAATAAGTAGAACCCGGCAAGTGCTGAGAAGTTAGCCGGGCCGTTCGTTAGTAACCGTGACGCATCTTGTGCTTGATGCCGTGGTGCTTGCGAATCTTGTTCGCGATAAAGCCGCCACCCGCACCCACGCCCGCGCCAACTACCGCGCCGACAGGCCCGCCCGCAACACCGCCGATCACCGCGCCGCTTCCTGCGGAAATGCCGACGATCTTGGCCTTGTGATGACGGTGGCGATCCTGGGCCTCTTGCAGGCGCTTGGCTCGCGCGTGCGACATGGCCTGCCCAAAGGCTCCAAGCGGAGAAACCAGGACAGCGGCGAGCACGACCGAAGCAGAAAAGCGGTTCAAAATCATCCGAAACCTCTCGCCCTATACGTGCCGTTGACCGGTCTGTGCCGTGAGCGTGAACAAGAGATGTCGCTTCCTGGCGCAGGTTTGCTTTCCTTCGCACACAAAGTGCGGTAGCCTGTCCTCACATGACACGTGCTTCGCAGTTCTCGCGCTTTCCTTATCGCTACTGGTTTCAGTAGCGGCGCCGGCGAACACGCTCTCATCCGGCTGCATCCAGCAGCCCACCCGAGATCAGGTTTCACCCGCACCGCGACCCCGCAAAGGTCGCGCTTTTTGTTTTCAGGAGTTCTCTTCCCCATGCCGACACTCGACCTCCTCGAACCCGCATCGGAAGTCACGCGGTCGTTAGGCACCGGCCGCTTCGGTGCCTACGGCGGCCGCTACGTCCCGGAAACGCTCATGGCCGCGCTGCTGGAACTCGAGCACGCATACGTCGAAGCCCAGGCCGACCCCGCCTTCCACGCCGAGCTCAACGACCTGCTGCATCACTACGTCGGCCGCCCCACGCCGCTCTACTATGCAAAGCGCATGAGCGAGCAGCTCGGCGGCGCGAAAATCTGGCTCAAGCGCGAAGACCTCCTCCACACCGGCGCACACAAAATCAACAACGCGCTCGGCCAGGCTCTGCTCGCGCGCCGCATGGGCAAACAGCGCATCATCGCCGAAACCGGCGCGGGCCAGCACGGCGTCGCCACCGCAACCGTGTGCGCGCTCTTCGGCCTGGAATGCGTCATCTACATGGGCGAGGAAGACATGCGACGGCAGGAGCTGAACGTCTACCGCATGCGGCTATTGGGAGCAGACGTCCGCGGCGTCCGCGCCGGCTCCGCCACGCTCAAGGACGCCATCAACGAGGCCATGCGCGACTGGGTCACCAACGTCCGCACTACCTTCTACATCCTTGGCTCGGCCCTCGGCTCGCACCCCTACCCGACCATGGTGCGCGATTTCCATCGCGTCATCTCGCGTGAAGCCAAGCGGCAATTTGCCGAGCAGGTCGGCCGCAACCCCGATGCCATCGTCGCCTGCGTCGGCGGCGGTTCCAACGCCATCGGTGCCTTCTACGAATTCATCCCTGACTCAAACGTCCGTTTGATCGGAGTCGAAGCCGGCGGCCGCGGCCCCGCCCTCGGCGATCACGCCGCCCGTTTCAGCGGAGGCTTGCCCGGGGTCCTCCAGGGCACCTACAGCTACGTCCTGCAGAACGAATCCGGCCAGATCGCCCTGACCCACTCCGTCAGCGCAGGCCTCGATTACGCATCCGTCGGCCCCGAACACGCCAACCTGCACGACACCGGCCGCGCCGAGTACACCTCTGCCACCGATGACGAAGCGCTCGACGCCACCAAAGCCCTCGCCCGCACCGAAGGCATCCTACCTGCGCTAGAGTCTGCCCACGCTGTAGCCCACGCCATGAAACTCGCCCCCACCATGAGCCGCGACCAACACATCATGGTCAATCTCTCCGGCCGCGGCGACAAAGACATGGGCATCCTCAGCCGCGAACTCCACCTCGGCAACGCCCCCGCCGAAAACCAAGGCACGAGATGACCGGAGAAAATACAGCCAAGTCGTTTCTACTTATCACGGCCCTTGCTGGTGGTGCTTTCACGATTCACGCCCAGCGCATCAAAATCGTCGTTGTTGACGCAAGCCGCGGTAAACCGGTCACTGATGAGTGCTTGAACGTCTCGTTAGGACAATGGCACGGGGCGGACCTTCTTGTCCCAACCGACAAGGACGGCGTTGCCACACTGATTTTCGAGACCAATCAAGTGAGTATTGTTCCGGTTCTCGGGAGGACGTGCAATGGAATGGTCTCGACCAAGCCCCTGCCCATTGCATCAGGCACGGAAACTATTTCGGTGGTCACGAACTATTACGTTAGCTGCCAATACTCCAATAAGCTGGTGAAAGACCCCGACTGGTTGAAGGCAAGCCCAGCTCAGCGAATCCCGGTCTTTACATTGCACGAGATCATTGCGCGCGGCATCGTTGCTACAAACAGCTGCAGTAAGTTTGCGCGAGCGCCACAACCGGGAGAGCTACTGCTCGTCGTTCGTAAAAGAACCTTCCTGGAAGGTATGCGCTCGTAAATGGCCCTGTCATTTGGAACCAAACCCGGCCTCGTCGTCTATCTCACCGCAGGCGACCCATCCCTCGAAGCCACCTACTCGATCGCCCTCGCCGCTATCGACAACGGCGCGGACGTTCTCGAACTCGGCGTCCCCTTCAGCGACCCGCTCGCCGACGGCCCCGTCATCCAGCGCGCCAGCGAACGCGCCGTCGGCCGCGGCGTCACACTGCACGACGTCCTCGCACTCTCCAAGCGCATTCGCGAAGCGCGCCCCCTCACCGGCATCGTCCTCTTCAGCTATCTCAACCCCGTCGTCCGCATGGGCCTTGACGCCTTCTGCAAAGCCGCCAAATCCAATGGCGCGGACGGCGTTCTGCTCACCGACATGATCGTGGAAGAAGCCGCCGACTACCTCACCCACATGCGCGAAAACAACCTCGCACCCATCTTCCTCGCCGCGCCCACCAGCCCCGACGAGCGCCTCCGCGCCATCGCCGAGCACAGCCAGGGCTTCATCTACGCCATCTCCCGTGTCGGCATCACCGGCAAGCAGACCTCGCTCGAGTCCGACGCTGAATCCCTCGTCCGCCGCCTCCGCCAGTTCACCAGCAAACCCATCGCCGTCGGCTTCGGCATCTCCAACGCCGAACACGTCGCCGCCGTCGGCCAGTTCGCCGACGCCGCGATCATCGGCTCCGCCATCGTCCTACTCATCGAGCAAAGCGAACCCGGCATCGAAGCGGAGCGCGTCGGCGAGTTCGTCCGCGACCTTCGCCAGCCCGCTACGTAAACACATCGCTCACTCGCTACACTGAAACCGCAACCTGACCGAAACGCAACGAGGTACGGCAACGATGGAAATCGCAGACTGGCGGCAAAAAATCGACGGACTGGACGAGCAGATTGTGACCCTGCTCAGCGAGCGCGCCAAGGCCGCCACGGAGATCGGCGCCATCAAGCAGCGCACCGGCGGCAACATCTATGAGCCCGACCGCGAGCAGGCCGTGTATACGCACGTGAAACAGGTCAACAGCGGTCCGCTCTCGGAAGCCGATCTCATCGTCATCTACGAACGCATCATGGACGTCATGCGCTCCCTGCAGAAACGCACACCGCAGTCATAACACCGTGCCCCACCTTCGCGAAGCTAAGGTGGGTTCACACGCACGAATCGTCAAACGTCAAGAACGGAAAGCGTAGAAATCGCAATGATCGTAGTCATGCAGAACAGCGCCACCGACGAACACATCCAGGGCGTCATCGAGCGCATGGTGGAGCTGGGCTTTGACGTGCACCGCACCAGCGGCGCGGGCCAGATGATGCTGGCCGGCGTAGGCACGCCCGCACAGTTCGACGTGGTCGAATTCCAGGTCCTGCCCGGCGTGCAGGAGGCCTACCGCATCAGCTCGCCCTACAAGCTCGCCGGCCGCTCCTTCCGCCCCGACGGCACCCGGATCACCTTTCCCAATGGCGTGGTGGTCGGCGGCGACCAGGTCACCATCATGGCCGGCCCCTGCTCCGTCGAATCGCGCGACCAGATCCTGCTCAGTGCCCAACAGGTCAAGGCCGCGGGCGCGCAATTTCTGCGCGGCGGCGCCTACAAGCCACGCTCCTCGCCCTACAGCTTCCAGGGCATGGGCATCGAGGGCCTGAAGCTGCTCCGCGAGGTCGGCGACAAAACCAACCTGCTCGTCATTACCGAGGTCATGGAGATCTCGCAGATCGAGCCCATGCTCGAATACATCGACTGCTTCCAGGTCGGCGCGCGCAACATGCAAAACTTCAACCTGCTCCGCGAGCTAGGCCACGTGCGCAAGCCCGTTCTGCTCAAGCGCGGCATCAGCGCGACGATCGAGGAAGTGCTGCTCTCCGCCGAATACATCCTCTCCGGCGGCAACTACGACCTCATGCTCTGCGAGCGCGGCATCCGCACCTTTGAAACCTACACGCGCAACACCATGGACATCAGTGCCATCCCGGTGCTCAAAAAGCTCACACACCTGCCCGTCTTCGGCGACCCGTCCCACGGCGTGGGCAAGCGCGAGTTCGTTCCGCCCATGGCACTCGCCAGCGTCGCCGCCGGTGCCGACGGCTTGCTCATGGAAATGCACCCCAACCCCGACAAGGCCATGAGCGACGGCGCGCAGTCCCTCTTCCCCGACCAGCTCACAAAACTCGTCGCCCAACTCCGCCAGCTCGCACCCATTGTCGGCCGCACCATCGCATAAAGGACAGGCACACACATGAACACCGAATGGATCCAGCTCAAGGCCGGCGACGGCACCGAACTCGCCGCCTACGTCGTCCGTCCTGAAGGCGAACCGAAGGCCGCGCTGGTCGTGGTGCAGGAAATTTTCGGCGTCAACCAGCAAATCCAGAAAACCGCGGAAGAGTGGGCCTCGCACGGTTTTCTCTGCATCGCGCCTGCCATGTTCGACCGTGTGGAGAAGGGCGTAAACCTCAACTACAACCAGGCCGACTTCGAAAAGGGCTACGGCCTGATGCAGCAGTTCAGCGAAGGACTGATGGACCAGACCAAAGACGTAAAGGCTGCCGTGGATTGGCTGCGTTCTGAAACGGATAAGCCGGTCGGCGTCGTTGGCTACTGCTTCGGCGGCACCATGGCCTGGCTCAGCGCGACGCGTCTCAAGGTGGAGGCGGCCGCCGGCTACTACGGCGGTTCCATCGCAAACTTCCTGAATGAGGAGCCGCAGTGCCCGGTGATTCTGCACTTCGGCGTGGACGACCAGTACATCCCGGCGGAGGCACGCGACGCCATCCAAACCGCGCACCCGGAAGTGCCGATCTTCGTGTATGAAAATGCGGGGCACGCCTTTGCGCGCGGCGTGGATCCGACGCACTACGCTGCTGAGGCCGCCACGCTGGCCAACAAGCACACGTTGCTCTTCTTTCAGCAGCACTTCGGCTTGTAGCCGCGAAGCATGTCGGTGCCGGCGAAGCGAATCACGATCATCGGCACCGGCCTCATCGGCGCGTCCATCGGCCTCGCTCTGCGCGACGCGGGCTACACCGGCCTGATCACCGGCATCGATCGCAGCGCGGACGAGCTGCGCACGGCGCTCGACCGCGGCGCCATCACGCACCTGGCGCAATCGCCTGAAAAGCAGCGCGCAGCCATCAGCCGCGCAGACCTGATCATCCTTGCCGTGCCGGTGCTCGGCATCCTGCAGTGGATGGAGCAGCTCGCGCCGCTCGTGCACCACGGCCAATTGGTCACCGATGCAGGCTCGACCAAGCTGCAGATTGCCGAGGCCGCGCGCCGCCTGCTTCCCGGCCGCTTTCTGCCCGGTCACCCCATGGCCGGTAAGGAAAGCGGAGGCGCCGCGCTGGCGGAGGCCGCGCTGTTTCGCGGTGCCACCTGGCTTTTTACACCCGATGTTTCAACGGTCGTACAAGCGTTCGAGGCGTCCGCTACGCTGCACTCCGAATGGCGCAATTGGGTAGAGCGCTTTGGCGCTAACGTGCTGGATATGCCTGCCGATCGACACGATGAAATTTGCGCGTGGGTCAGTCACCTTCCGCAAATGGTCTCGACCGCGCTGAGCGCTCTACTTGAAGACACCTTCGGCAACGACGCTGACCTGCGGTCGATTGGTGGGCGGGCACTGCGTGAGATGACCCGGCTCGGTTCATCGCCGTTTAGCATGTGGCGCGACGTCGCGCACACCAACCAAGCTCCACTTGCGCACACGCTGCTCATGCTGGAACAGCGGCTGCAACACCTGCGCGAAAATCTGCGCACACCCGCCTTGCGCGATGAGTTCAGCAAAGCGAACGACTTCCGCCGCTCCCATTGAGCGCATCCGGTAAGCTAACGGGACCGCGATGCCAGAAATGCAGCAAGACCTAGCCGTTAACCTCGCCGACATTGAAGCGGCGCGTGAGCGTGTGCGCGATGCCGTAGTGCTCACGCCCTGCGATCGGTCGCCGATTCTGAGCGGACTCACTGGGCAGGAAGTCTTTCTGAAGCTCGAGAACCGGCAGATGACCGGCGCGTTCAAGGAGCGCGGTGCGCTGAACCGCATCCTGACGCTGACGCCCGAGCAGAGCGGGCGCGGCGTGATCGCGGCCAGCGCCGGCAATCACGCGCAGGGCGTTGCGTATCACGCCACGCAGCGGGGCATTCGCGCCACCATCGTCATGCCGGAAACAACGCCGCTGGTCAAAATCACGGCAACGCGGCGCTTCGGCGCAGAAGTCGTGCTGCACGGCCCGAATTACGACGCGGCGTTTGCCGAAGCGGTGCGGCGGCGTGATGCCGAAGAGCTCACGTTCATCCACCCGTTCGACGATGCCGCAGTGATTGCAGGGCAAGGCACAATCGGGCTTGAGATTCTGGAGCAGGTGCAGGCGCTAGATGCCGTGGTTGTACCGATCGGTGGCGGCGGCCTGATTGGCGGCATCGCTTGCGCGGTCAAGTCGATCCGGCCGGAAGTTCGCGTCATCGGTGTGCAAACGGCGCGGCTGCCAAGCATGCAGGCCGCAGTCGGTCAGCGCAGTCCGGTCACGCTGGCCGCGGCGACGACCATCGCGGACGGCATCGCGGTGCGGCGCGCGGGTGCGCTAACGCTGCCGCTGGTTGAGCGCTACGTGGACGAAATCGTCACGGTGGAAGAAGACGAGATCGCGAGCGCGATTCTTACGCTGCTGGAGCGCGAAAAAATGCTCGCCGAAGGCGCGGGCGCGACCGGCCTTGCGGCGCTGTTACAGCGGCGAACGTCGCTGCCGACCCGCGCGCGAACGGCGGTGCTGATCTGCGGCGGCAACATTGACGTGACGCTATTGAGCCGCATCATCGAGCGCGGGCTGGTACAGGACGGGCGGTTGATTCGGCTGCGCATTCACCTGCTTGACCGGCCGGGCGCGCTGGTCGAGCTGTCGCAGCTGATTGCGCGGCATGGCATCAACATTGTCGATACGTTGTACAACCGCGCTTACTACGGCGTGAATCTTGGTGACACCGCGATTGACATCACAATGGAAACGCGCGGCAAGGAACAGGTTGCGGAGCTGCTGGCGGCGCTGGATGAGAACGGGTACCACTACGAGCGAGTGCAGTAACCCCTCCCCCCCCCCCTCATTTTTCTAAGTTCCTCTTTTCAGAGAAGTTATCCCGCCAGGCCGGCGTAAGTTCCTGTGCGGCAAGGTGTTAGGCGTAAGTTCCTGCGGTAGAGCAAGATAGCGGGCCTCGGCGGTAATACCCTGTCTGGTTCGGTGTCTCTATCAAGGATAGCAAGTTCGCGGAAATACCATGCCACCTGTAAGTAATGCCAGTGACGTGGGTTAGGACCGTTGGGGTCTTGACAAGGTTTTCACCTCGCGGGGTCTGAGGCGGCTGACGGGGTTCTACCTCGGCGGCTAAAGCAGCTTGGGGATTCGGTTTGTTTTTGCCTGACGCTAAAACCGCGCCTGATATCGAGAGCGACTGCCGGAGTCGGTTAGCGAAGGAGTACCTGGACGATGGTGCCGGTGGGCAGGTGCTCCGCTTCGGGTGGGAGGACGAGGTAGCAGTTGGCGCGGGCGTTGCTGTGGAGGTCGCCGGAGCCTTGCCAGCCGGTAGGTTTTACGGTGGTGCCTCCAAGCGTGGCGGAGAGGCGGGCGGGCAGGAAGCGGGTGAGGCCTGGGCGGACGGCAACGGGTTCGCTCAGCTCGGCTGCGGCGAAGGCGGGCTGCGGGTCCGTTTCGCCGCCCAGGGCGCGGAGCAACGGCAAGGCGAATAGCATGGCGGTGACCTGGGTGCTGACCGGGTTACCGGGCAGGCCGAAGATCCATTGCGTGGTGGGAGGAAGATGCGGGTTTCTCCACTGCGCAGGACGGTGAAGCTGTCCTGCTTCGGTCGAAATGACAATGTTGTTGAAGGGGTCGGCAGCGGTGGCGGCGGAGATTGCGGCAGGTCTGGCGAATTCGGCGGTTCCGGCCGAGGGGGGTGTGGCGTAGAGGGGTATGCGACCGAAGACGGCGGGCTTGCCGGGTTGCATGAGGACGCCGGTAAAGAGGAATTCGGCGCCGCGAGAGGCGAGGACCGGTTCGACGAGGTCGTATTTACCGGCGGAGACGCCGCCGGACAGGATGAGCATGGCGGCGCCACGTGCACCTTCAACAGCATGCTCCAGAGCTTCGCGAGTGTCGGCGGCAACGGGCAGGATGCGTGGTTCGCCGCCGTTCTGGCGGACGAGGGCAGCAAGGGCGTGGGCGTTGCTGTTGCGGATTTGGTGCGGGCCGGGTGTTTCGTCCACGGCGACGAGCTCGTCGCCGGTGCTGAGGATGGCGACGACGGGTTTGACGTAGACGGCGAGGTGGGGCTGGCCGACCGAGGCAAGGAGGGCGATTTCCGCCGGTCCGATGCGAACGCCGGGTTGAAGAAGAATTTGGCCGGATCGGGCTTCTGCGCCCTGCGGGACGATGTTTTCGCCGGGTTTGAGGGTGCGGTCGGGGCGAAGCGTGTCGGCCTCGCGCGAGGTGTGCTCGACCATCAGGACGGCGTCGGCGCCCTCCGGAACGGGAGCGCCGGTCATGATCTCAATTGCCTCGCCCGGTTGCATCGTGGGACCGTTCCACTGTTCGCCAGCGCGAATGGCACCAACAATGTTGAGCGCGTGGCCAGTTGCAAGGTCGCCGGTGCGGACAGCAAAGCCGTCGCGTGTGCTGCGCGGAAACGGCGGCTGGTCGCGGTCGGCGTAAATGGGTTCCGCAAGAACGCGGCCGAGCGCGTCATCGAGCGCAACCGTTTCGGCTGCGGGCTGGGGCAGCCCAGCGTAGGCCGCCTGAATGACAGCAAGCGCTTCTGCACAGGACAACAACTGTGGATCGGCTTGCTCCGGCATGCCTTTGAGATGCTGGCGCTTTGCGCAGGCTACAACGGATTGAAGCACGACTATTGCCGACACAGATTCCACTGGACGGCTACACGGAAACAGGCGAAGATAAAGCGAATCTTAGGAGTGGGCGGCGCGTCCATTCCGGGCAATGCGGGTTGAAGCGAAGCAGTGGGCTTCGCGCCAGGCCCGCGGCGGTTGCCCGGAGAAAGCCACCGCCCAGTCTGCTGCGCCGGGCCGTGCGTGGGCTTACCCGCGGGTGGCCTCGCCGGATCCTCACCGCGGGCCGTTCACGCAGGCCCGGTGCAGCACCGGATATGTCCGTGCCGCGTGTTACGGAACCGGAATGAGTTGAATGTGGCGGTGATTTGTAAAGCTGCAACATGACACGATAAGCGGGAGCGCGTGAATCTTCTTTACGGAAACAATTGCTCTGCGGCACCGCAGAAATGCAGGTTCCGTGCAAGCACCAAGTTCACGGCGTAAGCGCAAAGAGCGCGCGTGCTCCGGTCGAAATGAGTTTGTAAAGTGGTTCACCAAAGAAACTAGCCGCTGAGGTCGTGCCCGCCACCTGTGCGACACGTGGAAGAACATGACCTCGGGGGCTGAAGCCCGATTTTGATGAGAGCGGTTACGGCACAGCTAAAGCTGTGCCCTTCCGAATGGTGGGAGCGGTTTATGCCACAACAAACATAACTGCCATTCCGGATGGGCGATTAATGCCACAACAAGATTGCTGCCAATCCGGATGAGAGAGGTTTAGGGAACAGTGAGAGCTGTGCCCTTCCGAATGATGGGAGTGGTTGATGCCACAGCAAACAATCATGATGGAAGCGGGTTAGGTCCCAGCAGAATCGTGCCAGTCCGGATGGGAGCGGGTAGGTCCCAGCAGAATCGTGCCAGTCCGGATGAGAGCGGGGTAGGTCACAGCAGAATCGTGCCAGTCCGGATGGGAGCGGGTTAGGTCACAACAGAACCGTGCCAGTCCGGATGAGAGAGGTTTAGGGCACAGCGAGAGCTGTGCCCCTTCCAAAGCACTTTCTCGATAGAACTAGGCAGCGGCAAAGAAGCGGCGGCGGCCGATGCCAATGACGGCCACCAGAGCGGTGCCGAGTTCGACAAAGGTCGACGGCTCCGGTGCGGGTGCCACGTAGGGGGTGATGTCTGCTTCGTGGTACTCGGTATCGGTGTAGCCGTTGATCGCGACGTCAAAGGGTCGTCCGGTGCCCACGGTGCCGCCGCCCGTGGTGTTTACGACCAGAACGAGATCCTGGCCGGCGGGCATGACGACATCGAAGAAGAGCGAATTCGGACCATAGGAGTTACTGGCGAAACCCAGATCGCCCAGCCAGTTCTGATCGCGCGCGTTGGGGTTGTAACTGTTGGAGTACGCGCTGATGAACAGGAGGCCGGAGGCGAGCTCGTCGGTGAATGAGATATCCAGGTAATTGTTGGGATTAAAGAGTGAGTTGCTGATCGTGTAGGTGTTGTAGAAGTAGGTCGTTCCCGTGCTGGTGGAAAGGACACCTGGAAACGCTTCCTCGTGGGTCCAGGTTTGCGGCTGACCGTTGCGGGAAGGGCGGCCAAGCTCTGTGTTGCTGGCAGTGGTGATCGAGTCTGAGAAGAAGGCGATGGGCGTGGCCGAGGCAGCCTGGGTGTACAGGCCGGCCGTAAGGAGTCCGGCAAGAACGAGGGAACGAAGCTTCATAACTCTCCTGGAATAGTTGGTGCAAAAGGGAGCGGCCCGGGCGTGCCGGACCGCTCAGGTGCTACTGGGCGGCCGCTGTTTGAGCGGCAAGGGCCTTTGCGGCCGCGACGGCGTTGGTCGCCGACACGATGCCGTAGCCGCTGTCGCGGTCCACGCCCGGCGCCATGTTGTCGAGCGCGGTGTTGGTCATGATGGTGCGAATCTGCGTGTTGGTGAGAAAGGGATTCGCCGATTTGATGAGCGCCGCAATGCCTGCCAGATGCGGTGCCGCAGCCGATGTGCCGAAGAAGGGTGCGAAGAGCGGGGTCGCGGTGGAAACACCATCCGCACCGGCAGCATCCGGTTTTTGCAACGTTTTGCCGCCGGAGGTGGAGAACAGCACGTTGCCCGGAGTGATCGGGGTCCCGTCGGGGTTGTAGAAGATTTTGCGGGGACCGTCGGAGCTGAAGTATTCGTCGGGGTTGGTGCTGCCACCGACGAAGGGCGCAGGGCCGCGGCGGGCCGCGTTCCAGTAGACGGCCGCGGTGGAGAAGGTGTTGAGAGCTGCGTTGTGGCCAAAGGTTGCGCCGGCGGTGTTGATGGTCATGGTGGCGCGTTCGGTATCCACATGGAGCGCGCGCGGAACACCGCTGTACAGGACGACGTAGACACGGCTGCCGGCTGGGAAGCCGCCCGATTTGTAGGCGAACTCAAACGGGTTTTGCGTGCCGCTCTGTGTTCCGCCGCCAACGCCGAGGATGGTGGTGCCGGTCGAGTTGGTGACGAACAGGTCGTAGTCGTTCGCGGACGCACCGGTCGGGTCAGACCAGTGCAGGCCAACGCCGCTGCTCGCGGTCGATGTGAGCACGTCATACGGCTGGGGAGAGGCAGCGGTGCCGAAGTTGTGCAGCGTCACCGGCCCACCTTCCGCGGTGGTGATCAGAGCCAGAGACGCCGTGGAGGGCGAGAAATCGCCTTCCCAGGTGCCGGAGGTGCCGGAGGAGAGATTGCCCGAGTTGGCCGCGGAGGAGAAGTAGAGAGCGCCGCCGGCGGTGACGTCGTTGACTGCCCGGGCGACGGGTCCGTCCTGGAAGGCGGGCTCATCGAAGTAGCTGATGTCGTCGACGATGATGTCGCAGCCGTAGGTATTGCGCAGGGTGCGGATATTGTCGGCGAAGCTGGTTTCGCTGTTGAACGCGGTGGCGAAGAACAGCTTCGCGTTGGGCGCGATGTCGTGCACGATCTCCATCATGGCCGTGCCTTCATCTTCGCCGCTGTTGTCTGCCGGTCCGGCCTGGCCGGGCAGCACGGTGGTGTCGGCGGGCAGGTCGCCTGAGGCAATGAGAGCTGCGACGCGAGCCGGGTACGCACTGTCAGACAGGACGCCGACCTTGATGCCGGAACCCGTGACGCCGGAGGCGATGACGCGGTTCGCGCCGTGCGCGATGTAGCCCTGCGAGGTGAGCGAGCCGACGTTGGTGTGCTTGAACGAATCTTCGCTGACCGCGAGCACATCGCTTTGCTGCGCAAGCCGCAGCAATTGTTCCAGGCGAATGCGGGCGTGCAGATGCCCTGCCCTGCGAGTTTCAGCCGGCGCTTCGTCCGTTTCGATGTCCGAAAGACCGTTGAGTGCCAGCGAACTGCCGGGCCGCGCGCTAACCACGACACCGAACTTGCCGGCGGCGTTGCGCCTGGGAAGCTGGACCAGCGACAGCAGAGGGGCCGGCAACTTGCCCTGTGACATGCGCGAGAGCAGCACAAGGTTGGAGGACATTTTCTGCTCCGCGGGAGTCAGCGAGGCCTTGAGCGCATAGATTGCCTGCAGCTGTTTGACAGCGGAGGGCGCCAGCCCGGATGGGTTGTCGGGCGTTTGTGCATAGGTCGCAGATGCGGCGAGGGTGGAGGCGAGCAGCGCTGCAACCTGAATGATCTTCTTACGAGCCATGAATCTCCCTAAAGGGCAACGAAGGGCCGCTAGCCCCAGACAGCGGGGCAGTGTGGCATGGGGGATTTGCCACAGGAGCAGACCTTGTCTGCCTTCTGTTTTGTTCAGAGTTCCCTAAGCATGAAGAACGGGCCTGACTGTGTCAAACGATTCGGGCTGTGTGTCGGCAAGAGCCAGCATCGTAGCCTCAAAAAGTGGCTTTGGGAAGATGCGGGCTAGCGGGATTCGTGGTGGGTTTGCTCGGTGTTGACGGACCAGAGGGCGGTGGGGTCGAAGGTGTTCGCGGCGATCTGGTCGACGGCGAGCATGGCGGTCAGCATGCTGTGGTCCTGGTTGTTGTAGCGGTGCTGGCCGTTGCGGCCGAGCAGGAAGAGGTTTTCAAAGCGGCTGAGGTATTCGCGGACTTCGCCGAAGCGGCTGTAGGTGCCGAAATAGGCGGGGTAGGCCTTGGGGGCGCGGACGACGCAGCTGTCGAGCACGGGGCCGGGGTGGGGCGTGGAGGGTTCGGCGTTGGCGTGGAGCAGGCCGATGGTTTGAAGTTCGCGGATGGCGAACTGCTGGAGCTCGGCGTCGGGCATGCGCCAAAGGTCGTCGTCTTCGCTGCAGACGTATTCGAGGCCGAGCCAGACGGTGTTGGGGTCGGCGACCATGCCGGGCGACCAGTTGTTGAAGATTTGGAGGCGGGTCATGCGGATGCCGGGCTCCTGGATGTAGACCCAGTTGTCGCGGAGGGGTGAGCCGTCGGGCTCGGTCAGGGCGAGGGTCTGGACGAGGACGCCGATGGTGATGAAGTCGCGGAAGAGCAGGCCGTCGCTGATGGCGCGGATCGCGGCGGGCGCAGGTTCGCTGAGGGCGCGGATGAGCGCGGGCACGGGCATGGTGCTGAGGACGAAGCCGGCGCGAAAGGTGGCGCGGCGGCCATCGGGCAGGGTGGCTTCGACGCCGGTGATGCGGTCGCCATGGACGGAAAGACGGTCGACGTTGGTGTTGTGGTGGATCGTGCCGCCGCGTGCGGTGATTTCGGCGGCGGCACGCTGCCACATCTGGCCGGGGCCGAGCCGGGGGTACAGGAAGCGATCGATGAGCGAGGTTTCGGTGGAGCTCTGGGCGAGATCACCGGGGGGTTTGCTGGTGCGCGTTCGGCGGCGGGTGGCGCGGCCGGCGCAGTCGCGCACGGCATCCATCAGCGACAGGCCGCGGATGCGTTGCGCGCCCCAGTCGGCGCTGATTTGTGCGCAGGGCACGCCCCAGAGCTTTTCGGTGTAGCTCTGGAAGAAGGTCCGGTAGAGTTCGCGGCCGAAGCGGTTGATCAGGAAATCTTCGAGATTGCGCTCGGGGCGGATGGGGCGAAGGCGGGCGTGTATGTAGCTGGCGGCGATGCTGAGCGTGCGCCGCGCGCCGAGTTTGCGCAGGGTGTCCGGCGTGAGCGCGAGCGGGTAGGCGAAGAAGCGGCGCAGGAAGTAGATGCGGCTTTGGCGTTCGCGGAGAAGGAGGACGGCTGCCTGCCCTGCGGGGCCGGCGCTCGCGGCGGTTGGATTGGAGGCTTCCAGCGGGAGCAGGTCCTGCCACCAGCGCATGACGCGTTCGCTTTTGGAGAAGAAGCGGTGGCCACCGATGTCGAGGCGATTGCCTTTGTACTCGACGGTGCGGGAAAGACCGCCGACTTCGGTGCTGCTTTCGAGGACGATGGGAAGGACGTCGGTGCGGCGGAGAAGTTCGAGGGCGGCGGTGAGGCCGGCGGGGCCGGCACCGATGATGATGGCGGTGCGTTTCCCGTGGTCGGGTATGGGTGCTGTGGGCCTGGGTACTTCCACGCGGGTCAGGCGTTCTGCCGGTTGGTACGGTACTGCTTGCGCAGCGCGCCACGCACCTGGTTCCAGGCGACGACCCATGGAACGACCAGCGAGAAGGCGAGGCGGGCGAGCAGGACGCGTGCGCCGAGGCTGCGAACGTGCTTCCAGTCGAGGCGGAACGCGAAATAGAGCTCGAGAATGACGACGAGGAAGAGCGGCCAGGAGGTCAAGGGGAGGAGAGCGAGGGCGGCGACCTCCGCCAGGCAGCGGAAGACGTTGCGCATGAGGCGTGCGGCGCGCAGGCCGGCGATGCCGTCGCCGCGTGAGTAGCTGGCGACCTGTTCGAGGGCGGTGCGAAAGGTGTGGTGCGGAATGTAGATGGCTTTCGCGTCGGTGGCCGGGATGGTGCGCGCGGACCCGCGCATGTGCTGGTCGAAGAGGACGTCGTCGGCGTGGAAGAGGAATTCCGGGAAACCGCCGACGCGGGCCCATGCGGCGCGGGTGAAGGCGACAGAGCGCGCGGCGCAGGACTTCGAGGGCTCGCCCGGATCGAGCTTGACGCCGAGAAAGGGCGCGGAGGCGATGTCCCACACGGTGCTTTGCGACAGGTCGAGACGGGAGCCGCCGAGGGTGTAGTCCGCAGTGCCGTCGCGGAGGAGCGCGGTAATGTGATCAACCCAGGTGCTGTCGTAAAGGCAGCCGGCGTCGGCGCAGGCGATCAGGTCGCCGCGGGCGCGGGTGATGGCGACGTTGCGGCCGCGCGCGATGGGACCGACGACATGGCGGCGATTGCAGGTTTCGTCGCGGACGGGCACGAGGTTGGGCATGGTCCCTTGCGCGGCGAGCAGATGTTCCCAGGTGCCGTCGGTGGAGCCGCCGTCGACGATGACGATGTCGGCAGGGGTGAGCGTTTGCCGCTGCATGGAGGTGAGCAGGCCGCCGATGCTGTCGGCTTCGTTCAGGACGGTGGCGATAACGGAGACGGTGGGCATCAGGCGTAGATTTCGCGACGATGACCGAGGCGAACGACAACCACAATCAACTCCTCGTCGTTGATCGAACAGATGAACCGGTAGTCGCCAACGCGGAAGCGGTAGTTCCCTGCGTGCTCGTTCCCCTGCATTGCTATGCCGAGATCGCGAGGGTCTTTCCTGGTGAGAAGCCGTTCATGGATATATCGCAGCATTCTCTTTGCAATTACGGGATCGAGTGAGTCCAAAGCCTTTTCGGCGCGCTTTTCGAACTTAACGCTCCAGGCCATACCGGTCCATAATTTCTTCCAGCGTTACAGTCGTCGTCTTGCCTTCGCGAAGCTCCTGAAGCGTCTTCAGGGCTTCTTCGTCGGCCTGATGATCCGAGACCCACTCGATCAGTGCGTCGTGGACGATCTGTTCGCGGGAACGGCCGGAAGTCCGCATCATGTCGGCCAGGGCTTCGTCGGGATTGCGCAACTGTTCGTGCGGCTCGTACTTTTCGTCGTCCCAGCGATGGTTGACCAGCGCTTCGGCGAGGATGTCGTGCATGCTGCGGCCCTGGCCATAGCGGGCGATTTCCTGTTCGATGAACATGGGCAGAGCTACGGTCGCCATTGCCTCACCTCCAGAACAGTGTAATGAGTGCGACGTTGCGATGACGGCGGCGGCGTGGACGCGGTACTCTCGTTTTGCTGCATTCCTTTTCTGATCACGAGGGCAAGCTGAACATGGCCATCTCTGCGGGAGCTACCGCGTACGCGCCGGGGCAGGCGAAGACGGATTATCGCGCGATGTCGGTGGCGACGGTGCTGTTTTTTATGTGGGGCTTTCTCACGGCGCTGAACGACATTCTGGTGCCGCACCTGAAGTCCATCTTTTCGCTCACGAACGCAGAGGCCGCGCTGATTCAGACGGCGTTCTTTGGGGCATACTTTTTGTTTGCACTGCCGGCGGGCAAGCTGGTGGAGTTCCGCGGCTACAAGCAGACGATGGTGATCGGGCTGCTGGTGGCGGCGGTGGGCGCGTTGCTGTTTATCCCGGCGGCACACAGCATTTCTTACCCGGTGTTTCTGGGAGCGATGGTGGTGCTGGCAGCGGGCATTACGCTGCTGCAGGTTGCGGCGAATCCGTACGTGGCGAGCATTGGGCCGGTGGGCACCGCGAGCAGCCGGTTGAACCTGTCGCAGGCGTTCAACTCGCTGGGAACAACAGTCGCGCCGCCGCTTGGGTCCATCCTGATTTTGGGGGCGGCCGCGGAGCTAACGGCGGCACAGTTCAAGGCGCTGTCGCCCGCGGCGAAGAGCGCGTACCAGGCAGCACAGGCCTCCACGGTGACGACGCCGTACCTGGTGATCGCCGGGCTGCTGGTGGTGCTGGCGATTGCGCTGGCCGCCATCAAGCTGGAGCGCAGACAAAATCTGACGGTGGATTACCGGCCGATCCCGGGATTCGGGGGAAGCATCTGGCAGCAGAAGTGGTTGCTGTTGGGTGCGGCTGGCATTTTCCTGTACGTGGGCGCCGAGGTGAGCATTGGCAGCTTTTTGATCAGCTACTTTGGACGGCCGGAGCTTGGCGGCATCCCGGCGCAGACCGCGGGCAAACTGGTGGCGTACTACTGGGGCGGCGCCATGGTGGGCCGCTTTCTGGGGTCCTACATTCTGACCAAGGTGCGCACAGGAACGCTGCTGGGCCTGTTTGCCGTGATCGCGCTGCTGCTGGTGGTGACAAGCATGGTAACCACCGGGCCGGTCGCGATGTGGAGCATCCTGGCGGTGGGTCTGTTCAACAGCATCATGTTCCCGAGCATCTTTACGCTGGGACTGGCCGGGCTGGGCGACCTGACGAGCAAGGGGTCGAGCCTGATGGTGCAGGCCATTGTGGGTGGAGCAATCCTGCCGTGGCTGTATGGCAAACTTGCGGACCGGATCGGGTACCAGCATGCGTTTTTGATCCCGGCAGTTTGCTATGTGTTCATTGCGGTGTTTGGGTTCGCGGCGGCGCGACGCCTGATGGTGACGGACCCGCGTGCGGGTGCGCCGATGGAAGCAATCTAGCATCCGAATGCTGTAGGGAAACGCCACGGCCGCTTGACCGTGGCGTTTCCTTTTTGGAACCAAGCTTGAAGGCAGGCGGGGCCAGTCGCGGTCTGTTCACTGTAGGCGTCAGACCGCTTTGCTAAACTGGCGCTGCAACCGCCTACAGCCATGCAGCCGCAAAGGACCCTGAATTGAGCACGATCCCCGCGACGCCGACACCCTCGTTCTCGCTGGCGGAACGCCTCAAGGCGCACCTGCAGATTGCGCGGCTGGACCACTCCATCAAGAATCTGTTTGTGTTGCCGGGCGTGATTGTTCCGCTGAGCACGTACCCCGCGCTGTGGTCGGCGCACCTGTTGTGGATGCTGTTGCTGGCGTTTGTGGCGATCACGCTGGTGGCGTGCAGCAACTACGTGATCAACGAGGTGCTGGACGCGCCGTATGACCGGTTGCATCCGATCAAACGCAACCGGCCCGCGGCGCGCGGCGTGGTGCACACGGGCGCGGCGTATGTGCAATGGATCGCGATGATGCTGGCGGGTGTGGGGATTGGGCTGCTGATTAATCGCATGTTTGCGCTGATCGCGCTGCTGCTGTGGATCATGGGCTGTCTGTATAACTTTCCGCCGGTGCGCACGAAAGACGTGCCGTACCTGGATGTGTTGACGGAAAGCGTGAACAACCCCCTGCGCATGCTGCTGGGGTGGTACGCGGTGACGGCGGTGCTGGTGCCTCCGGTGAGCCTGCTGGTCGCGTACTGGATGATCGGCTGCTACTTTATGGCGCTGAAGCGTTTCAGTGAGTTGAACGAGATCGGCGACCGCAGCGTGGCGGGCGCGTACCGCAAGAGCTTTCAGCGTTACACGCCGGAAAGCCTGCTGGTAAGCGTGCTGTTTTATGCGTCGACCGCGATGCTGTTTCTGGGGGGCTTCATCATCCGCTACCGCATGGAGTTGATTCTGGGGTTCCCACTGGTGGCGTTCACGATGGCGATCTACTTGAAGATTGCGTTCAAGCCGCAGAGCGCGGTGCAGAACCCGGAGAAGCTGTACCGGGAGCCGGTGCTGATGGCAAGCTTTGTGGCGACGACGCTGGTGATGGCGGTGCTGCTGTTTGTGCGCATGCCGCGGCTGGAGCAGTTCTTTACGCCGACGCTGCCCGCGGTATCCACGCCTGGAGTTGTGCCTGCGGCGGCGGTAGTGCCGAGCGGGATTGTTTCAGGGCCTGTGCCAGCGGTTGCACCGGCGGTGCCGGCCCGGTGAATACGCCGCAGGAGCGGCCGGGAGGCGTGGCTGCTGCTGTTGCGCCGCGGCAGGAGTTCGCCGGCGCAGGAGTGCCGGTGCGAGGCGGTGGCGTGCTAGCAGCCTGTAGCATCCTGCTGCTGACGGCGGTGCTGGCGCTGGTGTGGTCGCATGCGCGGCTGATGTGGAACGACGAGTTTCTGTCGTTCTACAGCGATTCGGTGCCGACGCTTGCGGGGGTGCTGCGGGTGCAGATGCACTCGCCGATTTCGCTGGACCCGCCGGCGTATCACCTGCTGAGTCATCTTTCGATGGACGTGGTCGGCCGCGGCGGCACGGCGCTGCGGCTGCCGGCGCTCTGCGGATTTCTGCTGCTGGAGTGGTCGCTATTTCTGCTGGTGCGGCGCATTGCAGGGCACCGTGCCGCGCTGCTGGCGATGGCACTGCCGCTGTGCACGGCAAGCTTCCGGTATGCGGTGGAGGGGCGGCCGTATGGGCTGCTGCTGGGACTGTATGCGGCGGCGGTAGTTTGCTGGTACTTTGCAACGCAAAGTGATCAGAGGACGGACGGCGGAACAGAGATGCCGAGGTCGCGATGGGTGCCGCTGCTTGGTTTGTTTTTGAGCATTGCGCTTGCGATTACGAGCCACTACTTTGGCCTGTTGATTCTGCTGCCGGTGAGTGCAGGGGAGCTGGTGCGCACGGTGCAGCGGCGGCGGTTTGACTGGCCAGTGGTGGGAACGCTGGCAGCGGGCCTGGCGAGCGTCGCGCTGATTCTGCCGGGCAAGGCCGCGCTGCAGCCGTACCAGCGGCACTACTATACGAGCTCGGTCAACCTGCACAATGTGTCGCAGGGCTACCGCGAGCTGTTTGTGCGGTACAACACGTGGCCGGTGCCGCTGCAGCGGGTGTGCGCGGCAATGCTGGCGCTATTGACGGTGTGGCTGCTGTGGGCGATGGTGCGGCGGTTGCGGCAAGGTGCTGCGAAGAACGAGCCGTCAGCGTTTTGGGCGGCGATGCTGGCGCTGGCCGTGCTTCCCTTCTTCGGCTACCTATTCGGCAAGTTCGTGACGCACACGATGGAGGTGCGCTACGTGATCGCGGCGCTGATCCCGTTTGCGGTAAGTATCGCGCTGCTGTTGGAGCGGCGGTTGCGGTCGGCGCGGTTTTTCTATGGCGCGCTGGGTGCGGTGGTGGCGCTGGCCGTGGTGCTAAGCATGGTGCAGATTCGCGCGGAGCAGCGGAGGAGCGAAGGCATTCTGCGCGGCATGAAGATTACGGGGCCGCTGCACGATCTGCTGGTTCGCGACCCGGCGCGGCGGCTGTATACGCAGTCCCTTGGCGACTTTTTTTTGGACGGTTATTACGCGCCGGACCCGGTGATGCGGGAACGCATGACGCTGGTGTATGACGAGGGGAGCGAGGTGCGCTGGTTGCATCACAACACGAACGCGGTGACGGCGGTGAATTTGCAGAAGTTCACGCGGCTGCCGACAGTACCCTACCCGCAGATGCTGACGACAACGGGTGCGCTGCTGCTGGATTACCGCAGCGGCTGGGAGTGGATCGGGGACGACCTGTGCACGCGCGGCGTGTTCACGGAGAACCTGGGCGCGCAGGCCGGAGCGATGCTGTTTCAGTTGCAGCCGACTCCCTATCAATCCGCTGTCGGGCCTGCACCGGCTGACTCAACCTGCGGCGTGTCTGCGCGATGACCGGGGCGTTCGGCACGTTTGGATTGCGGGGATGAGAAGTCTGACTCGCACGTCAGAGCGTGGCGTGTTTGTTGCGCTGGCGCTGCTCTGCGGTGCACTGTATGCGTTGTATTTTGTGCATCTGCGGGCGGACTACCCGAGTGCCTTGCCGGCGGTGGACTGGGCGCGCTACACGGATGAGGGTTGGTATGGCGGGGCGGCGCTGCATCACTTGCAAACGGGTGCGTGGTTTACGCCGAACGGGTTCAATCCGGCGGTGGCGCTGCCGGTGTGGCCGCTGCTGTTGCGGGCATGGTTTGGGTTGACAGGGCCGGGCATGGTGTCGGCGCGCGTGTTGGCGGTGCTGCTGTTTGGCGGGGCGAACGTGCTGCTGTTTGCGTTGCTGCGGCCGCTGACCGGGCGCGTGCTGGCCGCAGTCGCCGTGTTGCTGGCGCTGGCGGATCCGTTTTGCTTTGGGTTTGACCGGCTTGCGATTCTGGAGCCGCTGGTCGCATTCCTTTTCCTGCTGGCGCTTTGGGTGGCGCGGCCGCGCGGAGTTTCCCGTGGCGCGCAAGATTCGGTGTTGCGCAGCACGATCGTGGGCCTCTTGCTGACCGCGCTGGTGTTGACCAAGACGACGGCGGTACTGCTGGCACCGGCTGTGCTGTACCTGCTTTGGCAGTGCGCGCGGACGCACCGGAACGATGCCGGGCACGGGACTTTAGACGTTGCCGTGGACCAGAGTGAGCCCACGCTGGTAGGCGTGCTGCGACGTGTGGCTGGGGATCGGCGCGCATTTGTGGCACCGGCGACGGCGGGGTTCGTTGCCGGTGCGGTGTGGCTTGCCTGGTTTGGATGGTTTGTTCGACCGCATCATCTTGCGGATTACATGCACCTGTTTGCGGTAAATGCGGGCAAGGCGCACGGGCGCACCCTGCTGCCCGTAATGGCGCGCGCGGTGAGCGATGCGACGTGGATGGGCGGCCTCTTGTGGGCGCTGACGTTCGTTCTGTTGGCGGCGTCGCTGCGATACCTGCGGGAGCTTTGGCGCGTGCCGCTGTTTGGCAGCGCGGTGCTGGCACTGGTGCTGCCGATCGGGTTTATCGGCTGGCATACGTGGTTCATTCCGCACTACTACCTGCCGTGCGTTGCGCCCATGCTGCTGGTGATGGCGCTGGGCGTGCATGCGCTGGCGCGGCGGGCGCACCGGCCTGCGGCACCGCGCCGCGTGCGTGTGGCGCACACTGCGGCGATGCTGGTGCTGGAGGCCGCGTTTGCGCTGATGCTGCTTCAAACGCTCAGCGCGGCGTTGCATCCGCAGTACACGTGGTGGGCCGCGGCGCAGGATATTGCGGCGCGCATGCGGAACGATGCGGCGGCTGGGCAGGAGCCGAAGCTGTTGGCCGCATCGGCGGAGGACGTTGCGCTGTTCACGGGCGTGCGCGGCGTCAACCCGGAGTGGCCCATTGGAGGGCTGCCCGCGTTGTTGGCGCAGGAACGGCCGGAGTGGTACGGCGGCTACTTGCCGTGGGATGCGCAACGGATTGCGACGATGCAGCAGATGCTGCCGCTGCGGGAGGTGGCGCGGTACCGCATTCAGCCCGACCCGGACCACGAGGTGTTCGTTCTGTATCGTGTGATGCACCGTTAGCTTCGCCATGGGGCCGCGGTTTGGTTCCATGCCGAAGGCAAATGCGGGTTTCTCCGCTCCGCAGGACGGTGAAGCTGTCCTGCTCCGGTCGAAATGACAAAGTTGTTACCCGGTCGAAGTGACAAGGCTTGCCTTGGTCGAATCGCTCGGCTGGGTTGGAGCTGAGAACGCGAGCGCGACGGGGAGCGTCAGTCCAGTTGCGCGTAAAGTTCATCCCGAACCGCCGCGCGATCACACGCGCCGCCGCGGCGCAGCCAAACGTTCAGGTATTTACTGGAACGCCATGCGATGTCGAGCAGGCCGCCGCGATGCGATCGCGGGCTGGTCGGCAGCAGAAGCAGATAGTACTGCTGTGCCACCGCCGGGCTGCCCAGCACTTCATCGCTCATGACGGTGTAGCTGACGACGACGTCAGGTTGAGCTTCGAGCAGAAAGCCTGCGGGAATGCCGCCCTTGGGCGCGCCGCTGCGCAGTGGCTGGTAGCGCAGCGCGGCGGGTGACGCGATGCCGAAGCCGTCGAGCAGATCGCCGGGGAAGGCCCAGCCGAGGCCGCCGATCTCGGATGCGAGCACACGGCCCTTGGGACAGGTGCGCGCGAGCACCTGCCCCACCTGCAGGTACTCCTGCACGCGGACGTAGTCGCCGCCGTCAATCTGGCTTTTTACCGGGACGGTACCGGCGGCGGCGCCGCGCAGCATGCGTGGAATGCTTTGCGCTGCTGGAGCGACGAGCCAGGCAAGCAGCACGATCTGCGCAGCGGCCAAGGCAGCACGGCCGGCCGCGCCCACGCCTGGCGGCACGGTGAGCAGCAGACCCAGTGCGAGCGGCAATAGATACAGTGGCCGATACCACTCAAACAGGACGGTACGGTGCGCGATGTACTCCGCGATGAGCAGAAGGCCGCTGAGCGCCGCCGCGACCGGCAACCGCTGTTGCCACGATTCCCGCAGCGCACGGCGTTGCCACCACAGGCGCAGCGTCGCGACGCCGAAGACGACAAGCAGCACCGCGACAGCGCCGTCGCGCAAGCGAAAACCGATGAACTGCTGCACGGTGCGGCTGAGCGTGAAGTCGTAGGAGATCTGCTTGGCGCGCATGCTGTTGGGCAACAGGACGTGGAACTGCACGACAGTCCATGCGGCCATGAGCAGAACGATGGCTGCGCCCTCAAGCGCGGCGATCCGGTGGCGGCGCGACCAGAGCAGGGCGGCGACGGTGGCGAGCAGCCACACGGGCAGAAGCTCAAGACGCGTGACGGCGGCCATGGCGAGCAGGGGCAACGCGAAGCCGAGATTTGCCTGTGCCGCTCGCCACGCGCCAAGCAAAAAGACGATGGCGAGCGGCGTTTCCATTTGGCCGACGGAGCTGCTGACCAGAAGCGTGGCAGTGAGCAGTCCGGCAAATAGCGCGAGGACATCACGAGACCACTCACTTTGCGTTGCAAAGTTCCGGCGAGTGATGCTGAATGCCAGGACGCACGCGGCCCACATTAGCAGGGCTTCGAGTACGGGCAGCATGCCGGGGTGTGACGGCACATGCAGCACAGCCATAAGCAGCGTCCAAAGCGGGGACGACGTGGCCATGACGCGCTCGTTGATGTTGAACCAAGCGTGACCGGTTTGCAAGAGGTTGCGAGCGATGCGCAGGTGAATCCAGGTGTCGTCGAAACCCATGTCGCCGAGGCGAAGATGGAGCCAGAGGCTGAACGCGAGGCCGAACGCGGCGAGTGCGACCCAAGCCAGACTGTGTCGCCGCGTTTCGTTCATTCCACTTCAGGATAGCGGGTACAGTCGTTCAGCGGCATATTTCAAGTGGCATGCGCAGCAGGCAACAAGGCTCGGCCTGCAAGCGTGGACTGCTTCTACTGCTTCGTCATGTCCACGGTCATGCCGCGGGTGATGGATGGTGGCATGATCGGAAGCGGCTTGCAGTCCTGTCCCAAGCCAGAGATCGGACCGATCAAACGCGTACCATCTGGACTGGCGAGAACCAAAGCGATGGGCAACGAGAGAGGTACGCTGGGAATGCCGCCAAACCCGACCGTCGACCCGATACGGGTTTCGTTCACCGCGATGTGTGTGGTGCAACTGCTGAAGTGCAGTGCGAGGTCTCCGCTCACAACCGATCTGCCGGTTGCGTCCGGCGCGGTCTCAATCAGCACCGTATCGGCGGTACCCAACGCCACCTGTTTCATTGTCACCGGGTCGGTCCCTGCAACGGAACCGCTAAACGAGCCATTGATCGGTTCATAAAGGCGGCCGTGTGCATCACTCTTGGCCGAACATGGACCGGTCAGCGAGGTCGTAGCGGAAGATTGCTGGTGCGGATCAGACGGAACGTCCATCTCGATCTGAAGTACCCCTCCGTCACTCAAGGGATCGGAGAGTAGGCTGAGGTGACGCGCTGCGTTGAAGGTTCCATGCAGCACGACATCCTGAGGAGGACGAACACAGGCAAAGTTGGGCGAACCGGGTTCAGCTAGCAGAAGGACCTGGCCAGCGCCTGTAACCTGGGTGCCATTGGTCGCGAACGCTCCTTGAAACTGCGCGCCGAATATGGGTGGGAGGGTCACACTTCCGAGCGGGGCGATCGTGAAGGGAGAAACCTCCCATCGGCCATCAATGGCAGCGCCATTTGCGACCGGCGATATTGTGGTCGGCGTAGGGGTCGTGGTGGTGGGTGTAGTGCCAGGCGCGGTACCGCAACCTAACAGAAGCCAAGGTGCCATGGTCAAGACGCACAATACTGCAAAGGAACAGCGTTGCATTGGAAGTGTCTCCTCGTATGCGCAACACGATAGCACCGGAAGACGAGACAAAAAATAACAAGCCCACGCAATACTGCGTGGGCTTGTTCTTTTTTGAACGACAGCGCTTACACGTTGACTCGCTCGATCTCCGTCGCGTTGGCCGGAGTCCCTGGGGCGCCGGGGTGAGTGGCGGTGAAGGTCAGCTTGTCGCCGGTGGCGTCAACCGAGACGTGGTCGCCGTTGTGCACCTCGCCGCTGAGGATGCGCATGGCGAGCGGGTCTTGCAGCAGCCGCTGGATGGCACGCTTCAGCGGACGTGCGCCGTAGGCGCGGTCGTAGCCGGAGCGAAAGAGCAGCGTGCGTGCCGCGTCGGAGAGCGTGATGGTGATCTTGCGATCGCGCAGCAGCTTTTCCAGGTCGTGCAGGCGCAGGTCGACGATGTGCGTAAGCTGTTCCTCGCCGAGTGGGTGAAAGACAACGATGTCGTCGACGCGGTTCAGGAACTCGGGCCGGAAGTGCTTCTTCAGGTCGTCCAGAACGCGCGTCTTGGCGTCGTTGAAGCCTTCTTCCCCAGCAGCCCAGGCGGTAGTCAGGTTGCTGGCGCCGATGTTCGACGTCATGATCAGCACCGTATTCTTAAAGTCGACGGTGCGGCCCTTGGAGTCGGTGAGGCGACCGTCATCGAGCACTTGCAAGAGCACGTTGAAGACGTCGGGGTGGGCCTTCTCGATCTCGTCGAAGAGGATGACGGCGTAAGGACGGCGGCGGACTGCCTCGGTGAGCTGACCGCCCTCGTCGAAGCCGACGTAGCCCGGAGGCGCGCCGATGAGGCGTGCGACGGCATGCTTCTCCATGTACTCCGACATGTCGATGCGGACCATGGCCTGCTCGTCGTCGAAGAGGAACTCGGCGAGTGCGCGGGCGGTTTCGGTTTTGCCGACGCCGGTGGGTCCAAGGAAGATAAAGCTGCCGATGGGGCGCTTGGGGTCGCTGAGGCCCGCGCGCGAGCGACGAATGGCGTTGCTCACCACTTCCAGTGCCTCGTTCTGGCCGACTACGCGCTCCTGCAAACGCGCTTCCATGTGGACGAGCTTCTGCACCTCGCCTTCGAGCATTTTGCTGACGGGAATGCCGGTCCAGCGTGAGACGATTTCGGCGATGTCCTCTTCCTCGACTTCCTCCTTGAGCATGCGATGGGCGGAGCCGGACTTGAGGGCGTCCTGCTCGGCTTCGAGCTCGCGGAGTTCGCGCTCGGCGCGCGGCAGGTCACCGTACTGGATGGCTGCCGCGCGTTCGAGGTTGCCGCGGCGCGACTGGTCGTCCATTTCGAAGCGCAGGCCTTCGACCATCTTTTTCAGCTCGGTGATTTTGCCGATGGCGTCGCGTTCGCGCTGCCAGCGAGCACGCAAACCGCTTGCCTTTTCCTTGAGTTCGGCGAGTTCACGCTCGACCACGGCGAGGCGGTCGCGCGAGTTCTCGTCTTCTTCGCGGCGCAGCGCGGTGGCCTCGATTTCGAGGGACATGGCGCGGCGGTCGATGGCGTCGATTTCCTCCGGCACGGAGCCGATCTGGATGGCGAGCGCGGCGGCGGCTTCGTCGACCAGGTCGATGGCCTTGTCGGGCAGGAAGCGGTCGGCGATGTAGCGGTGCGACAGCTCCGCGGCGGCAATGATGGCCGAGTCCTTGATGCGGACGTTGTGGTGCGCCTCGTACTTTTCCTTCAGGCCGCGCAGGATATTGATGGTGTCCTCGACGTTGGGCTCGCCGACGTAGACCTGCTGGAAGCGGCGTTCGAGGGCGGCGTCCTTTTCGATGTACTTGCGGAATTCGTTCAGCGTGGTTGCGCCGATGGCACGCAGTTCGCCGCGCGCCAGGGCGGGCTTGAGCATGTTGCTGGCGTCGATCGCGCCCTCAGACGCGCCCGCGCCCACAAGCGTGTGCAGCTCGTCGATGAAGAGGACGATCTCGCCATGCGAGTCCTCGATTTCTTTCAGGACGGCCTTGAGTCGCTCTTCGAACTCGCCACGGTACTTGGCACCGGCGAGCATGCTGGCCAGGTCGAGCGAGATGACGCGCTTGTCCTTGAGGCTTTCAGGCACGTCGCCGCTGACGATGCGTCGGGCGAGGCCCTCGACAATGGCGGTCTTGCCGACGCCGGGTTCGCCGATCAGCACGGGGTTGTTCTTGGTGCGGCGCGACAGCACCTGAACGACGCGGCGAATCTCTTCGTCGCGGCCGATGACGGGGTCAAGGCGGCCTTCGCGGGCCTGCCGGGTCACGTCCTTTGCGTACTTTTCGAGGGCCTGGAACTTGCCTTCGGGGTTCTGGTCGGTGACGCGCTGGGTGCCGCGCACGGCGGTCAGGGCGCGCAGGATCGCGTCGTGCGTCGCGCCGACGGCGGTCAGCGCAGCCTGCACGGGTTCGCCGCGCTGCTGCGAAAGCGCGAGCAGAAGGTGCTCGGTGGAGACGAACTCATCCTTGAAGTTGTCGGCCTCTTTGAAGGCCTGTTCCAGCACGCGGTTAAAGGCCGCACCGGCGTTGGGCTGCTGGTTGGCACCCTGCACCTTGGGCAGCTTGCCGATGGCGGCGTTCACGGTTGCCAGCAGTTGCTGCGCGGGCACCTGCATTTTTTCGAGCACGGGCAAAACGATGCCCTCGCGGTCTTCGAGCAGCGCCGCGAGCAGGTGCATGGGCAGCACCTCCGGGTTGCCGTGTTCGGCGGCCATTTGCGCGGCGGCCTGAATGGCCTCCTGCGACTTGACGGTCAGTTTGTCCCATTTGATTGCCATGTTTCTACTCCTGAACTTTGAATCTCATCCAAATCTGTATCGCTGCCGACGCACAAACCGAGATGCCCGCGGAGAGCCAGCCTCCCGCTTCATCGGCCGAACCACCCGAAACGCTGCCGGAAAAGGCCCGGACGATTGCGGCAGTCGTGCTGCTGGCCGTGAGCGGAGGCCTGCTGGACGCAGTCGTGTACCGGCTGCACGGCCACGTCTTCGCCAACGCAATGACGGGCAACATTGTGCTGCTGAGCATCGCTCTGATGGCGCACGATACGGGCCAGGCGATGCGGCACGTGACGCCGCTGGCCGCCTTTGCGCTGGGTGTGATGCTTGCCAAGTATCTGCTGCAGTTTCATCGCGCCTCGTCATTGCGGCTCGCCCTCTTCATTGAGATGGCGGGGCTTGCCATCGCAGGAGCCCTGCCCCTGCGCTTTCCTTCGCATACGCTGGTCGGCCTGGTCGCGCTGACCGCGGCGCTGCAAATTACCGTGTTTCGCAAACTGGGCAGCTTTGGCTTCAACACCACGTTTGTGACCGGAAACCTGCGGTCCGCCTTTGACGGTGCGTTCGACCTTGTGTTTCCGGTTGCCGCCCCGGGTGGTACGCCGGAACAGACACGGCGGCGCGGACTTCATCTGTTTCGCGACCTGGGCCTGATCTGCCTCGGCTTTCTGGCCGGGGCGCTACTCGGCGCTTTTTGCGCGCCGCGCCTCGGCAACCGCAGCTTCTGGATCGCCGATCTGCTGCTGCTGGCGGTCGGCCTGTTGCTGCGCGGCACCGAAGCGACGCGGAGTGAAAGGTAGGGGCTGCCGAGTCCTGCTCAGCAGCCCCCGCGCTCAACGCCGGCGGAGCAGAGTTCGCTCCCCGCGGGCACCTCGCCTGCCTGTGCTATCCGGCGGAGCGCTGAGTGCGCCAGCCCGGGTTTGCCGGACCGGTCGGAACCGGCTTATGCCTGCGCCGGCTTTGCCTCGGCGTCGGTGGCGGGCTGGTTGGCCTCGCCTTCCACGGTCTTGCCCTGCTCGACGACTGGGGCGGCGACGCTGACCTTGATCTGCTTGGGCTGTGCGGCAGCCTTTTTGGGCAGCTCGACCGTGAGCACGCCGAACTCGGAGTGCGCGTTGACCTGCTCGGTGTCGACGGTCTGCGGAAGGGTGAAGCTGCGGGCAAAGGTGCCGAAGCGGCGCTCGATGCGGTGGAAGTTCTCCTGCTTCAGATCCGTGTGGGCCTTCCGCTCGCCTTCAATGCTGAGCGTGTTGTTCTCCACGCGGATGTTCAGGTTTTCGGGAGCGATGCCGGGCGTTTCGAGGGTGAGGACAATTTTGTTGGCGTCCTCGTAGACGTCGACTGCGGGAACGAAGCTGCCGCTGCTCTGAGGCCGTGCGAAGTCCTGGAAGAGGCTGTTGAGCAGACGGTTCTGGAGTGCGGTGGCGTCGTGAACCGGGACGAAGCGACGGGTGATGGTCATGGTGCGGTGTCTCCTTGAGCGTTGCCGACTGAGGTCGGCTCAGTAGATATGACGCACATAGGAGTGAAAGGGATGCAATTAATGTGAGTGTTCGGGACTCATGCTTCAGGTCCGTTTAGCAGAATGCTCGACGAAGCTTTATACCCGATGATTGCTTCGTAATGCGACCTCAGGGGCTAAAGCCCGGCTTTTTGGGGTCGGCTTACGGCACAGCTAAAGCTGTGCCCTTCCGATGAATGTTCCCGGACACCTGCCCGCATGTTGTCGCAGGGTAACGGCGGAAGAGAGATGGTGGGCAGCTAGGTTGTGAGCGGGAGTGGAAGGCCGGCGCGGTCGTAGAGCTCGGGGCGGGATGCGGCCCAATGGTCGGCGAGCCAGTCGTCGGCGGGGCGGTCGTAGTAGTTCCAGGGGATGTGGCGGGCGTTCATGCCGATGAAGTGAGCGCCGCAAGTGCCGAAGTTGGGGGTTTTGGGCCAGAACGGGGAGGACAGATTGACCTCGGCGAGGCGGACGAGGTGGAGGGTGCCGCCGTGGAGGTCAGGCAGGCAGGCCACCGCGGCGGCCTGAAGGCCCTGTTCTTCGATTTCGCCGGAAAGGTCGAGAGGCTTGCCGATGAGGCGGCGGCTGTCCGCGTCGGCCTGCGTTAGCGCTAACGTAAGCGCCTGGCCGAGATCGACGCCGGGCGGCAGGCCGCGGATGCCGGCATTGAGGCCGCGGACACCGAGCGTGGTGAGGGCTGTGTCGAGTTGCGGGTCGAAGGCGCCGAAGCAGCGGTCCACGTCTTCGGCGAAAAGGTAGGAGGCGGGTTCGGCGAGCCACTGTTGGAGGCCGGCGGGAAGGTCCCAGAGGATGACGTCGTTGTCGATGGCGAGTTCGTAGCGGTCGGGGAAGGTGCGGAGCGGGGCGAGCTTCCAGCCCATGCCTTCGATGCAGTTGTGATCGCCGGTGCCGAGCTTCGACCCGAGCCAGGGGGTGAGTTGCGGGGCGAGGCCGGCGCGAGTGACGAGTTGCCAATCGACGAGGACTTCAGCGCGCGGAGGCAGGTTGCCGGTGCGCTGCTTGGCTTCGTCGACGGTGATGCCGTTGACGCAGACGAGGTATTTGGTGGAGCGGCCGAAGAGGCGGACGGCGCAGGCTATGGAGAGGCGTAGCATCTCGAAGCCACGGTCGCGGACGTCGCCGATGGTCCAGCGGACGGCGAGGCGGTCGGCGTTGGGGAGGATGTTGGGGGTCACAGGGTGCTTGATGCTACTTTTCTGCGAAGCGTCATACCGGGAGAGCAATCACCTGGGCGGCTAAAGCCGCGTTCCGTTTTGCGATTTCGGTTCTACCTCGGCGGCTAAAGCCGCGTTCAGGTTTGCGGTTTCGGTTCTACCTCGGCGGCTAAAGCCGCTTCCCGTTTTGCGATTCTGGTTCTAGCTCGGCGGCTAAAGCCGCTTCCGGGCAGAGAGAGAGAGAGGGTGGGGCGCTGCTCGACGTGCCAGAGCTGTTTATAGGATTCGCCGCCGCGGAGCATGTCGACCGTGGTGAAGCCGTCGCGGGCGGCGGCGGCGATGAGCAGGGCGAGCAGGACGGTGCCGGGGCGCAGGTCTCGATGCTGGAGCGAGAAGGCGGGCAGGTAAAGGTAGAGGGTGCGGGCGGGTTTGACGGGATCGTCGGCTTTAGCGGGATCGTCTGCTCTGCCGGGATCGTCTGCTCTGCCGGGATCGTCTGCTTTGCCGGGGTCGTCGGCGAGGGCGTACATGAGGCCGAGTGGGTCGCCGTTGCGGGTGAGGGTCGCGAGACGGAGCAGGCCGGCGGCGGCGAGCAAAGGGAGCGCTTCGCGGTGCCAGTCGAGGACGCCCGCGTCGTCCAGGACGCCGGCTTCGCCGCGTTCCTGCCAGCGGGTGCTGTGCAGTTGGACCAGAATTTCGAAGTGTTCGCGGCAGTTTGCGGCGGTGGCGAACGTGAGTTCCAGGATCGCGTCGCGCCCGGCGCGGTTGCGGTAGTACATGGCGTTGCGGCGGATCTTTGCAGGAAGGTCGGCGAGCGGGACGGCGGGAAGGATAGAGGTGGGCTCGGCTGGGGTTTCGGTCGCGCCGAGGTTGCGAAGGGCCTTCGTGAGGAGGGAGCCGGGGCGAAGCTGGACGGCGTCGAGGGTGTCGAAGTCTCGGGTTTGGAGGAGAGCCTGGAGGCCGGCTTCGACGTGGGCGAGGGTGCAATCGGGGGCGAAGATGCCGTCGAGGTAATCGCTGGTACCGGCACCGAGAAGGAGGAGTTTGCGTGGACCGCCGTTTGGTTCGGGGTAGAGGTAGAAGGGCAGAAACGCGATGGGCTTTCCTGCGTTGGAGATGACGATGGCGCGGAGGCCGGGCTGACCGAAGTGATGCCACCAGGGCAGGAGCCAGGCGGGGTGCTGGAAGGGGGTGCGGTTCGGGTCGGTGTGCCAGAGGGCCGTCCATTCCGTAGCGAAGGCTTCGAGAGCTTCGGTGGTGCGGAGGATGGTGACCGTTGCGTTCACGTTCATCGCGGCCTCTAGCAAAATGCGGGTTTCTCCACTGCGCACTCACGATGAAGCTGTGAGTGCTTCGGTCGAAATGACAAGGTTTTTGCAATGTTTCCAGGTTTTGCAATGTACCCCAGGACAAATTGCATTGTGCCCAGGGACAAGGCCGGCGAGTTTTCCGCGAGCACCGACTACGGTTGCTGCTGGCTCCGGTTCGGGTCAGGCATAGCGGGGTTGGGTTTGTGGTTGGGCGTTGAGGATGCGGGAGTAAAGGTCGAGGTAGTCCCTGGTCATGCGGTCGCGGGAGAAGCGGTCTTCGGCGGCCCGGCGGCAGGCGTGGCGGTCGAGGGAGCCGACGCGGGCGATGGCTTCGGCCATCTCCGTGACGTTGTTGACGAGGAACCCGGTGACGCCGTGTTCGATGATTTGGGGCAGGGCGCCGGAGCGGTAGGCGATGACGGGGGTGCCGGCGGCGAGGGCTTCCATGGCGACGAGCGAGCTGGTTTCGGGCGCGAGGGTGGGGTGAAGCAGGCAGCGGGCGGCCGCGAGAAGTCGCTGCTTGCGGCGCGGTGGAAGCGGGCCAAGGAAGCGGTGCTGGTCGCGCAGACGGGCTGCGCCGTGCAGACGGGCTGCGCCGTGCAGGGCCGGGCGGAAGCGGGAGCGCTCGTATTCAAGGTGGGTGCTGTACGGGAAGGTCTGGCCGCCGACGAGGACGCGCAGGCCGGCGAGGGTGCCGGCCATGAGTGCCTGGTGCAGGTTCTTTTCAGGGCAGATGCGGCCGAGCGCGATGGCGAAAGGCCGTGCGCTGCCTGCGTGCCATTGGTTGGAGCGTGGGGAATCGCTGATGCCGCGCGGACCGGATGCGTGCCGAGGGTAGGGCGGAAGCTCGACTCCGTTTTCAATGACGGCGGCGTCGCGGTCGGGGCAGGCCTGTTTCTGGTGCGCGGAGACGCACTGGAAGTGCAGATTGCGGCCTTGCATGTTCCACATGGCAGCGGGATACCAGCTGATGGGCATGTGGAGCGTGACCAGGGTGGGCAGTTTGGCGGGCAGGCGGTAGTTGTGCCAGTCGAGGCCGTGCATGTGGACGAGGTCGAAGTGCCCGGAGGCAAGGGCGTGGTCGATGGTTTGCTGGTAACGGCTTTGCCAGAAACGCCGGTCGGAGTCGCTGCTATCGAACCGGCCGTGCGGAACGGGTGCGCTGTAGAGGTGCCCCATGGCTTTGGAGCCCTCGCAGGCGACGACGGCGGAGCTGTGGCCGGCGAGTGTAAGGGCGCGGTCGAGATCGGTGAGGACCTGTTCGGCGCCACCGCAGGCGCGCGGGCCCACGGGCGCGTAGGGGTAGGCGATGTGCAGGACGCGCAGCTTCATGCGGCGCCACCCTGCGCTGCGGCGGCACCCTGCGCTGCGGCGGGATTGTGCGGTGCGGCGGAATTGTGCGGCTGCAGCTCTGATATCGCGGCGGTAGCAAGCTCGCAGAAGCGCGATGGGTTGAGGCCGGGGATGAAACGCTGATAGTAGGCCGGCCATGGATGCGGCGGCTGACGAAAGTCATAGGCGGGCGCGACGCGGAAGCGTTCCGTATGCAGAGCGGGGCCAAAGAGGTCCAGGATGCCGCGCTGCGTTTCAAAGGCGGCGAAGACTGCTTCTTTGCTCTCGCGCTGCGCTGGGGTGAGCGGGAAGTCGCAGGCTTCGCCGTCGCGCTCTTGCAGGAAGGCGCCAGTGGTGAAGTTGCCAAGGTGATCGTCGAAGTAGAACGGAGACTCGACGATGAGCGGTTGCTTCCCGGGCAGGGATGCCACGGCCTGATGCACGGCGAAGGCACAGGCGTCGTGATCGACGTGGCCGGCTTCGTAGGGGTGCGTGAAGACGACGTCGGGCTGCTCGGATTGCAGGGTTTTCGTGATGTCTTGAACGAGCGAGGCGAGGTGATAGGCGGCCTCTTTGTCGGAAAGGTTGAGCGAGCGGTGGCGGGCCTCGGGGAGACCGCCGGCGGCAAAGGCGGCACGCAGTTCGAGGGCGCGGGTGGCGCGGTATTCGTCCCGGGAAAGGCCGAGGCGGGTGCCGTCGGCGTTGTCGGCGGGCGCGCCGTCGGTGACCTGGAGGAAGAGGGCGTTGCGAAAGAGCGGGAGCTGGCCGCCGACGGCGATGGCCTCATCGTCTGGGTGCGCGTAGACGAAGAGCACGCGCGGGGAGGAGGCCGTGTCCTGCTGATGTAACTGCTGGAAGATCTGAGTGACCTGCGCGCGCGACAACCTTTGCTCCGTTGGGCTGGCTGCGGATGCAGGCTTCCCATGTAGAAGGATGCAGGTGCGCGGCTGTGCTTTGCTTGTGCTTTCCGCTTCTTTGCTTGTGCTTTCCGCCTCCCTGCTGTGCTGCTGCATTGGCGCAAAACCGCGGGGGCTGCGTGTGGCGAGCAGTTTCACGATGCAAGTGAGTGCGGCTCAAGCGAACGCATCGGCTGTTGCCCATTGCTGGAAAGAAAGTTTCGAAGAAGGGGACGAAAGTACGTCGTAGAGCATCTACCGTTCGCAGCAGTACGAGGAGACAGAATCGATGCGCTTTGCACACACTGCCACAATTGCCACGATGATCTGCGGAGCGGCGCTGGCCGCCTCTGCCGGCGCACAGAGCCTGAAACAGCGCGAGATGATCGCCAATGACAAGAAGCAGGTTGCCGAGCATCTGGCCGCCGCGAACAAGACCTGCGGCAGCAATGTGCAGATCAACACCGACTACAGCACCTTTGCCGACGTGGAGACGTCGCCGGATAACCCGAACCAGCAGAGCCCGTGGGCGTTCATTGTGAACGTGACCGACGCCATGGACTCGTTGTGCCGGAGCAGCCCGGAGGCAAAGGAGGCGGTGGCGACCAAGCTGAAGACAGTGAACGTCCGCCACGCGGCTGCGGAATCGGAGAGCTACAGCAACGGCGTGCTGACGTATGCGGTGCCGTACCAGGGGACGAGCTACCAAAAGATTATGGCGTTGCTGCGCGACAAGTTGTAGCGCAGAGCCATGCGTAAACGAAGAAAGGCCGGGCGGGGTGCCCGGCCTTCCTCTGTTGGTGGAGGTATGTGGGTTAGCGTATGCCGGCGAGGGCGGTGGCGTGGTCGAGGCCGTGCTGGACGGCGGCGGATGCCTTGCCGTTCATGCCGGCCTTCGCGTCGAGTGCCTTCTGCGTTTCCTGGCGGACGCGCTTGCCGTAGTCCTGGTCGGCCTGGTCGAAGAAGGTGTAGAGCTTTTCGCGGTTGTAGTCGGTGCAGTCGGCCAGGGCGCCGCCCAGATTCATGACCAGCTCATCGCGTTGTTCGGCAGTGAGGATGGTGCGGTAGGCGTCGCCTGCCTGGGCGAAGTCGTTGGTGCGGTCAATCTTCTGGCGGACCAGCTTGCCATTGACCTCTGGGGTGTACTCTACGCCGTTGCGGGTGGCTTCCTTCAGGCCGCCGAGTGAACTGGGCTCGTAGTTCACATGCGGGTTCTGGTTGGGGGCGACGTTCACGTCGAAGGCCATGGAGCCGTCGCGCTGGCCGGTGAAGACGGGGCAGCCGATGGGCTTGTTGATGGGCAGCTGCAGGTAGTTGGTGCCGACGCGGTAGCGCTGGGTGTCCGAGTAGCTGAAGGTGCGGCCGACGAGGAGCTTGTCGTCCGAGAAGTCGAGGCCGTCGACGAGGACGCCGGTGCCGAAGGCGACCTGCTCGGTTTCCGCGAAGAAGTTGGAGGGGTTGCGGTTGAGCACGATTTTGCCGACGGGCAGGAAGGGGAACTGTTCACGCGGCCAGATCTTGGTGGCGTCGAGCGGATCGAAGTCGAGCTCAGGGTGCTCGTCGTCGCTCATGATCTGAACGAACATTTCCCACTCGGGGTAGTTGCCGGACTCGATGGAGTCGTAGAGGTCCTGGGTGGCGTGGTTGAAATTGGTCGCCTGGACCTGGTTCGCTTCGTCCTGGGTGAGGCCCTTGACGCCGACCTTGGGTTCGAAGTGGTACTTGACCAGAACGGCGCGGCCGTCCTTGTTGACCCACTTGTAGGTGTTGACGCCGGAGCCCTCCATGAAGCGATAGCTGGCCGGGATGCCGTATTGGCTGAACAGATAGGTGACCATGTTGGTCGCTTCGGGGGTGTTGGCGATGAAGTCGAAGAAGCGGCCGTTGTCCTGGCGGTTGGTCAGCGGGTCCGGCTTGAAGGCGTGCACCATGTCTGGGAACTTGGTGGCGTCGCGGATAAAGAAGACCTTGAGGTTGTTGCCGACCAGGTCCCAGTTGCCGTCTTCGGTGTAGAACTTGATGGCGAAGCCGCGCGGGTCGCGCAGGGTTTCGGGCGAGTGGGTGCCGTGGATGACGGTCGAGAAGCGGACAAAGATGGGGGTCTGCTTGCCGGACTCCTGGAAGAGCTTGGCGCGGGTGAACTCGCTGACCGGTTCGTCGCCGCACTTGCCGTAGGCCTCAAAGTAGCCGTGGGCGCCGGCGCCGCGGGCGTGGACGACGCGCTCAGGGATGCGCTCGCGGTCGAAGTGGGTGATCTTTTCGAGAAAGTGGTAGTTCTCAAGCACCGCGGGTCCGCGGGCACCGACGGTGCGCAGATTCTGGTTGTCGGGCACGGGGTGGCCCTGGCGGGTGGTCAGGGTCTGGGCTTCGTATTGGGTGCCGTTGGGCGCGCTCGCATGCGAGGCATTGCTGTTGCCGTTTGCGCCGTTGCCGTTGGAAGCGCCATTGCCCGCGCCGTTGCCGTTCTTCATCTCTGCCATACGCGAATGTCTCCTATGGTGTGCTGAGGGCGGGCCAGGCATCGTGGGTCGGGTCGTCCGCGGCTACCCCATCATTCTTACGCAGATGAGAACTGTTATCAAACATGGTCGTGTGAAAATCCGCGTCACGCAGCGCGGTCCGCGCTGAACCAGATCACAGGTATCAGTTTCGACGCTCGTCGTGGGTCGCTCCTGGAGCTTCGTCGATCAGGGCGAATATCTCCGCGACCGGGACGTTGGCGACGGATGCGTTCAGGGTCAATACCTCGCCAGCAAACGGCGTAGGACGACCACTTGCGTCGATCGTCCAGACCTCACGGCTGCGCGGATCGATGATCCAGACCTCTTGCACGCCCATGGATACATAGTCTTCGACACGTGCCAGAATGCGGCTGAACCGGTCCTTGGTCGAGAGGATCTCCACGCACAGCACGGGTGGTGTTTTCAGGATTGGCTCGAAGGCATCCTCGGCGCGCACAACGCATATGTCCGGCACGCGGTAACGATCCGGCTTGACCTGTACCCGCTGCTCCGGCAAGGGAACGAGGCCCCATTCATGCCGGTGCTGCCCGAAGATCATGCTGATCATCAACTGTACCGAAGCATGCCAGCGCTCACCCAAATGACGCCTCAAGATTTTGCCGTTCACGTAGTCGCGATCCGGCCGGTAGGTGTGGCTCAGGTACTCTTCGACGGGAACTGAGACCGCGGTCGCCATAAGTAAAGTATGCGCCGCCACACTGTATTCCGTCACCTATGTTCACCTACCTGCCGCCTATACTTGCGCTGATGCCGATCTCTGCCGTGATCGTGGATGATGAGCCGCTTGCACGGCGCGAGCTGCAGTACTTGCTGGAGCGAGTGGGTGATGTGGACGTGGTGGCGGAGGCGAGCAATGGGATCGAGGCGGTGAAGATTATTCGCAATGCGGCGCCGGACGTGGTGTTTCTGGACGTGCAGATGCCCGGGCTGGACGGGTTTGCCGTGTTGAAGAAGCTGCTGGACGCGCAGGCGATGCGCCCCGATGCCGAGGAGAGCATGCCGGAGGTGGTGTTTGCGACGGCGTTCGATCAATACGCGGTGCGGGCGTTTGAGGTGAATGCGATCGACTACCTGTTAAAGCCCTTTGAAGAGCGGCGGGTGCGGCAGGCGATTGAGAAAGTACGGGCGCGGCAGCTTGCGAACGCACCTTCAAACGTTCAAACAAGTATTGAAACCGTGCCACAGGCCAGCAGCGAGGAGCGGCTGGAGAGCCTGCTGAAGCTGCTGGAGTTACAGGCGGGCGGAGCGCCGCAACAGGCTGGGGTGGCGCGAGTTCCGGCAAAGACTCGCAGCGGCAAGGTGGTGGTGCGGAGCGGACAGCGGCTGCTGCTGGTCGACCAGCACGATGTTTCGTTTGCATCGATCGAGGAGGGTGCGATCTCTGTCGTGACGCCACAGATAGAGGGGCTGGCGAACTGCCGCACGATCGAGGAACTTGCCGAGCAGGTAGACGCGGACAGCTTCTGGCGGGCGCACCGGTCGTACCTGGTCAACATTGCGCACATCAAGGAAGTGGTGCCGTGGTTTAAAAGCACCTACCTGCTGCGCATGGATGACCGCAAGCACACGGAGATTCCGGTGGCGCGGGCGCAGATCAAGCGGCTGCGCGAGCTGTTTAATTTGTAGATGGCTTTAAGGGCGACGAGCCCACGGCCGCAGTGCAGGCCGGGTCTGAAAGCAGATCCTTCACCCTTCGGCAAGCTCAGGGTCAGGATGACACTGGTTCCGGCGAGGCGAACATCGTTCCGGCGAAGGAACATCCTTCGGGTAAAGCGAAGATCCGGCGAAGATGAGACACTGGGCGGGACGTTTCCGTGCGCAACCGCCATGCATCCTGAAGCTGCCAACTCCGAAGCTCCGTTGCGCAAGATCGTGCATGTGGACATGGACGCGTTCTATGCGTCGGTGGAGCAGCGCGATAATGCTGCGTTGCGCGGGCGGCCGGTGGTGGTGGCCTGGAAGGGACTGCGGTCGGTGGTGTGCGCGGCGTCGTACGAGGCGCGGCGGTTCGGCATCCGATCGGCGATGCCAGCGGTGCGCGCGGAGCGGTTGTGCCCGGATGCGGTGTTTGTGCCGCCGGACTTCACGCGCTACAAGGCGGTGTCGCTTGCCGTGCGAGAGATCTTTGCGCGGCACACGGATGCGATTGAGCCGTTGTCGCTGGATGAGGCTTACCTGGATGTGACGGAGAACAGGACGGGCCTGCCGACGGCGACCCGGGTGGCGATGTGCATTCGCCAGCAGATTCAGGACGAGCTGAATCTGACGGCCTCCGCCGGTGTGGCGCCTAACAAGTTTCTGGCGAAGATTGCTTCTGACTGGCGCAAGCCGAATGGGCTGTTTGTGATTCAGCCGCACCAGGTACACGGCTTTCTGAGAGACCTGCCGATTGGGCGCATACCCGGCGTGGGCAAGGTGACCGAGCAGCACCTGAACGCGCGCGGCGTGAAGACGATGGGCGATGTACAGGCGCTGGAGATGACCGAACTGGAGGCGCGCTTCGGCCGGTTCAGCATGCGGCTGTATGCGTTGGCGCGCGGCATCGACCACAGCCCGGTGGTGGCGAACCGCGTGCGCAAGCAGGTGTCTGCCGAGGACACATTTCCGGAGGACGTTCCGCTCTATGAAACGGAGCACGCGATCCGAAGGCTGGCTGAGAAGGTCTGGAAGGCGAGCCATGCCAACGCGCGCGGCGCACGCACCGTGGTGCTGAAGCTGAAGACGAAGGAGTTTACCAGCTTGACGCGCAGTGTGACTCCGGCGGAGATGCCGCGGTCGGCGGAGGCGCTGGCGGATTGCGCGATGGCCATGTTCGACCGCGTTGGCCTGGAGCCTACGCAATTGTTCCGTCTGGCCGGGGTTGGATTGAGCAACTTTCAGTCGGACGAAGAGCCACCATTGTTCCCGGCGACCGAGTAGGTTGGCGGCCTGCACTGTGGCTTGAACCGCATGGGCCGGGCGTGAACGCAGGCTGGTAGCCTCTTGAGCAATTGAGTCCTAAATATTTAGTTGACAAGTTTCGATCTTGCGGCTTAGTCTCCGAAAGCATTAGGAGATCGCTGTGGCGAAACTGAAAAAGGACGGGCTGACGCCGCTGGAGTTGAAGCTGATGCAGGCGTTGTGGTCGCTGGGAAGTGGCACGGTCGCGGAGGTGCAGGAGCAAATGCAGCCCCCGCCGGCTTACACGACGGTGCAGACGATGCTGAACATCCTGGAGCGCAAGGGCAAGCTGACGCGAGCGATGGAAGGCCGCGCCTACCGCTACCGGCCCACGCTGAGCGAGGCGAAGGCGCACGGCCATGCGGTGCGCGACCTGGTTGAGCGCATGTTTGGCGGGTCGAGCGAAGACCTGGTGATGAGCCTGGTGAAGACGCGGCAACTGGACGCACGCAAGCTGGCAAGCATTGCACGCAAGCTGCAGCAGCAGGAGGACGAGGCATGAATGCGCTGGTGCATCACGCGGCGGAGTATCTGCTGAACTCGCTATGGCAGACGCCGCTGCTGCTTGGCGTGGCATGGCTGGCGGCGCGTGCGCTGCGCAGGCTAGGGCCGGCGATGGAGCACCGGGTTTGGGTCGGCGCGTTGCTTGCACAAATCATCCTGCCGGCGTGCGCCGCACCCTGGCTCGGAGCAGCGCTGCGCCACCTGTTTCAAGCAACGAACGGGGCGGAGGGCGCGGTCACGATCACGTTTGGCGCGGCAAAGGCTCACGGGGACGTAGCGGCGTCATTCGCTTTGCGGGCCGCGCTGCTGCTGTACGGCAGCGTCATCGCCGTGTTATTGCTGCGCATTGTTTGGCAGTGGGTACGGTTGCAGAAGCTTTCGCGACACGCGGCGCCACTCATGCTGGGAGACGGCGATGCGCTGTTTGTACGGGAATGCTGTACGCGCTTTCACGTTGCACGCGTGGAGCTTGCGACTGCCGCGGAAGTACGGACACCGCTGACGTTTGGCCTGTTCCGGCCAGTGCTGATGCTGCCGCCAGGCTTCGCCGAGGAGGTGTCCGCAGCCCAGTTGCGCACGGCGCTCGGTCATGAACTGGCGCACGTTGCGCGGCACGATGCGGCGAAGCACCTGGTCTACCGTCTGCTGTCCGTTCCGGTCGCGTACCACCCGGCGGTTTGGGTCACGTTGGCCAACCTGGCCGAAACGCGCGAGCGTGTGTGCGACGGCATAGCCGCGGAGTTTACCGGCGACGCGCGGCGATATGCCCACACGTTGCTGGAGCTTGCAACCCTGCTGACCGCGCGGCGGCCAGCGCAACCCCACGCCATCGGCCTGTTCGATGCCAACCAGTTGGAACGGAGAGTTCTTATGCTGAACCGTCGAAATTTTCCAATCGCACGCTCGCTTCGTATTGCTCTGGTCGCCGGCAGCGCTGTGGTTGCGACCGCTATCTGCAGCACTGCGGTTGCGTTGCACCTGAACGTGGCTACCGCGGCCGCAGTTCACGCCAACCCGCAGTTGAAGATCGCGCCCGGCGTTGCGGCCGGACAGATCGTCAGCAAGGTCGCGCCGAAGTACCCGGAGGAGGCGAAAAAGGCCAAGGTGCAGGGTTCGGTCGTGTTAAACGCCATCATCAGCAAGGATGGGACGGTGCAGAACCTTCAGGTGGCGTCCGGTCCGGAAGAGCTGCGTGCTGCGTCACTGGAAGCGGTGAAGCAGTGGGTGTACAAGCCTTATCTGCTGAATGGCGATCCGGTGGAGGTGGAGACGACGATTACGGTGACGTTCTCACTTGCAGGTTGATTCTGCGCCAAGGTGCGAGGCGCAGCAGCTAGGCTTTTGCGGCGTGCTGCGCCTCTTGGGCGGCGTGCTGCGCTTCCTGGGTTTCCTGGGCGGCTTCCTGCGCTTCCTGGGCTTCCTGGTGCGCCTCCACCTGCGCTTCAATGCGGGCCTCGCGGATCTGCTGGTCGGACGAGATGGAGGCGTCGCCTGAAACGGTGTAGGCGACGGCGGCACCGATGAGCGCGGGGATGATGAAGCCGTGGCCGCCTGTGGCCTCTGCCACGAAGACGACGGAGGCGAGTGGCGTTTTGTAAGCCGCGGCGATGAAGGATGCCATGCCCACGGCGGCGTACATGCCCACCATGGGTGTTTGCACCACGGACTGCGCGAATGCCGTGCCGATGCAGCCACCGGAGAGGAACATGGGCACGAACATGGCGCCGACGCCGCCAAAGCCGAGCGTGGCCGCGGTTGCCAGAAGTTTGAAGACGGTGAAGGCGAGCAGCTCCGTGGAGCTGTGGGCGTCGTTCAGGACGCTGCGCACCACCTCATAATTTGCGCCGAGCGGAACGATGTCGCCTGGGAAGATCCAAAGAAAGACCAGGCCGATGCAGCCGGTGAGAAAGCCGCCCACGGCGAGCTTGACCCAGTGCGGCAGTTTCCAGCGGACGACCAGGCGGCGCAGACGGCGGAAGCTGATGCCGAACACCATGGCAACCAAGCCGATGACGACGCCGAGCAGGGCGCACCAGCCCAGGTCGCGCAACGTGTAGTCGCGCGCCGCCGGAAAGTCGAAGAGCACCTCATTGCCCAGCAGTGCGCCAAGTGTGAGATAGGAAACGACGGACGCCATGAGCGAGGGCAGCACGGCCTCATGCGCGAGGTCGTCTTTGTAGGGCATCTCCAACGCGAACACGATGCCTGTGAGGGGCGCGCGGAAGACGGCGGACATGCCCGCGGCGGCGCCACAGATGAGCATGATGCGGCGGTCGCGCGGGGTGAGGCGAAGGCGCTTGCCGCGCTGCAGGATGGACCAAAGCCAAGTACCCAGGGCGGCACCGCCGTAGATGCTTGGGCCTTCGAGCGCCGAGCTGCCACCCAGGCCGACCGTGGTGGCGGAGGCGAGCAGCTTTTGTGGAAAGGTGCGCATGTCAATGGCGCTGTTGTTGTGGTAGGCCTCGATGACTTCTTCGGTGGAGTGGCGGTCGGGATTGGCGACCAGGTACTGCATGATGAGGCCGGTGACCGCCATGCTGACGGTGAGGCCCGGCACGATGAGCCAGTGGTGTGCCAGGTACTGCGCCATGACCCTGGGCCACATTTCATGCAGGATGACCCACGCGACCAGGCTGATGGCCGCACCGATAACGAGGCCCATGAGCGGCGCGATGATGAGCCACTTCTGCAGGGACCGTGTGTAGGTGGCCGACAGGTCTTCCTGCACGCGCGGCAGACTTCGTTGCAGCAGGGGATGTCGGGTAAGCCAGGGCATGCGATCTTCTCTAGCTTAGAGTGTCGGGCTAGTGTGCGGCTAACTGTTCGGGATCGGCGGCGGCGCGCTTTGGCGGAAGGCGCATGATCCAGACCAGCGGTGAAAGCACGGCAACGGTGCAGGCGAGCACGAAAAAGGCGTTCTTATAGGCGAGCATGTTGGCCTGGCGGCCGAGCTGACCATAGATTTGCGCGAGTGCCAGGGGCTGTGCGGCGTTGAGGCTGGAGTGTGTCATGTCGGCAAAACGTGCGACGAAATCGCGCACTGCCGCGGAGCCAGCGTAGATATTTGCACCCAGAGCGACGGAGTGGACCTGCGCGGTGCGCGCAAGAAAGGTGGTGAGCAGCGCGGTGCCGGCGGAACCGCCGATGTTGCGCGAAAAGTTTGACAGGGCCGAAATCTGGTTCGACTTTTCACGCGGCACGCCCACGTAGTTGAGCGTGCTGATCGGGATAAAGATGAACGGCAGGCCGACGACCTGGAGCGCGCGCCACAGCATGACGGTGTGGTAGCTGGAGTAGAGGTCGAGCCGCGTGAGGTTATACAGGCCCGCGGCGACGGCCAGGTAGCCAAGCATGACGGTAAGGCGCGGGTCGCCCTTGCCCAGCGTGCGGCCAGCGATGGCCATGCCGACCATCATGACGAAGCCGGCGGGTGAGAGCACCTTGCCCGCGTTTTCTGCCGTGTAGCCGAGCAGGACCTGCAGATACTGCGGGATGAGGACGGTGGAGCCGAAGAGCACCATGCCGAGGACGAGTTGCAGAAAGACGGCGGTGCCGAAGTTGCGGTTCTTGAGCAGCTTCAGGTCGACGATGGGATCGGGGTGGAACCACTCCCAAAGCGCGAAGAAGAGGAGAATGACGACGGCGGCGATGGCGGTCGCCTGAATCTCGCCGGAGCCGAACCAGTCTTTTTCCTGGCCTTTGTCGAGCGTGAACTCGAGCATGCCGACGCCGATGGCGACGCTGAGCAGGCCGATGTAGTCGACCGGGTCTTTGCGTTTGGTGCGCTCGGTGATTTCGGGCGGGTCCTCGACCATGCGGTTTGAGAGCAGGAGCGAGATGATGCCGATGGGCAGGTTGATGAAGAAGATCCAGTGCCAGGAGTAGTTGTCGGTGATCCAGCCGCCGAGTGTGGGGCCGATGGCGGGCGCGACAACCACGGCCATGCCGTACAGAGCGAAGGCTTGCCCGCGTTTTTCCACGGAGAAGGTGTCGGCGAGAATGGCCTGTTCGCTGGGCGCGAGGCCGCCGCCGCCCAGGCCCTGCAGAATGCGGGCGAAGATAAGGATGGGCAGGCTGGGGGCAAAGCCGCAGAGCACGGATGAGACGGTGAACATGGCGACGCACGTCATGTAGAAGCGCTTGCGGCCGATACGGTTGGAGAGCCAGCCGCTGATGGGAAGGATGACGGCGGAGGCGACCAGGTAGCTGGTCAGGACCCAGGTGGCTTCCTCCTGCGAGGCGCCAAGCGAGCCGCCGATGTGCGGCAGCGCCACGTTGGCAATGGAGGTGTCCAGCACCTCCATGAAGGTGGCGAGCGTGACCGTGAGCGCAATCAGCCAGGGATTGTGTTTCGGCTTCCAGACGTCTTCGTGCGGGATGGCGAGAGGTGGCATTCGGTCTGATTCGCGGTGTCAGGGTGCTGATACAGTGTATCAGGGCACTGATACAGATGAGCTCGAGCCGACGCGCGGTGCAAGACGAATTTGAGGAATGGAAAAAGGCGCTTCCGATGCCAAAGGGCGGGTCGAAGGCGGACGCCGCCAGGCAGCTGCGCGACAGCGTACGGGTGTTTACGTTTGGCTTTCGCGACTGGCTGGAAGAGACCATGCGGCCACAGGGCATGACCCTGCCACAACTGCGCATGCTGTTTGCGGTGCGGTATGGAAAAGATGCGAGTTCCGCCAAGATTGCGCGGCTTTGCCAGGTCACTCCGCAGACGCTGCAGGCCATGCTGCAGCGGGCCGTTCGCGAAGGTTGGCTGGTGCGCCAACCCGCGAAGCACAATGCGCGCATTCTGGTGTCTGCGCTGACGCCGAAGGGCGACGCCCTGTTGCAGCAAGCCGTGGCAGCGACCACTGCTTTTGAGCTGCAGGTGTGGCGCGACGCGACCGTGGCTGAATTGCAGGCGATGAACGCGGCGTTCACCAGGGCAACACAACGCATTGCGCAGATCGAAGCAATGCCGGCCGCCCGGCCACGCAAACGAGGCGGAAAGCCGAAATCCGTCGCGAAGCTGTAGCCTGACTGCGATTGCTTTTAGGAAAGGCTTCTGCGTGCGAGTTGCTGCCCTGCTGTTTGTTTTGCCTGCATTGTGGCCGGCTCTGCTGTGGGCGCAAGGCCTGCAACTGGACCGCTCTGGCGCCACGGTAACGGTCACGCCATACGCGGCGAACATCGTGCACGTAACGCTGAGCCTGCGGCGTGAAGATGCGCTTGCAGGGCCAGGGTACGGGATCAGCGCGCGGGCGGACAGTGCTGGTTGGAGCGCAGCCGCGGTGGGGGATGCGGAGGTTCTGCGCTCTGCCCTGCTAAGCGTGCGGGTGACAGGACGCAACCCGAGGGCGGCGGAAACCGGCAAGCTGCCGGAAACGGCAAAGTACTTCAGCGGCTCCGCGCCTTATGTCGGCTTGAGCATTGTGAAGGCGGACGGCTCGATGCTGCTGGAGTTGCACGGATGGCAGATGGCACCGCCCAACTACAAGGACGCGACGGCGTGGCTGCTGAACGACCGGCGACCGGGCGATGCGCCGTTCTTTACCGTTGGCGCGACGTTCAGCGCGGCGCCGGACGAGCACGACTACGGCATGGGGCAGAACCAGGAGGCCTACCTGGACCGCCGCGGCCATACGCTGCGGTGCGCGCATGACTACAACGCTCCGGGCGGCGAGAGCGTTTGCGTGCCGTTTGTGGTGACCAACAAGGGTTATGCGCTGTTGTGGGACAACCCCTCGCGCACGACGGCGACGTTTGGGTTGAACAGTCAGAACACGTTCACGAGTGAGGTCGGTCAGCGTGTTTCGTTCTTTGTGATCGCGGGCGATTACCGAGCGCAGTATCGCGGCTACCGGCTGTTGACGGGCGATGTGCCGATGCTGCCTCGTTCGGCTTATGGGTACATCCAGTGCAAGCAGCGGTACAGCTCACAAGACGAGTTGCTGGCGGTGGCGCATGGATATCGCGAGCGGCACTTGCCTGCTGACGACCTGGTGATCGACTGGTTTCACTACACGAAGATGGGGGAGATGGACATGGACCCCGCGCAGTGGCCCGATCCGATTGCCATGAATCGCGAGCTGCACGGCATGCACTTTCACACCATGATCAGCGTGTGGCCACGGTTTGTGCCGGAGGATCGCTACTACAAGACGGTGCTGGATCACGGCTGGTTTGAGCACCTGGCGGATGGCACGCCGACGAATGGATTGCCCTTTGACAAAGCCGGTTCCGACATCGACACGACCAACCCGGACGCGGCGAAGTGGTACTGGCAGACGATCCGGGACAACTACGTTGCCAAGGGCTTCGACAGCTTCTGGGCGGATGAGACGGAACCCGACCTGCCGCCGAATGGCAGCTATTTTCACGTGGGGCCGGGCACGGCGTTCTTCAACATTTACCCGCTGTTCCACACGGGTGCGATCTACACAGGGATGCGCGCGGACATGCATGAACGTGCGCTGATTCTGGCGCGCGCGAGCTACCTGGGAGCGCAGCACAATGGCACCATCTTCTGGTCGAGCGGCATGCCGTACTGGTCGACGGACATTGGCGGTTGGCAGGGTCTGCCCGCGCGTCACACGCCGGCGCACAAGCCGCTGCTGGACCCAAGCGACGCGCGCGATGTGGTGGGCGGGTATGACGATTATCCCGAGCTGTATACGCGGTGGTTTGAGTACGGAACGTTTCAGCCGAACATGCGCACGCACGGAACGCGTCCGCAGAACGAGGTGTGGAGTTACGGCAAGCAGGCCGAGCCGATCCTGGAGAAATACTTGCGGCTGCGGTATGCGTTGTTGCCGTACCTGTACTCGTTGGGATGGCACGCGAACCAGACCGGTGAGCCGTTTATGCGTGGGCTGTTTCTGGATTTCGGGAGCGATCCGAACGTGGCGGACATTGGGGATGAATACATGTTTGGACCGGCGCTGCTGGTTGCGCCGATAACGGAGCAGGGTGCGACGTGGCGCAGCGTGTACCTGCCAGCCGGAACGGACTGGTACAACTTCTGGACGAACGAGCGCGTGCACGGCGGGCAGCGCGTGACCGTAGCTGCGCCGATCGATACCATCCCGGTGTTTGTGCGGGCGGGGTCGATCGTGCCGATGGGGTCAGCGGTGGAGAGCACCGAAGACAAGCAGAGTATTGCCGAGGTGCGCGTGTATCCCGGTGCCGATGGCAGCTTTACGTTGTACAACGACGACGGCAAGACTTACGCGTATGAGCACGGCGAGTTTGAAACGACGGAGTTGCGGTGGAGCGATGCTGCTGGCAAGCTGATGCACACGGGCGCGAAGGCTTGGAGCGGCAGCGATGCGAGCGTGGTGAAGGTGGTGCATTAGGCTTTGTGTCTTGCACCGCTTCATGGCGTGCATTCTCGGCGTGTAAGCAAAATGCGGGTTTCTCCACTGCGCGACGATAAAGCTGTCGCTTCGGTCGAAATGACAACTTGTAGGGTGAAACCTACGGCGCGGGCGCGATGAGGAATTGCTCCAGCTTGCCGTCTGGCTCGGTGTAGGTGGTCAGGCTGGCGTTGCCTTTTTCGAAGGCAAGTGTGTAGTTCCGGAAGACCATGCCGCCGCGCAGCTCCGCCTGGTTCTGCTTCACCTGCTGCAGCGAACCCAGTGGCGCGAGGCTTGCTTCGTAATCTTCGGCGGTTTCGTCGTTAAAGTAGAAGTTAGTGTCGGCGGAGAGGCGCGAGCGGTCGAGCTTGCCCTCCTGCAGGCTGGTTATTACAGTACGTACCGCGTCGGCGTTTGCGCTGTCCTGGGCGGCAGTGGTGACGGAAGCGGATGCCGATTCCCCGGAGCGCTTCGTCCTGACCGGGGCCTGCAGGTTGGGCAGCAGTACCTTGCGCACTGCCGTGGTGATCTGTCCCGCGGCGGAGCTTGCCTCCTGATTGGTCAGAGCGGCGTAGCTGATGTCATCGGTCAGGTCGACGACATTGTTGGCCACGTAGCCACCCACCTCGCCCGAGTGCAGGATGAACTTCTTGCCGCCCGTGAAGTAGCGCACCTGCACACCGAGGCCGTAGCCGGAGTCGGTACCGTCCTTCAGTACGTATCCGGTCTCGAGCTGCTCGTAGCTTTCAGCTTTGAGCAGCGTGCGGTGCACGATGCTTTCGTCCCAGGCGAGCAGCGTGGCGACGGGCATGGCGAGCTGCGCGTCGCCGTAATACCAGCCCGGCGCCTCTAACGCGGCGCGGCGCATGGGGCCGAGCGCATGCTGCTCATAGCCTTGCGTGTCGAGCTTGTCGCGGTCGGTGTCCAGGTCCAGCACGCCTTCCAGCTTCAGCGGCGTAATGACGTTGGTCCACAGGTAGTCGTGGTACTTCTGGCCGCTCGCTTTCTCTACGATCTGGGCGGCGATCTGGAAGTTGGTGTTGCTGTATTGCCACTTGGTGCCGGGCTCAAAGTCGAGCGGCCTGGTCGCCCACTGCGTAACCACGGCTAAGGGCTGCGTGGGTTTGGTCCACGCGGGAATGGTGTAGTCCTGCGGCGCGTAATCAGAGTAGCCGCTGGTGTGGGTTAGCAGGTTGCGGATGGTCACGTCGTGCGCGCGGGTGAAGTTGGGGAACCATTTGGCAACGGGGTCGTCCAGGCGCAGCTTGCCTTGCTCCTGCAGCAGCAGGATGCATACGGCCGTGAACTGCTTGGAGATGGAGCCGATCGGGTAGGCCATGCCTGGCCGGGCCTTGACGGGCTTTGTGGTCAGTTCGCTCATCTGCAGGTCTGCGCTGCTGGAGTGCGCGACGCCCACGTTGCGCGGCAACTGGGCGCTGCCGAAGGCCTCGGTAAAGACCACCCTGCCACCGCGCGCGACGCCGACCGATGCGCTTGGCACCCGGGTCGTGTCGACCACCTTCTGCACGGCTTCCTGGACCCGGCTGCGCTCGTCAAGCGAGAGGCGCTGCGCGGACGCGATGCAGGACATGGCGAGAATGGCAGCGCACACGGGCACGGCAAGAGGCTTGAACATGGCAGGTCGCTCCACTAAGGTTTCACGCTATCAGACGCGCAGTGACGGGGTGCCGTCACAAATTTTCAGGGCGGGCGATGCCACAATACAAGGGATGAGTTTCGACGTGATTGTTGTGGGCGGAGGGCCGGCCGGCGCGACCGCTGCATACCAGATGGGCCGGGCGGGCGCGAAGGTTTTGCTGCTGGATAAGGCCAAGGAGTTTCCGCGTGACAAGCCGTGCGGCGGAGGCCTGAGCGCCCGGTTGTTGCACCGCTTCCCGTACGTGCGCGAGTTTTTGGAATCGGGTGAGGTGCCGGTCAATCCGATCCGCCGTGTGCACCTGGAATCGCCGGATAGCACACGCGTGACGTACGGGCAGAACGATCCGGTTCTGTACCTGATCCGGCGCTGGGAGTTTGACGCTGCGCTGTTCCGCCGCGCGCAGGGTGTGTGCACGGTGCGCAACGGCGTGATGATTCGCCGGTGCGAGGTGAAGCCGACGCACGTGGAGCTGGAGAGTACTGAGGGTGAGATCTTTACGGCGCCGGTGCTCATCGGCGCGGACTCGGCCAACTCGGTCATCGCCCGGCATACCGGATTGCGCTCGGAGGCGGCGCACAAGGAATACGCCGTCGACATGATGGAGGAGACGGATTACAGCCGGTTGCAGGTGGCAGACCGCGAGGCGATTTATCTCTTCCTGACACTCACGCAGACCTTCGGCTATGGCTACATTTTCCCGAAGACGGAGCACCTGAACCTGGGCTTCGGATGCAAGCTGGACTGGTACCTGACGGCGCTGCGCGGCAAGGGCGCGGAGCACCACGCGGGCTGGGTCGAAACGCTGAAGCAGAAGGGCGACGTGACGGGCGAGACGGATCGCTCGCGCTACAAGGCGTTCCCGATCCCGGTGAGCGGACCGCTGGCGCAGACCTTTACCGACCGCGTGCTGCTGGCCGGGGACGCCGGCGGGTTTGTGAATGCGTTCACCGCGGAAGGCATTTTCTACGCGATGGCCAGCGGCTCACTGGCTGCCGACACCGTGCTGGAGGCGATGCGTTCGCAACGGTATGACAAGCGGCAGCTTTCCGCGTATCAGCGTGCCTGGCAACGGGAGATTGGCGACGACCTGCGGCACTCGGTCGAGATACAGCACCGTCTGTTCAACGGTTCGGGGCGCATGGACTCGCTGGTACGCAATGCCAAGCACGACCCGGAGCTGCTGCGGCTGATCATCGGGTACAGCATGGGCGCGGCACGCTACGAAGAGCTGCGCAGCTACATGATGCGCAGCACCGTGCCGACGTGGGTTTGGGGCAAGATGAAGGCGGCGGTCGGCCTGAGCGCCTGAGTCCGCTTACAGCTTGCCGCACGCGCAACTGACGCCGTGGCGCGCGGGCATGGTGCCGTCTTTGGACGGGATGCAGTGGCCGTGCGGATCGGTGGTGGGATCGCCGAGCACGGCGGCGACGCGGTCCTCAAACCGCTCGGAGATGAAGTGTTCGAGGCGTTCGGCTTCGTCGTGCAGATCGTCGAGCGGGTAGTGCAAGACCTGGAAGAGAAAAGTTTCGACCAGGCGATGGTGCCGCACGATTTCAAGCGCGCGACGGCGCCCCGCGGGCGAGAGCCGGACACCGCGGCTGCGTTGGTAGTCGATGAGCGGCTCAGGCTCCGCGGCCAGCCGCTGCAGCATGTTGGTGATGGAGGCGGGGGCGACATGCAGCCGCTGTGCCAGAGCGGAACTGCCGACGCGCTGCTCCGCATCGCCGGCCAGCGTGTGGATCGCCTTCAGGTAATCGTCGACCGATTCCGAGGACCTGCGGGCTTGCGTTTCTGGCCTCACTGCACAGCCGAGCATACCGCGTTGTGGTGCGCGAACCAACCCTCGTAACGGCGCTCGCGCAACGGCTGCGAAAAATTGTCGAGCGGCGGGCGCACGGGCGCGTCCTGTGAAGTAGAGAAAGAGTGGATGACGCACGCAGAGGGCTACGACCTGGTGTTTGGCATACGCGAGCAGGCAACGGCAGAGGTGGACATTGCCGCGCTCGTGGAACGCCATGCCACGCTGCTGTTTCGCGTGGCGCACTCGGTTCTGCGCAACCAGCATGAGGCGGAGGACGTGGTGCAGGACACCTTTGTACGCGTCCTGCAACACCGGCGCGACCTGCCCGCAGTGCGCGACGAACGCGTGTGGCTGCTGCGCATCGCCTGGAACCTGGCGCTGGACCGCAGGCGGCGTGTGCGTCCTGACCAGATGGATAGCCCGTTTGCCGAGATGCTGGCGGCCCGCTTGGTGCCCGCGGACCGGGCGCTGGAGGAAGCCGAACGCCTGCGGCGCGTGCTGCTGGCGATGGATGCGCTGCCCAGGGCCGAGCGCGCGGCACTGCTGCTGAGCGCCGTGGACGAGATGAGCACGGCAGAGGTGGCCGCGGTGATTGGGAAGAGTGAGTCGGCCGTGCGGGCCCTGCTGTTTCGCGCACGCACACGGCTAAAGGAACGGCTGACCGAGATGGAAAGGAAAGGAGGTGCGCGATGAACGATAGGAACGAGAGATTGACGAAGGACGCCCGGCTGGATGCCGTACTTGCCGCGTTGGCAGAGGCCCGGCCACAGGACGGGTTGCACGAGCGCATGCTGCAGCGGCTTTCGGATGGGGCGGGGCCGGCATCGCGGACGGAAGCGGGCCGGGGAGCGGATGGATGGTTGCGGCCGCGCTTTGTGTTTCCCGCAGCCGTTGCGGCCTGCGTCCTTTGCGTGGCGGGCGCGCTGTTGCACCACGCCACGCGGGGCGGGTCCTTGCAGGATGCGCCCATTGCGATCAGGCAGCACAGCATTTCGGATCAAGTGGCGGGAGCGGCGGACAAGATGCGGCAGAAGTTGAGTTCGACGGCATCGGCTGCGACCCCAGAGTACGCGCCGGGAGCCAGGGTGCGGCGTCCCGTGCGTTGTGGTGTGCCGGCGTGCGGAATGGGAGCCTCGGGGCGGCTCGAAACGGCGCTCGCGAGCGCTTCATCGGCCGGTGCAGCACACGAGGCAAGCTTTCCCGCGCCGGAGATGCCGCTGACCGAGCAGGAACGGCTCTTGCTGCAGATCGCGCACCGGAACGACCCGGTAGAGCTGGCGATGCTCGATCCGGTGGAGCGCAATCGCGAGTTCTCAAAGGAACGCGCGCAGACTGCACATTTTTTTACTCCGCCGCCGCTGCCGTCGAATTTGCAGCACGAGATTGACGCAGCGTTGCGATCCCAATACGTGAACACGCCACTACCCGATGAACTCAAATAACCGGAGCCTATTCATGAGCCGCACCCCTGCTTCTCTAGCCATCTCGATCGTTCTGCTGCTCACTGCCGCAAGCGTGCCCGCCATCGCCCAGAACACGCCGGCATACCCGACCAAATACCCGACCGCAAGTGAGCGTTCCGACCACTTCATAAATGACAGCGTGGATCGCGAGTACAAGCTGCACTACGCGGCCAGCGCGCAGGACGCGAACGAAATATTAACTTCCGTTCGCAACATGGTGGACCCACAGACCAAGGTTTTTCTGGTGCCGAGCACGGCAATCATAGCGGTCCACGCGCCTGACGAGGTTCAGGCGCAAATCGCGAGGCTGCTCGCTGCGCTGGACCAGCCGCATGCCCGTTATCGGCTCACATACACAATGACGGAGATGGACGGCACGCGGAAGATTGGGGTGCAGCGATTCAGCATGGTCGTGCTTTCAGGACACGGGTCACAAATGAAACAGGGCAGCCGGTTGCCAATTTCGACCGGCGGCATATCCACGCAGTTCACCTACATCGACGTGGGGATGAACTTCGACGCAACGCTTGTAGAGATTCAGGGGGGTGGCGTGCTGAAAAGCAAGGTGGAGCAGACAAGTATTGCACCGGACAGCATCACGCCGAGCAACCCGAATCCGGTGCTGCGGGACACGCGGTTGGAGGGGACTACTTCGCTGACGCTCAACAAGCCGCAACTTCTTGGTGCGCTGGATGTGCCTTCCAGCACGCACCACTTTGATGTGGAGGTTGTGATGGAGCCGGTGAACTGATCTGCTTTCTGCTGAGGACGAGGAAGGCCGCGCGAGTTGCGCGGCCTTCCTGAATGTGTGTGGCACGGCACTGGACGCGATGGCCGCGACCAGCCTAGTTCACCTGTAGCGCTACCGTTGCGGTGTGCGTGAGCGTGGAGCCGTTGCTGGTTGCGATGGCCTGCACGGTGAGCGTGCTGTTGCCGGCGGGCGTTCCGATTGGGCTGGAAGGCGGTGCGGTGGTGGTCGTTGCCGCTGCGCTGGCGCCGGTGCCGCAACCTGTCACGCCGGCGCTGAGTGCGAGGGTCGCCAGCAGCGTCGATAGCAGGCGCAGCGAGGGATTCTTCGTGCGGCTGGAGAGTAGCAATCCGAGCAAAGGCAGACCGAGCCAACCGGCGAGCGCCGCGGTGCGCGTGGAGGATGGCGCGGTAGTCGTAACCGTAACGGTAAGCGGAACAGAGTTGCGGCCCGGAACCACCATTCCCGGGGTGACGGCGCAGGTGGCCCCGGACGGTGCGCCGTTGCAGACGAACGCCACACCCATGGGGAAGCCGTTGCTGCCGGGCGTGAGCGTGAGGGTCGCGGTGTTGGCCGTCAGCGCGCCGGCGCGGACCGTGATGCCGGTGGGTCCGGTGATGGCGAAGTCGACGATGTCGAATGTGATCGTGGCGGCAGCAGCAGGGTTGAAGTTGCCATCGCCGCCGTAGCTTGCGGTAAGGGTGTGCGTGCCGGTGGAAAGCAAGTTAAGTGCAAGCGTCCCGGTTCCGTTGACGAGCGTGATGCTTCCGACGCTGCGGCCGCCTTCCTGCAACAGCACGGTTCCGGCCGGTTGCGCTGTGGGCGTGCCCGGGCTGTTTGCCGTGACCGCGATGCGGATCGCCGTGCCCGCGAGCGTGACCGGCGGGCTTGCGATGGCAAGCGTTGTGGGCAGTTTGCCCGCCGTGAGGACAAGCGGATCCGAGGTGGACGCGAGATAGACGGTGTCGCCGCCGTACACCGCCGTATAGGTATGCGTGCCCGCAGCGATGCCGTTGAGCGGGAAGCTGGCCGTTGCGTGATTGAGTGTGATTGCGGTCAGCACGGTGCTGCCGTCGCGCAGGGTTACGGTGCCGCCTGGGATGGCTGCCGCCGTGTGCCCGATGGTGACGGTGAGGGTCGCGCCGGCGCCTGCGCCTACCTCTGTAACGGAACTGGCGAGCGTGGTTGTGGTTGCGGCTTGTGCAACGGTGACCGTGGCTGCGGCAGAGGCAGATGCCGCGAAGGTGGCATCGCCGCTGTAGCGTGCCGTGATCGTGTGCGTGCCGTTGGACAGCGTCGTTGTGCTCAAGTTAGCCTTGCCGGTTTTGTCCAGCGGCAGGGAGCCGATAGCAGTGGTGCCGTCGAGAAAAGTTACAGTGCCGCCCGGCACAGCATTTCCGTTGGTCGCCGCGACCGTGGCCGTGAACACCAAAGTGGTGCCGGGCAGCGCGGAGGCGGGAGGGTCGGTCAGCGTGGTCGTTGTCGGCCGGAGCGTAGGGGTGGGCGGATTCGTGGTCGTCGGGTTCGACGGCGATGCCATAACCACTCCCACGTTCAGGATGCCGACCGGCAGCTCCGTTCCGGCGTTGGCGGTGGCATAGAGAGCGCGCACACCGGGCGAGGCCGCTGGAAAGGCCAGGTTCAGCGCAACGGTGATGGTGCCGTTGCTGGCGGTGGCGCTGCTGCCCCGGCCGGAGATGGTGCAGCCCGGAGTATCGATGGTGCCGGTACTGCCTGCGCCGAGGCCGCTGGTGAACTCATTGGAAGCGGAGTCCAGGGCGAAGAAGAACGGCGTGCCGGAGGAGAAGTCCGCGACGACGGTGCAGGGCGGCGCGCCTGCGGCGGTTGCGTCCAGTTCCACGGTTTGCAGCCCGGCGATGCCGCCGGCGTTCTGCAGCGTGAGCGACAGGACGATGCTGCTGCCGGGGTCCACGGTCGCGTTTGCCGGCGACAGCGCCAGCACATTGGCGCCGCTTCCCAATTGGAGAAGCCGTTGGCTGACTCGGCCGACGGTGAGGTACGTGACGCGCTGGCTGTACCCAGTGTTCGCGGCGGCGGTCCAGGTGAACGAGCCATTCCCGGTACCGCTCGTTGTTTGACTCAGGGTCATCCACGCCGCATTGCTGCTCGCCTTCCAGGTGCAGGTGGGCGGCGCGGTGACCGCAACCGTGCCGCTGCCGCCCGCTGCGCTGACCGCGCTGCCGCCAAAACTGAACGTAGCGCAGGTACTGTCGTAGCTGACCGACACATTCAGACCCGCGGATGTGACGTTGTTTACCGTGAGCGAGAGCGGCGAGTATGGGTCGGACCAGGTGACGCCCGGCAGAAGCGCGCCGTCGGCGAAGTTGTTGCCCTTGCCGGTGGGCGTCATGTCGAGCTGGTAAGTCTTGTCATGGTCGCCGTAGCCGTTTTCGTAGTGCACGACCGCGCCCGCTGCGACGTTTTGGCCGCGGACGGCGGCAAGGTTCGCTGCGTCGAAGGGCGTGCCGCCGTTGCGGTACTCCAACCAGAGCCAGGATGCCGAGGTGGCGTCGCGCAGAACGCGCAGGGCGCGCAGACCGGTACTGGTGGATGCGGGCTGGATTTTGTAGGTGCCCGGAGCGGTGATGGTGCCCAGGCCGCTGCTGGTGTCGCTGGCAGGCATCCAGTCCAGGAGCCTGACGCGGTGTTCCGCGGAATACGGTCCCGGGCCGGACAACCAGGGATTGCCCATGACGGAGAAGACGTCGCCGTACTCGGTGTCGACCGCCGTGATCGCGCCCGTGGCTATGGTTGCGCCGGTGCCAGTGACCGTGCCCGGGTTGGTCGCCTGGAAATCGATGGGGCCGAGCGAGACGGTGCCGAAGTCAAGCGTGTTCGCGTGGTTCAGACCCAGGTTGTGGCCAAGCTCATGGGCTAGGCTTGCCCAGACCCCGGTCGATGCCGTGTAGCTGGTGACGATCGGCATCCATACGACGGAGTACGGGTGCGGGACGATGCTGTCGGCGCCGTTGCAGCCGATGTCCGCCAGGCCGCCGAAAGTGCAACTGGAGGCTGGGAAACCAAGAACGATGCGTGTGTACTTCGACAGGTCGATGGTGTTTGACGCAAGGGTGAGCGCGGCCGAGCGCATCTGTAGGTAGTCGGCGCAGCCGTAGCTTCGCGCGAGTGTCAGCGGGCCGTACACGTCGGCCGTCGCGTAGGTCGCGCCGGCGGTCATCTCGGACCAGAGGCTGCTTACGGAGTTGCCTGTGCCGGCAATCGCCTGCTGCCACCAGGCCGCGGAACCGTAGCCGCCCGGAAACGCCGGTGTGTTGTTCGGGAACTGCATCATCAACACGGCCGTGCGCTGCGGGCCGGTGGTGGAGCAGGTCAGCGACGTGCTCGCGGGCGCCACCGCAGCGGCGTCAAGGGTGAGGCGGTGCTGTGCGCCAAGACGGATGGCGGCGGGGCTTGCAGGTGTGACCGTTTCCGCGAGCAGGTCAGAACCCAGCTGGATGCCGCCAATTGCCACGTTGCGGTGCAGCAACGGCTGCAGGTTGAAGGAAGCCGCGGGATGGATCGCGATCTGCGAAGACGTGGAGGAATCATGCAGCACATAGGTGCGCTGGCCCGCGTCGTGGGCGAAGTCATCCACTGCAATGGCCGCGAGGTCACCCGTGAGGGCCGCGTCGCGTTCCACATAGGGCGCGCTGGCCGGGTCGGCGGCCAAGAGGCGGTCGGCGACCGAGGCGGGCAGCATGACGGATCGCACCTCCTCGGGGTGCGTCTGCATGATTTCGCGAAGGAGCTGCGCCCGGCTCTGCAGGAGACTGACGCTGACGCCCGCGCCGGGACGTGAGGCGCCGCGGGAGCCGGTGATCTGCGCGGTCTGGGCGACCGGGAACAGGTTCTGGTTCAGCGCGAGGATGGTACGTGCCGCTTCCGAGAGCTCCGCGGGGTCAGCTTGGCCGCAGGCAGCAGCGGCCGCGCCGCATGCGGGCAGCAGCAGTGCCGCAAGCAGGAGTGCCAGGAGGCGTCCGCAGCGGGAAGCGGCGCGGCTCTTCGCAAAAGCTGGCATGCAGCGTTGGTCCAACCTCTCCGCAGCCCGTATCGGCAACCGGCGACGATACCAAGCATGGCACGCGAAGCTGGCAGATTACGGGGCCTGCGAGGGCAAGCGGATACAACCTTCGTGCCATTCCGGATGAGCGGCTGCTAATCCGGAACCGTGACAGTGCTGTTTGAGCAGGGGGATTAGTGCCGGTCAGGCGACGGACGGTGAGAGCTGCACTTTGCGCAGCGAGGCCTCAATATGCCGGTTCACATCGGCCTGGGCGAACTGATTGGCGACGCGGATCGCGTTGAGGATCGCGCAATCGTTGGAGGAGCCGTGGCCGATGATACAGGCTCCGCGCACGCCGAGGAGCGGTGCACCGCCATACTCCGACGGGTCCAGCTTGCGCTTGAAGTTCTTGAAGGCCTTGCGGCTGAGCAGCGCGCCCACCTGGCTGGTGATGGTGGATTTGAGCGTGTCTTTGAGCGAGTCGCTGACCATGCGGCCAAGACCCTCAATCGTCTTCAGGGCAACGTTGCCGACGAAGCCGTCACACACGGCGACGTCGCAGTTGCCGTTGAACAAGTCACGGCCTTCCACGTTGCCGAGGAAGTGATACAGATGTTCGCCATTGAGCGCACGCAGGAGCGGTAGTGTTTCGCGCGACAACGCGTTGCCTTTGCTGTCTTCTTCGCCGATGGAGAGGAGGCCGACACGGGGCTTGGCGATGCCCAGCACCGTACGAGCGTAGATCTGGCCCATCAGGGCGGACTGCACCAGATTGTGCGGGTCGGAATCGACGTTGGCGCCAACGTCCAGAAGGACGCAGGGCGTGCTGCGGCCATTGGGGAGCACGGTTGCCAGGGCCGGCCGCTCGACGCCTTCCAGCGTGCCCAGAACCATCTTTGCGGTTGCCATGGCGGCACCGGTGTTGCCGGCGGTCACGAAGCCGCGGGCCTGGCCATCGCGCACCAGCTTCAGGCCGACGCGCATGGACGAGTCTTTTTTGGAGCGAACGGCCTGGGCAGCTTTCTCGTCCATGCCGATCCACTCGGAGGCATGGACGACCTGGATGGGCAGGCGCTCGCCGGCAAGGTGCTGCTCCAAGGCGGGCTGCAGCCGCTCCCTGGGTCCAACCAGGTGAATGCGAACGGGGTATTGCCGGGCAGCCTGCACCGCGCCGCGTATTTCGGGTTCCGGCGCGCGGTCAGACCCCATGCCGTCCAGAACGATATCGGTCAGCACGGGCGGCTCCTCATACGCAGAGACGTATACCCCTTCGTGCAGGACGCGGAGTCGAGCCGGTTACTGGACGGAACGTAGAGACCGCGAGGCATGCGGCGGGTCTGCTCACCAGAGGTGGTGAGCTTAAACCTCAGCCTTGGCGGTTGTAATGGCGCGTCCCTTGTACTCGCCGCACTTGGGGCAGGCGTGATGGGGCAGCTTGCGCTCATTGCAACTCGGGCAGACGTTGCTGTTGGGCGCGGTGAGAAAGTCGTGCGAGCGGCGCTTTGCGGTGCGCTGCTTGGAATGGCGGCGCTTCGGATTCGGCATGGCAGTTCCCTTTCAACAGGAGCATTTCACCGCGCGATGAAGCGCAGACGAGGCTCCGTTTCGAGCACAAAATGTGGCGTCCTGGCCTGCAAGGGATGCCGTGCCGGCTAATTGGCGGAGAAGCCCTGCAGAGCGTTCCAGCGGGAGTCAATCTGTTTCGACTCGCAATCGCAATCGCGCTCGTTCCGGTTCTCGCCGCAGTGCGGGCACAGACCTTTGCAGTCCTCGCGGCAGAGCGCACGTTCCGGCAGGGTCAACAGCACCTGCTCACGCACGACGTCTTCCAACGAAAGGCCGCTTGGCTCATAATAACCGATTTCGGTCTCGGCTTCGGTAATAGCACGCTCACCCAGGCCGGCGTCGGTGCCGGACGGGCGAAAAATCAGGTCGAAGCTTTCCGAAACGCGCTGCGGAATTGGGGTGGTGCACCTCCCGCAGATCGCCTGGAAGGCGCCGTCCACGGTTCCGCGGAGTCGGATGTCGAGGACCACGTCTTTCGGTCCACGGTGCTCCTCGATGCGTTCGGCGCGGGCCTTGACGTGCAGCGGCCCGTTTTGCTCGAGATCGAGCGCGTAGTCGACGGCACCGGGCTGCAGAGTCACGTCGATGTCAAGCGGGTCGGGGTACAGATCGTCTGGGGTAATACGCATTGCTTCTCTAGTATCGGACGTTGCGGGGCCGCTTGCAAAGGCGCTGCGGGGCGAGTCTACAGAAACTCATAGGCAAGCCGGGTAGAAGGCTGCGGATTTCAGAAGCGGCCCATGGCGCGGAAACTGTAAGTTGTTGACCAACAAACGATTACACTTTGGCAACGCAGGTGCACTAAGGATTGGCGGGAAGTGCGTGCGGATAGGTACTGCTGACAGATGCAGACCAATGCACGATGCAACAGATCCAGCCGCTACGGGAGAGCTTCAGCCAAACAGGCGAGGCCACCAGAGGATGGAATAACAATCTTTTGGAGGCCAGTGACTGGCTATTGCGAAGCGCCACCCACCGGGTGGCGCTTTTCGCGTGAAAGCAGGGTAACAGCTGCTGCGCTGCCCTGCTCGAACAGCATGCTTGCCAAATCGCGGCACCTGCCGTATGCTTTGGCAGCAGAGGAAGTAGACGCTGCAGCCAGGCCCAGATGCCGCCGGCGGTACGCTTCCATCCGGGCCACGCACCAAGTGGCAATGCACACATTCAGAAAGTGTTGAGCAGCATACGCGGGCGAATGTGCCCGCTGGGAGTACACCCGGAAGGCCGGCCGCCAGCAGAGTGTAGCGGCAGGCAGATCACCGATATCGCTGATTTTTCGCACGGCTCAGGACACAAACCAGAACGGCGATGCGAGACAACAGCCGCATCGCGATCGCTCTGGAAGAACGCTGTATCCGAAGGTGCATTGAAACAGCGACTCCCAAAGAAAGCCTGGCCGGACCGCCGCGGTTCTCCCTTGCGTTTGCAAGGTGAGTAACGCGCAGGGTTCGGACCGTTCCGAAGAAAGAAGAAGCATGAGCGAAGAGCAGAACGTGTCTGAGGCGCCCACGGCGATGGTGCCTCCGACCTCAGCAGCAAACCAGTTTGACGAGGGCGAGAGCTCCAATAACGCAGGCGGCAGTTCAGGTTCCGGCACGAGCAAAAGCCGCCGGCGGCGCCGCAAGCGGAAAAATCGTGGAGCCCAGAGTGCGGCGCCGAATAGTGGCACGGCCCAGGGAGGCGAAGCGCAGCCGGCGCAGATTGAAGCATCGGCGGGCGAAGCCGGTGCCGGTGCCGGTGCCGAGAATACTGTTGCCACGGCTGCGCCACCGCAACGCCAGCACCACGGCCAGAATCAGAACCAGGGCCAGCAGGGGCAGGGCGATGGTGGACGGCGCAAGAAGAAAAAGAAGTTCCGCCGCGCCGGCGAAACGAATGGTGGCGGCAGCCAACCCCGCCCGGAGCCCGGCAACAGCCTGCAGGGCAGTCATTCCGGTCAGAACGGCGTGCGCCGCAACCGCAAGCAGCAACAGGGTCGTGGTCCTCGCAGCTTTGTTGGTCCAATGGACCACAGCTACCGCGAAGTGAACGGCAACTATGCAGATTCGCCGGCCAGCACCATCAACACGAGCGGAAATAGTGGCGGGCACCGGCGCCAGAATCACGGCCGGCAGTTCAACGAAGACCGCCTGCCGCCTGAGCTGATGCACCACTACAAGCCGGTGGCGATCCCGGAGGACGCGCCGACTCACATTTACTTCTTCATCGAAGACCTGTTCTTCACCGCCAAGATTCAGGAAGTGGCCAAGCAGCAGGGCGTGAAGGTCGCGTTCATGAAGCCGGACAAGGATGTGGTGGCGCATCTGGCCGATCTGCACGATCATGAGCATCCGTCGCTGATTGTGTTTGACCTGAACAACACTGCTGCCAAGCCCCTGACGCTGATTCCCAAGCTAAAAGCCAAGCTGAAGAAGGGCACCTCGATTCTTGGTTTCCTTTCGCATCTGCAGGGCGACCTGAAGCAGAAGGCGGTGGAAGCGGGCTGCCACACGGTGATGCCGCGCTCCGCGTTTAGCCAAAATCTGCCGAACCTGCTGCGCCGGTATGGCGTGGAAGAAGGCGAAGAGACGAACTTCAACGTGTAGGCGTAAACAACCAGAGAAGCATGGCAGACCTTCGGGTCTGCCATGCTTTTGGATTGCGGATTGCTAGCCCTTGGCTTCGTATTGCCAGTTGAAGCGTTTGCCCTCTGCGAGTTGCAGGACGGCCTGCTGCACGCGGCGGGCGCGGGTTTCGTCGCGCTTGGCTTCGGTGATCCATGCCAGGTACTCGCCGCGGCAGCTGGCTGGAAATGCCTCAAAAGTTTGTTTTGCCCTGGGTTCATTGGCAAGGGCTTCCGCAAAGATCACCGGCATTGCCATGGGAGGCTTGCTGCTGGCGGCGCCGTCCGGCCCGCGCTTTTTGGCCGCACGCGTCTGCATCGAGCTTTCCGAGGTGCCGTTGCGAATGTGACTGGCCGCTGTACGGATATAGCCGAGCAGCTTTTTGCGCGGTGGCAGGCTTTCCAGAGTGGTAAGTTTGCCGAGCGAACCCGCGCCTTCGCCGGGCGTGAAGCCGTCGGCGGCAAGGTGCTCCGTCATGGTTTTGGACCAGAAGCCGAATGCGCAATGGTGCTTGAAGGCGCCCATGTTCGCGAGAATGGTGCCGTTCAACTCAAAGAATGGGTGGCCCCACTTGACCGTCTCGGTCACTTCGGGAACGGCCTCGTGTACCAGTTCGCGCAGGTAAAGCAGCACCGGCTGTAGTGCAGGATTCGCTGCTGCGATCTTTGCGTCGATGCGAGCGTCACGAGTGTGGACAGGCATCGTCGGGGTCTTCAGGCGTGCGGTTGCCATGATGCACGCGAGTATAGCGGCCACGCCCGGACTACGCTATCGATTTTCGAGTCTCAGGAGATCAGGTCCGGCCGGGAACGTTTGGGGCTGCTGTGCGGCAGCATGGCAGCAATGCAGAGCAACCCAAAGGCGCTGACCGAGCACAGCTGCCGCAAGTGCAATGCGCGGAAGAGTTGATGCTCCATGGTGTAGACACTGCTGGACGAGTGGGCGCCGACGTCGGCCAGCTGTATCGACCGGTTCACCGGACGCTGCAACTCGCGGTTGACTTCTACGTCTACCGCGGAAAGTACAAAGGCGATTGCGATGAGCGCGAAGGTCTTGGTCCGCACCGCCGTTGCAAGCGAGAGCAGGGTCAGCACATAAAAGATGCCGATGCCGGCCAGCAGAAAGCGGATCCGCAGGTGAAGGTAGTAGTCGTGCAACTGCCAGAGCCTGAGAAAGCCGGTTGAGGATTGTGCATCCAGCACCGGTGCGAGGCCGATGGAATACATGACGAGCACACCCGCGTACAGGCCGGCGGTGCCCAGCAGCAAACCAAGGCAGACTCGTTGCGTTCGATACAGAGCTAAGTGCATACGGACCTGAACAGTGTGCCATGACACTGTAGCGGGCCGCGATGACGGCGAACGGCACGGGAAACATGAAGGGCACACCCGAAGCTGTGCCCTTCTGTGTTGGTGCTGACCGGCGGCTATTTCGTCGCCGGCTCCATGTACTTTTCCTGCATCTTTGCCTGCACACTGTCTGGTGTGATGCCCGCGACGGCACCCTGCAACTTGGTCATGAAGTCCGCCGCGTACACATGCTCCTTACCATCGAAGAGCGCGTCCAGGCCGACCTTTGCCACGGTGTCGGGCTCATTGCTCTTCTTGCCGTCTGTGCCGATTTTTGTGTCTTCCATGTGTGCCACGTTGAAGAACTCGGTGTCCACCGGTCCCGGCTGCAGCGCCGTCACGTTCACGCCGAAGTGCTCCATCTCAAAGCGCAGGCTCTTGCTGAGCGACAGCACAAACGATTTAGAAGCCGAGTACACGGCCATCTTCGGCGACGTGGTCTCGCTGGCGATGGAGGCGGTAAACAGGATATTGCCCTGCCTGCGGCCAGCCATCTGGCGCGAGATATATTTGGCGAACTGGACCGTGGAGCCACAGTTCAGATCGACGATCGCAAGCTCCTGATCGAGTGACGACTCGGTTGCGAATAGGCCGGCTTCGCCGATGCCGGCATTGATGCACGCCACCGCTACGGGCGTACCCAGGGCTTCAATACCGCGCCAGACCTTTTCAACTTCGTCGCGTTTGGTTGCGTCTGCCTGAAAGGTGTGGACGGTCGCACCGGCGGCCTCAAAGTCCTTTGCGGCTTCTTCCAGCCGGTCACCGTGCGCCGTCACGGCCAGGTCATATCCGCGCTGTGCCAGCTGCAGCGCCAATTGGTAGCCGATGCCGGAAGATGCGCCGCTAACAAATGCGAGTTCCTTCGCCATATTGAGTCTCCTTCAAGGACAACAGGAAATCGGATGCCGCGTGGGTGACGGAAGCGCAGGCGCGGCATGGATTGGCAGCAGCCCCCGATGCTGCTGATCGCAACTTGAAACCAGACGGCGTCCTCTTTCAGCGGATGAAGCTCTGCGGTCCCTCGTGGCTTGCCGGACATATGACTGGCCGTGCAATGCGAAAATAGGGAGGATGCTTCGATGGGCCTGCCGAGCCGCGACTTGTGCTGCACTGCTGCTTGCCGGCGGTGTGTTGCAGGGCTGCCACAGCATTCCGCCACCGAAGCCGCTGGACCAGTTGACGCCCGTGGAACAGAGCGGGCACGCGGAGTTTGTGCAGCACTGCTCGACGTGTCATCACGACCGCACGGCCGATCCGCTGAATGGTCCCGGCCTTGCGGGGCTCTTCAAAAAGCCGTACTTGCCCAGCGGCGCTCCGGCGAACGATGAACGCGTTCGCAACACGGTCATTCACGGCCGCGGCAACATGCCTCCGCAGGGCTACACCATGACCGACGCGGAGTTGAACGACCTGTTGCACTACCTGCACACGCTGTAGCGCACCGCGACCTGCGTCGCTCGCGACATCGCTCCATCGAGGACACCATGCCAAACGACCCAACACACGATTCGAAGCAGAAGAACCCGGAGTCCATGAGCGTTGCGGAGGCGGACCGCGAGTTTGCGGCGCGCGTAGAGGCGGCCGAAGCCACGCGCCGCCAGGGTCGCATCAAGCTGTCGCCGGAAGCAGCGGCGCGCGTTCGGCAGCAACGTGCCGCGGACCCCGACGGAACCGGTGAAGCTGGCGGCCCGAAGATGCTGCCCGGCATGGCCATGATCGCGTTGTTTGTTCTGGTCTATGCGCTGATGAATGTGATTGCGGCGTGGCGCGGTTTGTTTGGCAATGGCATTACCCGCTATGGCACGTTGGCGATCTGCAGCATGCTGGTCATCGGCGTATTCGGCCTGCTTCGTTTGCGGCGCTGGGGCTGGGCGCTGGTGCTGGGCGGCACGTTGTTTACCGCGTTCAGTTACGTGCTGCGTTTTATTACGGCGCACGTGCCGATCAACCAGGGCGCGGGCCTGCTGGTGTGGGCGGCGTTCTTTACGGTCTTTTTTTTGTACCTGGTGCGCGACGAGGTTCGAGAGCGCGTTCACTAGCTCGCCGCCGCGAGTACGGCGTCGGCAACACCGGCTGCGCGGATCGCTCCTGCGACGTCGTGCACACGAAGCACGTGTGCCCCGGCGAGAACAGCGACTGTGTTGGCGGCGTGAGTCTGCGGGTCGCGCTCATGCGCCGGAAGAGAGGAGGCCAGAAAGCCTTTGCGGGACAGGCCCACAAGCATGGGGCAGGCAAGGTCGTTCAGGTGGTCGAGTTGTGCCAGCAGGGCCCAGTTCTCTGCCCCGCGCTTGCCAAAGCCGAAGCCGGGATCAAGGGCGATCCGTTCGCGCGCGATACCCGCTGCGAGCGCGTCCCCGAGTCTGGCCTGCAGGCCGGAATGCACGGTCGGCAGTACCTGCTCGGCTTCGAGCGATGGCAGCCGCGTCCATTCGGACGGCAGGCCGCGGGCGTGCATGAGTACGGCGCCGCATCGCAGATCCGAGAGCGTTTGCGCCATGGCGTCGTCCCACAGCAGACCTGACACATCGTTCACGATTTCCGCACCCGCTTCAATCGCGAGCCTGGCCGTGGCGGCGCGGTAGGTGTCCACGGAAACAATAGCGTTGGGCCGAGCCCGTAGAACGCTCTGAATCACAGGCAACACGCGCCGCTGCTCGTCGTTGGCGGCAATGGCGTGCGGTGTCGCCGCGGGTGCGCCGGGGCGGGTCGACTCGCCGCCGACGTCGAGAAGGTCCGCGCCCTCGTCCAGCAGCCGCAAGGCATGATCCACGGCGGCGATGGTGGAGGCATGCGCGCCACCATCGGAGAACGAGTCGGGCGTCACGTTCACGATGCCCATGATCTGCGTTCGTTGCCCAAGCAGAAGCGTGCGCGAACGGAGCTGCCAGCCGAACTCTGATCGCATGCTCACAGTATGCAGCGCGCTTGCCGTTGGTGTGCAAAGCAGAAGCGCGGTTCAGCGTCACATTCGCGTATGTGGACAATCGTCTTGCTGATCGGCTCCAACATTTTTATGACCTTCGCCTGGTACGGGCACCTGAAATACCGCGACGTCGCTCTTTGGAAGGTGATCCTGGTGTCGTGGTCGATTGCGCTGTTCGAGTACTGCCTGCAGGTGCCGGCGAACCGCATGGGTGCCGACAAGTTCAATCCGGCCCAACTCAAAACGATCCAGGAGATCATCACGCTGACCGTCTTCGGCGTGTTCACGACGTTCTATTTCGGTGAGCGGCTGCACTGGAATCACGCAGTGGCATTTGGCTTCCTGATTTGCGGTGCGTTCTTCATGTTTCACAAGTTTTGATCTGGCAGCGGGCGAGAGCGGCAGAGGCGGCGCGCTGCCGCGGTGCAGCGTGCAAAGAGCCGTCCATTGGCGGAGATGCGCTGCTGCAACTTGCGTTCGAGGCCGGTCGTCTCCCTGTTACTCTCGCTTTACAGCAATAAATTTGGAGGCTTTGCCCGATGCCGTTTCTTTGGAGCGCCGTGCGCCGCGGTGTGTGCACCGTTACGCTGCTTTCGACCGTTTGCACCACCGCCCTGCCCGCCTTTGCGGCGGAAAAGCAGAAGAGCCGGCATGAGGCTGCAACCTCTGCCGAGGCCATGCGCGGCTACTACGGCCCGCAGCCGGCAATTGAGAACATTGACCTGAACATGTACGCGCGCATTCGCACCGAGGGCTACGCCCACTCGCACGCGATGGATTACATGACGGGCCTGGCGGACGGTATCGGCCCGCGCCTGACGGGTTCGCCCAACATGAAAAAGGCGAACGAGTGGACGCGCGACCGCCTGACCGACGCCGGCCTGGTCAATGCGCACCTGGAAGACTGGGGCGAGTTCGGCATGGGCTGGGCGCAGGTGAACAGCTGGGCGCGGATCGTGACACCGGACACTGAGCCGCTATGGATCCAGGCCGCGCCGTGGTCGCCCGCGACGAAGGGTGCCGTGACCGGCGATGCCGTTCTGGTGGAACTGACCACCGCCGCGGACCTGGACAAGTACAAGGGCAAGCTGGCCGGCAAAATTGTGCTGCTGGGTGCGCCGCATCCGATCGTGGATCTGACGGAGCCGCTCTTCCACCGCTACACCGAAGAAGAGCTGAAGGAAATGGAAGGCTATGAAGGTCAGCAGCGGCGCGGCGGAGCAGCCGGCGGCCCGCAGACCATCCAGCAGTTGCTGGCAGAGCGCCAGCGCGTGGCACAACTACGCGCCGCTGCGCTGAAGATGATGGCCGCCGAGGGCGTGGCCGCGATCATCACGCCCAGCCGCGACGGCGGCAAGGGCGGCGGCACCGGCATCATCTTCGACGACAACGGCGCGAACCTGAGCCGCAACGCGCAGAAACGCGAGTCCGCGGTGACGATTCCGAATGCCGTGGCTACGGTCGAGGGTTACGGCCGCCTGTACCGCTTGTTGAAAGCGAGCGTGCCGGTGCAGATGGAAGTGAACATTGAGACGAAGTTCACCGGAGACAACGAGCACGGCGTTGACACGGTTGCCGAGATACCCGGCACGGACCCGAAGCTGAAGGACGAGGTCGTGATGGTGGGCGGCCACCTGGACAGCTGGATCAGCGGCACGGGCGCGACCGACAACGGCGCAGGCTCAGTGGTTGCGATGGAAGCCGTGCGTATCCTGAAGGCGATCGGGTACAAGCCGCGCCGCACGATTCGCATCGCGCTGTGGAGCGGCGAGGAAGAAGGCCTGTTCGGCAGCCGTGGGTACGTGAAGCAGCACTTCGGCGAGTTCCAGGAACCGGCCGCTGCCGCGAACGCCGACCCGATCGTGTCGTTTCTGCGCGGACCGCAGGGCCCGCTGAAGACGACGAAAGAATGGGAAACGCTGGACGCCTATTACAACCTGGACAACGGCACCGGACGGATTCGCGGTGTGTATACGCAGGAGAACTACGCGATCGCACCCATCTTTGAGCAGTGGCTGAAGCCCTTGCACGACCTGGGCGCCACGACGGTCAGCTATCGGAACACCGGCGGCACCGATCACCTGAGCTTCGATGCGGTGGGACTGCCGGGCTTCCAGTTCATTCAGGATCCAATGGACTACGAGACGCGCACCCATCACAGCAACATGGACACGGTGGAGCGCATTCACCAAGAGGATTTGAAGCAGGCGGCCACCATCGAGGCGATCTTTCTGTACAACACGGCGGAACGCGACGCGATGATGCCGCGCAAGCCGTTCCCGCACCCGGAGGAAAACCGCCAGCGCGACCAGCAGTTGAAGAACCTGTTCCCCACCGCAGTGCCTGCACCGGACGCCGGCAAGCCGGGTGCGCCGCAGCAGTAGGCGCATCAGCCTGCAATTGCGAAAGCCGCGCTGAATGCGCGGCTTTCGTCATCATGGCTTCTTTTCAGAAGCGGCTGCGCCGATGTGTCGATCCGTATCGTACTTCTGCCTTTGCACGTCCTGCGCCGCAAGGTTAGGAACGTCGAGTTGCCGACGCAATGCGTCCGAAATGAGATCGCGGTGGTAAGGCTCTTGCGTTGCAGGCTGTGTCCCCGGCGTAAAGAACTGCGTGCCATAAATCTGCGGCTGTTTGATGGATTGCAGGTAGCGGTCCAGGGTCGCGGCAGCGATCCAAATTGCGGCGTCGTACCCTTTGCGAACGGCGACCATGCTCAGCGTATGCGCCAACAGGTTATCGTCCGGCCCCGACCCGTGTTGGAAGACATGGGCGGCTTCGTAGAAGTCTTCTCCCGAATGAAGTGCGCCGTCCTGCAAAAGCTTGCGCACGGCGGTCCGGCGCTCCGCGTCGGACTTGTCGACGATGTTCCAGTCTATGTTGGGCCAGGCCTGCCTCACCTTCTGGTCTTCGTCGAAGATTTGCTTCATTTGCGGATTCGAGGACGCGTCATCTTCGGGCGTGTACTTACGACCTCCTTCCCAATCTGTTGCGACCGTTGCATCTGCTCCGGCGCGGACCAACTGCAGAGGCGGCAGAGGCGCGCCGCGTATTTCCAGTTCGGCGTGATTTGCGTCCCGCGTGTGAAAACTGTAAGTGGTGGTGCCGTTCGCCTCTTCTTCATCACGAACGGTCAGGGTTAAAGCGCCAGCCGCTTCGGTGCAAGTAAGAATCTGCTGCACCTTCGTCGGCCCGTAAACCTCAAAAAAAGTGATGCCATCCCTCGTCGTCAGATGAGTTGGAAGGGAAAGCGTCCCCTTACATTGCTGTCCATTCTGTGTGTTGGTGGAAGCAAGAGAGAGCACCAGGAGCGTCCTCTTTCCAAGCACCAGTTTCCACGTACCCTCTATGCCGTGTTGCGCGTGGGCCGCTGCGATCATAGCCCAGGAACAAACGGAACAGCACACCAGCTTGAACACGGATCGCATGATGTCTCCCTTATGCAGGTACTGTACGAGGTCAGAAGCTGCCGAGGGAGCGAGGAGTCTTCGACAGAGCTGCTGAAGCCTGGAAGAAGCGCAGGTGAGTATCCAAAGGACGCCTGATTGTCTGCGCGAACGCTATGGCGCTCCATTCTATTTGCGGCAGAAGACAACCTGCGGATCGCGTTAAGACGTTGGCGAGGCGAGACGACCTCGAAGCTTTGCATCCACCGTGGCAGCGCAGGTGATCGCGATGGAGTAGGCGACGATGTCCTGGTTAGAAAATTCACGCCCGAGGAGCAGGACGCCGGCCAGTGTGCCGCGAAAGTGCTCCAGGGCCGGCGTGTGCAGGCGTTTGAGAAACTCGACAGCAACTGCGACCGCCTCGGCGAGCAATGCGGTCGGGATCAGGCGCACGCGGGGCAGCAGCGTGGATACGAGCCAATAGATCATCATCGCCCACAGGACCGAGCCGCCGTACTTGCGAAACGACCAAGGCAGTCCCATATGCGCGAAGCGTATCGCAATGCCGAGCACTGGCGTGACTAGGAGCAGCAAGACCGAAAGAGTCAGTGGGCGAGTCTTCTCGACACGTGCCTGCTTCATTGCACAACGATACAGCGAAGCTTTCCGGTGATCTTCCCTCTCCTTGATAATCCAGGAAGGCAGGCCTACTCTGCCTCCTAGATTGACTAGGAAGGTAACGCATGGCCGAAGACGGGAAACGGTCGGTGTGCTCATGCGTGCCATGACGCGCAAACTTCCCTAATCGATTCAAAAGACGTCGTCGCCTGGATTCCCGCTCCTATGCTCGCGAGCACGCGCACGTGCTCAGGCGCATTTGCTCGCTGCCTTGGCCGACGTTTAACCGCCTTGTATGAATCGCTCGGCATTACCTTCGAAGGCGATAAAGGCGAGCACTTCTTTCTCTCCACCCGCATCCAGACGCTCTTTAGAAAATTTCTCCGCCCTAGATACTGGGGCGTTGCATACACGGAATATGGCGCGTCAAACCGCAATGCAGTACCTCGTGCAAGATGAAGTGTGTTGCATTCGGTGCGAAACAAGGGCGGGTGAGTTGCGGGATTGGCGGCGAGTTCACGTGACACTCCCTTCAACCTTCCTCACTCGTTGCGTGAAGTAGCTCATGTAACTCAGCTCTGCCAGCAGCAATTCCGTGAACCGGACGTACTCCGTGACAACGTTACCCTCATTGGCTTTGCTCGATTCCGTGTAGAAGTAGACCGGCGGATCGTCGGAAACGACGGGCAGGTCCATCCAGCCATGGATATACCCCTGGTGCGACATGAAGCTGAGCGTGTCAGTCACAGGTGTGTAGGCCACTTCCATGTTGGCGAGTTCGCTGGGAATGACGTTCAAATGAGCGCTTTCAAGGAACCAGTCGCTGCCGACAAAGATGCCTTTCCGATCGTTTCCCATGAACCGCAGGTATTGCTTGTAGGCCAGGGGCAAACGCCAGCCGAGGCGGTCTTCCAGCGCCTGCACCTCGGCTTCGGTGCAGCCGACAGGCGGGCCGGTCCAGGGCTCCACTTCCTTCGCGTAGAAGGCCCGGACTTCCACGAGATGGTCCACGTCGCCGGTCAACATTGGCAGATCGGGAAAGCCATCCCAACCGGCGTTTTCCAAAAGCTCGGGAAAGGCGTCCTGAGCCCGCCGCAGAAGCGCGAGTACCAGCCGTTCCAGGCTGCCGTAAGTGAAAAGGGTGTCGTCCACCACGGCCGCACCCCTGACGCCGAAATCGCTGCCGTAGGTGAACACAATCTGATCCACCGCGGCCGCACCCTCGACGCGGTGGAAGCTGGGGCTCACACCCTGCCAGGCCTCTGCGCGCCAGGTGGCCTGAAAGACCGGCGTTGGCCCATCAGGCTGGGCGCTGGGGCTCGTGGCGGGCGAGGGTGCGGACATCTCCACGCGCGCGACAATAGCCATTCGATAGCCGTCGTGCTCGGCTGAGCGCGCCCACTTAAACGCCAGCCACGGTCCGAAATCGCGGGCGGAGCGATTTGAAATATCCTGCATGGTGAGGCCAACTGCCTCCAATCGTTGCTTCGCTGCTGCGATGACATAGGCCAGGGATGCAGCCCGTTTCTCCCATGATGGGTTGTACTTCCGGGTCATCGCAACCCTCCACTGTCTGAGTTTCAGGCACGCTTTGTCGCAGCAATGACACGCGCCCTACCCGCATTATCTTCTTGGAGAGCGCTCGGGAGACGTATCAAGCTATTGCCTCCGTCGTGCGTTAACTGTGTTTGTCACCGAAATCACCCAGAACTTACAGCGACTTACGCGTAAGCTCCTGCCACAGAAGAGTTACGTTCTCCTTGGAATGCTAGCTCCAGCCGCAAAAAGGACTTCAGCTTTTTTCGGAACGGGGAGGGACCCACGAACCAAGTCACGCCGCATTATTGGATCGAAGCCCGCGCTAAAGCCCGTCCGAGCTAAACTCCGCCCGCGCTGAGCCGCGCCTGGGCTGAGTCGAGACCCGAGCGAACGCCGCTGCGGCACCGCTCACACGAAGGTTGAAGCGAAAATTCCGTGCGAAATTACTGGGCGACTCGATGAAACGGGAGCGCTCGGCTGTGCCGCAGGTCGAAGATGACGGCCTGGCTCTGACCGGAGAATTCGAGGTCTGCCTCAGAGTCTGAGAGGTAGAAATTCAGTTCGCCATAGTCACCGCGAAGTTTGGATGGTGTATGGCCCGGACCATCTTGCAGCGATTGCAGATGGGTGCCGTGCAGCGAAATGGTAAACGCCGATGAATTGTTATCGTCGGAGACATACCTGCCGGTGAACATACGCAGCACGCGTTGCGAAGAGAGCACCTTTTGCGCTCTGAAGGAACAGCAGCGATGGGCTGTGCGGCGATCGTCATCAGTTCGCTATCGATCACGTGTGTGCCCGGAGTGAACATGCCATGGAGCAGGTCGTACTGATTTGACAGGATGACGACTATGTTTTCCCTGACCAAGCATCGGGGCCTGCCCGGGTGGAAGAAGCCGATTGATGTGATCCGTCGTTTTTAGATGCCATCCTGCTGCAGTAGCAGTATGGCCGCGGCGGTGAACTGCTTGCTGATGGATCCAATGTTGAAACGAGTGTGGACGTCAAACGGTGTCTTGTGCTCATGGTCGGCAAAGCCGTAGCCGTGCTGGAAAACCACTTTTTCCGCGACAGCTTCGGTGGTGACGATACCACCGAAGCTGTCGCGGGCGGCATAGTGCTGTACAACATGGCCGATGCGAACCGGGTCCTGCGCCCTGCTGCTTATGGAACAGACAGAGCACAGGACCATAAGCACCACGCAGCAACTAAGCCGTAAGGACAAGCGAACAATTACCTTGAATGCGCAGATAAACTGCACGTATCTGTGCGAGCCGTTGCTGCGGAGAGCAAGGCCATCGGCTCGATCAGTAATGCATCTGCGATCGTCCCTTGCTGCCGATTCCACACTAAGAATCAAAGGGGGATGCGACGACGCATCCCCTTCCCTATTGCAAGCATGCCGGCTTAAATCTACCACTGACCCCAGGCACGGGAGATGTAGTCGCTGAGGCTCATGATGACGAGCACGAGGAACGTGAAGAATCCGGAGATGACGGTTAGCTTGACCAGACGGGAACTGTACTTCACGTGCATGAAAAAGAGCACGACGAAGGCCGCCTTGGTGCAGGCAATCCCAATCGCCACTGGCGCATTGAACGGGCCGAGAGGCACATAGGCGATTGCCCAAGTGGCGAGTGTACCGACCATGAGCACACCAAAAATCGTCAGGTACATCAGTGGGCTGACGATATGGTGCGCGACGTGCTCGGGGTTATTGACGTTCGCCGCATCGTGAACGTCGAGGTTCGCACCCTCACGGTCCACAGGGTGCGCGGGATTGGCGATTACCTGTTCGCCGTTGCCTGTTGTCTTCAGATCACTCATCGATTGAACTCCAGTATTGATTCGCCTCGGCGGCGTAATGCCCGTGCAGTGCGGCGGTCAATGTCGATTGATCAGATAAAGCAACGGGAATAGGAAAATCCACACGATGTCGACGAAGTGCCAGTATAGGCCGAAGTTCTCAATCGGCTGCACGTAGCCCGAAGTGTACGCACCATTGTTTGATCTCCAGAGCAACACGATAAGAATCGCGATGCCGATGATCATATGTACCGCGTGCACACCAGTCATGGCGAAGTAGAGCGAGAAGTAGATTTGCGTCTTTTTGGCCATGTCGATCGGCAGGGCCTTTTCTTTGCTGCCGGCGGGCGGGTTCACAAAATCGGCGATGTTGAACGACGCGCCCGGGACATGGTGTTCCTGGAATTTGTCGTAATACTCACCCGACTTGATACCCAGGAAGGCAAAGCCTAAAAACACGGTCGCCAGCAGAAATATCTGAAGCAGCTTCTTGTTCTTAACCTCCGCCGCCCAGACCGCCATCGCCATCGTTAAGGACGAACCAATCAGCACGATGGTATTCGTCAGGCCCATGCCCACGGAGATGGAGTTCGAGGCCGAGACGAAAGCGTCGTAGTACCAGTTGCGATAGAGCAGGTAGGACATAAACAGCCCACCAAAGAACATGATCTCGGTGAGCAGGAAGAGCCACATGCCAAAACCGGCGGCCTCGCGCTGCTGTTCCGCCGTCTCGAAATGGTGCCGCTGGTAAAACGGGTGATCGTGCACGTCGTGCGACGCGTGGATCTCCGGTGCGGGCGGATGTGTGATCTCTGAAAGTGTCGAGCTGACCGACATCGTTCTGTTTCCTCTCCGTGCCAAGCCGCGATTTTGTAGGCGCTGCCTGTTTTCCTGCTCTACCCCCGCGATGGATTTGGCGAAGGACTGGATCGTGCTGCCGACTATTGAGGTTCCGTTGCCGGATGGAACGGGCGGCGAGCAATCTCGCCGCCCCAATGCTTAAACGTGAGTCAACTCACGCTGCTGTTTCTTCGCCAGCCACTCGTAGTCGTAAGCTTCCTGCACGACGATGGGGGTCTCGAGGAAGTTTTCCGTCAGTGGTGGCGACTGGATCTGCCACTCCAAACCGGTTGCTTGCCACGGATTGTTGCCTGCAATGGCGCCATACTTCAGCGACCATCCCAGATAGAGCAGCGGCAGCAAGTAACCGACGCCCAGGACGGTTGCGCCCGCAGTCGAAAGCACGTTGAGCACCTGGAACTCAGCCGGGTATGCGTGGTAACGGCGCGGCATGCCCAAGTAGCCAACGACGAACTGCGGAAAGAAGGTCAGGATGAATCCGATGAACGTTGTAACCGCAGCAAGCTTCGAGATCGATTCGGGGTACATGCGGCCGGTCATCTTGGGCCACCAGAAGTGGACGCCCGAGAGGAACGCCATGAGCATGCCGCCGACCATGACGAAGTGGAAGTGCGCGACGATGAAGTAGGTCTCGGTCAGGTGGATGTCCATGCCCAGCGAGCCGAGGAACACGCCCGTCAGACCGCCGATGGTGAACAGGCCGATGAAGCCGAACGCGTAGAGCATCGGCGTTTCAAAGGTGACCGAGCCTTTTTGCAGCGTGAACGACCAGTTGAAGATTTTGATCGCGGATGGCACCGCGACCAGCATGGTCAACAGCGAAAAGATCAGGACCGAATAGTTCGACACACCCATGATGAACATGTGGTGCGCCCACACAAAGAAGCCGAACAGAGCGATGGCCACTGAGGAGAATGCGACTGCCGTGTAGCCGAAGACACGCTTGCGGCTGAAGGTGGAGATAACCTCAGAGATCACGCCGAAACCCGGCAGGATCATGATGTACACCGCGGGGTGCGAGTAGAACCAGAAGAGATGCTGGAAGAGCAGTGGGTCGCCGCCCTTGGCGGGGTCGAAGACGCCGATGCCGATGGTGCGCTCAAGTGCGACCAGAGTGAGGGCGATGGCGAGCACCGGAGTTCCGAGCACCATCATGATGCTGGCGGCGTAATTGGACCAGACGAACAGCGGGAGGCGGAACCAGGTCATACCGGGCGCGCGCATGCGGTGAATCGTCACGATGAAGTTAAGGCCGGTGAAAATGGACGAGAAGCCCGCGATGAAGATGGCAGTCGCCGTGGTGATCACGTGCGTGTTCAGGTAGTGCGTCGAAAGCGGCGTAGTGAAGGTCCAGCCCGTGTCGACGCCGCCCAGCACCAGGGAAGCCAGCACAAAGGTGCCGCCGATCATGTACAGGTACCAACTGAGCAGGTTGATCTTCGGGAACGCAAGATCCTTGGCGCCGATCATGATCGGAATCAGAAAGTTGCCGAGTGTTGCCGGGACCGAGGGCACCAGAAACAGGAAGATCATGACGATGCCGTGCATCGTGAACATCTTGTTGTATGTGTCGGCCGCCATCAGATCGCCCGCCGGAGTTAGCAGTTCAAGCCGGATCATGCCGGCGAAGAACCCACCCAGGAAGAAGAAGAAAGTGATGGAAACCAGGTAGAGCATGGCGATGCGCTTGTGATCGCCGGTCAGAAGCCAGCTCAGCATGCCTTGTTCCGCGTTGAGGTAGCTGCGCTTCGGGAGCGTCGCGGTGCTCTGGTCGGGCAGGGAGACGATTGTGCTCATGGCTTCACCATATCGGGCGTGGTCGGCGCCGCATTGTTGGACTGTGTAGTGACCAGTGTCTGCTGATTACGATAATTGCTCTTGATGTTCTTGATGTACTCAACGAGATCGATCAAGCCTTCTTCGGAAACCTGGCCCTGGTACGTCGGCATGATTGGCTTGTAGCCGGCCGGGACATGCTGTGACGGATTCAGGATCGTGTCCCGGATCCAGCCGTCGGTCGCGATCTGGGTGGAACCGTCATCCATTTGGATTTTCGCACCGTACAGCCCGGCGAGCTGCGGTCCTCGCGCAGCGGCCGTGCCGTTGTGGCAGCTGTTGCACCCGAGAGAGTTAAAGAGCCGTTCGCCATTCTGTGCCAGGCTCATGCCGCTGGTCGACTGCTCGGTCCATTTCTGGTAATCGTCGGGGCTCAAAACCGTGACTTCGCCGATCATGCCGCTGTGCAGCGTGCCGCAATATTGCGTGCAGAACAGGTGGTACGTTCCCGGAGTGGTTGCATTGAACCATACCGTGGTGAAACGGCCCGGGATGACCTCGCGCTTTACCCGGAAGGCCGGGATCGAGTAGGAGTGAAAGACGTCCTGCGAGATCATGGTGAGCTGTACGGGCTTTCCCATCGGAACGTGCAGCGCGTTAATCTCGTGCTGCCCACCCGGGTGCTCCGCTTTCCACATCCACTGCTTGCCGACGATGTAGATCTGCATGGCGTTAGCTGGCGGATTGTAGATACGGAAATACAGCCACGCGCCCCAGACAAAGACAAACAAAAAGATGCCCAGCGGAATGATGGTCCAGGTCGCCTCAAGCAGCGTCGAGCCCTCAATCTGGACGGCTTCGGGGTGCTTCTCAGCGCGGTACTTGACGGAAAAGACGAAGAGAAGGGCACCGACCAGGATGATCCCGACCAGGGACATGCCCCAGAGAAACAGGTACAGTGCGTCGGCCATGGGCGCGACGGTCGACGCCTCCTGCGGCCAGATGGCGAAATACGTAAACCATTTGGTGAGGAACTGCCAAAGCACTGGACTGATATACGACATCGTTGGCCTTATCTCTTCCTGTAAATCTTGTCCTGCGGTGTTGCGTTGCTGCCGGTTACGACCGTTCTGTGTTCCCGTTGTCAGCCGCTAGGATTCGTCGCGTTCCGGATCGCTCCGCCGCGTCAGGTGTTGGTCTTGTTGCGCGAGCCGATGATCGCGCCGGAACATGAGAAACATGAAGCCACCGAGGCCCGCAAGCGTGACCATGCCGCCCAGTTGAACCACTCGCGCCACGATAATGCTGTGCTTGTTGCGATGCGGGTCGTAGTGGTAGCAGTAGGTCAGAATATTGGCTACGGGTGAGCCGATTTTGTTACCCGAAGCCTCAACCAACCCCAGCAGCACATCCTTGGGCGAGTATTCCACGCCGAGGTAGTATTGGGCGACCTTGCCTTCCGGCGTAAGGATCTGGATGGCCGAAGCATGCGCGAACTGGGTAAGCTTGCCGTCTGGCCCCGGTACACGAACGTACCCAAAGCCAACCGACGTCGAGAGTGCATCGATGGACGGCTGCGGTCCAACCAGGAAGTGCCAGCCGGATTCGGTGCCGGGCCGGGCGTAGCGCTTGGTATAAAGCGCCTTCTTCTGCTCGGCCATTGCCGGTGTATCGCTCGGATCGATCGAAGCGACGATCACCTGGAAGTCCTTGCCGGGATTCAGGTGCACCATGGCGAGCGATTGCGTCAGACCGTCCAACTCCTCTGAGCAGAGCATCGGGCACTGGTAATACACCAGCGCCAGCACGGCGGGCTTGCCGTTCTGAAAGTAATCGCCCAGGTGAACCTGCTTGCCGGTTTCATCGGTCCAGGTGGAAGAGAGCGGGATCTGCCCGTTCAGGCGCTGGTTGATGGCGGCACCTTTCAGGACCGTCGGCAGCTCGTTCCCGTACTGATCACCCGTTTGCTTGTCGCCGTAGGAGGTGACCTGGGCTGACATGCGGAACGCGGGAACAACGCAGCCCATCAGCAGCGCCAGTACAGCAAAGGCGTGCTTAGTATTCCGGATTGTGAAGTTCCTGCTCACCTGTTCTGCTCCTCGGGAGGTACTACTTCTGCGGCTTGCTTTCCAGCTTGGCGTGCTCGCCACCACGTGCGTTTTGTTCGTTCTTGAGTTCCATGGCCTGGCCGCGGCGCTCGATCTCATCGAGCTCGTAGCTGGTGCGGGCAAAGCCGTTGGTCAGCGGGGCGTGGACAAGATGGTCCACATCGCCGGTCATGGTGGGTCCGCCGCTGATACCAGCAACCTTCACCGGAGCACCTTCAGGACCGCCAGTCGGGCTTTCACCCGCAGCAAGCTGAGCCCCTCTTCCATTGGACGACGGCAAGCCACGCTTTACAAGCAGCTGCATCGCTGCGTCAATCGGTATCCGAACAGCGCCGGGGTTGCCGTTGGCCGCGCCCGCGCTCGGTTCAACCTGCGTGTAGTAGTTGAGCAGCAGATCTTCCCGCGCGTGCAGATCGGCGGTGGACTGGTTGGAGTCGTCGGCGTCCAGGCGTGGCGTGGGAAAGCTCTGGGCGACCAGGGCCGACTCGCGCTGCTCCATCTCCGGATTGTTGGTCATGCTGTCGCCACGGTGCAGGCCGACCGGCGAGCCGCCCGCTGACGCAGCCTGCGGGTTGCGTGTGGCTTCATCGTTGTCCTGCTTCAGCAGGCCATAGTTCAGTGCTTTGCCAGCGGCGTAGCAGAAGACGAAGAAGACGACCAGGAAGGCAAGCATGCCGCCCAGGAAGACCACAACGCCTTTGGTGTTGACGTCGGTGACTTCGTATCCCGGGTGCTCCGCATCCGTCTTTTGGACAGGGTGCGGTTGCGGCTTCTCGATGCCGTGCTCATCGTGATGCTCAGTGTTTTGTTGCCCTGCATTAATGGGCATGTTCCGGCTCCAGAATCTCCGCGGTATGCGGATCGTTGACAACAATCAATGGACGCTGCTGCAGATTTGTCAGATACAACCAACCCCAAAGGCCCATAATGCCGATCGGCAGGGTGATGTAGGCGAGCATGCCGATGCCGCCGCCAGCGAAGTTGGCCATGGACTTGGGGAAGTTCGGCTCGATGAGCCAGAACAGGTCAAAAGCGCGCGCGAAGACCATGAACGCGGTCAATGCCAGCATCTTGCTGCGGCTGCGCTTGAAACTGCGGCTCAGCAGCAGGGTGAACGGTACGACCCAGTGAAAGATGAAGTCGAACGAGCAGATGACCCACCATCCGCCGCGGATCCGGTTCAGGTAGAAGTGAATCTCCTCCGGCGAGTTCGCCGACCAGATGATCAGGAACTGCGCAAACGTTAGGTAAATGTTCAACATGACAAAGCCGAACAAGAATTTACCAAGGTCATGCTGCTCGGTGACCCGCAAGGCGGTCGCGAACGGCTGTGTTCGCGACAGGCGGACGACGGTGTGAATGGCAACCGCCAGGACGATGTACCCCTGCCCGACCAGGAACTGCAGACCCCACATGGTCGAGTACCAGGTGATGTCCATGGACATGATCAAGTCGATTGCGACGATTGTCAGCGCGACCGAGTAGATCAGAATGCCGATACCCGACAGGTTCTCAAACTTGATGCGCCAGTATTCAAAGGAAGCGAGCGATCCGGCATTCGGGTCCGCATCGCGTTCCAGAGACCATCGGTTCAGGAGCCCGCCCCACAGTCCGATAAATGCGAAGACAAAGACGAACTGGAGTGTCACGCTAAGGGGCGAAAGCATGAGGTGCTTCCAGTTCAGAGCGTGCGCCTCCGCTTCGCTGATCATGTGGTTAGACAGAGCATTTTCCACCGCGTCGCGATTTGGAAAGTCCATCCACAGGTAAAGCTTTCTGCCAAAGAGCATGACGGGAATGAACAGCGCCACCAAGAACCAGAAAGTGCCCACCATAGCTTCAAGCGGACGCCGAATGACCAAGCCCCACTTGCCGCCCGAAACATACTGCAGCATGAGCACGCAGAGACCGCCGCCGCACAGCGAAAAGACCAGAAACCAGCCCAGAAGAAGGGCGCGGGCGAAGTGATCGCGGCCGTCCGGCGTAATCAGAAACAGCAATGAGAGCACCAGGCCGACGGCCCCGACCAGGAGAGCGCGGGTGCGCCATGCTGCGACAATCGGGGGCGCGCCCAGGGTCGCCGGCAGCACACGCGGGCCGTGGTCCATGTGCAGAGCATCTCCGTGCACATTGGTGTGGCCGTGTGTGGCGTGTGTGTCGAGTCCGTGTTCTTGTGCCATTCCGTCTCTCGTCCTAGCGTCTGGTGCCGTTCAAATGGTGTGTGGGTGCGGTTCAGCGTGGGCCGTTGAGTGTTGCGGGCGACATGGAGCTGCCCGGATTCGGCAGAATGGGCGATCCGGGGTTGTTGACCGACCCCTGCGCTGTGCCCGAAGTGTGCTGCGCACTTTGCCCCTGCGCTCCGCTGTTGATTTTGTTGATCACGGTCTGATCCTGTCCCGGGATGCCATGGTCCTGATTGTCCGGCGTGCCGTAGACGGCGGTGGCAGGCAGCACCCATTCCGCGGCGAAGTTCCGCGGCAAGCCCACGGACTCGGCAACGTCCCCGAGTTTACGGACCGGGCTGCCACCCGCATCGGCAACCGTCGCATTCTGGCTTAGCTGCAGCGCGCGAACGTATGCGACGATCGCCCAACGATCCTCGACGCCCAGCATGGTTGCGTATTCCGGCATGGCGCCGTAGCCGTTCGCGATCACGTTGTAGAAGTGGCCCAGTGGCGCGGCGCGCAGACGGTCCGTGTGGAAGTTGCCGGCCGGGCGGTAGCCGCGCTGCACCACGATGCCCCCACCGTTACCCACGCGCGAGTGGCACGCTGTGCAGTACACGTTGTAGCGTTCCTGGCCGCGCTCCATCACGTCCAGAGTGACCGGGATGGGCATGCCGTCGCCCTCTTTGCCATCCTGGAAGCCGGTCATAAAATAGCTGGTTGCATCGTTCTGGCCGCGAGCCACGGTATTTTCGACCTGCGGCCGCACCGAGCGGCCATCGGCATAGAGTGAGGTGCCGCGTTGCGGGTAAAACTTAGGCTGGTTGTGCATGTCCTGACGGCAACCCGCGAGGCCGAGCACAGCCACGGCCGAAAGCGCGGCGGCAGCGAAGCGCTGACGCGTGATGGCCCTCGAATTTGCTTTCACTGCGGCCTGCGTCACAGATCCACCTCCACCACACTCACGGCGTGGAACTGTTCCAGGAACGCACGGCTGTCCGCCAGATCGAAACGCGGATCCGTCGCTTCCAGGCACAGGAAGAACTTGTTGTCGGTCGCGCCGGTGCGGAAATTCGGCGCGTTGAAAAGCGGGTGATAAGGCTGCGGCAGACCATTCAGAGCGAACATGCCGAACGCCGCGGAAAGGCCGGCGAACAGAATCGTCCACTCATACGCCGGAATCATGAACGCCGGCCAGGAGAACAGCGGACGTCCCGCGACATTGATCGGATACGAGATAGCGGACATCCACGTTTGCATCAGGAACGCGGTGACCAGGCCCATAAGCCCACCCATGAGACAGAGCAACGGTACGCGATTGTGGTGTACGTCCAGCGCGGTCGCGGCTTCTTCGACCGGGTAAGGCGTATAACACTCCATGCGACGGTAGCCTGCGGCGCGCGCCTGCTCAGTGGCGCGAACCATGGCACCGGGCGTGTTGAACTCTGCAAGCAGACCGTAGATTCCTTCTTCAACTGGCATCAGGTTGTCTCATTGATCGTTTCTTCTGCGGTAACGCCTTCCAGCTTGGTCTGGGGCAGCATCATCTTGATTTCGTTCATCGGGATCATCGGAGCGAGCCGCACGAAGAGCAGAAACAACGTCGTGAACAGGCCGATGGTGCCGACATACAGCATGTAATCCCATTTGGTGGCGCGGTACGTGCCCCAGGAGGACGGGAGGAAGTCGCGGTAGAGCGAGGTCACGACGATGACGAAGCGCTCAAACCACATACCGGTGTTGACAACAAGCGAAAGGATGAACAGGTAGGTGACATTCACGCGGAGCTTGCGCCACCAGAGTGTGGTTAGAGGAATGGTGATATTAGTCGCGATCAGAACCCAGTAACCCCAGCCCATGGGACCAAACATACGGTTCCACATCATGAACCACTCCCAATGAGAGGCGGAGTACCAGGCGAAGAAGACCTCTGTGCCGTAACCGTAGGCCACAATCAGGCCGGTGCCCAGCATGACCTTGGCCATGTTGTCCAGGTGGCGCAGCGTGACCAGGTCTTCCATGTGGTAGAACTTGCGGATCGGAATGGCCAGGGTGAGCACCATAGCAAAACCGGAGTAAATGGCACCCGCGACGAAGTAGGGCGGGAAGATGGTGGTGTGCCAGCCCGGCAATGCCGCGACCGCGAAGTCGAAGCTGATGACGGTATGTACAGAAAGCACTAGCGGGGTCGAGAGGCCGGCCAGCAGCAGCGATGCCGTTTCGTACCGCATCCAGTGGCGGGTCGAACCGCGCCAGCCGAGCGACAGGATGCCGTAAAACCACTTTGCGAATGGATGAACTGCCTTGTCGCGCAGGGTTCCGAAGTCGGGCACCATGCCGAGATACCAGAACACGATCGAAATGGTCGCGTAGGTCGAGACCGCGAACACATCCCAGCAGAGCGGGGAGCGGTACTGCGGCCAGATATTCATGGTGTTGGGCAGCGGGAACAGCCAGTACCCGAGCCACGGACGGCCGATGTGCAGCACCGGGAACATGCCCGCGCAGACCACGGCAAAGATCGTCATGGCTTCGGCAAAGCGATTGATCGAATTGCGCCAACTCTGCTTGAACAGCAGCAGAATCGCTGAGATCAACGTCCCGGCATGGCCGATACCGATCCACCAGACGAAGTTGATGATGGCAAAGCCCCAGGCACCGGGGATGGTCACGCCCCAGATGCCGACGCCCCGCAGCACCAGCCAGGTGACCGCGACCACCAGCAGGGTGGCCACGCCACCTGCCGCAATCAGGCCAAAGAACCAGCCAAGCGGCGTGTGTGAGGTAAGCACCACATTGGAGATCTTCTGCGTCACGGACGCGAAATTGTGACCTGGCGCGATGACGGCGAATTCGCCGGTGCGCGGGTCGATCATCGGGTCGTTGACCGGATGGCGGAGTGGTTCGCTGATCGGTTTCGTCGCCATTTACGCCGTCTCCAGCTCTGGGTTCGGGTTGGTCACGCCGGCGATGTAGCTCGTCCGGGGACGGAAGTTAAGGTCGGCAAGCACCTGGTAGCTGCGCTCTTCGGCTTTCAACTTGGCTACGCGGCTGGTCTTGTCGTTGATGTTGCCAAAGATGATCGCCTCGGTCGGGCAGGCTTCCTGGCAGGCAGTGACGATTTCGCCGTCACGTACGGCGCGCGCTTCCTTGTCGGCCTCCACCTTTGCGGCCATGATGCGCTGGACGCAGTAGGTGCACTTTTCCATGACGCCGCGTGAACGAACCGAGACGTCTGGATTCCTCATGAACTTGAGCGACTCGGTGTCATAGTCCGCATAGAGCAGGAAGTTGAAACGGCGCACCTTGTACGGGCAGTTGTTGGAGCAGTAACGTGTGCCCACACAGCGGTTGTAAACCATGGTGTTCAGGCCCTCGGGCGTGTGCACCGTGGCACCGACCGGGCAGACCTGTTCGCAGCCCGCGTTTTCGCAGTGCTGGCACATCATCGGCTGGAAGTGCGCCTTGGGAGCGTGCAGATCACCCTCAAAGTAGGTGTCGATACGCAGCCACTGCATGTTGCGGCCGACCTTGACCTGCTCGCGGCCGACCACGGGAATATTGTTCTCCGCGTAGCAGCTGATCACGCAGGCGTTGCAGCCAATGCAGCTGTTCAGGTCGATTGCCATGCCCCAGGCGTTCTGAATGGTGCCGCTGGAGTGGTCCGGTTTCGTGTAGCTCCACGCGTCCGGGAAGAAGCTCTCGTCGTGCGGAGGCGTTTCTTTCAGCTCGTTTCCTTCGTGTGCGAAGCCCGGAGTTTTTTGCGCTTCCGCAACTGTCGCGGTGCGAATGATCGCGCGCTCCATGGCCTCGTGACCCGGCAGCGACGCATTGCCGGAAGTGTCCGGATGCTGCAGATCGCTTTGCGCCATCTTGCCGCGCTGATCCATCGAATGGACACTGGTCACGCACAGGTCATGCTTTTCGCTGGTCCTGTTGATTTTCAGGCCAGTGGAAAGGTATGGCGAGTCGACCGCCTGCAGCCTGTATGCGTCAGAACCGACGAACTGGGCGTTGCGGCCGTACCAGCGGCCCTGGCCGAAGTGGATGGTGATCGCGCCGTCGGCATGACCGGGCACCATCAGCGGGGCGAACTTGACCTTCTGTCCGTTGACTTCGAGCTCCATCAGCTCGTCTTCGTTGGCCTTCAGCTCCGTCATGGTGTTCAGGCTCATCAACGCGGCGTTGTCCCAGCTGATGTGCGTGACCTGCTTCGGCAACTCCTGGAGCCAGCCGTTGTTGGAGTACCGTCCATCGTAGAGCGACGGATCTGGACGGAACAGCAGTTCGAGGCCGCCGTTTGCCTGCGGCGTGGTCGGAGCTGCCATGGTGCCCGTGGCACCGGTGCCAGCAGCACCGCCTGTACGTGCGGTGTAGGCCGATCCCTCAACCCAGCCGTCATGCAGCGCCTTGCGCCAGGCACCCTGCGGATCGCCCTTCAAGTAGGTTTTTGCGTTTGCCTGAACGGCCTCAAACGAAGACATACCCGGGTTGTCGAGCAGCGTCTGCAGAACGTCGTGCGCGGTCTTGCCGCCATAGAGCGGGTCGATCATGGGCTGCACGATGGAGATCGTGCCGTCGTATGCGCGCGCGTCCGACCAACTCTCCAAAAAGTGTGCCTGGTTAATGTGCCAGTTCGTCAGGACGTTGGTCTCATCCTGGTACATGCCAAGCGAAGCGGTCCACGGCACCTTGCTCATCGCCGGTCCAAAGCCGAGCGTCGCCGGCGTGGAGTAAATCGGATTGCCGCCCAGCAGGACGAGCGCCTTTACCTGTCCGCCGTTCATGGCGGCGACCAGGTTGCGCAGGTCGGCGTACTGCTCGGTCGGAATCTCCGCAACCGGCTGCATGTAGGTGACGGTCGAACCGACTGCGCCGAGCTGCTGGTTCAATGCAAAAGCCGCCCGATGCACTGCGATCGACGCCTGCGGACCGGCGATGACCACGGCCTTTGCACCCGAGCGTTTCAGATCGGCCAGCATGGCGGTGAAGAACCGCTGTGCCTGTTCGTCGCCTTCAAAGGACCCGCCGCCCTGCAGTGCCCCGGCGAAACGGTCGATGTCGGAAGGTTTCAGGGCGATGCGGTGGTCGGCCTTGGCACCGGTGACGGTGGGCATGGTCTCAACCACATAGAGACGGTTCATCGTCTTGCCTGGCTCGTAGCGGCGGCGCTCGGCAAAGCCGGCGCTCAGCGGCAGAAAGCCTGGGAAGGCGTTGGAGGAGAGAAAATCGGCGTCAAGCGCCAAGATGACGTCGGCGTTTTCCAGCTTGTACTGCGCGTCGGTGTACTGACCGAATGCGGCCTTGGAGGCGGCGCGGGCGTTGTCCTGATTGACCGGCTCCCATTGCACGAGCTTCGCGCCGGGGTACTTGGCCTCTACGGCCTTCCACTGCGCGGCCAGCGTTGGCGAGGTGATCGTTTCCGCAAGGAAAACCAGACCGTTACCTTGCGGCAGCTTCTCAAGTGCTTCAGTCAACGCCGTCTGAAAGCCCCCGAAGTCGGCGTTGACGCTCTGCCCGGCGGTGCGCTGGATGACATGCTTGGAGCGGTCCGGGTCGTACAGGTCCAGCAGCGTCGCCTGGGTGAAGACGTCCGTTTTTCCCTTGGACATGGGATGTTCCGGGTTTCCGTCAATCTTGACCGGACGGTATTCCTGGCTCTTGACCAGCACCGGAATGGCGCCCGTGGGAAACGGGTGCGCAGTGGCGAAATAATTCGGCTTGCTGATCAGCAGATCCGCGGGCTGCTTGACGTAGGGGTAAATCTCTTCGTCCGGCTGCTTGGTGCAACCGGTTACGCCGGCCAGGGCGAGCGAGGCGCCCATGACTTTCATAAAGCCGCGACGGGAGATGCCGTCCGTCAGCTCCGAAGCCTGGCGCGGGAACTCCTCTTTCACCATGTCGAGAAAGCCCGGAGCGTCGACCAGGTCATCGATCGATTGCCAGAAGCGCTTGCCGCCCTTCTTGCCTTGCCCGTCCAGGCGCGCGCGGACCTCTTCCAGCGTCAGCTTTGCCGGCTGAATGGAAGTAACTACCTGGGTACCCGCAGCGGTCTTGCTTTCAAGCATTGCGTTCGGTTCCATTCCATGGGTCACAGGGCTGTTGTCTGTCACAGATTTCATCGGTGGCATACCTCGCAGCTCTGGAGTTCGTTGGGTCGGCGGATGCGATAGTGATCCGCGAGGTAGGTGCCGAGCGCTTGCTGCGAGGTGAACTTCGTGTACGCCGCAGGCAGGATCGCGCCGGTCTGCGTGTCGGAGTAGGTTTCGCCAGCACCGTGCAGAGCGTTCGGTTGCAGCGAAGTTCCAGTGGAGCTGCTCGCCTGCCCGTTGCCCGCGCCTGCCACACCGTTCGTTGAGGAATCCCGCGGCAGCGGTCCTTCCGTCTGCAGGAAAGCAAGCTCCGGGTTCCCCTGCTTCGGATCCTTGGTGACGCAGTTGACCTGCTGCGCGGTTGGTCCACCCTTGCCGGTCTCGGCACACCACACCGGCTTGTCGGTGGTCGGTCCGCTCCAGGCCATGTTGTAAATCTCACTGGTCGGGCGCAGGTTCTTCACTGGATTGCGGTGGCAGTTCAGGCACCACTCCATCTGCAGCGAATTTTCCATGTACATGATGGGCATCTCGTCGACGCGGCCATGACAGGTGGCGCAGCCGATGCCCTTGTTCACGTGAATCTCGTGGTTGTAGTACACGTAGTCCGGCAGATCGTGCACGCGAATCCACTTGATCGACTGACCGGTCGCCCAGCTTTGGCGCACGGGTTCGAGCATGGCGGCATTGGTCCAGATCTGCGAGTGGCAGTTCATGCAGGTCTTGGTCGGCGGAATGCCGGCATAGCCCGCACGCTCCACACTGGTGTGGCAGTACTGGCACTGAAGGCCGAGGCCTTCCACGTGGTGGCGGTGCGAAAACGGCACCGGTTGATCGGCGCGCTGTCCCTGCTTGGTCACCCAAGGGGAGCGCTGCAGCGAATTCAACGCCACACCCAGCGCGACAACGATCAGTCCGGTAAGGACCAGACCCGCCCGCGCCAGGGCGTTCGAACTGCGGTCAAATACTTGCGCCATCGATGCGTCCTGCTTCTCCCGGACCGGAACGCTGACTGCCGCTCGGCCCGTCCAAAAGAGCGGTGGCTACTCTGCCACCTGAAAACCACTCCCGCCTGCTTCACCGGTGGGCCATGTTCGGGCCGTCTTCGCCCGGAATCTTCGCTCGGAAGAAGATCTCGCTTGCGATCCGCGAAACTCTGCCGGCAACTGGGTGTCTGGAACTTACAGGGAAACTATAGCAGCGTGGCCGGGTCACACAGCGGGCCCGAAACGCAAGGTTCCCTGTTTGTTTCCTGCACCTTGCGATAATCGTCTATCCCGGAACAGGATTCCCGGCTGTGCAACTGGGACTATTCCGGGGGGAAAATGAGGCTCTACTCATTCCAATCTGCCGCCGCGGGTAACGCTTGTAAATTGCGTCTGATTTGGTCCGAGTTCCTTTCGGGCGATAGTCGCGCCGCCATGCAAGACTTAGCTCATGCCGCGCCCGTCCGCCAACCGCAAGCCGCTCTACGACGGAAACGAAGCCGTTGCCGCTCTGGCCGCCGCAGATCCAAAGCTGGGCCGGCTGATGCAACGGACCGGACCGTTTACCCTGCGGATTTCCGGATTTCAGTCGCCGTTTGAGGCGCTCGCTGAGTCCATCGTCTTCCAGCAGCTGCACGGCAAAGCGGCGCGCGCGATACACACGCGCATGGTGGAAAGCTTTCAGGGGGTTTGCGGCGTTGGCGTGCACCCGTCAGCGCAGGACCTGCTGGACTGCCCCACGCCGCAATTGCGCGGTGCCGGGCTGAGTGCCAATAAGACGCTCGCGCTGCGCGATTTGGCGGCCAAGACGCTGGACGGCACCGTGCCGCCGCTCGCCCGCATCCGCCGCATGGACGACGAAAGCATCATTGAGCACCTGACACAGGTTCGCGGCATCGGACGCTGGACGGTCGAGATGTTTCTGATGTTTCGCCTGGGGCGGCCGGACGTGCTGCCGGTGAGCGACTACGGCGTGCGGAAGGGTTTTGCGCTGACGTTTGGCAAGCTCAAGCCGGAGGACAAAGTGGCAATTGGCGATCTGCCCAGGCCCGACGAGATGCAGAAGCGCGCAAAGAAGTGGCACCCGTGGTGCTCCGTGGCGAGCTGGTACATGTGGCGCGCCTGCGACCTGGCAAAGCCGGACGCCGCGGCGAAACAGCCCGGCTAGCGCGGACGCCCGGCCATGTCTGCGCAACTGTCCAGCACAGCAACCTCCACTACACGGCCATGCGTCGCGTTCACGAACTCCTGAAGCATGCCGCTGCTTGCACTTCGAAGGAACTTAGCTCGCTGATAGCCGCAATACAACAATCGTCCTGTGGCGCGTTCCCGCAGAAGCAGGAAGGCATAGAAGTCATTCTGATAGTGGTACATCCCCCAGCGAACATGGGGTGCGTCGACCAGTTCCAGCAGCAGGTCCGGCCGCGCGTCCGGTGAAACGACCCGCAACGGTGTCTTCTGCGCGGCAGCCGCCAGCTTGCGCCTGAAACGGGCCAGTTCCTCCGGCTTGTCTGGATCCGACGGGGAGCGATCACTGACCGCAAGCGCGACAGTGCGCGCGGCTGTAAGGTTCGCACTCTGTGCCTTGCCGGCGAAATGTTTCGGCAGCTCAGCTGGTTTTCCACTGCTCTGCCCATACAACGGTGTGGCAATCAGAAGCGTGTACACAGCAACCACACTGGATGAAGGCATCATGCATCCTCCTTATGCTTGCGACAATACACAGCATGCCTGGTGCTACGCCGCATGGGCAAACAAGCGGGTGGGAGAATAGGTCCATGGCTTCCGAACGCATCGTCGGCATTGATCTGGGCACCACCAACTCACTTGTAGCGTATCTGCAAGACGGCAAGCCGACTGTTATTCCTGGTGAGGACGGTTCGCCGATCGTGCCTTCGGTCGTGGCGATCGCAAATGGCCAGGTGAGCGTCGGCAACGCTGCACGCGCAACGCTGACAAGCACGCCCGGCAACGCCGTTTATTCGGCGAAGCGCCTGATGGGTCGCGGCATTGAGGACATACGCGAGGAGCTGCAGCTTTTTCCGTTTCGCGTGGTCAACCAGGACGAGACCGGCGCGCCCCTGAAGCTGCAGATCGGCGATCGCACGTTGACGCCGCCCGAGATCAGCGCGCTGGTGCTGCAGCAGCTAAAACGCAACGCCGAACGATTCTTCGGCACAGCGGTGACCAAGGCGGTGATCACCGTGCCCGCCTACTTCAACGACGCGCAGCGGCAGGCGACCAAGGACGCAGGCCGTATTGCCGGCCTGGAGGTTCTACGCCTTGTGAACGAGCCGACCGCGGCGGCGCTTGCGTACGGCCTGGATCGCGCCAAGGAAGGAACGGTCGCCGTGTACGACTTTGGCGGCGGCACGTTCGATGTTTCGATTCTGAAGCTGCACGACGGCATCTTTGAGGTCATCGCAACCAATGGCGACACGCACCTGGGTGGTGACGACATCGACAACCTGCTGCTGCGTATCGCGCTCGACGAGATCCGCAACGAGTTCTATCCCGGGTACACCGACGCCGAGATTCCGGCGGCACTGGTGCAGAAGGTACGCAACGCCGTGATCGAAGCAAAGATCGCGCTCTCTTCCGCTGAGGCAACGAAGATAAACGTCGACCTGAGCGACTTTGGCCGCGACCTGAATGGCGAGCCTCGCCGCTACCAGCGCGAGATCACGCGCGAGCAGTTTGAGCAGTTGATCGCACCCGTGATCGCGCGCACCGCTGCCCCTGCCAAACAGGCGATCAAGGATGCCGGTATCGCTCCGGAGCAGATCGACGAGGTTGTTCTTGTCGGCGGCTCCACCCGCATCCCTGCCGTGCAAATGCTGGTGAGCGAAGTGTTTGAGCTGCCCGCGCGCGGCAAGAAGCCGCACACGGAGCTGAATCCGGACGAGGTCGTTGCCTTGGGGGCCGCGGTGCAGGCCGATATCCTGGGTGGTGGCTCAGCCGCGACGAGTGACCTGCTGCTGCTGGACGTGACGCCGCTGTCGCTTGGCATTGAGGCGCTGGGCGGCGTGGTGGCCAAAGTAATTCAACGGAACAGCACGATTCCCGCAAGCGCGACCGAGCACTTCACCACCGGCGTGGATGGCCAGACCAACGTGGCGATCCACGTGGTGCAGGGCGAGCGCGAGCTTGCGAAAGATTGCCGCTCGCTGGCGCGCTTCGACCTGAAGGGCATTCCGCCCATGACGGCGGGACTGCCGCGCATCGAGGTCAAGTTCCTGATCGACGCCAACGGCATTCTGCAGGTAAGCGCGCGCGAACAGCGCAGCGGCACCGAATCGCAGATTGAAGTAAAGCCCAGCTATGGCCTGACGGACGAACAGGTCGAGACCATGATCCTGGACAGCTTCGACAACGCCGAGACCGACCTTTCCGAACGCCAGGTGATTGAAGCCAAAAACGAGGCGCAAACCATTCTGGATGCTGTGCAGAAGGGCGAGAAGCACCCAGCCTGGCAGCAGCTCAGCTACAACGAAATCCAGGAGATCAAGGCGTCGGTGCTGGAGTTGGAGGCGAGCGTCAAGGGCGGCGATTACAAGCTGATCCGCCGCGGTATCGACACGCTTGACAAGCACACCCGCCGCTTTGCGGAACTAATGATGGATTCGGCAGTCTCGTCCGCGCTGACCGGGCAGACCATGAACGCCGCGGGCGAATCGCTGGGCGCAGGTCCAAGCGCGCCACACCCGTTTGCACCTGCGCAGATTGATGACACAAAAAAGAGCGAGCCGGGCGAATAGCCGTTCCGCGCCATGACGGATGTTGACGTGACGGCATGATCGGCGCGCAGGATCAATCGCCATCTCATCACGTGTATGCCGCAAACGAACGCAGCCGGCATGGAGATGAAAGCGATGGAAAAGATTCAAAGCGTGCAGCAGTTGATGACGACCGCCATGACTTATGTGCTTGACGCAGAGGAGAAGCTGGCCCAGGCTGCTCCCAAGTGGGCGGAAGCGTCGGCAAGTCCGGAACTGAAGGAACTCTTCAGCAAGACCGCGACAAAGAGCCAGGAGTATGCCAAGCGCGTCGAGCAGGCTTTTGGCAAGATTGGCGAACAGGTCCAACGCAATGACAACCACATTGTCGCGGCGATGATCCGCGAAGTGGAAGAGATGATCAAGAACACCGACAACGGCCCCGTGCGCGATGCGGCGCTGATTGTGGCGGCGAACCAGCAGCAACTATTCCGTGTTGCATCCTACGGCTCGCTTGACAGCTACGCGAAGACGATCGGGAAACAGGACGCCGTCCGTGAGATCGATGAGTCGCTGGAAGACAGCAAGAACGGTGACAAGAAGTTCACGGAACTTGCGGAAAGCAAGATCAACCGGCAGGCTGCCGAGGCGAGTCAGGAACTTGCGCACGCCTAAGCAGCGACTACTGGAAGCAAGAAAAGGCGAGCCAACCGGCTCGCCCTTGTTTTGCCTGTGTCGCTTTCACAGACCCTTCTTTACTGGCCTTTGTAGTCGACGAACAGATCGGGATATGTGGCTCTGAGCGCCGCAATCTTCGGCCGGTCGCAGACCTCGATGTACGGGTTGTTGGGATTGTGCAGCGCGTAATCCTGGTGGTACGCCTCGGCGCGGTAGAAACCCTTGAGTGGTGTGACTTCGGTGACGATCGGGCTGGAGAAAAGATGTGCGGCGTTCAACTGCGCAATGTAGCTCTTCGCAAGCTCCTGCTGCTGCGGCGTTGCGAAGAAGATCGCGGAACGGTAGCTGGTGCCCTCATCCGGTCCCTGCCGGTTCAGTTGCGTGGGGTCATGCGCGACGGAGAAGAAGATGCGCAGCAGACCGCCGTAAGTGATCACGGATGGATCGTAGGTGACCTGCACCGACTCGGCGTGTCCGGTGGTTTCTGTCGTCACCTGGTCATAGGTCGCGGTTTCGGCCGAGCCGCCCGCGTAGCCCGCCGCGGTGTTCGTCACGCCCTTGACCCGCTCAAAGACCGACTGCGTCCCCCAGAAGCAGCCGCCCGCAAAGACCGCGGTCTGCAGCGGCGCTTTGGCCAGCTTTGCGTCGTGCTGCGGCAGTGGGAACTTGCGGATCGCGGTTGAGGAGTTTGCGGCGCCGGCAACCGGTGCGGCGTGGCAGCCGCTGATCGGCAGAAGCACGGCACAGGCAAGCAGGGCGGAGCGTACGGCGTTCATGCCCATTGGACTCGTCGGTGCCGTGTCCGGGTGCATTCAAAGCCAAACCGGCAGGCCAGTTGCGGCGTGGATTGTTGATGTGGCGGAACGCCGCTTGCGCAGAGGACTTCAGTCGCGTTCGCGGCGGTAGTCGCCGCTCTTGCCGCCACTCTTGCTGAGCAGCACAACCTCGCGGATGCGAATGCCTTTGTCCAGCGCTTTGGTCATGTCATACACGGTCAGCGCGGCAACGCTGGCGGCGGTCATCGCTTCCATCTCCACGCCGGTGCCGGCCACGGTTGCCGCCGTGGCGCGAATGCGGACACCGCCGCCGGTGCCGAGCAGCGCCGCCGGTTGCACGATCGCTGCTTCCACATCGATGAAGCTAAGTGGCAACGGGTGGCACATGGGGATGAGTTCCGAGGTCTTCTTCGCGGCCATAATGCCGGCAAAGCGAGCCACCTCCAGCGGATTGCCCTTCGGGTTCTGCGGCAACGCGGCGAGCACGTTTGCGTTCAGTTCGACAAATGCCTCAGCGACCGCTTCGCGGCGCGTCGCGGATTTTGCGCTCACGTCCACCATGTGCGCCTCGCCCGCGGCGTTGTAGTGACTTAGTCCGTTCGCCGGCCCGCTTTGGCCCGCAGATCTTTTGCTCACAGGTCCTCCCCACGCATCAGGCGCATGCCAGTAAGCAGCAGTGCGATATCGGCGACAATCCAGGGCCACTTCGGCCCCGAAAAGGCATGGTTGTATATGCTGCCCCGCGATAGCACGAACCCGCCCAGAATCACCAGGACAGGCGCAAACACGGCAAAGGCAGCCAGGGTGCGGCCTACGGTGGCGCGCCGCATCACGGTGCGCACCTGTTCGTCTGCTGAGGTGTTGCCGCCTTCTGCTGCCACAGTGCACAGGCTACCGCAGCGCGGGCGAAACTTCGACCCAAGGAACGCGCCTGGTGATCGGCGAATACGTCCGTTTGCGTTGCTGAACTAGGCGCGATATGGGTGCTTGGCCGTGCGCAGGCCGTGCTTGCCGGTGGTGAACTCCAACGCTAACTGCAGGTGGAACTCCGCCAGCGCGGCGTTGCGGTGGTTGCGGTAGCGCTCGGCGATGGGAGACTTCTTGCCCAGAACGCGTGCGGCCGTGCACTCCAGAGTCAGCCAGTCGTGCCAGGTGCCGCCGGATTCCTGCAGGTATTCAAACCGTTGTGCCAACTTCCTGGCTTCCGGCGATCCTTCCGGCAGACTCTCGGCCATGTAGCGGCATTGCTTGGCGATCTTGCGCAGGTCGTGCAGCGTGGTCTCGTCCAGATGTTGCAGCCGCTGCAGTGCGTGGGCGCGGTCAGGGTGCCTGTCCGCATGCAGCACCACGCGGGCGCGTGCGGCAAACCAGTTTTGAACCTGCTCGCTTAGTTCCAGCGCGCTAAACGTGTGTGGCCTGCCAGTCGGCGCGCCCTGGATGACGCTCTGCAATGCGCGCATGGCTTCGGCCAGATCTTTGCTCTCCGTCTTCAGGGTCCCGGTGAGCTCGGTGGTTTCGCGGCTGCGCTTCTTGTGCAGCTTCTTCAGCAGCTTTTGTGCTTCCTTGCGCACCTGGTCGCCGTGTGTTCCCGTGTGCACCGCGGCACTGTCCGGCATGTCGGCTTCGATCATGTCGATCTGCACGTCCATGTCGCGAACGGTCGCCGCAGCGCGGCGTACCCGGCGCAAAAGCCGTTGCACCTCGTTTGCCTGGTCCGTATGCTCAGGCATGGCCGGCAGCAGGCTGACAAGCACAAGCTGCGCCTCCATGCGGCGCGTGCTGGTGCGCAGCCGGTGCACGGGGCTCTTGTCCGCACTAGTCTGCGCGACGAGCATGGCACTCTCAAGGGTCTGGATCTGGTTGTCGAGCAGGCTGCTCGCCAGAATATGCCGGGACGAACTCACAAGGGTATAGATGCACGCGCGCCACAGGCGTCTCTTCGGCATGGCCAGCTCGTTGCCGGGCCGCATTACTGCTCATGCCCAACCTGCGGATGACAGGTGTCACACCGGAACGGTGAGAGATGCCCTGTGGCGCTGCATTACCGGGCGCTTACTCTGACTGTGTCGGTGATCGTGGCCAACACGCCCGCGAATGCCTCAGAAAAGGACAGCCCGTTATGTCAACCAGCACGCTTTCCATGCCGTCCACTGTAGCTTCTCGCGCGAGCTCCGCTGCCAATGGCGCCGCTCCCGCGCAGCTGACCGCGGTGACGCACCGTTATGGCTCGGGCGCCACCGCGCACACCGCGCTGCAGGATTTCTCACTGACCGTGCATCCCGGCGAAGTGCTGGCGCTGTTGGGCCCCAACGGCGCCGGCAAAACAACCGCAATCAAGCTGCTGCTCGGCTTGCTGCGGCCTACGGAGGGCACCGCAACCGTCTTTGGCGGCAGCCCGCTTCAGGTGCGCACGCGCGAGCGCATTGGCGCCATGCTGCAGGTGAGCCGCGTGCCGGAGACGCTGTCCTCCAGCGAATATCTGGACCTGTTTCGCAGCTACTACCCGCACCCGCTCCCGCAGGATGAAGTCATCCGCATCGCCGGTCTGCAGGAGATCGCGAAGAAGCAGTTCAAGGAGCTGAGCGGTGGACAAAAGCAGCGGCTGCTCTTTGCCCTGGCCATCTGCGGCGACCCCGACCTGGTTTTTCTGGACGAGCCCACGCTCGGCATGGACATTGAAACGCGCCACGCGCTTTGGGCACAGGTACGCGCATTGAGCGAGCGCGGCAAATCGGTGCTGCTCACCACGCACTACCTGGAGGAAGCCGACACGCTTGCCCACCGCATCGCCGTAATCGCACGCGGCAAAGTGATCGCAGAAGGCACGCCGGTTGAAATTAAGGCACAGGTAAGCGGCCGCAAGGTGCGCTGCGTGACGGCGGTGCCGGAAGCGCAGTTGCGCGCGCTGCCCGGCGTGGTCGACGTGGAGTACATCGGATCGGCGGTGACGCTGACGGTAAAGCAGGCCGAACCCGTTCTGCGTGCGCTGCTGCCGCTGGATGAATCGCTGCACTCGCTGGAAGTGACCAGCCCCAACCTGGAAGACGCCTTCCTTGCACTTACGCAGGACAAGTAGCTTAGCCACACAGCTACCGGCGGTAGATATTGTCATTTCGACCGGAGCAGGACAGCTCCACCGTCCTGCGCAGCGGACTCGGTGCTTGCACCAAAACCTGCATCTCTTCTCTGCGCCGGACTTTAGCACTTTACAGGAGCAATCATCATGAGCACCGCGACCCTTTCCGCCGCCCGCGCACCGCAGCTGCCGCTATACCTGAAGGAAGCCAGGTACGAGTTCCTGCGCCTCCTGCGCGCCCGCGCCTTCTCCGTGGCGACTATCGGCTTCCCGGTCATGTTTTATCTGCTGTTTGGTGTGGTGGTTGGCAACAGCACACCCGAGGGGCATTGGCGCGCCAAATACCTGCTTGGTACTTACTGCATCTTCGGCCTGGTGGGCTGTTGCCTGTTCAGCATTTGTGTGACGCTGGCGAACGAGCGCGCCCTGGGCTGGCTTGAGCTGAAGCAGGCCAGCCCCATGCCCGCGCCCGCCTACCTGCTGGCCAAGCTGCTGACCGCCGCTGCCTTTGGCGCAATCATCCTGGCGATTCTGACGACGTGCGGCATCCAGTTCGGCCACGCGGTGGTGCCGGCGAACCAGCTTCGTCACTTAATTGAGGTGGTACTGGCCGGCACACTGCCCTTTGCCGCCATGGGCCTGTTGCTCAGCATGGTGGTGCCGCCCAACGCTGCCGCCGGTGTGGTGAACCTGATTTATCTGCCGATGAGCTTCCTGTCCGGCCTGTGGATCCCGCTGGATGGCCTGCCGGATTGGATCAGCAGCATCGCCCCTGCGCTGCCCACCTGGCACATGGGCCAGCTGGCGCTTTGGGCGCTCGGCTACGGATCGAAATGGCAGCCGTGGCAGCACGTGGTGTGGCTTGCAGTGTTCACCATCGTGGCGCTTGGATTAACGGTGGTGCTGTTCCGCCGCAACGCCGCCAAGGCCTGAACGCGGCAGAGTCACTCTGGACACCCCCATCCCCGGCGCAATTGCCGCACGAGAGCAGGCGCGTCGCCATCGCGGCTTCGCACCGCTGCATGCGCTGTCTTCGTGCTTTGGGGTGGGTGAGTTCGCTGGTTCGAATCCAGTCGTCCCGGCCAACAAATCGATCGTTTCTGGTAATTGGCAGCCGTGCGGGCGGGACGATGCGCAGATGATGTCCCGTGGACCGGGAAGCGGCTGCCAACAAGAACGGCTCATCAGAACCGTTCGCGGATTCAGTTGTGATTCGAGCGGAAGATCGATGGCATGGTGCTCGTCCATCGCTGTACCACGTTCTCCAGCGACTCAAAGATCTCTCCGTCGATCTTGGTGGCAACATCCTTCCGGAGAATGTTCAGGGCTGCGTCCACCGACATGTCCGCGCGATAAGGGCGGGATTCAATCAGTGCGGCAAAACAGTCCGCAATGGTCAGCAGCCGTGTTTCCACCGAAAGTTGGTCCGCGGTCAGGCGAGCCGGGTACCCGCTCCCATCCAGCTTCTCGTGGTGCTGCCCGGCGAGTTGCGCGATCTTTTCGAATCCAGCGACGCGGGCCAGGATCGTCTGTCCGTGCGCCGGGTGCTGCCAGATGACCTGCATCTCTTCGCTGGTGAGCTTGCCCGGCTTGTCAAGGATCGTGTTCGATACACCCAGCTTGCCCAGATCGTGCAGCAGCGCCGCGCGCGCAAGCAGTTGACTCTTCCCTGGCCCGAGCTGCAGCTCCTCTGCCAGGGCTTTGGTCACCTCGGCCACGCCAAGCGAGTGCCTGAACGTAAACGGCGACTTGGCGTCCACCACGTCCGCAAAGACCTCGCAGATCGTGTCGATCTGCTCTGCGTGCAGGTTCGACGGCAGGTCTGGCGCCTCGGTTACTACCTGTTGCATCGTGAACTCCGGCTGAGTGTTGGGCTCACAACCGTGCCACAACATCCCGAGCTCATCGAGCATGGCCGCGACGGTCACCACCTCCGGGTCGAACCAGGTTCGGCTCCGGCGTTTCAACACCGCAGTCGATTCAGCCATGCCGAGCGCCAGGGCAAAGACGTCCAGGCTTTGCGCCACGGCGATGATGCGGGCCAGGATTGGAATCTGCTGTCCGCGCAGGCCGTCTGGATACCCGCTGCCGTCCCAATGTTCGTCCAGGTGCCGGACCGAACTGCACGCGGTCTCACTCATGTCGAGCTTCTTCAGGATCGCCGCGCCGCGATCACAGCGCAGTTGCACCAGTTCCCGCGTGTTCGCGTCCGTGTTACGGCTCAAGTCCAGGATGAGCCGTATCTTCTCAGTGGCGCTGGCGCCGGGCCGAACCGTCGACCAGAGTGCGCGCATGTTGGCGGGAACCGCTTTCAGCCCGGCGCTCAGGGTCTCAAGACGAGTGGAGCAGGTTTCTCCCGATGGCGCATCGAACAGACCCTGCCAATCGGAAACCTTGACCATTGCCTTCGCGGCCCGGTCGTCACCTTGAAAGATCTGGCTCATGCGGGCCGCGTTGCTGGAGCAGCCGATGTCTTTGAGTTGGAGCGCGTAATACAGGGCGGTCTGCTCGGCATGGCTGAGTCCCATGGCGCGTGCGATGCGGATGCCAAGCAGCGTGCTGCGAACGGCATGGCCCGGAATCGCGCCTTCCGTCAGATCCAAAGCAAACGAAAGCGCGGACAGAATTTGAGGAAGGCTGAGCGCGCGGTCCGATTCATCGGCGGCATACGCCTCCTGCTCAGAACGATTGAATGTGCATTGTGAAAGCGACATTTGACCCGACAGTCATACTGCTCTGATTCGGCAGTAATGCCCATTGCACAGAAGTGCTAGCGGCGTGTGACTCGGAAGGGCAGTGCAGGAGTGAACGTGGGGCGAGCCGCGCCGACGCGCAAGCAATCCGGTAGTGGATTGCTGACGCGAGGGCTGGTCAGATCAGCCGGCGGCCTGCGCAGCGCCCGGTTTGGGCCGCTTCAGCAGGAACGCCAGTGGCGCGCAGCAGAAGGCGACAAACGCGAGGTAGCGAAAGTCATCGACGTAGGCTGCGATCTGTGCCTGGTTGTTCAGACCACGGTCGATCAGTCCGTAGGCCCGCAGCATTGCCAGCCGTGGCCCCACATGCTGGGCCATCATCTGCGTGTATGCGTTGAGTTCCCGTTGAAAGAGTGGGTTCGCCGGCGTGAAGGAGTGCAGCAGGCTGAAGCGGTAGGTCTGCTGGTGCCGCTGCGCGATGGTGTTCATCCAGCTGATGCCGACGCTGCCGCCCACATTGCGCAGGAAGTTGAAGATGCCGCTGCCATTGCCGACCTCGTTTTTGGGCAGCGTGCCCAGGGCAAGTTGACCCAGGGGAACGAAGCACATCGAGATGGCGGCACCGCTGACGAGGATCGGCAAGAAGAGTGACCAGAATGAGATGTCCAGCGTGAAGCCGGCCAGCCACATGCCCGAGGCGCCAAGCATCGCGAAGCCCAGCGCGACGAACCATCGCGGATCTATCTTTGCGACCACGGCGCCAACCAAGATGGCCGAGACCATGGCCCCCAGGCCGCGCGGGCTGACGACCAGGCCGGACTTGGTGGCGCTATAACCAAGCAGTGTCTGGTAGAAGACGGGCAGCACCGTGGTGATGGCGTACAGCACAATGCCGAGCATAAAGATGAGCAAACAACTCAGTCCCAGGTTGCGGTCCCGCAAGGAACGAAGGTTGACCAGCGGCTTCTCCGTGGTGAACTCGCGAATGACGAAGAGGATAAAGGTGACGATCATCACGCCGAACGCGATGCGAATCTTCGTATCTCCGAACCAGTCGTCTTCCTGACCTTTGTCAAGGATGTACTGAAGGCAGCCGACCCAAAGCCCAAGCGTACCCAGACCGATGCCGTCGAGCTTTCCGGGCTTGGCGTTTTTGATGTAGGGCGGGTCTTCCAGCGCGCGGCTCTGCAGAAACATGGCGAGCAGGCCGATAGGCACATTGATGTAAAAAGCCCATCGCCAAGAGACGGCATCGGTCAGGTAGCCGCCCAACGCGGGGCCGATGACCGGCGCCACAACCACGCCGAGCGCATACAGGCCGAGCGCCTGACCCTGCTTCTGCGGTGGAAAGCTCTCAATCAGGATGGCCTGGGCGAGCGGCTGCAGAGCGCCGCCGCCAATTCCCTGCAGGGCGCGGGCCACCAGAATGAACGGCAGCGTGGGGGCAATGCCGCACAGGAACGATGCGGCGGTAAACAGCCCCACGGATGCAATCAGGTAATTCTTACGGCCGAACTTTTCGCTCAGCCATCCCGAGGCTGGCAGAAACACGGCGTTGGCCACCAGATACACGGTGAGCACCCACTCCGCCTGGTCGTTAGTCGATGCAGTCGAGCCCGCGATATACGGCACTGCGACCGAGGCGATGGATGTATCCATCACCTCCATAAACGTGGCGATCATCACCGCAACCGCGACGAACCACGGGTTGATCGCGGGCTTCTGCGCTCCGCCGCCCGGCATCCTAGTTCTCCTCTGTCGTAAGCCGCGCCATTACCGGAACAGGACCTTCGGCTCAACACTCATGCCGGGTGCGAGGCGGTCAGCGTCGCGCTGGCCTGGCTTGAATCGAATGCGCACCGGCAGGCGCTGCACAACTTTTACGTAGTTGCCGGTCGCGTTCTCCGGCGGCAACAGACTATAGATGGCGCCAGTGCCGCCGGGCAGGTCTTCCACGTAGCCATCGAAATCCTCGCCCAGCGCGTCCACACGGATCCTGACACTCTGCCCCTTGCGCATCTTGCGAACCTGGGTTTCCTTGAAGTTCGCAGTCACCCAAATGTCATTCGTTTGCGTAAGGGCGAACATCTCTTGCCCGGCAGTCACGCGCGATGCGACCTGCACCTGCTTGTCGCCGATAATGCCGTCCTCAGGCGCGTAGATCCGGGTGTACTGCAGGTTCAATTCTGCCTGATCAGCCTGCGCCTTGCTGTTCGCCGCGGCGGCAATGCGCTGGGCCAGCGTTTGCCGTTGAATCTCCACCTGCCTGGGCAGATTCTCCTGATCGCGCTTGGCCTGCGCACGCGCCTGGTTTAGTTGAGCCTCGGTCTGCGTGACCACGCGCTTTGAGGCATTGGCCTGCTCGCGGCGAGACGCGACCTGTGCCGCCTGCGCGTCGCGTTGCGTTAACCGCTGATCATATTGCTCGTAGGAAACCTCGTCCTTGGCGACCAGCTTGCGATAGCGCTGCTCCTCTCGGTCGGCATTGGCCTGGTTCGCCTCGGCCTCGTGCAGGTTGGCAACGTTGGACAGGTACTGTTCCTCATTCTGGCGCAACTGAGCTTCGGCCCGAACCACATTCAGGTCCGATTCGATTGCCTGCTCCCGCTGCTGGGTGTTGGTGACTGGAACCTGAGGCTGCTGTGCGCGCACGGCTGCCTGCGCCTGATCATAGTTGGCGTTCGCCTGCTCCTTGGCAACCTGGTTGTCGCGTGGGTCCAGCTCCAGCAGCAACTGGCCTTTCTTCACGCGATAGGTGTTTTCCACGTAGACGTTCGCAACCGTGCCATTGATTCGCGTGGCGATGGGGTCGGTGTGACCGTCGACAAAGGCGTCATCCGTGTTTTCGTACCCGGCCAAATACCACAGCAACAGGGCCGTGATGACCAGCAGCGGAATCAAAACGAGCACACCCAAGAAGGTGTAGCGGGCACGCTTGCGGCGCTGGTCTTCAATGTCGACCTTTTTCTTCTTGCCATCTGCGTCGTCGCCACCACCCGCATCGCCGCCGCCGGACTTACCGCCTTCCTGACCACCGCCCTGCTTGCCGCCACCGCCTTGACCACCCTCGGCACCGCCCTGCTGGTCGCCCTTCTTTTTTAGATCGTTCAGCTCTGCGCGCAACCGTGCCTGCTCGTCATAGAGCATGCGCACCACAAGCGAGGGATCGTCGCCACCTGGCGCTCCCGGCGAGACACGCGGTTGCGACAGGTCCGCACCGGGTGACAGGTCGGCACTGGGCGCGGGCAGCAGGTGTTCTTCCGGCGGGGCCGGCAGGGAGTGCTCAGGCGAAGAAAAGAAGTCGTCGGGCATGGGCTATTTCCGAAGCAGTTGCGGCAACGTTTCTTCCGCCGCGCCCATGGCGCGCGCGAGCGAAAGCTTTGCCAGGTTGTGTTCATAGAGTGCAGTGATCTGGTCGTCGTCGGCCTGCACCACGGCCTGCTCCGCCTGCACAATCTCCACGGTGTCCGTCACTCCCGCGATAAAGCGGTCAACGGACTGGGTCAGCGACTCGTGCGCAAGCACCTGGTTCCGGCCGGCAACGCGCACCTGGCTTTCGGCGGCATTCAATTGAATGAACGACTCCCGCACGTCCTGATCGACCTGGGCGCGTGTGTCTTCGTACTCGGCTCGGCGCTGCGTCTGCGCGGCGCGGGCCTGCTTCTCATCGCCCTGGATCCGGCCACCGTTATAGACCGGAATGGTGACGATGCCTTCGACCGAGTACACGCCAAGCGCGGTCTGCGTGGGCGCGGTGCCAGCCACGCCGGCATCGGCATGGATCGTGATGTTGGGCAGCCATTCGCTGTGTGCGGCCTTGACAGCGGCATCTGCGGCTTTGATGCTCGCGGCCGCCGCCATCAGGTCCAGCCGGTGCTGCATGGCGCGTTCCAGGGCCGTGTCCAGCGTGTAACCGGAAAGCGGCTGATACGGGTATACATCCGTCGCAACGAACTTTTGCCCGATGGGCAGGCCGATTAGCCGAGCCAGCCGCAGACTTTGGGTTTCCACGTCAGCCTGCAATGCGATGCTGCGCTGCTCTTCCGTTTCAAGCTGCACCTCGGCACGCGTTGCATCCAGCTTGGCGGCAAGCCCGGCATCGTATTGATCGCGGGCGCGGTTAAAAACGCTTTTGTCATACTCCACCTGTGCCTGGCTGGCAGCAAGGCGGGCGCGCGTTGCGGTCAACTGCAGGTAGCTTCCGCCCACGGCCAGCACGATCAGGTCACGCGCGTTGCGCGCGTTAAACTGCGTGCTCTTCAGCACCTCGGTCGCGCCATGAAACTGGTGCAGGCTGACCAGGTCCAGCACGGTCTGCTGCAGCACACCGCGCAGGTCGTCATAGTTGAACACTGTGGCCGCGGGGATAATGTTGGTCTTCAGCCCGACCGTTCGCAGGTTGGTCTTGGACAATACCTCCGCCGCGCCGATGTTAATGTTCGGCAGCAGTGCGCTGCGCGCGGACAGGCGCTGCCCCTCGGCCTGCAGGACGCCGGCATCCTGCGACAGCCGCCCCAGGTTGTTCCGAAGCGCCATCTTCAGCGCGGCGTCCAGCGTCAGCGGAAGCGTGTCAGGCGCGAGCGGACCGTTCGGCACGCTTCCCGCGTACGGCCCTTGCACCGTCACAGTCGTGTTCAGCGTGTTTACATCGCCGGAGGCACCGTTGGGAGCTGTTTGCTGCATGATCGTGACAGGATTGTCGGGCGTGCTGCGGCCAGACAGCGGCACAGCCTGCGGCCGCGTGGGACCGGTGACCTGTTGCGCGGGCGTCTGCGCGTGCAGGCTACTGGCCGTAAGCAAGGCAATGCCGGCCACGAGCACGGCACACAGCGGCTCCAACGCGTACAGCGAGCGCCGCTGGAAGGCGGCGACACGACGGCTGCTGTTTTGGCGCGACTGCCTCAAACACAATCTCCTGTGCGCGCCAGGTGGAAGCGCACGTTCTGCTGATGACTGGCCGGGCGCAGCGGAAGCGAAACAAAGGCAGGCGCACAACACGGGCCGAAGAAGGCTGTTCTGAACTGGAGGGTTGGATGCAGGAAGTTTCAGAAATGGTCCAGCGTGTTTACAGAAATCGCGTCGATGGGACGCGTCGTTTTGCCACGGAACTGCTGCACGAACGGCTCGAGGCGATTTGTTTTATGCTCGGCGTATTCTGCCCGTACCCTGTAACGGAATGCATCCATTGCTTCATCGCGTGTCGAAACGATGCGCAATTACCTTGACCGTGCTCGCAGGTGTTTGCCTGCCCGTAATGCTGCGCGCGCAGGCTGCACCCACACCCACCAGTGAGCCCGAAGTGCTGCAAACCCCGGCCGGTATCACGGAGGTCGGCGTGCTGACCGGGGCTGAATATCGCATCGACGTGCCGAGCAACTGGAACCACGGTCTGGTCGTTTTCTACCACGGCTACTCCGAGCGCCCGTTCCGCTACCGCCTGGACGGCTCCATCGGTTTGCAGGCGGAACCCATGCTGCGGCGCGGCTATGCCGTCATCCAAAGCGGCTACTCACAAACCGGCTGGGCCCTGCAGGTCGCGTACCCAGAGACGGAAACTCTGCGCAAGTACTTTGTGAAGAAGTATGGTCAGCCGCGGGAGACCATCGCCGCAGGTGGCAGCATGGGTGGCGCGCTGGTCATGGTCAGCATGGAGTTGAATAAGAACACCTACACCGGCGGGCTCGACCTGTGCGGTGCGGTCGGCCCCAGCTATGTGCACCTGAACCGCCGCTTCGCATGGCGCGCGGCGTTTGACTATTATTTTCCCGGCATCATGCCGCCGCTGGTTCCCGTGCCGGTGAACTTCGAAGAATCCGAGGCGTTGCGGCAACGTGTGTTGATCGCGATGCGGGCCAACGCGGCAGGCGCAAGTGCCATGCGCAACCTGACGGGCCTGCATTCGGATATCGAGGTGGCCCGCGCGGTCGGCTATTACACCTATGTCGTCGGCGACTTGCAGCGCAAGGCGGGCGGCAACCCGTTTGACAACCGCAACTATCTGTACACCGGCACCAGCACGGATTCCAAAACAGATTACGCGCTGAATGATGGCGTGCGGCGCTACGCGGCAGACTTCAAAGCCCGCGCTTATCTCTTGTCGCACTACTCGCCTTCAGGACGGCTCACCCGCCCCATGCTTGCCGTGCACACCATCTATGATCCGCTGATCCCCGCGACCACACTGTCGCTGTACGACGCAGAGGTAGCAGAGGCGGGCTACTCACAAAATTTAGTGCAGCAGTATGTAAATCGCGAAGGCCACTGCACCTTCTCAGGAGATGAAGTGGGCCGCGCGTTTGATGAATTGCTGCGTTGGGTGCACACGGGCGTGGCGCCGCAATCCGGCCTTCTGAAATGATCATGTTTTCGGCTTGCTTGCATCTAAGTCCATGGTTCATGGGGCAGCATGCCCACGGAGGATGAAACGATGCGCATTGCAAGAACGCTCACTGTGGTCGCTGTGACTGCCGCACTGGCAACCGGATGCAACAAGAAGAAAGACGATAGCGGCAATCTGAAAACCGCGATCAACAACTACTACGACGCGCATCCGGAGTGCCTGTTCGACGCGGACAAGAAGTTTCCCGTGCAGGAAGACACAAAGGACGAGAGCGCGACCGCACCCTATGACGCGCTGGTACAACAGGGTCTGCTGGCGCGCACTACGGCGGAAAAGACGAAGCTGCTGGTGCTGAACAAGTCCGTGACCAACTATGACCTGACGGACAAGGGCCGCGGCACGTGGCGCGCCAACCCGAATCAGCCCGGTTACGGCAACTTCTGCTACGGCAAGCGCGAGATCGAAAACATCGTCAGCCACACCCCCGTTGGCAGCACACAGCCCGGCGTGAGTTCGACCGTCAATTACACCTACACCATCGGCAACGTGGCCGACTGGGCCCGCGCCGCCGTGGTGCAAAATGCCTACCCCGGCGTCAGGACCAGGCTGGCCGGCACCAGCAACGCACAGGACACGCTGGTGCTGACCAACAACGGGTGGCAGGTGCAGAACACAGGTTCCAGCAGCAGCCCGAAAACAGCGGCCGACGGCAGCATCGTGCAGTAACAGATCCAAGCAAGACCAGGAGAGAAGGCCGGGCAGTTGGCCGGCCTTCTCTTATGGTGGCGAGTCAAATGTTCATTGCCCCGGTGCGGCCGGCATCGGCATCTTGAATTCGTGCGGAGGCGTGGCCTTCATCAGGTTTGTTACAAAGTAATCCCAGCGGCGGCGCATCATGTAGTAGCTCATCTCCGCATAGCCGTGGTGTGCGTTCGGAAAGATGACCAGGTCGTAATCCTTGTTCGCCTTCTCCAGCGCGTCCACCACCAGCATCGTGTTGCTCACTGGAACGTTGTCGTCCATCAGGCCGTGCGCCAGCATCAACTTGCCCGTCAGGTTCTTCGCATATTGCGCGTTTGCCTGCACGTCGTAGTTAGTCGTGCCGTCAGCGTTTTTGTGGAGCAGGCCGACCCACTTCTCATCCCAATCGTCCTCATAATTGCGGTTTTCATGGTTGCCGCTTTCCGCGATGCCGACCTTGATGAATCCGGGAAAGCGGAACATGGTCGCCGCCGTGGCATTGCCGCCGCCCGAGTGCCCCCACATGCCGGTGCGGTCCATGTCGATCCATGGGTAGCGCGTCGCCAGCTCCTTCATACCGCTGATCTGATCGGGAATGGCGTTGATGCCGATGTCGTTCAGGTATGTGTCGTGAAAGCTCTTCGATCGGCCGGGATTGCCCATGCCCTCAATCTCGACGACGGCGAAGCCAAGCTGCGCGAGCGCGTTGCTGTCACCGCGCGAAGGCGCGAACGAGTGCGGCCCGAACGATCCGCCCTGCGGCCCCGGGTAGATGTAGTTGATGATCGGGTACTTCTGTGACGGGTCCAGATTCACGGGCTTGAAGAGCAGACCGTAAACCTGCGTCTTGCCATCGTGCGCCGTTACGTGAAATGTCTCGGGCGCGATCCATCCCGCGGCTTGCAGGCGGGACAGGTCACCGTGCGCCAGTTCCTCAATCACCTTGCCGTCCCGGTCGCGCAGCACGGCGATCGGCGCCGAATGGGGCGTGGAGTAGCGGTCGACGATGTACTTGCCGTCACTGGATACGGTCGCCTGGTGATCGGCGTCCTCGGGCGAAAGCAGCTTCAGGTTCTTGCCGTCCAAATTTGTGCTGTATACCTTGCGGTAGTACGGGTCCTCGCCGGGTTCACGGCCCATGCCGAGGATCAGCATGTCGCCGGTCTTCTCGTCGACAGAGAGGATATCGTTTACGTTCCACTCGCCGTGCGTAACGCGGTGCTTCAGCTTGCCGGTCGTGGAGTCATACAGGTACAAGTTGCCCCAGTTCTCGCGCTGCGAAAACCACAAAAGCTCGTTGCGGTCTGAAAGATAACGCCAGTTCACCGCGTGATAGCCGCTTTCAAAAAAAGTGTCCGCGTGCTCATGAAACACGTCGCGCACCTTGCCCGTCGCCACATCGGCAATGCGTACCGTCTCGTCTTTGTGATCGCGCGAGGTCGACACGAACGCCAGCGTCTTCGCGTCTGTCGACCACTGCACGTCGTCCCATCCGCCGTGGCAACTCACGTCGTCGCACAGCGTGGACCGGTGCTGGTCGGGCGGCATTTGCAGCCGTGTGGTCTTGTGCGTGTTCGCGTCGATGATCACGCGCTCAATCATTGTCACGTGCTCGTCACCAACCAGCGGATACTTCCACGCATCCAGGTGCGGGTGACCTACGTTGGTCGTAACGGTGTACATCTCGCCGGTCTGCCGCTGGTCCTGCTGAAACGTCGCGATCTTCTTTGAATCGGGTGACCACAGCACCACGGCGCGGTCGGAGTGCGTCCAGCCCGCGTTGTCGGTGGCGTAGCCGAAGTCCTTTACGCCGTCGGTGGTCAGCTGCGTTTCGGCGTTGGTCGCGGTATCGCGCACCCACAGGTTCCAGTCGCGGACAAAGGCGGCGCGCTTGCCATCGGGCGACAGTACCGCCGTGGGCGCGCTACGCCGGCCGCCGCGCGTCAGGCCTGTCGATGCGGGCAGCTCCGCGGTGCAGGTGTAGGTGGTCAGGTCGCACTTGAAGCTACGTTCTTGCACGCTGATGCGCGCGGTCCGGTCGTCGTCAGAAATGTTGAACGCGTCCGGAACGTATTTGCCGGGCTGCACTTTCAGGCCGGCAGCCTGCAATGCCGTCGCCATGCGTGCCGCGTCAAATGCTTCCCGCTTCGTGCCTTTCGCTGCGTCGCCCAGCATTACGGTGTTGAGCCCGGCGGTGCTTTCCACATACCAGAAGCGGTCGTGGTCCAGAAACTGCGCGCTGCGCACCACGTGGTCCACCAGCGGCATCGTTGCGGACGCGAGCTGGTTGGCGGCGCGGGTGTAAGCGGCATCGGTGTAGACGCGGCCAGTTTGCGCTTGCGCGGCAGCGGCAGCAACAACGGCAGACGCAGCAACGCTGCACACAAGACGGGCGAGGCGGGACGACAGCATCAGTTGTGGTTTCCTCTGGAGCTTCGATGGTAACGCAGGCTCCCGCTGCATTCTCACTCTCGCGAGCGCGACGGCTGCCGCAGCTTCCACAAGACCTGGCGCAGCATGCCCATCCAGACCGTGGTGTCCGCGGAGGTGAGCGCGAGCCGCCGCACCAGCTCACGCATCTCGTTCGCACCCATGTTGCCGGGGAAGCGCCGGTCGTACTCGGCGGCCGCCAGCGTTTCGCGTAACAGCGACTCGAACCGTTGGAGATCCTCACCCTTCGCCGACGCCGGCGCTTCCGGCAGCGTGCGCTGTGCAGGCGCTTCCCGGTGCAGTTCGTACAGGCACACGGCCACAGCCTGGCCCAGGTTCATCGACACGCCGCCGCGCGCCATGGGAATCGTCAGCAAGCGATGGCAATAGCTGAGCTCATCGTTCGACAAGCCGGTCTTCTCCGAGCCGAACAGCAGCGCCACGCGATCCTGCGCGGCCCGAACACGGGGCGCGGCGTCACGCAACAGGTCTACCGGATGCTGCAGATCCCGCTCGCCAAGGGCGGTGGTGCCGTACACCAGCGAGCAGTCCGCGACGGCCTCCGCCACGTTTCCAAAGGTCTGCGCGGCTGCCAGCACCGGCGCCGCGTCAATGGCGCTCCGCGCGGCCTCGAGCGGCTGCAGATACTCACCCACAAGACGCAGGTCGCTCACGCCAAAATTGCTCATGGCGCGAGCCGCCGCGCCAACGTTCAGCGGGTTGCGCGCACGAACCAGAACGACGGAAAGCGAAGCAGTCGACACCTGTTCATGCTAGCGAAGCCGCCGCGCGGCCGGCGCACCTCGCTGGATTTATGAGCCGCGGGACCGTTCACAGGCATCCACGGTGCAGCAGGTAGGAACGCCGAACGCCCCGGCAGCGTCGAATTTCCTGCACCCGCCTTGGAGAGGGAACCCGAATGAAGCTGACCCAATTGAGTCCGACGCTGTGGCAAGTCACGTTTCTCGGCTTTTCCAACGCGTACCTGATGCGCGAGGACCATGACTTTACGTTGATCGACACGTCATTGAGCGGCAGCGCAGACAAACTGATCGCCGCGGCGCGGCAGTGCCAGGGCAGGATCGCTCGCATCCTGCTGACGCATGCGCACGGCGACCACGTCGGATCGCTCGACAAGCTCCGCGCCAGCCTGGGCGAGGTCAGCATCGCGATCAGCGAACGTGAGGCGCCGCTGCTTCACAAAGATCTGTCGCTGCGCGCGGACGAGCCGCAGCATCCGCTGAAAGGCTTCCTGTTCCCCGGTGCAAAGAGCCGGCCCACACACACGCTGACCGAAGGCGAGCTGTTTGGCTCGCTCCGCTGCATCTACACGCCCGGCCACACTCCGGGGCACATGAGCTTTCTGGACGAGCGCGACGGTACGCTGATCGCGGGCGATGCGCTGGTCGGCATCGGCGGCACGCTGAACGTTGCCACCCACGCGCCGTGGTGGTTCCCGTTGCCAAAGCTCTTCACGTGGGACAAGCCTCTCGCCAACGCATCGGCCAAAAAGCTAGTGCAGTACGATCCGAAAATGATCTGCACCGGGCACGGTCCGGCAATTCCAAACGGCGCGGCGGCGCTGCAGGCAGCCCTCGCGCGCGAGCGCCTGGTCTGACCGCTTCACCAGCTCTGCCTTGCGAGGTTTACCATGTGCCTACCTCACCCCCTGCTCCACAGGATTCGCCATGCACAGCGCCCTTCCCTCCCTCACGCCCCTGCGTCGCATCGCAGCAGCATGCGCGCTTCTACTCGCAGCGCTGCCAGCAGCCGCCCAGGTGGTGCCCGTCTCCAGTACGCCTGTCGTGGGCTCCTCCAACCCGGCAACGGCAGAGCCGCCCGTGTCACGCCCGACCACGGCGCCCTGCACGGTCACGCTGTACGACAACCTGGAGTTCCGCGACTATAGCGCGAAGCCGCTGACCTACACGCCGCCATCGGCGTGCCGAGGCAACTGGGCCAAGGTGGTGTTAACCGTCGATTTCACCGTCACCGCCGGACGTCAGTTCGATCGCACCGCATCGCTCTACCTGGGCAACGCCAACATCTACTACGGCACCACGGCGGAGCCACGCAGCACGCTCAGCCCTTCGTGGCATGTGGAGCGCGATGTGACGGACCTTTCGGCCATCTTCAAGACCGAGCAGACCGGCCAGGCAATCGTTTACAACATCGTCAATGGCACCTACACGGGCGTCATCTACGGCACGGCCAAGCTGCTCTTCTACCCCGCGAACTTCCGCAACCCGCCCGCGGTGGTCCCCGCGGCAGTTATTCCCGTCAGCGGGGTGAACAGCCCTTACGAGCTTGACACCACGGCAAGCCAGCTCACGACGTCGGTCACAGCTCCACGCAACACCGTCAAGGCCTACCTGGACGTGATCGCGCAAAGCCAATCCAGCGATGAGTTCTGGTATTTGTGCGTTCCCGCCGACGCTGCCGGCAAGCTGCAAAGCTGCCCGGGCACGGCCTTCCGCGAAACTGAGATCACGATTGACGGCAGGCCTGCTGGCGTTGCACCGGTATACCCGTGGATCTATACAGGCGGCATCGACCCATACCTGTGGCAGCCGATTACGGGTGTGCAGACGCTTAACTTCAAGCCCTACCGCGTGGACTTGACACCGTTTGCCGGTGTCTTGAGCGATGGTCAGCCGCACACCGTCGGCGTCAGCGTGTACAACGCCAGCAGCTACTTCCTGGCCACGGCGAACCTGCTGCTGTACACCGATCCATTTCGCCGGTCGACCGGAGGCGGCCTGCTGGAAGACACGCTGGGCGCCGCGCCAACACCGCAGGTCACAGAGAACCTGACGACCGATGCATCCGGCAACACCGTTGGCACGGTCGCCGTCGACTCCAGGCGCAACTTCGTGGTGAAGGGCTACGTGAACACAGCGCTCGGCCGCGTGGAAACCACGGTGGAACAGGCCGTCAACTTCAACAGCACGCAGACGTTCAACGTGGGCACGAACGACATCCAGAATGCCGTGCAGACCAGCACTGTGGACAGCAAGACCACCAGCCAGTTCGGCTTCGTGCGCGAGCAAACGACCCGGCACACAGCGTTCCCGCTCACGTTGAACTATTCCTATGTGGTGAACCCGGACCAGACCTCGGCTCAGACCGTGACTTCCGACCAGAAGGACATCGAGGCAGAGACAAAGGCACTGAACGGCTTCACGCTGTACTCCAGCGGCAGCGCCGAGCAGGTACACAGCACAGACACGCTGAACCTTTCCGCCGCGGGTGCGGTCACCTCAGTCGGCCCAACCTCCAGCACCGGCAGCTACCAGAGCGAAGACTCGCTCGGCAACTGCTACAGCCGCCAGATCACCTCAAAGGATCGCGTGCTGACCGCTGTTACTGACGGCGTGGGCTGCGCGAGGCGTTAGTCGCTGACACGCCGCTAACACACATAAGAAGAGGGGACCCGCGGGTCCCCCTCTTCTTATGTGTTGGCGGTGCACGTGCGACGCGACGCGAATACCGAACCCTAGCTGCGCCAGTGCAGTTCCACGGGCACTTGCAGCGGGTGTTCGCCCTGCCCCGTCAGGCGCCGCTGCTTGAGCGCGAAGTACCACTTCGCCGGCTTGTCCGCGTCATCGATCAGCATCATCGCCGGACGGAACCGCAGACCCTCAGCCTGCTGGATCATCGTCTCCTGGTCCTGCCGCACAAACTTCGCGCCAAAGAACTTTGCGATCTGCGGCACCAGCGGCACGTTGTAGAACACATTCCAACAGGCGACCACGTCGATGCGGCACGACGACGGCGTGACCGGTGTGACCGTGGTCAGCGAGGCGAACCACTTGCCACGCTCGCCCTCGCCGGCACGGATGACCTCATAGCGCCGGTTCGGCAACACAAAATCAATAGTTGTCTCAATCTTCTCGCCATACACACCCAGCAGCTTGTACGGCGCGGAGTTCGCCGAGGGCGCGTGCGAGCTCATGCGAAATCCATCGGACAGCGGCTCAAACCGCTTCGTCTTTTCGTGGATGCTCGCCGCGCTGCGCCACCACCACGCCCGATGCACAAACGGCCCGTGCGCCGGGTCCATCAAGCCGATGATGCCGTGGTCCACGTTGCACGGCAGGTCGGCGCTGAGGTGCGCGGTGCGGAACCGCTCGGAAAACTTTGGCACCTCTGGAACCGGCGGCAGCTCTGTTTGCGTGGTAATGCGGCCCATGCCCGGCTCCGGCACATAGACCCAGGCGAAGCCGTCCCCTTCGCGGCACGGATACGCGCCGGCATAGATCTTCGTCGGCTGCAGCGTGTCCAACTGCGTCAGCGACGGAATCTCCGTGCACTGCCCGCTGCACGGCTCAAACTTCCACCCGTGGTAGCGGCATTGCACCGTGTCACCGTCAAACCAGCCGGCAGAAAGCGGAATGCCGCGATGCGGGCACAGGTCGCGCATGGCAAACAGCGAGCCGTCGCGCTTGCGGCCCACCACCAGCGGCACGCCGAGCAGCAGCGTCGTTGTCATCTTGCCCGGCTTTAACGTGTCCACGCGCACTGCCGGGTACCACTCGCCGAAGATCAATTCGGTGGCGGGCTGATTCCCTGCTTCCGGCTTGTCATTGCGCAGGCGCATCGTTAGGAGTTGACGCGCTTAGTTCGACGCATCAAACTGAATAGGTGCTACCCCACTGGTGACACAGCAGGGTAGCGGTTAGCGGAACTGCTCGCCGGAACTAAAAATTCCAGTGAAGCAGAACTCGAACGATCAGATAGAATACGAGTTCGCCAGGAACTTCTATCTGATGCTCACGCCATTTCACCCGTATGGGTTTCATGGTGCACCAGCTTTCTACAGGATCACTCCGGGGCTGCTACCCCGGAGTGTTTCGCTTTTCAGGGCGAAACTGTTCCCCATGGTGTAGCCCTGAGCGGTCAGCTCCGTAGAAGGCTCTTCCAGTATGCACGCGCGATGCGTGACTGTGCAGGTCCCTCTTCGCCGCACTATCGTGAACACATGCACGGCATGCCGCAGCGGCCACGCAAGACGCTCCACATTCTCGGCTGGCTCTGGTTTGCGTTTTATTGCAGCTTTGCGCTGATCAGTCCGCCGCTGCTGGACGATGCCGACTCCGTCCACGCCGAGGTCGCCCGCGAGATGATCGTGCGGCACGACTGGATCACCCTCCACGCGAACGGCATCCGCTACCTGGAAAAAGCACCGCTGCTGTACTGGAGCATGGCCGCGAGCATGCGCCTGATGGGTGTGCACACCGAAACCGCGCGCCTGCCGTTGGCGCTCTACACGCTCGCCCTGCTGCTGCTCGTGGAGCGTTTCACGCGCGAGGCCTTCCGCTCCGCGCGCGCCGGCCTCTACGCGGCCATGATCTTGCTGTCGAGCTTCGGCCTGTTTATCTTCACCCGCATCCTGATTCCGGACGCGATGGTGTGCCTGTGGTACGTGCTGGCGCTGTGGGCATTCTGGCGCATGGAGGCGTACGCGTTCGACCAGTGCGTGCCGTGGCGATCCGCAGCGATCTTTGGCGCGGCGTGTGCGCTCAATGTGTTGACCAAGGGCCTGATCGGCCTCGTCTTTCCAGTCGGCACCATCACCATCTACCTCGCTCTGACGCGCGGCCGCGGCGTGTGGCGCAGAGCCGCGCAGTTGCGTCCGCTGCTCACGCTCACGGTGCTGCTTGCCATCGCCGCGCCGTGGCACATCGCCATCGCGCACGCAAATCCCAGCCAGGGCCAGCCGCACGGCATGCAGCACGCGGGACGTCTGTTTCCCTTCTTCTGGCGTGGCTGGAGTGTACCCGAGCCCACCTGGGGCCATGTGCACGGCTGGACATGGTTTTACTTCGTGAACGAGCACGTGCTGCGTTACCTGGACCTGCGTGTACCGCGCGACTACGACACCGTGCCGCTCGCACTCTTCTGGGGCCTGCTGCTGGTGTGGCTGATGCCGTGGAGCGCGTTTCTGCCACAGGCGCTGGCTGCGGTGCCGTTGAGGAAGTTGCTCTTCCGCGCGCGGCTCGGCGCGCAGGACCGCACCATGCTGCTGCTCGGTATCGCCGCTCTGCTGCCCTTGGTGTTCTTCTCGTTTTCCACCCGGCAGGAGTACTACGTTCTGCCGGCCCTGCCGTTCCTTGCCATGCTGCTGGGCCGCTGGCTTGAGCGTGAAACTGTCGAAGCCGACGCGGGCACCGCACCCGCGCCGCTGCATCGCGCGGCCATGCGGTCGACCGTGGCGCTGCTTATCTTCGGCGCGCTTGCAGCACTCGTATGCGCCTACTTTCTGCTGCACACCACCGCACCCGTGGGCCCGGTGGACCTTGCGTCGCTGCTCAAGCAGAACCCCGGTGACTACGCGCTTTCCTTCGGCCACTTCCTCGACCTGAACGCGCGCGCCATGGCGTTGTTTCGCCTGCCACTTGCCATTGCCGGCGTTGCCCTGTTCGGCGGAGCGCTGGCCGCGTGGTGGGCGCGTCGCGACTGGAACCCACACGCAGCAAACATGCTCTTGCTCAGCGCCGCACTGGCATTTCTGCTGGCGGCACACGTCGGACTCACTACTTTCTCGCCCGTGCTGACCAGCTTCCAGCTTTCGCAGGCGATCTCGCGGCAGATCCAGCCCGGCGAAATCATCATCGTCAACGATGAATACGAAGCCGGCTCGTCGCTCGGCTTCTATCTGCGCCGCGCCGACATCCACATCCTGCATGGCCACTCGGCCAACCTTTGGTACGGCAGCTTCTTCACCGACGCGCCGCCCATCTGGGAAGACGACCTGACCCTGCGCGCGCGCTGGCTGACCACACAGCGTATTTATCTGTGGACCGCGCCGGACAAGCTGCCGTACCTGCCGGTCAAGCCGTATCTCGTCGCGGAAAGCGGCGGCAAGATGATCGTCAGCAATCAGCCGAACCGCTGACACTTCCACACATTGCCCGCAAGACATTGACTACCCGTAGCATAGGTGACTGTTGCCGCAAATCATGGGTGTTCCGCCCTCTCCGGCAATGCCGGCGGAACGTACAATCGCCTCCATGAGTCTTCCCGCGCTCTCGTTGACGCGCCGCTCCTTTCTCCGCAACACCGCACTCACTGCCGCCGCGTTGCAACTGCCGCGCCCACTGTTTGCAGCGGCTCCAGAAACAATGGTGCATACGCCGCTGGGCAATCTGCGCGGCACGGTCGAGAACAACATCCGCGTCTTTCGCGGTGTGCCCTTTGCGGAGCCGCCCGTGGGTGAGCGGCGCTTCCGGGCGCCCGTCCCCAAGCAGGGGTGGACCGGTGTACACGACGCCACACAGTTCGCAGCCGAGGCGTGGCAAACCATGACGCCCGCCATCAATAAGAGCGAAGACTGCCTTTACCTGAACGTGTGGACGCCGCAGCGCGTCGACAAACCGCTGCCCGTGTTTGTGTACATCCATGGCGGCGGCTTCACGGGCGGCCGGTCGTTTGATCCGCTGACCAACGGTGAGGTCTTCGCCCGCGACGGCATCGTCCTGGTCACGGTCGCATACCGCCTGGGTGTTTTCGGATTCCTGGACGTGAGCCCGCTGCTCGGGCCCACGTATGCGTCGTCCGCCAACAACGGCGTACGCGACCTGATCGCGGCGTTGAAGTGGGTGCAGCGCAATATCAGCGCGTTTGGCGGTGATGCGGCGCAGGTGACGATTGGTGGGCAGTCCGCGGGCGCCAAACTCTCTGACATCCTGCTCGGCGTGCCCGCGGCACGACCACTGTTTCACCAGGTCATTTCAGAAAGCGGCGGCGCCGAACGCGTGCAGACCTCGGCCAACGCCGAGCTGGTGGCGCAGGGCTTTGCGAAAACCTGGCAGGAAGCCGGCGGCGGCAGCAATCCCGCTTCCGTGAAGACCGCCAATCCGGCAAAACTGATCGCGGCACAGCAGCAGTTCATCGACGATTGGCCGCAGCACTTCCCGCTGCGTTGCGAAATCGACGGCACCCTGATGCCCACAAAGCCGATCGAAGAAATCCGCAACGGATCCAGCAAAGGCAAACGTCTGCTGCTGGGCACCAACCGCGACGAGAGCGCCAGCTTCGTCGGCCCGCACCCCAGCAAGGACGCGATTGCAGCCGACCTGGGCAACGTGCCGGTCGACACCTTCGCGGCCATCTATGCGAAGTACGAAAAGCTCTACCCGGACTGGACCAAGGAGCAGCGGCGGATCCGCTCGCTGACCGCGGAGGAATACTGGGTGCCAAGCATGCGCGTCGCCGAAGCGCACGCGCTGAACGGTGGCGAGACGTACGTCTACCGCACCGACTTCACCGAAACCAGTGGCCGCCTGAAAGGCGACGCATACCACGGCATCGAAATGCCGGCGGTGTGGGGCACATGGCGCAAAGACGTGGACAACGCGTCCGCCGAACAGGTCCTGGCGAAGGAACTGCACACCGCCTGGGTTCACTTCATCAGGGGCGATGCGCCGTTTGCCGAGGGCCTGCCCAACTGGCCCATGTGGACCGCCGCCAATCGCGAAACCATGCTGCTGAGCGACAACAGCAAAGTGGAGATCAAGCCGCAGGAAGCCGAATTGCAGTTGTGGAGCGGTGTGCTCTAGCTACACGCGTTCCATTACGCCCCGGCGCAGGCGGAAGCGTTCGCCACGCCACACGATCTCGTCGCTGGCGTACACCCATGCCCAAAGCAGCAGGCTGAAGCAATCGCGCACTGGCAGCAGCAGGATGTCACGCAGCACCTGGCCGTCGCGTAAGAGGCCTACGCCGCCGGAGAGCGCAACCAGCGTACGCAGAAACAGAACCATGGAAAGCAGCGTGATGCTGGGCAGTGAAGCTGCCGTTGCGATCACGTGCGCAAGCGCCCACGGAACCGCATGCAGCGTGACCGTGCTGAAGTACTGTGCGGGGCGGGCGTCGCGCACCGTGCGGCCCCAGCGCAACTGGTGCTCCGCGAAACCACGGAAGCTGTAGCGCGGCACCGTGGTGGCGACCACCTCACGCATGAGCGCGACGGTGCGACCGCTCCGGTACACGCGCGCGCCCAGTTCGTAGTCGTCGGCCACGTGATTGCGCAGCACGGCAAAGCCGCCAATCGCCTCCAGCGTTTCGCGGCGCAGCGCCAGCGTGCCGCCCAGGCCGAAGCGCACGCCACGCTCCAGCAGGCGGGCGGAAAGGATGCCGGGCAAAAACTCTGTGCTGATGCCGAGCGCCTCCAGCTTGGACCACACAGTGCCGCGCTCCGCCACCTGTGCGAAATACGTAGCGGTAACCAGGCCGACGTTGGGCTGCGCAAGATGCGCAGCGATGTGCTGAAGGTAGTTCGGCCCAACGCGGATGTCGGCATCGTTGATGACCAGCACTTCGCCCAGCGCGTGCGGAACCATCTGTTCCAGCGTGCTTACTTTGCCGCTCAGGCCCAGCCGTTCCGGACACTGAATCACACGCACGCTGGAGCCCGGAAACTCCCGCATGAGTTGCGCCGCCATCTCCTCCAGCGGCTCGCCCGTTTCGCTGGCACCCAGCAACAGTTCATAGCGACCGGCATACTGCTGCTGGCAATGGCTCGCGAACGCGCGATACAAGCCCGGGTCGCTGCCCTTCACCGGCTTCAGAATCGAAACGGTCGGCGGCGGCGTGGTGAGCGGCGGGTCCATGGCACGCGAGAACCTGCGCATGGCGACAAGCGCCAACACAAGGTAAACGATGCCGCTGTAGGTCAGCACCGCCGTGATGAGCGGAATGGGGAACACTACTTCAGGATAGCCGCTGTCTTATCCGGGCAGGCCTTGCATCATGGCACCCTCCGGGCAGTGTCATCCTGAGTGAGAATCCGCCAGGTTCAGAGCTACGCGATTTCATACCCCTTGCGCTGATGCCGCGCGATCAGGCTGCCTGCGATGTCGTCGCCCTTCACCGTCTCGGTCTTCGGGTCCCAGTGAATGTGATGGTCGGTTTTCATCGCCATCCAGTGCAGGAGGCACGTGGTGCAGGCGCGGTGTCCGATCTCCGCTGTTGCAATGTTTGTCTTGCGGCTCTTCACGCAGTCGAGCCAGTTGCCATGGTGGTCGTCCGCTGTATATGCGTGCCACTCGTTCGGCCCGATCACCGAATCGACCACCTTGGGGTTCGAGGCGCGCAGCGGCACAATTGGTACCGGCTTCTCGGCGCCACCCGAGTTTGCCGTAGCGGCTGGGGTGTTCGCACCCGTAGGCGTGGCCGCGGCAGTGGGCGTGGTCATGCCGTCGCGGCATACAAAAATCCAGCCGTCGTCTCCGATCCACTTGATGCCGTTCTCAAACGCGCCGGAAATCGTCATCTTGACGCCGTTTTCGTACAAGCCATAGGTTTTGAAGGGACCGTGTACGTCCCACAGACCGGACTTCGGAAACTCGGCTTGCCCCCACACTTCAATCGGCCCGGTCAGCTCAGTGTTCATGCCCCAGTGCGCGGTGTCCACATGGTGCGCGCCCCAGCCGGTGATCATGCCGGCGCCAAACTGCTCCATACGCAGCCAGCCGGGGCGGTCAAAGCCCTGCACCGGCATCACGCGGTCCAGCGTGTATGGCACCTCAGGGGTGGAGCCCAGCCAAGCGTCATAGTTGAACTCCGCGGGCACGGGCATGGGCTGCGGATTGCCTCCGGCCGGGTCGCCCGGCAAGCCGATCTCCACTTCGCGCACGGTGCCGATGCGGCCGTTGCGCACCAACTCCACCGCCCGCGCAAACTGTTTCCACGACCGCTGCTGCGATCCAATTTGCACGATCTGGGCAGACGCGGCCGCATGGTTGGCCATGACGCGGCCTTCCGCGATCGTCAGCGAGGCCGGCTTCTGCAGGTACACATCCTTTTTCGCCTTGATCGCGGCCACGCAAAGCCGCGCGTGCTGATGGTCTGGCGTGGAGATCAGGACAGCGTCGATGTCCTTCTGCGCCAGCAGTTCGCGGTAATCCGCGTAGCCACGCGTACCCGTGTAGGGCTGCCCGAGTTTTTTGGTGTAGGTGTCGTCCACCAGCTTCTGCGCGGCTTGCACCCGGTGCGCGCTCAGGTCGCAGACCGCGACGATGCGGTTGTCGCGGCCAGCGACGTTGGTGTATTGCCACACACCCGGCATGTCGTGCCCGCGCGAAATGCGGCCCACGCCAATGGCGCCAATATTAATGCGATTCGACGGTGCCGTAGCACCGAACACGCTGGCCGGAACGATGGTCGGGAAGCCAACCGCGGCGGCCGTGGCGGCGGCGGTCTTCAGGAAGCTGCGGCGGTTGGTCATACTCGTCTCCGTTAAGCTCGGTTGCTGGCACGGGCGGAAAACAGGTCCTTCGCTTCGCTCAGGATGACAACGCGGAAGGACTACGCCCGATGCTTACCGCTATGCGGCGGTGCGGGCGCGATGCCGGGCTTGTCCTCCCAGTCCAGGTGCGCGCGCGTTGCGTTCCTCTGTGCCGTGATCACCAGTTCCGCCGCAAGCAGGCACTGTGCCTGGTCCTGCGCGATGTGCGTGCGGTTCACAATGTCCGACACAAACTGCGGCCCGAACGGCAGCGTCACGTTGTTGCAATCGATGTAGCGCGCCTGCTTCTGGTCGACGATGAACAGATTGTTGCCCTGCTTGGAAACCGCGACATTGGTGTACTTGCGCACCTCAATGTAGCCGTCGGTGCCCAGCACAAACAGCCGGCCGTCGCCCCATGTGCCCAGGCCATACGGCGTGAACCAGTCCAGCCGCACGTAGCCAAAACCGTTGTTGCCGCGCAGCATCATGTCGCCGAAATCCTGGAAAGCCGGAAACTTCGGATGCCGCACGTTGGCAAGCTGCGAAGCAACGACTTCAGCCTTTGTGGACCCGGTGTAGTACAGGAACTGGTCGACCTGGTGCGACCCAATGTCGGTCAGGATGCCGCCATACTGCTCGGGATTCCAGAACCACGCCGGGCGCCCGCCCATGCCCGAACCCATGTCGCCACCCGGTTTCTGATTGACCTGGTGCGGCGCGATGTTGATGGTCTGGATCACCTTGCCGATGGCGCCCTGCTGAATCAGCTCGCCGGCTTTCACTGCGGCCTTCACCTCCAGCCGCTCGGAGTACATGATCGCGTAGATCTTGTGCGTGGCGGCGATCGTCTGGCGCACCTCCGCCAGCTGCTCCAGCGTGGTAATGCCCGGCTTGTCGGACAGGTAATCCTTGCCTGCCTTCATCGCGCGCACACCAATCCCGGCGCGCTCGTTCGCAACCTGCGAACTCAGAATGAGCTGGATGGAAGGGTCGTTGATGACCTCGTCACGCGTCCCCACGAACTTGACGTCGGGGTAGCGCTTTTTCATGTTCTCGACCAGGTCGGGTTCCATGCCCCACGCGATCGTGAACTTGCCGCCACCGCGCTTGATCGCCTCGATCATGCCGTAAATGTGGTTGTGGCTGATGCCGCACACGCCGAAGTTGATGGAGTGCGTCGGCGCGGTCTCCGCTTGCGGCGCAATCACCTCATGCGTGACAGGACCGGCATGCGAGTCCACCGCTCCGGGCGCCATTGCGGCGTGGGCAAAGCCGGGCATGGCCGTCGCCATACCCGCAGCGGACAGCGCCTGCAGAAAATTGCGCCGAGGCAGCGAAGAGTTCGACATCAGGGGCGGGTCTCCAAGGCAATCGGGATTAGGTTCGGCTGCCGAACTTTGGCAGTGCGCCGGCCGGCAGCAAACGGTGCAACCGCACTTTACTCGCCAGAAAGTGCAACTGGCAAGCCAGTCTTCGGAATCGGCTTCAGTCCTATTCGCGTGCCAGCAGAACTCTTCCATGCACGAGGGGATTGGCGGCCTATAAAGTTTTGTAGTACGAATTATCTCTGTTTCGCGGCAGACGCCCGTCCGGCGCCCCTGTATCTCTGCCCGCACGTTCGCCGGAGGATCCGCTTTTTTGACGCAAACAGAACAAAACCGCCGCTGTGCCGTGGTGCTGGGCGGCACATCCGGTTTGGGCGAGGCGATCGCGCTCGGTCTTGCGCGTACGGGATTGAATGTGGTGGCTGCCTCCCGCAGCGAAGACGGCGTGCGAAAAACCGCGGACGCCATCGAGTCCGCGGGCGTCCGCACCCTGCGTGCCACGGCCGACGTTGCCGACCGCGCCTCGCTGCAAAGGCTTCGCGAGCAGGTACAGGCGGCGTTCGGCAGAATCGACATTCTGGTCAACGCCGCGGGCATGACCAAACGCGAGCCCACCCTCGATGTTTCCGAAGAAACCTGGAACCGCATTCTTGACGTGAACCTGACCGGCACTCTGCGCGGCTGTCAGGTGTTCGGCGAATCCATGCTCGAGAACCCTGAGCGCAACGGCATTCGCGGGCGCATCATCAACATTGCCTCGCTCTCCACCTTTGTCGCCTTTACCGAGGTCACGGCCTACTGCTGCAGCAAGGCCGCCGTCGGCGCGCTGACCCGATCACTGGCCGTGGAGTGGTCACCGCACGGCGTCCTCGTAAATGCCATCGCGCCCGGCGTTTTCCCGACCGCGCTGAACAGCAAAATCATTGACAGCCCGCGCGGCCAGGAGCTGCAATTGCGCACACCCATGGCCCGCTTTGGCCGGGCCGAAGAACTGGTCAGCACCGCCGTGTACCTGGCAAGCGAGGACACAACTTACACCACCGGGCAGATCATCACCGTGGACGGCGGCATGCTCAGCAGCGGGGTCAACCAGTGATGCAGAGCAAACGCTCACAGCCAGCCGGCAAGCGCCGCTTCGATCTTCATGCCGAGGACCCGGCTTCCAGTGAGCTCGCGCGCGACATCAACCGCGACATCGTCCTGGAACTGCTGCGCCGCCGGCAACCTATCGCCCGCGTGGATCTGGCCCGGCTCAGCGGCCTGCAGCGATCCACCGTTTCACTCATCGTGGAGCAATTGCTGCGGGAGCGCTGGATCGTGGAAGGCGCCACCGTCCGCACCGCGCGCGGCCGCCGTCCCACCATGCTCTCGCTTAACGCCGATCTGGTCATGCTGGTTGCGGACGTACGCCCCAGCCACGCCGTGTGCGCCGTGGTCGACCTGAACGGCCACTTCCTCGCGCGCCAGAGCGTGCCCGTCGCCAGCGACGCGGAGATCGGCGTGCAGCGCATCGCCGAAACCCTGGGGCGCATGCGTGATGAGTTCGCCCGCAAAAGCTTCGAAGGCGTCGGCATCAGCATGCCCGGCCGCGTGCATCCCGAGTCGCAGCAACTGCTCTGGGCACCCAACCTGCGCTGGCACGACTACGACATCCGCGCCGTGCTGGCGGACCGCCTCGGCCTGAAGGTCGAAATGGACAATGCCGCGAACGCCTGCATGTTGAGCGAGCTCTGGTTCGGCCGCATGGAAAAATACCGCAACGCCGTTCTGGTCACCATCAGCGAAGGCGTGGGCGCAGCCGTGCTGGCCAACGGACAATTGCTGCTCGGCAAGGACGGTATGGCCGGCGAGTTCGGTCACATCCTGATCGATCCCAACGGTCCGCAGTGCAACTGCGGCGAGCGTGGCTGCTGGGAGATGTTTGCCAGCACCCGCGCGGTGCTGCGCCGCTACAACGAACGCGCCCCCGAGCAGCCGGCGATCACCTTCACCCACCTGATGAGCTTTGCCGATCAGGGCGACCCACGTGCGCTCGCAGCTCTGGAGGAGCAGGCCCAGTGGATCGCCCGCGGCCTGCGCATGATCACCGCCGCGCTCAGCCCCGAAACCATCCTGTTCGCCGGCGACATCACCGCGTGCTGGGAGCGCAGCGGACCTGTGGTCCAGCGCGAGCTGGCCGCCCGCATGCTGATGGGCACGCCGCCCGCGCTTATCCCCATCGGCGACGGCGAGATGGCGCGCCTTCGGGGTGCCGCGGCCCTGGTGCTGCAGCGCCACTCTAACTACCACCGCTCCACCACGACCGCGCAGCGGGCCGGCTCGCGCGATATGGTTGCGCAGGCTTAGAGGAGCGGTACGGATGCTGCGCCACTGCCTGCTCCCACTGCTGCTGCTTGCCGCTGCCATACCAGGTCAAGCCCACGCGGAAACCGGCGCCCAAGCCTGGTTACGGTACGCTCCTCCACCGGACCCACCGCGCTATCGCGATATGCCGCACGAGATCGTGCGCCTGGGCCACGCGCCCGAGGAGCGCGCCGCTGCCGAGGAACTCGAAACCGGCCTGGGCCGCATGATCGCCGGTGCGCCGGAGACGTTGCCCGCCTTTCACCGCGACATCGACGCGATCGTGCTGGGCACCGCGGACGAGCTGCGCCGCTCGGAATCGCTGCAACGCCACCTGCACGGCTACCAACCCGCGCAGCTCGCGCCTGACGCCTTCCGCATCACCCACGTCCGCAACCGCGCGCGGCAGTGCTGGGTCATCCAGGGTGGTTCGCCGCGAGGCGTGCTCTACGGTGCTTTCCGTCTACTCGAATGGATCGCGCAGGACCGCCAGCTTCCCACGGATACCACCGAGACACCAGCGTCCACCATTCGCTGGGTCGACGAGTGGGACAACCTGGACGGCACCGTGGAGCGCGGCTATGCGGGCCCGTCCATCTTTTTTGACCGTGGTCACGTGCGCCCCGATCTTTCCCGCGTACGCGACTACGCACGCCTGCTCAGCAGCGTGGGCATCAACGGCATTACGGTCAATAACGTGAATAGCGACCTGCGCACCCTGCGGCCGGAGATGCTGGATGAGTTTGCACGCATTGCCGACACCCTGCGCCCGTGGGGCGTGCGCATGGCGCTCAGCGTGGATCTGTCCTCGCCGCAGGTCGTCGGCGGCCTTTCCACGTTCGACCCGCTCGACCCCCGCGTGATCGCCTGGTGGCAAGCCAAGGTGGACGAGATCTACAAGCTCATCCCCGATTTCGCCGGCTTCACCGTAAAGGCCGACTCCGAGGGCCGCCCCGGCCCGCACGGGTACGGCCGCTCTCCGCTCGACGCCGCCAACGCACTCGCGAAACCCTTGCAGGCCCACGGCGGGGTAGTCCTCTACCGCGGCTTCGTGTACAACAACCACCTTGACTTCCACGACCTAAAAGCCGACCGCGCCCGCGCCGGATACGACAACTTCCGCGCCTACGACGGCAAATTCCTGCCCAACGTCATCATTCAAATCAAGCACGGCCCCATCGACTTTCAGGTGCGCGAACCGGTGTCGCCGCTCATTGCCGCGCTGCGCCACACGCCACAGGCTATGGAACTGCAGATCACGCAGGAGTACCTTGGCCAGCAGCGCCACATGGTCTACATCGCGCCCATGTGGAAGTGGGTGCTCGACACGGATATGCGCGTCGACAACCGGCCCTCGCCCGTGCGCGAGATCGTCACCGGCAGGACCTTCCACCAGCCACAGGGCGGCATGGTCGGCGTCGCCAACGTCGGCATGGACACGAACTGGCTGCACCATCCCATGGCGCTTGCGAACCTGTACAGCTTCGGACGCCTCGCATGGAATCCAACGCTCACACCCGAGGTCATCCTCGACGAATGGGCGCGCATGACCTGGTCGAACGACGGCCGCGTCTACGAGCCCATCGAGCAGATGAACCTGGCAAGCTGGCATGCTTATGAGCAGTACACCGGCCCGCTCGGCGCAGGCACGCTGACCGACATCCTCGGTACGCACTTCGGCCCCGGCCCGGAAAGCGCCGACAACAACGGCTGGGGCCAGTGGATTCGCGCCGCGCCTGGCCCTACCGGCGGCATCGGCATGGACCGCACCGTCGCCACCGGCACCGGCTACATTGGCCAGTACCCGCCCGAGCTGGCGTCGAAATACGAGTCGCTCGCGACCTGCCCTGACGACCTCCTGCTCTTCATGCACCACGTGCCGTGGACTTACCACCTGCGCGGCGACGACCCGGACGACAAAACTGCAAACGGCAGCGAAACTGCAAACGGCAGCAAAAGTGCAAACGGCAGCAAAACCGTCATCCAGCACATCTATGACGCGCACTACGCCGGTGCCGCCACCACGCAAAGCTTCGTCGACCAGTGGGAGAGCGTGAAGGGTCTGGTCGATGACGAGCGCTACGAGCAGGTACACGCCCTGCTCGTCTTCCAAACGCACCACGCCGAGGTCTGGCGCGACGCCATCAACGACTGGTTCGCCCGCGAGAGCGGCATCCCCGACGCCCTCGGCTTCGTCGGCCACCACGCCGACCGCGAAGAGGCCGAAGCTCTCCCCGGCACCGGCTTCCACACCGTCGACGTCTCCTCATGGGAGACCGCCAGCGGTGGCAAGGCCGCAGTCTGCAACACCGCACCCTGCGAGCTGCACACCACCTTCCACGGCGCCGCCAATCCCTACCGCATCGAGGTCGGCTACTTCGACCGCCACCCCGGCACCGCTCAGTATCGTCTCCTGGTCAACGGCACCGAAGTCGCAACCTGGGCCGCCAGCGACACCCTGCCACCCGACCGCCCCGACCCACGCCTGAACGGCCACACCGCTACCCGCTTCGTCGCCAACGGCATCCGCCTCAAACCCGGCGACATCGTCGACCTCCAGGCCACACCCGACGACAAAGACACACCCGCCGTCGACTTCCTGGAAATCACCCGCGACCCGCGATGGAATTAACCTCCTGCGTATCATGAGTTGCATGGCGACCATACACATCTCCGAAGCCGAGGCACTGAACGATTTCTCGGGTTTAATGGCCCGTGTCCGTGCCGGCGATGAAGTCGTAATCGACGCCATTGCTGCTCCCTCCGTCACCATGCGCTCTGCCCACGCGCCGATTGTGCGCCCGCTCTCCGAGGTTTTGAGACGCGTCCGCGAGCGCGGTTCTTCCGTGACGCTGGACGGCGACTTTGGAAAGGACATGGAGCCAATCATTGCGGCAGGACGCGAACCATTTGCCCCAGATTGGGACTGAACTGTGGGCCTGATTCTCGACTCCAGCGTGGTCATCGCTGCAGAGCGCAACCGTTACACGTTAGAGCAGCTCATTATTTCGGTCGCCTTGTTTGCCAATGAGGAGGATGTTGCCTTGTCCTCGGTAGGTCTTACAGAGTTGGTGCACGGCATCCACCGCGCCGATACTCCACAACGGCGTTTCACACGCCAGGCATTCATCTCAGAACTGCTGCAGGATTTGACGGTTTACCCCTACACTCGCGAAGCAGCACTGCTGGCAGGCCGTATCTGGGCCGAGCAGCAACAGGCTGGCGTAAGCGTTCCCTATTCCGACCTGCTTATCGGCGCGACAGCACTCTCCATCGGCTATTCCGTGCTCACTGCAAATCTCCGTCACTTCCGGCTCATTCCCGGTCTTCGCGTCATCCCATTTCAAACATCCTGAACACGCCCTCAAATCCATGAAAATCACCGCCGCACGCCTCATCATCTGCTCGCCTGACCGCAACTTTGTCACGCTCAAAATCGAAACTGACGAAGGCATTTACGGCTTGGGTGACGCCACACTGAACGGCCGCGAGCTCGCCGTCGCCGCGTACCTTCAAGAGCACGTGATCCCGTGCCTTATCGGTCGCGACCCCTTCCAAATCGAGGACATCTGGCAGTACCTGTACCGAGGTGCGTACTGGCGGCGCGGCCCGGTCACTATGTCCGCCATCGCCGCCGTGGACGTCGCCCTGTGGGACATCAAGGGCAAGGCGCTGAACACACCGGTCTACAACCTGCTGGGTGGCAAGAGCCGCGAAGGCGTCCTCGTCTACACCCACGCCAACGGCGCAAACATCGAAGAAGCCGTCGCCTCCGTCCAGCACCACATCGCGGAGGGCTACCTCGCCGTCCGCGCCCAGAGCGGCGTGCCCGGCGTCGCCAGCAGCTACGGCGTGCCCAAGGGCGGCAAGCCCTACGAGCCCGCCGAGCGTAGCTCCGATGGCAAGCCCGGTCTGCCCGGCGAAAGCCTTTGGTCGACCGAACGCTACCTGAACTTCGCGCCCAAGCTCTTCGAGGCCGTGCGCAAGGCCGTCGGCGAAGACGTCCACCTGCTGCACGACGTGCACCACCGCCTCACGCCCATCGAAGCCGCACGCCTCGGCAAATCACTCGAGCCTTATCACCTCTTCTGGATGGAAGACCCCACCCCCGCCGAAAATCAGGAAGCCTTCCGCCTTATCCGCGAGCACACCGTCACGCCCATTGCCACCGGCGAGGTTTTCAACTCGTTCTGGGACGCGCACGACCTGATCCGCAACCAGTGGATCGACTACATCCGCATGACGATCGTGCACGGCGGGGGCATCACCGCACTCAAGAAAGCAGCGGATTTCGCCGCCGTTTACCAGGTGCGCACCGGCTTTCACGGCGCCACCGATCTGTCGCCCATCACCATGGCAGCCGCGCTGCACTTCGGCCTTGCGATCCACAATTTCGGCATCCAGGAGCACATGCACCACACCCCGCTGACAGATCAGGTCTTCCCGCACGGCTACAAATTCGAGGCGGGCTACATGCACCCGGGCGATGCGCCCGGTCTCGGCGTTGACCTCGACGAAATCCTCGCAGCCAAACACCCCTACCAGCGCGCCTATCTGCCCATCGCGCGCAAGCTCGACGGCACGCTCACCGATTGGTAGCAGAGGAGCCGCGAGCCTAATGTCGCGCGTAGTGCTTGGGCCATTGAGAATTCGCCCTCGCTGCGTCCGCACCGAACCAGCGTGCCCATGCCCGGTGCTACAGTTTCGCTATGCCCGGCCCGGCCATTCCGCGCGTTGCGACCCGCCAGATGACCATGTGGCGCGCCCGCATGGGCCTGATCTTCGCGGCAGTCGGTATCGTGTGGCTGGTAACGGCGCTGGCCTGCACCGGGCACCTGACCCCACGCACGCTTACGCTGTGCAGCATGCTGGGTGCAAGCGCGCTGATCCTGTGCCTGGCTTTGCTGCGCCGGGCATCGCGCCTGCCCGCGCAAGCTATCTCGCCCGAACAGAACGCCCGCATTCGCCGCATCGTGGTCGCCGTCAACATTCTGGAATGGGTCGCCGTCGCCACCGCCTTTGCCGTGCTGATGCTAGTGCATCTGCCGGAGTACATTCCAACCGCCGCGGGTATCATCATCGGCTTGTACCTGTACCCCATCGCCGGCGCGCTGCGCGCACCTCTGCACACGGTTACAGCAACGCTGCTCGTCACCTGGAATGCACTCGCCTTGGGGCTGGTCTCGCGTTGGCGCCAGGTCAGCATCGGCGCGGCGGGCACGGGGACAATTCTGCTGGCCAGCGCGGCGGTCACGCTCGGCTGGGCTATGTGGCGCACACGCCAGACGGACGATCTAATTGCCGTCGTCACGCAGGCAGATACCGCCATTTCCTGAGCAGATTCGGTGTTGTCTCACCCCGCCCTGCTGCAGCGTTGTGGGTCTCCAGACCACTCCAGAAGCAGAGAAGTGAGCGATGACGTTAGCCCTCTTCGCGTATACGTTACGCCTTGCTGATTGTTACGGCAGCTTCTGAATCTGTGTGTTCGCCGGCAACTTCAACTGGAACTGGTCGTCTTCCAACGTTTGGTTCGTACTCAGCTTTTTGATCGTCAGCTTCATCCGCAGCTGATCAAGCGGCCGCTGAATCGTGATCTCGGACGGAAAGAGCACATCCCCGAATTTCTGGTAAGCCTCATAGCTGGCGATGGTGACCTTCTGGCCCTTTTCATCGTAAATGTCCTGCTGATAAGGCATCAGGGTGGCGCGGCTGATATGGATGACGCGCCGGGACTTTAGCTCCCGCGAACCGCTCACCTGGTGGTAGATGCCCAAGTCGTACTCCGGCACGTCGAACACGGCTTTCTGCGTCGGGTCGGGCTGATAGATGCGCTCGTCAGACGTCTCCGAGACCAGATCCTCCCCCTCGGCGCCACGAATCAGCAACGAATCGAAAAACACAGCGGGCCGAAGATTTTCGAGCGGGTTTGCCGAAGGCGTAAAAACGGCATTCGTTCCCGTGATCGCCCGGTTCCGCGGCGGAATATGCATCGTAAACGTCGTTCCATCGGTGACCATGTCCACGGCCTGCACGTGACCCACCGGCGTAAACAGCAGCACGCGCAGATCGCCCGGCTTGCGCAGCAGCAGGTAACCAGGAAACGCGCTGTAGTCGACGACCTTGCCCTCTTTACCGCCGCCCGTGGACACGGCAATATCGATCGACGCGTTCATCGTCTGAATCTGGCTATACCGCTGATCCGTCTGCTTCAGCAGGTCGGTGAGCGTAGCATCCAGGATCGTGCTGGGCGCATGCGTCTGCATCACGGCGCGGGTGCTGCGAAAGCAGCCCGCAAGCGGCAGCAACAGGGCGGAACACAGCACCGCTCCCGATCGAATTCGAGACAGATAGGGCAAAGTTCAAGTATATCGTCGCGAAGTCCGCAACCGGGGGATTGGATGGTCGCGGAAGCGCCCGCGATGCCGAAAGAAAACACCCGAATCCTGGAAGACCCCTTAGCGATTACGCTAAGGCTGTGCCGCTGTGCCCTGCCGGTAGCTCTGCACCTGCTGCGCATGCTCAGCCAGGCTTTGTGAAAACTGCGTGTGCCCCGTGCGGTCGGCGACGAAATACAAGTTTTCCGTGGTGGCTGGGTGCATGGCTGCGCGCAGCGCCGCGGCACCCGGCGAGCAGATCGGCCCAGGGGGCATCCCCCTGTGCACGTATGTGTTGTACGGCGAATCGAACTGTAAATCACTGCGATAAATTGTGCCGCGCCATCGCCCGGCCAGCATCGCCGCGTAAATCACCGTGGGATCGGTCTGCAGCGGCATGTCACGCCTCAGCCGGTTCACAAAAACGCCCGCCGCCATGGTGCGCTCGTTGTCGAAGTGCACCTCCTTTTCCACCAGTGAAGCCAGCGTGACCACGTCGACCGGTGGCCGACAGGGGCCGTCGCAGTTCACGGTCTCAGGCCGGGACGGCTGCAGCCCCAGCTTCGCCGCTTGTTGATTGAAGCGGCGCACCATCACCTGCAGCATCTGCACCGGCGTGGTGTTGTGGCCGAACAGGTACGTGTCCGGAAAAAGATACCCTTCCAGCGAGGCCGCATGGGGCGACCACGGCGCAATCAGTTGCTTGTTCTGCCTGGCGGCACTCAGAAAATCAGCGCCTGAGCCCAGACCAGCCGCCTCCACCGCACGCGCGATGTCGAACAGGTTGTAGCCCTCGGGAACGACCAGCGCGCGGGTGTACACATCACCACGCGCGATGCGGTCGTACACCTCCGCCGCGCTGGCGCGATCCACAAAGCGGTACTCACCCGCCTTCAACCGTCCATGCTTCCATGCGCGCAACAGCAGAAACGCATAACGCGAGCGAATCACCCCGTGCTGCTCCAGCGCCACGGCCATCGTCTTCGTGGACGTGCCGGACGGCAGTTCCACAAATGTTTCCTGCGACGGCACAACCGGCACGTACACCAGCGCCGCTGCCGCACCCGCAAGCAGCACAACAAGCACCAGCAGAACGCCAAGCACCTTCACAACATCACTCTCTCATGAGCGGTGCCGTCCTATGGAACCGGACGCTTATTCACAACGGCGCGCGCGCCGCCTTAAGCCGCGACCGCATCCCGCAACGCATCGACCTCGTACAGGTAGTCCTGCGCCGGCAACTGGTCCAGCACCTCGCGCAATTCCCGTACCATCGCGCCCGTGGCTCGCCCGCCGCGCAGCGCGTGCATCAGCGAGCAGAGCTTTTCCTCAGACTGCTGCACCGTCTGCATCGTGTGCAGCAAGACATTCAACCCATGCGCCAGCCCTTGCGCATCCACCGGCTGCTCGACCGCGGGCGTGGTTACCGGCAGCCGCGAAGACCGTCCTTTCGCAGCCGTCTTCTTCACCGCAACCGAACGCTTTACCGGCTTCCGCGCCGCCACCTTTTTCGCAACTGTCTTCGGCATCCGTTTACTCTCTTGCCAATAGGATGCCGTTGCACCACAACAAGTGCACCCGCCCCGCTGAACGCGCTGCTAGACTGCGCGCATGCTCCGTACCGCTGCGGCCCTGCTCTGCCTTACTACACTCACTGCGGCGAGCATGGGCCAGACAGCCGCGCCGCTCGCCAACCAACACCCAGCCACTCCCGCAAACACCACCCTGCAACAGCAGATCGAAGCCATCACCCACGAACCCGCCGTCGCACGCGCCCACTGGGGCATCTCCGTCACCACGCTCAGCGGCGCGCCGATCGCCTCGCTGAACGACGGCCAGTTCTTCCAGCCCGCCAGCAACACCAAGCTCTTCACCTCCGCAGCCGCCATGGCTCTGCTGCCGATGCAGGAGCGGCTGCGGACCGACGTGATCGCGACCGGCTACTTTCGGCCGAATGGCGTGTTCGAAGGCGACCTCACCCTGCGCGGGGTTGGTGACGCAAACCTTTCCGGCAGACCCGTTCCCTACCAGCCCCGCATCGCCGGCCAGATCGAACCTCCACGCGACGAACTGCGCTACATCGACGAACTTGCCGACAAGGTCAAGGCCGCCGGAATCACCCAAATCACCGGCGACATTATCGGCGATGACTCGCTCTTTCCTTGGGACCCATACCCTGCCGACTGGGAGATTGACGACACACCCTGGTATTACGGCGCGCCCATCAACGCACTCATGATCGCCGACAACGCCGTTACGCTCACCGTCACTCCGAGCAGCCATCCCGCGTCAAACTCTGCATCGCCTGCACAATCGGCGTTCGCGCCTGCGCTGCCCTACTACAACGTAGATATGCAAGCCACCACAGGCGCAAAGGGCAGTGAGACGCACCTAGACATACAGCGCACCATCGGAGAGCGAACCGTTCACGTCTACGGCACCATCGCCGCCGACGCCAAGCCCTACGTGCAGGACATGAGCATCGCCGACCCGGCAGAGTACGCCGCACTCGCCCTGCAAGCAGCACTCACGAGTCGTGGCATCACCGTGCTCGGTCAAGCCCATGCCAAACACCTGACCGGCTATTACGAACCGTCTTTCACCAAAACCTCCATGCAGCCCGTCGAGCCACTTGCGCCCTCTGGAACGCGAAGCATCGTTCTAAAGCTGAACCGCGCCTCGTGCCAGGATTGCGGCGCGGGCTGTGATTCTCGCATCATCGCGGAACATACTTCCACGCCCTGGGTGGACGACATAGCCGTCACCAACAAGACCTCGCAGAATCAGCATGCGGAACTGCTGCTGCGCCAACTCGGCTTCGCCTACGGCGTGGGCGGAACCACGGTCGGTGGCGCACGGGTCGTTCGCACGTTCCTGACCAGCAAGGCCGTCATCGATCCGCAGGACTTTGTTTTCTACGACGGCTCCGGCCTCTCCGGCCACGACATCGTCACGCCGCGCGCCATCACGCAGCTTCTGCGCTACGCCACTACGCAGCCCTGGGGCGCGCAATGGAAGGCTTCCCTCCCCATCGGCGGCGTCGACGGCTCGCTTCGTTCCCGCTTTCCCGACACTCCTTTGAAAGGCCACATCTTCGCCAAAACCGGCACCCTCGGCGAAGCTCGCGCCCTGAGCGGCTATCTCGATTGCGCCAGTGGACAGACCGTCGTTTTCAGCATTATGGTCAGCACCCACACACCACTGAACAACGAAGACCAGAAGGCAATGGACCGCATCGTCGCCGCTGTCGCCGCCGCCGAGTAGTGCGCCCTGACGTCCGAGTCATACGCTTTGACGGCCGAGTGATGCGCCCTGATAGAACCCTCACCCACGCATTGCACACCAGGAACAACTTGTCATTTCTCCACTCCGCAGGACAGCTTCACCGTCCTGCGGAGTGGAGAAACCTGCATCTTGCTCGCAGCGGCGATGCTCTCAGCCAAGCGCTATAACTACCGCACCCGCTCCAGCACCACGGCCGTCGAGTCATAGTCCCCGTGCATCGCCAACGGCACGCCCGCACCCATCAGCACCGCGCCGCTCACGGTCGCTTCGCCGTGATACTTCGCCGCATCCAGCGCCCGCACGCGATACATCGCATTCGGATCCAGCCCCTGCAGTCGCACCGGCGGATACGCCACACCCAGCCGCTCCGAGTGCAGATACGCCAGCAGCACCGCCTGCGACCCATCGCGCGACACATACTCCACCTGCGTCGCATCGCGGTCCGTCGGCGGCGCCAGGCGGTATAGCCCGCCCTGCTGCACTGTCGTCCGAATGCCCTTGTAGAACGCCAGCAGCTTCGTCGCCAGTGCCGTATCCGCGTCGCTGAACTTGTTCAGGTTATTGCCAATGCCAAGCGCCCCCTGCATTGCCACCAGGAACCGGTACTGCAGCGGTGTTGATCGCCGATCGAAGTTCGGCACGTCCGTCGTCCACGCCACCATCACCTGCGGCGTGTAGGCCTCTGTAAACCCGTACTGAATGTCGAGCCGGTCCAGCGCATCGGTGTTGTCGCTGGTCCACACCTCATCCGTTCGCTCCAGGATGCCCAGGTCCACGCGCCCGCCGCCCGCCGAGCACGACTCGATCTCCAGCTTCGGGTGCTTTGCCCGCAGCCGGTCCAGCACCTCATACAGGTTGCGCACGTACTGCACATAGATCGCCTTTTCCGCATCCGGATTGCGTTGCGCCGCGCTTGACCCCGGAGCCTTTTCCCAACCCGGCTCGCTCCAGTTGCGGTTGTAATCCCACTTCAGGTAGGCGATGTCGTTCTCGCTGACCAGCTTATCGAGCCACGCAAACATCCACTCCTTCACATCGTTGCGCGCCAGGTTCAGCATCAGCTGGTTGCGCGCTTCCGTGTGCTGGCGGTCCGGCAACTGCATCGCCCACTCGGGGTGCGCGCGGTACAGTGCGCTGTTCGGGTTCACCATTTCCGGCTCAACCCAGATGCCGAAGTCCATGCCAGCGGCGTGCACGCGGTCGATCAGCGGCTTCAACCCGTTCGGAAACTTCTGCGGGTTCACCGTCCAGTCGCCCAGCCCGCGATGATCGTCGTTGCGCTGACCGAACCATCCATCGTCCACCACAAACCGCTCCACGCCCAACTTGCCTGCCTTGTCCGCCAGAGCCATCTGCGTCTGATCGGTAAAGGTCATCTCCGTCGCTTCCCAGCTGTTGAAGATGATCTTGCGTGGCGCAGGTGGCTGCCCCGCGGCAGGCCGCAGCGGCAGAATCTCATCCGTCTGAAACCGGTGCAGCACACGCGACGCCTCGCCCTGCCCGCCATCGGTATAGCCCGCGTAAAACTTCGGCGTCTCCAGCGACTCGCCTGCCTGCAGCGTGTAACGAAAGTCGAACGGGTTATAGCCGCCCGTCACCTTGACCATTTGCAGGCTCGTGTCATCCACGGTGATGCGCCACGACCCGCTGTAACCCAGCTCGCCGAACCACACTGGCCCGGCATTCTCCGTTGTCTCATCCGTCCGGCCGAACGCAAACCACGGGTTCGCGCGATGCGACGTCGAGCCCTTGCGGCTCTCCAGCACACGTTCCCCTGCCTGCACGCGCTCCTGGTGCAACTGCCACTCGCCGGCCCACATGCCGGTGAGCCAGCGCATGCTGTACGCCGACTTCTCCGTTTCCGGGTACGGCGGCAGCGTCCACGTGGCACTCGCTGCCTGCTCCACCGCCACCGGCGTCTTCCCAGCATTCTCAATCCGCGACCAGCGCGCAATCACGCCTTCCGTAAATGCCTTGTAATACAGGTGCACCCGCACCGGTTGCGCCGTGTCCCGCAGCACAATCTCAAGCCCGTCAGCCGACGTCTTCGCCGACTCGTACTTCAGAATCAGCGTGCGATCGCCATTCGCAGAATCTGCCTTCAGCGCGGCCTCGGTGAACAGACCTTCGCCCCACGCCGGGTACTCCAGCGGCGTCGTCGCAATTGCAGGATCGATCGACGCCCGCTCCTCATGCATCTTCGCCGCGGGCAGCGCCGCACCGGAGGGCAACTTCGGCCCCCAGTACAGCGACTGCAGCGTGCTCTGGTCATTCACGCCGACCGCATACGTCATGCGGCCCGCGTCCAGGTACCACTGCTTCCGCGTCGCAACCTCGCGCACCGCGGCTTGCGCGGCAACGTCAACACAAAACAACGCAGACAATAAGACGGCACCGGCAGCAACGCGTAAGGCAAAGAATTGCATGCCCAAAACTGTAACGCGCCGGAGCAAGATCCGGCGCGTCGTTTTGGAAGAAAGCCGTTAGCGCAGGCCGCCTGCCACCACCACGGCTTCGCCCGTGATCCAGGCCGAATCGTCCGATGCGAAGAACGTTACGGCGCGACCGATGTCACTTGGCACGCCGATGCGACCCAGCGGTGTCTGCGATTTGAATGACTCGAAGAACTCTTCAAAGCCAGCGGTGCCCTCGGTCGTCACCGGTCCGGGGTTCACGCTATTCACGCGGATTTTCTTCGCCCCAAGTTCCTTGCTCAGCGCCACCGAAATGGAATCCACCGCGCCCTTGGTCGCTGAGTAGACCACGGCGTTCGCCGATGCGTTTCTGCCGACCAGCGAACCGATGTTGATGATCGATCCACCCGTCTCAGGAAACAGCGGCACCACCGCCTGCGTCGTCAGCAATAGCCCAAGCACGTTCAGGTCGAAAATCTTGTGGTATCCCTCAGGCGTAACCGCTTCCAGCGGCTGAAACGCGTACACGCCGGCATTGTTCACCAGCACGTCCACCTTGCCGCCAAACGCCTGCTTCGCGCCCTCGATCAGCTTCGCGACCTCGTCCGGCTTCGACAGGTCTGCGCCGACCGCGACAGCCTTGCCGCCCGCATCCGTAATGCGCTTCACGACGTTGTCCGCGCCTTGCTTCGACGAAGCGTAGTTCACCACTACGCTCGCGCCTTCCTTGCCTAACTCTTCGGCAATGCTTGCGCCAATCCCCTTGGACGCTCCCGTTACGATCGCAACTTTTCCATCCAACTTGCCCATCTGCTCACCATTCCCGGGCAGGCGGCGAAACAATCAGCCACTCTCAGTGCCCAGTCAAACAGATGGAGGGCGCTGCGCTGCCGATTCAAACATTCTTTTGAACGTCATATTCACAAGACGCAGCAGCTTGGCATGAATCCAGGCAGCCCGTTGCAGCATCACCGTGGTACTTTGCAGGTGCCGCGTCATTCGCTTAACGCACGCCGCCACCCACCAGCACGTTTTCCCCGCTGATCCACGCCGAATCGTCCGACGCAAAGAACGCCACCACGGCGGCGATGTCCCGCGGTTCACCCACACGCCCCAGCGGTGTCTTCGCCTTCATTTCCGCAAAGAACGCCTCAAAGCCGGCCGCGCCCTCCGTTGCAATCGGTCCTGGATTCACACTGTTGACGCGAATGCCACGCGGCCCAAGCTCCTTGCTGAGCGCCACCGTCAGCGAGTCCACCGCCCCCTTGCTGGCGGAGTGGACCGACGCATTCGCAGATGCATGCTTGCCCAGCATCGATCCGATGTTGATGATCGACCCGCCCGCCTCTGGAAACAACGGCAGGGACGCCCGAATCGTCAACAGCATGCCCAGTACATTCAGGTTGAAGTGCTTGTAGAAGTGCTCCGGCGTCACCTGTTCGATCGGCCGGAACTCGTACGTTCCCGCGTTGTTCACCAGCACATCGATCCGCTCGCCGAATGCCGCCTTCGCTCCCTCGATCAGCAGCCCTACCTGCTCCGGCCTTGACAGGTCAGCACCCACCGCAACGGCCCTGCCACCTGCTTGCACAATGCGTCGCACCACAGCGTCCGCCGCATCCTGCGAAGTCGCGTAGTTAACGACCACCTTTGCGCCGTTCTTGCCAAGCGCCTCCGCGATGCTAGCGCCGATTCCCTTCGACGCACCTGTAACGACCGCAACCTTGCCGTCGAGTCTGCTCAACCCCCCCTCCCAAGCGCCGCGCGCTCACAGCCGCACATGCAAAAGCATTCTTGCATGTCTTCGTGGAAGCGCTTGCACACATGTGAATTTTGGACACGCCAGCTCTCCATCTAAGCAAGCTATTGCATCGCCGATGCCTTCAGGCTCGGGGCAGGTACTGCTTGGCAAGCGTCGTAAATGCCGCCACCTGTTCGCGCTGCCACACCTCGTCGCGTCCCGTCTCGCGGGCCAGCAGTGCCGCTACCTTCGGCGCAATCTCCATCGCGGCTCGCGCATTCAGCAGCAGCGCCCGCGTCCGCCGCGACAACGCATCGTCCACCGTCCGGCTCATCTCCTCACGCGCCGCCCACACAATCTCCGCCGCCAGATACGGCAGCGCCGGATGCAACCGCTCCGCCAATGCCGGCGATATCCCGGCCAGCGCACGAATCGCATCCGCGTCCGCGCCGTACACGCTCAGATCGTCCTCTTCCGGCACACCCTCGCGCCAGCCGTGAATTTTCAGCTCCGCCGTTTTGCAGGCCACATCCGGCAGCTTGCCCAGCGTCGCCGCATGGTTCACCGTGTCCTCGGCCATGTGGCGATACGTCGTCCACTTGCCGCCCACGATGGTCAGCAGCCCACTGCCGTCGATGTGAATCGTGTGATCGCGCGACAGCGCGCTCGTCTTCGATGCATCGCTGCCCGCCGCCTTCACCAGCGGCCGGATGCCAACATAAATCGAAAGCACATCTTCGCGCGAAGGCTTGCGGCTCAGGTACTCCGCCGCCGTGCCCAGCACAAATTCGATCTCCTCTTCCAGCGGCTTCGGTTCATAGCTCGGCGCTTCGATCGGCGTGTCGGTCGTGCCCACCACCGTGTGCCCGTGCCACGGAATCGCGAACATCACACGCCCGTCGCTGGTACGCGGCACCATGATCGCGTTGTTGCCGCGCAGAAAGCTCTTCTCCAGCACCAGATGAATGCCCTGCGACGGCGACACCATCGCCTCCGCGCCGGGCTCCGCCATGCGCCGTACCTCGTCCGTGAAGATACCCGTCGCATTCACCACGCATTTTGCCTGCACTGTAAAGCACTCGCCCGTCTCGCGATCCTCCAGCGCAACCCCATTCACAAAGCCATCGCTATCGCGCTCCAGCCCAACTGCCGCGCAATAGTTCAACACCGTCGCACCGTGATCCGCCGCGGTCATCAGGAGGTGCGTCAGCAAACGCGTGTCGTCGAACTGCCCATCGTGATACACCACGCCGCCGCGCAAGCCTTCCTGCTCAATCGTCGGCAGCCGCTTCAGCGTCTCCTCGCGGCTCAGAATCTTCGATCGGCCAAACGAGTATTTCACCGCCAAGAGGTCATAAATCTTCATGCCAATGCCATAGAACGGTGCCTCCCACCAGGAGTAGTTCGGTACCACGAACTCCAGGTCATGCACCAGGTGCGGCGCGTTCTGCCGCAAGAGTCCGCGCTCCTTCAGCGCCTCCATTACGAGCGACACATTGCCCTGCTCCAGGTAGCGCACGCCGCCGTGCACCAGCTTGGTCGACCGCGACGAAGTCCCCTTGCCGAAGTCCTCACGCTCGACCAGCAGCGTCACATACCCGCGCGTAGCCGCATCTACCGCGACGCCGGCACCGGTCGCGCCGCCCCCAATCACCACCACATCCCACGGCTCGGCACCCCGCGCCCGCACCGCTTCCAGCATTTTGTCGCGATTCATCGGATCTCTCCTGACGTTACAAGTCGCTGGCCCAGTCAACCACAGACAACATGGGCGCAAGCCTATGGAATGCTTGATCGTGGGTGACCAAGGTCGCACTAAGCGCCAGCGCGTGTGCTGCAATCATCAAGTCGAGAGGGCTAAGCGTCTGCCCCACTGCCGTCAGGCTAGCTCGAAGCGTCCCATATGTCTGCGCAACCGGCGAATCCCATGGCAGCGAGTGCACTTTACCAAGGAATTGCTCCGTGAAGAGACGCGTGCGGAATGCCTCTGGCCGTTTCGCAAGCCCGAAGCGAATTTCGCCTTCAGTGACCGCCGAGATCGCGATGCGCGATCTCAACCCAGCATCAAGGTACGCCTGCTGAGCAGCCTGGGAACGCCCACTTACGATGTAAGCGGCCATATTCGTGTCCAGCAAATAGAGCACCGCGGCGCTCAAAGCTCTTCGCGTTCTGCGTGAGGTGCCTGGTCCCGATCCAGATCGAACTCAAAACCGCCCGAAGCATTGATTCGTGCGAACAACTCGGCCATCTCCTCTACATCTGCGACCGGAAGCGGCTTTTCCGAAAACGTGAGAGTTCCTTTTTCAGGATCATGCTTGAGATAAACCTCACTCGTAGCAAAGCGGAACCCTTCAGGAAGCTGCACTGCCTGACCCAGTTCATCCTCAAAGACACGCGCTTTCGTCTGTGTTCCCATTGGCGGCCCTCCTCTTCTCAGCATCCTCATCGGCGCGTCCGGCGTCAATCACGCCGGCAGGTTCCAGCCCTTCGCCCGCTCCACGGCCCTCTGCCACCGCCCATACAGCGCCTCCGTATTCTGCCCATCGCGCGGCTCGAACCGAGTACCCTGCGCCTGCTCCCGCTGAATCGACTCCAGCCCACCCCAGAACCCGGTCGCAATCCCCGCCAGGTACGCCGCCCCCATCGCCGTCGTCTCCAGGCACGCCGGCCGCACCACCGGGACGCCCAGCAGGTCCGCCTGAAACTGCATCAGCGTGTCGTTCGCCGTCGCGCCGCCGTCCACACGCAGTTCCTTCAGCGGTGTGGGCGTGTCCGCGTCCATGGCCCGCAGCACGTCGGCCACCTGCAGCGCGATGCTCTCCAACGCCGCCCGCGCAATGTGCCCCGCCGTCGTCCCACGCCCCAGCCCCAGCAGCGTGCCGGTCGCGTACGGATCCCAGTGCGGCGCGCCCAGTCCCGTAAACGCCGGCACAAAAACCACGCCGCCATTGTCCGGCACGCTTCGCGCAAGCGCCTCCACATCGCTGCTCTTCAGAATCAGACCCAGTCCATCGCGCAGCCACTGCACCACCGCGCCACCGATAAACACCGACCCTTCCAGCGCGTACTCCGGCCTGCGCTCCAGCGAACAGGTCAGCGTGGTCAGCAATCGCTGCTCACTCAATCGGAACGTGTCGCCAATGTGCTGCAGCAGAAAGCATCCCGTGCCATACGTGTTCTTCGCATCGCCCGGCCGTGTACACATTTGGCCGAAGAGCGCACTCTGCTGATCGCCCGCAATGCCGGCGATCTCGATACCCTCCAGCCCAAGCGTCGTCGACACCGGACCCAGAGCCTCGCTCGACCAGACCACCTCCGGCATCATCGACCGCGGCACGCGCAGCAACCGCAGCAGCTCGTCGTCCCAGCGGTCTTCCACGATGTTGTACAGCAGCGTGCGCGACGCATTCGTGCGGTCCGTCACATGCCGCTTGCCGCTGGTCAGGTTCCACACCAGCCAGCTATCAATCGTTCCGAAAGCAAGCTCGCCACGCTCCGCCTTCTCGCGCGCGCCCGCCACGTTGTCTAGGATCCACGCGACCTTCGTCCCGCTAAAATACGGGTCCAGCCGCAGCCCGCTGCGCCGCCGCACCTCATCCTCCGCACCATCGCGGGTCAACTGCTCGCACATCGCCGCCGTCCGACGGTCCTGCCACACGATCGCGTGATACACCGGCCTCCCGGTCGCGCGCTCCCACACCACCGCCGTCTCGCGCTGATTCGTAATGCCCAGCGCCGCCACATCGCGCGGCCGAATGCCCGTCCGCCCCAGCACCTCCACCGCCGCGCTCAGCTGCGACGTCAGAATGTCGAACGGATCGTGCTCCACCCAGCCCTGCGTGCCTTCCGGAAAGATCTGCCGAAACTCGTGCTGCGCCGCCCCGCGCACCGCCCCCGCCCGGTCAAACAGGATCGCCCGCGAGCTCGTCGTCCCCTGGTCCAGCGCCAACACAAATTCCGCCATGGAAACCTCACTGGTCGGCCACGCGCTCACGGCCCCGCCGACTCCGACCGCCACCATACCATCGCGCATGAACCTGCGTCGCGGCCGAACAGCCATGCGGTATTTCGCTCAAGCAAAGGCATGCCGCCGTCATCGCCGTCGGAGTGCATTTTCCTATTCGAAGATCAGTACCGGACGCGCCAAAGGTATCCTGAACCGAGGGAAACGAGGCGCGCGATGGATGTGGTGCAACGAAACAACGTCAAGATTCTCGGCAGCGGGCCCCGCACGCTCATGTTCGCCCACGGCTACGGCTGCGACCAGAACATGTGGCGCCACGTGACTCCTGCCTTTGCGGCACAGCATAAGCTGGTTCTCTTCGACTATGTCGGCTCTGGCCTGTCTGATCCTGCTGCCTTCAACCGCACACGCTACAGCACACTCCGCGGCTACGCACAGGATGTGCTCGATATCATCGACAGCCTGCAGCTGGAACGGATTACCTTTATCGGGCATTCGGTCAGTTCCATGGTGGGCGCGCTCGCCTCCATCCAACGGCCTGACCTGTTCGAGAACCTGGTCATGATCGGCCCGTCACCGTGCTACATCAATGATGCCGAGTACAAGGGCGGCTTCGACCGTGCTGACATTGAAGATCTGCTGCAACTACTCGATAGCAATCATCTCGGCTGGTCAGCCATGATGGCTCCCGTCATCATGGGCAACACGGATCGTCCCGAGCTGGCAGGCGAGCTCGAGGACAGCTTTTGCCGAACCAATCCCATGTTCGCGCAGCATTTCGCCCGCGTCACATTTCTGTCAGACAATCGGGCCGACCTGCAGCACATAACCACCCGCACCCTCATTTTGCAATGCGATCAGGACGCCATCGCTCCCGTTGCCGTTGGACGGCACGTTCACCGGGCCATCTCCGACAGCCAACTTGTGCTGATGAACGCATCCGGGCACTGCCCGCACCTGAGCGCTCCAGGCGAGGTCACCGAAGCCATCCTGAAGTTTTTGCAATGACGCTCGCCGCAGACGTTGCCGCTCCGGATGATTTCTTCCAGAATGCTCCGTGCGGCTGCGCGGTGCTGGCCATGGACGGCACGATTCTGCGCGCCAACTCTATTTTTCAGCAGCTCACCGGCGTCGCTCTCGGCTCGGGCGACGCGCCCCGCTGGCAACAACTTCTGTCACGCGCCGGAGCAATCTACTACGAAACGCAGTTCTCGCCCGTTGTTCGTCTGCGCGGCGCCGTCAAGGAAGTTGCCTTCGACCTCTTGCAGCCGGGGCGCGAACGCATCCCGGTCCTTGTCAGCGCAAACTTGCAGAAAAATCTCGACGGCATTCCCGTCGCGATCCGGCTCACACTCTTCGAGGCCTCCGAGCGCCGCACCTACGAAGCGGAACTTTTGCGCGCCCGCAATCGCGCCGAGCGTATGGCCGAAGTGGTGCAGCACAGCTCCGACGCGATCGTTGCCCTCAGCCCGGACGGCATCATCCAAGGCTGGAACATCGGCGCGGAACAGATGTTCGGCTACAGCCACGCCGAGGTGACGAATCGAGCCCTGTCCGCAGTGATCTTTCCTCCGGACCGGCAGCACGAGATTCCTGAGGCGCTCACCTTGCTGCGGCGTGGCGAGGACATCCTGCGCGACACCGTCGGCCACACCAAGTCAGGCAGGGAAATCCATCTCTCCATCAGCCTCACGCCGCACATGGAAGCACCCGGGACCCTTGTCGCCTTTTCCGCCATCATTCGCGATGTCACGGCTCGCAAGCTGACCGAAAAAGCGTTGCTCCAGAACGAAAAGCTCGCTTCCGTGGGCCGCCTTGCAAGCTCCATCGCGCACGAGATCAACAACCCGCTCGAGTCCATCACAAACCTGCTCTACATCCTGGACGGCATGGCGACCGATCCGGCAATGAAGAGCTACATCAACATCGCCCAGGATGAGATCGCGCGCGTTTCCCAGATCGCCACGCACACCCTGCGCTTTCATCGGCAAAGCACCTCACGCTCCGATCTCGATGTGCGGAACCTGTTCGACTCCACGCTGGTGCTGTACCGTGCCCGCCTGCTGAACGCGGGCATCACCACACAGATCGACTTCTGCGATTCAACCCCGCTGTTTTGTTTTGAAGGCGAGCTGCGCCAGATCGTCGCCAATCTTGTCGGCAATGCCTTCGACGCCATGCGCACCGGCGGCCGCCTTCGCCTGCGCAGCCGGCGCATTGTGCACCCGCGCACGGGTACCGGCGGTCTTCGCCTCACCCTTGCCGACACGGGTTCCGGCATGAGCGCCGAAACCCTGTCCCGCATCTTTGAACCGTTCTTCTCCACCAAAGGCATCGGCGGCACCGGCCTTGGCCTTTGGATTACCCAGGAGCTCCTGGAAAAGAACGGCGGCACCATTCGCGTTCGCAGCAGCATGCGGCCCGGCCGCAGTGGAACCGTCTTTCACCTGTTCTTTGCGCGGGAGCGCAGCGGCGTTTCCGTGACCACTTCGCATAGCACAGACCGACTCGCTACCGCTCCACTAGAATCGAAACTGCTATGAGCGAGCACCCCACCGAACTGCCGCCGGTCGACCTGTCCAAACCACCCGCGGACAACATAGTCCGCGTCACCTTCCAGCCGGAAAACAAAACCGTCGAGTTCCGGTTCGGCACCCTGCCCTACGACGGCCACGGCCGCCCCATGAGCTTCCTCGACGTTGCCGAAAACTACGGTATCTTTCTCGACCACGCCTGCGGCGGCGTCTGCGCCTGCACCACCTGCCACGTGTACGTAAAGCAGGGCGAGCCCGGCCTTTCGGACCCCGAAGATGACGAACTCGACCGCGTCGACCTGGCCGCCGGCCCGCAGACCAACTCGCGCCTCGGCTGTCAGGCCGTCATCGAAAAGCCCGGCACCTACCTCGTCGAAATTCCCGCCTGGAACCGCAACTACGTCCAGGAAGGCAAGCCCGCCGCCATCACCGCCGAAAAGTAATGAGTGCAACACCGATTTGTCATTTCGACCGGAGCACACGCACTTTTTGCGTGTGCGCAGTGGAGAAACCTGTATTTGGGCGCAGCACAGATGTCATGCTCCCAGCGAAAGGACCAAGCATGCCCCGCGAAATCACATGGACCGACTTCGAAGAGATCGGCATTCAGCTCCAGGAAAAGTATCCCGACCTGGACCCCCTCACCGTCCGCTTCACCGACCTGCACAAGTACGTGACCGCGCTGCCCGGCTTCACCGGCGACCCCGCCAAATCCACTGAAGGCCAGCTCGAAGGCATCCAGATGGCCTGGCACGAAGAGTACGAAGACGCGAAGTAGCCACGAACCCGTGCCTCACCTTCGCGAAGCTAAGGTGGGTTCACCTGTATCATCACAAAGTCCTGTGCTCCACCTTCGCGAAGCGAAGGTGGGTTCCCCGCGCCATAGCCCAGCCCTGCTTCTCCTCACACGCTACTTCTGCTTCGCGCCGCCAGCCTTGTCGCACGAGTCCACCGCACGAGGCTGGTCATCTCCAAAGTCGGTGATCCTGCACTCGTTGAACATCGAGCAGTAACACGCGCTCCCGTGCAGATAGAAGCGATCCGTCTCCAGCTTCGCCCAACTTGCGAGCGCCGGCGATCCATCCGCCGGCTTCGGCCAATTGAACACAGAGCGCCCCTCACCGCTGCGCATCAGCGTTCCGCCAATCTGTTGCGACGTAAACGTGGCCGTCGGATCAACCTGCCGCACCCGTTCATAGAAATTCTTCGAGTAGCTGTTCCCCTGGTCGTCCAGCAACCGAAACCAGCCAATCCTTGCCGGACCCGTACCCACATTGCTCAGCGTCATGCTCAACGCCTGCTTCCCGTCCACCAGGTTCGCGGAATCCAGCATCAGCAGCGGTGTCGACTGCGCACTCACCAGTCGCCGGTTCTGCTCCACCAGTGCATGCATCGACTTCTCCGATTGCAGCGACGTAAGCAACGACGCCACCGAAATGCACAGCACGGCGATGGGCACCACCAGGTCGAACCAGGGAAGTCCTGTCTTGTGAGCGTGGTGATGCGGCGGTTCCGGTGCTTCGACCATCGGGTACTTCAACCTCGTGTCTAGATTGTTTTTAGGAAATCCCAAAACGCATCAGGTGTCCAGTCGCAAACGACGAGTTCACGTGCAGACGGCATCCCCAGACCAGGCTGCACTCGGAAAGCGAACGTCCCCTACTATCCGGCAATGATCTCCACGTATCGCTTCGACACCCAGCCGTATTTACATGGCCCGGTATATTCAAATCGACCGTTGCGCGACCGCTCGTACTTGCAATCCCTCATGGGCGAGAGGTCGTAGATCACGCCATACCATCCACCTCGCTCGTCACAAACGTACACCTCTTGCCCGCTGTGCAGGCGATCTTTCTCCACGTACGGCTTGCCGCCCGGCCCGCTTTGCACCGATAAGTAGTTGTCACCCTTCGGGTCCAGGTGCACCACCATGCCGTTGCTCTGGCATGGGCTCACCACTTCGCTCTGCTCCAGGATGAGCGGCTTAGACGGCGACGCACCCGGCGCACTCTGTGACCGCACCGCGGACAGCAACCCCGTTCCAACCATCACCGCCATCGCCGCAACCACCGGCAAGTGCCGCCCAGCCAACCGAACCATGACCACTCTCCTTGCCCGCTCAGATGTTGCCTCCGCTTCGTGGGATGGCACGCCCTCTCACTGCGCAGGCCGCGCGAGCCGGTAATACGGATGCAACGTCCCGTGCGGCCCCCACGGCTCGTGGTGCGTGTACACGAACCCAAGCCGCCCGATCAGCGCCTTCGAGTGCTCGTTGCGTGGCCCATGCCCCGCCACCAACGCGTCGGCCCGCGTATTTGCCCACGCCCACGCGATCACCGCACGCGCGGCCTCCTCGCCGCAACGCCCGCTCCAAAAAGCCCGCGAGAGATGCACGCCAATCTCGATCACATCGGTGCGCTCATGAAACGGCCGCAGGCCCGCGCACCCCGCATGGGCACCGGTTTCCAATGCAAACATTGGCCAGTACTGGAAGCCAAGCGTCCGCTGGTGCTCCATCTGCAGCCGCATCCGCGCCGCCGCGTCCCCGGCGGACATCGCCCCGCCCATGTGCCCCATCACCGCAGCATCCGTCCACAACGCAACGGCCAGCGGCAAGTCCGCCTCATCCCACGCGCGAAACCCAAGCCGCTCCGTCCGCAAAAAGTAACTCATCTCTCCTCACACAGCCGGCGTCGATCGCGTGCCCCATCCTTCGCGCATTCTTTGCGCGAAGGGTGGGCTCTACGCTGCCTTGCGCCGCAACACCACATCCAGCAACCTCGACCCCGTCACCCGCAGCACCACCAAACAAACCACCGCCCAAACCGTCGACCCGACCAGCGCACTCACCAGCGCCTGCTTCGGCACCAGGCTTACCGCGAACAGTGTTCCCGCGCCGCTCAGCACCGCGGCCAGCAGCGCGCGCCCCAGCTCCGGATACTCCAGCTCCGCCAGGCTCACCATGCGCTTGCGATGCAGCAGCACCGCCAACGCCCCCGTGTGCAGCAGCATGCCCACTGTCGCCGCCCACACCAAGCCGCTCGCTCCATTTATCGCAAACAGCAGCTTGTACAGCGGAATCGAAAGCAACACCACCACCGTGCCGCTCACCATCGGCGTCAGCGTGTCGCTGGCCGCATAAAACGCGCGCGCGTACAGGTTCTGGCTCGTCCACAAAAACAGGCCCAGCGAATACAGCACCAGGTACTCGGTCGTGCGCAGAGCATCGCTCTGGTGAAACGACCCGCCGCGCAGCAGAATCGTGATCAGCACCGGTGCCAAACCGACCATCCATCCGCTCAGCAACAGACTCACCGCGATCATGCGCGACACCGCCTTGTCCACCGCTGCGGAAAACGCCGCGATCTCCCCCTTCACCCACAGCGATGCGAAAAACGGCAGCGACGCAATGCCCGCCGCCGGCCCCAGCGCACTCATCGGCGCGCTGAAAATCTGCCGCGCATAGTTCAGCCGCGACATGTCCGCCGCGTCGCCGCTGATGAAGTGGTTGCGAATCCATGGGTCCACCGTGGTCAGCGACGCACCCAGCATCAGCGGCAGGCTGATGCGCAACCACTCCCGCAGCGCCGGATGCTTCAGATCCCACACCGGTGACCAGCGCAGCCCCACGCGCACCGCGGCCACCAGGTTGACCAGCAGCGGCCCCACCAGCGCTCCACCAACTGCGCCGATCGCCATCGAATCGATGCCGTAACGTGCATGAAACAGCACCAGCCCAACGACAATCCCACCGCTGTAAAACACGCTTCCCAGCGCCTGCGACACAAAGATCTTGCGCACCAGGAGCCGCGACGCAAACACGCCACCCAGAAAGTGAAGCAGCGGCGTCAACATCAGAATGCGCGTCAGGTGAATGCAAAGCGCCGCTTCGTGCGGCTGGAATTTATCAAAGAAGAACGACACATACTGCGGCGCGAACACGAACCCCAGCGTGCAGGCCAGCAGCAACCCAACGAAAACCACGTTCAGGATCGCGGAAAGCGCGCGATCTCCTTCGGCCTCGTCGTCCCTCGACCCCGTCCGGTACCGTGTCAGAATCGTGACGAACGCCGTCGATGCCACGCCTCCAATGACCAGGTAGTAGATCATGTCCGGCAATTGAAATCCGCCGAAGTACGCTGCCGTTTCCTGTCCCGCGCCGAAGTACCGCGCGACCAGCTTGTTGCGCAACAGGCTGAACATCTGCGCCAGGATTGTCGATCCCATCAGCAGCAGTGAGGCAGAGAACACGCTACTCGCACCGCCCAGTCCCAGCCTGCGACGCCATCCACCCGGCGCAGCCAGTTGTGCCGCGGTCACGTCAGCAGCATTGCCTTCCACCGTGGACGCGGGATCTTCAGCAGTGATGTTCGGAAGGCTCAAACCGTTCTGATTCTACCGAGCTTCGCGCAAGCAGAAGGCGTCCTCCTTGCGAGGACGCCTGCCGTGGAACCATCCAGCTTACTGCCGTGGCTGCGACCGGGCTGAACTCACGCCCGCCGTCTGCCGCACCGCTGCATCGACCACCGCATACAGCAACTGGTCCGGGTCGCGCCGGGCGCTGCTCTTGATCAGGTTCCCCATCTTCTGCCCGGCCGCCTCGGTGTTGGGCAGCGTCACGCCCCGCTTCTGCGCGCTCATGGCCGCCATGCTCTGCACCACGTCAAAGAACTTGTCTTCGTTGCGCCCGGAGTCAACCCAGGTCTCGTGCACCGTCTTGCTCAGCATTTCGGGCGACACCGCTGCCGCACCTGCACTGCTGCTCGCCGACACACTCGGCGCCGGCCTTCCCGCCTGCGCCTGCACCGCTACCGGGGCCGCCATTAGCACCGCCGCTACCACCAAACCCGCAAACCGCTTCATCGTTCCACTCCTGTCGTTCGCATCCCTGTTTTCATCCGCGGACGTCTACTAGCGCCGGTAGCCGTTGTCGCCATAATCGCGGTAATCCCGATATTCGTCACGGTGCCGCCGGTCGGCGTTGGCCTTGCCAAGCAACGCACCACCACCAGCGCCTACACCGCCGCCGATCAACGCGCCCTTCATACCGCCGCCCAACAGGCCACCCAGCAACGCGCCCGCGCCGCCACCGATCAAGGCACCCTTGCCTGGCCCAATGCCGCCGCGGTGCTGGTCGTAGTAGTTGCGATCGTAGTTATCGTCATACGGCCGCGTGTTCCGATAGCCGTTGTTGTAGCGGTCGTAATCGCGGCGGTCATAGTTGTGATTATCGTGGCGGTCGGAATACTGCGCCGAAGCCACCGGTACAACCGTGCCCATCAGCAGCGCCGAACTCAACACAAGACTTGCAAGCTTTCGCATGTTGCTCTCGCTTCCCAGAGCGGCACACCTGCATGCAGGCGCGGCCCCTACTGAAAAGGATGCCCGCGTGGGTGCATGCGTTTCATGTCCTACTCACGATTCTGTTCCGGCTCTACTGCGTTCCCGGACTCGCAGACTTCGCAACGTACGGCAAGGTCAACGTGCCGATCCGCCCCGTCCCCATGTCCACCACGCCAATGCGCACCGCATACCTGCCCGGCGGCAGCTTCAGCGGCACCGGCAGCGGCACGCCGCTCTGCAGCACGTGCGCATAGTCCGCCTGCTCCAATTGCAGGTTTAGCACGTTGTTCGATTCCACCGGCGGCGCGCCATGCTCCTCCGGATACGCGATGACCAGCAACTGCAGCTTTGCCGAACGCAGGTTCGTCGCCGGGTCCAGAGCAAAGCCGACGCCTCGTACGTCCAGCGCCGCGGGCATCACCGTGCTGCCGTTCGCCTCTGTTACCGGCTCGCCCGACCGCAGCACCAGCATGGTCGACACGGGCGACTCGATCCGCATAGCCTGCGCAAACGACTGCATCACGTTGATCACTGGCTGATCCGGCAAGGCAAAATAACCCTTGCGATAGCTCAGCCTGTATCCGCTTCCATTCACCGCCACGCGGATCGCCCGAAACTTTCCATTCCACTCACGGTCCGTCGGCTGATACGCCAGCGTGTAGTAGTTGTCACTATCCTCAAATCCACGGTCCAGCATCCCCTTCGGATCGTTGTTGCCATAGAACGCCTCGCCGCCCGTCTGGTCCGCGATGTTCTCCATCACCGCGCGCCCTGTCTGCCGCTCATTGAAATACGTGTTCCTCGTCGCCGACCCGTTATCCGCCAGCCCGCTCAGCCCCGTCTGCTCCGGCCCGATCGCATCGGTCTGCACGCCGACCAGGCTCACCGGATACACCGCGATCTGCGAATCCGAGATCGTCTTGCCCGTGCGATCACTCAACAGGTTCAAGCCCAATCCAGACGCCGCCGCTGGCCCGGCAAAGGCCCGCTGCTGACCCGCCGTGTCCACCCGCGACCCATTCGGATTCTCGGGTGCGACCGTCAGCGGCACACTGGTTGAAATCGTCTGCAGCTCGTAATACGTCGACGACGGAAACTGCCCCGCCAGCCAGAACAGGTTCTTCCGTCCAGGGAACCCATTCACCGCACGCGCCAGCTCTTGAAACGCCTGGTTCGTCACATCCAGCCGCACCTTCATGTTCTGGATGTCTTCCTGCAGCGCCGCCTGCAGCAACAGTTGGCCTGCCGTCAACCCACCCGCCGCCGTTGCGCTCTGGTCGATGTACGTTGCGGTATCGCGATCCGTAATCTCCTGGCCCGGCGCCCGGACGCGATTCAACTGCTTGATGTCGAGCGTGTTCGCCGCTGCCACCAGCGACGCCGCATCCGTCGTAAACCCCTGCACCATGCGCAACCGGTTGCCCAAGACAAACAGCGCCACCTGACGGTGCGGCGGCAGCTGCTTCAGAAACGCGATCATCCGCTGCCGCGCATACCCCTGGTCCTGCGGCGCCGTGTTCAGCAGATCCAGCAGCACCATATTCAACGAGCTGTTCTGCGCCTCAGGCGCCACGTTGGTGTACCCAACCGCCTTCGCCTCCGCGCGCGCCTCAACGCGCGGTGAATTCGATGTGTGCTCACTGAAGAGCGCAATCTTCTGCGGCTGCTTATTCTCCTGCACCTGGAAAACACCGGCAGGCAATCCATGCACCACCTTGCCGCGGCCGTCGCGCACCACCACATCCACATACACAATGCGTGACGTCGTCCGCAGCGTCGACGAATCCTGCCGCGCCGCATCGGTCGCATCCTGCGCGATCGCGCACGCGCCGGAACTCACCAGCAGAAGAAACATGAAACGGGCCCAGCCCAAAGCGTACACAGCAACATGATGCACTCGCGCGCGAGACCGCGGCAACAAACACGCGCCGTTCGAGTTCGGCACCGCCTGTAGGTGAAGTGAACGGAAGCGAACGCACCGGCGGCTCGCTTCAGCGACGATTCAGAATCCTAGTCAGGCGGCAGCAACTCCGTTTGAAAGCGCGGTGCCAACCTCGCCGCCTTCTCCTGAAACGCCTTTTGCTCCTCCGGCGTCGGCTTCGGCGGTGCCTCCGTGCTTGATCCCACCTTCACACCGACTTCGCGAAAGAACTCCTCCTGCCCGGCCGGAGAGCAGATGCACAGCAGCCGCGCCGGCTTGTCGGAGGCGTTGTGGAAGCTATGTGGCGCATTCGCAGGAATGTGTACAGTCGAGCCCGCGCCAGCCGTCTGCGTTTCCCCGCGAAACATCAACTCCACCTCACCGTCCAGCAGCAGAAACGTTTCCTCGAAGTTATGCCGGTGCGGCCCCGGCCCGCCGCCCGGCGGCACATGCATGTCGATCAGGCAAAACCGCCCGTTGGTCTGCTCTCCGTCCAGCAGAACGGTATACGTATCACCTACAACACCGATGTGCTCCGCCGCCGCATCGTCGCGACGCGTCACCACCAGCTTCCGGCTCAAATCATCCGCAGGAATCGACATCATGCCTCCACTTTCTTTCCCTCGCTAACGTCCAGCGTTCGTTCGAATGAACGCCGCCGTCGTGTCGTGCAGTTCCTTGGCCGCATCCGGGTTCACGTACACCATGTGCCCGGTCTGGAACCAGTGGTACGCGATGTTCGATTGCAACCGCGCCGGCATCGGCAGGTGCTTCATCTCATACGTCGCCCCAAAGAACGTCGTCCCCAGGTCGTAATACCCGCCCATCAGCAACACGTGCATCTTCGGGCTGCGCTCCATCGCCACCGCTAGGTCCGGCATCACGTTCAGCGAGCCTTCCCATCCGCCGCCGATCGGCGAGCTGTGCCCCATGTTCCAGTGAAACCCTGGCTCGCGCGCGCTCGGCTTATACGTCAACTCCGCGCCATACTTCAGCTCGTCATGCGCGTACTGGTTCATGTCGTTCAGAAAGCTCGGCCCCGTCGCGCTCATGAACGGATCGTCGTCCGCCTCGCTGCTCAGCGGATCCAGCTTTGGCCCGCTGTATCGCGTGTCCAGCCGCCCCGCATTATCCGACGCATCCGTCAGCAGCTGCCCGCTGAACTGCCCGCCGCTCAGCCGCAGGTTCGCCTTCACCCACGTCGCCGCAGGCACACCCGTGTACCCCGCCAGCTTCGCCGCAATCGCCTGCTTCTTCTCCGCGCTCAGGTCCGCACCCTGGTGCAGCGCCGCCGCGTAGTCCGTCATGGCAAACTGCTCGACCTCCTGCAACAGCGGCTCCAACCCGCCCGCTGCCTGAATCTTATGGTGAAACAGCGCCGTCGCCGCAAACGAAGGCAGGCTCAGGAAGTACGCCTCATCCGTGCCCGGATTCCCCTCCGGCCCGTCCGCCGAAATGCTGAAGTTCAAAATCTGCGACAACAACATGACGCCGTTCAGGTCCACATCGCCCAGCATGTGCGCCAGCACCGCCGACCGCGTCGTGCCATAGCTTTCGCCGAAAATGTACCGCGGCGAACCCCACCGGTCATGCTTGCTCAGCCACTTCTTGATGAACCGCGCAAACGCCCGCCCATCCTCGTCCACACCATAGAACGCCTTCATCGCGTCCTTGCCGTGTACCCGCGAGTAGCCCGCGCCCGGCGCGTCGATAAACACCAGATCACTCGCATCCAGAAGGCAGTTCGGGTTTTCCGCCATGCGGTACGGCCCGCCCACCGGGTGCTCCAGATCGCCCAGCACAATGTGCTTCGGCCCAAACGCCCCCAGGTGCAGATACATCGTCGGCGACCCCGGCCCGCCATTGTAGATAAACGTGACCGGCCGCGTCGTCTCATCCTTCACATCGCTGCGAAAGTATGCTGTGTAGAACATCTGCGCCGTCGGCGGCCGGTCCTCCGGCTTCCCCGGCTCATCCACGGCCGCATCGCTCGTCAGCTTGCCGTCCCACCGCAGGTTCGCGTCCTGCGCATCGCTCGCGCCCACCGTAATCGTTCCAGCCACCGCGCGATACGCAATGCGCGCGCCCGCGATCGTCACCGCGCCCTCCGTCACGCTGTCCGCCGCCGGCCCACTCGGAGACATCACCGGCTTCCCCGCCGCCGGCTCCGTAGTCGTCACCGTGGTCGTCTTCTGCGGCTGCGGTCCCTGCGCCCACGCACCACTCGGAACACCGGTGCACCCCACACCCCACAACACCGCCACCAGCGCCAACCCACGCATCCGCACAACCTCACCGGAAAGGAATACCGCCATCATCGCACGCAGCTGCTGATTACTCCCCATCATGGCCGGCCGCCTGCCAGGTCGTTGCCCGCGCACTCCCACAAAGGTGTGGTTGCCCCTGTCCGCTCGCTCCCTTACCCTTGCTCCACTCTGAATTTCTGGATTGCCTGTGACCTCTTTTCTGCCTGCCCTGTCTCTGGCCTGCACGCTCGTGCTCGCCTCGTCCACCTTCGCGCAAACCACATCCACCGCACCTGCACCGGGTGCCGAAACAAGTCCATCCCAGGCAGCTGAGGTTGTACGCCCATCCCTTCCCAATACCCTCATGGACGGCACGCCCGTCTCCCTGCGTCTCGCCGAGACCGTCTCCTCCGCCGAAGCGCACGTCGGCCAGACCGTCCCCTTTGAAGTGACCGAGGACGTCGTCGTACAGGGCGTCACCGTCATCAGCAAGGGCGCACCCGCCATCGCCACCGTCACCACCGCCGAATCCAAAAAGCGCATGGGCCGCGGCGGCAAGCTCGACGTCAACATCGACAGCGTCCGCCTTGCCGACGGCACCAAGGTTCAGCTCGCCGCCACCAAAAACACCAAGGGCGGCGGCCACGTCGGAGCCATGACCGGCGCCATGGTCGGCACGGCCATCGTCTTCTTCCCCGCCGCGCCACTCTTCCTCTTCATGCACGGCAAGGACATCACCATCCCCAAAGGCACCGCCATCACCGCCTTCGTCCAGGGCGACACCAAGCTCAACATGGCCCGCCTCACCGGCAAGCCCGACCCCAACACCCCGGCCGGCACAACGGCGCAAGTCCTGGCAGGCACCCAACCGGGCGCCCTCGCCACCGCTCAACCCGGATACCCGTTGGGCACGCAGTCCAGCGCCTCCACCGCAGCAGCCCAACTCACCCCTGCCGCCGCAGCCATCACCATGGCCACCGTTCAGATCGACAGCAACGTCCCCGGAGCCGACATCGAGATCGACGGCGCCTTCGCCGGCAACACCCCATCCACCCTCACGGTCCCCGCCGGCCAACACACCATCACCGTCAAGAAAAAGAACTACCCCGACTGGACCCGCACCCTCAACGTCAGCGGCACCAACGTCCACCTCAACGCGACACTCGAAAAGTAATACCTTTGGGACCTATCTGACGAGATCTGTGCCCTGATCAAGAAAGCGAACATACTCGGCATACCGATATGTTCGCCGCCGTTCGCGACCTGTAATCTCGTCGACAATCTGCAGGCGTTCCAACTCTTGCAGAGAAGAAACCGCAGTACCGAAGGCAAGTCCGGTACGCTCTGCTACTTGCTTTGAGGAACTGTAGGGAAATCGCTGAAGGTTGTGGAACACCTGCAGAACAGAACCGCGCTTCCCACCCAAACCCTGTAGCTTGGCTTCATCTCGCTCGAAGAGTGCAAGAATATCTCGCGCAAGCGCTACCGCCCGCTCTGCTGTGATTGTTACGCCTTCCACGAAGAAGCTGATCCACTCCTCCCAGTTCCCTTTTATCCTCACGTCTTGTAACAACTCGTAGTACCTACTTTTCTGCTGCTTCAAGTACAACGAGAGATACAAGAGCGGCTTTCCTAGCACTCCTCGTTCCACAAGCAACATGGTCACTAGCAGTCTGCCTAAGCGACCGTTGCCATCCAGAAATGGGTGGATCGTCTCAAACTGCACATGCAACAGAGCACATTGAAGAACTATCGGCATGTCCGCCGCGGGTCCGTTCATGAACTTCTCAAACTGATCGAGCGCCGCATGCATCTCCGGGAGAGGAGGCGGCACATAGAAAGCGTTCCCGGGGTGCGTTCCTCCGATCCAATTTTGAGATCTACGGAACTCTCCAGGGCTCCTCTCGCTACCGCGACCGTCGCTCAGCAGGTGTTCGTGCATTTCGCGAATCAGCCGCAGACTTAGAGGAAAGCCAGAACCAAGTCGGTCTAGACCAAACCTCATTGCAGCGACGTAGTTCGAAACCTCGACAATGTCGTCATTGCGCAACTCAGGTTCCGCCTCGAAGAGCAAGAACTCCGAAAGAGTAGATTGTGTTCCTTCGATTTGTGACGAAAGAACCGCCTCCTTCCTTATGTAAAAGTAGATCAGCAGATCTGGATGCCTCAGGATTGATGAAAGGCCGTCAAGACGCCCGAGCATCTGGTCTGCGAGTGAAATCTGCCTGGCAAGTGCTCCTTCCAGAATGAGGGGAGGGTCTGGCGGCAGAGGTTTAGGATTGAAGGCGCGAAATTCCGAGATCCCGCTGCCTTGTTTCAAGAACACACCTTGTGATCCTCGATTCACACGAGCCCCTTATTTCAAAATTCAGCTAAAATTGAAATTACTATACATATAAAAGCAAATTTTGGAATAGGTCCAATCGCTATTCCAAAAGGCAGAAGAATCTGAAATAAGAACACGAACTTCTATACTGAAAAGTGAATGGCAGACGATCAAAACGCCCTCCCTCTCGGTCCCAACGACCCCGATTCGAACGAACAGGCCAGCAGCACCTCCGCCCGCAGCGACTCCGGCACCGGCGGCAACACCCCGCCCTCCGGCGGCGGCAGCATGGGCCCAGGCGCACTCCACCTCTTCCCCATCAACATCGAGGAGGAGATGCGCCGCTCCTACCTCGACTACTCCATGTCCGTCATCATCGGCCGCGCCCTGCCCGATGTTCGTGACGGCCTCAAGCCCGTGCATCGCCGCATCCTCTACGCCATGCAGGAGATGGGCCTGCAGGCCAACAAAAAATACACCAAGTGCGCCAAGGTCGTCGGCCACGCCATGGGCAACTACCACCCTCACGGCGACTCCGCCATCTACGACGCCATGGTCCGCCTCGCACAGCCCTTCTCCATGCGCTACCCGCTGGTCGACGGCCAGGGCAACTTCGGCTCGGTCGACGGCGACCCGCCCGCCGCCATGCGTTACACCGAGTCCCGCCTGCAAAAAATCGCCGGCGAAATGCTCGCCGACATCGATATGGACACCGTCGACTTCACCCCCAACTACGACGAGTCCACCCTGGAGCCCACGGTCCTCCCGGCGCGCTTCCCCAACCTCATCGTCAACGGGTCGTCCGGCATCGCCGTCGGCATGGCGACCAACATCCCGCCCCACAACCTGACCGAGGTCATCAACGCCGCCATCACCCTGGTGAACAATCCCCAGGCCGGCCTCGACGAAGTCCTCGAGCACGTCCAGGGCCCCGACTTCCCCACCGGCGGCTTCATCTTCGGCAAACGCAACATCCGCGAAAGCTACCGCACCGGCCGCGGCCGTTTCCTCATGCGCGCCAAGTGCTCCACCGAAGAGCTCAAGGGCGGCCGCGAGTCGATCATCGTCTCCGAGATCCCCTACCAGGTCAACAAAAACAACCTCATCAAGCGCATCGCCGAACTCGTCACCGAAAAAATCGTCGACGACATCTCTGACGTGCGCGATGAGTCCGACCGCGAAGGCATGCGCATCGTCATTGAGCTCAAGCGCGGCGCTCAGCCCGAGATCGTCCTCAACCAGCTCTACAAGAACACCAGCCTGCAGGAAAGCTTCTCGATGATCTTCCTGGCCGTCCACAACGGCCAGCCGCGCGAGCTCCCCCTGCCCGACGCCATCCGCGCCTTCATCGATCACCGCATCGACGTCGTCCGCCGCCGCACCGCCTTCCTCCTCGGCAAGGCCCGCGAGCGCGAACACATCCTGCTCGGCTACCAGATCGCCCTCGACCACCTCGACCAGGTCATCCGCACCATCCGCAACAGCGGCTCCCGCTCCGAAGCGCGCGAAAACCTCTTCGCTTTCTTCAGCGGCCGCACCATCAACCTCCGCGGCACCGAGCTCGCCGGCGTCACCCTCGACCCCAACAAGTACGGCGTCGACTCCGCCCTGCTCCCCGCCGCACCCGCCGGCAGCGCCCTCGCCGGCTCGCTCATCCTCTCCTACCGCCAGATCGACGCCATCCTCGAGCTCCAGCTCTACCGCCTCACCCAGCTCTCCATCGACGAGCTCCTCAACGAACTCGCCCGCGTCCGCGAATCCATCGCCGAGTACGAGTCGATCCTCGCCTCCGAGAAAAAACTCCGCCGCGTCATCGTCAAGGAGCTCGAAGAGGTTCGCGACAAGTACGGCGACGTCCGCCGCACCCAAATCGTCGACGAAACCGCCGAGCTCGGCCTCGAAGACCTCATCGCCGACGAGCAGGTCGCCGTCACCGTCTCCCACACCGGCTATCTCAAGCGCACGCCCATCTCCACCTACCGCCAGCAACGCCGCGGCGGCACCGGTCGGCTCGGCATGAAGACGCGCGAAGAAGACTTCGTCGCCTCCCTCATCGTCGACTCCACCCACAGCTTTCTGCTCTTCTTTACCAACACCGGCCGCGTCTTCTGGCTCAAAATCTACGAAATTCCCGACGTCGGCGCCGCCGGCAAGGGCAAGCACATGGCCTCCATCCTTGCCCTCCAGCCCGGTGAAAAGATCGTTAGCTATCTCGCCGTCCGCAACCTCAAGGAAGAGGGCAAATACGTCTTCTTCGCCACCCGCGAAGGCATCGTCAAAAAGACCCCGCTCGTCGACTTCTCCAACGTCATGGCCCGCGGCATCATCGCCATCAACATCGACAAGGACGACGAACTCATCGCCGTCCGCATCTGCGGCGAAGACGATGTCATCTTCCTCGCCACGCACGACGGCATGGCCATCCGCTTCGAGAGCGAATACAAGCAGATCACCCCGACCCGCACCAGCGGCCTGCGCGCCATGGGCCGCAACGCCGGCGGCAACACCGGCATCTCCCTCAAAAAGAAGGACTACGTCATCGGCGCCGCCGTCACCCCGTCCGAAGCCAGCCGCAACAAAAAGCGTCGTGAGTACGCAGAACGTATCGACGCCGAAAAAGGTCTTGATGTAGGCGCGATCAAGTCAGCCTTCGCGAACACTCTTCAAGGTGGAGTTAGCACCGAGAGTGTGATCCCTTCGAGCAAGGGACCATCCACGGTGAGCGACTCGATGATGGTGAAAGTTGAGCTTGCCATCGCCGCGATCGAAAAGGCCAAAGGCGCCATCCCCCTCGAACTCCAGGGCGACAGCTCCGAAAAGGTCGTCGAAGCCGCCCTGCCCGAAGCCGAAGTTGAAAAAATGGAAAAGCTCGACAAGCAGCTCGGCCTCACCGCCTGCCTCATCCTCACCGTCTCTGAAAACGGCTTCGGCAAGCGCACCGACGTCGACGCCTACCGCCTCCAGTCCCGCGGCGGCAAGGGCGTCATCAACATGCGCACCACCCCCAAAATCGGCCAGGTCTCCACCATCCAGCTCGTCGACGAATCCACCGAGCTCATGGTCATCTCCCAGTTCGGCAAAATCATCCGCATCGACACCAAAACCATCCGCGCCGCCGGCCGCGCCACCATGGGCGTCAAACTCCTCGACCTCGACGACGCCGACAAAGTCGCCGCCGCCGTCACCATCCCCAACGAAGAAAAACCCGAAGACGACAAACCACTGGTGCAATAACACCAGCAAAACATCCCGTCAACCGCGCGAACATACAAAGCCTCTGGTTCCCACCGGAGGCTTTGTCGCGATTGGAAGCTTTAGCCTCCGGCATAGACCCATAACCCTCGTCTCAAGTCTTATCCTGAGCGCAGCGAAGGATGTGACTTCTGCTCGCGGCGGCAACCACTGTCAAAAGACAAGTACGATCAGCTTTTCACAAGCAGCAGGTTTTCAGGCTTCATTTCACCTGCCTGCCTCCGCACAAACTTCTCCTCGTTGGTATGCCCCATTCGTATCATCTTGATTGAAACATTCTTGGTTCATAATGACAGTTCACACCCCTATGGACGCTATGCCTGTCGATGCTGCACCTCTGCCTGTGGAACTGGTAATCACCTCTCTGGATACCGTCGTTAAACCTGCGCCATGGATGTGCTGGCGCTCATATACCGCAAGCGATCTCACAAATCGCTCGGTGCTTCAGTCAGAGAAAACACATGTATTTGCGTTACTTGAGGATAGAGCGTCGATGATTTGGCAGTTGATCGAGGCTCGTTGCACCTACGGTGACCTCATAGCTAAATGCCAAACGGAAGAATGGAACTTGGCTGAACTTGCATCTTTTATTGCAGAACTAGGCGAAGCCGAGTTCATCGTTACTGATCGTGCGTTTCGCTTTGAGCAACCAGAAGCGACTCCAACTCCACAACGGCTAGAGTTTGCTGAAAACACTGATGAAGAACAATCAATGATGCAGTGGGCCGCCGGTCAGGGATTTCTTTGGGCGACTCATTGGGAGATGACTTTTCGCTGCAACGAACGCTGTGTTCACTGCTACAACCCCGGCGCAGCTCACGAACAAACCGAAAAGCCGAAACGGGACCGTGAAGAACTGACGACTCAGGAAGCGTTTGCACTTCTCGAGGATCTACGTAAAGTTGGCGTGTTTCGACTAACTTTGAGCGGAGGTGAAGTCACTCTGCGCCCTGACTTACTAGAAATCCTCCGCTTTGCACGCAGCTTGGGCTTTTCCGTTGCACTGTACACCAATGGTCTTCGGCTCACAGAGGGATTGATGGAAGAGCTGAGCCGCCTTTATCCCACATCTATTTCGCTTTCTGTATACAGCACTGATGCCGAAACCCACGACGAGATCACCGGGGTAAAAGGCTCGCATTCCAGGACTATGGAAGCTGCGCAGAGGGTACGCCGGCAGAACATCAAACTTTACATTAAAAGTTCTTTGCTCCGTCACACGGCTTCAGAGTATCCAGCCCTCATTGCGAGTGCTGGTCGTCTTGGCGCTGCCCCAGAGATCGATATGCATCTTTCAGACGGAGCAGATGGAGCACGCATAGTCGATAAGCGCGCCATCGATGATCCTCGAACTGTTTTGGTTATGGCCCTCACCTCGGGATCTCCTCTATACGTCGGATCCAAAGAGGAAAGCTTTGGCTTTTTTGCAAAGGATAAGAACAGTACAGTATGCGGAGCTGGTGGCGGCGTCCTGTACATCGATCCAGAAGGTTACGTCTCCTCATGTAGCAGTTTGCCAGCACGTGATGTGAACATTCGTAACGTGTCGTTGATAGATTTTTGGGGGCGTACAACATTCGGCGCTCGCAGATCTAAGAAGTCCGTCGACGCCTCGCTGGAAGTAAGCACATGGCAGAACCAGCTTCTCTCAGATTACGAAGAATGCGGAACTCACAAGCGTTGTGGCTGGTGCGCCAAGTGCCCGGGCATGGCGTTCCTAGAACATGGTGATCGGGATAAGCCTGCTTCCCTGAATTGTTTTCACGCGGGAGCAAAAATGCTTGCGGCTCAGTGGTTGGAACGCGATCTTGATATCAAAGTAATCGGTCACATTATCGAAAGCTTCGCAGTTTCAGCACCGCTCGACGTTTTCCCTCTTATACAAATTAAAAACGCTACAACAGCGCTTTCACAAGAGACGTTCATTCCGTTTGTGTCGATCACATCAGGTTTGGAGTTGGCGTGCGGATCGAGAAAGGCTTCACGCTTTCTGGCCTCGCTGGACGACCTTTCGCAACATGTCGAGCAGTGCATCAGCGCTACGGCAGTGCATTCAAATTATGAGAGAAGGGAGGTGAAGATGACGATGACGATCAAGAAGATTGTGAAGATTACAGCACAGGTCCGCTCTGGTTGTTCAAAGAGCTTGCAAGGCACCTGCGGTATCAACTACAGGCAGGGCTGAGCAAACGCCACGGTGTGGGCACGTTCCTGCGCCGTGGCACCCCTCATCAAGTAAATGCACAAAATGGAAACCGATCCGTTCCACTGGAACAATAGAATATGGTTCTCTGGCTGCGAAGTGAAGCAGTTCTCCTTCGGTTTCGCGCCAATCACGATATCGTTGGAAGCCCTCGACAGCGTCACAATCGCTCAGGTGGGGGGCTGGTTCAGAGCTTCCTCACGAGACCTATCTCTCGGTCAGCCACATGTCTTGTCGCCTCTCCATGGGCGCTCCGCCACTGCTCGATGTAACGACGGCCGATTCGTCAGCATCAAAGGTGTCGGGTGGACATGTGGACCATGCTCGGTTTTTCCATCTCCGAAAGAAGATTTATACTTCGGCCTCTACGGCGAAATAGCCGCTCGCCGAGAGCTCGCTGTGCAACGCGCTCTCGGCGGTGTAAGTGGATCGTTTGCTGAGGTTCTAGGCTTTGCAGAATTCGTATCTGCCATAGATAGGTTTCCGGGTTTATTGCTTGAGCATTTTGAACCATTTTGCGTTGCTCAGGGTATGCCTGTTCTGCTGTACACATCGCATATTATGCCTGTCCGAGTTGCCGACCTCGGCTTTTACACTTCTGAGGAACGGGCCCGTACGATTGCTCTAACTTGCCAATTGCGGGGATGGAGCAAGGAAGCTTATCTTTCGGAATTCGCTTATGTTCTCGGCAAAACGGTAGCAGCTCTGCACGACAGAGGAGGCGTAAATGATTCGCTGGAACAGTCCAACGTCACTTTAGCTGGTGAAGTGACTGACTTTGAATGGATGTTTGTACCCGGCATAAACACCCCGGATGGAATGAGCGACCAGCACCTTGACGAACGTCAAGCAAAGGAAATTCTATATGGAATCGAGATTATCTCTCTTCTGTGTGCCTACCTCAGCCAAGCGCCGGAAAAGTCTCAGCAGGATTTTCTAACAAGTTACACTTCTTATCGTCAAAGTTTTTTGTCTAAAGCGGCGGACAGTTGTGTTCGACTCTTAATTCGCAGAGCTGTCTGAACTGTGGTCATCCTACGTTAACGCCGAGTGCTTGCTTCATGTCCGGAGTTAAGACTTAGCTCACACTTGGTATTCCTTTTCAGCAAGCCAGCACCGACGACCTGAACATCACCTCGCTCTTGCTCCTGCGCGACGATCGCTGGCAACTCCGCTTCCACACCGAGTTTGCAATACCACCCAAGCGATAACGGTCGAAGTCAGCCTGACCAATCAGACATAGGCGTCGCTTCCGCCACGCGCAGCCCACAGAAGCTGGTCGCCTCGCGCCGCGCTGGTCGTCTCTCAGCGGCTGGCATCGTATAAAGATACGACCCATGTCGAAGGACTCGACTATGGATCACATCGGAACCTCGCCCGGGTGCCCCATGTCCGGATTCTCGGGCATGGGTCTCTCCTTCGAAGGCACACCGAGACGCTACTTCCTAGCCTGCTCGACCGCTTCACCCTTCATGTGCTTCGCGATCGCTTCCGCCGCTCTCTGCTCACCCTTGTACGCGTTCGTCTTGTCGACGGAGTAGGCCCACACCAGGGTGCCGTCTGTCGTCTTCAACGGAACCGCTGCGTGGGCTGACCCCTTCGATGAAACAAAGATCGTCTTGGCCCATCCGGCCTTCTTCGTGGACGGTGCCACTCAGCACGTACTCGGCCTCCTCCCCTCACATCGACGGCGTAGACCTCCGGCCCAAAGAGCTGTCAAGCCCCTCGCGCACCCAGTTTCGGGCGAAGTAGCTGACGGAACAAGACTTACAGACCAAAAATACTTGGCATGGTATATCCACCCTTTCTTCTATCCTGAAAGAGCGGCATAGGGGAAAGCGAAGGGTCGGCAAACTGCCCGTAAGTCATTCCAGCGCAGGATCTTACGTGTAAGTTCCTGCGCTGGAAGAACTTACAGAACCATCGCATCCCCAAACCTTGCAAGATGAGGAACTTGCGTAAAGACCGGAGGGGGAGGGGCCACATCAGAGCTTGCAGGCCTGCTCCACCGCCGGCCGGTGTCCTGCAGCAGCTTTTTCGTCGCCCTCGCCGGGTGGCTAGCCGGCCGTAAGCTGTCCGCCCGTGAGCCAGAATCGCAAGGAAACACCTCTCTACGACAGCAATTGAAATTTGGGCACGTATGCTGATTCCTTCGGCGTGCGGGTACTCTCTTTCGCCGCCTCATCGGGAACAGCTTGCAAACGTACCTTCACCGATCCAGCGACACGCTTCGGATAAACCGGTCGACACACTGGATCGCGAGGTTCCCCGCAAGCCACGCCGGCCGGCTTCACGGCACGCTCTGATGTGGCGCTTGCCCGCACCTGAAGCGCAACCTCTCGCATCTTTTCCAGCGGAGCGGCTGCGGAGACCTCTTGTGACGGCGTCTCGCCTACATTGACTGCGTTCCTTGCGTCGGGCACTGCTGGGGCCGTTTCGTTCTCGATCTCACTTTCCAGAGCGGTTTGCCAGATGGAAAGCCTTGATGAAGGTTGCACTTCGGCTAGCTTCAATATCTCGTCCAACGTGGTTGGCCGTGCAAACAAATAGCCTTGTGCGCTATTGCACTGCAATCCAGCCAACATCGAGGCTTGCGCAGCTGTCTCCACTCCTTCCGCGACAACATCCATCTCAAGCGATCTGGCGAGGAACAGAATTGAAGTCATGATCATTTCATGGCTGCGGTCCTCTGTGCAGCGCGCCACGAAGGACCGGTCAATCTTGAGGCGATTGACGTTCAGCCGAGTGATGTAACTAAGGTTCGAGAAACCCATTCCGAAGTCGTCCATCGCTACCGAGACGCCCTGGTTTTGTATCTTGGCCAGCACTTGCAGAGCTTCGGCCTCATGCTTGATCAGGAGTCCTTCTGTGATCTCCAATTCGAGACATTTCGGATCCAAACCACTTTCTTCCAATGCGTGATTGACCACATCGAGGAACCCTTTCGCATGCACCTGCCTGGGTGAGATGTTTACCGCCAACAGTATTTGCCGGCCGATTTGTTTTTGGAGTGCAGCAATATCGCGGCAAGCAGTTCGCAAACACCATTCGCCGAGCTGCACGATCAGCCCGGTCTCTTCCGCCAGCGGAATAAAGTCATTGGGCATGACCAGACCCCGCTCAGGACTGGCCCAGCGAACCAATGCCTCGACACCGGTCAGCTTGCCCGTTTTCAGGCAGAACTGTGGTTGGTACACCAGGAAAAGTTCTTCGCGCTCAAGGGCTGTGCGTAGTTGCGCTTCGGTCTGCACAGCCCTGCAATGCCAATCAGCCATTGTGGGCTCAAAGCAACTCACCTGATTGCCGCCCAGGGACTTGCTTCGTCTGACCGCGATTTCCGCCTCTGCGAAAACAGATGCCCGTGTCGCTGTATTACTCTCGGCGTAACTTACTCCGATACTTGCGGTCAAACAAACACTGTAGCCTTGTATCTGAAACGGTTGCTCAAATAACTGCACGAGCCGGCTGCCTTCCTGACAGGCCTTATCCCTGCTTTCGCAATCGGCGAGGAGCACAAAGAATCCGTCCGTCCCGGTACGAACCAGTTGCTTGTCGGCATCCAGGTTGCTGCTTAAGCGACTGCCGATGGCTCGCACGGCCACATCCGCGGCTTCCAGGCCGAGTGACTCAGAGATGCGGCCCAACTCATCCATTCGAATTTCCAGCAACGCAAAGGCTTTGCTGGATGCCTGCAATTGCAGAATCGCGCTTCCTACCTGTTGAAATACGGTTTCCACTTTCGGCAGACCGGTTTGCAGGTCGTAGTGAGTCACCAGATCCACGTATTCGGCCATCTGTTGGTAATCCCTCAGATCCTCCAGTGTCGCAACCTGCATCCCGCCTCGTCCGTTCTGCCCGGGCAAGCCTTTCAGGTGCACGCGTGCCGTGATGTTCACGCCATCTTTGCAGCACACCGTTCCGTGCACACGTTCGCCGATTCTCGGCATTGTGCCCAGGTGATTCTTGTCTTCAGAGAAAGCCAGATCGCTCACCCGTGCTTCACGAAACACCTCTTCAAAGCGCAGTCGTGTTAACTCCTGGCAGGTGTAGCCGGTCATACTCGCAGCGAGCTTGTTGGCATAAGTGATGTGGCCGGAAGCATCGAGGAGTAACAGACTGCAACCCACACTGTCGAACAGAATTTCACCGCAAATCTGCAACGAGTCAGCAGGAAGAGTGGCTACACTTGCGTTGTCGCGCACGCAGGGTGAGGGGCTTAAAGTGGACACGTCATCTTCTCCAAGGCAAATGAAAGAGTGCAGATGCGCTTTCGCCACGCCTATGCACAAGCTGGTTCTTTGAATCGATCGCTGCGCAACCATTGTGATTGCGTCTTTGTTATGAGACGACAAATAGGCGTGTGACGCAGCTACACCTTGTCACTATTGACGTGCTTCATCTGTTTACTCCGAGTTACCCAAAAGTAGTACGCCGCGCCAGCGAGAGCTATAGAAGTCTCCTCTACCCGTTGCGAGGAGAGCTGGGCAGAAGGCTCGCCGGGAATGCGCCACAGCACTAGGCCGCGTTCCACGTCCAACCGCTCGCTTACACTGGCGGCATGAAGCTGATCGCGGCTGTTGCATTGACCTTATTTTCCTGTGCCCTAACTGCGCAGGCACCGAAAATTGCCGCGAGGTCAGCAGCCATGCGTGCGGACGCGCAGGGTTGTCATTTGCTGGTGCCTGCCGAGATGGGCAGCGGCGGTTCTCTGCGCTGGATTGGCACTTGCCGCAACGGTTTGGCCGAGGGGCCGGGCGTCATCCGTGTGCAGGTGGAGGCCAGCGATGTCCGCCTTTTTGCTGGCGTGATGCGAGCCGGCCAGCCCGTCGCTGGCTTCCTCGACATGGGGCCGAACTTCAATTTCGACAGCGGCGGCCCCGCCCTGCACTTCAAGGGCGCCGACGCATTGCCTGTTGCGAATCCCGCTCAGGTGCAGCAGGCCTGCAACATCGCCGCGCAAGGCGCACACGCCGCGTCTGCCTTGCTGCGCGCCGCCAACAACCCGGCCTCGGCAAGTTTTTACGAGCAGTGGGTGACATCCCTGAAGCACTGTAACGAGCCGGAGTAACGCCGGTTCATTCCTGCGCAAGAAGACTTTCGCGGCGGCTCGGCGCAGAATTGCGTGGCATCATGCAACATCGCGCCGCAAGTCTGCTTCTCACCTCTGCAAGGAGTGTAAAAATGCCGCTGATTCTCATTCTGGTCGTTCTGATTCTGCTCTTCGGCGGCGGTGGTTACGCCATGGGTCCAGGCCTGGGCTACTACGGCGGCGGCGGTCTCAGCCTGGTGCTGGTCATCGTGGTGCTGTTCCTGCTGTTTGGCCGCGGACGCCGGCTCTAAACCGCCACGCCCGAACCGCGCATCCCGACTTTCTCCTTCCTATAATCAACCTGCCGGTACTTCAGGTCGTTTCCTTATACGACCTGAAGTACCGGCAGGCTTAGACCTTTGGCTCCCAGCCCTTCTCGTACTTGCGGTCCCGCATGTCTTCAGCGGTCTTGTTGCCCGTGATGTGCCCGTTCGCCGGATCCAGCGTCAGTACCGCCTGCGAGAAATATGCGATGTTCGACAGTTGCACCAGGGTGGTGCTCACATTGCCTTGCGCAACGGGCTGGTTCAGCGGTTCGCCGGTGCGAATGGCCGCGATCAGGTTTGCAAAGTGCGCGTCCGTCATCGAGTCCGCTCCCACGGTGTCAGCCGAAGAAGTGGCAGCGTGCGCCGGCTGCTTGTAGCTGTCGATCACCTTGTCTTTCTGGTCGTAGATCTCCCAGCCAGCGCGGTCGATGACCGCGGTCGCCTGCGTGCCGTGAACGGCGGTGCCGCGGTCACGGCCATAGGTCTTCTTGCCGCTGATGCAAGACCCCTTCCACGTGATCAAGGCGTCGGGATATTCAAAGCTGGTGTCCAGGGTGTCATAGAACTGCCAATCATCCTTTGTGGCGTAACGGCCGCCCGCGGCAGTGACCTTGTTCGGGTAATCCACGCCGAGCGCCCAGCGCGCCACGTCAACCTCATGGGTGCCATTGTTCAGGCTTTCGCCCGTGCCCCAGGTGCGGAACCAGTGCCAGTTGTACGGATGCACGTTGTCGCGGTAGGCCTCGCGCGGCGCGGGCCCCTGCCACAGGTCCCAATCAAGGGTGGCAGGCACGGGAATCGGCTTGCCGACGCCGATGGGCTTGCGCGTGTTCGCGTACCAGGTTTCGGCCCAATAGGCTTTGCCCAGCGCGCCAGATTTGATCTTGGCCACGATCTCCTGCGTCGCCTTGTGCGAGCGCTGCTGCGATCCCATTTGGCAGAGCTTGCCGGTCTTCTTCTGCGCGGCGACCAGCCACTCGCCTTCCTGCGGGTTGTGGCTGCACGGCTTTTCCACGTACACGTGCTTGCCCGCCTGCAGGCCCAGAATCGCCATGGGCGCGTGCCAGTGATCGGGTGTGGCGATGGTGATGACGTCGATGTCTTTGCTGGCCAGCAGCTTGCGGAAGTCCTGCTCGGTGCGTGGCTTGTCACCCATGGCGGTGGCGGCGCGGCCGGCAAAGCGCTCGAGAATGACCGTGTCCACATCGGCCACGCCGACAATGCGTGCGTTTGCCTTGTTCGCTTTCAAGGACGACAGGTGCGCATAGGCGCGGCTGTTCAGGCCGATGATGGCAAAGTTGACCCGTTCATTCGAGCCGGCGATTTGCGCGTAGCTCTTTGCGTTGGCGGCAATGGCGAGACCGGCGGCGGCAGTGGCGGCGGTCCCTAGAAACTCTCGGCGTGACGACATGCATTCTCCCCTGTTTTGGTTGCGGAAGCATGGTACGCGATTTGTTTGAGACTTGTCAGAACAAACTCGCAGCAGGTGAGTCATCGGCCCAAACCGGCTGCGAGTTGATGCACCTAAAGGTAAAGCTCACCCGGCACCAGAGTCAGGCATCGGGTAGGACGCAGCCGCATCGTTTCGGCTAGGCTACAGTCCAGCGACACGGGCCGGCGCCCGCATGAAGGTGAGCAGGTCATGGTTTAGCTTGTCAGGAGCGGAGTTGGTCAAGCCGTGCGCCTCGCCGTCGTACTCAATGCTCTCGGAGTTGGCGACCAGCCCCTTCATGCGCTCGCCGGCAACGGAAGGAGGCACCGTTTCATCCTTGCTGCCGTAGATGACGAGCGTAGGAATCGTCGCTTTGCTCAGGTCGCTGCGGAAATCCGTTTCGCCGAAAGCTCTGACGCATTCGATCGTGGCCTTGGGCGAGGCAGACATCGCCATGGAGTGGAAGAACTCACGCTGCGCCTCGGAAACCTTGTGACTGAGCGCAGTGTTGCCGTAGAACTTCTTCGCAAAGCTCTTCAGAAAGTCGGGACGGTCCTTCTCAAGGCCCTCTATGATTTCATCGAACACCTTCTTGTCCACGCCATCCGGATTGTCGTCCGTCTTGAGCATGAACGGCGGAACCGCGGAGATGTACACGGCCTTTGCTAGACGCGATTCACCATAACGCCCTATGTAGCGCGCGACCTCGCCGCCACCCATGCTGAAGCCGACCACCGTGGCGCCGGTCAGGTTCAGGCCTTCCATCAGATCGTTCAGATCGCTGGCGAACGTGTCGTAGTCGTACCCTTTGGCAGCCCAGTCGCTGCGGCCGAAACCGCGGCGGTCATAGGCAATCACGCGAAAGCCAGAGTCGGCCAGCACGCGCGCCTGGTACTCCCAGCTGGCGCTGCTCAGCGGCCAACCGTGAATGAGTACGACGGGCGCGCCTGTACCCCAGTCGTAGTAGTAGAGGTCCGTACCGTCTTTTGCTTCAAAGTAGGGCATCGCAGCTCGCTTTCCGCGGAGGTCAAAGCACTCCGTCTCGAACACGTGGGATGCCGTCGCGCCGGTGCGATGTCGCTTGTGGAGCGGTGAGCGGCGATCACGATGGCGTGATATTGCAGCCAGCGTCTTCAGCTTGTTGATGTGACTGGAGGGCTGGTTTGTGCGCTCGCACACGATCCAGCTTGCAATAGTCGCGATACTGGTTGCATGGAAACAAACCTGGGCACATTGCTGACTGAATCGCGCAATCCGCGCACGGCAGAGATCGACACGCTGCCGACCGAGCAGATGCTGCGCATCATTAACGAAGAAGACGCGACCGTTGCGGCGCACGTGGCCGAAACCATTCCGGCGATTGCGCGGGCCGTGGATGCGGTTACGGAGCGGGTACGCCAGGGCGGCCGGCTCTACTACATCGGCGCGGGCACCAGCGGACGACTGGGCGTGCTGGACGCCTCGGAGTGCCCGCCAACTTACTCGGTCCCACGCGACATGGTGCAGGGACTGATCGCGGGTGGCGACCCGGCGCTCCGCGTCAGCGCGGAAGGTGCCGAGGACTCGCGCGAGCAGGGTGCGCTGGACCTCCTCGCGAACGGATTCGGACAGTCGAAAGGCCTCGACGTACTGGTCGGCATTGCCGCGAGCGGCCGCACGCCCTACGTGCTGGGCGCGATGGAGCATGCGCGCAACGAAGGCTGCCTGGTGATCGGCCTGTCGTGTGTGCCCGGCTCGGCGGTCGAGCATGCGGCTGACATCGCCATCACACCGGCCACGGGCCCGGAGGTCATCACCGGCTCCACGCGCATGAAGGCGGGCACAGCGACCAAGCTGGCACTGAACATGCTCTCAACCGGGCTGATGATTCGCCTGGGGTACGTGCTCGGCAATCTAATGGTCAACGTGGCGTCAACCAACGCCAAGCTGGTCGACCGTGCGGAGCGCATCGTCGCGGAAGCCACGGGCGTTTCGCGCGATCGTGCGGCGGCGCTGCTGCGCGAAGGCGGCAACGTGAAGACGGCGATTGTGATGGGCGCGAACCATACAACCCGCAAAGAGGCTGAGGCAAAGCTGCAGGCCGTAGGCGGCGTGTTGCGGGCTGCGTTGGAAGCATGACGCGGTGCGGCACTCGATCGCACCTCTTGCTCGCCTAATGATGCAGTTGCAGTTCTCACAGTGTTCTTCTCTCGTAAGCAGACGGCGTAACATCGAAACGTAGTGATGTCAGCACGACCCGGTTCTCAACCTCAGCCCAAAGCTCCGCTTGCCTTTCTTGGCATGTGCTGCGGCGTGGGCGTTTCCTCCATGTACCTTGCGCAGCCGCTGCTGCCGACCATTGGCCAGAGCTTTCACGCGAGCGCGTCGCAGGCGGGGCTGGTCGCGGTGGCAACCCAGGTCGGCTACGCGGGCGGCCTGCTGTGCTGCGTGCCGCTGGGCGACATCGTGGAACGGCGCGGCCTGATGACGAAGCTGTATGCGGCCGTCGCCGTGGCGCTGCTGCTGGTTGCGGTGGCGCCCACTCTGCCGTTGCTGGTGCTGGCGAGCGTGGCCGCGGGCGCGCTGGCATGCGTGACGCATGTGGCGCTGCCCATTGCGCCCGATCTGGCAAAGCCGAAGGAGCGCGGCAAAGCAATCGGCATCGTGATGACCGGCCTTCTGCTGGGCGTTCTGCTGGCGCGCACCTTTGCCGGATGGATCAACGACCTGGTGCTCTACCTGACACGCAATGCGGCCTGGAAGGTTTCTGGCTGGCGCGTGGTCTTCCTGGTCGCGGCAGTGGTCTCCGCGTGCTTTGCGCCCGCGATCCGGCGACTGATGCCGGTGCTGCCGCCCAAGCAGCATTTGCGCTACGCGGACGCGATGCGTTCACTTTGGACGGTCTTCCGCGAAGAACCACTTCTGCGTGAAAGCTCCTTGATGGGCGCGCTGGTCTTCGGCTCCTTCTCCGTCTTTTGGAACACGCTCGCCTTTGTGCTGCAAACGCACGGGTTGGGCGCCGGTGTCGCGGGATCGTTCGGCCTGGTGGGTGCGGCCGGCGCGTTGATGGCTGCGTTCGCGGGCAAGCTGAGTGACCGGCGCGGGCCGCGCTATGTCATGTCGATGGCGCTGGCTGTGCTCGCGGTTTCGTACGGCTGCATCTACGGTACAGAACGGCTGGCCGAGCACCAGGAGCATACGGCACACCTGCACGTGTGGCTGTACCTGGGTCTGCTGGCGTTGGCAGTAATCATCATGGACGTGGGCGCGCAGGCCTCGCAAATCGCAAACCAGACGCGCATCTTCGCGCTGCGGCCCGATGCCCGGTCGCGCGTCAACACGGTGTACATGGTCAGCTATTTCACCGGCGCGGCAATCTCATCGGCGCTCAGCACGCTGGCCTGGCAGCACTACGGCGTGAACGGCACGTGCGGGTTGTCAGTCGTGCTGATTGCGCTGGCAGTAATGCGCCACGTGACCGGGCAAAAGCAACTCTACCGCCGCCCAGCCTCGATCCCGGACGCCGAGCCGGTCATGTTTGAGATGTAGCGGGTTGGCGCAAGTGGTGGCATCCGCATCTATCGTGAGCGGGTGCGACGATGAGCCTTTATCTTTCCATGGCAGAGCTTGCGGACGAGCTCGCCGCAACCAGCAGCAAGCTGAAGAAGCGCGCGGCCATTGCAGCCGGCCTGCTGGCTGCGCGCGACGCAGGCACGGACGAGCATGGCAACGCGGAAAACGGCCTGCGTGACGCCGGGCTGTTTGCCATGTTTCTGGCCGGTACTCCCTTTGCGGAGTTCGATTCGCGCAAGCTGAACGTCGGCGGCGCGATGATGTCGCGCGTCATTCGCGACATCGTGAACCCGACCGACGCCGAGTTCACTGCCGCCTTTCGTCGCCACGGCGACCTGGGCGCGGCAACGGGCGACCTGTGGACCGAAAAGCATCACTCGCCTGAGCCATCGCTGACCTATGCCGGCATCGCGCAGAGCTTCGCGGAAATCGCAGTCGCGAAGACCACGGCCATTCGCCAACAGCTGCTGACCGGTCTCTTGCGGGCGGCCACGCCGGTCGAAGCTAAGTACCTGGTCAAGCTGATGCTGGGCGACATGCGCATCGGCGTGAAGCAGGCGCTGATCGAAGAGGCCGTCGCCGTCGCCAGCGAGCAGCCGCTGGAAGCCGTGCGCAACGCCATCACGCTGGAGGCCGACCTCCTGGACGCCGTGCGCAAAGCGTTCCAGGGCCGGCTCGGCGAAGCGCGCATGCGCCTGTTCCACCCGTTAGGTTTCATGCTGGCTTCGCCCGTGGACACGCCCGAGGAAGCGGTGAAACGCTTTGCCGCTACACCGGACATCGCGAAGGAGGCGGGCGTTTCGCAATACACAAGCAGTGCCGGTGAGGGTGCAGCCGTAACCGCGGAGGAGAACGCCTCGCCCCACTCGGACGATCCCGAAGAGCGGGAGCAGATTACGCTCGACGCGATCCACATCGACGCGCAGATTGAAGACAAGTACGACGGCATGCGCGTACAACTGCACTGCGGCGACCCGTCACAACCCGGCCGCGTGGCACTGTATTCACGCAACCGCGAAGACGTGACCGTAAGCTATCCGGAGATCGCCGAGGCCTTCGCGCGCGTGACGCCGGAGCTGCTTGGCGACAGCTCTGGCAATGGCCTCATCCTGGATGGCGAGGTGCTGGCGTGGAACGTGCGCGAGCATCGCGCGCTGCCGTTTGCGGTGCTCAGTCCGCGCATCGGCCGCAAGCGCGTGACCAACGACGTGCGCCGCGGCACGCCAGTCGTGTTCATGTGCTTCGACATCCTGTTTGCCGGCGGTTCGCTGCTGCTGGACCTGCCGCTGCAGGAGCGGCGGCAACGGCTTGAAGCTGCGGCACAGCGCATCGAGCGCGTTACGTGTTCGCCGCTGGAAGCAACGGCACCGATGCCGAAAGGCGGGCTCTTCGTCGACGATGGCGTAAGCAAGGCACACGGCGAACAGCGGCTGCTGATCAGCGCCGTTCGCCACGCGTCCAGCGCCGACGACCTTGACCACGCATACCTGTCGGCGCGCGACCGCGGGAACGAGGGCGTCATGATCAAGGCCTCGGGTTCTGTCTACCAGCCGGGCCGCCGTGGCATCAGCTGGGTCAAGCTGAAGCGCACGCTCGACACGCTGGACGTGGTCATCACCGGCGCCGAATACGGCAACGGGCGCAAGTCGCAGTTCCTGAGCGATTACACCTTTGCCGTGCGCGACGCGGACGGATCGCTGAAGAACGTGGGCAAAGCCTATAGCGGCGTGACCGACGCCGAGATCGCCGAACTGACCGAATGGTTGAAGGCGCACACGCTGGAGGACTACGGCCATTTCCGCACCGTTGAGCCGCTCATGATTCTTGAGGTCGCGTTCAACAACATCATGCGTTCCGACCGCCACAGCAGCGGTTTCGCCCTGCGCTTTCCACGCATCCTGCAAATTCGCCGCGACAAGCCGCTCGACGAGATCGACACGGTCGCGCGCGTGGAAGAGATCTACCAATCGCAGCCGGACAAGCCTGCGGCGGACGCCGGCGCAGAACCAGGTCCTGTCAACTGAGGCCACATTGGCACTAGAATGGAGACAGGCAAACGCATGAGCAACGGCGAAAACATCATTCAGTCCGTTAAAACCGCGATTCAGGATGTCGTTGCACCAGACGTCCGCGAATTGAAGGTTAAAACCGATGCTCTGAAAGATCAGATTGTCGCTGTCGACAGGCGCCTTTCCGAGCAGATTGCTTCTCTCGATAAGCGGCTCTCCGAACAGATGACGACTCTGGAACGGCACATGAGTGAAAAGTTTGAGGCCTCTGCTGCCCGCTCGGACGCACAATTTCACGCCTTGCTCGCCGCGATTGCGCAGAGCAAGGCAGAAAACGAGCTGATGGTCTACAAACAGCTTTCTTCCTGAGCCAGCGCGTGAGTGTGCTGGAAACAAAGCTGTCGGAACCTCGCGCCGCCTAGCCGACGAATCACCCGCACCACAGGCAATCCAGCACGCGACATATCCCGCGCAGCGACCTTTGCCGTCGCTGGTTCGCCGCATCCAATCCGCATGGAATTTCGACAGCTGGGCAAGAGCGGGTTGCAGGTGCCGGTCCTGTGCTATGGCACGGGCACCTTTGGCGGTGCGAATCACGAATTCTTTAAGCGGTGGGGTGCCTCCGACGTGGCAGACGCACGCGATCTGGTCGACACCTGCATGGAAGCCGGCGTGAACTTCTTCGACACCGCGGACGTGTACTCAAACGGCGCGTCCGAAGAGGTGCTGGGCGAGGCCATCGCCCACCTGCCGCGCGAATCCGTGCTGCTGAGCACGAAGACGACGTTCCGCTTCGGCCCCGGACCCAACAACGTCGGCTCGTCGCGCCTGCACATCACGCAGCAGGTCGAGGGCAGCCTGAAGCGCCTGAAAACCGATTACATCGACGTCTACCACATGCACGCCTTCGACGCTCTGACGCCCATCGAAGAAACACTGAACACCCTCGACACGCTGGTGCGCGCGGGCAAGGTGCGTTACATCGCCTGCTCCAATTTCAGCGGCTGGCACCTGCAGCGTTCCCTCGACATCAGCGAGCGCTACGACTACCCGCGCTATGTGGCACACCAGGCGTACTACTCCCTGATCGGCCGCGACTACGAATGGGAGTTGATGCCGCTGGGCCTGGCCGAAGGCGTAGGCTGCCTGGTCTGGAGCCCGCTCGGCTGGGGCCGCCTGACCGGCCGTATTCGCCGCGGCCAGCCGGCGCCCAAGGACACCCGCATCGGCCAGGGCGGCGGTGAGGCCGGCCCGGAGGTGGACGACGAATACCTTTACCGGGTCGTCGACGCGCTGGACAAGGTTGCGGCCGAAACCGGCAAGACCGTGCCGCAAATTGCGCTGAACTGGTTGCTGCAAAAGCCCACAATCAGCAGCCTGGTTATTGGGGCACGAAATAAAGAGCAGCTCAAAGCCAATCTCGCAGCCGCTGACTTCCGCCTGACGCGTGAACAGGTCCAGGTACTGGATGCGGCGAGCGAACGGCCCGTGCCCTACCCTTATTGGCATCAGCGGCAGTTCCAGGAGCGTAACCCGATTCCGCCGGCCGTGCGTTGGTAACGCAGATTTTTCGGGGCGTACGGCGCAGCCGCAGATTCAGCCAGCCAGCGCGCTGCACTGTTCGCCTGATCCGTTCCAGCCTGTCGCATCACTGGACTGCAAACCGGGCCGGAACGCAAGGACGGCCCCCAAAGTCAGTTCCATTTTGGCTCAGCTGGCCGTTCTTGCATCCAAGATGGTATTGTCCGGTCAGCAGCAGAGTGGTAGGCGATAGCCCACCGCTCAACCATGTGACACAGGGGAGTGCTGGCGATGGTCGAACGCATCTGCTCCAGTTGCAAGCGCAGCAATCTACGCCGCAGTGCTCGCCACGGGTTCATGGAGACCTTTGTCTACTCCCTGTTTGGTATGTACCCCTGGCGCTGCCGGCAGTGCGGCATTCGCACCATGCTGCGCGATCGCGGCGAGTCCCGCCACGGTCACCGGCCCACACAGGCAAGCGGCAGAGTTTAACTTCGGTCACCACCAACTTGGGTATGCTGACCGCATGCCCCAGGTTTCCGTCGCGCGCCTTCAACCCACCGCCAAGCTACCGCAGTACGCGCACCACGGCCCGTTCGGGGATCTTGCGGCCGACCTGTACAGCGTTGCGGCGGTCACCATCGCGCCCCACCAGACCTCGCTTGTCCCGACCGGGCTTGTCATGGCGTTCCCTGCTGATTACGGCGCGCTCGTGGAAGACCGCAGCGGCTTGGCCATGCGCGGCATCACCACGCTCGCAGGCGTCATCGACCCCGGCTATCGCGGCGAACTCAAAGTCGTTTTGATCAACATCACCGATGCGCCAATCACATTACCGGCAGGCGATCGCATTGCACAGTTGCGCCTGGTGCGGCGTATCGAGGCGGAGTTCGTCGAAGTCGAAGCCCTGGACGACACACGCCAGACCACGGCGCGCGGTGCGGGCGGCTTCGGCTCCACCGGCCATTGATGCAACCGGTCGCTAGTTGATCGGCTCCGGTGAAAAGTTCCGCACGATCTGCTGCACGCCCGGCGCGGAAAACTGGATCGTTGCGTCCATGCCGGGGTTCAACACCAGGCCAACGTCGCGCGGCATGGCGCGCAGCCACGCAAGCGCGTTGATCTGGAGGCAGTAGCTGGCCAGGTTGCGAAACGCATCGGCGTAGACCACCTCTGTATACGCGGCAACAAACGTTTCATTCCCTTTGTCCAGCAGAATGGGACGAACCGCGCCCAGTTCGCCAAGGACCTCGGTGCGGCTTGGAACCGCGATTCGGCTTCCCACCAGCTTTGCGACGAACTCCTGCTGCGAGAGCGCCCCGGCGCGGACGGCAAGAATGGCCTGTTCGAGTTCGTTCGGCTCGTTCGGCTCGTTGAATTGATCCATTTCTAACGGTTAGATGCGGCCGTTCCGCCGGTGAGCGCTGGCCGCGAAGCCGGGCCGGACCACGCGCATCCAATCCTTTATGAAGCCAAACGACTTGCGTACCCTGGGCCGCTCAGGCCTGCTGGTCTCTCCCGTGGCGCTGGGCACCATGACTTTCGGCACGCCGCGCTGGGGTTCTCCCGACGAAGTCAGCGAGCAGGTCTTTCGCGCCTACGTGGAGGCTGGCGGCAACTTCATCGACACGGCGGATGTGTACGCGAAAGGCCGCAGCGAGGAGCTGGTCGGCGGCTACATTGCCGACGCAAAGCTGCGCGATGATCTGGTCCTGGCGACCAAGTACACCTTCAACCCGAACCCGAGCCGGCCGCTGCTGGGCGGCAACAGCCGCAAGAACATGCATCGCGCACTGGAAGGTTCGCTGCAGCGTCTGCGCACCGATTACGTCGACGTGTACTGGATGCACGCATGGGACCAGGTCACGCCGATTGAAGAAGTGCTCGACTCGATGGGCGACCTGATCCGCGCGGGTAAAATCCGCTATTTCGGCCTGTCGGACGTGCCTGCGTGGTACGCCACCCGCATGGCAACACTGGCCGAGGCGCGCGGCGTACCCGGCCCCATCGCGCTGCAGATGGAGTACTCCCTGACCAGCCGCGAGATCGAAGCTGAGTACGTGCGCGCGGCGCAGGTGTGCGGCATGGGCATTACGCCCTGGAGCCCGCTTGCCGCCGGCTTTCTCGCCGGCAAATACACGCGCGGCGCCGACGGTAATGCCCAGCAGGGCGGCGGCCGGCTGGACCTGAACCTGCCGTCGTTTCAGAAGTTCACTGAGCGCAACTGGCAGGTGCTGGACCGTGTTCGCGCGATCGCTGCGGACGCGGAGCTGGACCTGCCGAAGCTGGCGCTGGCGTGGGTGTACGCACAACCGGGCGTGATCTCGACCATTCTGGGCGCGAAAACAGTCGAACAGCTCCAGTGCAATCTCGCAGCGCTGGACGTGCAGCTGTCGCCGCAGCAGATGGACGCGCTGAACCAGGCAAGCGCGCCCGAACCGACCAGCATGGACCGCTTCTTCTCCCCAGCCGGCAAGAAGATGATCTTCGCCGGAGCGGAAGTAAAAAGCTGGCGTTAGATCTGCGCGTAACTATGGGTGGTGCGGCCCGGTCGATGGCGCTGCGATCGGCGCTGCAACATCCGAAGCCGCCTGCTGGGAGTATGTCGTTGTTCCCGGTGGGTAGTTTGCAGAACTCGCATCCACCGGCAAAGCCGCAGGCGGATACACCGGCTGTTGCGGGTAACCAGGCTGTTGCGCATACCCCGGCTGCGGCGCATAACCCTGCTGCGGCGGATACCCCGGCTGCGGCGGGTACGCGCCACCGTAAGCTTGGGGCGGATACCCGGGTACGTTTTGCACGATCACAACCGGCGCGGGATTCGACAGGGCCCAGACCAGGGCGCCGATCCAGCCCAGCAGGGACCAACCCAGCAGCAGGTTCAGCACAAAGATGCCGCCCAGGCTGCGATGGCGCTTTTGCTGGGCAATGATCGTCGGCAGAAAGTAAAGAGCCAGGCCGAGTGCGATCCCAAGGATCGCAAAGACCGCCAAAAAGATGGAAGAAAACATGGGCGTTTCGCTCCGCTTGAGTGTGCTGGAAGCATACCGCACCACGAGCGGCGCACATACGCGAGTGTTCCGCGGGACGGCCCGTGCGACACTAGCGGATGTGAGCCAGCCCACAGCCATCCACCCCGAGGCGGAGGTCGCGGTCACCGGAGCGCCGCACGCCACGGCCGACATTCCGAAGCCGCTGGAAGCCTCGCCCGCGCAGCTTGCCACGCTGCTGAAGACGCACAGCATCACCGACGAGGAATACGCAAAGATCTTGGCCGCGCTGGGCCGCACGCCGTCGCTGACGGAGCTCGGCATTTACAGCGTCATGTGGTCGGAGCACTGCTCCTACAAGTCAAGCCGCGTGCACCTGAAGCGGCTGCCCACCAAAGGCGAGCGCACCAGCGGTCCCGGCGCGGTGGTGCAGGGGCCGGGCGAAAACGCCGGCATCATCGATATGGGCGACGGCTGGGCGTGCGCCTTCAAAATCGAGTCGCACAATCACCCCAGCTACATTGAGCCGTACCAGGGTGCCGCAACCGGCGTCGGCGGCATCCTGCGCGACATCTTCACCATGGGCGCGCGCCCCATGGCCGTCATGGATTCACTCCGCTTCGGCCCGCTGTCGCCATCGGATGGCGCCTTTTCCGGTTCGTCAGTTCGACCGGATCGCCCCTCCTCTGATCTGTCATTTCGACCGGAGCAAAGCGGAGTGGAGAAACCCGCTTCATCCACCACCTCCGAACCATTCCACGGAGCCACGGAAGACACCAGCGAAGAAGCCGACGCTGTCTCAAACCGCACAAGCACCGCCACGATCGACTACGCCAGAAATCGCAGCGTCATGGAGGGCGTCGTCCACGGCGTCGCCGGCTACGGCAACTGCTTTGGCGTCCCGAACCTGGGCGGCGAAACGCGCTTCGAAGCCTGCTACAGCGGCAATCCCCTGCTGAACGCCTTCGCGCTCGGCTTGGTCCGGCACGATGAAATCTTCTATGCCAAGGCGACCGGCGTCGGCAATCCGGTGCTTTACGTGGGCGCGAAGACCGGTCGCGACGGCATCCACGGCGCGACCATGGCCAGCGAAGAGTTCACCGAGGGCAGCGAGCAGAAGCGTCCCAACGTGCAGATGGGCGATCCGTTCCTGGAAAAGCTGCTGCTCGAAGCCTGCCTGGAGGCGATGAAGACCGGCGCCGTCGCCGGCATTCAGGACATGGGCGCCGCCGGCCTCACCTGCTCCACCTGCGAGATGGGCGCGCGCGGCGGCGTTGGCCTTGAGATTGAACTGGACCTGGTGCCGCAGCGCGACAGCGGCATGTCCAGCTACGAAATCATGCTCTCCGAATCGCAGGAGCGCATGCTTCTGGTCGCGCACGCGGGCCGCGAGCAGGAAGTACTCGACGTTTTCGAAAAGTGGGGCCTCGACGCCTCCGTCGTCGGCACCGTCATCCCCGAGAACCGCATGCGCGTGCGCCACCACGGCGAACTGGTCGCGGACCTGTCGAACGAATCGCTGACCGACGATGCCCCCGTCTACCACCGCCCTGTCGGCGAGTGGAAGGCCCCGGTGCCGCTCGACCCACCCGCGTGGGTGCTGGAGGAACTCAAGAAACCGCGCGACTACACCGCCGACCTGCTCAAGCTGCTCGCCTCGCCGAACATCTGCTCCAAGCGCTACATCTACGAGCAGTACGACAGCATGGTCCAGACCAACACAGTTTTCGGCCCCGGCCAGGCCGAGGCCGGCGTCATCCGCATCAAGGGCACGGGTAATGTACAGGAGCCCTTGCACTCCAATTCGGAGGGAGCAGCGGGCTTTAGCCCGCTGAATACGGCAGGTGAGAATGGGGCTTTAGCCCCGGAAGCGAAGCCCGAGCGCGGCATCGCCATGGCGCTCGCCGGTAATGGCCGTTGGACCTACCTCGACCCGAAGCTCGGCGCGATGCACGCCGTGGCCGAGGCCGCCCGCAAGGTCGCCTGCACCGGCGCCACGCCCGTCGCCGCCACCAACTGCCTGAACTTCGGCAACCCGCAAAAACCCGAAATCATGGCCCAGCTCTCGCTCGCCATCGACGGCATCGCCGAAGCCTGCACCGCCCTCGGCACTCCCATCACCGGCGGCAACGTCTCGCTCTACAACGAAACCAAAGGCGAAGGCATTTACCCCACCCCCGTCCTCGGTGTCGTCGGCATCCTCGATGATGTGACCAAAGCCGTGCCAAGTGGCTTTCAGGCGGTAGGCGACACAATCCTGTTGATCGGTGTCGATCTTGGTGCACAGATCGCTCCCGTTCTCCAGCGGGAATTCGGAAGTTCCGAGTTCGCACGAACGGTTCTGCAGAGAGAATGGGGAACTTGTCCCAGTCTTCATTTGGATGAAGCAGCGGAGTTGAACGAGTGCCTTGCAATGCTTGCAAGTAAGAACCTCTTGACTTCATGCTCGGACGTAACAAGCGGAGGCATCGCAGTTGCGCTTGCACGCGCCTCTGTCGAAAACGGTGTCGGTTGTGAGGTCCACCTTATAGTTGCGCCTGAGGTTTCAGCCGCAACTGCATTCTTCTGTGAATGGGGTTCGCTGGCACTCGTCACATGTGAACGTCAAAGCGCTGGCGTCATCGCCGCACTGATGGATTCGTTCGTAAGCGTGCAGGCTTTTCCAATCGGCAGTACCGAATGCAAAACATACAAGATCGTCGCGTTCGACAATTCAAGCGACGGATTCGGCGAAATAGAGTGTGCTCTGTCAGCGTTAAGTTTGGCTTCGGTAAATACCTTAAAACAGCAACTCGAAGCAGAGGTGGTCCTCGCATGATTGACATCGACAATTACGGACGTTCCGTTGCGTGGATGAAGCGGAACCTGATCGCCTTGGAGCAATCACCAGAAGACAAAGCTCTCCACTACGCTGTCCTGCAGAGCTTCGAGGTCACGTTCAACCTTTCGGAAGAGGTGCTTCGCAGAGCTTTTATAGCGCTGGAGACGGAAGAGGGTGCGGCGTACCTGAGCTTTCGTGAGGTCATCTATCGCGCAAACGATGAAGGTTTGGTATTCACTACAATTCGGCATTGGCTCGAATACGGTTCGACTCTCGAGGCTATCAAGGAGACATTCTTCGAATCTGCTGCCTTGGACATAGGCGTAGCTCTACGTTCGCTGCTCACGCGCTACGTCGAAGAATTGGAACGCTTCACTTCTGCTCTCAAAGGAAAGCTGGTGACGCGTGCCTGATGTCAACTCGCCCGCGGAGAATCGCCCCTGCGGTTCTGATCCGGGCAAAGATGTTTCCTGTTCCCTAATGCCTGTTCCCTCTGACGTGCACGAAGCCGAAGACCACTTGGACAAGCTGCGCGAAGAGTGCGGCGTCATGGCCTTGTACAACCATCCTGACGCGGCGCGCATGACCTATTGGGGGTTGTATTCCCTCCAGCATCGCGGGCAGGAGTCCGGCGGCATTGCGACTGCCGATGGTGAGGAGATTCACGACCTAAAAGGCATGGGCCTGGTGAGTGAAATCTTCACTGACCCGGTTTTGGCTAAGCTGCCGGGGAACTTGGCAATCGGGCACACGCGCTACTCGACCACCGGTGACTCGGCGCTGCTGAACGCGCAGCCGATCAAGGTGGAATCGACCAAGGGCCTGATCGCCATCGCGCACAACGGCAACCTGGTCAACCTGGGCACAGCGCGCGAGCGGCTGGAGCGTGACGGCGCAATCTTTCAGACGACCAGCGACTCCGAGATCATCGTGCAGCTCATCGCGCACTCGGCTGAAAACACGCTGGTCGACTGCATCGCCGATTCGCTTGGCCAGGTAGACGGCGCGTTTTCGATCGTCATGATGACGCGGAACCGCATCTTTGCGGCGCGCGACCCGCACGGCTTCCGCCCGCTCTCCATGGGACGCATTCCCGGCACCGACGGCAAGCCGGATACGTTTGTCTTCGCCAGCGAGACATGCGCCTTTGACCTGTTGCACGCAAAATACGAGCGCGACGTGGAGCCGGGCGAGCTGGTGATGGTGAGCGAGGACGGTGTGACCTCGCGCTACTTCAACCGCGAGACAAAGCAGGCGAGCTGCGTGTTTGAACACGTCTACTTCGCGCGGCCGGACTCGAAAATCTTCGGCCGCTGGGTGCAGAAGAGTCGCGACGAGATGGGTCGCCAGCTTGCCCGCGAGTCCGCCGTGCCGGTGGACCTGGTCGTGCCGGTGCCCGACAGCGGTGTCACGGCGGCGCTGGGCTACGCGTCAGAAAGCGGTGTTCCGTTCAACTTCGGCCTGATCCGCAATCATTACGTCGGCCGCACGTTTATCCAGCCGGAGCAGCGGGTGCGCGACTTTGGCGTGCGCATGAAGCTGAACCCGGTGCGCGCCCTGCTGGAAGGCAAGCGCGTGATGCTGATCGACGATTCGATCATTCGCGGCACGACCAGCCGCAAGATCGTGCGCATGGTGCGCGCGGCGGGCGCGAAGGAAGTGCATCTGCGCATCAGCTGTCCGCCCACAGTTTCGCCCTGCTTCTACGGTGTGGACACGCCTCATAAACGCGAACTGATTGCGGCCAACAACTCGCTGGAAGAGATCACGCGCTTTATCGAAGCGGACTCGCTGGCCTACCTGTCGCTGGATGGCCTGCTGCACTCGTGTACCGTGGGCGACGCAAAGCCGAATCGCTACTGCACTGCCTGCTACACCGGCGAGTATCCGACGCAGTGGGTGGATGTGGACGAGATTTTGCCGGCGGCGGTTGCATGAAGTCTTCTGAACTCCGCCTCGTTGTTCCGCTCGGATTGTGCTTGGTGCGAAGAGGCCCTGCGGGGGTGATCCCCTTCCCCCTCCCTAGAAACCGCAAGTTCTTCTTTGCATTACGCTTAGCTGTCGATGCTCCGGTAAGTTCCTCATCTGGAATGGCTTACCTGTAAGTTCCTCATAAGTATTGAGTTGCCTGCAGATGCACACAAAGTGGTGCACCGGCTTATTCCGTTGTGGCGCGGCGGCGCATCTACGGAGGGTGAGGTGAAGCGATGGCGGTGATCCGTGCGTGTGCGCAGTGTGGGCAGAAGAACCGGGTGGGTGCGGCGCACTTGGCGGACACGGGGCGCTGCGGCGCGTGCAAGGCTCCGCTGCCACCGGTGAGTGCACCGATCGATGCTGATCCGGCGCTGTTCGATGAGGTGGCGCAGACGGCGACGGTGCCGGTGCTGGTGGACTTCTGGGCGAGCTGGTGTGGGCCGTGCCGCACCGCTGCGCCCGAGGTGGCGAAGACCGCAGAGGCGATGGCCGGGAGCGCCGTGGTGCTGAAGGTGGATACGGAAAAGTATCCGCAGTTGGCGCAGCGCTATGGCGTTCAGGGGATCCCGAATTTTGTGGTGTTGAAGGGCGGTAATGTGGTGCAGCAGCAGGCGGGGGTGGTTCCGGCGGCAGTAATGCAGGGGTGGTTGCGGTAGGTTGTGGGGGAAGACGCGACGCATTTGGCTGCGCGCGAAGAATGCAGGTTTCTCCACTCCGCACCCACGGTAAAGCAGTGGGTGCTCCGGTCGAAATGACAACTTGATTGCCAATCGGGTCGGCTGACACCCTACTCCGGCCGCAGGGTGGCGGGGACAAAGGCGGTGCGGAGCAGGGTGGGTGACTGTGTGAGATAGACGGTCGGGATCTGCGGGTACTGTTCGGCGACGAGCAAGAGGGTGCGGAAGTCGAAGCTTTGGATGTCGCAGCGGTCTTCCATGCCTTCGCGATGGATGGTGCCGGCGAGGGCGTCGACGAAGGCCTGGGGGTCACGGGTGTGGTTCTGGATGAGTTCGAGTGGGACGCCGGGTTCCTGCATGCGCTTCACGTCCGGCGGCAGGTCGTTGGGGAAGAGCTTGGTTTCGATGTTGAAGCGAACGGTGCGGGCATTGGCGGCGCGCTCAGCAGCGTCTGGCGTGTTCTTACCCGCGCCGGTGCTGTAGAAATCCACGTAGAAGCGGACGAAGCGAAAGAGTTCCGCGGCGTAGGTGGGCGCGTATGGATGCGGGCGGTGCTCCTTTGCGCTGAAGGCGACCGAGACGGGCGAAAGCGTGAGATCGTTCCGCTGGTCGGGGAAGGCGCTCCCGTGCAGCTTGTCGCAGATAAAGGTCTGCTGCGCCTGTGCGACGCTGACATCGCGCAGGTAGGTGCGATTGGCGAGCGTGTAGGGCGAGCCGTCGGCGTGGCGGCAGCTTTGCGGATTGTAGAACTGGTCGTGCCAAATGAGCGAAACGCCATCGGTGGAAACGCCGGTGTCGGTTTCGAGCTCGGTCGCGAGCTGGTCGAGGCCGCTTTCAAAGCTGGGCAGCGTGTTTTCGGGGCGCAGACCGCGGCCGCCGCGGTGGGCGCTGACGACGAAGGTTTTCCAGCGCGGATCGTTCGGATTGGCCGCGCGCTCCTCCGCGACGACGCGCTGCAGCAGGTCAGGACGGTCGCTGATCAGGCCGTCGACGCCGGTGCGGATGACGGCGCGCATCTGCTCGGGGTCGTTGGTGGTCCAGGGCACGATGCGGACACCGATGCTGTGCAGCGCTTCCACGGGTACGGTTTCAGAGGTGAGGCGTCGGGCGGCTGTTTCGGCGTTTGCCGCGAAGGCGGCGGGCGCGACGGTGCGGTCGATGGGCGAGAGCAGCGGCGTAAGCGCGTGGTGCTGCTTCGCGTGGACGACGGCCCGCTGCATCAGGGTGAGGAACGGGTTCGGCTTGTCTGGATTGGTATTCGGTGCGCTTTGGCCCGGCATACCCGAGGCGGATGCGGCCGACGCGGGCGCGGGTTGTTGTGCGACCAATGGAAGCACAACGCCGAACAGAAAGCCGAGCGAAAACAAGAGACGCCTCATGGCTGGAAGTATGCCCCGACGATGGCTAAATGCGCCATGAAGATCTGGTGAAGGTGCCCGGAGTTGTACTTGCGCTCCCTTGCAAGTGGGCGCTCTTGCCGATGAAAATGCGACTTATCGATAGCGGACCGCAGGTCATCTCCGAAGCCGCAGCGGCACGGGTCATGGAGTGCAGCGGCACAGGGTCATAGCGCTCCGAAACGAAAGGACGGGCGAAACGTTGAGACCTGGATCCTGAGCAGACGAGTACACTTCAACGCGAGTAGTTTCAAAACCAGGAGCGACGCCAGTGCTCAGTACAGCTTTCTTTCGATCTGCACTCCGATCAGCAGTATTCGCCATGGCACTCGCGGCGACTGCCGTCGCTCAAACGGAAGTGACAAAGGTCTACTCAGGCCCGATTGCCACGCGCTGGGGCAAGACTGTAACTCCGGAAAATGCCTGGAGAAGCTACCCGCGACCGCAGATGAAGCGCGGCCGCTGGGTGAACCTGAATGGCCTTTGGGATTACGCGATTCGACCAAAGGCAGCATTGCTACCCGCAACAATGGACGGCAAGGTGCTGGTGCCCTTTGCCGTTGAGTCGAAACTGTCTGGAGTGACGCGATCCGTAACGCCGGCAGACCGCCTGTGGTACCGGCGAAGCTTTACCGTACCAAGCGAATGGAAGGATGAGCGCACCCTGCTGCACTTTGGTGCCGTTGACTATGAGTCGGAAGTCATGGTCAATGGAAGCGTTGTCGGTTCGCATCGCGGCGGGTCTGACCCGTTCACGTTCGATATCACGGATTACCTCAAGCCCGGCTCAAACGACCTTGTCGTCCAGGTTCTGGATCCGACCTCGACTGGAGCACAACCGCGTGGCAAGCAGCAGCTGAAGCCGGAGGGCATTTGGTATACACCCGTGACCGGCATCTGGCAGACAGTGTGGCTTGAGCCGGTCCCGTCTCTTCACCTGGAGGATGTCAATGCGACCCCGGATATTGACGGCGCCACCGTGGCCGTCGATGTCGTGTTGAATCATGCTGCCACCGATGAAGATGTCGTGCGGATCACGGCGCTTGCTGCCGGACGAGCTATCGCCAGCACAACCGTCCGTGCAAACCGGCGTGCGGTCCTGCCGATCGGGAATCCCCATCTCTGGTCACCGGACGACCCCTACCTTTACGATCTGAAGGTCGAGTTGCTTCGGCTCGACAAGTCGCCCTTCCTTGCCACGCAAAGCGGGGGGACACGTGACAACCGCAGGGACAGGCGGTACACCCGCGAAGAGGCCTTGACCTACAGCGATGTCAAGCCCACAGGCAAGCCCCTTGATGCAATCGAATCTTACTTCGCAATGCGTAAGAGCTCGATCGGCCCCGGTCCAGTTCCGGGCCAGCCGTCCCTTTTGTTGAACAACCGCCCTGTCTTCCAGAATGGAACACTCGATCAAGGCTGGTGGCCGGACGGCTTGCTGACGCCGCCATCTGAAGAAGCCATCCGCTGGGAGTTGAGCTACCTGAAGCAAGCGGGTTTCAACATGCTACGAAAACACATCAAAGTGGAACCAGCGCAGTACTACTATGAAGCGGATCGTCTCGGCATTCTTATCTGGCAAGACATGCCGTCGGGAGAAGAAGCCGGAAGCGGCGATCAGTTCGTCACACCGGGTTCACAGGACGAGGCTCTCCTGCCCATGGCCGCGCAGGTGGAGATCCAGGATGAACTGACCCGCATGGTGCTTGACCTTCGAAGCCATCCGTCAATTGTCACCTGGGTGGTGAATAACGAAGGTTGGGGTCAGCACGCCTCGACTCGCCTGGCCCAGTTAGTGAAAGCACTGGATCCAACACGCGTCGTGAACAAGACATCGGGCTGGCTCGACACTGGAGACAAGGCTTCAGACATTTTCGACATCCATACTTATGGTGAGGTGCCGGACGTTCCTCTGCGCCATACAGAACGAGCCATCGCAATTGGCGAGTACGGCGGAATCGGCCTTCCCATCGAGGGCCATCTATGGTTTCCAGGCCGCAACAACTGGGGGTATCAGACCGCGAAGGATCAGGCTGATTACGAAGTGCGGTACCAGCGCAAGATGCAGGAAATTATCCGCCAATCGAAATACTTCGGACTGAGCGCGGCGGTATACACGCAAACCACTGATGTGGAAGGCGAGGTCAACGGCCTGCTGACCTACGATCGCGAAGTCAGCAAACTGCCTCCGGAGCGGCTCAAGCAAATAAGCGATGGACTCGTGACTCACTAGATGTAAGAGGACTTGTCTAGGAGGACTTGCCGGCGTGCAGGGCGGCGCGGACCTTGTCGACGTGGACGCCGTGAGTGCGGATGGCCTCGTGGAGAGCGTCGCCGGAGACGCCGAACTCTTTGGACCAGTAGGCGATATCGGAGGACAGCTTGGGGTTGATGACCTTAGGGTCGTGAGGACCTTTGGTGTGTTCTTCGTGCAGGGCGTGCGGGGCGTGTTCCTTGGGGACGTTGTGGTGCTCGGACAATGCGTTTTCCTCGTGACGGCGTGCGGACAACCGAAGTTCATCGTACGCCCCACTCGCTTTGGGGGAGCGGGGTTCGCCGCTTGACCGGGAGCGGACGGGGCGGCGGAGCGGGCCGGCGGATGGGGCGCGGATCAGAGCCGCTGTTCGAGGGCGTGCATCAGCGAGCGGGCGCGGTCCGTCCAGGTGGCGTGCCGGCTTGCCTGCCAGCGTTCGGCCTCGTGCCCGTCGTGGAAGTCCGTGTCGCGCAGCTGGTCGATGGCTGCCACCATTTCGCCGGGGGTGTCCACCAGTTCCAGCAGGGGCGGCTTTTCCAGAAGCTCGGCAAAACCGCGGGTGGCGACCATGGGACGGCAGGCGGCGAGGTGCTCATAAAAGCGGGTGGAACTGCCGGAGTAGGTTGGTTCCTTTTTGCGGTAGGGCAGGACGGCGACGTTGAAACACCGGGCGTACGCCTGGAGTTCGCCGTAAGGCTTTGCGCCGGTAAAGGTGACGCACGGGTCGCGCATGATGCGTGCGCGCGCTTCGGCCTGGCAGGCGTCCGGGATGGGCATGTCGGTGGGGCCGACCATGACCCAGTGCAGCCAGGGGGTTTGCCGGATCGCGTCCTCGAGCAGAAGCCAGTCCATGTTTCCTGACAGGTTGCCGATCACGCCCGCGATGGGGCGCTCGACGTGGCGGATCAGTTTGGGCCGTTCGCCGGGAGCGAGCAGAGGCGCGGCTGCTATGTTTTCCTGCCGGGTTGCGTTGGGCACAACGGTGAGCTTGGCGGGGCTGCATGCCGCTTCCCGAAGTAGGTAGTCGCGGATGCGGCCGGAGTTGGGGCAGACGGCGGTGGCGGCCTGGCACATGCGCCTGTCGAGCTGGACGACCTGACGCCGGTTCAGGCCGACGTACTCGGCCGTCATGTCGGTGACGTAGTAGACCACGGGGCCGGGCCAGCGCTCGGCGACTGGAGCGTAGAACGGCGTGGTGCAGACCAGAGGCGAAGCCGTTCCAGGGCACCGGGTCTGGAGGCGCCGCAGCAGTTTTTGGTGGTACGGAAAAAGTTGTTGAAGCGGTGGGCGCGCGTAACCGCGTTGCAGCGGAAAGCGAAGCACCTGCAACTCTGGGCTGCCGTGGCGCTCGACGCGTTCCCAGTGCTCCAGCGCGCCCATGGACCGCATGACAGGCCACCAGGCGACAACCTCTGTTTCCTGTGCCATGGCGCACGCGAATTCGCGCATCCAGATGCTGCCTACGTCCAGAATTTGCCAGGGGCCGTTCATCGTGTCGGGGCGGGTGTCTTCTCGTAGTTTCTGCGAAAGGCGCAGTTTGCGAATCTTGAGTTCAGGTGTTCCGTGCGGCAGGTTTTGCTGTCCCATGATAGTTACACCACCAACAGGGGCTAGAACAGCACACGAAAGATGTATCGGCTGGAACCTACCTGCCGGACGCGAACGCTTGGAAGCCTGGCGAACACTTCCCTGGAGGGAGTGATGGGTCAGTTCTTTTGCGGCTTCCTTGATCGGGAGCAGACCGAGCGTGCGTACTGAGTAAGGGAGCCGGCGACCAGAGAAGAATGCAGGTTTCGGTGCAGGCGGCGAGTCCGCTACGCAGGACGATAGCGCTGTCCTGCTCCGGTCGAAATGACAGGTTTTCAGGACGTTCGGATTGAGTTGGTGCAATCGACTCGCTTCGCGCAGTTCGAATTGAGTCAGGGCGCCGTCGATCGTTTTAGAAAATGCCGTTGTTGCCGATCGGGTTGAAATAGACGGCGAGGTTGACGATCTTCATGTAACGCTCGACGGTGGAAAGCTTGTCGTGGCGGACGAGGATCATGTCGTCCGGCTTGAGCAGGATGTCGTCCGAGGCGTGCCGGCCTTCGCGAAGATGGTTCAGGTGCAGGACGTAGGTTTCGGCGAGCTCGCCGTTGACGCGGCGGAAGAGGAAGACATGGTTCATGGCGCCGTCCTGCTTGGGGCCGCCAGCCAGAAGGATGGCGCCGAGCGCGGTGGTGGGTTTGCGGAGCTCGAAATGGCCGGGCAGGTTGACCTCGCCGCCGACGGTGATCTGCGGGCGTTCGAAGTCTTTTAGGGTGACGGTGATCTCCGGGCTGACGAGCTGGGCGGATGCGGCTTTGACGATGTGCTGCTGCAGTTCCTGCACGGTGCCGACGGCGGCGGCGACCAGGCCGATGTTTTTGAGGGCGACGCGGCCGTCCGGTGAGACGGTGGCGGTGTCGTCGAATTCGGGGGTGAAGCGGTAATTGACCGAGACGACGTCGCCCGGGCGGAGGAGGTACTCGCCGGTGGTGCCGGTCATGGCTTCCGAAGTGCGGATGGGGCCGTTGGGATCGTCGGTGGTGGTCTGGGCGCGCATGCAGATGCAGAGGGCGCCAGCGATGAGAAGCGCGGCGCCGCAACGGGTGCAGGTGCGGCGGATGTAGGAGTACCGGCTTTGGTCTGTCATGGCGTCGGGTGTCCTTGCCTTCATGTGCGTCGTTGCTGTTTGCAAGTTGTGCGCTGGGGTCAGGATGACCATCTCAGACATCAGCATCGGTCTTCAATGTTGGCGACTCACACGAAAGCAGCATTGCGTACCGAAATGGGTTCGCGCTCAGCCGAAGCGGGCGCGCGGCATCAGATGAGGCGGTGAAGCCAGCGTGGAACCGGGTAGGTGCGGCGGTTGAGAAGGTAGCCGAGCACCGGGACGCGGCGATCGGAGAGGGTGGCGGTGAGCTGGTCGACGGAGGCTTTGCGTGTGTAGCCGGCGCTGACCACGGCGACGTAGCCGTCGACGCAGGGCTCGACCTCGCTGCCGAGCGTGGATTCGACGTTGCTGGGGCAGTCGAGCAGGATGAGGTCCATTTCTTCGCGGGCGCGGTCGATCCAGGGGCAGAGGCGAGCGGCGAAGTTGCCGCGGGAGCCGATTTCGCGCCAGGAGGAGTTGCGGTCGTTTTCGTTGGCGAGCACCCAGTAGTTGCCGGGTTCCTGCAGGGCGAAGCCGAAGCGGAGGTTGCCGTCCGCTTCGAAGCGGCGCAGCATCTCGCGCATGTCGACGACGGCGACCTGGGAGCCGAACTGGCGCGCGGCCTCGTGGGCCAGGTGCTCGGTGATGTAGGAGACGCCCTCGCCGCGGACGGAGGAGGTGACGGCGATGACGTAGGCTTCCTGCGCGATGACGCCGCGCGGCCACTCGCCGTGGGGCGTGTCAACCATCGGCAGAATGCTGCTGCCGTGGGGGTCAAGGCGGCGCTGCTGCATGGCTTTGTGGATACCGTAGAGCAGCCGGCGGTACTCGAGCGCGTTGATTTCTTCGGCGTGGGGCGCGGTGTGGGCGTCGGCAAGGGTGGCCAGGGTGCGGGTGCCGGTTAGATTGTCCAGCTGGCCGGGCGTGTAGAAGTAGCCGGACGACGTGTCGAGATAGACGACCACAAGGGTGGCGAAGAGAAAGGCGAAGACAAGGCCGGTGACGGCGTAGAGCAACGGCCTGGGCCGCACGGGCTCGCCGGTAGAGTAGGGCGGCTGCACCAGCGACACGTCGAAAATCTTCATCTTGTCGAGCTCGGCGGAGATGTGGGCGTCCGCCTTGCGCTGGGCGTAAAGGGCGTAGTCGGTGCGGGCCTGGTCGAGGTTGCGCTTGAGGGCGTTGACGTCGGTGGTGGCGCGTTCGAGCTCATCAAGGCGGTTCTGCGCCTGGTCAAACTGGTGCTGCAGCACGGCGCGTTGCGCCTGGGAGCCTGAGACCTCACCCTCAGACATGGCGACGGCGCTGGAAAGCTGCTGGTAGACGGGGTTGACCTCCGTCGCGGTTTCGGCGGCGGGCTTGCTGGCGGCGTCGCTGATGGCGAGCTTGGTGTTGGCGATCTTGTCGTCGAGTTCGAGAATCTGGCGGTCGGAGGGAGCGTAGCGGCGAACCAGCTCGGCGCGGCGGTTTTCCAGGTCGACCAGAGAGGTGTTGAGCCGCTCCTGCGAGTACTGGTTGGTGATGCTGCGCTCAAGGCCGCGGGAGCGCGCGGGCGTGTTCTGCAATTGCTCGGCCTGCTGGGCGCGGCGGGTGCGCTGCATGGCGAGCTGGCTGTCGATCTGGGCGATCTGGTCCTGCAGCGAGGAAACGCGGGCGAGCTGCAGCTTTTTCTCGTCGTCCAATTCGCTGATGTCGTGCTTCAGGCCGTAGTCGGTGAGGGCCTGCTGGTCGGCGTCGAGCTGACGCTTCGCCTTCTCGAGCTGGCCGTTGAAGAAATCTGCCGCGCCGGTGCCCATGGAATGACCGGCGCGCGCTTCGAAATAGGAGTCGATCACGCGCTGCAGTTCGCGGTTCGCCTGGTCGGGCGTTTGCGCGGTGTAGCTCAGATTGATAAGGCTGGTCTGGTGGACGGGGTCAACCTTAAGGTGGTGGCTAAGCCGATTGATTTCCTGCTGCGCATGATGCGTCTGCACGCCGCCCGTGGGCGCGCCCACGGCCATGTGGGCGATCATGGGGCTTTGCAGCAGATCGGCTTCGCTGTTGATCTCGGATTCGGAGACTTCGTTCCGCGTGGTCTGGTGGACGGGCGCGGTTGCGCTGAGGGGCGCGGCTTCTCGCACGTTCTGCACGATGAGCTTGGCTTCGGATTTGTATTGCCTCGGGATCAGGAACGTGAAGGCGAGCACCGCGGCCATGATGGAAAGAACAAGAAACAGGAAAAGGCGCTTGCGGCGAAAGATGGCTTCCACCACGATCTGGCGCAGCTTGGTCGTGGTGGCGGCGCTCAAGCGCGGAACCGCGGTTTGGAATATAGCTGCATCGTGTAAAAGAGGCCTTTGGGCGAAGTGTAGCGTTCGCACCATGGATGAGGCATTACGGAACACGGAGGGGGAACAAGCGATGGTTCACCTTTGTGCGAGCCGTGCCGATGTTGGAAGGGCATGCTGTCGCTGTGACATGGAGCGGCTTGCCGGGACAAGGTGCGAACGCTTTCAGTGCAGATGGAAGGACAGAACGTGAGGCAAGCAGACGGGAACGCCGGAGAGGACGCGACACGCGTGCTGTTTGTGACGGAAGTTTGTGGATGCGCTGCAGGTGGGTAGGGATCGGGGCGTGGCCCCAGAATTTGAGAAGGACGGAGTTCGTCGACGGGCGTGGCTAGAGCTGTTGTCGTCGAGGCGTAGTGCCGATCCGGGGAAGAAAGCAGATCCTTCGCCACGCTCAGAATGACACTGCAAAACGATTCAGAAGCCAGGTCTGTGGGAAAACGATTTGAGTCAGGTCCCGGCTGCGGCTACACGTCTTCGGCGCGGTTGCGTTTGCGTCGAGCCCACAAGCCGAAGCCACCCAGGCCAAAGGCGCTGGCCATACCGACCGCGACCGCGACGATGACGCCGAGTGCGATGAGCAGGCCGGCGAGGCTGGTGAAAACGTCAACGATGGCGGACGCGAGGGCGCGCACGACGGCGTGAATGAGCCACAGGATGAGGTGAAGGAGCGCCAGCGGTATAGACCTCTTCCCATAGCTTATCGGCTACAGAGGCCGCTTCCCTACGCCGGCACAGGTTTTACCAGGTTGGCATCGCGCCAGAGCTGCCATATGCCTTCGGTACTGCGCTTGTAGAGGGTGAGCGACCAGCCCGCCAAACGAGTGGCTTTGCCGCCGGGCATGGTCAGGGTCATGTCCAGATGGGTGCGTGCGTAGCCAAGGTCGCCGCAGACGACGACCTCCGGCGTGTCGGCGGTGCCGTCCATGGTAGCGCCCGGCGGAAGCGCGCCCTGTTCGGCGAAGGCGGCTTTGCCGAAGGGCTCACCGCTGGGCGTGTGGAAGAGCAGATCCTCATGAGCGAGCGAGAGGACGTGTTCCATGTCGCCGCGTTTGGTGGAGTCGAGCCAGTCCTGGATGAGAGCGTGGATGGCGGCCTTGTCTTGTTGGTTTTCGTCCTGCTGGTTGTCGGTTTCCATGCGTTCCCCTTTACGACACAGCCTGCCGGCGCAGGATGAAGATGTGGGCGGGCTGCTTTGCCGGGTCCAGTGACACGTGGTTGCGCGCGCCCTGCCAGGTGTAGGACTCGCCGGTCAGGACGTCTTCAACCGTGTAGGGCGCGCCGCTGTCGACGCCGAGCGCAAGCACGTCGAGATCGGTAAAGCCGGTCTGCACGGTGTCTGGGTCGAGATTGACGACGCACAGAATGACGTCGTCGCCGGTGCGCTTGCTGTAGCAGAGCAGCTGGTCGTTGCCGATGGTGTGGAAGCGCAGGTGTTCATTGGTCTGCAGCGCTGGATGCTGGTGCCGCAGCGTGTTCAGCACCGTGTAGAGGGGCGCGAGGCTGTTTGGGTCGTCAAGGTTCCACTCGCGAAGCTGGTACTTCTCGCTGTTGAGGTATTCCTCGGCGCCGGGCTTTGCGGGCTTGTGCTCCATGAGTTCGTAGGCGGGGCCGTAGACGCCGTAGCTGGCGCCGAGCGTGGCGGCGAGGACGATGCGCTGCCGGTAGAGCGCAGGATTCGGGACCTGCAGTGGTTTGGGCAGGATGTCTGGCGTGTTGGGCCACAGGTTCGGGCGGAAGAAGTCGCTGACGGGTGGCTGCGTGACTTCCTTCAGGTACTCGGTCAGCTCGGCCTTCGTATTGCGCCAACTGAAGTAGGTGTAGCTCTGGGTATAGCCGCCCTTGGCGAGCGAGTACATGACGTGCGGGCGCGTGAAGGCTTCGGCCAGGAAGATGACGTCGGGGGTCGCCTTGTGAACCTCGGCGATGCACCACTCCCAGAACGGCAGCGCCTTGGTGTGCGGGTTGTCGACGCGGAAGACGCGGACGCCCCTGTCGACCCAGAAGGCAAAGACGCTGTAGAGCTCTTGCCAGAGGGCCTGCCAGTCGCTGGACTCGAAGTTGATGGGGTAGATGTCCTGGTATTTCTTGGGCGGGTTCTCCGCATACTGGATCGACCCGTCGGGGCGGATGGAGAACCAGTCAGGATGCTGCTTGACCCAGGGGTGGTCGGGCGAGCACTGGAAGGCGATGTCGAGTGCGATGTCGAGATTAAGGCCTTTGGCGGTGGTGATCAGGTGATCGAAGTCGGCGAAGTTGCCGAGCTCGCGCAGGATGGCCTTGTGGCCGCCATCGGCGTTGCCGATGGCCCAGGGCGAGCCGACGTCACCGGGCTCGGCAACGGTGGAGTTGTTCTTGCCCTTGCGGAAGGCAGTGCCGATGGGGTGGATGGGGGGCATGTAGACGACGTCGAAGCCCATCGCCGCAACGGTTGGCAGGTAGTCCGCCACGTCGCGCAGGGTGCCGTGCTTGCCGTTCTTGCCGAGCGAGCGCGGGAAGAACTCGTACCAGGAAGAGAACTGGGCGCGCTGCCGGTCGACCCAGAGCGGGACTTCGCGCGCGTAGGTGGCCATGAAGCTGAGGTCGGGGTACTTCATGGCGAGCGCCACGATGGCGTCGTCGAGCGGGAAATCGTAGCTGCGGCCGTTCTCCGGCGGGCGCTCGGCGATCGCGCGCAGGCGGCCCGCGGCGGCCTTCAGGGTTTTGGCGTCTTCGTCCTTGGCGCGGCTGGATGCCGTGTCGAGCAGGATGGCGCCGGAGCGGAAGGCGAGCGCGACATCGGCGGCGGCGGTGCTGAGCGCGGCGGGGGGCGCGGCGGAGGGCGCGATGGCGGCGGGCGCAGTGCCCGGCTGCGGTGTGGACGTGCCGGGCAGCGGCTCATTCAGGTTGACGCCATGCTGCTGGTCCGCGGTGCCCTGTGCGTCAATGCGCTTGTAGAGATCGTGCAGCCAGGTGTCGAAGTGGTCGATCCAGGCCTGCACGGTGAAGCGCCACGGGCCGAGCGTTTCGGCTTTGAATTTCGCCTGCCACAGGTCGTTGCCGAGGGCGGTAAAGGGTGCATAGCGCCAGGTCTTTTCCTCGTCGCGGCGGTACAGCAGGCGCGCGCCCAGGTGGTCGTGGCCGTCGCCGAAAATGGCGGCGGTGACCGCGACGGTGTCGCCCAGCACGCGTTTGGCGGCATAGCGGCCGCCGTCCACCTCCGGCGATACTTCCTCGATGATGACGCGGCTGCGGCCTTCGCTCGGCTTCAAATCAGACCTTCTCTTTCCCACGGTGTCGCCGTGTTGTGTGCGCTGTGTGACGTAATGCGGCGTCCCCGCATCCGACTGGTAAGACACCGATCTGCGCACGAACAGATGAGATGCCGGTTTTGCGCGCCCTGACGCGGCCGGCTGAAGGACAGATTGACCGCATGAGTTTGCTGGACAGGATATTGCACAAAGCAGAGGGGCAACCGCCGCTGCAGGCTGCGCGCATTGAAGACTACGCCATGATCGGCGACCTGGAGACAGGTGCGCTGATCTGCAAAAACGGCTCACTGGACTGGCTGTGCTGGCCGACATTTTCAGACGGCGCTGTGTTTGCGGGGCTGCTGGGCACGTCAGACAACGGGTTCTTCCAGATTCGCCCGGCGAAGGACGAGGCGATCATCGGCGAGGACTGGCAGTACCGGCCAAAGACGCTGATCGTGGAGAAGACGTGGACCACGCTGGAAGGCGAGGTCCACGTCAGCGACTTTATGCCGCCGCGCGGCAAGAACAGCGACGTGGTGCGGATTGTGCGAGGCGTGCGCGGAGAGGTGAAGATGCGCATGCAGCTGACGATGCGCTTCGATTACGGGCGCACCGTGCCGTGGGTCACGATGAGAGATAACTGCCTGCGCGCGGTAAACGGGCCGCACCTGATTACGCTGCGTACGGCGGCGCCGGTGCACGGTGAAGGCCTGTGTACCGCCAGCGACTTCACAGTCCACGAGGGCGAAAGCATCTGCTTTGTGCTGAGTTACGGATCGTCGACCGGTGAAGATCCTGAAAATTTCGATGCTTATGACGCCTACAACGACACGGTGCAGTACTGGGAAGAGTGGATCGCAAAAAACACCTTTGACGGGAACGCGAAGTATCACGAGGCGGTCGAGCGATCGCTGATCACGCTGAAGGCGATGACGTATCAGCCCAGCGGCGGCCTGGTCGCGGCCATTACGACCGGACTGCCGGAGAAGATCGGCGGCGAACGGAACTGGGACTATCGCTACTGCTGGATCCGGGATGCCGCGTTCACCATTCTGGTGCTACTGCACTCCGGCTTCACAGAGGAGGCCATGGCATGGCGCGGCTGGCTCTTGCGCGCCATGGCGGGCACGCCGGACCAGTTCCGTGCGGTGTACGGCATCAAGGGCGAACAACTGCTGAACGAATGGGAGGCGGACTGGCTGCCCGGCTATGAGTATTCCAAGCCCGTGCGCATCGGCAACGCCGCCGTGGAGCAGGTGCAGCTTGATAACTACGGTGACCTGATCACAGCACTCACCCGGACGCCGGTCGGCGACCATGACATGTGGCGCAAAGACATTCGCAGCATGGCCGTGGGCCTGCTGGAACACCTGTCCCGCATCTGGCGTGAGCCGGACAGCGGCATCTGGGAGGTGCGTGGCGAACGCAAGCACTATGTCCACAGCAAGCTGATGGCCTGGGTCGCGTTTGACCGCGCCATTCACGCCTACGAATCGCACCAGGGGAGCGATCCGGACGCCGCAAAGTTCGCCGAGATCGTAGAGGGCTGGCGCCGGAACCGCGACGACCTGCGCGAAGACATTCTGGAACACGGCTTTGATCGGAAGCGCAACACGTTTGTGCAAAGCTACGGATCCGACCGGCTGGATGCCGCGACGCTGCGCATTCCATTGGTCGGATTTTTGCCGGGCGACGACCCGCGCGTGCTCGGCACCCTGCACGCGATCGAAGAGCATCTGCTGGTCGACGATCTTGTGCTGCGGTATGACACGGCGGGCGGCAAGGACGGCCTGCCCGCGGGCGAGGGCGCATTTCTGGCATGTTCGTTCTGGTATGCCGCCGGACTGCACATTGCAGGCCGCCGCGACGAGGCCGCAGCGTATTTCGACAAGCTGCTTGGGCTGCGCAACGAAGTCGGCCTGCTGGCGGAAGAGTACGACACCAAAAGCAGGCGCCAGCTCGGTAATTTTCCGCAGGCGCTGTCGCATTTGTCCCTGTGCCACACAGCCATGATCCTGGGGGATGCCAAAGGCCCGTGGAACGGTCACATGTACCCGGACAGTCCGGAAGCCGCGAAGTAGGCCGTGCCATATGAAAGTAGGCCGCGCCACTTGGCGGCATCTGACGGGTGGGGCGCTGTGAGTGCAACCTGCCTGCGGGCGGCTGCACCTAACCGCTCTGAAGCAAATCTTGAATGCATGAACAGGCGGCGCTTGCTGCCATAGCAGCCGCGTCCTTCGGCGGGCGCTTCCAAGGACAGTCACATCCATGACTCGAATCCCCCGCTCCACGTATCGCCTGCAACTGCACAAAGACTTCACCTTTGACGATGCGAGCGCGATCGCGCCGTATCTTCGCGACCTGGGCATCTCGCATGTGTACAGCTCGCCGTATCTGCAGGCCGGGCCGGGATCGATGCACGGTTATGACGTGGTGGACCACCATCGCGTGAACCGTGAACTGGGCGGCGCGGAGGCGCATGAGCGGTTCAGCAAACGCCTGGGCGAACTGCACCTGGGCCAAGTGCTGGATATTGTGCCCAACCACATGAGCGTGCACCGCGAGAACCGCATGTGGTGGGACGTGCTGGAGAACGGGCCGTCGAGCCGCTTTGCAACGTTCTTTGACATCGATTGGAACTCCGCGGAAGAGAAGCTGCGTGACCGGGTGCTGATGCCGGTGCTGGGCGACCAGTATGGCCGCGTGCTGGCGCGTGGCGAAATCAAGTTGGCGCGCGAGGGTGAGAGCTTTCTGGTCAAGTATGGCGAGCAGGCGTTCCCCATGGCGCCGCGCTCAGTAGCGTGGCCGCTGGGCCGAGGCGCGGCACTGGCGCCGAGCGATGAGTTGAATTTTCTTGCCGCTTCGTTTGCGCGATTGCCCGCACCGGAGTCCACGGAACGCGAGGTACAGCTTTCGCGCAACCGCGACAAGGTGGTGCTGCAAAAGCTGCTGAAGCGCCTGTGTGAGCAGGAGCCACGCGCCTGCATCGCCATCGACGAAGCCATGGACGAGATCAATGGCAACATCGATTCACTCGATGAGATCCTGGGGCAGCAGAACTTCCGGCTCGCCTATTGGAAGACGAGCGATCAGGAGCTTGGCTATCGCCGCTTTTTCGACGTGAACTCGCTCATCGGTCTGCGCATGGAACGCGAGTACGTCTTTGACGAGACGCACGAGCTGATTCTGTACTGGTTGGAAAAGGGAGTGCTCGACGGCATCCGCATCGACCATCCAGACGGGCTCCGCGATCCCCGGCAGTATCTGGACCGGCTGCGCGCGAAGGCGAAGGATGCGTACATTGTGGTCGAGAAAATTCTGGAGCCCGGCGAGTGGCTGCGGACCGAATGGCCCGTGGAAGGGACCAGCGGCTACGACTTTCTGAACGTGTGCAATGCTCTGCTGGTGAAGCCGGAGGGTATGGAAGCGCTGACCGCGATTTACCGCGACTTCACCGGCCAGCCGATCGACTTCAACGACATCACATTTGAGAAGAAGACCAACGTTGCCAAGGAGACGCTGGCCAGCGACGTGAACCGGCTGGCGAATATCTTTGTGCAGATTTGTGAGTCAAACCGCGACTTCCGTGACTTCACGCGGGCCGATATCCGTCGTGCGATTCGGACTGCTGCGGCCTGCTTCCACGTGTACCGCACCTATGTCGTGGCGTCGCGCGACGAGATCTGCGAGGACGACCGCGCGCACATCCGCGAGGCGCTGCGCGAAGCGGCGGAGCGCAAGCCCGACATCGATCCCTGCCTGTTCGGCTTTATGGGTGACGTGTTGACGCTGAAAATTACGGGAACGCGCGAGGCGGAGTTCGTGGCGCGGTTCCAGCAGTTCACCTCGCCGGTGATGGCCAAGGGCGTGGAGGACACGGCGTTCTATGACTACGACCGGCTGACCAGCTTGAATGAGGTCGGCGGCGATCCGTCCAGAAACGGCCTGTCGCTTGCGGAGTTTCACGATTACAACGCGCACATGCAGCGCACGTTTCCGCTAACCATGACCACATTGAGCACGCATGACACCAAGCGTGCCGATGACGTGCGCGCGCGTCTGGCGGTGCTCAGCGAAATTCCGGATCACTGGTCGCTGCAGCTCGAGCAGTGGTCGGAGGCAAATCGCGACCTGCACAGCGGCAACTACCCCGACCCGAACACCGAGTATTTTCTGTACCAGTCGATGATCGGTGCGTGGCCGATTGATGCGGAGCGCACGAAGGCCTACATGCAGAAGGCCATGAACGAAGCCAAGCTGGAAACAAGCTGGACCAGCAAGAACGAAGTGTACGAAAAGGCAGTGAACGGTTTCATTGACGGCCTGTTCGCACGTCCGGCGTTCCTGCGCTCGTTAGAGGAGTTTGTCGACGGGATCAACCGCAGCGGCCGCGTGAACTCTCTGACCCAGACGCTGCTGAAGTGCATCTCGCCGGGCATGCCGGACCTGTACCAGGGTGGCGAGCTGTGGGACCACTCGCTGGTGGATCCGGATAACCGCCGGCCGGTGGATTACCAGTGCCGGACGAAGCTGCTGAAGGAGTTGCAGCAGATTTCGGCGGAGCAGTTTGTGCAGGAGTTGGAGCCGCGGTTTGAGGATGGCTCGCCGAAGCTGTGGGTGATCTATCAGGCGCTGCAACTGCGCAACGAGCAGCCGCAAAGTTTCGGTGCCGATGCAGCGTACACGCCGCTGCTGGCGGAAGGTCCCGCCGCGGACCACGTCGCTGCGTTCTCGCGCGGCAGCGACGTGATCGCGATTGGTCAGCGGTTTCCGCAGACTCTGCATGGCAACTGGCAGGAGACCATGCTGGAACTGCCGGGCGGCACCTGGACAGACCGCCTGAGCGGAGCCCGGCACCCTGGTGGCCGCATCCCGCTCGCTACGTTGCTGCAATCATTTCCTGTAGCACTGCTGGTTCACGAAGCGGCCACCACGACGAACGCGGCCCCAGAGCCGCCGAAAGGCAAGCACTAATGCATCATTTTTCCGTTTGGGCGCCACGGCGCAAGAAGGTGTCTGTTGTTGTCGACAACAACACCTACCCGATGCAGGGACCGTCGCAGCGCGGCTTTTGGATAGCGGATGTGGAAAGCGCCGGGCATGGCAGCGACTATGCGTTTTTGCTGGATGACGATACGACGCCTTACCCGGACCCACGCTCGTTCTGGCAGCCGAAGGATGTGCATTCGTTCTCGCGCGTGCTGGACCAAGGCAAGTTCTCCTGGCAGGATGAAAAGTTTCGCGCGGTTCCGCTGCCCTCGGCTGTGGTGTACGAGATGCACGTGGGCACGTTTACCCCGGGCGGCACGCTGGACTCCGCGATTGAAAAGCTGGACTACCTGTGTGAGCTCGGCATCACGCACATTGAGCTGCTACCCATCGCGTCGTATGAGGGCAACTTCAGTTGGGGCTACGACGGCGTGGCACCGTATGCGCCGGATGAGACCGTGGGCGGCCCCGAGGCGGTAAAGCGCTTTGTAAACGCGTGCCACTGCAAGGGTCTGGCGGTGATCCTGGACGTGGTTTACAACCACTTCGGGCCGGCCGGGAACTACACGGGGCAGTTCGGCCCGTACTACACGGAGAAGCACAAGACGCCGTGGGGCGCGGCCATCAACTTCGAAGAGGGCGGCAGCGATCAGGTGCGGCGCTACTTCTTCGATAACGCGCTGATGTGGTTGCGTGATTACCACTTCGACGGCCTGCGGCTGGATGCAACGCACGAACTGATCGATCGCTCGGCGATGCATTTCCTGGAACAGCTATCGCGTGAGGTGGAGGATTTGTCCGCATCGGTAGGCCGCAGTCTGTTCCTGATCGCTGAAAACGATCTGAACGATCCGCGCATCGTGACGCCGCGCGAGGCCAACGGCTACGGCATGGACGCGCAGTGGAGCGACGACTTTCACCACGCGCTGTTCTCCATCCTCGCCGATGAGCAGGTCGGTTACTTCCGCGACTTCGGCGAGATCTGCCAGCTGGCTTACACCCTGAAGCACGTATTTCTGTATGACGGGCGCTACTCGCGCTACCGGCACCATTATCATGGCCGGCCGGTCGTAAACCTGAGCTATCACAAGTACCTTGGCTTTATTCAGAATCACGATCAGATCGGCAATCGCGCCAAGGGCGAACGCATGGAGATGATTGTGGGCATGCGCAAGGCGAAGCTTGCCGCGGGTGTTGTGTTTACTGCGCCCTTTGTGCCGATGATCTTTATGGGTGAGGAATGGGCCGCGGGCACGCCGTGGATGTACTTCGCGGATTTCCAGGAGCCGGAATTGCGCAAGGCCGTGAGCGAGGGCCGCAAGAAGGACTTCGCGCACTTCGGCTTTGGCGACAATGTCCCCAACCCGGAAGATCCGAAGACCTTTGAAGCCTCAAAGCTGCAATGGGGCGAGTTGGAAACACCCGAGCACCACGAGATGTACCGCTGGTACCGCGACCTGATTCACCTGCGCAAAAAGACGCTATCGCTGAACCTGGGCGATATGTCGCGCATGGAAGTGGAGTGCAGCGAGGAGGGCCGCTGGATTCGGACGGATCGCGGCGATGTCAGGACCTGCATGAACTTCGCGGACACGCCCACGGATTTCGCAATGCCGGCCGGTGCGGATCTGCTGCTGTCGAGCGCGGAAGCACCATCGCGCGAAGAGGGTGGCGTCCGGGTGCCGGCAATGAGCATGGCGATTTACCGCACGCCGGCACGGGCCATGTCGGTGGAACCACCGCAGTAAGCTGCGGACGAAACATAAGGGCGGCCAGTCGGCCGCCCTTTGTTGTTGCGCGGTGAGATCAAAGCGCCTTCCGCACGATCTTGCGAACTGTCTCCGCGACCACGCCATAAACCACGTGCGTGACCATTTCGCTGCGTTGTTCGCGCGGCTGCTGCTCCTTGGGCGGGGCGGAAAGGCCGAGCGCCGGCAGAGCGCCCTCATGCGCGAACGCCATCAGGGTCATGCCGAAGGTGATGCCGTTCTTCGCGGTAACTTGCGGGTACACCTCCGCGATCACGCCGTACGCCGCACCGGCCAACGCACCGAAACCCCAGTGCACGCCTTCGCTTTCCACCTTTTTGCTGGGGGTCTGTTTGGTGTCACCGCCCAGCTTCTCGACGGCAATGTCGGTGGGCTCGCGCTCACCGTGCGTGCGCGGCGGGTAGACGCTTTCAGCCAGCGTTTTGGCGCCGGTGGCGATCAGGCCGCCGACCAGACCGGCGATGGCGCCCTTGAGCAGGCTGTGCGTAGGATGTGTGAGCTGGTGCGGTTCTTTGGCCATAACAGCACATCGGACGCCGCCGGGACGCCGTAGGTGGCTTGCTGCCGCGATGCGGCGGCCCGCTCCTGCATCTTTTTGCCGTGGCCGCGCATTTAGAATGAAGGCTCCGGCCTTTCCGCGGCGACTTTGCCGCCGGCCGCACACATTCATGGCAGACACGCAGGCAACACCCACACACAGCGGCAGCAATGCCGCGGACGATTCGAACGGCATCCGCGATACGGTCATCCTCGGCTCCGGATGCAGCGGCCTGACCGCGGCGATTTACACCGCGCGCGCGAACCTGAAACCGCTGGTGATCGAGGGCCACGAGCCCGGCGGCCAGCTCAGCATCACCACCATGGTTGAGAACTTCCCCGGCTGGCCCGACGGCGTACAGGGCCCTGAGCTGGTTGAGAACATGCGCAAGCAGGCCGAGAAATTCGGCGCCGAGCTCCAGATGGGTCACCTGGTCGCGGCCGACCTGCACAAGTCGCCGATCGAACTCGACTTTGGCTCAAAGAAGGTGAGGACGCGCACGCTGATCGTAGCCAGCGGAGCGAGTGCGCGGTGGCTGGGCCTGCCCAGCGAACAGGCACTGATCGGGCACGGCGTTTCATCGTGCGCCACATGCGACGGCTTTTTCTTCATGGACAAGACCATCTGCGTGATCGGCGGCGGCGATTCCGCAATGGAAGAGGCGATGTTCCTGACTCGCTTTGCCACCAAGGTGTACCTGATTCATCGCTCGGGCAGCTTTCGCGCTTCCAAGATCATGCTGGAGCGCGCCATGGCGCACCCCAGCATCGAGTTCCTGACCAATACCGTGGTGGAGGAAGTGCTTGGGGTTGCAGAGAAGGAAGTGCGTGGCATCCGCATTCGCAACACCGAGTCGGGCGAGGTGCGCAAGATTGAGCTGCAGGGCTTCTTTCTTGGCATCGGCCACATTCCCAATGCCAAGTTCTTCCAGGGCCAGATGGACCTGGACGAGGATGGCTACATTCTGAGCACGGAGAACGTCTTTACAACGCGCAACGGGCAGAAGATACCGGGTGTGTTCTGCTCCGGCGATGTGCAGGACCGGCGCTACCGGCAGGCCATTACCGCGGCAGGCACGGGCTGCATGGCGGCGCTGGAAGTGGAAAAGTATTTGGAAGAGCACGGGCGGTAATGCGACAGCATTTTCAGTCGCTATTTTCGAAGGTCGCAAGGATTCGGTCTACATGTCGGCTGATGTCCCTTGTACGTTCGAGGAAGCGGATTAGGCGTTCGCCAAATGTATCTCCACGAGCGTGGATCATGCGTGCTTCGACATCCAAGTTGCGCGATGATTGTCGTCCATCCGGAACAGCCAGAATTTGTAGTTGGTGAGTACCAAGGGCTACATCTTTGCATTCGACGATGAATAGGGCGGCTCCAGTTCCGCAAATTTGAGACCAGACGAAATTTGTAGTTTCATCCCGCGCGACTTGCATCGGGGCAGTTTGTGCATATTGAGCTTCTTTGACGGTCGGATACAAGTCATCGCCCTTGAACTCGAATTTCGAAGAGACTTGAGTTACCCAAGCGGCTACACCTGTCGCCGGACCCTGGCCAATGTTTGTGATATCTAGAGTGAGATCGTAGTAACCGTCCATCGTAACCTTAGCGATGGCATTCGCAAGATCGCGCTTTTCTTTACCATCACTGTCGGTGAGAGTGCGCTGCGACGGCTTAACTTGTTGTTTAGAAACACTAAGCACAGGTGTGAACGACGCTCTACGCATCTCCGTCTGAAGCAGTCTCATTTTGCGTGTGTCTAGCACGTAGGCGAAAAGGCCAAGCAGCCCAGCAGCCGCTATCAACGCTTGAGCACCAACCCAAAACACTTCCGAGTGGCCGAGAAAGGTATCTTGCACGCGGTCAGCGTACCACTTGTAGCATGACCAGAGACGGAACGGACTGGTTCATCCCGGCTTACCATATCGCATGGCTTCGATTCAGGCAGGGCGCTTCGCGGCAAAGATCGATGGCGACTTCGTTGTCTTTTATATCGGCATGCGCATCAACCAGTTGCGGGCCGTACACAAGTGGTTGCCGGTCGCAATGGCGATGCCGCGCATGCTGAAGGAATTACTCGCACATCCGGAGCTCGGCTTGCTGCACGCCGAACCCGCGCTGGCGTGGCGCACGCCGGCGCTGATCCAGTACTGGCGCAGCTTTGACCATCTGCACGCGTATGCGCACGCCCGCGACAAGGCGCACCTGCCGGCGTGGGCCGCGTTCAACAAGGCCGCGCGTGACAACAGTGCGGTGGGCATCTTTCACGAGACGTACCTGATTCAAGCCGGCAGCTACGAGAGCATTTATGCCGCGATGCCGCCCTTTGGCCTGGGCAAGGCAGGCGAACTGGTGCCTGCGGTGGGCAGCATGCATGACGCGGCGCAGCGCATCGGCCGCGAGGTGCGTGCTGGTTCCAACGCTCCGAGCGAATAAGCTGGAACTATGTCGATTGCGGAAAATCTGGAGCGGGTGCGGCGCGAAGTGGATCAGGCGTGTGAGCGTGCCGGGCGCGACCCGGGCAGCGTGCGGATCATGGCGGTGAGCAAAACGCACGGGCCGAAGCTGTTTGCGGAGGCGTTTCGCGCCGGGCAGCGCCTCTTTGGCGAATCGCGCGTGCAGGAGTGGGAGCACAAGCGCGAGCAGTTGCACAGCCTCTTGGGTGAGGACGTGGGCGAGATCGACATGCACCTGATCGGCAACCTGCAGAACAACAAGACAAGCAAGGCGGCGTGGCTTTACAGCGCGGTGGACGCGGTGGACACGATCAAAGTCGCGGAGCGGCTGAACGCGCCGTGTGCGCAGGCGGGCAAGGTCCTGCCGGTATTGATTGAGGTGAAGCTAAGCGAGGAGGCGTCGAAGCACGGCGTGGACCCCTATGCGGTGTCAGGCCTGGTGCGGCGGATTCATGAGGAGCTGGAAGGGCTGGAGGTGCGCGGCCTGATGACCGTGCCGCCCTACAGCGATGATGCCGAGGAAGCGCGGCCATACTTCCGGCACCTATGCGAGATTCGCGATGAAGCGCAGCAGGCTACCGGCGTCGCGCTGCCCGAGTTGAGCATGGGCATGACGCACGACTTCGCGGTCGCGATCGCGGAAGGCTCGACCTGCGTGCGGATCGGTACGGCGATCTTTGGACTGCGGGAATACGCGACCACGCCGCAGGAAGAGGCTTAGGAAACTTGGACGGACCGCCGGTGTGCGTGATACGTGCACCGGCCAAAGACGGAAGAGCACGGAACAACTCGCGCCGCACGCCCGCATTCCAATGCGGATGCCACATCTCGCCTGGTCGCGCTTTGCCCTTCCCGTCCTTATCACCAGTCTGGTGCTGCCCATGGCGGGATGCAAATTTCTTGCGAAGCGTATGGCCGACCAGGTGAATGCCGACCCAAACGCAAGGCCAAAGATCGTCGAAGCCGCGAAGTCCGGCTGCCTGAAGTCTTCGCACGACGCGTTCCCGCAGATGGCAAACCGCGAGGCGATCATCGTCGATTACTGCAAGTGCTTCTCCGAACGGGGACTGAATAACTTCAGCAATGCCGAGCTTGCCGAGATTGGCTTGCGCCCCGGCCATGCGTTGACTGCCGAGCAGAACAAGAAGCTGGATGCAGCGGGCGACATGTGCATGACAGAGGCGAACAACAAGGCGGCCGCACCCGTCCAATAGCAGCCGCGACTGATCGCTCCCTCGCGAGAGTTCTCAGTCCACGGCCAGAATCAGGCACTTCAGATAGCGCGTCTCCGGTAGCGTGAGCACCTCGGGGTGGTCGGGAGCGGCGGCCCGTGTTTCCAGCAGGCGCACGTGGCGGCCTGCGTCGGCCGCGGCGGAGCGGATCGCTTCCGTGAAGTCGGCCAGCGCAATGTGGTGCGAGCAGGAGCAGGTGACGAGCGTGCCGCCGGGGTTGAGCATGCGCAGGGCGCGCAGGTTCAGCTCCTTGTAACCGCGCAGTGCGCCCTCAACCGCGCGCCTGGATTTGGCAAAGGCCGGCGGATCGAGCACGACGGTGTCAAAGCGCTCGCCGGTGCTGTCGTAATGGCGCAGCAGTTCAAAGGCGTCCGCCTCAATCAATTCGAGTGGAGCGAGTGCGTGTGCCTCCGCGTTCTCTGCATAGTTGCGTTCCGCAACCTGAAGCGCGGCGCGGCTCTGGTCGACGGCGGTGACGTGGTTGCAGCGTTGCGCCCCACCGCGGGCCAGGTGCAACGCAAAGCCGCCCTGGTAGGTACACACATCCAGCCCGCGCCCACGGGCGTGGTGCGCCGCCGCGGCATAGTTCAGGCGCTGATCGAGAAAAGCACCGGTTTTCTGCCCGCTGTTGGCGTCGTAGTGAAAGCAGAGGCCGTTCAGCGTGAAGGTGGTCGTGAGCGGGTCGTCTTGCCGTGCGGCGAAGAGGGGCTTCTCCGGTGCCGGTGCGATCTGCTCAAGCTCGCGGATGCGCGGGTCGGGCCGTTCGACGACGGCGCGAATACCCTGCGTCGCCAGCTCGGCGGCGAGCACCTCGCGCACATCGTCCTGGGCCGTGCCCTGCGAGAGCAATTGCAGGATGACAAGGTCGTTGTAGCGGTCAGCGAGGATGCCAGGCAGGTTGTCGGCCTCGGCAAAAATAAGCCGGAGCGAGTCGGTCGTGCCGCCTTCGCCGCTTCCGCCGGCAGCGATCATGGGTGCGCGCAGGGCCAGGGCGCGCCGCACACGTTCGCGAACGGCGTCCAGATACTCGCCACGCGACAGGCGCGCTTCCCCGCTCACCAGCCGCAGCGTCAGTTCGGAGGTGCTGCTGAACAGCGCCGAGCCGAGCGGGATGCGGCGCGCGTCCAGCACGGTAAGCAGGGAGCCAGACGCGATTTCCGCGTGCCCCAGCGCCGGAATGAGCAACTCGACTTCTGATCGGTACACCCACAGGTGCCCGGCGCGCAGGCGGTCCGCGGCGCGGCGGCTGATCGTGGCTGCCGGTCCGGCTTCGTCGGCCTCGGCATACGGCAGAGGATGATTTTTGCCGGCGTTTGCCTTGCCTGCATTGGCCGTGACACTGCCGCCGCGCTGGGGCGGACGCCGGGCAGCCTGCATGGGTTGGTGCCTGGTTTTGCTGTCGTGGCTGGCCATGTGTTCATTGTCGCGCACGCGGCGGATGGACCGTTGGGCGTCCGTCGCACGGAGCAACCGGGATGCGCTACACTTCCCTCGCACACTGAAACGTTTTGATTCGGCCCGATGCAGATGCCGCCGTACGCTTTCGTGCAGGAGACCACCAGACCAATGCAGCTTCCCAAGTTTTCCTTCGGCATGGGCGACCGTTTCGCGCACCAGGCAAAGGCACAGCTCGAGGCGTGCCTGCTGGCCGCCCAGCAGGGCGCGGACGTGACGCCCGTTTGGAACAAGTCGAACCGCGAGCACCTGATCATCGGATCGGAGCCGGCAGGCACGCGCGCCGCCGCCGCCGCCGCGGTGCAGCAGTTGAGCTGGACGAAACCGTACTTCCTGGACGCCGACCACATTAACCTGAAGACCTTTGACCGCTTCGTCGCGCCGTGTGACTTCTTCACCATCGACGTCGCCGATAACATCGGGCAGAAGAGCGACGAGGCGGAGATCGCCAGGTTCGTCGAGCGCCACCCGGAGCTGATCGGCGAAATTACGATCCCGCGCATCGATCAGCCCTTTCGCACGGACAAGGCGTTCGTGGAGAAGACGGCGAAGCAGTTCCTGGCCGCCGTGCAGCACGCGGGCGAGATTTATCGCGCCATCGCGCTGAGCAAAGGCAATGAGGATTTCGTCGCTGAGATCAGCATGGACGAGACCGATTCGCCGCAGACGCCGGTGGAACTTCTGATCATTCTGGCTGCGATCAGCGACGAAACGGTGCCCATTCAAACGATCGCGCCGAAGTTCACCGGCCGCTTCAACAAGGGCGTGGATTACGTGGGCGACGTGAAGCAGTTCGCGAAGGAGTTCCGCGAGGACCTGGCGACGATCGCGTATGCGGTTGAGAAATACAGCCTGCCCAAGAATCTGAAGCTGAGCGTTCACTCGGGTTCGGACAAGTATTCCATCTACGCCGCCATTCGCGAGGGCCTGCAGGCATTCGATGCGGGCGTACACGTGAAGACCGCGGGCACCACGTGGCTGGAAGAGGTCATCGGCCTGGCCGAGGCGGGCGGCGACGGCCTTGCGCTGGCGAAGGAGATCTACGCCGAGGCGTACGCGCACGCCGACGAGCTGTGCGCGCCCTATGCGACGGTGATCGACATCCACAAGGACAATCTGCCCACGCCGGCAACGGTGAACGGTTGGACGAGCGAGCAGTTCGTGCAGGCATTGCAGCACCGCTCACCGGCGGAGGGCGGTGACCTCCCGGAGTACAACCCGGATCTACGGCAGTTGCTGCACGTGGGCTTCAAAGTGGCGGCGAAGATGGGCACCCGCTACACCGACGCACTGGAGGCCAACAAGGAGGTCGTTGCGCGCAACGTGACCAAAAACCTGTTTGAGCGCCACGTGAAGCCGATTTTCCTTGGCTGATGGTGCGTGCCCGTCACGGTACACGCACATTGCGAACGTTCCGGCTTGCGGAGAGCCTTCGGAAGCGTTTACTGCCACACGGGATCGATCAACTCCGTCCTCAGCGTTGGGCCGCCAAGGTAGAGGGGATTCTCGGACTTCAGGAAGGCCGGAACCTGCTTTCCGCTGACCCATGCGACAGCGTCGGCAGGCTCTTTCCCGATCATCGGCGCGACCAGGCCGGCAAAGCCGCCAATGTCGATGTGGATCCTGTACCGCTCCGCCGTATTGCGCAGCCCCGCGCTTGTGAAGTGGTCGATGCCGTCCTCTTTAATCGAGAGATGGACGAGTCTCGGCTTGGGAGTGGCGGCCAGGTAGGAGAGTTTGACCTCAGGACCTGTTGGCGGCAGGTTCTTCACCAGGACCAAAAGAATGCCATTGGAAAGATCGTCCGGCAGATCCATGTGGCTCACATCCACCTTTGGCTTGCCATCTTCCGTGTAACGGACGGTGACCTCGCCGGTCTTGACCTCGATGGTTACGTCCGTGGGTTTTGGAAAGCTCGGACCTTTCTGCACATGATGATCGCGCAAGAGATGGAAATGCCCGTTTTGGGTGAACACCGCGGTCTCGTCGTCGATCGAGCCATCCTTGAACCGGTAGACCAGGCGAGACGTGAGCTGGCCACGCCGAACACTCTGCACCAGATCGCCCGATGCGAGCAGCTTTCCCTGAAGGGAACGCAGCGCCAGAAAGCCATGCACAGAGCCCTCTGGAAAGCGCACCTGTACCGGTTCTGCAAGGCAAGGCAATGCGAGCAGGAAGGACGCACAGAGCATCGCTGCGAGCTTGGACCGGAGAAACAACGCTTTGAGAGGCATTGTTCCTTAGGATGCGCGCTTTACGACTCACCCCAACAAAACTCGATGGACCTGCAAAATAAACCGGGGCTTCTATGTGCGATGAACGACGACACGCAGCCTTCGGTTCGAACTGTCGCGAGCTCTATTCGGTGCGCAAGGAATCCATCGGATCGAGCGTGGCTGCCCTGTGAGCCGGGAGCAGGCCGGCTGCGAGCGAGCAGAACAGGACAAGCAGAGCTACGCCGGCCAGCGTAGCCGGGTCGTAGGCGCTCACCTGGAAAAGCATGGAGCGCAATACCTTGGCCGTTCCAACGGCGAGCAGAAGCCCGGTGATCACACCGGCCATGCTGAGCAGCGTGGCTTCGCGCAGGATGAGCTGATAAATCGTCATGCGCGGCGAGCCCAGAGCCATGCGAATACCGATCTCGCGTGTGCGTAGCGACACGGAATACATCACCACTCCGTACAAACCGATCGCGCACAGGACCAGCGCGGTGAGTGCGAACGCACCGACCAGCCAAGCGGCTGCGCGATGCACAGTGGAACTCTGCGAATCATGAATCATGTCGTCCATGGTGACTTCGTCTGAGACTCCAAGATCGCGGCTCACACTGTGGACTGCGGTCACAAGCTGAGGCAGCATGGCAGCTTCCGCGCCAGCTACGCGCACGGCGTATTCCGTACCGGAGTCCACCTGTTGGTAAGCAGGCTCATACTCAGCCGGCCACACATCGTCGTCCGGCGCGCCCTCATGCAAATTCTCCACCACGCCCACAATCAGGCGTAGTGACGCGGGCGAAAGATCGGTGTCGCCAAACTGCTTTCCAAGTGGGTCTTCACCCGGGTAGTACTGCTCAGCGAGCTTGCGATTAATAATGACCAGGCGCTGCTTGCCCAGCGTATCGTCGCCGGTGAAAGCGCGCCCCTGCAGCATCTTCACGCCAAGCGTGTCAAAGTATGCGGGGGACGCCGTGCGCTGGTTCACCTCGTTGTGTTTGCCGTTGTAGGGCTTGCCCACAAAGCGGATCCAATCGGTGTTGCCGTTGTAAACGGCGGGCAATTGTTGGCCAAATGCGACGGAAGTTACGCCGGGAATACGGCGGAATCGCTCGGCAACCTGCTGCTGTATCGCGAGCTTGTCCGCGTCGGTCTTGAAGACAGCGCTGGGCGTTGTCACGCGCAGTGTCGCCAGGTGGTCCGTCCTGAAACCCATATCGACGTGCAGCATGCGGAACAGACTGCGCGAGAGCAGACCCGCGCTCACCAGCAGCACCACAGCCGTAGCTACCTCAAGCACCACAATCTGTGATCCAACCCGGCGCCAACTCAGGCTTCCGCTGCCGTTGCTGCCGTCCACCAGTGACGATTGCAACTTGCTGAAGGAAAGGCGCAGCAGTGGAACACAGGCGAAGACGAAGGCGACAAGCAATACTTCCGCCGCAACAAAGAGCAGTGTGTTCCGGCTAAGTCTTACTTCCGCCAGGAACGGCATACGGTCGCGCATGTCCTTAGGGATAAGAACGAAGAGCAATCGCACGATGCTCATCGCGCTCAGCAGACCTCCGGTCGCTCCAGCCAGCACCAGCGTGAAGCTTTCCACCACGAACTGCCGCACAAGGCGTGCGCGCGTGGCGCCTAAAGCACCGCGCAAAGCGATCTCGCGGCTTCGGTGTTCCGACCGGCCCAGCAGGAGGCTTGCCACATTCAAGCTGCCGATTGCGAAAAGCAAAACGGCCCCGCCCAGCAGCGTGTACAGCGTCGGACGTAGCTCGCCAACAACTTCCTCCGCCAGCGGCATGGCCATGCCGCCCTGGCCCAGGTTACTCGCGGGATAGAGTTTCTCCAGCCGCGCTGCGATGCTCTTTACCTCCTGGTCAGCCTGCGCGACACTCACGCCATCTTTTAGTCGAGCTACCCCGCGCAGGCTGTGACAGGTGCGCCGCGCTTCGCAGCCACCCGCATCCGGACGCAACGCCGTGAGTATCTGTAAACGTCCGCGTGGTGCGAACTGAAAGCCTTGCGGCAAGATGCCGATCACCTCGTGGGGTTCACCATCCAGCCGAATGGTTTTGCCCACAAGTTCGGCATCACCACCGTACTGCTGCTGCCACACCCCATACGTGAGCATGGCGACTTTACCCGCGCCAGGCAGGTTATCGGCTGGTTGAAAGTCTCGTCCAAGTGCAGGAGCAAGGCGAAGGGTTTGCAGAAAATTCGCACTGACGCGAATTGCGGGGCTGGCCACGATGCCGTCGCCATTCTGTAGCAGGTACCCGGCATAGCGCCAAACGGCAAAAGAACTGAAGCTGCGGGCAGAGCGCTGCCAATCCTGGTAGTCCTGCCAGGAAAGATTTGCAGGCCCCATGCGCTCGACAGTCTCTGTCGTCCACACAAGCTGTTGCGGGTCAGGGTAGGGCAGCGGCCGGATCAAGGCCGCATCCACAAAGGCAAAAATGGCCGCGCTGGCGCCAAACCCGAGCGCAAGCATAAGCATGACGGTAGCAGTGAAGCCGGGCCGGGAGCGCAGCTGACGAAAGGCGAAGCGGGCGTCCTGTAGCGTTTCGTCGAACATGCGTGTCCCCTTGAACGTTGAAGAATGCACGTCAGCGGCCAAACGTCAGCGGAACGCAAACGCTTGTTTTGAAAGAGTGTGCGCGGCAATGGCAGAAAACGAGAGCATCAACACTGTTCGGAACCGAACATCCCCTCGCGAAGCCGGACGGTTACGGAGTGGAGCGGCCGGGGCACGGCAAGAGAAGATCGTCGGAAACGACGTCACCCTGCGCTCACCGTGACGCATGGTGACGTGGTGGATCGGGTTTTGTGGAAATATCTGCTCAGCCTGCAACTTCCGGGTAAGCGGTTTGCGGACTTGTACCGACGCGCGGTTCGGGGGAACTCGTTAGCCTTTCCGTATGAGTAACCGGGCGGCGATTTACCCCTTTGAAACAGGTTTCGTGGTGATCGTGCATGCCGATGGCGTGGTTTGGACCAGGCATTACGCCCACGACCTGCAGGCGATCTCTGACCTGCACTACGTCCGGCTGCTTGACGACGATGGTACGTCTCCGTTCATGGGTGATTTCACCCTGCCTGACGCGTTCGATACGGTTCTGCTGCAGGCAACCGGCTTTCAGCGATGCGCGGAAATTATTCACTAAGGGACACAGAAGCCGGATCATGTCACGATTCGAAAAAAATGGGGACTTCGTTTCCGAAGCCCCTCTTCTCCCAGGTCTGTGTTACTGAGATTCATTCTGATGCAGTTCCCTGCGCGTCGCATCCCCTGAAGGTGGCATGCCGCTGTGACGGGACGCGTACGTGTTTGGTAACGCTCGAAAAGTGACCATCCTGCTATAGAGGAAATGGAGCCGCCCTCGTACCATTCTCCTTATTCCAAGCACTCTCTTCTCCCAGGATCGGGTGTGCTCTCGCGGAGTGAGGTGCGAACGCGTTCGCTTGACGAACGGCGTCCGCCTCGCCCGGGAGGGCGTTCTGAACCGACTCCCTCAGCTACTCTCAGCAGGACCTGCGTTGCTGGTAGCCGCTGGCAAAGCGCCTGTGCGTGACCTCTCGCCATAGCTGCACGGGCCGCTTGATTCGCTAAGACACCGTCCGGAACGACTTGCCTTCCGCGGGATCGTACAAAAACCTGTACTCCCGAGAGACCTGATCCATGTCGTCCGTTCCCAGGAACGACAAGCCGAGCCGATCGAATCGTTCAAAGAACTCCTCCCAGGTGATGGGAATGACGTTGTCCGGTATCGAGGATCCCCGGTGAAAGATCAAAGCCAGCACAGGTTCTTCCCCATCGACACGGCTGGGTAGTCTTTCCGCCGGGTGCGCGCTGTGCAGCTTTGCCCAGCGGCGAATCTCTTCATGGTCCGAGGTGGGTTCGTAAATCATGTCGCCTCCGAGGCACTGTCAAACGAACTGGACTACGGCAATGGTATTCATGAAGCCGGGATAACGAACCAGCCATTCACCAGAGCACATAGTAACTTCCGTGTCATGTGGTTCGATAGCATTGGTTCTTGATTTACGAGGCAGCATCGCATGCGCTTCGCCATGATCCTGAGCTAGTGATGTTCCGCAGCACGAGCATGCTGGCTGTCCCAATCCGTCAACGCCACGACAGTCGATTCCACAACCCCGTTCAGTGCGAAGACTTTGGCTGCCTTGGTTCCAGAGAACCCGCACACACTGGGCAGCGCAAAGGAAAATGCTGCGAAGGCTGCGTCCATCGCACCATGAACCGCAAAGGGAATGACCTGTTTCTTCCCGAGCGGGTAGTCGGTCAGCAGCGATCCCACCAGAGTAAAAGCTCCGGTGCCAGCCGCGGCGATGGCAGCCTTCGGGTTTTTCTTGCAACAAACGAGCGCCACCGTGAAGAAGAACGTCGCATGGCAGTAATCGATGATTCCGTGGGTACGAGCATCGATGGGCTTTGATAAACCGTTCTCGGTTGTGAAAAGACTTTTCAGCATGTTCATGACATGGTTCTCCGTAGACCAGGACGCTATCGCATGCAGCGACCAACCACTGTCGCTCAGCGAACACTTGCGCAAGAAGACGTGAGAACTGTCGCCCAGGTCCGTCATCGGCGCCGAGCGTATTCCTTCGACGGTATGCCGCAATTCATCTTGGAGATACCACGTCAATGACGTCGCGTCCGTTCACTGACCAGGGGCGCTTTCTTTGAAGTAAATCGCGACGGCGAACATGCGTCGTGGATACAAAAACAACTCAGATAACACAGCTTCCTTACAGCACGCGTGGGCAACTGCGCCCATATGCGGAAGCGATGGGCTCCGACTATCTCCCGCCGGTTCCACTGCTGGCTGGAGAAGTAAGTTGTTGTAAGGATTGGTAGGCACGATTGGATTCGAACCAACGACCTCTACCGTGTCAAGGTAGCGCTCTAACCAACTGAGCTACGCGCCTGCGTGGGGGCACCGTGGCATTGCACCGCGGCGGCTGCCGGTCGGGGCAGCAACAGCTTGTAGTGTACGGAGTTCGGCCCGGCGGAGCAAGCTGCCGCATCGTTGCCGTTTTCCCACGCTCCGCAATGCGGTCATCGTATGCTGCGGCCATGTCTGTCTTTTGGAGTGGTCGCTCGCTTTGTGTGAATGGCCCGTACCTGCTTGCGCTGGGCGCATTCCTTTGCCTGGGTAGCGCGCCGATCGGGGCACAATTCAGCGTGGAAGAGGCGCTGTCGGCACCCTTCACGAATCAGCTGACCGCTGCTCCGGCAAAGGCCCGCGTCGCCTGGTTTACCGACCAGGAGGGCCGGCGCAACGTGTGGGTTGCGGGCAGTCATGAGGCAGCGCGCACCATCACCGACAACACCGCGGACGACGGACAGGACATCGACGACATTGCCTGGTCGCGGGATGGCGAGCGGCTTGCCTGGACGCGCGGCACCGGACCCGCCGGCAGCGAACACACGATGGCGGCCAACCCCGCCGAACTGCCCGGCCCCGTGCGCCAGCATGTGGAGTGGATCGACCTGCGTGAGGAACGGCAAGGCCACAAGCCGGTGGTGCACATGGTGCAGGACGGGCACACGCCGCTGTTCGCCGCGGACGGCAGCCATTTGATCTTTCTGCGGCGCGGCGCCATCTGGATTGCTGACCTGGGTTCGGCCACACCTGCCACCCCCAGCGGAACTGTTTCCAGTGAAAGCAGGGATCAAGATGCGCCGAAGATCGACGCGCACGCGCCGGTGGCAGATGATCCCGAGCCAGCTGGCTCAACCAGTGCGCCGCCGCACGAAGCCGGCGTGCGGCAATTGCTGTTTGTGCGCGGAGCAGCGCGCGGTCTGCGACTGAGCCCGGACGGAACGCAGCTCGCATTCGTCTCTGGTCGCGGCGATCACAGCTTTGTCGGCGTGTATACCTTTGCCGCGCGGGCGCTGACGTGGATGGACCCGGGCACCGGGCTGGACCACGACCCGGTCTGGTCGCCCGGCGGCAAACAGATCGCGTTTGTGCGTGAAGTGCCGATCGTGTCTCCCATCGCGGATCGCTGGATGCGCGATGGCGCGCCGTGGTCGATCCGCATTGCCGACGTGCAGACTGGCAGCGGACACGAACGATGGCACGCCGACGCCGGGCCCGGCTCGCTTTTTCACGAGGTCAGTGCCCGCGATCAGTTGATCTGGACAGAGGGCGGCTCGCTCCTGTTTCCGTGGGAGAAGACCGGCTTTGTGCAGCTGTATCACGTCGCAACGCAGGGTGACCGCGCAGCCGAGCCTGCCTCCTTTGCACCAGCAGGCGCTGCCGTGAACTGGGAGGTGGACAGTGTCGCCGCAGACGGCAAGCGCGTGGTCTTCAGCGCGAATGAGCACGGCAGTGATGCGGGCGATGCCGAGCGCCGCCACCTGTGGTTTGCGAGCACCGGTGCAGGTGACGCACCACCGATACCGCTCACCTCCGGCCGCGAAATCGAGACTTCGCCAGCGATGCTGAGCGACGGCGGCATCGCCTACCTGCAGGGCGGGACGACGGAGCCGCTCACGCCGGTGCTCTCCGGCGATCCCATGCACCGTTCTATGACCGGCTCTATGAACCTCTCCATGAACCGGCTCGCTCCGCAACTTGCCTTTCAGCATCGCAAGGGCGATCGGTTCATCGAGCCCTACTTCACCCAACCGGAGGCGGTGAGCTTTGCCGCCGCGGACGGCATGCCCGTTCGCGGCCAACTTTTTCTGCCACGTGCCTGCCTGGCGCTGCCGCAGCGCGACTCTGCGCACTGTGCGCATCTGCCCGCGGTGGTGTTCTTCCATGGCGGATCGCGCCGGCAAATGCTACTCGGCTTTCACCCCATGCAGTACTACGCGCAGGCGTACGAGTTCAACCAGTACCTGGCGTCGCGCGGCTTTGCGGTGCTGAGCGTGAATTACCGCAGCGGCACAGGGTACGGTTTGAATTTTCGCCAGGCGCTCAACTACGGCGCGAATGGCGCCAGCGAAGACAACGATGTGGTTGGGGCGGCGAAGTACCTGCAATCGCGTCCGGAGGTGGACCCGCATCGCATCGGCGCGTGGGGCGGCAGCTATGGCGGGTACCTGACGGCGCTGGCCCTGGCCCGGCACAGCGACCTGTACGCGGCGGGCGTTGACCTGCACGGCGTACACGACTGGTCGCTTGAGCTGGATTTATGGAAGCCAACTGACGAGCCCGGCGTGGATCAGGCAGCGATTGCGCGCCGCGCCTTCCAGAGCAGTCCCATGGCGAGCGTGAACACCTGGAAGAGCCCGGTGCTGCTGATGCAGGGCGATGACGACCGCAATGTGCTCTTTGCTCAAACGGTGCGCATGGCGGCCGAGCTGCGCAGTCGCGGCGTGCACGTTGAGGAAAAGGTCTTCCCGGACGAGGTGCACGACTTTCTGCTGCACCGTAACTGGATCGACGCCTACCGGCTGGCGGCTGAGTTCCTGGAGCGCAATCTGAAAACGGCACCTTCCAGCGCCACGGCTCCATGAGCGACGCGACCGACAGGTTTGCCACGCGCGAACACTGTCGCGAACTTCTGCAAAGCGTGTCGCCTGCGACTGTTATTCTGAGTTCCCCGCCTGGAGCCTGCTCACCTGATGTCGATTGTTCGCCTGCCTGTTTCCATGCTTTCCATAAGTGCGGCCCTGCTGGCCGTGATCATCGGCTGCTCGCATCCGCTTGAAGTCGATGTGCCCGCCGGCTACACGGGCAAGGTAACCGTGTTCTGCAATCGATTGGCAGAAGTGAATCAGCCCATCAAGGTAGGTGCGGATGGAGCCGCGCCGAATGCGGTGTGCCCGCGTTCGCGTGCGACGCTTACCATCGTGCGCGCCGGCCAGCCGATACAGCCGGCCGGAGAGCCGCACTAGTCCATCACGGGCGATGGCATCGTGCTGGGCGTCGAGTTCGACGTTCGCTGATCCGCGGGGCGGCTGCGCGAGTAAAACCCACCCGGCAGATCCACTTCAGCGACGCCGCAGACCCAGCAGGCTCAGGAAAAAGCTCGCAAAGCAAACCTCGGCACCCAGCATTAGGCACAGCATGGACGGAAGCGTGTGCCGCATCATCGTGACCGGCGGCATGGGGCCGTACCCGGTGTGCGCCCAGCCGACCACCGACGATACCGCGATGCCGATGCCGGTCAGCAGCAGCAGCGCCCCCACCAGCAAGCCGGTTTCCAGTGTGATGTAGCGGAACCAACGATTGAAACTCGCGTCCTCCGGCAGCAGGCCCTCGGTCGTCGCGAACACCTTGGCCGCAACGCCGAAAAAGACCAATTGGAAGCCAAGCAGGATGGCCGCCGCCGCGTACGCCAGCGTGTCTACCCCCAGGTTCACGTGCCCCAGCGGGCGCTCCGCCGGCAGCAGCCAGGCGGTCAGCGCGCTGCCCACCAACATCAGTAGCAGGCCCGGCGCCAGGAACAGCCAGCGCGGCGAGTACATCAGCAGAAAGCGCAGGTGCCGCCAGCCGTCGCGCCACGTTTTCAGGTGCGGCGGACGCGACCGGCCGTCCTTCTGCAGGGTCGTCGGCACCTCGGCGATACGCTGCCCCAGCAGCGATGCCTTCACCACCATCTCGCTGGCGAATTCCATGCCGGTCGTGCGCAGATCCCACGCAGCATAAGCCGTCCGGCTGAAGGCGCGAATGCCGCAATGGAAGTCCCCGATCGGCGCGCGAAACAGCAACCGGCCCAAAAAGCTAAGCACCGGATTGCCGACGTACCGGTGCAGCGGCGGCATGGCGCCCGGGCCAATGCCGCCCTGGAACCGGTTGCCCATGACCAGGTCGTTGCCGGCGCGCAGCTCCGCCAGAAACCGCGGGATGTGCGCGAAGTTATAGCTGTCGTCCGCGTCGGCCATCAGAATGTAGCGGCCACGCGCCGCCGTGATGCCCGCATTCAGCGCGGCGCCATAGCCTCGCATGGGCACCGGGACCACACGCGCGCCGTGCTCGGCGGCGATCTTCTGCGAGCCGTCCGTGGAGCCGTTATCCGCCACCACCACCTCGCCGGCGATGCCGTTGTCCTGCAGCGCCGCACGCGCTTTGTCAACGCAGATGGCCAGCGTTTCCGCCTCGTTCAGGCACGGCATGACCACGGTCAGTTCGACCTCGCCGGGCGCGTATGCCTGTTGCGCGACCTGCACGTCCACGCGGCCTTGCAAATCGTTGCTCACCGTTCTGACTCCATGGGGCGTGACGCGGGCTCTCCCTTCAACGGTAGCGCGTAAAATCCCGTGCGGCCCAGCCGCTGCCAACCTTCATGTGCCAGGGGCGAGGTAAGCAGGTCTGCCGGATCGAAGTGGCCGACCAGCACGGGCGCACCCTCACGCTGCACCGCCTGGTACACCTCGCCGCGATTCGGCAGCGCGCTTAATGCCTGCGCCACCTGGTCGTGGTTGAGGAAGACCTCCGTCGTGGTGCGCACGCCCGCAAGCCGCATCCAGTAGGGGTCGTTCAGGCACGCAATGGTGCCGATGCAGGCAATGTCGCTGCCCTGCGGCACGCCCGACTCTCGCAGGCTGGCACCCACGTCAAACATCGGCGAGTCCTGCCAACCACGGCTGAAGCCACGAATCGATTGCTCACGGCGCAACTCCGCTGCGGTGCGCGCCGACTCACCCAGCGCGAGCAGGCACAGCAACGCAACGCAGGCCGAAGCCGCCGTTGCCTGCGTGCGCCATGCAAACCCCGGTGGCGAGGCCGCGTTGTCAGACGTCGCGGCCTCGCCACGCAGAGCGGCAAACAGTGGAAGCACCATGGCAAGGTAAGCCACCGTCACGTAGCGCTCTTCCACGTTGACCAATCCGTAGATGCACCACATCAGGATGCCGAGTGCAGCCGGCAACAGCAGAAAGCTTTGCGATGCAAAGCTTGCACCACGCAACCGAAGACGCGCGCCCAAAAACAGCAGCAAGCCGAGCAGCAGCCACGCCTCCGGATGGTTCAGGAGATAGCGAACCATCAGCACCAGATTGCGGGCGTCGCGCTTTGCCAGTTGCCCCACGCGCAAATGCGTGACGATGCGCTCATTGAAAAAGCTCGCGTCGAACCAGACCGGCAGCGTTCCATAGCGCAGCGCCTTGTAGCTGTACACGCCCGGCGATGCGAGGATCTGACGCTCCGGATGCAGGAGGTGGACATCGGAACTGCCGAAGCGTTCCGTCTGCCACGGCTCCAGGTGAAACTTCTCCGTCTGCCCCACGTACCACGCATAGTTCAGCGACCCTGAATCGCCAAAGTCGAGCCGGTGCTTCTGATGGGAAAGCGCGGCGACATACGGCCCGGCAATCGCGGCAAAGCACACCGTCGCCAGCGCCGCAAGCACGGCCACCTGTGCCAAACGACGCCGCAGCACCAGCCACTGCACCAGCGCAACGCCACCGATCGCAAGCAGCGACACCACCAACGCGAAGCTCTTCGTCAGGTATGCAAAGCCGAGCGCCACACCCATCAGCGCTGCCGCGGCACACCGCCATCGCTCGGAAATCCCGAAAGACTTGGCTTGAGAGTGCAGCGCCGGCCGGCAGAGCGTAAGCATCGCGCTGAATGCGAACAGTAGCAGCGCCTGCAGCAGAGCGTCGGGCCGCACTTTGCCCAGGGTCAGTTCGCGCTGCGATGCAATGACCAGCAAGCCCAGCCCCAGCAGCCGTAAACCGTCGCAAGAGAGCACGAACGCGCTGCCCTGGTTCTGTTCGCTGGTTTGCGCGAGCGGGGCTTCGCGGCCCAGCCATGCAGCATCGCGCAGACGGCACACCGACGTCGTGAACGCCAGCACCGCCGCAGCCTCAAACAAAAAAATGAAAAAGTTCACGCGGTAGTACGCATACAGCTCCGTAGCGCGAGTGGGATGAAACATCCATTGCCCCACCAGCAGCATTGCCGGGTACAGCGGATGCCAGTAAGCGTTGACCACGCCCGCCCACTGGTGCGTTCGGATCAGGTCGGCAATGTCCATGTACGCCACCGCATCGCCATCGATCGCATACGGGTCGTGCTGCATGCTGAACCACGCCACCGGCACCAGCAACACGATCACCAGCCACAGCACGCGGCGCAACCACGCCTGCCGCTGCACAGCAGGGGTCGTGCCGGTACCTTCTGCTGCTTGAACGTCGCTGTGCTGCATAGGCTATCGCCAGCATACCTTTCCTGACGCGCACATGTGCCACGCCGCCATGTTGCCGCGCTCCTGTTCACCCGGTGTTTCCGCAAGCCCGGGTCCGCTTTTGGAGAACGCGATTTAGTCTGGACGCATGCGCGCAGCCACAACGATCGCGGCAGGATGGATGATGAACTCTCGAAGCAGCCTGATGCTCCTGCTTGTGCTTTGCGGAGCCGAAGCGTTCAGCCAATCCACAGCGAACGTCGCCGTGCTGAAAGGGCTGGCGACCGTAACCGTGCTCTCCCAAACAGAGCAGGGCCGCGCCGCGTTGCAGGCGAACTATGACGTGACGGGCGCGATCCAAACCGGGACCACGCGTCTGCCTTCGCCGCTGACCTTTGAACAGCAACAACAGCAGGCCCTGCGCGATGCCTCCATCACCTGGAACAACGTGGCACAACTCGCCGACGGCCTCGGGTCCACGCTGGGCGCGGCCTATGTGGCGCGCGCGCACGACGACGCGCATGGGCATTCGCTGAACGTCTCGCCCGGAACAGAGAAGCTGATTGCCTACGCGCTATCCCTAAGCGGCAACGACTCCAACGCAGGCAAATACCTGTTCGCGAACCTGACCACAAATGGCCGACACCCCGCCCCTGCAAACCTGCAGGCGATCATGACCACCATGCACGGCGAGGCCGACCCGTTTGGCCGCGCCTACCACTTGCCGGCGGGCAGCCCCAACGCCGATCCCTTCGGCGATTCGCGTCCGTTCCAGACCTTGACCAGGACGGTCGAAATTTCAGGGCGCGATTACACCAACAAGTTGTCCACCAGTGTGTCCTACCAGCGCGGCCCGGGGATGGACCTGACGGAGAGTCCCTCCTACCCGAGCGGGCACACCACCTATGGCTTCACCGGCGCCCTGCTGCTGGGCGTGCTCGTGCCCGACCGCTATCCCGAGATGATTGTGCGAGGCGCGGAGTACGGCAGCAGCCGCATTCTTGTCGGCGCGCATTACGCCATGGATGTGCTGGGCGGCCGCGCCACCGCCCTCTATGACATGGCACACCTCTTGGCCAACGACCCGGCCTACCTGGACCGGCACCCAGAGCGCCACCCAAGTCAGCACCCAAATCGCCCCCCAGACCGGCATTCAGACCGGCATTCAGACCGGCACCCCAATGGGCATTCAGACCGGCACCCCAATGGGCATTCAGATCGGCACACTGCAGACGCAACATCCATCCACGACTTCCGCGCCGCGGTTGCCGTCGCGCGGCGTGAGCTGCAAACCGTGCTGGCATCGAACTGCGGAGACACCGTGCAGGCCTGCGCGGGCATGGACATTGGCCGCTTCAACGACGCCACGATGAACAGCCAAGCCTACGCGGCGACGCAGACCTATACCCTGCCCGTGGTCTTCGCCGCCACCGCGCAAACCACCGAAGATGTGAGCCGCCTTGCGCCGGAGGCGGGATACCTGCTGACGGTGGCGTACCCGTCGCTGACGTTGAAGCAGGCCGACGACCTGCTGACCGCCACGGAAGGTCCGGACGGCGGCTTTCTGGATGACGGGTCGGCCTTTGGCATGTACTCGCGTCTGAACCTGTATGAAGCCGCCGTGCGTGCGCGCGCAATGGAGGCACAGCATCGCGTCGCAGAGCGATAGCCGAGGGCATTTCGGCTCCTGACCGAAGATGTGGCAGGGCTGCTGGAGCCGCGAGCCTTCTGGGCACGGCGGCTCGTTCCCGGCGGCTTTGCGGCCACACAAGATTCTGAGCATCTCGCCAGCGTTCGTCGCGGCTCTCGCATCGAAGCAGGAGAACGGTCGACGCATCGATCGGGGAGGATACGCAGTGGCAGATCAGGCAGCGTTGGAACAGAAGTACGCAAAGGTCGGACAGGTGCTCACCGGCTTTAGTGATGTTGGATCCAAGATGGATGGTATTTTCATGAACGGCGATAAGCTCGTACTCAAGTGCGAGGTGCCGTCCAAGGTCGTCGTGAACCGCGTTTGGGACACCATCAAACAGGTCGATCCGAGCTATTCCGACTTCGAAATCCAAATGGCGCAAACCGGACCGGATGAGCAGCCCTACACTATCAAGCACGGCGACACGCTCAGCGCCATCTGCCAGCGCTTCTATGGCAATGCAAACAAGTACCCACAGGTGGCGCAGGCCAACCACGCTGACGCGAACAACATCCCGGTCGGCACCACGATCCAGCTACCCGTGCTCTCGTAGCGTCGCTGGGCTAGCTAAGCCGCAGAGATTGACAGCCACCACTGGCAGGTCTTCGGTTTCAGCTGCCGAGGTAGTCGAAACATCGCCGGCAAGTCCGCGGCTTTAGCCGCCGAGGTAGAGAGCGAAACATCAACCGGCTGCGGCTTTAGCCGCCGAGGTAGACGAGAACATCGCTGGCAAGTCCGCGGCTTTAGCCGCCGAGGTGACACATCCATCACCTCGGCGGCAATTCTCCATGATCTGCTTGCGCCGGACTCACAAATTCTGACACGGGCCCTGTGGACTGTTCCACGTGGAACAATTCTCGTCGCGAAACCTGAGCCGCTAAAGAATGTAGCGGCTCAGATCCTCGTTCTTCACAATGCTGGCGACCTGCTGACGCACATATTCGGCGTCCACGGCCACCACGCGCTCCACCGCATCGCCGTTGCGTCGCAGGACCACAGGCAACGGTGAGCCCACTGGCGCGGTTTCGCCCGTCTTCGGCGGCACAGTGCTTGCTTCCACCTGGGCGATAACGCCCTCTCGCGGCGGACCGTCCTTCTCCGCAGCCTGCGCCTGCTTGACCAGGTCCGGCGCCTGGAAACTGATCTCGTCCAGCACGCGCTCCATGATGGTGTGCAAGCGCCGCGCGCCGATGTTTTCCGTCGTTTCGTTGACGCGGAAAGCAAAACTCGCCATTTCTTCCAGCGCATCCGGCTGAAATTCGAGCTTCAGTCCCTCGGTTTCCAACAGCGCGATGGATTGCTTGACCAGCGAAGACTTCGGCTCCGTCAGAATGCGAAGAAAGTCCTCGACCGTGAGCGACTGCAGCTCCACGCGGATCGGAAACCGCCCCTGCAGCTCCGGGATCAGGTCGCTCGGTTTCGAGACGTGAAACGCGCCCGCCGCGATGAACAGGATGTGGTCGGTCGAAACAAAGCCGTACTTCGTGTTGACGGTCGTGCCCTCGACGATCGGCAGAATGTCCCGCTGCACGCCCTCGCGCGACACGTCAGGGCCGTGGCCACCCTCGCGGCCGGCGATCTTATCGATCTCATCCAGGAAGACGATGCCCGACTCTTCGACACGGTCGATCGCGGTGCGCGTGACCTGGTCCATGTCGATCAGGCGCGATTCCTCTTCCTCGATCAGGTACTCGAATGCCTCGGAGACCTTCATCTTTTTCTTGCGCGAACGCGGCCCGAAGAGCCCGGGCAGGATGTCCTTCAGGCTTACATCTGAATCTTCACTCGCACCCACGCCGACAATTTCGATGTTGGGCGCGTTGCGGTCGCGGGCTTCGATTTCGACGACGCGTTCGTCCAGCTTGCCTTCGCGAAACTGCGCGCGGAGCTTTTCACGGGCGCGCTCCAGGGCTGCGGCATCGGGCGCGGGCTCAGGTGCCGGCTCCGGTTGCTGCTGGGCTTGTGACTGAGCTTGCTCTTGCGCAGCCTGCAGCGCCTTCGACAGGTCAAGCTTGCTCAAGTCGAGCACTTCCACGTCCTTCGGCGCCTGCATGGTAATCACCTGGACAGGCGTGCCCGACGGCTTGGCATTCGCAGTAACCGGCGCAGGCAGCAGCAGGTCGAGGATGCGCTCTTCTGCGCTCAGCTCAGCCTTGTCTTCGACCTCCTCCAGCTTTTCTTCGCGCACCATCTCGATCGCGGTTTCAACCAGGTCGCGCACGATCGATTCCACGTCGCGGCCCACGTACCCGACCTCCGTGAACTTGCTTGCCTCGACCTTTAGAAAGGGCGAGTTCGTCAGCTTGGCAAGACGGCGCGCGATCTCCGTTTTACCCACGCCGGTGGCGCCGATCATGATGATGTTCTTGGGCATGATCTCGTCGGCGATCTCGGGCGCGAGCTTCTGCCGGCGGTGCCGGTTGCGCAACGCGATCGCAACCGCGCGCTTGGCGGCCTGCTGGCCGATCACATACTTATCCAGCTCCGCCACGATCTCTCGCGGCGTGAGCTGTTCAAGCGAAACGGACTGGTCCTCGGCTGTGCCGGGAAGATAAATAGCCATGCTTATGCTGCTTTGCTTTCTTCGGGTGAGGAAGCCTGCCCATGCGAGACGTCGATCGCAATGGTTTGTTCCGGAAAAATTGCGCGAACTTCCAGATGACCGCCCAATCCACGCACATACGCGTCAAGCGTGTTCAGTGAGAGATTTGTCCGCGTTTCGATGCGCGAGATTTCACTTTGTGCGATGCCGGTTGCGCTGGATAACTCTTTCTGCGTGTGGCGACGCAGTTTACGAAGTTCGTGCAATTGCATCTTCTCGAGCGTTGCCACAGCTTGAGCCTTGACTTCAGACATCTCCTCAGCGGAAAACTTGTGCTTCAGTTCCGACCACTTATGAGCCACGTGTATCTTCCTCCAGCAGGGCAAGCAGATGATTCGCGAAGAGCTCTTCAGCGCGTGGCAGTAGATCCTTATAAAACCTGCCATCCACCTTGATACCTCCTAACAACAACAGTGCCACCCGGCGACGGTCAAACGCGAAGAAGATGCGGTATGCGTTACCTGCATGTTGCACCCGCAGTTCCTTCAAGTTTGTGAAACGAGCACCCTTCAACGTGTCTGCATGTGGACGGCCGAGTTCAGGACCCCGTTGCATCAGCAGTTCGATCACATGAACGCAGCTTTTCTGCTCCGGTGCGCTCAGGGCTTCGTACCAATCTCGAAACTCATCCGTGAACTCTACTTCATACAACGTCTGTTCGACTCCCCGAGTATGCTCTGAAGCTCATATTTTTACAACTCCTCGATGACGAAGTTCGCGTTGGTGTAGATGCAGATTTCGGCGGCGATTTTCATGGCTTTCTCGACGATGGCGCGGGCCGGCAGGTCTGTGTTTTCGAGCAGAGCCTGCGCGGCGGCCTGGGCGAAGGAGCCGCCGGAGCCGATGGTCATGATGGCGCCGCTGTTCGGGCCTTCGCCGGTGGTGTCGGGCTCGATCACGTCGCCGTTGCCGCCCAGCAGGAAAATATGTTGCGTGTCCGCGACCAGCAGAAGCGCGTCGAGTTGCCGCAGCAGCTTATCGGTGCGCCAGTCCTTCGCGAGTTCGACCGCGGCGCGCGGCAGGTTGCCGGCGTACTGCTCCAGCTTGCTTTCAAACCGGCTGAAGAGTGAAAAAGCATCGGCGGTGGAACCGGCAAAGCCGGCGAGCACCTTGTCGTTATAAAGCCGGCGCAGCTTCTTCGCGCCCGTCTTCATCACGGCCGAGCCCATGGTCACCTGGCCGTCGGCCGCCATGACCACCTTGCCGTTGCGACGGACGCACAGAACGGTCGTCGATCGAATGCGGCGGCCTTCGCCAAGATCGTAGGGGTGGTACTGAAGGTGAGTTAGTGCCCTGTTTTGAGGCGTTTTCTTCGTTTGCATCAACCCTCAGTATACCGGCGCAGCGGTCCTGTCGCGACGCTCACGCCACGGCACCGTATTCTCGCAACGGAGCCCTCTGATCGAAGCCACGCCATCCCGGACCGCCTACCGCGTTGCGCTGCGCCGCGCGGCACACCAGGTTTTTGACGACCCGGTCGTCTTTCGTGACCCGCTCGCGTTACGCATTCTGGGCATGACAGCGGACAAGCTGGAACTGAATCAACTGCGCGCGCCGAAGCGGCCCTACTCGCGTTCGTTGCGGGCCTTTGTCGTGGCGCGCTCCTGCTTCGCGGAAGATATGTTGCACGAGGCTGTGGCGTCAGGCGGGACGCAGCATGTTCTGCTGGGCGCGGGCCTGGACACGTTTGCGTACCGCAATCCATACCCCGATGTGCGCGTGTTTGAGGTGGACCATCCCGCGACGCAGGAGTGGAAGCGCGCACTGCTGCAGCAAAACGGAATTCCGCGGCCGGACACCTGTCGGTACGTTCCGGTCGATTTTGAGCGGGACAGCCTCCTGGACCGGCTTGTTGCGGCTGGCTTCGACGGACGGGCCGGAGCAGTGTTTGCCTGGCTGGGCGTGGTGCCGTATCTGACCGGTGCCGCGATGCGGTCGACGTTGGAGGTGCTGGGTGCGCTGCCGGGCTCTGGCAAGCTGGTGCTGGACTACGGCCTGCCGAGGGCCATGCTGCCGCCGAACGAACAGTTGGCGCTGGACTCGCTGAGCGCACGTGTGGCGCAGGCAGGGGAACCGTTTCAGCAGTTCTTCTCGCCCGAGCAGATAGGAAGGGAGTTGGGGGACTCCGGTTGGAGTGTGCTGCAAGACCTGGACGGGATCGCAATCAACGCCCGCTATTTTGCGGGTCGCAGTGACAGTTTTGGTGTCCTGGGAAAAGGGGCGCGCCTGCTGCTGGCAGCGAAACACCAGCAGGAACAGGGTTAGTTCAGCTCTTCACTCTTTGCGCTGGTGCGCATTGCAAAGATGGAAGGGAGAACGAGCATACCGAGGAACGCAAGGCCAACAATCAAATCGTGCATGGAACATCCTTTTAGACGAAGGTCCCGCGTAAAGCATGGTGCGGGCCTGCCAGGCAAGTCATGGGGCTTGCCTTGGCTGGTTCCATGTTACGAATCACGTAAGTAGCGGCATGTACCACCTTTGGGGGATACAGCCTAACATTTGCGCCAAGTTTGACGATACAACGCATTCGTTAAGCGACTATGCCACTCTGGGCGGAGTGTGCCCGTAACCCTGGGCGTGGACGTGCCCAAGATACCGGCCGGCTGGCTACAATCGAGTTCGCATGACCTATCAGGAAGCGATTCAGTCACTTGCCACCGCCGGTGCGGAACTGGCTGGCACGCGGCGCAAGTTTGAGCTGGAGCACATGCGTGTGCTGGCGCGGTCACTGGGCGACCCGCAGGCGAAGTTCCCGTCTGTGCTGATCGCGGGAACGAACGGCAAAGGATCGACCGCGGCCACGCTGGCGAGCATGCTGGCGGCAAGCGGGTACCGTACCGGGCTTTACACCTCGCCACACCTGCTGCGGGTCAACGAACGAGTGCAGATCAGCGATCCGGCGCGGCCCGGCAACTCGCTGCAACCGATTGCGGATGAGGAGTTTACCCGCAGCATTACCGCCGTGGACACTGCAGCGCGGAACCTGGTCGAGCGCGGCGAACTGCCGCAGATGCCCAGCTTTTTTGAGACAGTGACCGCTGTCGCTTTTCATGCGTTTGAAGGCGCGAAGGTCGAGATCGCCGTGCTTGAGGTGGGGCTGGGTGGACGTCTGGACGCGACCAACATCGTCGAGCCGCTGTGCAGCGTGATCACGGACATAGCGCTGGACCACCAGGAGTGGCTGGGCGAGACCATTACGGAAATCGCGAGGGAAAAAGCCGGCATTCTGCGGCCCGGCGGCACGCTTATCACGCTGCCACAGCACCCGGAAGCGAACGCCTCCATTGGCGAGCGAGCCGTGGCGCTGGACGTGACCGGCGTGAACGCCGCGGCCTACCTGCCGCAGCCATCGCCGCGAGAAGCCGTGGGCGGCAGCTATGAGGTTCCGGCATTTGGAGCAACGTTAGCGCTAACGCCCCAGCTTGCGGGCGAGCACCAGCGCCGCAACCTGGCCCTGGCGCTGGCCACGGCGGAGTGGCTGGCCGTGCGCGGCGGGTTTGAACGCATTACCGCTGCCGCGGTTGAGCGCGGTATCCGCGAGGTGCGCTGGCCTGGCCGGCTGGAGCGATTGACCCTGCCCGGCGGTGCCGCTCTGGTGCTGGATGTGGCGCACAATCCAGCCGGCGTGTGGACGCTGCGGTCGTACCTGTCGCGCGCCTTTGCTGACAGCACCCTGCCCGCGCCGCATACGCTGATCTTCAGCGGGCTTGGAGACAAGGCACTGGAAGAGATGGCGCAGGTGCTTTTTCCGCTTTTCGATGAACCGGGCGACCGCGTTCTGCTGGCACCTGTGCGCTCGCCCCGCGCCGCGAGTGTTGACCGGCTGGCCGCCATTGCAAGTGGGTGCGCGGACGCGCCGGTGCTGCCGCATGGCAACGTAACCAACGATGCCGTGCAGGTGCTGCCGGACGTGACAACCGCTTACGCCGCGGTGGGCAGTTCCAACGGCGGCTCGGTGATTGTGGCAGGTTCGGTTTATCTTGTGGCCGAATGGAAACAGGCGATGCTGGCCGATACGGCCGCCAATGCCGCAAAGGAGTATGCGTGAGTCAACCAGCAGTCCAGGACGTTTCAGAACGTGACCTGCCACCCATGACGCGGCGGGAGCCCTCCGCGTTCTGGAAGTGGGCGACGTACCTGATCCTGATGCCGATCATGGCAGTGTGGACACTGCTGTGCGGCGGCGTTTCGCTGCTCTGCTCGTTCTGGGACAAGTTCGGGCGCCAGCAGCACCACGTGGCGCAGATCTGGGCCAAAGGCACGCTCTTGTTGGCCGGGTCGCGCCTGACGGTCGTGCATCCGGAGCGACTGCAGCGCGGCGGTGCGGCCGTATACGCGTGCAACCACCTGAGCTATATGGACACGCCGGCGCTGTTTGGAACGCTGCCGTTTCAGTTCCGCATCCTGGCGAACCACTACCTGTTCAAATACCCGGCCGTGGGCTGGCACCTGACACGGTCGGGCCAGGTGCCCATCGATCAGTCGAGCCTTCGGTCGCAGATTGCAGGTTTGACGCGCGGGGTAAAGACGCTGAAGGACGGCATGCCCGTGCTTCTTTTCCCGGACGGCAGCCGGTCCAGCGATGGGCACGTGCGGCAGTTCCTGTCGGGCGCGGCGTTTATGGCGATCAAGGCGCAGGTGCCGCTGGTGCCGATGGCGTTGATCGGCACGTATGAACTGTTGCCCATGCACGCGTACGCGCTGTCGCCGCGGCCGCTGCTGTTGATTGTGGGCGAGGCGATGGAAACCACAGGCATGACCACGAAGAACGCCGATGAACTGACGCAGCGCCTGTTGAAGACCATTAGTGACATGTACTACGCGCATTCCCCGTTGGAACGGCCGGAGCATGCCCCCCCAAGCGAAGCAAAGGTGTTCGTCTGAGCTGTTCTGCTTCTGTTCATAAAGAAGCCCGCTCGTATCGAGCGGGCTTTCGTCACATTGGGTGAGATCGGTTTAGTAGCGCCGACCCGGGCCGCCCTGGTGCGACCAGAATGCGCTGTAGCCACGTTGAAAGGCAGAACGGTAGGCGCGACGCGCCGGTCCGCGATAGTTGCGGTATTCATCCCGGTTCAGTACGTTGGGCTGCCGGCGATTCTCAGCATCTTTGCGGGCACCGTCCAGACCGTCGTGCCAACCCTGGCGTTGTATGTCCTGGCGGAAGTCATTCGGCGGCGCATCCCAGCCACCCTGTCCGGGCTGTCCGTAGCCATTGTTGTACTGGGGGCCAGCCCCGTATCCATCACGGCCGTACTGGGCCATGGAGATTGCCGGCACCAAAAGAGCCCCGGCGAGCAGCGCAGTGATTACGCGTCCTTTGTTATTCATGCGATGTTCCTTTCCTGCCCTTCTCGTAAGAGCAACGACACACAAGAAGACACGGGATGGGACGGCGGGTTGCGGTGGCGTGTTGCCAGTGGACGAAAGATTCCATGCAGCATTTGTGAGGCGGATGCAAACATTGCTGTCGTTGGCCACACGCTCCGGTTCGGATTTGTTCTGAATGACTCTCTCCACCGATGGATTTGTCCGGTTGCGAATGCCGGACGCTGTGCCGGTTTGAGTGTGGCGTTATTCGTGTCAGTTCGGAGTTATAGATGTCTTACTTACCGGGTCGTAAGTGGGAGTCGAACGGTCATAGTTGCGGGGAGCAAACGCCGAGCGGTCTTGCTGTGATTTATAAAGTTTTCGTGTTGGGACAGGAGTTCAAGGATAAGTCTGCGAGTGAGCAACACAGCGCAGCAAAACGCCCGTCTCAATGAATGACGGAGGGTTACCATGCAGGCGATTCATGATGGCCAGTGCGGGCTGTGCGGCCACTTTGGCGAGAACCATGCGAAGAATGACGCGCTGGTGAGCATTGTGACCAGCCGGCAGGCGGATGTGGTGTTGATCGATGAATGCGGCCATCCCAAGCATTCGGGCCTGCACCTGAAGGTGACGCCGATCAGCGGTTGTGACGGCTTTGTCGCAGCGGCTGCAGCGTAACTATCGGTATCCCTCGGGAGCGTTTCGGACGTGGTCAGGGCCGAGAGGGGGCGGTGCCGGCATAGGAGGTCACGCCTAGATGTATGAATTTTTAGCGACCTCACGCCGTTCAGTAGTTTGACTGCAGCACGGCCGGGTAGTTCCGGATGTTCTCACGGCCGGTCGGGCAGAGTTCGACTAGCGGGCAGAGGAAACAGGTGGGCTGATTGGGTGTGCAGCGGGTCTGGCCGAGCAGCTTCACAAGCTGGTGGTGATCGTCCATCGTGACCGCGTTCCAGTCTGTTGGAACGATGCGCATCAGGGCCTGCTCGACTTGCCACGGCGTACTGCGCTCAGGCGCGAAGCCCATGCGGATGGAGACCCGCTGGTGGTGGCCATCGACGCTGATGACGGGGCGGCGCAGTGACGAGAAGTTCACAATGGCGGCGCTGACCTGCGATCCGATGCCGGGGAACTGTTCAAGCCACGCGCGGATCTTTTCCGTTCGGTACACCGCCAGGAACGCCAGCGAGAGCGCACCGGTGCGCGTGGTGATCTGCTGCAATGTGGCTTTGAGTTGCGGTGCTTTGCGATCGGCGAAGGTGGCGAGGTGAATCGTCTCTTCGATTTCTGGAACAGGGGCGTCGCGCAGGCGCTCCCAGTGCACCTCGTCCCAACTGTTCGGCCCCGTGGGCCATCCGCTGTAGCGCTCACGCAGGGCGCGCAGGGTGGCGTGCGATTCCGGTGTCTTGGTGCGGGAGCTGCACAGCGAGTAGATCAGCTGGGTAAGCGGGTCCCACACCTCACGCGGCGCGGGCTGGCCGGAGGCTTCCAGCAGCAGACGGTGCATTGCTGACAGACGTTTCTGCTCAACCGCGTCCTGCCCGGTCCAACGTGTCTGCTGCGCCCCACCGGCAGATGTTTCGCCGAACAGCGGGGCGGCCACTTCACGCGGGCGCGACACCGGTCTGTGCCTCGAGCCTGCTACAGCGCGTCTTCGACTGCCTTGCGGCAACGCGTGTACAGGACGAGCAACTGTCCGACCTGGTCGTCGGGCTTGGCGACGCTTGCGGCGGAGAAACCGGGCGTGCCGCTGCCACTGCCTTTGACCACATTGGTGGTCGATGCGATGAACTTCAGCAGGTCGAGTGCGATGTCTTCGGTGCGCCGCGCGGTGTTTGGTGTGTCCATGGTGTCCTCAACTGCAAGGATACGATGCAGCGTGCGAGGCGGCGCTACGCCGGTCGAAGCAGCGGAAGCGTTTCGGTGAAGGCTGCATGTGCTGTGTAGGATGGATTGACGGCCATGGACCACATTCAAGTGCAGCAGAGACGGCGGGGCTTTTCAGACCGTTTCGCGATCGTTGCGTTTGCGTGCGTGCTTCTGTGCCTGACTGGGGAAAGTTGGGCCTGGTACTTTCATAATCCACACCTGACGAATTTTCCGTGGATGGCACCGTTCGACCGGTGGGCGGATCTGTGGAACTACAGGGAAAAGATGCTGCACCTGGAGCGCGGGGCGGCGTTTGTGGGCAGGGGCTCTCCGGTATTCAACTATCTGGCGCCAGCGGCGTTTGTGTACCACGTGCTGCTGCGTGCGCCGCACCCGGTGGCGACCTTTACGGTGCTGGTGGTTGGCGCGTTCGCGTTGCTGCTGATTGCGTCAGGCGTGCTGCTGGTGCGGCGGCGGCTTTTCCGATGGGAAGAGATGCTGGCGTTGCTGGCACTCGCGGCCAGCTATCCGATGAGCTTTGTGGTGTATCGCGCGAACCTGGAAGGGATTGTGTGGGCCGTGGTTACGGCGGCCCTGTGCCTGTTCCTAAGCCGCCGCTATATGGCGGCAGCGATCGTTCTGGCGATGGCGATGAGCATCAAGCCGTTTCCGGCGATTTTGCTGCTGTTGTTCCTGGCGCGCCGGCAGTACCGCGCGGCGATGCTGAGTGTTGGCGTTGCCGTGACGCTGGTGCTGTGCGGATTGGCCGCGCTTGGACCCGGCGTGATACGCGCGTACCAAGGCCTGCAATACGGTGTTCTTCTGTATACGCACCAGTACATCAAGACCTTCCGCTGGCCATATGAGCAGCAGTACGCGCATGGCATTCTGGATTGCATCAGGGTGTTGTATTTACGGTGGGCGTCGACACATGCGCATATCGACCCGGACAAGGTGATTGGGACACCGACGCCTGTCGTGTTTCCCTTGATCTATGCCGTGATCGCGCTTGTGATCGGGGTAGTGATGGTGTGGGGGCTGCGCAGGAAGCCGGCCGTGAATCAGGTGCTGGGTGCAAGCATCGGCTTGACGCTACTGCCTCCCTCGTCAGCGGATTACACGCTTTGCGCTTTGTATCTGCCAGTCCTGCTGTTGGGATATTTTCTGGTGACGGAGGTTCGATCGGGCCGCGCCGTCTGGGGCGTGCGTCACATGCTGCTGTTTGTGGTGCCCTGCGCGGTTCTGCTTTCACCGCTGAACCTTCTCGGCTTCTGGACCACGCCGTTGCGTTTGTTCCTGCTGCTTGCCTTGGCCGCGGGAGCGATCAGCCTGCCGTTGGCAATACACGCGCTCGACGTGAGTGCGCAGGTTGCTCCGGCGCAGCATGTGTCCGCGTAGGCGCGCTCCGATGCCCAGGTTCGACGCCAACCCCAAGCCGACTTCGAGTACGCATGCTCTTGCGGAGTTGAGCGGTGCACGTGTGGTCGTGACCGGAGCCACGGGCTTCATCGGCCGGCATGTGATGGATGCGCTCGATCGGGTGGGTGCCCACGGCGTTGCTGTGGTGGATCGCGTCCATGCAGACCGGGTTCACGCGGACCGGGGCAGGACCCTGCTTTCCGGCCCCGAGCTGTCCGTGTTCGATGACCCGATGCAGATTGCAAAGCTGGTGGCTGCGTTGCGGCCCGATTACGTGATCCACCTGTACGCGGAGATCACGACGGAACGCACCGTTCGCGCGATCGAATCGACGTTGCGCCGCAACCTGCTGCCCTCCATCGCGCTGATGGAGGCCTGCATCGAGACAAAGGTCCGGCGGATGATCCTGATGGGTTCGGGTGAGGAGTTCGGGCCGGTGACCGGTCCCTTCGACGACTCGACGATCCCGGACCCGCCATCACCGTACGGGGCGAGCAAGGCCGCCACGACCTCCTACGCGAAGATGTTTTACCGCGCCTTTGAGCTGCCGGTGACGGTGCTTCGTCCGACGGTGGCTTATGGTCCGTTCCAGTCCCCGCGCATGCTGATTCCGCAGATCATGGATGCCTTGCGCGCCAACCGTCCTATTGACGTGACAGAAGGCAGACAGACCCGCGACTTCATTCACGTTTCTGACGTGGCGGAGGGTTTGCTGACGGCGCTGGTGCGCGCGGAAACGAATGGCCGGTCCTACAATTTGGGTTCCGGCGAGGTCGTTACGGTGAAGCAGTGCCTTTCGCTGATCGAGGAGATCAGCGGACGCAAGGGGCTGATCCGCTTCGGGGCTCTCCCGTATAAAAAGGGAGAGATCTTTTCCTACGAGCCTCTGCTGTCGCAAACAGAGTCTGCCCTGGGCTGGAAGGCCGAGACGTCGTTGCGGGCGGGGCTTGCTTCCACGTGGAACTGGTTCGTTTCGCAAGGGGCGGAGTAGGTAGTCTCAGATGAATGCTTCTTACGCAGACAATATTCCAGTGGGTATCGACAGAAATGCAGGTTCTCCACTACGCAGGACGATGAAGCTGTCCTGCTTCGGTCGAAATGACAAGTTTTCAGTCATACCGTAATTCATCAGACCGGCCCTAGCGCCTGGGAACAGATTGGACGTTTGCCGGACATGCCGCAAGAGGAGGAGCACAGGGTGACGAACGCCAATCCTGGGGAGCAGAAACGGCTCATCTCCATCGTGGTGCCGGTGTACAACGAGGAAACGACGGTTCTGCCGTTCCACGATGCCATCTGTGCGGTGGTGGCGCCGCTTGAGTCGAAGTACGATTTTGAGTTCGTCTTTACCGATAACCACAGCGAAGACGCGACCTTTCCTTTGCTGCAGGACATGGCGCGCCGCGACCGTCGCGTCCGGGCTTATCGGTTCTCACGCAACTTCGGCTTTCAGCGGTCAATCATGACCGGGTACACCAAGGCGAAGGGTGACGCGGCGATCCAGATGGATGTGGACCTGCAGGACCCGCCCGAACTGATCGGGCGCTTTTTGCAGGAATGGGAGAACGGCGCCGAGGTGGTCTACGGCGTCCGCGTGAAGCGGCAGGAGGCGTGGATTACGAATGTGCAGCGCGCCCTGTTCTACCGTCTGATCGACAAGCTCAGCGAAGACCAGATTCCCGTGGACGCGGGGGACTTCCGCCTGATCAGCCGGCGCGTGATCGAGTTGCTGAAGAGCTTTGAAGACGCGAAGCCATACCTGCGCGGCACCATTGCGTCGCTCGGCTTCAAGCAGGTGGGCGTTCCCTATAACCGGGGCGTGCGCACCAGCGGCGAAAGCAAATTCCCGTTTTCCAAGCTGGTCTCGCTTGCGGTGGACGGCATTCTGAACCATTCGGTCGTGCCGCTGCGGATTTCGACCTACATCGGGGTGATTATCTCGGTGGTCACGTTTATCGCGATCGTCGGCTACGTGATCGCGAAGGTTTTGCTGGGGTCGAACTGGCCGCCGGGCTTTGCGACACTGGCCGCGCTGATCCTGCTGGGCATCAGCGTAAACGCCATGCTGCTGGGCATTATCGGCGAGTACCTGGGCCGCATGTACCAGCAGATGCGCAACCAGCCGCTCAGCATTGTGGAGCAAACGGCGGGGGTCGTGGAGTAGGGCGGAATCGCCGCTTGGCGCCACGCGGCATTAAGTAATATCGGATGAAAGTTTTACGGCACATAATGCCCTGCTGGTGCCGACAAAATGCAGGTTTCTCCACTGCGCACGCGCAAAGAGCGCGCGTGCTCCGGTCGAAATGACAAGGTTTTAGTTGTACCGTTCATCAGGACCTACCCCGCGCCCGGCACGCGGTCACGAAGAAGAGCGAACCGTAACGGCGGAAACACGAGGGTAGCGGTTAGTTGTTCTTCAGGTCGTCCACCATTTTGAGGAACGGTTCGGTGGTACGCAGGTCGGCGAAGCTGGATTCGTGCAGCAGACGGTTGCGGTCGTGGAAGCCTTCCACGATGCTGCGGCGCAGGTAATCGAGCGCGAGTTTGGGGCTGCCGCTTTGTGCAAAGGTGCAGGCCAGGTGGTAATGCATTTCCGCCTGGTTTTTGCTGCCGCCACCGGCCTGGATGCCGCGCTGTGCCGTGCGGTCCATGACCTCGGGGTCCATGCGCATGGCATCGCGGTACATGGCATCGCCCTTGTTGTAATTGCGCTTGCTGTAATAGAGCGCGCCCAGGTTCTGGTAGGCATCGGCGTTGTTCGGCTTCAGCTTGATGGCTTTGCGGTAGTACTTTTCCGCTTTGCCCAGATCGCCGCGGTTGTGCATGACCGTGCCCAGGTTGTTCCAGGCGTCGCCCATCTTCGGGTCGAGCTGCAGCGCGGCCTCAAAGCAGTGCTGCGCCTGGTCGAACATGAGCATGCGCTCGCTGGCAACACCCATGCGGTTCTGGATGTTGGGGGTGGTGGGCTGAAGCTTGCCATACACGCGAATGGCGGCGAGATAGCGGCCGCGCGCGGTTAGGGAATCAGCCAACTCCAGCGATGGCGGCCCATCGGGGTCCAGGGTGCGCGTCGTCAGGGCGGGTGCGGTTTCGGCGTGTGCGGGGATGGAAGAGGGGATCTTGCCGGCGTCCGCCACCTGCGGTGCAGGAGCGTCCTGGGCGCGGAGTGGCACAGCCGCGGCACCAGACAAGGCGACCGTCAGAAGGATGCGAAGGGAAAGGCCGGGGCGGATAAACATGATCCCTCCTCGCAGCGAGCGAGATGGCGTGCAGTGTGGAAGCATATTGCTCCCGTCAAGGCCCGTTCGGCAAGTAGGTAATTTCCGAGTGGGTCGTTTCAGCAGATGTGCCGGCTCTCCGGCCGGGGCCATGCCACTCGGCTGTGCTGGCTGCGATACCATCGCAGATGGGCCGAAGGGCGCGCCGCGGCTGCGGAAGACGCTGCAAGCGGCCTCACCGGAACATCTCTTTTTCACGAAGGACAGGGGCACGATGGCGTTGACAACGAAGCTGGCGGAACAGGTGGAGCAGGCAGCAGCACAGGCCGGGCTGAAGGTGGCGGGCGCGGGCGAGAATGCCGGCTTCAACGGGATGCCGACCGAGTTGTATACCTTGACGCTGCCCAGCGATCCAGCGCGGCGGCAGACGCTGGAGTTGAGCGCCAACACGGACCTGAGCAAGGCCGAGTTTCAGCAGCCTGTTCATGACTTTCTGCTGCAGGCGGCCAAGCGGCTGCGCAACCCGCGTCCCGAGTGCGCGGTGACGCTGGGCGGCCTGCCGATCAGCTTCAGCAGCTGGCAGTGGCCGTTTCACCTGTCCACGTCGGGCGCCGACACCTACATTGTGCACGGCGAGGCCCGCCTGGAGGATGGAAAGACGCCAGCCGAGCAGCAGTTGCGGGCAAAGATTTCAGCCAGCATGACGGTGACGTTTGCTGAGGTGGTCGCCGCGCCGGAGCAGCCCTTTGCCGAAGGCTTCATCTACAACGCCGTGCGCAAGGTGATGGACCAGGGGCAGATCGAACTGGTCAAGAGCGGCAACCGCCAGCCCGTGCCGGTGACCACGCGCTACTACTCCACCAAGCAGGGCCGGTTCATCTTCAACGACACCGATGAGCAGCAGCGGCAGGACTTTTTGGCAAGCAAGGTGTACTGGTTGAGCGGCGTGCTGGGCGGCAATGCGCCGGTGTGGCTGCTGGACCCGCGCGACGCACAGTACCTGAACACCACGGTTGCCGAGTTGCAGAAGAGCGCCGAGGCATTGAGCGGCGACGGCCTGCTGCAGTTTGAGCAGGACCGCGAGTTCGCCGCCGCGACCACGCCGCTGATGGGCCACCACGCCGAGTTCGAAAACAATCTGGCGGAGGCGATCGCGTTTACCAAGCCGACGTTTAACGAAGAGATGCGCGCCGGCAACACGAATATGTAGGCGGGGATCAGGCCCAGGTGGTTTGTAATGAATCGTCTGACGCACACATGTCCTGCGGGCACTGGCAGAAATGCAGGTTTCTCCGCTGCGCCCCACGGTGAAGCTGTGGGGCTTCGGTCGAAATGACAAATTTTGCTCGTATAGTGATTCACCAGACCGAACCTAAGACCTCTGGTTGGCAGGCCTATTCAGGGCCTACAGGCTTGTGCTCTGGGCCTCGCGCGCAACATCGCGCCGCGCCACGGCACCGGGCCTGACCTGTCGCATCTCACGGTCTGCAACGACGAGGAGACGAGATGGGGATCAAGGAATGGTTGGGCATGGCGCAGGAGAAGAAGGTGCGCTACGCCATTGTGGGCGTCGGCGACATTGCGCAGGAAGACATGATGCCCGGCGTAGAGCACACCGGGAACTCCGTGATCACCGCGCTGGTCACCAGTGATCCGGAGAAGGCGAGCAAGCTGGGCGACGACTACAACGTCGAGGCGACGTATAGCTATGACCAGTTCGCGGAGGCGATCAAGGCCGGCACCTTTGACGCAATTTACCTGGCAACACCGAACTGGCGTCACGCCGAGTTCATCGTGCCTGCGCTCAACGCCGGCATTCACGTGTTGACGGAGAAGCCGATGGAGGTTTCAACCGAGCAGTGCCGGGCAATCCTGGAAGCAGAGCGCTCCGCAAAAACCGGCAGCGGCGCCAAGCTGATGGTGGCGTACCGTTTGCACTTTGAGCCGGCAACGCTGGCGACCATCGACAAGATTCGCTCGGGCGACCTGGGCCGCATACACCTGTTCAACTCGAGCTTCGCGCAGGTCGTGGATCCCTCGAACCACCGCGCACACCACGGCGACCTGGCGGGGCCGGTGCTCGATATGGGGCCGTACCCCGTGAACGCCTCGCGCTATGTGTTTGAGGATGAGCCGACGGAGGTCGTCAGCGCAGCGGGTACGAAGCATCCTGAGTCGGGGTTTCCGCAGGACTTCTACGACACCGTCGCGGTCACGCTGCGGTTCCCCGGCGAACGGCTGGCGCAGTTCAGCATCTCGTATTACGGCAACCCGACGAACAGCTTCACCGCCATTGGCGACAAGGGCACCGTGATGCTCGACCCGTGCTACATGTTTGGCAAGCCGCTGGAGCAGACGGTCGCGATCAAGGATGACAAGTCGAAGGAGAGCTTCAAGAACACCGACCATTTCGGCGGCGAGCTGAAGTATTTCAGCGATTGCATTCTGAACAACACAGAACCCGAGCCGGACGGCGAAGAGGGCTTCGCCGACGTGCGCGTGCTGGAGGGTGTGCTGGAGGCGTTGAAGAGTGGAGGCTCGGTCAAACTGGCGCCGTTTACGCGAACCCGGCGCATCGACACCACCGCGCAAAAGGAAACTCTGGGAGCCGTCAGCACACCGGACCTGGTGGATGCCAAGAACCCGAGCAAGGGTGTGGAGAAGCAGCCGAAGAACTGAGCGGGTGGCTGCGGGCCGCAGGTGTTGCATGCAACTCGCCCGCAGAAGCAGGACAGTTTGGCGCATGTGGGGGCCTGCATCTTCTCACTTCGTGCGCTCCTCAAATGATTGGGCGGCCATGAAGTTCGCCAATCACCGTTTGCCATGGCGAGGCCGATTTTGGGGCCGCACGGGTGAGCTGCAGGAAGGCACGTGGCAGAAGGGATCGTACCAATCGAAGAAGCACTCGCTCCGGCAGCTACGCGATTTGAGCCTGGCGTTCCGCTCAGTTCGCCCGCGACGGGCGGGTCCAGGGTGCTTGCGCCACTTAAAGAGATCAATCCCTGGATTGTGGCGCTGGTCGTCACGATGGGCACCTTTATGGAGGTGCTGGACACCTCCATTGCCAACGTGGCGCTGCCGCACATTGCCGGCGCGCTGTCGAGCTCGCAGGACGAATCCACTTGGGTGCTGACCAGCTACCTGGTGGCGAATGCGATCATCCTGCCGATTTCGGGCTGGATTTCGTCGGTGATTGGGCGCAGGAATTTCTACCTCATCTCCGTGGTGCTGTTTACGGTGTTTTCGGCGGCGTGCGGCATTGCGCCAACGCTTGGGGCGCTGGTCGTCTTCCGCGTATTGCAGGGGCTGGCTGGCGGCGGCTTGCAGCCGAGCGTGCAGGCAATCCTCGCCGATGCTTTTCCCGGTGAAAAGCGCGGCATGGCGATGGCGGTGTACACGGTCGCAATCCTGGTGGCGCCGGTACTGGGCCCGACCCTGGGCGGGTGGATCACCGACAACTACTCGTGGCGATGGATCTTCTACATAAACATTCCGGTGGGCTTGTTGTGTACGTTCTTTACGCGGATTGTGCTGCACGACCCGCCGCAGCTGGTGGCCCGGCGCCTGCTGAACAAAGGCAAGAAGCTGCAGATTGACGGCACCGGCCTGGCACTTGTTTCCATCGGCCTGGCCTCGCTGGAAGTGGTGCTGGACAAGGGGCAGGAGCTGGACTGGTTCGGCAGCACGTTTATCTGCTGGACGGCTTTCCTTGCGATCGGCTGCCTCTTGGCCGCGATCTGGTGGGAGCTGCGCGTGAAGGCCCCCGTGGTGAACCTGCGGCTGCTGGGCGAGCGCAATTTCGCCTTCTGCTGTCTGATCGTGCTGGGCGTGTACACGGCGCTGTATGCTTCCACATTTCTGCTGCCGCAGTTCATGCAGGAGCTGATGGGCTATGACGCCACGCAGGCCGGCATTGCAGTTTCTCCCGCGGGCCTGGTGACCATGCTGGAGGTGCCGATCGTCGGCTGGCTGCTCGGCCGGGGCAGCGATGCACGGGGCTTCATCTTTGCCGGTATCGCGACCATGACGGTGGGAACGTGGTGGCTGTCGCTGGCAAACTTGGGCGTGTCGGAGGCGACGTTTATATGGCCCCGCGTGGTGCAGATCCTGGGGCTGGGCATGGTGACGGTGCCGCTGTCGACGATCATGTTCCGCTTTCTACCCACGGATCAGAGCTCCAACGCCGCGGGCCTGTACGCGCTGGTTCGCAACGAAGGTGGATCGATCGGCATCGCGGTCGCAAGCACGTTTCTGCAGCGTACGGCGCAGACGCACCAGGCGTACATGGCGGCGAATCTTGCGCCGTCGAACCCGCTGGCGCAGCAGGCGATAGGCGCGGTGGGCAACGCACAGGGGTTCAGCGGCCCCAACCAGGCGATGGCCGGGCTGGCGCAACTGTATAGCCGCCTGCATGAACAGGCCCAACTGCTGGCATACATGGACCAGTACCGCCTTTTCACGTATCTGCTGATCCTGTTGTTGCCTCTGGTGTTCTTCCTGAAGCGAGCGCCGCGGCTGATTGGAAAGATTGAGTTGGAAGCGCACTAGCGCCGCGTGCAGCCGAGCCATGCCGGGCGGCGTCTTAGACTTGGACACGAACCGAAAGGCAGGCACGATGGCAGAGCGCGACGAAGACGATTTTGTGACGGTGGCAAGCTACAGCGAAGTGGGCGACGCGCAACTGGCGCAGAGTGTGCTGGACGGCAGCGGCATCGACAGCTTTCTTTCGGGTGAGGAAGCCAACATCCTGTTGCCGATGAGTGGTGCGCGGCTGCAGGTGCGCGTGGCCGACGCCGCGGCCGCACGCGAGCTGCTGAACACGGTGCCGGCCGGCGGACTGCAGGACGGTGAGACTACAACCGGCGCGAACACGCCCATCGGCGCTTCGTTGGCGGATAACGGGGACGACCTGTAGTGACGGAGCGGGGTGCAGCGCCGGGGAATCCGTCGCCCGGAGCGCACGTGGAGGCGGCGAAGTCTCCCTCCGCAAGTGGAGCGGTGCGCCCGAAGGCGGTCGTCTGCCTTTCCGGGGGCATGGACTCGACCGTGTGCGCAGCCCTGGCGGCCCGCGACTTCGATGCCTATGCCCTGCACTTTTCCTACGGTCAGCGGACGGAGGCGCGGGAGCTTGAGTCGGCGCGGGCCGTGGCAGACGCGCTTGGCTTTCGGCAGTTTCTGCCACTGCGGGTCGACCTGTTCCGCATCATCGGCGGTTCGGCGCTGACGGACGCGACTATCGCCGTACCGGAAGCGCCCGCGGAGGTGAGCAGCATCGGCGCGGAAGTGCCGGTCACCTACGTTCCTTTCCGCAACGCGCATTTTCTTTCGGCAGCGGTGAGCTGGGCAGAGGTGTTGGGTGCCCGCACGATTCTGATCGGTGCGGTGGAGCAGGACAGTTCGGGCTACCCGGATTGCCGGCCGGCCTACTACGACGCGTTTAACGCGCTGGTCCGGCAGGGCACGAAAGAGGGTGACATCCGTATTGAAACCCCGCTGATCCGCATGCGCAAAGCGGAGATCGTGCGGCTGGGTGTTGAACTGAACGCACCATTGCATGTAAGTTGGTCATGCTATTCGGGCGACCGGGTGGCCTGCGGCGTGTGCGAAAGCTGTGTCTTGCGGCTCTGTGCTTTCCGCGAAGCAGGCAGGGCAGACCCGATCCCCTACGTGGCCGGCGTAGAAGGCTAGGGGCGGAGCGGATTACACTCGGAACGGCGGTGTCGCGGAATGCGGTCGCCGGCAGCCAATATTTTTTACATCACCCAAACTGGCGCAGATATGGCCGGCAGGAGCAACAGGAACCGATTATGAAAACTCTTCGCAACCTTTCTCTTAGTGCGGCGACGCTGGTTTTGGCATCGGCCTCGGTTTTGGCCCAAACACCCGCGCCGGGAACCGTACACGGCACGGTAAACAACCCAGCGGGCCAGCCGGTCAAGGAAGGCGTGGTGAAGCTGACGACGGACCGCACCAGCCAGGACGACAAGACCCGCAAGTATCAATACACCGCTCCCGTGGGTGCGGACGGCACGTACAAGGTCGACGGCGTTGCGCCGGGCGACTACGTGCTGTTCTACCAGGTGAACGAAAAGACGGTCGATTACCTGGAGCACGTGGTGGTCAAGGCGGGCGACAACCTGACCGAAAACGACGACATGACCCGCGAGGACTACCTGAAGCACTTGACGCCGGAAGAGCGCAAGCAGATTGAAGATTTCAAGAAGAAGAACTCAGAGGCTACGAACGCTAACAAGCAGATCGGCAACCTGAATACCCTGCTGACCAAGGCGCGCGAGGAAGAAAAGACGAACCCGCAAGGTGCCGTGGATGACATGAAGCAGGCCACCAGCGTAAAGACAGATGAGCCGGTATTGTGGCTGGAGCAGGGTAATGCCGAATTGGCCCTGGCCAAGGCGGACACCGACGCGAGCAAGAAGACGCAGGACTACACGGACGCAACGACCGCCTTCCAAAAAGCCGTGGACACAAATGCTGCCAGCAAGAAGCCAAACCCGGCTTTTGCCGGCGCGGCTTACAACGGCTTGGGACAGGCCTACGGCAGCACCAACAAGCCGAAGGACGCGACCGACGCCTATGACAAGGCTGCGCAGGCCGAGCCCGCCAAGGCGAGCATGTACTACTTCAACGCCGCGGTCACGCTGAAGAACGCGGGCAGCAACGATGAAGCGGCAGCCGCCGCAGACAAGGCCATTGCGGCGGACCCGGCCAAGGCGGATGCGTACTACATCAAGGGCGCTTCGCTGATCGGCAAGAGCAGCATGCAGGGCAACAAGCTTGTGCCGCCTCCGGGTTGCGTGGAAGCGTACAGCAAGTACCTGGAACTGGCGCCCACGGGCCGTTTTGCACCGGAGGTCAAAGGCATTCTGGCCGAAATGGATCAGTCGGTCGTGAACAGCTATAAGGCTTCCAAGAAGCGGTAAGCTGGCGGCGCGCAACATATCAAGGCCCGGGAGCAATCCCGGGCCTTTCATCTTTGGCGGTGCTCGGCTTGCCTTCGATTCCAGACACCGCGCCGTTCAGATGTCCTGCTTTGTTCCTTTGCCGCCGTTCCGCGCTGTCATAAAGAGCGGCCCAGGCCCACTTTCTGCGGGCGGGGTCCGCACGCTGCGAACTGTCCGCGTTTGTGACGGGAATGAGGCGAGCGGAATGGATTCCATCGAAAGTGCTGAGGGCGCGACCGCCGGAGCCATCAACCCGGTACGCTGCAACACCTTGCGCGCGAACCCGGTCAGCGGCAGGCGATCCAGCAGCTGCGCATCGAACCACGCAGTCTGATGGCCGGGCAGAGCGAAGCGGCGTACCTGCTGACGGTTGGTGATGCCAAAGACTTCTGCATAGTAATTGGTGCCCACGATGGCGTGGCGCAGGCGAAGCATGGGTTCGCTTGCGGGAGCCGTGCTCAATGTCGGCAGTTCAAGCATGCCGGGCATCAACGACAGGTCCGCATCGCGGCGGTGCAGCAGCACCTCTACGCCGCCGCGCGCGCCCGTGTTTCGGGTGGCGAGTGCATAGGCCACACGTTCTGACTTCATGGCAGCACGTTCAGGCGTGGGGTGTTCCCCGCGGGTGCGGCACCAGTCGTACACCGGGCATTCCAGGCAGCGTGGCGCGCGCGGCAGGCACACGGTGGCGCCAAGCTCCATCATGGCCTGGTTGTGATCGCCGGGCGGCGGCGCGGGTGTGCCGCTCTGTTCAGCTTCACACGCCGGCGCATCGATGAGTGCCTGGGCGAATCGCTGAACAAAATCGACGGTCTCACGATCCGCTTGCTCGGGCCGGCCCGCGATGCGCAGCAGCACACGCTCCACGTTGCCGTCCACCACGGCGGCGCGCTCGCCAAAGGCAATGCTGGCGATCGCGGCAGCGGTATAACTGCCGATGCCGGGCAGTGTGCGAAGCTCCGCCGCGGTGCGCGGCAGCGTGCCCTCATGCTCCTGCAGCAGAAATTTGGCCGCGCGGTGCAGCATGCGGGCGCGCCGGTAGTAGCCCAGCCCACTCCAGCGCGACAGCACCTCTTCTTCCGGCGCAAGCGCCAGGGCCACGACGGTCGGAAAGCGCTCGGTAAATGCGTGAAAGTGCTCCAGCACGGCATTGACGCGGGTCTGCTGCAGCATGATCTCGCTGACCCACGTGCGGTATGGGCTGGGCTCGCGCCGCCAGGGCAGGTCGCGTGCGTGGCGGCGATACCAGGCGAGCAGGGCGGCGGCAAAGGCGGCTTGTGCCTCGGCGTCCAGCGGAAGCTCAACCGGCGTGCGCGGGATGCGTGACCGCGTCGTGCTGGTTGCCTGCGATGCCATTCAGCTTGCAGTGTACAGACGCATTCTGAAGATCGTCGACGGGCCAGCGGCGACTTAGACGCCCTTCTTCTGCGGCTCCCACACGAACTTGTGCATTTGCAGCGAAAGCCGCGCGGGCAAGCCGTCCTCAAGCATCCATTGCACCAGATCGCGCGGGTCCAGCTCCATGTTGTCGGCCGTGCGCAGCGGCGAGGGGGACTGGTGAAACGCGGGGGAAAGCAGGATGCCCCCGAGCGTGCCGTCCGCGATTTTGCCGGCCAGGTGCTCACGCGTGAAGTCGCGCGCAAACTCGTAATCGCGACGGTCGCGCAGAACAAACTTGATCTCGTCACGCGCCGTCAGCGTTTCGAGGTTGCTCATGCGGAAGGACCCGAAGGCCGGTCCCGAACCCGGGCACTTCACATCCACGATCTTGTGAACTTCGGCCGGCACTTCCTCCAGCGGCCGCTCGCCGCTGGTCTCCATCATGAGCGTGTAGCGCGTCGTGTCGTCGCGGAGCAGGCGGCGCATGAGCGGCAGCAGTTCACGGGCGTGCAGCATGGGCTCGCCGCCGGTGAACTCAACCAACGGGCACGGCTGCAGCGACTGAATTTGCGCAACGACCTCAACTTCGGTAAACGGCTTGCCACCATGGAATGTGTAAGTGGAATCGCACCACGCACAACGCAGGTTGCAGCCGGCGAAACGCACAAAGATGCACGGCACGCCGGTGAACGAGCTTTCGCCCTGCACGGATTTGTAGAGTTCAATCAGGCGCATGAAGTTTGGGCGTGCCTAGTCAACGTAGTAGCTGGCCTGCGATGTGTCCGTTTCAAAAATCGTGCTGCGCTTCACGCGGACACGCCCACCGGTCACCTCGCGCAGATGATCGTTCGTCCTGTCGAAGAAGTACCGGGCCAGGTTTTCCGCCGACGGATTTACGGTGGTGAACGGCTCCAGATCATTGATCATCTGGTGATCCAGGTAGTTGATCACGGGCTTCAGCACGTCCTTCAGCACCTTGAAATCGAGCAGGAGGCCGTTCGGCTCCAGCTCCGCGCCGGCCAGTGTCACCAGCACGCGATAGTTGTGGCCGTGCGGGTTTTCGCACTTGCCGTAGTACTCGCGCAGGTAGTGGCCGGAGGAAAAGCCGGCTTCAACGGTGACTTCATACATCGCTCCTCCAGTTTAGCGAACGAGCGCGCGCCGACCTACCGAATCGGGCGGCGCGGCGCTTTCTGACCATCGAGTTCACGCTGCCGCGCGGAACGGCGCTCCGCCTGCTCAAACATGCTCTGAAACACGCCGAACAGCGTGACCACCAGCCCAAGCAGCAGAAGGATGATGCCGATCATCTGCCACAGGCTGGAGTCCTGGGGCGCGCCCGGCTCGTGGGCGATGCCGCTGAATCCGATGCCGTATGACACCAGCGCAAAGAAGCCCAGCGTGGCGGCGAGAATGTAGAGGTTGCGGCTCAGCATGACGGCCTCACGATTATTCTAGATACACTTGCCGGGGTGAAGCTTGAGTACGACCCGGCAAAGAGCGAACGCAACGCGCGGGAGCGGCAACTTTCGTTTGATCGAGTCGCGGAACTGGACTGGGACACTGCTATCGTGAACCCAAGCCCGCGGAATGGGAGCCGCGCTATGTAGCAGCCGGGTACCTGCAAGAACGCCTGCACATTGTGTGCTATCTCTACACCGAGCTCGGGGCAAGAGTCATAAGCTTTCGTAAGGCGAAGCAGAAGGAGGCGAACAAGTATGGACTACCACTCCGAAGAGTATCTGAACGGCTTAACTGACGATGACGGCGAGGTCCGCGAGCTGACTGCCGAGGACTTCGCACAGTTTCGGCCGATCCAGGAATTCCCTGAGATGTATGCCTTCTTCAAATCCCTGAAGCGGCCCGAAAAGGATGATCCGGAGCCGGTGGAGATTGCACCGGACGTGGTGCGCGCTTTTCGCAGCCACGGCGACCGGAGTGTCGGAGAACAGGTGAACTCCGCCCTGCGGGACTGGCTGCGCGAACACGCGGCCTAAGCGCGCATCGCATTCTGCACAACAGCCCGCAGGCGCTTCGGGTTCAGCGCAACCCTATGAAGCGGACGATGTCACATCTGCAGGCAGCCGGCCTGGCGCTGGCCGGGTACACGCTCTGGGTCTTGTGCGATGTGTGCCTGAAGTTCGCGGGTGCTTCAAACCTGCCGCGCCTGGAGGTGATCGCGCTGGTGGGGCTTGCGGCGGCTGTGCTGATTGTTTTGGGCGCTGCGGTTCGCGGTGAGTTTCGCGCGTTGTGGCCGCGGCATCCGCTGCCGCAGGCCTTGCGGTCTCTGCTCGATCTGGGCAACAACCTTTGCGTGCTGATCGCGCTGCAGCACATGCCGCTGTCGATGTTCTACATCCTGATCTTTCTGTCGCCGCTGGTTGCCGCGGTGCTGGCGCGCGTGTGGCTGCGGGAGGCGCTGCGCTGGCAGCAGATGTTCGCGCTTCTGGTTGGCTTCGCCGGCGTGATTGTCGCGGTTAATCCGTTCGGGGCCGCGCACCAGGCGGATCGCATCGGCTATGGTGCGTGCCTTGTGTGCGTCGCCTGCTTTTCCGCCAACATGGTCTGGTCGCGCCGCATGACCCAGACCGAATCGGCCAGCAGCATGACCTTCTTCTCAGGCCTGGTCATTGCGCTCGTTGCGGGCGTGTACACGGGGCGGCACGCCCAACCGGTTTCCCTGCGCATGACGGGCGCAATTGCCGCGATCGCCTTTTTCGGCGTGCTCGGCAATCTGTGCTTTTTCTTTGCGCTGCGCGCTGCGAGAACCGCGTATGTGTCGCAGTTTCACTACAGCCAGCTGCCCACGGGCGCTCTGATCGGCTTCATGATCTGGCGCGAGCGGCCAACGCTGGCCATGGCGCTCGGCGCGATCCTGATTGTCGCCGCCGGCATGTATACCGCGGCGGCGGCGGCGGAAACGCAACAACCTGTCGCGCTCAGCGGGTGACGGCGGCGTCCTTCGGCTGCAGGAAAAATCGCTCCACATCATCAATGTTCTGCGTGATGCGGTACGGCGGCAGGCTGTCCAGAAACACCTTGCCGTAACTCTGGCGTTGCACGCGGTTGTCCAACAGGACCAGCACGCCACGGTCGGTGGCGGAACGGATCAGGCGCCCGAAGCCCTGCTTGAGCGTGATGACCGCCTGCGGAATCTGCAGGTCATAGAACGGCTTGCCGCCAGCCCGCTCCACTGCCTCCATCCTCGCCTGGACGACCGGATCGCTCGGCACGGCAAAGGGCAACCGGTCGATGATGACGCAGCTCAGTTGCTCGCCCTGCACGTCCACGCCCTGCCAGAAGCTCGACGTGCCGAAGAGCACCGCGTTCGGCGTGGTGCGGAACTCATCCATCAGAGCCTTGCGTGGCGCGGTGCCCTGCAGCAGCAGCGGAAACGGCAGTTCAACCAGCATGCGCTCGTACATCTCACGCATCTGCGCGTAGCTGGTGAAGAGGCAAAAGGCGCGGCCGCGCGAAAGCTCCAGAACGCGGCGCATGCGCTCGGCGGCCTGTGGCGTGTAGTTGGCGTCGCGCGGGTCGGGCAGGTACGGCGGCAGGTACAGCAGCGCCTGCTTGCCGTATTGAAAATGCGAGGGCACGGTGAGCTCGCGGGCACCGACCAGCCCCAGCCGCTTTGCGATGTGGTCGAAGCCGCCCTGCACCGTGAGCGTGGCGCTGGTGAGCACGACCGTGCTGAAGTTGGCGAAGAGCTGCGTTTGCAGGATCTCGGACACGTCAATGGGCGTAGCCTGCAGGTGGGTGTGGAAGCTGGGCGCCGTGCCGGGTGCTAGCCGAGAAGCATTCTTCACGCCGCCGGCCGCGCGGCGCTCGATCCAAAAGACCGTGTTCGGATCGTCGGACTCCATCAGGAAGCGCGTGCTCAGCCGCAGGTCCTGTGCGCGGCGGCGCAGGCCGGCGGACTCGTCCACGTCCTTCAATCGCTCGAGTTCGTCGAAGAGCCGCTCCAGCGCGACGGTGAATGTTGCATAGTGCTCGCCGCGCTCCTCCAGAAACCCGGCGCGGTCCTGAAAAGGTTGGCGGCCGATCGTGCCAGCGGCTTGCGGCAAGGTGCCAAAGAACATGCGCGAGCGTTCGCGGAGCATGTTCGTCGCGTTCTGCACGCCGTCGACTGAGACCTTTTTCGCTTTCAGCAGCAGCTCCGTGTCGCGCGCCAGTTCCTCGCATCGCTGCTGTGACACAGCGACGCCAAAGTACTCGCTTGCCACGTGCTCCAGTTCATGCGCCTCATCGAAGATGACCGCCGCGGCTTCCGGAAGCACGCCCGCGTCGGGCGCTCCAGCGGCTTGCTGCTTGATGTTGAGGTCCGCAAAAAACAGGTGATGGTTGACGATGATCAGGTCGCTCTCAAGCGCTCGCTTGCGCATCTGCGTGATCCAGCACGGCTCGAAGTTGGGGCAGGTTTGGCCCAGGCAGGCCTCGCTGCGCGCATCCAGCTTGCTGAACAGCAGCGACGGCTCAGGCAGCCCAGCAATCTCCGCGCGGTCGCCGGTCGCGGTGTCCTTTTCCCAATCGCGGATGATGTGGAACTGCTGCACCTCGGCGGGCTCGCTTAGCAACGGCGCGGCTTGCAAAGCGTACAGCTTCTGCTTGCAGATGTAGTTGCCGCGGCCCTTCATATACGTCACGCGCAGCGGCCCGAGCAGAGACTCCAGAAAGGGGATGTCCTTGAAAAAGAGCTGCTCCTGCAAATTTTTCGTGCCGGTCGAGACGATCACGCGTTTGCCCTGATCACGTGCGACACGCAGCGCGGGCAACAGGTAGGCGAGCGTCTTGCCCGTTCCGGTGCCGGCCTCCACGATCAGGTGGCGGCGCTCCTCCAACGCCTTCTCGACCGCCTTTGCCATCTCAAACTGCCCCGGCCGGTGCTCATAGCTGAGCGACGACCCCGCAAGGACGCCGCCCGGCGCAAAGAACTCGCGCAGGGTGGGCAGAGCGTCTGCTCGGGTTGGGGCGCTGGTGGCGGCTGGCATGCGAAGAAGAGGCGAACCCCTTTTCTATCTTAGTGGCGTACATCCGCATGCCTATACCGGGCGCATCCATGCGAGAGCAAAACTTTGGAGGAACAGAATGGTTCGGCAGTGCAGTCTTGTGGTGTTGCTCACGCTTGCCTTGGGCACAGGTGTACCCGGGATCGCCCAGAGCGGAAACGAACAGCCGTTTCCCCGGTTCGTCACGAAACAAGGCAAGCTTGACAGCGACGGGTTCCCCGTTTCCGGAGCCAGGCTGTGCCTGTTGCCGGAGCAGACCACGTGCTACACCATGCCGTCCCAGCCGATTCCGGGTGGTGGTGGCAAGTATGACTTCGGGCTTTCGCCACGCAGTGACAAACATGCACTGCCAAACGGGGGCGCATGGACGCTCTTTGCCGCGACGTTCAACGCGGGTGGCAGCGGTTCGCTGACGCGGTTTGCCCTGCTGCGCGTCACGCCAGAACGAACACTGCAGAATCTGCTGCCGGACGTGGCGCTGGTGGATGAGGGTGAGGCGGCGCTTTGGGATGCCGGCTCCGCGTCACCCTTTCCGTTGTTGGTGACCGCAGAACCCTACTGGGACATGGACCACGGCGAATCGCATTTTGAGGCCCACCGGCAGACGGTGCAGGCGTGGAAATTCAACCCGCAGACAAACCAGTATGTGTCTGTTCTGAGGTACCGGACCACGCAGAAGTACGGTGGCGACGACGGAAAACCGGCGACGACGGTTGGACCACTTACGGGCGAACGAGCCCGTGTACTGCAGCAGGTGACGGCAAAGCCGTAATTGCCTGCGCCCGGCCGCCCTTGCCAGAAGCTGCGTCCCGTCCTATTTCAGAAACGTTTGCCGGTTCACGAGTGCGCACCTTTGCGATCGCTAAGCAGCAACCGCCGTCCGAGTGGCCTTACGACGTGATGCGGATCGAATAGGCTTCGCAGCGTAACGTGCCTGCCACAAGTCGTACTGCATCTGCAGCTTGAGCCACATCTCTGGCGTGGAATTCGGGAAAGCTTTCGACAGGCGCAGAGCCATGGATGCAGTCACGCTCGCATGCCCGTTCAGGATGCGCGACAGCGTTTGCCGAGTGACCCCCAGCCGGCTCGCGAGATCGGCCTGGACCAGGCCTTGGCTGATGTCTCGCAACACTTCTCCGGGATGGCTGGGATTGTGCAGATGCATATGCCACTCCTTGGCAGCTTCAGTGGTAATCCTGGTAATCCGTAAGCACTGCGTCTTCTCCTTCAAAAACAAACGTGAGACGCCAGTTTTTATTGACCTTGATGGCAAAGTGTCCGGCTAGCCCTGCCTGTAGCGGATGCCAATCCCAACCGGGCTGGTTTATCTCTTCGGGACGGCTGGCAACGTTCAAAGCGGAGAGCTGAATGGTGAGGCGCCTGGCGTGATCGGGAACAATGCCCGCTTTGGAACCCGTAAGGAAGAACTTTTCCAGTCCGGCATGCCGGAATGACTTGATCACCCGCCCAATGTAACGTGTCGCGTTACACGTTGCAAGCAGCCGGCGTGCCTACACTGCTACCCTTGAAGACGGCAGGGTTTGGCAAATGGCTCCTGAAAAGAAGCGGCTTGGGAAAAAGCATCGGGCTGCGCAGACGCGGCCCCACAAGGGCGCGACGCCCAAAGGTGCGAAAGCATCTACCGGCGCGCTGAGTGGAGCCTCGCCCAAGGGCCGCAAGGCCGCGGCGGCGAAAAAGGCTGCCGCGTTCAGCAAAAGCAAGGTTCGCACGCAATCGCCGGAGCGCCAGCGTGGCCGCTCCGTCACCGGCGCGCAAATGGCGCCGGGAGCGCTGCCTGCAGAATCACGGCCTGTTTCCAACCGGCCCGCGCGTGGCGAGCGTGGCATGGCATCCAACGCCGCGCCCAGGCATGACGAACCGCACGGGTTGCACCGCGGGGTCCACTCGGCCGCGCTGAGCGATCCGGAAACGGAGAACGCGCTTGCCGCCATGCTGCCGCTGATTGAAGAAGCGCAGCGGCCCAGCGACAGCATTGCCGCGCCGCTGTTCGCGATCTGCGGGCGCCCCAACGTCGGCAAATCCACGCTATTCAACCGGCTCACCGGCACGCGCCGCTCCATCGTGGGCGACGAGCCGGGCATTACCCGCGACCGCATCTACGGCGAGGTCGACTGGGACGGCCGCCTTCTGCGCATTGTCGACACCGGCGGCGTGGTGCCCGACGATGAAGCGCTCATCCCGAGCGAAATTTTCCGGCAGGCACAGGTCGCGCTCGACGAAGCACAGGCCATCGTCATGGTGGTGGACGGCCGCAGCGAACTGGCCGCGCCGGACCTGGAGCTGTCGCGCCTGCTTCTACGCTCCGGCAAGCCGCTCTTTCTGGCCGTGAACAAGATGGACACGGAAAAGATCACGCCGCAGGCAGAGAACTTCCGGACGCTCGGCTTTAAGGAGGTCTTCCCGATCAGCGCAGAGCACGGCCTGGGCGTGGGCGAACTGCTGGACGCGGTCTCTGCCGCGATGCCCGACCTGGAACCCGAAGAGGCTGCGGAACTCGACGACGTGTGGGAGGGCGAAGCCGAGCTGGATGAAAACGGCGAGGAGAAGCCGCGCGAACGCAGGCTGCGCTCCCACGGCGAGCACGTCAGCCGCGAAACCAGCATCGCCATTATTGGCCGGCCCAACGTTGGCAAATCGACGCTGCTCAATGCCCTGACCGGCACCGGCCGCGCCATCGTCTCGCCCATCGCGGGCACCACGCGCGACGCGGTGGACGAAACGGTCGAGCGCGACGGTCACCGCTTCCGCTTTGTGGATACCGCCGGCATCCGCCGCAAGGGCAAGACCACGCTAATGGCCGAGAAGCTTTCCGTGATCATGGCACGCAAGCACCTGGAAGCCGCTGACGTGGCGCTGCTGATCATCGACGCCACCGAGGGCGTGACCGGCCTGGACGCCAACATCGGTGGCTACGCGCATGAGAGCGGGCGCAGCGTCGTCATCGTCGTAAACAAGTGGGACGCCGTGACCACCGAGCGCGAGCAGCGCATCGCGGCCGGCGAAGAGAACGTGCCCGCCCCCGCGGATAAGAAGGTCTACACCGAGCAGGTGCGTGACGCGCTGAAGTACCTGGATTACGCACCGCTTCTCTTCATCAGCGCGCGTGAGGGCATCAACGTCGACGAGGTCTTCAAGAAGGTGCAACTTGTCGCGCGCGAGCGCCGCCGCCGCATTTCCACCGGCCAGATGAACAAGTTCCTGGACGGCATCGATTTCGAGCGCGCCGGCGTTCCATACAACAAGCGCGTGCGCATTTATTACATGACGCAGGCCGCCGTGGCGCCACCCACGTTCGTGCTTTTCACCGACCGCGATGTGCGGCTGCACTTCAGCTACGAACGCTTTCTGCAGAACCTGATCCGCGATCGCTGGAAGTTCATCGGCTCGCCGATCTGGTTCAAGGTGCGGCCGCGTAACAAGAAAAAGAATGATTGAGCATTAGAACCTTCCAATTCACGAATTCTCACGCCTGCGAACAGGAGTCGAGATGAACCGGACCAATTGGATTATTTTCTCCATCGGCATGTCGGGGTTTTTCGCGTCGGGCCCGTTCTGCTTGCCCAACGCGAGCAGACATCCCTGGCTCATGGCCATCCCGGCGAGCTTTCTGTTGTTAACCCTGCTAAGCAGCTTAGGTGCCCTGATTTGGGGATCGATCCGGGATGCAAGGAACCGCCGTCACGGTGTTCCGATGGTCGGCCGTGTCATCCACGCGCGGCAAGCTGGTTACACAAATAGTGTTCCCACCTGGGACGTAGAAGCCTTACTCCCGGACGGCACCGCAACCCGCCTGCAGGTAGACCGCAGATTTCCATTCACGCCTGGCGAATCAATCTCCCTGATCGTGAACCCGCAGGATTCGCAACATGCGGCCCTACCCCGAGTGAACAACGACTTCTAAATGCAACACGGCTACGCGACGGGCACTCGGCGCTACAAAGGTTTCGCCATGACCGCATCATGGTGGGTCGTTGCGCCCACGGTGAAGAATCGCTCGCCGATCTGGGTAAAGCCGGCCTTTTCATAGAACCGGATCGCGCCAAAGTTCTCGCCATACACGCCCAACAGCAGGCGTTTGTAGCCAAGCTCGCGCGCCGACACGATTGCCTGGTCCATCAGCGCGCGTCCAATGCCGAGCCCCTGGAACCGGTACAGCAGGTAGATGCGCCGCAGCTCGTAGTCGTCTGGAGTCGTGTCGATTGGAAAGTCCGGGGCGGTACACACGGTGTAGCCCACCGGGGCATTGCCGGGCGCCATCTCCGCGACATAAATGCGGTTTTCCGGCGCGGCGAGATACTCCGCGTATTTCTCGACCGAGTGATTCTTTTGCCAGTGTGCCAGGATGTCCGGACCGTCCAGCACATCCGCAAACGCCTCTAAAAAGCTTGCGCCTCCAAGCAGCGAAAGCATCGGTTCATCACCGGCAACGCACCGGCGCAGAGTGAAATCAGCCATAGCTTCAGCATAGCGAGTTGGTGCCGCAGAACATTACCTGCGATTGACCACAACTACTGCGCTAAAACCGGAACGCAGTTCGTAACAGCACGGTGCGGTTCGCGGCGGAGTTGTTGAAAAACGTTCCATCGAGCGAGATGGAATTGCCAAAGAACGGCGAGGTCAGCACGCCGATCGGCACCGCGCCGTTGGTGTGATTGAAGACGTTTTGCGCTTCCACTGAAAAGCTGAGTTGGTATGCCGGGTCCGGCTTTGGAGCGGGTCCGCCTGGTTTTGCCCCAGCATCGGCCGGCGCAGGCGACGCTGCCGCTACAGGCGCGGGCCGAGGACCGAACTTGAACGTCTTCTGCGCCTCAAGCTGCAAGGACGCGAACGCCGGACCGGTGCCGTAGTCGAACGGAATGATGCGCTGACCGGGCTGCGGCGACAGGTCGAAGTTGCCGAAGCGCGTGCGCACGACCGAGCTTCGCGACAGGTCTGTCGCAAAGGCGGGGCGATCGTTATAGATGGAATCCCCGTTGTTATCGCTTCCCGTTGTGATGTTGAACGGTGCACCCGCGATCGCGATCAGGAACGGACTCAGGCTGAACCCATAGGGCAAAGTGATGTTGCCGCCCAGGAACAGGCGTTGCGTCCGGTTGAACGCGGGCCGGCCATCATCCTGCGAAAGATCGTAGGAGTTCGACGCGAACGCCGCCGGTCCATTGGTGTTGGACCGGAAGTGCTGAACGACATAAAACCCGAACAGGCTAATCTGCTTGATCGGCTGGTAGTTCGGGTTCACGAAGAAGATGTCGCCGTTGCCGGACGCCTCCGCAGCGTATTCATACCGGTTCGCGGTGCTGCCAAACGGACGCGTTCCGCTGCCCGGCACCGCAGGGTCATATGTTCCTGGCAGCGGCGCATTTGCGTTGATCGAAACGTACTGGTGGACCGAGCGAATGTTGAGGTACGTGGCGGCGATGTTGCCCTTCTTACCCAAGCCGCGCTCAATGCCAATGCCGGATACGATGTCGTACTGGTTGCGAAGCCCGGGCTGCAGGCTGTACGTGGTTGAGGGTATGCCGCCCAGTGAGGAAACCGGCGGCACGGTTGGGAAGGTATTCGGTTGCTGCAGGTAGTAGGCCTGCTGATTCAACCCGTTCTGCCGTACGGTCTGCAGCAGTGTGGCACCGTCCAGCCGCTCGTAGAACAGGCCGGTACCGCCGCGCACCGTGAACCATGCCGGCTTCTTCTCACCCTGGTGCACTGCCCACGCGAACCCGATCCGCGGTGCAGGATCGGTGTGATCGGGCACGCCGAACTGGCTTTCATAACGCAAGCCCAGGTTCACCGTCACGCTCTTGGAGACCTTCCACTCATCATCGGCGTACACGCCCAGGTCGCCCGTCAGTTCGACTGCATTCGGCCTGCCTGCGGTCAAATTGAACTGCGACGCGCCGCCGCCCTGCGCGCGTATTTGCGCCCCGCTCAGTCCCGCCGCAATGCCGCGCTGCGTGATCTGGTATGTGGCCAGGTCCGGGAAAATGTATTGCCCGTTGTAGTTCGCGGTGGATACGTTGCTGTCGCGCAATACACGGTAACGACCACCCGCGCGAATGAAGTGCTTGCCGCGCTCCAGCGAGAAGTAATCCTGAAACTCGTACCGGTCCTGGTTGTCCTGCGAGTTCTGCAGATTGGAACCGCCGCCATTGAACGCGCCCTGCACAATCACCGTGGGCGTGTGGTCGACGGAGTTCTGTGCCGCCCGCGTGCGCACATATTGAAAGCGCGTCTCGTTCACCCGGTGCGCGCCGATGATCTGCGTGTCGCCCAGTTGCAGCGTCTGCGTGGCCGTCGCGCTGTTGTAACCTTCGCTGGGCAGTGTTAACAAACCAACGCCGGCGTTAGTCAGGTCGTTGCTGTTGTATTCATAGCGCGACGTGAAGGTGTTATTCGTGGACATCTGCCGGTCCAGGCGAACGGAGTAGTTATGCCGGCGGTCCGGGTTCGGCACCGCCTGTGACAGCTGGGTTTGCGAAAGGTTCGCGTCCAGAACCACGGCATTCACGACCGCGTTGTTTTCCGCATCGTTGTAGTTGGCAGAAGCGAAGAACGAGGTCTTCTTGCCGATGGGACCGCTCACATTTCCATCGACAAAGATCGTGTGATACGGCGGCTGCTCGCCGGTAAACGGATTGCGCGAGTTGAAGGCGCGATCGTTGCCCTGCACCTGCACGAAACCATGGAATTTGTCGCTGCCCGGCTTGGTAAAGATCTCAATGCGACCAAAGCCCAGCTCGTCGTACTGCGCCGAGTACGGATTCTGGTTGATGCGCACCTCGCGAATGGAGCTTTTGGGTGGAAACCTGCCGCCGGAAAAGCCGTCCACATAGACCTGTGGCGCGTGCTGGCCGTCGCCCCCGGCAATGGCCTGCAACTGCTGCTGCAGGGTGGCATCATCGTCGGAAAGCGCGTCCAGTTGCTCCTTTTTGAATACAAGCGCGCTGCCATTCGAGGCGGCGCTGGTATCCGCTTCATTTGCCTGGACGGTGACGACCTCGTTCTGCGATGCGACCAGCAACGTGACCGCGAGCAGCGGTGTGCGCGCGCTCACCGTGAAGCTCTCGCGGGCATACGGCTCAAAGCCTTCGGCCGTGATGGCAAGCCGGTACAGGCCCGGCGGCAACGGCACAGAGAATCGACCGGACGCATCGGTGCGCCCGTCAACCTTGGCGCTGCCGTTCTCCAAGTGGATCAACGCACCGGTAATCTTTGCTCCGGATCGGTCGGCGACCGTACCGCTTACTGTCGCGGTGGCGGGCACGGAGGTTTGCGCGGCCGCGGCGCACAGCGACGATCCCGCCAAGCCTGCTGCGAAGACGATCCCGCGCTTCAGCATGGGAGGGCAAACAACGTTGTCATGATTCCTATTGGACTTTCTTCTCGATGGAATGGAATCGGAAATGTTTCGGGACAAGTTAGTTCGGCATCGGTCCGCATCCCAAGCTACATGGCCGCCAGTAAGACAAAACCGAAGACAGATAGAAAGCCTGCGAAGCACACGAAGACACAGGCCGCGCCGCCGGGCGAGCCCGCACATGACGACGCCGCAGCAGGTATGAGCGAGCCCGATCCCACGGGCATTCCGCACCCCGCACGTGAAAAGGCCATCCACGCCGCCGCCAGCGTTCATGCGCAAGCCGAGCGCGTGAAAGCGGCGCGCGGTGCGGCAAAGAAAGGCGCATCCACCAAGCGCAGCAAGGCCGCACAGGGCTCAGAGCGCGAACGCCGTGAGGCCGAAGCCTACACCGCGCTTCCCCCTGACCTGCCCGAATCGCTGCGCCGCCTTGCCAGCAACGATCGCGTCACCGTTCGCCGTGACGGCGCGCCCAAAGCTGACGGCAAGGTCGTCGTCTACTGGATGCAGCGCGCGGAACGCGGCGTGGACAATCCCGCGCTCGATGTCGCTGTTGAGGTCGCCAACGAACTGGGCCTGCCGGTGGTCGCCTTCTTCAGCGGCGTCGCGAACTTTCCGCATGGTGTTCTACGCGGCTACGTCTTCCTGAACGAGGGCTTGCGCGATGTCGAGGAAGACATGGGGAAGCGCAACGTCAGCTTCGTCCTGCGCAACGCTCCCAACGAGGACCGCCTCCGCTTCTTTCATGACGTGCAAGCCGCCATTGTCATCGGCGATGAGAACCCCATGCGCGTGCCCGAGGGCTGGCACCGCGAAGTGCAGCAGAAGTTCGACGGACCGTACTGGTCCGTGGACGCCGACGTGATCGTGCCGACGAAGCGCTTCGAGAAAGCACCCTATGCCGCGTATACCGTGCGCGGCCGGCTTTGGAAGATGCTGCCCGAGTACCTGGAAGAGTCCACCAACCCCAGCGCAAAGCATGCCTGGACAAAGCCGAAGGGCTTCCTGGCCGACGACCCGCACGACGACATGACCACCGGCTGGAAAGACCTGGACCGCAGCGTTGGCAAGGCGCCGGAGTTCACGGGTGGCGCGCACGCGGCACAGGCACGCCTGAAGCAGTTCGTCGAACACATGCTGCCCGGCTACGCGCACCTGCGCAACCATCCCGACACGGACGGCACCAGCGTGCTGTCGCCCTACCTGCATTTCGGCCACATCAGTCCGCTGCGCATCTACCTTGAGATCGAGCGCGCCGCCGGGAAGAACCCGCGCCTGCGCGAAAGCGCGGACAGCTTTCTGGATGAGCTCGTCACCTGGCGCGAACTTTGTATTGCCTGGGTCAAGTGGGACCCCAACTACGACAACCCGGAGACCGCCGAAGACTGGGCGCGCAAGACCGTCGCCGCGCACGCCGGAGACAAGCGCGACCAGCTTTACACCGCAAAGCAGATGGAGAACGCCGAAACCTACGACGAACTCTGGAACGCCGCGCAGCGCCAGATGGTGCGCCGCGGCTGGATGCACAACTTCATGCGCATGTACTGGGCCAAGAAGGTGCTGGAGTGGTCGCCGTCGAACGCCGAAGCCATGAGTACGTTGATCTACCTGAACGACAAATACTTCGTGGACGGCCGCGACCCCGGTGGGTACGCGGGCATTGCCTGGGCCATCTATGGCAAGTTCGACCGGCCCTGGGGCGAGCGGCCCATCTTTGGCAAGATTCGATACATGAGCGGCGGGAGCACTGGAAAGAAATTCAACTCCAAGGCATACATCGCTCAGAACCCGCCGTTTGGCGAGTCGAACGATGCCTCACCCAAGCCGATCGAACGTCCACGGACCCAGCGCGCCAAAGGCCAATTCGGTGCCTAGAACGTGACGCTACAACTTATGTGCGCGTGACAACGGGCTGAAGATCAGGGACACTTACGCCTAAGCGGCCGCAGCGCCGCGTGTGCTGTATATTCTGAGAGCTTTCTCACCAGACAAGCTGTGTTCCGGTATGCCGTGTGCAACGGCTCCATCACTGCCTGTGTCTTTCCGATCCGATTCCGCCCTCGTCCGTGCCGCGCGCTTCGCGCGCCTTTTGGCTTTTCTGTGCCTTCTGTTGGCCACGCTGGCCACGGCGCAACAGGTTTCGTCTGCGCCCGCTACCGAAGCGGCCTCGGCCCGTGCACGCGCGCAACGATTTGCGGACGCACGCCGCGGTTCCGGCACCCGCGAGCCCTCCGCCGACCTGCTGCACCACGCCCGTGAACAACGCGAACAGCTTGTGCAGCAACGCGAAAACGCACTCGCGACCGCATCCAGCCGTGGCCTGCAACGGGCGTCGCTCGCCGCCGCTGGCACGCCGCTCAATACCGCGTGGCAGCCCGTCGGCCCCATGCAGGTGCAGACCGCCGCATACGGCCTGGTCACCGGCCGCGTCTCCAGCATCGCCGTCGACCCGGCGGACAGCTCCGGCAACACCGTCTATCTGGGCACCACGGGCGGCGGCGTGTGGAAGAGCACCACTGCCGCGGGCTCCGTCTCATCCGTCCAGTTCACGCCGCTGACCGACAGCCTGCAGGCCTTCAGCGCCAACGCCGGATCGAGCGCAACGGCCAGCATCTCCATTGGTGCGGTCAGCGTGCAGCCGGGCGGCAGCGGCGTGGTGCTGGCCGGCACCGGCGACCCCAACGACGCGACCGACAGCTACTACGGCGCGGGTCTGCTGCGCTCCACCGACAACGGCGTGACCTGGTCGCTGGTGCAGCGTTCCAACGACGGCGCCGCGGGCTTTCACTCCTTCATCGGCGAAGGCTTCGCCGGATTTGCCTGGAGCACCGCATCCAGCAACCTCGTCGTCGCCGCGCTTTCTTCGTCCGCCGAAGGAGCGCAGGTGCAGGCCAGCAGCCTGGGTGCCAGCGTTCGCGGCCTGTACTACTCCACCGACGCCGGCGCCACTTGGCAGATGGCCATCCTGCAGGACGGATCGCAGGTCGTGCAAAGCGCGGCCACCGACTTCAGCACCTTTGAAGGCAACGCCGCCACCGCGGTCGTGTGGAACCCCGTCCGGCAGCGTTTCTACGCCGCCGTCCGCTTCCACGGCTACTACGAATCCGCCGATGGCCGCACCTGGACGCGCCTTGCCGCCCAGCCCGGCATCGGCCTCTCCACCAGCGCCTGCCCCGTGCGCGCCGGCAGCACTGGCCTCTCCAGCTGCCCCATCTTTCGCGGCGCACTCGCCGTTCAGCCGGCCTCCGGCGATCTGTTCGCGCTCACCGTCGGCAGCGGCAACACCGACACCGGTCTGTTCCAGGACGCCTGCAATCTGACCGGCTCCGCGTGCGCGAGCGCGGCCGTGCAGTGGTCCCGCCGACTGATCAGCACGCCTCTGGAAGACGGCACCAATGGAACCGCTGGCACGATCGCGCAGGCCGACTACAACCTGGCGCTGGCCGCCGTGCCCGCCGCCACCGCGCTCAACCAGAGCGACACGCTGCTCTTTGTGGGCACGGGCGACCTGTACCGCTGCAAGCTGAGCGACCCCAACGGATGCGTCCTGCGCAACACCACCAACGCGACCAACGGCTGCGCCGCGCCCGCACAGGTTGCGCCCTCGCAGCACAGCATCGCCTTCCAGACGCTCAGCAGCAACGCCGCTGCTCCGCTGCTCTTCTTCGGCAACGATGGCGGCCTGTGGCGATCCACCGACGGCGTCAACCAGCAGTCCACCTCCTGCTCCGCCGACGACGCGACCCACTTCAACAACCTGAACGGCGGCCTCGGATCGCTGGCTGAGGTGAGCGGCCTGAGTACCCACCCGACCGACGGCGGCATCGGCCTGGCCGCGCTTGGCGCACTCGGCTCTGCGGCCTCCACCACCTCCGCCGCGAACGCCAGCTTTCAAAGCGTGTGGACGCAGATGGGCACGGGCGAAAGCGCGAACGTGCAGATCGATCAAGCGGACCCGCGCAACTGGCTTGTGCAGTCCGGCTTTGGCGTCTCGCTCAAACTGTGCCAGAACGGCGCCGCCTGCACCGCCGCCGATTTCGCCGGCGTGCCCTCCATCGGCCCCGCGCAGGTCAATGGCGATGCCGAGCTCCAGGACGCACCCGCCATCCTCGACCCCACGCTCAACAGCAACGTTCTGGCCGGCACCTGCCGCGTCTACCGCGGCCCGGCAACTGGCGGCAGCACCTGGTCGGGCGCCAACGCCATCAGCGCGCCGCTCAGCGGTCCGGCTGGCGCGGCCTGCTCGGGCGCGAATGGCCTCATCCGCTCGCTCGCCGCGGGCGGCCAACAGGTGCTGACGGGCGCCTCGCAGACCAGCGGCTCCCCCGTCCTGTACGCCGGCATGGCGGGTACGGCGGATGGCGGTGGCAATGCCGCGGGCGGACACTTCTTCCGCACCCCGCAAGCGAATCTTGCTACCGGCGGCACCGTATGGACCGACGTTACCAACGGCACCGTCACCAATGACGCCACCCACAACGGCCGCTTCAACCCATTCGGCTTCGATGTTTCCAGCATCTCCATCGACCCGAACGACCCCACGGGCCGCACCGTCTACGCCACCGTCAGCGGCTTCAACTCGCCCGCCGTCTACCGCTCCCTCGACGGCGCGGCAAGCTGGACCAGCGTCACTGCAAACCTGCCGAACGCTCCCGCCAACGCCGTCCTCGTCGATCCAAATAACTCGAGCGTGGTCTACGTTGCCACTGACACCGGCGTCTATGTCGCGACCGACGTCACGTCGTGCCTCATCGTGAACGCGCAGTGCTGGAGCGTCTACGGCACCGGCCTGCCGCTCGCGCCAGCCGTCCAGCTCACCGCTTCCATCGCCTTTGCCGTACCCGGCAGCACACAGAACGGCGTTCTGCGGGTAGGCACGTACGGCCGCGGCATCTGGCAGATCCCGCTCATCACTGCGGGACAATCCGTGCTCCCCGTGGCCTCGCTTTCTCCCGGCTCGCTCACCTTCACCGCGCAGAACGTCGGCTACACCAGCGCGCCGCAAACCATCACCGTCACCAACGGCAGCCTCACGCCGCTGCTGCTCAGCCGCGTCGTGGCCAGCACTGGTTTCGTCTCCACGGTCGACTGCGTCGGCGTCCCGCTCGCGCGCGGCGCAAGCTGCACGGTGCAGGTCAGCTTTGCGCCGACCGCCGCCGGCGCTGTCACCGGCACGCTCACGCTCTATGGCAATGTGCTCGGCGGCTATGTCGTCGCGAGCCTATCCGGCACGGGCAGCGGCCAGGCAGCCATTACGCTCGCGCCGCCGTCGCTCAGCTTTGCCGACACGGCAGTCAAGGCAAGCAGCGCCGCGAAGACCATCACCCTTACCAACAACGGCAACGTGCCCACCAGCCTGCAGACGCCCACCGCCTCCGGCGACTACAGCGTCACGGCGAACACCTGCGCCGCCACGCTTGCGCCGTCGGCAAGCTGCACCTTTGGCGTCGTCTTCACGCCTACCGCTTCCGGCGTGCGCACCGGCACGGCGCAACTCGTCGACACTAACGGCACGCACACCGTGCCTCTCACCGGCAACGGCATCGCGGGCATTGCGTCGCTCTCGCCCGTCTCCGTCACCTTTCCGGATACGCCGCTGAGCGGCCTAAGTCCCGTGCGTACCGTCACCCTGCTGAACAGCGGCAACGGTCCGCTCGCGGTTGGCGCCATCACAGTCAGCGGCGACTTCGCCCAAACCAATGCCTGCGCCAACACGACGCTGACCTCCGGCCAAAGCTGCACGGTCAGCCTGACCTTCTCGCCCACCCGCGCCGGATCGCGTTCCGGCACCCTGGTCGTCGCGACGAATAGCAACGGCGATACCACCAGCACCGCCACCGTGGCGCTGCAGGGCAACGCGCAGGCCAGCTTCTCCGTCGTGCTCACGCCCACGTCGCTTCCCTTCGGCGCCGTCGCCGTGAACACCACCAGCGCGGTTCAGAACATCACGGTCAGCAACACCGGCTCGGGCAGCGGCGGTCTGGGCGCCGCTAGCACCACCGGCGACTTCAGCATTCGCGGCAACACCTGCGGCACCTCGCTTGCCACGCAGACCGGCTGCACCGTCTCCATCGTCTTCACGCCGTCGGCCTCCGGCGCGCGTACCGGCACCTTCAGCATCGCCACGGATGCCGGAGCGCAGACCGCGACACTTAGCGGAACGGGCACGCTACCCGCCACCGACATCCTGTCACCGCTCGCCCTTAGCTTCAGCGGCACCACGGTTGGCACCGCAGGCGCGGCGCAAGCCGTGAAGCTGACCAACGACGGCGATGTCGCGCTCACCCTCATCTCTGCCACCGTCACCAGCGGCGACTTCACCGCGGTCAACACCTGCGGGCCGTCGCTCGCGGCGCACAGCACCTGCAGCATCAACGTCACCTTCACGCCGAAGTCGGTAGGCTCGCAGACCGGCACGCTGGTCGTCTCCGACGTGGGCCGAGCGCAGGTTGTCACGCTCACCGGCTCCGCAATCGCCGCGGCAGGCGTCACGCTTGCGCCCGCTACCCTGAGCTTTCCGCAGACCGGCGTAGGCAACGCCACCGCACCCCAGATCGCCACGCTGACCAACAACGGCGGCGTTCCCCTCTCGCTCACCGGCATCACAATGACCGGCGACTTCGGCATGACCGCCGCCAATGGTGCCTGCACCAGCACCACCACGCTCGCCGTCGGCGGCAGCTGCCTGGTGCCCGTCGCCTTTGTACCTAAAGCAGGCGGCCCGCGCACCGGCACGGTCACCATCACCAGCAGCGCCAGCACGCAGACGCTCGCGCTCAGCGGCACCGGCATCGACTTCACCCTGGCTGCCAGCGGCGCAACCAGCGTGACGGTCGCGACCGGAAAAAGCGCCGTCTACCCGCTTCTGCTCACGCCCGCCACCGCCGGATCGCAGCCCGTCACCTTTACGTGCACCGGCGCGCCCGCCCACAGCAAGTGCACGGTGGTCTCCACCTACACGGACCTGTCCGCTACCAGCACCGTCTCTGTCACCGTGCTCACCGGCAGCTCCGCCGCGGTCCAGCGCGCCGCTTCGGACTACGCGGAGATGCCGCATCTGCATGGGTTCCGCACCGTGGCCTGGGCGTTGTTACTGCCATTGCTCGTGGTACCCGCGGCAGCTTCTCGCCGGCGTATTCCGGGGCTGCTGCTGCTACTTCTGCTGATTGGTACCACCGCACTTCAGGGTTGCGGCTCCGGTCGCAAAATTCCTGAAGACGGCACCGGGTCGGGTTCCGGCGGTGGCACGGCGTCCGGTACGGCGACCCCATCCGGCACCTATAGCGTGACGGTCACTGCTACCGCCGCCGGCCTGACGCGCCAGGTCTCGCTTACGCTGATCGTCACCGCGCAATAGGCGGTTGCGCTACCACTCGAACCGCAGCCCGGCCTGCAGCCGCCGCGCCCGTGTCAGGTCGGTGCCGCCGCTGTTCGCCGTGCCAAACGGACGCGAGGTCAGCCCCTCGGCTGCAATGGCTGCCGCATCCTGAAACACCAGCGGCGTCAGCCCGTTCGCCACCGTGCCTGGCAGAAACGCACGTTGCGTCACACCGGTCACATTGCGGTGGTTGAAGAGGTTGAAGCCCTCCGCCGAGATCCGCAGATGCGTGCGCTCACGTAGCGCGAAGGCACGCGCCAGCCGCAGATCGACCGTGGTCTCGATCGGCAGCCGCAGCGTATTGCGGCCCACGCTGGGCAGATACGTCGCTCCACCCGACCCGTTCAGGCTCTCGCGACCACCCGGCAGCACGGTGCCGCCTTCAATCAGAAAGCTGTAGGGCCGCCCGCTGGTCACAAACACGATCGGCGCCACCGTAAAGCCGTTCAGCAGCCCACGCTGCAGACGCGATCCGCGCAAAACCTCCGGCGCCCACACCGCCGTCGCCGTCACCTTGTGCCGCCGGTCCAGGTTCGACAGTGCGCGGTCGTACCGCGGGTCAAACGGGTCGAACTGCGCATCCGTATTCACCGCCGCCCCGCTCACGCGCAGCGTATCCAGCGATTTGCTGAACGTGTACGCACCGTGCAGCGTTAGGCCGCGCGCCGCCACACGCGACACCTGCACCACCCCCGCCTGGTACACGCCGTTGCCGTTCGACAGAACCAGCGACACCGGCCCGAAGTCCGGCGAAATGCGCGAGGTGTACAGCGGAACGGCAAACGTCGCGCCGTTCCGCAGACCAGGCGTCGTGACACCATCGGTTCGCTGAATCGCAAACCTCGCCTCGCCCAGCGACGGCGCGATGTTCGCGTCGACCGAGTTCGGCAGCTCGCGCGATAGCGCCGCCGTGTAGCTGACACTCAGCATCACGCCGGCCGCCAACTTACGCTCCACCGTCAGCTCGGCATCCTGCACCGTCGGCAGTTGAAACCGGCGCGACAGGATCGTCGCCGCCGAAGTCCTCGCCGGCAGGCCAGTGCTGCCGCAGGTGTACGTCGCGGGATACCCGAAGTTCGCGCCCACTGAGCTGCACGCCGGGTCGATCTCCGCTGTCGGCGTAATGCGCACGCTGTACGTGGAAGCGGGCTGCGCCGTGTTCGTCAGCACCTGCTGCAGCACGCGCCCGGGAACCCGCCCGAAGTGGATTCCGTATCCCACCCGCACCACCGTGCGATCGTGCAGACCGTACGCAATGCCCAGCCGAGGTGCGAAGTTGCCGGGATCGCCCGGCAGAAAGCCTGTCGCTCCCAGGTTGCCGAACACCGTGTCCAGCGCCACATTCGTGTGCTGCGGCAGTGGCATGCGGAAGTATTCATAGCGCGCACCCACCGTCACATGCAGCCGCGGCGTCAGCCGCCATACATCGTGTACGGCCGCACTCGCCTCGCCGGTGTGGAACCGCACCGACGTGCCCGCGCCAAAGCCTTGCGTGAAGCTTTGAAAGCAGAACAGGTGGACCGTCGCGTAGATGGACGGGCAGCCGCCGTTCGGGTAGCTGGTTGCGCTGTAGGTGAAATCCGTTAGGAAGTCGACCAGCCCACCCGCGCGCCCGCCCGTGCTGCGGCTGCCGTACTGGTAAGCGCCGCTGGTTGTGGCGGCGGCATCCACGGCGGTGTCCAGCAGGCTGCCCGCGGCCTGCAGCGTCACGGTGTGCGCCCGTCCAGAGAACGCGGCACTCGCTTGGAACTCGGCGCGGTGTTCCTGCGGCAAGCGCCGGCGCTCCGCGGCAACCGGCGTTCCGAACCGGAAGGCGCCGCCGCTGGAAGCATTCGCCAGGTCGATGCTGACCTGGGGCACCGCTCCCTGCGGTCCGGTACGCGGCTCACCCGCCAGCGCGGGTGCCTCCAACTCGCTGACCTCGTCTCGCGATACCGCGGCCCCGGCCTGCAGCACCCAGCGCGTGCCCGCCCCAATGCTTTGCGAGATCTGCAGCGTGTCGGCCACGATGTGCAGGGTGGAGACATTGTCGCGCGACTGCGCCACCACCGCCCCGCCCCGCGCACCCGACGGCGCGTCGTGCCGCGTCCCGGTATACGTCACCAGCAGCGAGCTTTTGGGCGAGGTCACCACGTCCAGCCGCGGCGTTAGCGCTAACGTGCTGCTGTGGCGCGGTACCTCGCCCGTCAACGAATCCAGAAAGCTCAAGCCCTGCGCCGCTTTTGCAGCGGTCACGCCACGGTTTCCAAGCAGGGCGCTTTGCATCGCGGTTAGCCGGTAAAACGCCGGGTTGTCGGGCGAGCTGATCCCCGGAAAGCTGCGCCGCTGCGCCTCCGCCGCGCCAAAGGCGTACACGCGATTGCCGGTGCGCGGCAGCCGACGGCCCAGCGATCCGCCAAACTGCTCCCGCTGATCGCGCGGCTTCACGGTAGCGCTTACGGGCGCGCCGTTGTTGTAGCGGGTGGCGACGGCAAACGGATCGGCGGCATCGGCTCCGCTGTTGCGCAGCAGGAAGAATGCCGACCCGTGCAGCTCGTCCTCGGCGCGCCGCGTCACCGCGTTTACCGAACCGCCGCCATCGCGGCCCAGCGGCGAGCCCTCGCCGATCGCGCGCACCTGGAATTCGCGCACCGCTTCCAGCGGCACGTTGAACGGCGCGGCCGCGCTCCCTCGTGGCGCGCCGTCGTAGCTGCGGTTCACCGTGAACCCATCCTGCGTGAAGCTGCTCTGCGACGGGTCCATCGCGCGTGTCGACGTCTGCACCGTATCGCCGGACCGCGCTTCTGCATCCGACGCCTCCTGCGCGTCGCCTCCCGCAGCACCTGAGTCGCTGCTGTCGGGCGTGGCGCTGTCGTCGCCCAGGTTCGTCAGCGGCGTCAACAGCGCAAAGTCCTGAAAGCGGCGGCCGTCGATCGGCAGCGCCACCAGTTCCTGCGGCAAGAGGCTGCCATTCAGCGGCGAGTCCACCAGCGACGGCCGCTCCGCCTCCGCCGCACGCACCGTAACGGTTTGCGCCACACCCGCGGCCTGCAGCACCAGTGCCAGTCGCACCGCTTGTCCCGCCGCCACGGGCACTGACGGCACGCGCAACGGCGCGAACCCGTCGCGCTCGCAGCGGACTTCATATTCGCCAGGCCGCAGGTCGTCGACCCGGAACTCCCCCAGCGCATCCGTCTGCACGGTCTGCGGCGGCAAGCGCCCTGCCTGCAGCACAACGGTCGCGCCCGCAACGGCACCACCCTGCGCATCCCGCAGCACGCCGCCCACCGCTCCCGTCGTCAATGACTGCGCGCGGGCATACACCTGCGCGCACACAACGGCGCTGGCAGCAAGGACCACACGGGCTACAGGAGGCAAAAACAAACGCATGCGCACAGCCCGCGGTTTCGCGGGAGCGTCGTGACACAGCATGGGGGAAAGACGAAGCCAGCCCGGACGCCGCTGCCTGTCGTATCAGCGCGAACGATCCTGGAGGGAGGCTGTGGCCTGAGTGTAAATCGTTCGGGGCAGCGACTGCTTTCAGCGCGTTGTGCAACACAAAGGCGGCGACCGAAGCCACCGCCCTTATGCGAAACACGTGCCGTTTAGAAGGTGAACCGTCCCGCGATCTGGAACTGGCGAGGGCTGAATGCATAGTTGCTGTTGGTGTTGCTGACCGTGCCGAAGTTCGTCGTGCTGGTCAGATTGGCCGTGCCGTTGGACGCGCCGGCGCTGGCCGCCGGTGAAGCGATGGTGAAGGCACCGGCATTCACGCCCGTCACGTTCTGGTGGTTGGCCAGGTTGAAGCTCTCGATGTACAGCGAGAACGTCTTGCCCTCAGCGACCCGGAAATCCTTCTGCAGACGTGCATCAATGTTCACGATGCGCGGGTAGCGGAAGGTATTGCGGCCGATCTGCGGAATGTACGTTTGGCTGGTGCCCAGCAGGCCGGTGTTGGTGGCGGAGGTCGGCGCCAGCGTGCCGTCACAGAACGGGCTCGCCGTATTGGTGGCCGTGTTGTTGGTGCACTGGTTCGGCGTGCTGCCGCTCACGGTGGCGGAGTACGGCAAACCGCTTTGCGCCTGGATGAGTGGCTTCACGGACCAGCCGTTGGTCAGGTAAGCCAGCGCGCCGTGGTCGTTCTTGACACCCGGGATGTTGAAGATTGCCCAGCCCACTACACGCTGGTGCACGTCGTAGCTGGAAGTACCGTAGTTCAATCGCTGGTTGCCGAACGGATCCAGCCAGCTATTGACCGCGGTTCCGGTGAACGAGCTTTGCGAGAAGTCCAGCGCGTGCGCCCAGGTGTAGTTCGCGTCAAACGTCGCCCAGTGCAGGCTCCGGTTGGTGATGTCGAACGACAGCGCGTGATAGCTGGAGTTGATGTTGCTGATGAGCTGCGTCACCGCGCCATAGCTCGGGTTCACGCCGATGCTGCCCAGCGCGGGCGCGGTTCCGGCTACTGCGTACTGCCGGCCGGCATACACGCGGGTCTGAATCTGCGATCCGCAGGCCAGGATATTGCAGTTGGTGCTACCCGCTGAGCTCGGCTGCACCGTGTAGGTTTCGGTGTAGTATCTGTTCGGGTTCTGGTTGACATTGATGAAGTTCGGCAACTCGCGGCCAAACGAACCCAGGTACGCCAGGCTCAGCACGTTGTTGCGGCCCAGATCCTGCTGCACCGTCAAGTCGGCCTGGTAGGTGACCGGGTTCTGGAAGTGGTTGTCCAGGTAGACCACATTGCCGCCGCTCGACGCCGTGACCGTTGCCGGATTCACCTGCTGACCGAACACGGGCCGGTTGGCCGAGCTGTTCGTGTAGCTGATGTTGTACGCACCGTTGGACGATCCGGTGTTGGTCAAGGCACTCAGCAGCACACTATTCGCAATGCGGCCGTAGTAGAAGCCGAAGCCGCCGCGCAGCACCGTCTTGCCCGCACCGTACGGATCCCACGCAAAGCCCACGCGCGGCGAGATGTTGTTCTTGTCGTCAGGATGGCCGGCGGTCTGCGGCACCGCGGCTGCGTTGTTGAGCGATGCAAACGGCGACGGAATCGCCTCAAAGTCGTATCGAGCGCCCAGGTTCAGCGTCAGCCGCGGTGCGATCTTCCAGTCGTCCTGCACAAAGAAGCCGTAGTCCGTAGTGGCGAACTGGAACTGGGTCGCACCAAAGCTCTGCAGGTAGCTGTTGTAGCAGGGCAGGCCGGCATTTGCCGCGCCCACACCCGTCAGGCCCGTGTTGCAAGTGCCAGCCGGCTGCAGAAGGTCGGAGACGTAGTTCACGATGTTGGTGCTGTACGTGTAAGCGCCGTTGACCTGGTTGGGCGCGTTCTGCTGGTCGTAGTTGTGCACGATGTCTTCGCCGACGCGGATATTGTGCTTGCCGAAGTTGAACGAAAGCGTATCGCCCACCTGCCACTTGCGCTCATCCGGGTACGCCACGCGATACGAGTAGTACGGCGAGCCCAGCTGGAAACCGAGCGTGCTGTACAACGAAATCTGCGGCACATTGCCGTTCGCCTGACGCAGAAAGTTCTGCGAATACGCCGACAGCGGCTGCTGGCCCTCATCGTTCAACTCGCGGCCGTACTGGTAGCGCACCTCGTTTGCAATGTTGCTGCTGATCAGCGAGTCCAGCTTGGCCAGGCCGTAGTCGAGCTTCACAAAGTCCGTACCAAACGAATCAGTGGAGTAGGTGTTGCTGGCCTGCGTCTGCACGCCGCCCGGCGAGTCCCAGCGCAGCCGGTGATACAGCACGCTCAGGTTGTGCTTCGGCGTGACCTGCCAGTTGATCTTGGGCGTGTTGATGTTCTGGTGACCGTAGCGCGGCACGGGACCAAGATCGCCCGCCAACGCAGTAAGCTGGCTGTTGTACGCCGCGGCAGCCGACGCATACGTGTTTCCCGCGCGCCGCGAGTTCAGCCGCGCCGCCAGCAAGCAGGCTGCGGTATCCGTGGACGACTGAAACGTCGTGCTCACGCCCTGGCTGTTCAGACTGCTGCCGCTCGGCAGGCCGGCCGTCGCGCCCGTGGTCACATTACAGGTACCGCTCGGCAGCGTCAGATCCGCATTGTCAAAGAACTGCACCGCGTTGTTGGCACGCGCCAGGCCGGGGAACTGACGGTCGAACACGTCAAAGGCGTAGGTGAAGAAGATCCTGTCCTTCTTAAGCGGACCGCCTACTTCAAAGCCGTACTGGTTCCGCTTGTCCTTTGGCTTGAACGGCACCACGCTCACACCGGCGCCGTTTGCATTGGCACGCGTCAGCGTGGTGTACGGGTTGAAGGCGGCCAGCTCGTCATCGCGGCGGTAAAAATACGCCTCGCCGTGCAGGTTGTTGGTGCCGGTCTTGGTCACCGAGTTCACCACGCCGCCCACCGCGCGGCCGAACTCCGCCGAGTACACGCCGGTGTTCACCTGGAACTCGCGCACCATGGCCTGCGACGTGGAATAGCCCGCGCGCGTACGCCCACGCTCTTCCGAGAAGAAGGCCTGGTTGTCGTCCGCGCCGTCAATCTGCACGTTGTTCAGCGTTGGCGCAATGGCGCGGAACTGCAAAAGGCCGAAGCCGTTAGAGTCGACCGTGACGCCCGGCGTGGTCAGCGCCAGCGTGGACCAGCGGCGATTGTTGATCGGAATGTTCTCGATCTCGCGGTTGCTCAGGTGGCCGCCAAAATCAGGCGAATCGAAATTGATCGCCGGAATGTCCGCCGTCACGCTGACCGTGCTCGATTCTGAGCCGGTGGTCAGGTGCGGATTTAATTGGGTTACCTGCTGCACCTGGACAACGATGCCTGTCGTCTGCTGCTCCTGAAAGCCGGGCGCGGTGATCGTTACCGTGTACGTGCCGGGGTTGAGCAGGGGCGCCTTGAACTCGCCACTGCCGCCGGCCGTGATGCGCGTGTCGGCGTTGGTCCCCTCATCGTGAATCACGATTGCCGCGTTGGGAACGGCCGCGCCAGTCGGGTCAAATACGGTGCCGGCAATCGCGCCCTGGGTCGTGTTCTGTGCCAGCGCCGTGACACCGGCAGCTACAACCAGTACCGCCGCAAGGGCGAGGCTGCGCATGGTTTTGTTCTGCGTCATTGCTTCTCCTGAAAAAGTTCCGCTTCCGTGCGCGATTTGCGATCTTGTTGCCGCGTATCGCCGGGCAAACCTGTTCCACGTTCACGCGGGCCTGAAGACTTCATCGCACCGGGGGTGCGGGTCCCGAGCGGGCCACGTAGCTTTACGCTCACACAGCCGTGTGAACCTGCGGTAAAGCTGGCTGGAAGTGGTGTATGGATGCCTGTATTTTCGCAGTTTGACGCGTCCTGCTCAAGCCACAAAGGCGGTGTAACGGCGTGGAAATCGGGGGCGGAAATACTGAATGGCTCCCGGACCGGTAAACTTGAAGTAGAAAACCATGTTTATTGATGAGGCGAAAATCCGGGTCAAGGCCGGCGACGGCGGTAACGGCTGCATGGCCTTCCGGCGCGAAAAGTTCGTTCCCCGCGGCGGACCGTCCGGCGGCGACGGCGGCCATGGCGGCGACATCCTGATGCGCTCCTCCGAGCGCCACAACACCCTGGTCCACTTCCGTTTCAACCCGGAGTACAAATCCGACCGCGGCACCCACGGCCTGGGCAGCAACATGAGCGGCCGCAGCGGCGAACATCTGGTCCTGAACGTTCCTGTCGGCACTGTGGTCTACGACGATGACACCGGAGAACTGCTGCACGACTTTGAGCAGCCGGACGAAGAGGTCTGCATCGCTCGCGGTGGTCGCGGCGGACGCGGCAACCAGCACTTTGCCACCAGCACCCACCAGGCGCCACGCGAGCATGAACTTGGCCGTGCCGGCGAGGAGCGCCACTTCCGGCTGGAACTCAAGCTGCTCGCCGACGTCGGCCTGGTCGGCTACCCCAACGTCGGCAAGTCCACGCTCATCTCACGCCTCAGCGCCGCCCGGCCCAAGATCGCGGATTACGCCTTCACCACGCTCGAGCCCAACCTGGGCGTCGTAAAAATCGGCGACTTTCCGCACGAGCGATCGTTCGTGATTGCCGACATGCCCGGCCTGATCGAGGGCGCAAGCCAGGGTGCTGGCCTTGGCATCCAGTTCCTGCGCCACATTGAGCGCACTGGCGTGCTCGTTCACCTGGTGGACGTTTCCGATGGTAGTGGCCGCGAAGATCCGGTCGCCGACTTCAAAAGCATTGCCGCGGAGCTCGCCGGCTTCGGCCATGGCCTTGAAGACAAGCCCGTCCTCGTTGTCGCCACGAAGATCGACGCCGCCAACCCGGACAAGCTGAAGAAGCTGCAAACCTACGCGAAGCGGCGCAAGCTGCCCTTCTTCGCGATCAGCAGTGTTACCGGCGAGGGCCTGGAACCGCTCAAGTACGCCATTGCCGACGCCGTTGAGCAGCGCCGCGCCGAGCACCCCGTGATCGTCAGCGACGCGCCAGCGAAACCGAAAAAGCACAAGTCGCTTTACTCGCCTCCGCTGGCCAGCGCCAAGCGCGGCGTGTAAACGCTCCGTATGGGCTAGCGGACAACGTCGCCGAAGCCAAACGGGTCGGCCCCGGTCGAGAACCGCCCGTCGACGTGTTCCGCGGGCTGTTCCTCGTCATGCCACTGCCAGGTGTTCGAGTCATACGGGACGAGGCCGCTGCGGTGAACGGCGCCGCCCGGCATGCGGAGAGAACCGTACTCCTTGTACGCGGCATCCAGGGCGGCACCGCATCCGTTTGTTACGGAGGCCGACCCTGGGTTGAATTCGATATCGGCAGGGCCGTGCAGGGTGACCCCCTTGTACACGGCTTCCATGCCGGCAGGAACACAGATGTCGATGTACTGCTCGGGCTTGTCTGCCGGACCTTTCTGAAACGCGGCCAGGGGCGCTGTCAGCGGGGAAATGACGACGCCGGCCGGCCAGGTAACTCCACCATAAGGGAACGGGTCGGCAAGCGTTCCATTGCTGATCTCGCCCACCTCGCCATGCTCGTCATAATCGAACTCCAAAGGATGGCCCGCAGCAAATCGAAAGCCGTGCAGTACCGTGCTTTGCGCCAGAACACAGCGGAGCTTTGCGTAGTTCACAAGTGCCGGTCCAGGTCCACACGCAATGCCATGAATCGTGTAGGAGCCGGCCAGCGTGCCTTCCAGACTGCGGTACGGCCCGATCGGATTCACGTTCAGAAGCCCGGTCCAGCGCAGGCCGTCTGCGACCGTGGGTGCCGCAAGCTTTACATAGAAATCGTCATTGCCCTGGCGAGGCTCCGTCACCTTGCTGCCCGCGGGAATGGGTACACCCTCGCGCGTGGTGGCCTGCTGCACCGCATGGCTGCGAGCCAGAATATCCGCATGCGCCTCCAGCGGGAAGAACGCGAACCATCCCACAAGGTTCAGGATCAGCACTACGGGCAGGCAAAGGGTCGCAATGCAAAGCGAACGCAACACCTTGCTGCGACGAACGTCTGCGGACAAGAGCGGCAACCCGCCCAGCAACGCGAGCGCCGGCACAATGACGATGCCGAAAAAGAACGTCAGCATCGCAGTGATCATGGAGATCGACGCGATGGGATGCTCGTGCGAGACCTGAACGGTTCCGCCGAACTGCAGCAAAGCAAAGAGCATGGAAACAACCTGCCTCTGGCGAACGGCGCGGACACGCCTGGAGCTTCGCGCCGCACTCCTCAGCATTGACTCGCCGCAATCAGTTCTCCCATGCTAACCGTGCCGCATGAACCGTCCAGCAGCCGAGGCACTTGCACAACGAGCGCTCGCCTATGGTTTCTGCGCGAAGAGGAACTGCCACGATGCATCCAGCGCCAGCCAGCGCTGCGTGTGAAACCAGCTGGTGGCATGCGCCGGCACGTGCATCAGGCCGTGACCGCTGTCGCAGACAAGCTCGGTCCCACTCCACGATAGAAAGTTTTTGGAAACGTCGCCGACCTGCGCAGGGTGCGTCAGTGGCTTCAGGCAGGCTGGGCATCGCCTGCGCTGGTCGCGAATCGACCAGCGTAGGCCGAGCAGTGCCACAAGGAACGTCACAAAGACGCGGGCATCAACGGCAAGCCGCCAGTTCGCACTGGAAAACAGGGCCCCACCGATCAGAGCGAGGCCTGCGGCAATCGTCCACCAGAGCACGCACTTCAGCAGCAGAAAGGCCCACCGCCGAAACGCGAACCGCAACGGCGTTTGCACCGAACTCCTCACGTGTTCACCAAAGCCAAGCGGCGTGGTCGCCGGCAGTGCCAGCAGGCTGAGCGCGAGACCGATGCCCCAGGCCCACCATGGGTCAACCTTGCGCTCGGCCACCGGGAACAGCAGCATCGACGCTTCGAGGTCACGTGTTTCGCGGATGGAACAGTGACCAAAGCCAAAGTACCAGTTGGTGGTGGCATCTGCGGCAAACCGGCCGATGACGAACCCTGGAACGCCGGCCCGCATGGGTTCCCCATCGAACAACCACGCCTGGTACGCGCCCGGTAAGCCGGAATCTTCCACGTTCGCCACGCCCAGGATTACGGCCGCGTGCCCGTCTACCGTGACCAGCCTTTCATCGGTCGAAGCACGGGTCGAAGCATCAGATCCAAAGACTTGCCGCCACGCCTGTCGTGTCAGGATCAGTTCGGAGCTCGCGGGGGTCGCTGGTATCTGAAAAGCAGCGCCAGCCCGCTTCTCTGTAGCACCCGCAACGATCGGGCGCATGCCTTTCGTTCCATGCGCAATCCACAACGAAACCGGCTTGCCGTTCACCAGCACGGTCCGCCTCTCGACCTGGTAGTAGTCGATCGTCTGCAGAAAGTCGGCGCGGTCTGCCCACACCCGGTATCGCTCAGGCGTAACGGCTGCCGTGGCCTCATTCGGCCCGCTCGACGGGAACAGCACCAACAGGTCTGCGGGCGTATGCCAGCTCGCCTGCCGGAACTCGGAACGCACACTCGGCAGACAGAGCGCAGTGCCCACACTGACAAGAGCAACGACGAACAGCACAAGGAGGCACCGTGAAGCCGGCAGCCCCCGCTTCTCTTCCGGGAACTCGCGGTGAAGACACACCGCGTCCGGCAAAGCTCCCCACGCAAACTGCACGTATGCAGACCCGCTCGCTGCCGTGTTGCGCACCTGCCACAGCTCCCCATCCCACTCCTTGCGCCAGTCCTGCCGACGCTGTGCAGGCACGGCCAACGATGCAGCGTGCAGCAGCAGGCGGGCGAACACCCAGGGCAGCAGGCCAGCCAGGGCCGGCGTACTCACACACGCTCCCTGGAGCGAAACATTCCTTCCAGCAAGGGGTATCGCGCAAGCGACGCCTTGAGCGCCGTACGCCCGGCGCCAGTCACCTTGTAGTACTTGCGCTGCGGCCGCTGCTCCTTATCCGCGGTGGCCTGGTCTTCCCAAGACGACCGGATCAGCTCGTCGCGTTCCAGCCTGCGCACCGCGGGGTAGATCGTTCCGCTCGGCAACCCGGTAGCTTCCATGATGTTGAAGCCATAGGAGTACCCTGCCGCAATTGCGTGCAGGATGATGGCGGCGGTATGGGACAGCTTCGGTCCTTCAGCCATGTGCGACCTATGTAGCATTCTACTTGACCTGAGCAGTGCAGAATGCTACATAGGGTGCAGGAGGCCATCTCCATGCTTGAGGCCCGCGACCTGACCAAGAGTTACCGCGGCATCCCCGCGCTGCGCGGCGTCAGCTTTACCGTTGCGCCCGGCAAGGTGGTGGGCTACGTGGGGCCGAACGGTTCGGGCAAGTCCACCACCGTGAAGCTTGTCACGGGCTTGCTGGAGCCGGATGCCGGTCAGGTGCTCTTCCGCGGCGAAAACATCCGCCATTGCCTGCAGCGGTACCGCGCCGCGTTCGGGTATGTGCCCGAGGAAGCGCATGTCTACACGCACCTGTCCGGGCTGGAGTACCTGCAGCTGGTAGGTCGTCTGCGTGGGCTGCCGGAACACCTGCTGACGCGCAGGGCCAACCGCCTGCTTGAGCTGTTTGGCCTGGCGCCGTCGCGTCACTCGCCCATCTCGCTTTACTCCAAGGGCATGAAGCAACGCGTCCTGCTGTCGGCGGCGCTGCTTCACAATCCTGACCTGCTCATTCTGGACGAACCATTATCGGGACTCGACATCGTTTCGGCTCGGCTCTTCAAGGACCTGCTGATCTCGCTGGCTAAGTCCGGCAAGGCTATCCTCTACATCTCGCACGTGCTCGAAGTCGTCGAGCAGGTCTGCGACCGCGTCATCATTCTGCAGGAAGGGGCCGTGCGCGCCGACGGTTCCCCCGCCGCGTTGAAAGCCGACGCGCACTCGGCCAGTCTGGAAGCTGTCTTTTCGGCAGTCGTGCAGCATGAGGACACCAGCGCCATTGCGAACGAACTGGTCGCGGTCATGGGGGCCACGCATGCGTAATTGGCTCCGGCGTTCCCGCACTGCGCCCGTTGAAAGCTTTCTGGTGCAAGCGCACAATCGCGTGCAGCAGAAGCAGGCCACGCGTGCGCAAACACTGGTGCGTCACCTGCTCTCACGCTTTCAGGCAGACGACACGGGCGAGGATGAGCAAACGGTTCGCAGAACGCTTTTCCTGTGCGCCGCGGCGGCGATACCGCCCGTGTTCATTGCTGTCATGCTGTATCCGGCATATCACCCGATCGCGATGCCGCCGGCGTATCGGCCGTATTGGAGCCAGGTCGGCGACGAATACCTGTATGTGCTGTACTCGTTTGCCGTCATGGGGGTCACTTCGATTCTGCAGTGGGAATCCATCTTTCCGGACCTGTTGGATGTGTTCGTCCTGGCAGTCCTGCCGCTGCCGCCAGGTCTTCTGTTGCGCTCTCGTGGACTTGCTTTGGCGATCCTGTTTGGCGTTGCTCTGCTCTGCGTCGCCGCACCGGGCACGCTTCTACTCCCCTTCGTTGTGGAGGGGCCGCAGGTCGTTCGTCATCTCGCAGCGCATGCCCTGTCCGCGGGTGCGGCTGGCGCTTGTTCCTGCACGTCGCTCATCGCACTGCAGTCCGTGTTGGAGATCGGGTTCGGCGTACGGCTTGCCAAACGGTTCACTCCGTTCCTGCAAGCCGGCGCGCTGCTCGCTCTTTTTGTAACGCTTGGCTACACTCCCACTCTCCTGAACGACCTGCAACAGGGTTCAATCTTCTCTTCGGCCGCTGCTGGCTGGCTTCCTCCGGTTTGGTTCCTCGGCATGTATGAACAGATCCGAGGCGGCGCGCCGGACGGCCAAGCATGGCAGGCGCTCGCAAAGCATGCGTGGCTGGCCACTGCGGCATCGCTACTCGCTGCCGCGATTTCCTATCCCATTGCGTACCAACGGCGGACCCTGTTTCTGATCGAGTCGGGCAATGCCGCGGTCGGTGGTCTGCGCAGCCCTGCATGGTTCACTCGCCTGCTGCATCGCACACTCGTTCGAACGCCGCAGGCGCGAGCGACCTTTCACCTGATCGCGCAGTCGGTGTTTCGCGTGTCAAAGCTGCGAACAATCCTGACCATCTACGCCGGCATCGGTTTCGCGCTCGTGCTTGGAACCTCGATACATCAGCCAACTCGTGCCGTCGCGATCCTGGCGTGTGCAGTTGTGGTTGGAGGCAGCGCGGTGATTCGCAGATCATTCATGCCTCGTTCGGCATGGCTCTTCCGCATCATGCCAGCCTCAGAAAGCGACCCTCACGTGCGTGGAAGCACGCGGGTCCTGGCACTTTGGGCCACGCTCGCCGCGTGCGGTGTTCTAGTCGTGCTCCTTACCGGGCATGGCCATGGGACCACCTTGCCTGGCGTGATCACTGCAGTCACAGTGGCGTTGATGCTTCCCGCGATCCTCGCGCCCACGCTCCTTCTTGGCTTTCGCGACTTCCCGTTCACGGAAGAACGGGAGACCACACCCGAACACTTTGTGCTTAGCCTTCTGCGCCATCTGATTGTGTTCCCCGCAGGAGTTATTGCGCTCGGCTGGATCGCCGGGAAGGCTGAACGGAGCACCGCCGGTCTGCTGCTCTGGCTCGCCGGAGCTTTCCTGATCGCTGCGGCATTCCACCAGATGAACAGGCCAGGCGGCGTGTTTGGACCATCCAGCAGTGCGAGTGACGTTTAGCGCGTTCGATCGGATGCGTCGCGCCGGTTCGCAAGTACCCGCTGCCGGCGCCTCAGGAGTTCGCACCAGTGACGGCGCACAATACTGTGCCACGGACAGGACTGCACAAGGAGCGAGGATTCGCAGACCCTCGCTCCTTCGAATAATTCATCACTTCGCCGCGGTCAGTTCTTCCGAGCCCACCAGGCCGTGCGAGCGCTCCACGAACCCAGGCTCGTGCAGAAACTGCCGCACTCGATATCCCGCGCGCTCGGCACGTTCCAGCAGCCGTTGGTCCAGCGTCTTCTCATTCGCGGTCAGTGGCGTGGTCTCGGGTTCCAGTTCCAGCCACGGCAGCAGCGCCGCGAACAGCTCACGGTTGAAGTACTCCGCACCGTCGGACTCGTTGACCGCCAGCAGCCAACGCACGTCGCCGTCACGCCAAAACGCCTCAGTGTTCAGCGAGCCGATGTTGTGCGCTGTTGCGATGCGGACCAGCACGGCGGCACGCCAGGCCGAATCGCCCTCGATGCCGATCGCGGTAAACGTCTCCGCCAGTGCGTGCCGCAACTGCAGCCGGTCAAACAGGTCCGCATGCACGTGCGGCGTCTGCTCATCCACCGGCAGTGCGCGCACCACCGCCGAGGCCAGCAATACCGCGTCTCTTCGCGGCACCAACAGCCCCGGCACACCCGGAACGGTGGTCGGCTCGCCCTCGCGGTAGTGCCGCTCCAGCAGCAGCGCCAGGTTCCGTTGCAGGTTCGCTTCGAACGCAGCTTCCAGCGAAGGCTTCGCCTCGGCTTTGTGTACCGCAGCCTGCAAGTTGGACTCACCCTCGTCTTCATGCCCGGCCGGCACCACAGCGGCTACAGCATTCGTCTGCACATCCGTGGCGGTCTCAGGCGTTGTCTGCGAGGCCGCATCGTGCGTCTTTTCCGGCTCGTGGTGCAACAGGTGATCCAGCGCCGCGGCAACGCCATGCGCGACCGCGCGTGCCTCATGCGCCACACTCTCCAGCACCTGCAGCAATCCAGCGTCCTCGTGCTCCGCCGCGGCAGCTGCAGTCGCCTCGGCAACTCCGCCCACCTGCTTCACAATGCCGTGCGGCCCCTCGGCTGCCAGCGTCGCCAGGCTCCCGGTTGCATGGTGTTTGGCCGCGAGGTTCGCGGTTTCTACGCTTCCCGCCTTCAGGTGAATGTGCGACTCCGCCAGAAACTCCTTGGCCGAATTCAGGAAGCGCGTCGCATTCGCAGCAAGCGCCGCGTCGAACGTCGCTCCCTTGCCCGAGTTGTGCGCCTCCTCCGGCGCCAGCGGAAGCTTTGCCTCCTGAATCGTCAGCCGCAGAGCATCGTGCACGGGCCGCAACCGCAGCCGCGTGATCGCCTCGTCCAGCGAGTACACGCCCGCGCCGTGCAGCATGTCGTGTAACTGGTCCCACGGCTTCTCCGCCGAGGCACGCAGTTCGCGAAAGTTCAGCAGCACGATGTATTGAAAGCCGCGCAGGTCAAACGTCAGGCCGTTGTGGTGCATGTCTGTCGCGCGCCGCAGGTATTCCAGGTTGCTCGTCACATCGCGATAGGCAACAAACAGATCGCCGTCATACGGGAAACCGAGCCCGTTCGCAACGGCCCGCTGGCGCATCTCGCCCGAGCCCTTGTCCATGTACGCGGCCGAGGTGTGAATCGTGCCGCGCGTCGATGGGTACGTGTTGTTGTACAAAATCAGCGAGCGCTGACCGTCGTAGTTGTTCGAGTACGCGAACACGTTCTCGTCCACCGAGCCGTCGCTCTTCCAGAAGTCGTACAGGGTGAAGTTCGCCGACTCCGCGAAGATGCGACGGTTACGCAGCAGCGGCGCAATCTCATGCTCAAAGCGCGCAATCAGCCCCTCGTTCGGCCACTCCTGCATTTTGGCGGCCTTGTACTCCATGCCGTACTGCTCGGTGAAGCCCTCGATCTGCCCGTGCCCAAACATCGGCAGACCCGGCAGCGTGGCCAGCAGCGTCGACACGCCGAAGAACTTGTCACCCGAACCGAACTGCGCGATTGCCGTCTTCTCGTCCGGGTTCGACATGAAGTTCACATACCGCTTCATAATGTCCGGGTCGAACTCCAGCGTCTTCTTCAGGTAGCTGCGGTACTTCGCGTTGTCCTCATCGCGCAGCATGACCATAAACGCCGAATTGTAGACGCGGTGCATGCCCAGCGTGCGAACGAAGTAGCCCTCCAGCAGCCAGAACGCCTCCGCAAGCAGCAGCGTGCCCGGCACTTCCACGGCCACGCGGTCCACTACCTCGCGCCAGAACTCGGCGGGCATCAGCGCGTTGAATTCCTCATCGCTGATCGCGTCTTCCGCGCGCGACGGGATCGACCCGCCCGCGCCCGGCAGCGGAAACCACAGCCGCTGCACGTGCCGTTTCGCCAGCACCATCGCAGCGTCAAAGCGAATGATTGGAAACATGCGCGCCACATGCAGAATCACCTGCATCACGTGCTCACGCACGTCAGCACGCGAGTAGTTCAGCTGCGCCGTATCGTTCCAGGCAAACGTCGTACCGTCGTTGCCGTGGTACATGTAACGCGTCGCGCCATCCGCGCGATGCCGCAGTTGGAATACCACAGCCGCGTCCGTCTGGTCGTAGTAGTGGTCCTCGAGCTTGATCTCCACCCGCGAGTCGTTCGACAGGTCCGGCCCGTTGAAGCTGTACACCGGGTACGGCGACTCCCAACGGTACAGGAACCAGTCCGGGTGCTCGATCACCCACGGCGAATCGATGCCCATGTGGTTTGGCACCATGTCGCTGGCCAGCCGCAAGCCGTACCGTGCTGCGCGGTCGCGCAGTTGGATGTACGCGTCGTCGCCGCCCAGGTCCTCGGCAATCTGGTACTCCTTCAGCGAGTACGCCGACGCCACCGCGTCGTACGCGCCGCGCAGATGCTTGATGGTTTTGCTCGCCACCGAGCGCTCCCACAAGCCGATCAGCCACAGCCCCGTGATGCCGCGCCGCGACATTAATTGCAGCTCTTCCTCGGGCACGTGGTCCAGACGGTAAATGTGCCGGCCGTACTTCTGCGACAACTGCTCCAGCCACACGTAGGTGCTCTTGGCCAGCAGCACGACGTTTGGCATCCACGCCTGGTCGGCGGAGAACGCCTCATACTCATTCAGCGGCGCCTGATAGTCCGCGGCATAGCGGCGGCGGCGCACACGGGTGCCGTCCGGCAGCGTAATCTCCTCGTCCTCGTAATCGCCGAATCCCATGTACTCATCGCCGACGAAGCCCTCTTTCGCCGTGCCGAAAGCACCGTGCCGGTGCCGGTCCGGCCCCGGCGGATTGAAGCGCGCCCAGATTGCCAGCTCTTCCTCGCGCAGCGTGTCCATCGCCAGCAGCGTGCGCTTCAGCTGCCCGCCAAGCTGCTCGGTCCAGTGCGTGCGAATGTACTCAAGCTGCCCGGTCAGCGAATCGGGCGACGCTGTGATCGGCGCCATCAGCGCCTCCAGCAGCGTGCCGATCTCCGGCGACAACTTCGGCCGCGTCTCAAAATATTCCGGCAGCGCTTCCGTCACGGCCTTGTACGCGGGCACCGCGGTCTCCAGCCCCGTATCTTCAAACAGCTCGCGAAATGGCGTGAATGCCGGGTTGCTGTTCGCCAGCCATAGCAGCATCAGCTCTTCCAGCGCAGCCTCGCGGTTGGACAGCGCTTCATGCGTCCACGCCAGCCATGCTTTCGCGGTTACCTCATTGCGATACACCGCAACGTTTGGAAACTGCTCGGTAAAGACGAGCAGCAGCGTATTCAACTGGTCGGGCGACGTCTGTTTCGCGAACCACTCCAGCGCCGCGGTCAGCACCGCCGGATCGACCTGCTGCCGGTAGGCGTCGATCAACGCATGCTGCAGTTCATCGATCAGCCCCATGGCGAACAGCGACCCCGCGTGTATCGCGCGCTTCGGATCGTTCTCCGTGCCGCGCGCCACATTCAACTGCTGGGCCAGCTTTCGGCTGGCAGCCAGGTTCGCAAAGACAACGTTGCCGGTGTAACTGAAAAGCGACTCGTCGACCTCCGTCAGGTCGCGAACCGCACGGGCAATGTGAAATTCCATTCTTGCGGGCAAGGGCGCTCTTGCTTTCTTGCGTCCCGTCGCGGAACGCGGGCAAACGCACATCCGCTGGATGCGGCGGCGCTGGGAATACAGATGCACAGTGTCACATCCCGGTTCGCTTCACGCGGTACCGGACGGCAACCTAGAAGAGAACGGTATAAGTTTTGGATGCACCAGACCTACACACCGTTGCGCCCTTTCACGCCGGTGCTCCTCGCGTGGCGGCTTGTCGTGTGCAGACAACGCCGTTACGCATCTGTAGGCTCGCCCCCCTCTGCGAGAGGGCTGGGAAGGGACCATGGGCCTCCAGGCCACTGAATACCGGCTCCTGCGACAAGAAGCCTTAGCCCCGGATTTTCCCAAAGCAGTGCAAGAATCTGTTGCTCCTGCCGCGGTGAGCGTCCGCCGGCACGGCCCAGTAGCAGGAACGCCGCGGCGCACGCCAGGAAGATAATCCCAGTCATAATCAACCCTGCGACCAGGCCGGAGTCCTGCACGTGCCGGACGTAGTTGTTAAACAGACCAGCCAAAACACAGAAAAGGCCCCCTGCGAAACACAACCAGCCGAACGGCCGCATCCACCGGCGTCCCGCGCTCGGCGCAATGTACGCGTACGGATTCCGCTTCAGCTTCGGCTCCATCTGCGCGGCCAGCCGCGGCAGAGCCTCGGTCGGGATCTTGCCCTGTTGCCACAACCGCACCATGGCACGCGGCAGCAAATGGTAGTTCGCCTGCGCGCTCGACCGGAGCCCCAGGGTGTCATCCGCATCCAGGTTCAGCCCGTCCACCGTTTCGCGTTGCTTCTCCGCCGCGTACTTCGCAAACAGGTCCTGGTTGCCGCCCGTCGTAATCCTGTACACGCTCAGTTTCCAGTGCGCCGGTTGCATGCCGTTCCATGGGTCGGGCGTCCCAAAATTTGTCACGGTGCTCAACTCCACCGCTGTCTGCTGCGAAATGACCAGGATCATACTGGCCGCCCCGGAAACACACTTCCTCCGCCCGGCAGCAGCGTCGCAAACTCCGCCTCCTGCGCTGCAACTTTCCTTTCCCGCAGCGAAATGCGCTGCAGCAGCACCGCCGCGATCACCCCATACAACACGGCCACACCCAGGCAGGCCCACACGCCGAACATACCGAACATGCCGGGAGACCCGCTACTTAGGCTGCTGATGAAAAGCCACGCACCTACGGCTGCGATGAGCGCACCAAAGCCGGCCATTCCGTATGCAATGTACCGCGGCCATCGCTGGCCCGCAGCCGGATCGTAGAAGTCTTTGCGCTTCAGGCGTGGCTCAAGCGCGGCGATCAAGGCTGGCAACTGGGCATTCGGCACACGCCCCTGCTGCCACAGCCGCACCAGCGCAACCGGCAGAATGTGATACAGCCCGTCCACCGAAGACCGGATGCCCAGTACGTCCTCACGGTCCAGATTTTGCCCATCGGCGGATTCAAGCTGCTTTTCCGCGCTGTACTTCGCGTACAGGGCGCGATTGTTCTCCGCCGTCATCCGGTACACACTCAGCTTCCATTGCGCCGGCACACTGCCGTTCCAAGGGTCGGGCGCTGTAAAGTTGGCAACCGTCTGCAGCTGGATCGGTATGAGTTGAATCTCGATGTACACGCAACACCGCCATCAGGGTATCGTCCTGCAACAGCAAGGATGCTGTGAAGGTTGCGCCTGGCTGCCACAGGTTCGAGAAGAAACTGGAAGCTTGCCGACCGCCGGCACAGCAGCGTGACGCCGCCAGGCGCGTCCTGCTGCGGTCCATCCGGAAACTTCGCTCATCGCCAACAAGCAGCAAACGCGCGCATCACGCATCTGAAGAGTGGGTTTCAGGTACAGGTATGGGTTGGGCTGGGTGGTTTGCCGCGCATGGATACATCGCCGTCGCGGCGATCCTGTTTCTGTCGAGTCTGGGTTTGCCAATGCCCACGGTGCTCGCGCTCATTCTGGCGGGCGCGGCAGCCCACCACGGTTCCATGAACTGGCTGGTGCTGGTTCTGATCGCAGCAGCCGCCGAGCAAGCCGGTGCATCCCTGCTCTACGGTGCGGGCCGCAGAAGCGGGTGGTGGCTGCTGGCGAAGCTATGCCGCGTCAGCATGGACCCGGAAACTTGCATCTTCCGTTCCGCCGACTTCTTTTACAAGCGCGGCGCCCGCACGCTGCTCTTTGCGCGCTTCGTTCCCGGCCTGGCCAGCATGGCCCCGCCGCTGGCCGGCAGTCTCAACATGCCCATCGCGCGCTACCTGCGCTACGACGTTGCCGGCGTTCTGCTGCACGTCACCGCCTGGACCGCCGTCGGCTATTTTCTTAGCCCCTTCATTCGCGCCATCACCGACGCGCTCGCTGTCTTTGGTCACGTGCTGCTGGGCCTCGTTGTCACCGTGGCCCTGGGCTACATCGGCACCTGGATCTTTACTCGCGTCCGCGACCGCAAGTTTCAGAACGTGGAGCGCGTTCCCGCCGACGAACTGATCGAGCGCCTTGAAAATCCCGACCCGTCGCGGCCCATCGTCATCGCCGATGTACGCTCCCACGGCTACTACGACCCAGGCATGCAGCGCATCAAGAACTCCATCCGCGTGGAGCCGAACCGACTCTTGATCGAGCTCGACGCCTTGCGCGAAACCCTCGCCACCGAGTGCGACATCTACGTTTACTGCTCCTGTCTGCGCGACGCCACCAGCGTCCGTATCGCCCACACCCTCGCCGAGCACGGCCACAAGGCCCGCGTCGTTGAAGGGGGGCTCCGTTCCTGGATCAAACTCGGCGCCCCCACAGAACCCGTTCCCGAGGACGAAATGCACCACCTGCCCCGGTTCGAGTAGCTAACCGCCATGACCCAAACGGCGCCCGACGCACACCCGTGCGGGCGTAAACTGAGCACATGACGATCCGCATGCAGGAGTCCGAAGCCGCAGAAAACTTCAGCCGCTTTCTCGCTCACCTGAAAGCGGGAGATCAAGTGCAACTTGAGGGCGACGGTGAGCCACTGATGGTGAGCAGACGTCCTGGTCGGGTATACACGTGGGCTGAGCCCGGTCCGGGCCACATCGACTACATTGAACAGAAGCAGCGCGAGTACATCGAGAAGCACGGGCCGATCGTCGTCGATGAAGAATACGCGGAACACATGCGCAAGGCGCATGAAGAGCTTAACCAGCCGCTGGAACTGCGAACATCGTGGGATTAGTCGTTGACACGTCAGTCTTTGTCCAAGCAGAACGAGCCTACCCGCAGCCGCTCCCAGCATTTACTCCCCAGGGTTTGCTGCGAAAGGTCGGCGAGGATATTTACGCCATCAGTGCAATAACTTTAATGGAGCTGGCGTTCGGTCATTCGTTTCGTTCGCGGCTCCCAGCAGCGCTCCGTGATCGCATTCTGTACGAACTGCGTGAGGAGTTTACCGTAGTTGACATCAACGATCGGCTTGCGGTGAGTGCAGGAGAACTCAATGCTCAGATTCGTCGCGGCGGTCATACGATCGGTATTCTTGACGTCCTGATCGCCGCCACCGCACTCGAACTCGGCTTCGGCGTCCTCACCCATAACACCCGCCACTTCAACTACGTCCCCAATCTGCGAGTCATCGATGCAGCATCCTTCTAACTTCGACATCCTCGTCGTCGGTGCCGGCCACGCTGGATGCGAGGCCGCCGTTGCCGCCGCTCGCATGGGCCGCCGCACCGCCCTGCTTACGCTTTCGCTCGACAAGGTCGCCCAGATGAGCTGCAACCCCGCCATCGGCGGCATCGCCAAAGGCCACCTGGTCCGCGAGGTCGACGCCCTCGGCGGCATCATGGGCGAGGTCGCCGACGCGTGCGGCATCCAGTTCCGCCTGCTCAACACCAGTCGCGGCCCCGCCGTGTGGTCGCCCCGCGCGCAGTGCGACAAAGCGCTTTATCGCGTCCGCATGCGCGAACTCCTCGAGCGCGTTCCCAATCTCGAACTCGTCGAAGCCGAGGTCACCGACGTTCTTCTCGAGCAGCAAGCGGACGGCACCCGCCGCTGCACCGGCCTCAAGCTCGCCGACGGCACTGAGCTTCGCGCCACCGCCGTCGTCATCACCACCGGCACTTTCCTGAACGGCCTCATCCACTGCGGCGAAGAGCGCTGGACCGCCGGCCGCAGCGGCGAGGCCGCCAGCATCCTTCTCGGTGAATCGCTCAAGCGCCTCGGTTTGCGTGAGTGCCGCCTCAAAACCGGCACGCCGCCGCGCCTCGACGGCCGCACCATCGACTGGTCGCGCTTTGAAGGACAGCCCGGTGACGCCGACCCCACACCCTTTTCCATGCGCTCGCGGCAGGTGCCCGCGCTGCGGCAGATCAGTTGCCACATCGCCTACACCACGCCCGAGACCCTGCAGATCATCCGCGACAACGTCCATCGCTCGGCCATGTATTCCGGCGCCATCGAGGGCATCGGCCCGCGCTACTGCCCCTCCATCGAAGACAAGATCGTCCGCTTCGCCGACAAGCCGCAGCACCAGTTTTTCCTCGAACCCGAGGGCCTCACCACCGACGAGGTTTACATCAATGGCATGAGCACCAGCCTGCCGCCCGACGTGCAGCTCGCCATGGTCCACTCCATTCCCGGCCTCGAAAACACGGTCATGCTGCGCCCCGGCTACGCCATCGAGTACGACGCCATCGACCCCACCGAACTCGACCGCTCGCTCGCCGTCAAGTCCATCCCGGGCCTCTACCTGGCCGGGCAGATCAACGGGACAAGCGGCTACGAAGAAGCCGCCTGTCAGGGCCTGATGGCCGGCATCAACGCCGCCCTCTGGTCCCGCGGAGACGCGCCCTTCACCCTCGACCGCACCGAGGGTTACACCGGCATCCTCATCGACGACCTCATCAGCAAGGGCACCAACGAGCCCTACCGCATGTTCACCAGCCGCGCCGAGTTCCGCCTGCACCTGCGCATCGACAACGCCGACCGCCGCCTCACCCCGCACGGCCGCCGCCTCGGCCTGATCGACGACACCGCCTGGGCCGACTACGAGCACCGCCAGGCCCGCATGGCCGCCATGACCACGCTGCTCGACAGCACCCGTGTGGACACTTCGATGTCCATCGAACTTTCCGGCCTTCCCGGCATCGACACCGAAGTCACCGCGCTGAAGAGTCAAACGTTCTCACAACTGTTGAAGCGTCCCGAGATCCGCATCGAAATGCTCCTGCCCGCGTTGCGTTCTCGCCTGCAGCAACATCCTGATCTCGCCCAGTACCTCGCCGACCCTCTGCCCGCGCCTACGCGCAACGAGTTGCGCGCCGTCGAAACCGAGATCAAGTATGCCGGTTACCTCGACCAGCAGCGCCGCTCCATCGACAAGCTCAAGCGCGCCGAGGAACGCGTCATCCCCGCCACCTTCCAATACAAGGGAGTCAGCGGTCTGTCGCGCGAAATTCAGGAAAAGCTCGACCGCGTCCGCCCGCAAACGGTCGGCCAGGCCAGCCGCATTCCCGGCGTCACCCCCGCCGCCCTCACCCTAATCAACGTGCTTGTCGAAATCCACACCCGCGCAAGGGCCTGAGCCGCCATCGCCGCGCGGACCGGGCTCACAAGCATTGCGCTCACGACAGAGCCATCGCACATCTGGCACCCGCTGTCTTTCTCGGCCACGCGTCTGCTATGCAGAGGAACACACGATGCAAATGCACCGGAAGCAGTGGGCCGCTCTGGCCCTGTTGGCAATGCTGGGATGCAGCGGTGCCATGATCGCGATGCGCCACTTGCCGACCGTCGCCGCGTCCACGGAGCCGGCGAACGCCGGTGACATTGCCGCGGCAAACACATCGGCAGTGGTCGTCGAGCTGTTCACCTCAGAGGGTTGCTCCAGCTGCCCGCCAGCAGACAGCCTGCTGCGCGCCATCGCCAACACCCGCACCGACGATGGGCAGCCGGTGGTCGCGCTCAGCGAACACGTGACCTACTGGAACAATCTCGGCTGGGCCGATCCTTTCTCTCACCAGGACTTCACCGATCGGCAAAACGGCTACAGCGCCCGGCTTCGGACGGACGAGGTCTACACCCCGCAGATGGTCGTGAACGGCCGGGCGCAGTTCGTCGGCAGTGACGCCACCGCGTTGCGCCGCGCGCTGCACGCGGCCTCGCAACAGACCAGCACACCGCTCCGCATCACGGCCGTGCAACGGCAGGGCGACACCCTTACCGTGCAGTGGCACAGCGACGAGCCGAACGGGGGCAAGAAACTTGAATTGTGGGCCGCGGTCACCGATGACGCGGACCAGAGCGTCGTGGCGCGCGGCGAAAATGGCGGCCGCACGTTGCGGCACGCAGCCGTCGTTCGCGCGCTGACCCGCGTGGGCAGCCTTTCCGGCACACTCGGCACACTCGAGGGCACAGTGCGGGTGCCACTGCCGCAATCGGTACTGCAGGCCTCCGGCGCCGCCCACCATGTGGCCCTGCTGGCCCAGGAACCAGCGCAAGGCCCGATTCACGGTGCTGCCCTGGCCGCCTTCTAGCGCACGAACCCGCCGCACGGCAGGGCGCCGCTACTGCACCTGCCCACTCACCTCGTCGCTCGGCGAATCCATCTCCGACTCAAACCCGGCGCGGATCTCCTCCAGAAAGTCTTCCGCCGAGACCGCATCGTCCTTCTGCGCGTGCGCCTCCGCAATGTGCCGCGCCAGGTCGGCCAGCAGCAGTCCCCAGGCCGCCGGGTCCTCCCACATACCAAATGCCAGCGCCACGTGCTGCGCCCCATTGGCGATCCAAACGCGTAAGACCTCCAGCGAACGAGGGTCACGCGAAGCGGCGGCGGGTATCGGGAGCGAATCCTTCTGCGACATGGCTGTCATCTTCGCACAGGCAGAGGAAACAACACACGATGCACAGTGACACTACTTTTTCCAGAAAGTATGCCTAGGTCGTGGAGCAGCGACAAGGCTTCGTAGCACACCTCCGCTTCTCTAAACTTAAGTTGTGGCTACCTTTCTCCAAATCGTCGAGCGCGACGGCCTCCCCTCCTCCGTCCACACCGAGCGCGTCATCCTCGGCGCCATGCTCTCCGACCCGGTCGCCGTCGTCGATGCCACCGCAAAACTCTCGGTGGACGACTTCTCGCTCGATTCACACCGCCGTATCTACAGCGCCATGCTCGAACTCTCCGAGCAGAGTCACGCGATCGATCTGATCACCGTTTCCGACATTCTTGATCGCCGCAAAGAGCTCGACAGCATCGGTCACCAAAGCTATCTCAGCTCTCTCTACCAGGATCTGCCCCGCCATCTCGCGATCGAGAATTATGTCCAGATCGTCAAGGACAAATCCATCCTGCGCCAGCTCATGCAGGTCTGCGAGATGGGCCTGAACCGCGCCGCCGACCAGGGCGAGCAATCGCTCGACGTGCTTGGTGCGGTCGAGTCCCGCCTGCTGGAAATCAGCGAGTCCGCCATCAAGCGCGGCTTCTCCGACATCGGCCAGATCGTCTCCGAATCCTTCGGTTCCATCGACCAGCTCTACGAGCAGGGCCGCGAGATCACCGGCCTCGAAACTCATTACTCGGAGTTCGACCGCATGACCAGCGGCCTGCAAAAATCCGACCTGATGATCATCGCGGCACGCCCGTCGATGGGCAAGACGGCGTGGGCCATCAACATCGCCCAGAACTGCGCTGTCCGCGATCAAAAGGTCGTCGCCGTCTTCTCCCTCGAAATGTCGAAGGAGTCGCTTCTGCGCCGCATGCTGGCCTCAGAAGCCCTGGTGAACAGCCGCAAAATCCAGACCGGCTTCCTGCCCCGAGAGGACAAGCAAAAACTCGTCAACGCCCTCGACCGCCTTATGGGCTCGCGCATGTTTATCGACGACACGCCCGGCATCACCCTGACCGAAATGCGCGCCAAGGTCCGCCGCCTCCGCCAGCAGGAAGGCCAGCTCGACCTCGTCCTGATCGACTACCTGCAGCTGATGACCATGGCCGCCGGCCCCGGCGGCCGCCGCCCCGAGAACCGCAACCAGGAGGTCTCCGCCATCTCCCGTGGCCTCAAGGCTCTCGCCAAGGAAATGCAGGTCCCCGTCGTCGCCCTCTCCCAGCTCTCGCGCGGTTCCGAACAGCGCCAAGGCGACAAGAAGCCACTCCTCTCCGACCTCCGCGAATCCGGCTCGATCGAGCAGGACGCCGACGTCGTCTGCTTCATCCACCGCGAGGAGTACTACGACCGCGAAAACGAGGACATTAAGGGCCAGGCCGAAATCATCATTGCCAAGCAGCGCAACGGCCCCACCGGCTCCATCAAGATGGCCTACCTCGCGGACTTCACACGATTCGAAAACCTGCAGCAGGGCGGCGGCGGAGACTACTAGCGCAGCGATCAACAGGGTGCGGCCTGAACCGGAAGAAGTTTAGTGCAGCCGAAAGCTGGGCGGGAGCAGTGGCCTTCACGCCACTGTTCTCGCGGGCTCGAAGAGCACAGCTGCCGCCGTGCTCCTCGCATTGCGTCTGTGCCTACTGGCAGTTTGCGTTCAGCGGTATCAGGTTGTAGGTATAGCTCCCAAAGCACCCCAGCACGCCCGGCGGCACGTTTCCGCCGGCACTGACCACCTGCGTACCTACAACGCGGAAGCGATCCGTAGGGTCGGCGTTGTTGTCGTTCATGCTGAGCGTGTTGCGGAACACCGAACTGGTGATCAGTAAATTCGCGCCGGAACTGGTCGCATCCAGCTCCACATTGCCACGCGCTTCCACATGATCCAGCAGCACTCTTTGAATGCTGATGGCGGCAAGGGCATACCCGGTGTAATCCCCAACGGTCAGATCGGAAACACTGAAGCTGCTGGTCTGACTCTGCGGTTCCGTAGAGCGGAACAATAAGGGAATGCCGGGCGCCGTGATCGTGGTGCTGGTCATGCTTTGCCCGCGTATCGAGATCCCAGGCGGCACGATAAACCCTGCGCCCGTTGGCCGGCTGTAACGATAGACACCCGCATCCAGTTGCAGCATGTATGGATTGCTGTCGGAGGCCTGTGACGAAGCGGCATCAATCGCCTCCCACAAACGCTCGCCATTCTCCTCGGGCGTTCCGCCGGCGCGAACGATCAGCGTACGCACCAGGAACGGCGCATTGTTGGACGGTCCGGGGTCGCCTTGTGGTCCCGCCGGTCCCTGCGGCCCGGTTGGCCCGGCCGGTCCCGCAGGCCCAACTGATCCCTGCGCGTTGAACTGCACCACGGTTTCCAACCGGGAAAGGCACGCGCCCGGACCGGCAACAAAGCGCGCTACACCGGTCACCCGGCCGACGCACGCAGTAATCGTTTGAGTAGACGCTTGACCCAGCGCGGCGTGCGACATCGCAAACGGCGCGAGCGCAGCCAGCACGGGAAGGCATTGGCAGAAACGGCGAACAGCGGGCACGGGGAATGCTCCTGGGGAATAAAGTGGCAGTCCCGGCCGGCCATCGCTGCGCGGTTGGACCACGCCCCGGACTCTAGCAATCGCCCGCTACGCGCGTCCCACAAGCGTGGCACAAAAACGACAGCAAGTTCGCGACAACGCCGCTCCAACAGCCGCCATCGCACCGGCATGCATCCGTTTCGTGCCTTTGCCCGCTTGTTCTTCGTCAGCCTGTTCGCCGCACCCGTGGCCGCGCAGACCAGCGGCAAAGATGCCATGAACGCCACGCCCTGCACCGCGCGCGATGTCACGCTCAAGCCCGGCGCCGGCAACGGCAATTTCAACGGCATGGGCCACAGCGGCACGTATGTCATCCTGACCAACAGCAGCCGCTACGCCTGCAGCGTACCCGGCCTGCCGCAGCTCACCTTTCTTGACGCGAACGGCCCGGTAAAGACCGAGGCAGACCTGCCCGGCGCAAGGTTCATGCACCCCGGCCCCCAGGTGCTTCCCATCGTCCTGCAGCCGAAGCAGTCCATCACCACGGGCGCACGCTGGGTCGACGGTCCCGTCTTCCAGGACAATCTCTGCTACAAGCTCACCGGCGTCACACTCGCCCTGCGCGAAGGCGGTGCCCATATGGCGCTGACCGGTCAAATGTGTGGCGAACGCAGCCGGGGCGTCCACTACGACCTGCAGCGATACGGCAAAACCTCTGGGCACTAAACTCACCTCACTTGCGGTGGGGGCCTCGAACAGGAGCGATCGAACGGTGCCGCTTAAACGCTGGTGTTAGAACGGTGGGCGTTAGCAAAGAATTGTCGTTTCGACCGGAGGACGAACAGCTTCATCGTTCGTCCGGAGTGGAGAAACCCGCATTTTTCACCACCGCATAACCCGTCGCAACTTCGCCCTTGGCGCGTCCGCCGTCGCGCTGCTCCCGCGCGCGGCGTTTCCCCTCGCACCCACGCCGCAGGCGGTCCCGAACCGCTTCTCCATCATGGCGTGGACGCTGCCAAAGCACCCCACCTTTCCGCAGCAACTCCAGATCGCAGCCGATGCCGGCTACCAGAGCATCGAGCTCGGCAACGAGTACGAACACTGGACCGCCGACGAATGGCGCGTCAACCTGGCAGCCCAGCAGCGCCTCGGCATTGCCGTCGACAGCGCCATTCCCGGCCGCAATGCCCTGGCCGACATCAAGCAACGCAAAGCCCTGCACGACGACCTGCTCCGCGCCATTCCCGGAGCGCAAAGACTAGGCTGCTCGCAGTTCATCTACACCGGCTATAACCGCGTACCGGGCCAAACACCGCAGCCACAGCGCGCCGCCATCATCGACTCCCTGAAGTACGCCGCAGACCTGCTCGAGTCCGCCAACTTCGAGCTCGTCCTGGAACCTATCGATCTGCTCGAGCATAAGGAAGAAACCGTCACCAGCGTCGTCGAAGCTTTCGACATCATCCGCGCCGTCGGCAGCCCGCGCGTCCGCGTCCTGTACGACTTTTTTCATGAGCAGCGCCAGGCCGGCAACCTGATCGAAAGCCTCGAAAAGAACATCGACCTCGTCGGCCTCGTGCACATCGCCGACGTGCCCGGCCGCCACCGCCCCGGCACCGGCGAAATCAACTTCCCCAATCTCTACCGCAAGCTCGCCGATCTCCACTACCGCCGCGTTATCTGTATGGAGTTCCTCCCCGTCGGCGACCCCGTTACCGAACTTAGGCAGGCCCGCGAAGAAGCCATCCGCGCCCTGGAGTCTGCCTGACGATCGCTCGCCAAACAAACCCGGCACAAACGCTTGCGCCGCTTCCACTCCATCAGGCAAAGTGGCTTAACCGTGTCAAACCTTTCACGCACCGCTGTCTCCGCCGCGCTCCTATTGACCGCTGTCGTCCACGCACAGCAGCGCACTGCCTCCGCCAACGGCACCACCTCCACGGCCAGCGGCACCACGCTCCAGGTCACGGCGCTCCGCGACGACGTGCTCCGCGTACGCGCGTGGCGCGGCAACAACGCTCCCGAGGACGCCAGCTGGGCCGTCCTCCCCGAAGCCCGCACCGCCCACATTGCCGTCACCGCCACCCCCGACGGCTTCGCCACCAAAGCCCTCCAGGTCCGCATCGACCCACAGCTTCGCCTCACCGTCAGCGACCTGCAGGACCACATCCTGCAGCAGGACGCCGCGCCCATCACCTGGGACGGCGACCGCTTCACCGTCGCCAAGGACCGCACCTACGACGACCACTTTTTCGGCCTTGGCGACAAGCCCGGACCGCTCGACCGCGGCGGCCAGATGTTCACCATGTGGAACACCGACGCCTTCGGCTTTCAGGAGTCCACCGACCCCATTTATAAAGACATCCCCTTCTTTCTCGACGTGAAGCAGGGCCGCACCCTCGGCGTCTTTCTCGACAACACCTGGCGCTCCAACTTTGACTTCGGCCGCGCCGACGTAAACCGCTACACCTTCAGCGCGCTCAACGGCCCCGTCGACTACTACCTGATGTACGGCCCCGAGCCGAAAGAGGTCATGGCCACGTGGCGCTGGCTCACCGGACCCACACCGCTGCCGCCGCTCTGGGCCCTCGGTTTCCAGCAGTCGCGCTACTCCTATTTCCCGGAGTCGCAACTGCGCGAGATCGCCGACCGCTCGCGCCAGGACAAGATTCCCACCGACGTCCTCTGGCTTGACATCGACTTCCAGCATAAAAACTGGCCCTTCACCATCGACGAGCAGAACTACCCCAACTTCCCCGGCCTGGTGCAGGACCTGGCAAAGCAGCAATTCAAGCTCGTCGTCATCACCGACCTTCACGTCGCGCACCAGCCCAATGTCGGCTACGCCCCATATGATTCCGGGCACGCCGGCGACCACTTCGTCCACAACCCCGACGGCACAGAATTCATCGGCGACGTCTGGCCCGGGCCCTCGAACTTCCCCGACTTCACGCAGGTAAGCTCGCGCAAGTGGTGGGGCAGCCTCTACAAAGACTTCACCGCAATGGGCATCGCCGGCTTCTGGAACGACATGAACGAGCCCAGCGTCTTTAACGTCCCCGGCAAGACCATGCCCGACAACGTGCAGCACCGCATCGACGCGCAAGGCCCGAGCGAAGCGGGCTTCCAAAAGCGCACTGCCACCCACCTAGAAATTCACAACGTATACGGCATGGAGCAGACCCGCGGCACCTACGAGGGCCAGCTCAGGTTCCGTCCCAACGAGCGCCCCTTCACCATGACTCGTGCCTCCTACGCCGGCGGCCAGCGCTACGCGGTCACCTGGACCGGCGACAACTCCTCCACCTGGAATCACCTGCGCATGACCGTGCCGCAGCTCACCAACCTCGGCCTCAGCGGCTTCTCGCTCGCCGGTGCCGACGTGGGCGGTTTTGCCGGCTCGCCCCCGCCCGCCCTGCTCACCAAGTGGCTTGAGTACGCCGCCTTCCAGCCCATCGACCGCGACCACTCCGCCAAGGGCACCCGCATGCACGAGGTCTGGGTCGACGGCCCCGAGCAGGAAGCCATCCGCCGCCGCTACATCGAGGAGCGCTACCGCCTGATGCCCTACCTCTACACCGTCGCCGAGGAAGGCTCGCGCACCGGCCTTCCCATGAACCGCCCCATGTTCCTGGAGTTCCCGCACGCGAACGCCAACGGCGCGCCCATGGACACCGGCGGCGCCAACTTCCTGCTCGGCGCCCACCTGCTCATCGCCCCCAATCCGTCGCCCGAAGAGGTCGCCGATTATGCCGTCGATCTGCCCGCCGGCACCTGGTACAACTACTGGACCGGCGAGCAGATCATCCGCCGCTCCAACAACGCCGCCATCGATCTGGAGCAGCGCGACAAGGTGGTCGCGCAGAAGCCCTTCCTGATCAAGCCCACGCTCGAAGATCTTCCAGTCTTTGTCCGCGGCGGCACTATCCTGCCCATCGCCCCGCTTGTGCAAAGCACGCAGCAAACTCCCGACGGCCCGCTCACCCTTCGCGTCTACCCGCCCGCCCTGCAGCCCGCCAGCGGCACCTCCAGCCCGATTGCTGAACCCTGCGAAGGCGAGGTCTACACCGATGACGGCCATACCTTGAACTACCAGCGCGGCGACTACGCCCGCGTTCACTTCACCTGCACCACCGCCCCCGACGGCGCCGTCACCGTCCACATCGCCGCGCAGGAGGGCAAGTACACTCCGTGGTGGAAGCAGTTCCGCGTCGAAGTCGTCGGCCTCAGCCCGGCCACCAATGCTCCCACCGCCATCATCCGCGGCAAAGCCACACCCCTCACCCAAACCGAAGGACGCTGGGGCGTCACCCTGCCCCGCTCGACCAAGCCCACGACCGTGGTCATGCACTAATCCGCTCCTTGCACCACCCATCCCTTGTCATTTCGACCGGAGCAGGACAGCTTCATCGTCCTGCGCAGCGGACTCGGTGCTTGCACCGAAACCTCCAATTGCTTTTCCGGCTCACCGTGATCTGGAGCAGGTATGAATCCAGTGCCACATTTCCTCACGCCGACACTGCACCAACCGCCCCGTTCGGGTGAACGGCACCAGCTTCACCCACCCGCATCCGCTACTTCTCGTCAGCGCAGAGATGTTTTGATTTCCAGTCGTTGACCAGCGTCGTCGGAGGTTTTGAGGCATCGTGCAACACCAGGATGAGTCCCCGGCGTGTCTCCGTACCCACTGCCGTCAGCTCCATCGGCACACCTTCGGGAACGGTGATGTCCACGCCTCGTTTCCCGATCTGCTTGCCCGCCGGTGTCTCCAGGCACGACTCGCCAGTTTCCGTGTAGAACGCCTCCACGCCGGAGTGCAGATGCGTCCTGCTCACCATTCCCGGCTGCAGCGTGGCTTCCATGATCTGCGCCGTGTAAGACAGCCCGGGCCGGACCGTCAGCGGGCCCACAACCGTAACCCGCTTGCCACCGGGAGCTTCGTTCGGCCGCTCTCCCACCGTCAGCAGCCACACCTTGCCCAGCGAGGACACGACCACGCCCTGCGGTCCCTTGGCCTGCTCCGCCAATTCCTGCGTCCTGAACGTGTCAAGGCTCCAGTAAACCGGGCCGGCGGGGCTGCCAACCGGAAGGCTCGTCAGAATCCAGCAGCCAACCTCACCCGTCTTCTGACTCACCGGTTTACAACTCACAAGTCCCTGCGGTTGCTGCGCGTATGCCAGCGCGCTGCAAACGCCGGCACACAATCCCAGAACAGGCATGGTGATCCGTCGAACCATTCGACCTCCGCTCAACTGCATCGAACCGCTCCCGCAATTGCGCCACGGTGTGCAGCATGTCACCTGCGGAACCATGAAGCAACGGGAAAGACGTCTGGACCCACCTTTTCGCCTTGCACCTGAGCGCAGCACGAGAGCGATGCGAAGATGTCTCCATGCACGAAGCCCAGTCAGCAGCCCGGCCGGTCAACCGGCCCGCGCAGGTCCTGTTCGCATCGCTCATCGGCACTGCCATCGAGTTCTTCGACTTCTACATTTACGCGACGGCCGCCGTTCTCGTTTTCCCCACCCTCTTCTTCCCAAAGAGCGACCCCGCCACCCAGACACTGCTCAGCTTTGCCACCTTCGGGGTCGCTTTTATCGCCCGGCCCATCGGCTCCGCGCTCTTCGGCCACTTTGGCGACCGCGTCGGCCGCAAGGTCACGCTCGTGCTCGCCCTGGGCACCATGGGTCTGTCCACCGTTCTCATCGGCGTCCTGCCCGGGTACGCAACCATCGGCCTCGCCGCGCCTCTCTTGCTCGCGTTGTTCCGTTTCGGCCAGGGCCTCGGCCTTGGCGGCGAGTGGGGCGGCGCCGTCCTGCTCGCGGTGGAAAACGCACCACCCGGCAAACGCGCCTGGTACGGCATGTTTCCGCAGCTCGGCGCTCCGGTCGGCTTCGCCCTCTCCGGAGCCGTCTTCCTTCTGCTCAGCCACAGCATGCCCAACGCCACATTTCTCGCCTGGGGATGGCGGCTGCCCTTCCTCGCCTCTGCAATCCTCGTCCTGCTTGGCCTCTACGTGCGCCAGACCATCACCGAAACGCCCGCCTTCAACAAGGCGCTCGCGCAGCACGAGCAGGTCGAGGTGCCGTTCTTTTCCGTGATCCGCTCCCACACGCGCCCATTACTCGCCGGCGTGCTCATCGCCCTCGCCACGTTCGTGCTCTTTTACCTCATGATCGTCTTTTCGCTCAGCTGGGGCACGACCGCGCTCCACATCCCGCGCGAAACGTTCCTTCTGCTCCAACTGCTCGGTGTCGCCTTCTTCGCCGGCACCATCCCCATCAGCGCCCGGCTCGCCGAGCGCGGACGCCGCCCGGTCATGTTCGCCATCACCGTCGCCATCGGTATCTTCGGGTTCGCGCTTGCGCCACTCTTCCAGCACGGCACCGGTGGCGCCGCCGCCATGCTCATGATCGGCCTTGCCCTGATGGGCCTCACCTACGGCCCGCTCGGCACGGTCATCAGTGAGCTCTTCCCCACCGCCGTCCGCTACACCGGCGCGTCGCTCGCCTTCAGCCTGGCCGGCATTCTCGGCGCCTCGCTCGCCCCCTATATCGCGACCTCCCTCGCGCATCGCTACGGTCTCCAGTCCGTCGGCTGGTATCTCACCACATCGGCCGTGCTCACGCTTGTCGGCCTCGCCATGGTGCCCGAAACGGGCTCGATCGCGCTCGAGTAGCCGTCCCGCTATCCCACACTGTCATTTAGACCGGAGGTCCAACAGCCTCACCGTTGGACCGAAGCGGAGAAACCTGCATTTCCGGTGCAGCAAGCCACGCCTCACCCATCAGCACCGGTTGCAGGCAAAGCTACGGATGCAACCAACATCCAGGCCCCGTTTTCTCCTCTTATGCGCAGCACCTCGATGCACTACCTTCCCAGGAGAAAAACGGCATGCAGCATGGAATCATCGTCACTCTCATCATCGGCCTCATCATCGGCGCCGTCGCCAAGCTCATCATGCCCGGCAAAGACCCGGGTGGCTTCATCGTCACGATCCTGATTGGCATTGCCGGATCGTTCGTTGGCAGCTACCTGGGCCAGTTCATCGGTCTGTACCGGCCCGGCCAGCCCGCCGGCTTCATCATGTCCGTCATCGGCGCGTTGATCCTGCTGGCTATCTACCATTTCCTGACGCGGCGCCGAACCGTTTGACCCGTGCCTGAGGCCCTTACCACTTCAAGTAGCCCCTTGGACTCGTTTCATGGCAAATTGTCAACCGCTCCCTGGCACTTTTGTGTTACGCTTTGCGCAATCGTTCGAATCAGTCATGGTAATTTGCTAGCCCTGCCCACACGCACTTGCAAAGGCCGCACTGGATTTCAGCGAAAAACTGCAAACGGAACAATTGAGGACAGGGAACGCAATGGAACAGGGTACTGTGAAGTGGTTCAACGACGCTAAGGGTTTCGGCTTCATCTCGCGCGATAACGGTGAGGATGTTTTCGTCCACCACACCGCGATCCAGGCACAGGGCTTCCGCTCACTGCAGGAAGGCCAGCGCGTCCAGTTCAACGTGGTCAAGGGACCCAAGGGCTGGCAGGCTGAAAATGTGCAGGCTGCCTAATAGCAGCAGTGCACGTAAGTGGTATAGAGGCGGCCATTGGCCGCCTCTATAATTTTTGTAGAACCAGTTCTTCCCGGAAAGAAAAAGTTGTACTGCCGTCTTCACTCATGCGAAAACGGCATCTTACTTAACATCCGCAAGCTGACTTGACTCATCTCGGCTTGCCTGCGGCTGTTTCTGCCACTCCCTTGCCAACAAATCAGGAGCATCCCAAGATGCGCACCATCGTGCAAGATAAGTACTTCCTCCGCGATCTTCATCGCGAAATCGATCTCTACGACCGCAAGCTGGTTCACCTTTCCAAGCACGAGTCCTTTGACACCGACGCGCTCCGCGACGCCGCCGTCCGCAAGCTGGTCACCAAGCGCGACTCCCTGATCTCCACCGCCCGCACCCTGCACGCCAGCGGCGTCGAATTCGCCGACCACGAACTGCCGCGCGCCCTGCGCCCAGAAGGCTGGGTGGACCCGCGCACCAGCGTAACCCTGCCCGCCGACCAGACCGTCGCTGCCGAAGGGCGCCTCGCCACTGACACCGCCCTGTCCGCCTCCGCCGCCTCCCGCCTCAACACCGACGGCAAGCCCCAATCCAGCTTCGGCGAAGCCATCCAGCGCCTCAGCAAGCTCGCGCCGCTCGGCGAAGACGCACCCCTCGCCGCAGCTCTAGGCTCCTGGCAGGACGACCTGCTCGCCTACAAAAAGAAGCGCCGCAAGTCCACCGCCTCCGCTTAGAACGACGCGCACAGCTGCGACACGCATTCAGAAAGCGTGCTTCCGTGAAAACGTGCCTTCGTTACGGCACAGCTTCTGCTATGCCGTAACCCGCATCGTTTTAACGAGCATCAAGCGTGCTGCTTTCGGAAGGGCACAGCTTTAGCTGTGCCGTAAACCCGCAGAGCTGTGAGGGCTTTAGCCCCTGAGGTCATGATCTTAGGTGCCAACCGACGCTTGGGAAAAGCTCCGTCATTTCGACGGAGCTTCAACAGCTTCATCGTTGCACCGTAGCATCGAAACCTGCATTTCGATCCCTATCCTCTACCATAGACACATGCCCCTCGACATCTACACCATCCCCGTCACCCGCATCGACGGCGCCGTCGGTTCCATGGCGGACTACCGCGGACAGGTTCTGCTCGTCGTCAATGTCGCCTCAAAATGCGGCTTCACACCGCAGTACGAGGGCCTCGAACACCTGCAGCAGCAATTCGGTTCCCGCGGCTTCAACGTCCTCGGCTTTCCGGCCAATGACTTCGCCGCCCAGGAGCCCGGCTCCGACCAGGACATCCAGCAGTTCTGCACCACCAACTTCGGCGCCACCTTCCCCATGTTCTCCAAGGTGCAAATCGTCGGGCCCGACAAACACCCGCTCTACGCCGAGATGACCGCGCAGCAGCCCACCTCAACCGGTGGCGCAGGCAAAGCCGAACTGCAACAGCACCTCAAAGAATTCCTCGGCGGCCCCACCAACCCCGAACCCGAAGTCCTCTGGAACTTCGAAAAGTTCCTCCTGGGCAAAACCGGCGAAGTCGTCGCCCGCTTCTCCCCCGACACCCTTCCTGGTGCACCCGTTGTCTCCGAGGCAATCGAGGCAGAGCTGGCGCGCTAGTTGCGCCAGCTTTGCCTCTCCCAGCTTTGCCTCTCCCAGCTTTGCCTGACCAGCTTTGCCGCTGCCCTGCTTTGCCGCTGCCCAGCTTTGCTTAATAAAGAGCAGCTACTCCGCACGAAGCGCCGTACTCGGCTCCACCTGCGAAGCACGCCGTGCCGGCACAACGCTTGCCACAAATGCCGCCACCATCAGCAGCGTCGCCGCGATCAGCAACTGTCCATAGCTCCGCGAGCTGTACTGGGACCACTCCGCAAAGCGCGTCCGCACCACCACGCTCGCAAGCACGCCCACCACCAGACCGCCCAGCACCGTGGCTGCGGTACTCCGCAACACCATGCCAACAATCTGGCTCCGCTGCGCTCCCAGCGCCAGCCGAACCCCGAACTCCGGCGTCCGCTGCGCCACCGCGTACGACACTACGCTGTACAGCCCCACCAGCGCCAGCAGCAGCGCAAACACTGCAAACACGTTCAGCAGCACCGCCACCAGCCGCTGCGTGCTCCACACCGGGTCGTGCTCGACCATCTCCTGCAGCGAGTTTGGCAGCACAAAAATCCACGCCTTGCCCGTGGCCTGGTGCGCGGCCCGGGCGGCGGCTTGATGGTATGCAGCAGGATCGCCCGTGGTCTGCAGCAGAAAGAGTTTGCCATTGTTCTCCCAGACATGTTCGTTCACGTACACGTTGGGTGTCACAGGCTTGTCCAGACCGTCGTTCACCACATTCTCGATCACACCAACCACCTGCACCTGCTTATCCATGAAGGCGGGTGAAGGCAACAGCCCAGGCCCTGAGGACCCTTCCACTGCAAACTCCGGAAAGCGCACAATGCGATTCAGAATCGAACGGTCCGGAGAGAACCTGCGAACGAACGCGGCGTTCACCACTGCTAGCGGCAGGCCCTGCTGCGCTTCGCTTGCGCTCCACGACCGGCCTTGCAGCAGCGGAATGTGCAGCATGCTCAGGTAGTTTGCGCCGATCAGGCTCACGCGCGTTTCACGCCGCTGCAGCGCCGCATCTCCCACAATCTCAACCGGCATGCTGCCGTTACCGGCTGGCGGCAGATCGTCGCTGGTCGTTACGCTCTGTACACCGGGAATCCTCTCCATCGCCTGCTGAATCGCTGCATACCGGGCGACCCTGCCTGTCCATGTCTTCGTGTCCGGATTGTCCGCGGCAACGTTGATCGCCATGATGTTGCCCGGGTCGAACCCCAGGCGCATCCGCGTAATCTGCAAAAAGCCGGTGGCCGCGGCAGTGGCCACGGTAAGCAGCACCAACGTCAATGCAATCTGTCCGCCAATCAGCCACTGCAGCGCTCGCCTACCGTGGCCCGTCACGGTGCGTCCACTGCTGCGCTGCAGCACACCGCTTAAACCCGGGCGCGAAGCCCGCACTGCGGGCACCACGCCAAAGGCAACGCCGGCAAGCATCGCCACGGCGACCGAAAAGCCGAGCACAGACAGGTTCACGCGGATCACCGCCTCGGTCGGGAACAGGTCTGCCGCAAGTTGGAACGGCAACCGAGCCAGCACATATGCCACGCCCACGCCCAGGGCGGAACCCATCAGCGAGATCAGCAGTGATTCCACGAGCAATTGCCGCACGATGCGCGCACGCGATGCTCCCACCGCCGCACGCAATGCGAACTCATGCGTGCGCGCGGTGCCGCGGGCCAGCAGCAGCAGCGAGCAGTTCGCGCAACCGATCAACAAAAGTCCGCTCACGGCCAGGTACAGCATCGGAAAGTTCTTTAGCAGCTTGGAGCGTGTCGTAAATCCATCCAGCAGCGGCTGCAGCCGCGCATGGAAGTTCTGCGGGTACCATTTCGGGTTCTTCTTAGCAAAGTCGTGCACCATGGGGTCGACCGCCTGGCTCGCCTCACTCGCCGTGACTCCAGACTTCAGCTTGGCAAAAGCGAGGATTCCGAGCCCCTTCACCCCCGGAGCCACGACGGTGGCTTCCGAGAACGGCAGGTAGACGTCCGGCGCGCCGCCAAGCGTAAAGCGCTTGGGCATCACGCCAACGATCTTCAGAAGCGCATTCTGACCGATGCGGAGCTGCTGGCCGACCGCATTCGGGTCCGAGCCGAAATGCGATTGCCAGAACTTGTAACCAAGCACAACGACGTTGGTGCCGGTCTGCCCCCAGTCGCCGTCGCTCTCCTGCAGCGGTCTGCCCAAATACGCCGGCACGCGGTTGAAGCTGTTCGCGTTGGCTGTCATCAATGTTGCGCGGATCGGTTGCTGCAGGCCGTCCTCGTCCAGCTGAAAGCCCATTCCCGACGTGCCGAACACATCTTCAAACGGCGCCGCATGTTTGTAGACGTCGTACTGCTCGTTCGTCAGCACGAACCAGTTCCAGTCGTCCGGCACTGCCGGGTCGTGAACGATCGGATTCACCGTACGCGCGGCATCGGCATACGGGTACACATCCAGCAACAGGGCGTACACCACAGAGAACATCGCCGTTGCCGCGCCAATGCCAAGCGCCATCGAAAGAATCGCAATCGCGGCAAAGCCCTTGTTCCTCCAAAGACCGCGAGCGCCGAAGCGCGCGTCACCCCAAAGTTCATCCAGGGTGCGCAGTCCGGCAATCTCCCGCTGCCGCTCCCCATGCAGCGCCAGGTTCCCGCCCAGCGCCGCGCGCGCCTGCCGCTTGGCCTCGGCTGGCGTCACACCCTGCTGCAACAGCCGGTCCGCATGCTGATCGATGTGGAATTGCAGTTCTTCGGAGATCTGCTGCTGCCGCCCTCTCCCAAACAGCAGCGTGCGCAGGCTGGAGGCGATACGGCTGGGCAGCGTCGTCAGCGGCGGCATCAGGCTTCCTCCCCGCTCGGCAGCTCGGCGTCCAGAATGCCGGCGATCATCTCGGCCGTGGCCTCCCACCGGGTGCGCTCGGCCAGAAGCTGCTTCCGCCCCGCCGCGGTCAGCGTGTAGAACTTCGCGCGCCGGTTGTTCTCAGACATCGCCCACTTGCCGCGCAACAGACCCTGGTGCTCCAGACGATACAGCGCCGGATACAGCGTCCCCTGCTGAATCTCCATGCGGTCGCCCGATAGCTGCTGAATCCGCAACAACACGGCATACCCGTGCAGCGGACCCAGCGACACCGCCTTCAGGATTAGCAGGTTCAACGTCCCCTGCATCAGATCGACTTCGCTGCCCATATATGGCTCTCCCCTGATCTGGTCAGGAGAGTAGCCCCGCTCTCCTGAGCTGTCAAGGAGAGAGTTCGTGCTGCAGGTGAGCGGACTTGAATGCATCAGAACTGCAGTACAACAAAAACGTCCCGGCTCGAGAGCCGGGACGTTTCATCGAAGCGCCATGCGGTTGCGTAAACCGCTGCTTGCATTACCCACGCACTTACAAAGTCGCGCTTCTCTCCTTCACCAACCCCGCCGCCCGCGCCGCGAACTCACTCAGCGCAACCGAACCCTGGTCGCCCACGCCCCGCGTCCGCACACTCACCGCGTTTGACGCCGCCTCCTTGTCGCCCATCACCAGCACAAACGGCACCTTCTGCAAGCCAAACTCACGGATCTTCGCATTCATCTTCTCGTTGCGATCGTCCAGCTCCACCCGCAGCCCGATCGCCTCCAGCTCAGCCTTGACCTGCGAAGCATACCCGACATGCTTCTCACTAATCGGCACCAGCCCCACCTGCACCGGCGCCAGCCACAGCGGGAACGCACCCGCGTAGTGCTCGATCAGCACGCCAAAGAACCGCTCCACCGACCCGAACAGCGCCCGGTGCACCATGACCGGCTGGTGCTTCTCGCCGTCCTCGCCCGTGTACTCCAGCTCAAATCGCTTTGGCAGGTTGAAATCGAACTGCACCGTCGACAGCTGCCACAACCGCCCCAGCACATCCACCAGCTTCACATCGATCTTTGGCCCGTAAAACGCCGCTTCACCGGGAATCTCGCGGTATGGAATTTCCTTCCGCCCCAGCGCCGACTTTAGCGAGTTGATCGCCACTTTCCAGTCCTCCGCCGCGCCCGTGTAGTCCTGCGGCTTCGTCGCATCCCACGTGCTCAACTCCACCTTGAACTCGGCAAACCCGAACTTCTTCAACACCTCTTCCGCGAACTCGACGCACGCGACAATCTCGTCCTCAATCTGCCCCGGCGTGCAGAAAATGTGCGCATCGTCCTGCGTAAACCCGCGCACCCGCAGCAGCCCGTGCATGGTCCCCGACCGCTCGTACCGGTACACATTGCCCAGCTCCGCATACCGCACCGGCAAATCCCGATAGCTCTTCGGCGAGTTCTTGTAGATCAGAATGTGGCCCGGGCAGTTCATCGGCTTCAGCCGGTACTCCGCATCATCCAGCTCCATCGGCGAATACATATTGTCGCCGTAAAAGCCCTCGTGGCCGCTGATCTTCCAAAGCTCGCGCCGCATCACGTGAGGCGTCACCACCAGGTCGTACCCGCGCCGCAGGCACTCGGATTTCATCCAGTCCTCCATCTCCTTGCGGACGATGGCGCCCTTGGGATGCCAGAAGATCAGCCCCGCGCCCGCGATCTCCTGAATACTGAACAGGTCCAATTGCTTGCCCAGAACGCGATGGTCGCGCGCCTTGATCTCCTCCAGGTGCTTGAAATGCGCGTCCAGCTCCTTCTTCTGAAAAAACGCCGTGCCATACAGCCGCTGCAGCTGCGGATTCTTCTCATCGCCCAGCCAGTACGCACCCGCCAGACTCATCACCTTGAACGCGCGCACCCGTCCTGTCGACGGCACGTGCGGCCCCCGGCAAAAGTCCAGGAACTCGCCGTTGCGATAGAAGCTCACATTCTCGCCGGCTTTGGTGAACTTCGACACAAAGTGCACCTTCATGAAGTCGCCCTGCTCCTGGTACCCGCGCAGCGCCTCCTCATGCCCGATCCACTCATGCCGGAACGGCTCATTCCGCGCCACCACCTCCGCCATCCGCGCCTCGATCGCGATCAGGTCCTCCGGCGTAAACGGTGTCGGCCGCAGAATGTCGTAGAAAAACCCGTAATCCGTCGCCGGCCCGTGGCCCAGCTTCACCTCCGGAAACAGCTCCGTGATCGCCGTCGCCATCACGTGCGCGGCCGAGTGCCGCACCACCCGCAGCGCCTCCGGGTCGGTCTCCTTCAGCAGCCAAAGCTGTACCGACTCGTGCAGCGGCTCGGCCAGGTCCACCACGCGCTCCGCCGTCGCCACATCGCCGTACATCGCCTCTTCGGTCTGCGCCCCGCCATGTGGCGCGTCGGTCTGCTCCTCGGCCCCTTCGGTCGTCCCCGCACCACCCGACACCCGAATCTTCGCCACCACCACGGCCTCGGCCAGCCGCGGCGAAATGCTTTGCGCAATCTGAAACGGCGTCGTGCCCTGCGGCACATCGCGCGTGCTGCCATCCGGCAGCGTGATCTGAATCATTGGCTCGCTCACATCCACAGAATACTTGGCTCTGCTACGGCGCGGTTGCCTGCGCCCCTGTGCTCTTTCGCAGCAAAGCCGTACACGGAGGTGGCATGCCAACCCGGCACCGGGCTACAGCACCATCCAGCGAAGTTGCAATCCTTGAACGCGGAAGTGGCATGGCAACGCCCGCCCGCCAGACCGAAGATAGCAATTGTTGCAACACTTTCTCCTCTGGAGGCTTCTCCCATGTCTATTACCTGCCTGCTCTCGCACACCTACAGCGACCTGCGCTGCCCCGTCTGCGGCGAAGGCTTTCTGATCCTCGCCAGGGCCGAAAACCTGACCAGCCGCATGCAGGTCCGCCGCAAAGTCGGTGAGGCCCTGCGCGCGCAACACACCCACCTCGGCGCCACTGGCGTCCACACCGCCGCACCCTTCACCGTCGCCGCCGACAACTGCAGCCCCATCGAGTGGCTCCACCTTCCACTCACCTTTACCGGAGGCGCCGCCGCGATCTAATCCAACCGGCCCCGAAGAAGTTGCGACCCGCCCAGGACGAGTTCGCAACCGGCCATGTATCCTGCCGACCTATGACCAGCCGTCGCGATCTCTGTCTTTCCCTCACCGCGTTCGCCGCCCTGTCGCAGTTCTCTGACGCCACCGCGCAGCAGCCGCAGCAGCACGTCGACGGCGAGGCTGCCAACCACGCACCCAGCGGCTCTGGCACGCCCAGCGGCACGGCCCTGCTCCAGGACAACACGATCTTCAGCGCCGGCAAGCTCCCCATCCGAAACAGCGCCATCGGCTCGTCCCAGGCCGTCACCCACGGCACCCTGCCCACCGGCGAAGGTGTCGAGCTCCACAACAGCACACTGCTTCCCGGCCACGAACCGCACCCGCCTCACCAGCATGAGCACGACGAGTTCCTCTTTATTCGTGAAGGGCAAGTCGACTGGCTCATCGACGGCACTCGCCACCCCGCCGGCCCCGGCGACATCCTCTACGCCGCCTCCAACGTTCTACACGGCATGCGCAACACCGGCACCACCACCGCCCGCTACTTCGTCCTCGCCATCGGCCCCAACCTCAGATCCGCCTAGCGTCCTTCGCAGCTGGCCGAATCCGGCGCGCCTCCCGCACGCACTGTCCCACCCCCATTGTCATTTCGACCGGAGGTTCAACAGCTTCACCGTTGGACCGCAGCGGAGAAACCCGCATTTCGCAGTTCATGCAGGCACCACCTTGCACGCCGCGAACATTTCCACCTTTTCCTGAACCTCCATTCCCGAACCAGTCATCCAAGCAGATAGTTCGACATCGAAGGGTATCGGACCCAACCGAACTCACCTCAGGAGCACCATCCATGGCATCACTTCTTCGCATCGACAGCAGCCCGCGCGGCAACGCGTCCGTCTCCCGCCGCCTCGGCGACACGTACACCGACGGATGGAAGGCCGCGCACTCCGGCAGCACCGTTACCACGCGTGACCTCGCCTTCCAGCAGCCCACGTATGTCGATATCCAGTGGATCCAAAGCGTCTATACTCCGCCCGACCAGCAAACCGATGCCCACAAGGCCGCCCTGAAGCTCAGCGACGAAATCATCGCGGAGGTGGAGGCCGCCGACACCATCCTGATCACCTCGCCGCTCTATAACTTCAGCATCCCTGCCGTGCTCAAGGCCTGGATTGACCACCTCGTCCGCGCCGGCAGAACCTTTGCGTATGTGAACGGCGCACCTCAGGGCAAGGTTCACGGCAAGAAAGCCGTCATCATCCTGGCCAAGGGCGGCGACTACAGCGAAAGCAGCCCGATGCACGCACTGGACAACGCCACGCCGTACCTCAGGACGATCCTCGGCTTCCTCGGCATCACCGACGTCACCTTCCTCGACGCGGGTGGCGTCAGCATGTACCCGCACAAGGGCCAGACCGAAGAGCAGTTCCTGGAACCGCTCCAGCAAAAGGCCAGGGAACTGGTCACGGCCTGATGCGGCAAGCACGTTCGTCTGCAGGCGAACGTGCTTCCCACACTACAAATGGAGCGTTCCGCCCCTGTCGCGGCGCTTCGGCTTTGTCGGCAGCAAAACGCGACGCTCGTTCTAGCGTCGGACGTTGTTCGACAACAGGACTTTGCTATTGGCGAGCAACAACGAGAAACATGCCCAGTTCATCGAAGAGTGCTTTGGCATGAATTTCTAAAGTCGTTTGCTCCTCGGACGGAAACGCGTCTGACACCAGCACGAAGCTTGTACCGCGTGGGAACTGCGCTATTTTGGCCCGCAAGAGAGCTTCACTCTTCTCGGTGTATTGAGCGATCGTGTGATTTTCCCTCCGGCCGGAACGGTAGAGTCTCACCCGGTAGGGTGCATTTGACAAAGCAGCGAGTTGCTTTAATCGTGTGCACATCTGCTCTCCAACGCACCGATTCAAAACCTGGGAGATGAATTCCTGGTCGGCAAGCCAGGCTTGGTTCGCGATAAGTGCGGTAGCTAGGTTTTCCCCGAAACCTCGCTGCTCCCAGTTGCCCACCATTTCCCCTGGCCTCCGTGCCTCAAGAGCAGCCGCTTTTCCGCTCCAGGTGTCAGACCACCGCAGGTAACGGTTCCAGATCGGCTCTTTGGCTCGCTTGTCTCCGTAATACATCAGGTAAATTAGGGCATCCATGGCAACCTGAGGGTCCGGGTCGTCGACTGCTTCCATGGCGACATCGGTAACCACAGGACCAGACGTGTACGTTGCGACATCCTGAAACACGGAGTGATTGCAGGCAGAGTTTTCTCCACCTCTCGCCGCCACTGCCCGTTGCAGAAGCCCCTTTGCCTGCTCTGGGGCGAACTCGACAACATAGGCCAACGCTGCACTTTGGGGTGCACACGCCCAACGCCCAACGTTCCTTGAGAGTTTTTCACGCACCGAAGGAAGCGCAGATCCGGTCCCGAAACGAGCAAGAAGCCCCGCCAGAGCTGTCTCTCTGGTGTAGCTCGTTTCCTTCAGCAGCGCATCAGCCCAGACAGTCTCGAACTGTGGCATCTTCTGATCCCCTAAGAAAAATAGATCCTTCTCTGTCAAAGAGGGTGAGGCGGAGCCGACTTGCTGCATAGCGACTCTGGTTGCTTCGTCGGGATCGAGGTTGTACCAGCGCGAAAGGGCGACAGCCTTGAGTTCTCTTGTTGCATAAACTGTGGATAGATTGTTGGCGGGATCGTCCAGCGGCAGCTCAGCCAGCTTCCGTAGAGTCGGCTCCATCGCATCGGATCGCAGCAAATCCCAATGGAACAGCAAGGCAGCCGATTGCCGCTCCGGGGAAAGGTTCAGGAAGGCTCTGGAGAGAATGGAGCCGAGTTGCGCTTTCTCCTGAACGTCAAGCCTGCCTGGTGGCTGGCTGAGGAGCGTTTCCGCCGTGATCGCGAGAGCTTTGCCGCTCTTGCCAGAGAGCGAGGCTAAGCACTTGTGCCAGGCAAGCTCTCGAAAGCGGGCCGAATCCTCCCTGCCGGAGGCGCTCTCGTCGTTGTTTAGAAGCTGCGCTTCGACGGTGAGGAACCAACTCGAAATGGGAAAGTTTGGATCGTCGATCTCAACCTGCATCGCATGGACGGCCTCATCGCGCAAGGACTTGGGAAGTCCGATCAGCCCAAAGGAGTATGCGTAGAGCTCATCCTGCCGGTCATCACGTATCCCTGCTGCCATAACTTCGATCGCTTCCTTGCTGCGCAGAAAACGGATGTCCGCGATGGCGTTTGTCCGTGCTTCAGGGGTCATGCCTTGAGTCGCAGGTGTTGCGCGCAGGGCCGTCAGAGCGGTCTTCAGCCGGAGCTCTTGCTCTTCCGAAGTTACCGGCGCGATGTGAACTTTCAGAGCATTCGACCGGAGCTCTACCGTGCCAGGCTTCCCGGGCTCAGACACTCTGTAACTTCTCACCCTCACGTCGTAGTCTCCAGGCTGGTCGAAGCGAACCCATTCGTTCAGGTCCAAATCGATCAGCTCAGTGGTACTCGAAAGCGCTACGGAGCTGCTGATTCCACCGCCTGCGTAACCGTTCGCAAAGTACGCGTCGAGAGGATCCGCCCACCCCTGTCGCGGACTTACATCGAACTGCTCGGACTGCATCCTTCCGCTGCGGTCGTAGCGCGCCAGGTTGATCTCGTACCGGTTGACGGAAGTGGAAGAGAAGCTGAGTTCCAGAGGAATACGTTCACCGATATGGAACACGCTTTCTCCAGTTTTTACCCGTAGGCTGAAAGCAGGATCGGATTGCGCGCGAAGATTCCTCATGCTGCAAAGGCAGCCGCAGACGATCGCCATCAACAAGTAAAGAGTGGCCCGATTCATAGAACCTCTCAGAGAAGCTTTCTGTATCAACCCGCTCGCCAGCCGCTTCGCCCATCAGAACAGGTCTTAGACCGCGGAAAGCAGATTCCTTTCGGCCTGAATCGCCTACAGGAGAAGGGCTTCCGTCCTGCCCCTACGCCAGCGCCGGGTCCGCCGGAAACCCCGGCCCGCCACCGCCGTCCTCGTCCCCTGGCAGCGAGGGCGGCGGCGTCCACACCGGCACCGCCGGCGACGGCTGCAGGTACTGCCCCAGCAGCGGGTACCGCCCACCCAGGAAGTACAAACTCCACGCCCGCGCAAACATCAGCAGCGTGCCGGCCGACGCCACATACAGCACCGTCCAGATCGCCCCCACCACAAACAGCGCAATCACTCCCAGAATTCCCAGCAGCACCCACGCCGCCGTGCCAGACGTGTGGACAAAGGTCCACAACAAAGCCCCGACCAGGCCGAACGGCAGCAGCAGCACCATCAGCACAAGTAATAGCGCAGCGATCAAGCCCAGCCCCAACAGAAACAGAAACACCGGCTGCAAAATTGCGAACCCCAGCATGCCTGGCACATCCGCCCGGAAGATCTGCCAGCCCCGCCGTAGCGCCGCGCCAAACCGCAAGTCTTCCATCGCCACCCCGGGCAGCACCAGCGCCGTCACAAACCGGATCAGCATGATCGCCAACAGCGCAATCGCGAACACCTCCGCAAAGGCCACCAGCAACACCGGCCAGTTCAGCGTTGGAAAGTGACCCGGCGCACCCGCAACCGGCCGCGCCGCCTTCAGAAATGCAACAAAGATTGGAATCGCCGGAATCAGCAGCGGCAGAAGCACGACCAGCACGCCGATCATGATCGTCACCTTCAGCCCGGCCCACCGCCACGTCTGGCGCCCGTGCCGCGCCCACGCCGGCCCCACCATCGAGTCGCGCAGCACCAGGATGTCGAATTGTGCCAGTTGCAGTCGCGACCCCAGGTAGAGGAACACCACAAAAAACAGCAAACCGAAGAACAGTGCCACGGCCGCGATGGCTACCAAAATCGATGCCGCCACGCGATCGTTGTTGGCGCCATTGCCAAAGTTCACGTTGAAATTGAAGCTCGTCCCCAGCTCCGCACCGAACGCCACCAGTGACAGTTTCAGAAGCCGCCCCCACCGGCGGTCCTGCCACATCAGCGCCTTGGTGTGCTCCCAGGCCGGTCCTATCGCTTCACTTGCGGAGTAAACGCGCATCGCAACTCCTCCCTAACAGCCGTGCACACAAGATATGTGAACCGGCCGTGGTTGGTTGCTCGCGCTGCGGTCAGCGCCGCCCGGATTTTGCCGTCGGTGCTACCGCGGGCGCTCCCGCCGTCACCATCACCGGCCCCTGCAGCATCATGTCGTGCCTCACGGCCTTCACCAGCAACGTGATCCCGTCTACCGCCGCATACAGTTCGCCGTCATCCCCACGCACCTCCGCACGCAACCAGTACTTTCCAGGTGGCAGCGCACCGGCAAAACTGCCGTCCGGCTTGATATCCAGCGATTTTGAGAATCGCTGTGTGTTGTAAACCTCTAAAAGGCCGTTGCGCACCGTGCGGCTGCGCGGCAGGCGCACCACGCCGCCAACCGGCACCAGCGGTACCGCAATCTTGCCCATGGTGGCGGCTCCCCCTTCGCGCTGCGGCGGCGGTGCAGGCGCGGGCGCTTGCGCGAGTGCGGCCATCGCACCTTCGGCCGGCAAACCGCCGCCCCGCTTCAGCGCGGTCACCTCCGCACACGAGATGGCGGGCAACGCCGGATGAGCATTCGGCGCACCGTGCGCCTGCGCCAGCAGCGGCAGCGCAGTCCCGGCCAGCACGGCTCCCGCCAACGCCGGTGCACGCCACATCGAGGCGGTGCCCGAAATGCTCGGCGGCGGCTCCGAAAGCAGCATCCCGCCATCTGGCAGCCGTGTCACGCGTGCACAAAAGTTCCCAGCAGTCCGCTCCACCAGCGTGCGCAGCTGCGCCCCGGTCAGCAGGGACACGTCCACCACGTCGGAGTTGCAGCGCTGGCAGTGCCGGCGCGCCGGTCCACCCTCGCCCATCGCATTCCAGTCTTCTCCGCACGGTGCTGGAATCAGCAGATCAAACGGCAACGGCTTTGGCGGCATGCGGCGCTCCTCGGGTGCTTGCAGTAAAGACACCGCGGCCCGAGGATTGGTGCCGCGCGTTCGATTGAAATTCCTGTCAAGCCCCTCTATCAGCTAAGCTCATTATTTGCAAACACTTACCTGTGGCACGGTTTCCCTGCAAACTTCTTACAATAGAAACAGCGCGAAAAAACAGGGGCCGCCCGTCGCGTCTGAAAACCACAAACAGCTCCTAACTTCTGCGAGAAGAGGAACTTACGCCCAAGTTCTTCTCCACGAAGAACTTGGGCGGGCGGCAAACAGCTAAGTCTTTGCGAAAGAGGAACTTACATTTTTAACGGGGAGGGGGGTCACCCACCATCCACTCCTGCCACGCCGCCAGGCCGCGCTCGCACTGGATGCGGTGCCGCTCCTTCTTATCGCGCACCTTGCGCCGCAACTCTTCCTCGAGCGGCGGCAGAAGGTCAAACGTGATGTTCGCCGGCTGAAACCGCTTCGCATCTGCATGCGTAATGTAGTGCACCAGCGATCCGTTCGCGCTCAACCGCGGCGCAGCAACCGGCTGCTCGCCACGCGCAACCGCCGCCGCATACCGCCCCGCCAGCATGCCGCCGGCGATCGACTCGGTGTAGCCTTCCACGCCGCTCAACTGCCCGGCGACGAACACGTTCGGGTGCGCCCGCAGCTGCAGCGTTTCCGTCAACAGCGACGGCGAATGAAGGTACGTATTCCGGTGAATCTGCCCGTAGCGCAGAAATTCGGCGTTCTCCAGCCCGGGAATCAGCCGCAGCACCGTCTTCTGGTCGCCGAACCGGATGTGGTTCTGGAAGCCGACCAGGTTGTAGCTGTCCGCGCGCAGGTTCTCCTGCCGCAGCTGCACCACGGCATACGGCGTTTGGCCGGTGCGCGGATCGCGCAGCCCCACCGGCTTCATGCAGCCAAACCGGAGCGTGTCGCGCCCGCGCCGCGCCAGTTCTTCAATCGGCAGGCAGCCTTCGAAGTAGTCGAGCCGCTCCCACGCCTTCGCCTCCACCTCGTGCGCGGCGACCAGGGCGTCATAGAAACGGCCGTACTCCTCGCGGGTAAACGGGCAGTTGATGTAGTCCGCCGTGCCCTTGTCCCAGCGCGCCGCAAAGTACACGCGCTCCATGTCGATCGTCGTGGCGTCCACCACCGGCGCGATGGAGTCGTAGAAGCTCAGGTGCTCGGTCCCCGTCAGGCGCTGCAATTCCGCCGCCAGCGCCGGCGAGGTCAACGGTCCGGTGGCCAGCATCGTCAAGTGCTCCGCATCTTCGTCGATCCGCGTGACCTCTTCGCGCATGACCGTGATGCCCGGCTCCGCGGCAATGCGCTCTGCCACACGCCGCGAAAAGTGGACCCGATCGACGGCAAGCGCGTGCCCCGCCGGCACGGCGCAGGCGTCCGCCTCCTGTAGCAGAACGCATCCGGCGACCCGCATCTCCTGCTTCAGGAGCCAGGGCGCGGTGTTTTCGCTTTCGCTCTTCAGCGAGTTCGAGCAGACCAGCTCGGCAAAGTCCGCGGTCTGATGCGCCTCGGTCGAGCGGTGCGGCCGCATTTCAAACAGCGTTACCTCGCACCCGGCCAGCGCCGCCTGCAGCGCTGCCTCCGGCCCGGCCAGTCCGCCACCGATGACGTGTATTTTCTTCATCGCAAACGCTCGGAAAGGTTTCGGCTTCCGTGGATGACGCGCTCGATGCGAACGGTATCTTCATCAATCCAAAACAGGATAACGTAGCTGCCTTTTACTGCAAGCCGCACACCATTACCGATTTCCGGGCGCAAACGAAACAGGTGAGGCTGCGAACCGATGCGAGCAAACTCCTCGCGAATCTCGCGAACGAAGCTCACGGCCCGTTCCGGGCTGCCTTCCGCGATCCAATCGCCTATCGCTTCCAGATCGCTCTCTACATACTCTGAGAGCTCAAGCATGATTGGCTCCAGGGCCAAATACATGTTCTATCGATGTGGGCAATCGACCGGCGTTTATTGGGCTTCCTCTCAAGCCTGCTTACCCGACCGCGCCTGCTCGACCGACATGGACTGATATTTCTGCTCCAAGCGTTCCAAAACCTGATCGGCCGGGATACCCGGTTTTCTGCTGTCGCGAGCCTCGGACCAGAGACGTCGCAGCTCATCCAGATCGGGTGCCTGCACCTTGCGGTTCTGAGCCCATTCACGCAAGGCGTCTCGTATCACCTCGTTTGAGGACGCGTACTCGCCTGTCTCGACCACGGCGCGCACCTCAGCCAGCATCCGCGGAGGAAGATCAACGCTGATGGATTCAACTGCGGAACTCATACGCTCGCCCTCTCAACGATCTTCTGCCATGATCAGCGTAGCTGTGCGCCGAGTTCGAGGCAAGCTTTCGCGCCAAGCCGTAAGCAGCTTAGCGCGGATACTTTTTACGTCGTTGCCGGATGTGCTTTCCGAACCCGTGCAGATTTCCCTCCTTCAGCGCGGGTGCTGCCGTGGCGTTCCGCTCAGCAGATGCGGTGCTTGCTCGCGCTGAAGGAACCATTTCACGAACGTCTGCGTATTTTCTGTTGCGTTAACGTCGCGCGCTGGAGCATGTGCCATGCTGCTTGCCATTCTGGTCGTCCTTTTCCTTCTACATCGCCGCCGCTGGTATGGCTACGGCCCGTGCTGGGGCTATCCGTATTACCGCGGCTACGGTCCATACGGCGCTGCGAGCTACGGCTATGTCTGGAACGGGTACTCGTGGCAGCCCAATTACGGGTCGTACTACGTCTATCCGTACGGCTATTACCGTCGCCCATACGGCTGGTAAGCGCCATGCCGCGCAAGGACGCACTGTCTTGCCCTGTTCGGTGCATCCCACCGTGTGAGGGCAAGACATGTATTCCTTTCAAGACAAGATCGTTCTGGTCACCGGTGCCGGTTCGGGCATCGGTGAGGCCGCCGCGCGCGCTTTTGCCAAGGCAGGCGCCACCCTGGTGCTGGCCGACAAAGACAAATCCGGATTAAAGAAGCTGACTGAAGAGCTGGGCGAGAGCCGCGGCATGGCCCGCGTGATGAATACGAGCGATCCGGACGACTGCGAAGACCTAGTCAAGGACGCCGTCAAAAAGTTCGGGCGGCTGGACGTGCTGGTGAACGACGCCGGTGTGGACCACATGGGCGCCGTGGATGAGGGCAGCCTGAAGGAGTGGACGCGGATCATGGGAACCGACTTGAACGGTTACTTTTACATGATCCGTTTCGCCATTCCGCACCTGCGCAAGTCCAAGGGCTGCGTCGTCAACGTGTCGAGCGTTTCGGGCCTGGGCGGCGATTGGAATCACTCGTTCTACAACGCGGCGAAGGGCGCCATTACCAACTTCACGCGCGCGCTGGCGCTGGATGAGGCGAAGCACGACGTCCGCGTGAACGCGGTGAATCCGTCGCTGGTCTACACCGCCATGACGCGGGCGATGAAGGCAAATCCCAAGCTGATCAAGAAGTTTGAGGAACGCATTCCGCTGGGCCGCGGCGCGGAGCCGGCCGACATCGCCGGGCCGATTCTGTTTCTGGCAAGCGAAGCTGCGCACTTCGTCACGGGCGTGAATCTGCCGGTAGACGGGGGCCTGACCGCGTCGAACGGACAGCCGCCGTTGTAGTGGCTTGGGGATTGGGTGGTGAGTGTTCACGCCAGCAACGTTTGTGGGCGCGGGCAGAAAATGCGGGTTTCTCCGCTGCGCCCCACGGTGAAGCTGTGGAGCTTCGGTCGAAATGACAAGTTTTCAGTGATACCGGGTTTAGACACTAACCAGTTCTGCGGGTCACGAGAGCGCGAGCTAAAGCTCGTGCCTCGCTTCAACGCCTGCGGCGAGCCGCGCGAGTGCATCGCCGGTAAGCCGCAGGTTTAGCCACTCGCGCAGCACGCTCGCGCCCATGCTTTCGTAAAACCCGAGTGATGGCGTGTTCCAGTCCAGGCACTCCCATTGAAAGCGCGTGCAGCCGCGCTCCACCGCGATTTGCGCCAGCCGCTGCAGCAGCGCCTTGCCGAAGCCGCGGCCGCGGTACTCGGGCCGGACGAACAGGTCTTCCAGGTAAAGCGACGGCCGTCCCTCCCAGGTGGAGTACTGAAAGAAGTACAAGGAAAAGCCAGCAACCGCGTGTCCGCTGTCCGTCTCTGCTTCCAGCATCAGGCAGCGAAAATACGGCTCCGGTCCGAAGCCGTCGCGCAGCAGGTCGGTCTCGGTCGCCTTGGCGGCATCTGGCTCGTGTTCATACAGCGCAAGCTCGCGGATGAGCGCGGCGATCTCTGGCACGTCGGCGGGTGTCGCATCGCGAAGGCGGAACGCGTTCATGCTCAGAATTTACCGTTCTGCTGCTTCGCGGAGGTACCGTGGATGCCATCGGTGTCCTGGGCCGGGCTGTCCTTCGCGGCAGCGGCTTTGGCTGCCTTCTCGGCATCGACATACTTTTCCAGCGGCACGGAAAAGGCGAACAGCTCGGTGTGTTTTGCATCCGCGAAGTGCGCCTGCTTCAGGTAGATCTCCGCGTGGCGCAGGACGGGGTCGTCCAGGTCGCGCGTGTCGTAAAACAGAAAGCCCGTTGCCGTGGCGTGCGGCGCGACCGTGGTTTCGGTGAAACTGAAGTCCTTGTCGTCATCCAGGATCTTCTTGTCCACGGGCGTGGAGTGATACGTGATCGGCGTGCCGGGAATGTGGCGCGGCTGGATGTCTTTGAAGCGGAAAAGCCGGCGATTCAGTTCGTCGGGCGTGGCGGCTGGCAGCTTTGTGCCGTCGGCTGCGATGAACTGGATGCGAACATCGCTCAGGTCGAGCGGCGTGTCGCTGTCGTTCTTGACGAACAGGCGAATGGGCAGAATGCTGTGACCCACATAGTCGTTGCGGAAGAAGTCTGCCTTGCCCCGTGTGTCAAACGGTTCCGCCGCGACGGTGACCTTGTCTTTCTCATGTGTATCGCGGGCAGCCACGGTGCTGGCGTCGGGCGCGGGCGGCGCCTTTTTGGCGGCGTGCAGCGCGGGCACGGCGCACAAGACGGCGGCAAAGGCGATCGCTCGTGAGGTGTAGGGAAGCAGGCGCATACGCTTATTAGACGCCGGAGAAGGTGCTCGGAGACGATACAGTGAGGCAGTCACTTCGATGATCCTGTACTCGTTTGCATTGTTGCTTGCGCTGGCGCTGAGCTCCCCGGTTTGGGGCTGGCGCATGCTGCGGCAGCGACGCTACCGGCGAGGTTTGCGCGAGCGGCTGGGCGGGGTGCCAGAGCGGGTCGCCGCGTTCGTGGCGGGCCGGCCTACCGTTTGGGTACACGCCGTCAGCGTGGGCGAAACGCTGGCCGCCGAGCGGCTGGTGCGCGAACTGGAAGCGGCGCTGCCGGGCTATGCGGTCGTGGTCAGCACGACCACGCCAAGCGGGCAAGAGGTTGCTCGCGAACGCTTCGGCGCTGACCGCGTCTTCCTGTATCCGCTGGACTTTGCCTTTGCGGTGCGCCCCTGCCTGCGGGCGCTGCGGCCGTCACTGCTGCTGCTGATGGAAAGTGAGCTGTGGCCGCGCATGCTGGACGAATGTGCCCGCGCGGCTGTGCCGGTCGCGGTGGCCAATGCGCGCGTGAGCGACCGATCGCTGCCGCGCTACCGTGCATTGCGAATGCTGTGGCGGCCGCTGTTGCGCAAGCTATCGTTGCTGCTGGCGCAAAGCGAGCAGGATGCAGCGCGCTGGCAGCAGATTGGCGTGCCGGCAGACCGCGTGGTGGTCAGCGGGAATTTGAAGTACGACATCGCAACAGATCCTGATTCGCCGCTTTCGCAACAGGTCCGCGCACATTTGACGCCGGGTGCGCGCGTTCTGGTGGCGGGCAGCACGCACGAGAGCGAAGAGGCTGCCGTGGCCGAGGCGTTCGCGGTGGTTGCGGACACGGAGCATTCGCCCACGGTGCTTGTGCTGGCACCGCGCCACCCGGAGCGCAGCGGTGCTGTTGCCGGGCTGATGCAGCGAGTTGGCCTGAACGCTGTCCTGTTGAGCCAGTGGCGCGGCGACCCACGGCCGATTGCGGACAAAGCCGTGCTGCTGGTCGACACCGTTGGTGAACTGGCGCCGCTGTACGCCCTGGGCGCGGGAGCGTTCGTGGGCGGCAGCCTTGTTGCAAAGGGCGGCCACAACCCGCTGGAGGCCGCGCAGTTTGGCGTGCCGGTCGCGATGGGGTCGCACTTTGAGAACTTTCGCGCGATGGTCGATGCGATGCGCGCGCAACAGGCCATCACGATCGTAGAGGACGGCGAACTGGCGCTGTGGTTCTCCGATTGTCTTGCAGCGGAGGCCGATGTGGCCGCTTCCGGTGAGCGCGCCCGGGCCTTTTGTGCGTCGCAGCGCGGCGCAACGGAGCGCACGGTGCTGGCGCTGGTGCCACTGGCGCGGGGCGGCGCCGAGAGCGGGCGCCCATGAGCGCGCGACGTCCGCTGCTGCTGCCGCTGGTGCCGTTGTACCGCGCCGGCCTTGCGGTCAAGAACTGGCACTTCGATCGCAACCGCGACGCTGCCCGTGAGCTGCGCGACACGGTGATCAGCGTCGGCGGCTTATCTGCGGGCGGCTCTGGAAAGACGCCGTTCCTGATCGCGCTGGCAACCCTGATGCGGGAACTGGGCTACGCTCCTGACGTGCTGTCGCGCGGGTATGGACGAACGACGAAAGGCGTGTTGCGCGTGGATCCGCAGGGTACGGCGGCGGAGTTCGGGGACGAGCCGCTGCTGCTGGCGCGCACGCTGGGCGCCCCGGTGTATGTGGGGGCGGAGCGGCATGCGGCAGGCTTGCGTGCCGAAATGGAGCTTCCCGATTTTCACCGCGGTGTGCATCTGCTGGATGACGGCTTTGCGCACCGCCGCCTCGCGCGTACTGTGGACATCGTCCTGCTGACCGAAGAGGACGCGCGGGATCACGTGCTGCCTGCGGGCAACCTGCGGGAACCGATGACGGCACTGCGTCGCGCCGACATTGTGGTGCTGCGCGCAGGCGAATCGGAGTCGCTGAAACACGCGTTGGGAACGGCCCTGGACCGGGCGACGCGCGTCGTTCGCATCTGGGAGATCTATCGCCGCATGACGCTTCCCGCCGCGATGCCAGCGCGGCCGCTGGTATTCAGCGGCATTGCGCGGCCAGCTGACTTTGAGCTGGCACTGGAATGCCGCGGCGTGCATGCCGCGGCAACGAAGCGATTTCGCGATCACCACCGCTACACGCAGACCGATGTGGACGCGCTGGTACAGCAGGCGCGGCAGAGCGGGGCGGATGGGTTTGTGACCACATCGAAGGATGCGGTGAAACTGGACGATTTGATGCTAGCGGCATTGCGCGCGCATGGCGTTCTTGCGGTGGCGGATGCGGTGGTCACGTTGGTGGATCGTGAACGATGCGCGGAGGACCTGCGGCAGTTGCTGCGCGAACGCACGCGGCTGGGGCAGCACATTGTTGGTCCGAAGCCGGGAACGACGCTGGGCGGGCGGCCGCGATGAGCGCCGCAGGCGAGGTCGCGGCGAACACAGCACCGCGCATCCTGATTGTGCGCGTGGGAGCGATGGGCGATGTGCTGCATGCGCTGCCTGCCGTGGCGAAGCTGCGGGAAGCGTTGCCGGAGGCGCATCTCGGCTGGGCCGTTGAGCCGCGATGGGCACCGCTGCTGCGGGCGGAGGGCGCGACCGCACGCGACCCCGACCGCATGCCGCTGGTTGACGCCGTACACCTGGTTGAGGCGAAGCAGTGGAACAAGCGGCCGCTTTCGCTGGAAACGGCGCGGAGCATCGCGGCGCTGCGCCGTGGATTTCGCGGATCGCGGTATGACCTTGCGATAGACCTGCAGGGCACGTTGCGCTCTGCCGTGATCGCACGCATGAGCGGCGCGAGATACGTGGTCGGCAGCGCGACGCCGCGCGAGCGAATCGCCCGGCATCTGTATCGAAGCAGGGTGCCGCTGCGCTCGATCCACGTGACGGACCAGGCATGGGAATTGATAGAGAGCGCGATGCGAACTGCTCGCGACGTGGATGGGAACACCGCTTCCACCGGAACGGAAGAGGAGCATCGCTCTGCTAAGCAGGGTGGCATTGCTGTGCTGCCGCGCGATGCGGCTGCGGAGGCCTGGTGGGGGGAGCGGCGCGGCGCGTTGTACGGCGACCGGGGTCCCGTTCTGCTTGCCGCAACGGCGGGCTGGGGCGCAAAGGAATGGCCGCCCGCGAGGTTTGCCGAACTTGCTATTGAGTTGGCTGCCAGCGGCTACTGCGTACTGCTGAACACCGCTCCGGGTGAGGCCGACCCGGTCACGCTGCAGACGGTCCTGCTTTCCCGCGACCGCGACAGGGCATTGTCGTGGAACGTGGTGACGTTGCCGGCGACGCTGCCACAACTGATCGCCGCCACGCGTGAGGTGAAGGCCGTCATCGCCGGCGACACGGGGCCATTGCATCTTGCCGCCGCACTGGGCGTGCCAGCCGTCGGCCTGTTCGGGCCGACTGCACCCGAGCGCACGGGGCCGCGGCATGCGCGTGCTGTGAACCTGCGTGACCCGTCGAGCAAGACCGACCACCGCCGACACCGGCAGACTGAAGCTGGTCTGGCGCAACTCTCAGTAGAGGCGGTACTAGATGCCTTCCACGCAGTTGTGCGGTCAGCACAAAGTACGGAAGGCTAAGCGGCCCGGCCCACCTCCACTGCAAAGAACGCGGCTAAGGTGGGGGTACGGTACTGTGTGCGTGGCTGGGCGACTATGTGGCAGGGCATCACGTGAGAGGGCGCGATAATAAAGTGTTGCCGCGACGTTCGCGCGCACCGATTCGCCGCGAAAGGTCGGCTGACGCTTGAAAGAAAGCTGGGTCGCCGATAAAAGCTGGGCTGAGCGCGCGGTGCGCCGGTTTCGCGTGCCGCTTGGCTTCCTGTTCGCGGCCGCGTTTCTGGTGTTTGCGCGGCCCTCGGCGGCGTCGCTGCTGTGGTCGCTGCTGCTGGTTCTGCCGGGGCTGTGGCTGCGTGGCTACGCTGCCGGATACGTGAACAAGAACGCGGAGATCACGCAGACCGGACCGTATGCCTGGACGCGGAACCCACTGTATTTGGGCAGCCTGCTTGCGGCGGCGGGCTTCGTCGGCGCCGGGCGAAACGTGTGGCTGTTGCTTGCATTTCTGCTACTGTTCGCTGCCATTTATGGGCCGGTGATCTGGTCGGAGGAGCAGTTCCTGCTGCGCCGCTTTCCCGGGTACGCCGCGTACATGCGCGCCGTGCCGCGGCTGTTTCCCAGCCCGTTTCGCCATGCACGGACGAGTACCGGAACACAGACAGCGGGCTTTTCTTCGCAGCGCTATCGCAAACACCGCGAGTACAATTCAGCCGTAGGGGCCACGCTGCTCTATGCGGTGCTGCTGACGCTGCTTTTGCTGCGGCTGCATGGCATTCTTCCCGGGCACTAGCGGCGACCGCGGCTGCACCCGCCCACACGTGAAAGGGGCCAGACGCGTTTTGTTGCTGTTGTGCCGTAGCCGGTTTGCCGTGCCCCCACTTCTCGCGTTGCTGTGTTTGTTCCTGCTGCCCGCAGCCGTCGTGCGCGCGCAGAGGGAGGGCATTCCGCCCGCCACCGCGCCGCCGGTGTCGCCGCCGGCCCCGGGCTACAGTTATCCGCAGCATCAGACGCTCACCTACACTGTCGACTGGCGCGTGTTCACGGCCGGCCGGGTGCAGTTTCAGTTGGACCAGCAGGGCGGCATTGCGCGTGTGCAAGCCACGGCCGACACCGTGGGCGCGACCAACATGATCTATCAGGTCATCGACCGCTTCCAGTCCACATTTAACCCGCAGACGAACTGCTCAGGCGGCTTCACCAAGCAGACGCAGGAGGGCCGCCGCAGAATTCAGAGCGAGCTGGTCTTTACGCCAGGTGCGGGTGCGCCGCCGAGTCGTCCGCCCGGCGCGCTGGGTACGCAGGCGTTGGCCGAGCGCAACCTGGTCAAGGGCACCACGAAGCAGCAGCAGGGCCAGATTCCGGCGTGCTCGATTGATTCGCTGTCGGGCATCTTCTATGTCGGTTCGCAGAACCTGCAGATCGGCCAGGACCTGCACCTGCCGCTGGCGGACGCGATGCGCACCGTGGGCGTTACGGTCAAGGTGGAAGCGCGCGAGGAAGTGAAGACACCGGCGGGCACCTTCAGCACGATTCGCGTGCAACCGACCGCGGATGCCGGTGTGGTGAAGAATCGCGGCACCATCACCATCTGGTACACCGATGACGCGCGGCACATTCCGGTACAGATTCGCGCCAAACTGTTCTGGGGCACGCTGATCTTCCACCTGCAATCCATGTAAGCCGTTCCACGAACGGCTTCAGCGGCCAGATGAAATGCGCCTCTAAGGATTTTCCCGCTCTAATTCTTCCTCATGGTCCAGCAGTTCCCGGGTTTCTGCAGGAAACAGGCGCTGCAGGGCTTTCAACAACTTGGGCGGGGCAAAGCTCTTAACCATCACGTCAGGCTGCCGCGTGTCCTCGGGCGTGAAACCATCGCCGACCACGACCAGCTTGACCTCTGGCAAGTCGCGCAGGGTTTGCAAAAGAGGCACGGCGCGGCCGTCGAGCGTTATCCCGTTAATCACGACCGCGCTGACTTTTGAAAATTTCTGGAGCAGCACATCTGCTTCTTCGCAGGAATACGCGGTCATCACGTTGTACTTGGCAGTTTCCAGCACAAGCTTGCGCGTGGAGATGCTGCTGGCGTGCTCAGAATCGATAACGAGGAAGCAGGGACGGATGGGCACACAACTCCTTACATACAGCCGTGACTTGTTAGTTTCGCCGGGCGGAGACAATACGCGCAATCCCCTGCAGATCTTGGCGCGTGACGGCATCATGAAAGCCCTCCGCCAACATGCGATGGATCAGATCCACGCGTCCACCTGTCTCCAACAGAAGCAATCCGCCTGGTCGCAGGTGCGAATGCGCCTCAGGTATAAGCCTTCGATAGATGTCGTGGCCGTCCTCGCCTGCAAACAGCGCAAGGTGAGGCTCATGGTCACGCACCTCTGCATGAAGTGTGGGTGCATCGGTGAGTGGGATGTATGGCGGGTTCGACACAATGACGTCGAAGCACTCGCCGTCGCTGGCCGCGGCGAGCAGGTCCGATTCGACGAGGTGTACGCGATCGGCCGCGCCGAGTGCATGCGCGTTCCGCTGCGCAATTGCGAGCGCCGCAGGTGAAATCTCAAAGCCGGTCACCAGGCTGAGCGGCAGTTCCAGCGCGAGCGTGACCGCGAGTATGCCGGAGCCGGTTCCCACGTCTGCAATGCGCAGGGGTGTGTTGCGGTCCGGCGTGGCTTCAAGAACCGCGGCAACGATGTCCTCGGTTTCAGGCCGAGGAATCAGCACGTCGGGCGAGACGATGAAGTCGCGGCCGTAGAACTCCTGCGAGCCGCGCAGGTGCTGGATCGGCTCGGCTTGCAGGCGTCGTTGGACCAGCGTGTGCAACGCCTGCACTTCTTCGTGACCTAAGAGTCGATGCGGTGAAGCCAATTGCTGCGCGCGACAAAGCCCGGTCGCCAACTCGACAAGCTGCGGCGCATCCTGCCGTGCGCGGTCGCGCAGGTCGCTTCGCATGGCGAGCATGGTCGCGGTTTGCTGCAGGGCGGTGCGGAGGTCAGACGGTGGCGTCATGTGCCTTTGTATTGTGCGGCACATGCGGCACTGCGGGCTGTCGGCTCACGTTAGAAAGCAGGCGCGGCGTCAGTGCCTGCCATGTGCCTCACCCGTTTGCCTGTCCCACGTCCTAAACTGGAAGGGATGCACGAAACGTTGGGCGTGGCAGGGTTGGTTGAAGCGGGAACGGTTGGAGAGACCCGCTGGAGGGAGATGCTCCGTTGTTTGGGCCGGTTGCGGCACCGAAGCCGGGCGTGTTGGTTGCTGTGTGCTTCGTTGCTGTGTGCCCCGTTACTGCGGGCCGGCGCAGCGAGTGCTGACACAGCCCGCGCCGGCAGCTTTCATGCAGGCGTACATGCGCTGGACCTGCACCCCAGTGGGAGCCGCAACTGGCGCGGTGCCGCGGCGGGCGTGCTGCACTGCACGGTGTGGTACCCGGCCGATGTGTCGGCGTCGGAAACACCGCAGGAGTTCGCTCCCGCCGGTCTGCCGCCGCTGTTTCATGCTGGCAGCGCCGCCACGAATGCGCCGCTGGCGCACGGAGCGGCAAAACTGCCGCTAGTCGTTCTGAGCCACGGCCTGGGCGGCAGCGCCGACCAGTTCGGCTGGCTGGCGCCCGCACTGGCCAGGCGCGGTTACCTGGTACTGGGCGTGAACCATCCCGGCAACAACACGCTGGAACCGTACACGGCGGAAGGTGCGCTGCTGTGGGGCGAGCGAGCGCTTGATGTTTCCGACGCGATCGATGGTCTGCTGGCGGACGCAACCTTTGGAGCGCACGTGGACGCAAGCCGCATCGGCGCCGTGGGTTACTCGCTGGGCAGCGAGACGGTGCTGGCATTGGCCGGGGCGCAGGTAGACCAGCAGCGTTTTTTTGATTACTGCCTGGGCCATCGCAGCGCAGCCACGTGCGGCATTCCGGCTGTCAGCAACGCGCGGACGCCCGAGGATCTGCTGGCGGCGGTGCGGGCCTCCAGTGCGGACGCTCTTCTGCACGAGAATGAGTCGCATCGCGATGCACGCATTCGCGCGGTGTTTGCGATGGCGCCGCCGCTGGGCGAGGCCTACTCCGCCGATTCGTTTGCGTATGTGAACGTGCCCGTGACGCTGGTCGCCGGCGCGGCAGACACGCTGGCACCGCCGGCCAGCAATGCCGAGCGCTTTGCCAACTGGCTGCCGGGGGCCAAGATTGCCGTGCTGCAAGGGGCAGGTCATTTCACCTTTCTGGATACCTGCACGCCCGAGGGCGTGAACTTCGCCCCGCAGTTTTGCCAGGACCCGCCCACCGTGAACCGCGAGACTGTGCACACGAAGACCACCGGCATGGTGCTCGCCTTTTTCGATCGGACGCTGCGCGCCGGCGGTGCCGCCACGGCGACCGTGGTGGATACGCGTCCGGTGCACTCGGGGCTGCTGTCGCGGCCGGCGGTCCAGGCCGGAAAGGCGCTGCGTTGAGCGGCGCCGCGGTTCCAGTACTGCGCATCGCGGTCATCGGCTGCGGTGCGTTCGGCCGCAACCACCTGCGCGTTTATGAGGCCCTGACCTGCCTGGGGGAGCCGGTGGAGATCGCCGCCGTGGTCGATCCCAACCCGGGTGCGCGCGAATCCGCGGAGCTGGCGCACGGTGTGCCGGGATACCGCAGCGTTGAGGAGATGCTTGCCGCGGGGCTGGAACTGGACGCCGCGAGCGTCTGCACTCCCACGATCCACCACGCCGACGCCGCCGTGGCGCTGCTTGCAGCGGGGCTGGACGTGCTGATCGAGAAGCCGATCGCACCGTCGCTGGAGGACGCGGACCGCATCCTGGCTGCCGCGGCCGAACATGGGCGCCTGGTGCAGGTGGGACACCTGGAGCGTTTCAATCCAGCGGTCACGGCCGCGCTTCCGCTGCTGCACCGCCCCATGTTTTTTGAGGCGCACCGGCTGTCGGTCTTCACCCCGCGGTCGCTGGATGTAGACGTGGTGCTGGACCTGATGATTCACGACCTGGATGTGGTGCTGGCGCTGGCCAACTCACCCGTTCGTGAGGTGCGCGCCGTAGGTCTGCCCGTGCTCTCGCGCGAGGTCGACATTGCCAATGCGCGCGTGGAGTTCGAATCGGGCGCGGTCGCGAACTTCACTGCGTCACGGGTGTCCACGGAGCGGGTGCGCAAACTGCGCTTTTTTCAGCCGCACCAGTATCTGTCGCTCGACTTTGCCCGGCAGGATTTGCTGATGATCGACGTGACCGCGGCGGCGTCGCTTACGATGCAGCAGTTGGAGGCGCTGTTTGCGGCGGGCAAAAACGACGCGACCGATGCTGCGCATCCTTCGCAGGGCTTGTCGTTGCGCAAGATTCCCACTGAGCCCGGCGAGCCACTGCGGCTGGAGATTGAAGCATTTTTGAACAGCGTGCGGTGCCGGGATGTGCCACGCGTCAGGGGCGCGGCGGCGCGCGATGCACTGGCGCTGGCGCTAACCATCCAGGGCAGTATCCGGGAGCACCGGGAGCGCAGCGGCTTGTAGCGGGCGTCGGTCCGGAATGATCGAAGTCGAATGGTTCGAGGAATGCCTTGCGGCTGCTTCAAGGAAAGCCTCCTGCAGCGATACAATCGATGGAGTCGGGGCGTAGCGCAGCCTGGTAGCGCATCTGCTTTGGGAGCAGAGGGCCGGGGGTTCGAATCCCTCCGCCCCGACCAGTAGGGCCCTGTGCTCGTATCATCGGCATCATCTGACCCGAGCTTGTCGAAATGGAAGAACCTGCTTACTTCCCGCTCGCGCGTTCGGTCTCGCGGCTCAGCGAAGAACAAGGCCCCGCTCCAGATCGGCGAAAGCGTTTGGGCAGGTGGCGTCCTCAGGCGGCTGCACCTCGATCAACGTGGTCAGGTGAAAGCGATGAGACAGGCTGAACCAGTTTTCATGCAGCGGCGAATTGCCTGAAACTTCGATCGTCATCCCGCTGGGCGCGCCGCCGCCATGCCACGCGGCCATGGGTCCGAACGCGGCACCGGGATAATTCCCGACAACACCTTGGCGCATCCCGTCCTTGAACCTTTCCGGGGAGAACAACACCGTGTTGTCCACCATAGATACAACACAATCGCTCTTCTGCAGAAGCATGAGCGAATCCTTCGACGGCACGTGCTGCCAATCCGCTGAGGTGGAAAGCTGAATGCCAAGTGCTGGATTGCTGTAGTGCATGCCGGTGCTGTCGGACACGAACGTCCCAGCCTGCTGATTCTGTTTGCCGTTCCAGACCATGAGCAGCACGGCCCCGGCGAACATGCAGCACACCACGCCGGCAACGATCACCAGCGCGAGTGGAAACCGGCGGCGCGGCGGAGGACCCGATATTCCGCCGGGAACAAACCCGTCCGGGCTGGGAGGCGGGTACGCGCCGAACCCCTGCTGGGACGGCACCGGCTGCGCCGGATTGGCGTTCACGGCAGGGTGAAGGGGCAGTTCTGACACAGGTCTCCGTGATTCCGCATCGTTCGAAACACACTCGTTAGCCGTCGCAACCGGAAGCGAAAGCTGACTTAGATCGCGGCGATACCGGCCTTGACCAGCACAATGGCGAGCCACACACCGAAGACCATCGCCAGGCCGGTGGTCTTTTTGACGCGGGCGACAATGGCGCCGCCCAGCCCCAGCAGAAAGGCCTGCCAGATGCTGAAGACATCGATGGAGGTGAGCAGAGACTTGAGCGCCGGCGACGTGCCCGTCGGGAGGTAGTAGCCGATGTTGGTTCCGGTTGCGTTTGACAGATTGAACGTCTCCGGGTCGCCCGCGAACAGCGTTGCAATCACGACCAGGTAGAAGATGAGGCCCGGCAATGCTGCATACATAGCAACCGCGAACATGCCCGGGTAGGTGGAGCTGCCGCCCAGGATGAAGTTGAAGCCGACCCAGATAAGCAGAGCGATGACAGCGGGCACCAGAAGAAACGTCAGCGCGCCAGAGAAGAGCGTCACCTGCATGATGGTCCCGGTCATCTTCATGGCCTTTGCGCGCTGCTCGGGTGGAGCGTTCTGCATCTTTTCCGCCTGCGCCGGATTGCTGCGAATCGCGTTGTCGGCCAGGGTGTCCGCGCCCACGCGCTTCTGCACAACCGTGGCGAAGATGAGGCTGAACAGGACCAGCAGAACGTAAGGCAGCCACCACGACCGGTCGCGGCGAATGTCGGCAAAGGTGCGGGACGGCGCGAAAAAGGTGTCGAGCACGCGCTGGCCCTGGGACATCGGCGGCACGGCGTCGTACTCGTCCTGCCGCACGGGAACGGCTCCGTAAGCAGGCGGCAGCGGTGCGGCGGGCGAAACGGCTACAGAGGTGGAAACGAACTGCGGATCGGACATGCGAGTTCTCCGTCGTGGTGTCGTGAGTATGGCGGTTGCACCGGATTGTAGCGCCAGAGTCACACCCCCGGTGAGAACATAAGTGCAACGATGACGTTTGCGCATCCCGAATCGCACGACAGGCGCCTGCTCTGGTATGCGCTTGGGTCCGTCCTTCTGGTCAACGTGGGCATCTGGGCGGTGTACCACCTGCTGGGACTGGGCAGCCCGGCGAACATGAAGGGCGATTGGATCAGCTTTCTGCATGTGCGGCAGTGGACCGATTCGTGGCTGCCTATGCTGAAGTCGCTGGACTACTTCCGCGACCATCCGCACGAACCTATCTATTACGCGAAGCTATACGACACGCTGATTTATCCGCTGCCGTCGCTGCTGCCCATGGTGCTGTTGCGCAGGCTTGGCCTGCAGCCGCATGAGCTGCGCGTGCTGGCATGGTTGAACTGGCTGGCGTGCTTCGGTGTGCTTGGGTTTTCGCTTGTGCTGGCCAGGGTCGAGCTGCGCCGTCGTGGCGGGTCGCTGTCGCTGGCGTCGGTGTTTGCCGTGGTGGTGGTGTGGGCCGGGTTTTATCCGCTGTTCAAGGGCTACGGCCTGGGGAATGCGAGCACGCTGCTTTCGTGTGCGTTTGCCGCGCTGCTGTGGGCGTGGACGGATGACCGCTTGCCAGGCAATGAGCAGATCGCGGGCACGCTGATCGCGGCCATGACCATGGTCAAACCGCAGTTTGTGCTGCTGGTGGTGTGGCTGGCTCTGCGAAAGAAGTGGAGCGCGCTGGTCAGCTGCCTCTTGTTCGCCGGCGTGCTGTTTGCCATTTCGTTCGCGTATTTCGGCGTGCAGAACAACCTGGACTACCTGGCGATTCTGAGCTCGCTGAGTCACAAGGCGCAGTCGCATTATGCCAACCAGAGCATGTTTGGAACGCTGAACCGGATGACGTTTCACGGGGAAAACTTACCGTATCACCCGTTCGTCTATTCCCCGAACATCCCGTGGATCTATCGCACAACGGTGCTTACCTCGATTGTGTTGACAGCGGCAGGACTGTTCTTTCCGTGGGGCCGGCTGCGCGGCTCGGCGGGCGACCTGGGCGCCATGGCGATCCTGAGCGTCGCCGCCTCGCCCATGGCGTGGGAGCACCACTACGGCATCGTGTTCGCCGTGTTGACATGGGCGTGGTTCGCCCATGGAGCGTGGCAGTCACGGCGGCCCTGGCTGCTGGCGTTGGCGGCGTTTCTGACGTGCAACGCCCTGACTCCGATTCACCAGTTCCTGTCGGGGAGGGTGGGCTGGAATGTGCTGCAGTCCTACCTGTACTTCGGCGCGCTCCTGCTGGTGTTTCTGCTGATGCGCCTGGCACGTTCGGAGACGGACGGTAAACCCGTGCGGCTTTGAGCAGAAGTCTTCCGTTGCAGCGCCGGCTGATCGACCGACTTGCCGACTTGCCGACTCGCTGCTTCAATGCACGCATGGCCTTTTCCATTCAGCCGCCGCTGTTGCCCATGCTGGCTAAACGCATCGATGCAATTCCAACTGCGCCCGGCTTTCAGTTCGAACCCAAGTGGGACGGCTTTCGCACGATCATCTTTCGCGATGGCGACGACCTCCTGATCCAGAGCCGCGATGGCAAGCCGCTGGACCGCTACTTTCCAGAGTTGCGGGCGCCGCTGCTGGAGCAACTGCCCACGCGTTGCGTGCTGGATGGCGAGATCGTGATCGCGCGCGCCGACAGCCACGGCGGCAAGGCGCTCGACTTCGATGCGTTGCAGCTTCGCATTCACCCGGCGGCGTCGCGCATCAAGCTGCTGGCCGGGCAGACACCGGCGAGCGTCGTCTTCTTTGACCTGCTTGCAGCGGAAAATCGCGACCTGCAGCAGACACCCTTTGTCGAGCGACGCCGCGAGCTGAAACAGATACTTTGCAATGCAAAGCCGCCGCTGCACCTGACCCCCGCGACGGAGGACACCGCGGTGGCCGAGGACTGGTTCCGCCGCTTCGAAGGCGCGGGTCTGGACGGCCTGATCGCGAAGCCACTCGACGGCGTGTACGCACCCGACAAGCGCACGCAGTTCAAGGTGAAGCACGAGCGCGATTGCGATTGCGTGGTCGCCGGCTTTCGCTGGCACAAGACCGGCGAGGGCACGCACGTGGGATCGCTGCTGCTTGGGCTATACGACGATACGGGCGCGATGCAGCACGTAGGCGTGTGCGCCAGCTTCACGGAGGCGAAGCGTCGCGAGTTGGTCGAAACGCTTGCGCCGTATCGCGAGAACGCAATGGAGAACCATCCGTGGGCACACTGGTCGGGCTCGGACAGCGACGCGTCCGGCAACGCCGAGCAACGCATGCCCGGAGCGAAGTCGCGCTGGAACCAGCACAAGGACCTGAGCTGGATTGCGCTGCGCCCCGAACTGGTGGTGGAGGTCGCGTACGAGCACATGCAGGGCAATCGCTTCCGTCACCTGGCGCACTTCCGTCGCTGGCGCACGGACAAACCGCCTGCCGCGTGTACTTATGCACAACTGGAAGCGGTGCCGCCGCAGGAGTTGATGGAGCTGTTCGGCAGGTGAGGGCTCCAGGCGGGATGAGATCGTATCCCCTTTCGTATACTCACATCATGAGCGATCAAATGATCCATGTCCGCATTGACCGGAACGTAAAAACCCGGGCCGCGGAGACGCTTGCGGAAATGGGTCTGACCGTGTCTGGTGCCGTGCGTCTGCTGCTGACAAGGAGCGCCGCGGAGAAAGCTTTGCCTTTTGATTTGCGTGTGCCAAACCAGCAGACGCGTGATGCGATCGCGGAGCTGGAAGAAGGAAACGGAAAGCGGTTTGCGAGCGTTGCCGATCTGATGGCCGACCTACGCAGCTGCAGCAGGATGGGGCGCTCCCGGTCCGGCTTCGCGATCATGAGCTGAAGGGCGAATGGGCTGCATACCGCGAATGTCATCTGAAACCGGACCTGCTCCTTATCTATCGCAAGACCGAGGATGGCTTGCTTCGACTCGCACGGCTCGGATCACATAGCGAACTCTTCGGAAAATAAGACGAGCACTTTCAATCCAACCGCACCAGGTAAGCCTGTGCGTCGGGCTCGGCCACGCGGATATTTTGAGCGATTGCGGTGGCGTGGGCGCGGTCGCTTGCGACGGGATTGATGCGGACCCACATACCGGTAGCCCCGGCAAATTCGATGACCTTTGCTGTGGTGCTGTACTCGCGTGCCAGATTCGCTCGTAACTGATCGGCATTAGCCTGGTCGACGAACGCGCCAACCTGCACGCACCACCTGCCGACCGGCGATACATCCTGGCGCATCTGCACCACCTCCATGCTGACGCGGGCGACGCCCATGCGATACACGCCGGTGGCTTTGGCCGCGGCGGTCGACAGGTCAAGCACGCGACCGCGCACAAAGGGCCCACGGTCGGTCACCCGCACGACTACGGTCTGGTTCGTCGACAGATTCGTCACGCGCAGCAGCGTGCCCAGCGGCAGCGTGCGGTGTGCGGCGGTCAGGCTGTTGCCGTCGTACACCTCGCCGTTGGCGCTGCGGCGACCGTTGGGCGCGTACCAGCTCGCCAGGCCGGTCTCAATTTTGCCGGCCGGCACTGCATTGTCGTCGGTGCGTGGCAGCGTGCGCGCCTGCGGCGTTGACTCGGGTGCGCGGCGTGAAGGGGTCCTGCGGTTGGCGGCAGGATGTCGCGCCGGTGGCGGCGGGTAGTGATTGCGGCTGACTTGTGCCTTTTTGTGACAACCGGTCATCACCAGCATCAGCGTTGCGGCGAGCGCGGCACCAACACGCCCGCCCCACCTGGACCGGCAGCGCGAGGCGGTCTCCGCACCGGCGGTAGAGGCTAAGATGCTGCCCAGCCTCGCCCTTTCCCGCATCACCGGCGATTGCCCTGCTCCATCTTTTCAGCGAGTGAGCGCAGGCCGTCCGACGCCGACCGCAGCGCAACGGAACTGTGCCGCCGGACGTCGGGCACGACTTCGTCATTCATATAGCGGATGAGCCGCTGCAGCTCTTCTTCGGCGCGCGCGGCGGCGTTGCGCAGGTCCTGCTCAAAATTGCTGCGGGGTGTGCCTGTGGGGTTTTCCGATCCATTCATGGTCTGCTCCCGGTGCGCCAATCCCAAGTGAATCTCGGGCGGGCACACCTTTCCGATTGCAAGGGAAGCCTAATCCACAGCGGGCAAGATCGCCATCACCTGGAATGCGCAAGCGAGGGCACGGTGTCGAAGTAGATACGGGACGCTGCGTCCCGGCCCGCTTTCGCCTGGTCACGAACGCCGTATCAGGGCATGTCGCGAAGGGGCGCAAGGGGGCAGGCAGACTGCTGCAGGACAGGGTGGTCTGCCCGGAAAATGCAACGGAACCATGCTGCGACGACTCAAAAGGAGCGAACATCAAGATTCTGCTCGAAGGACCCACCTATGCGCTCCGCGCTTCTGACATCGTTTTGTGCCGCCCTGTGTTGCGCGGCAGTAATCTCTGCAGGTGCCAAGGCCCAGGCTGCGCCGGAGTCCTCTGCCGCTCCCCTTTCGCTTGCCACCCCCGCAACATGGACCCCGGCGGCAGATGGCACCGTGCTTCTGGCCGCTGAGAGCGCGGCACCTGCATTCTCCAGCAGCACGGATGCAGCGGATGTCGATGCGTCACTGCCCGACGCCCCGGTACCCGCCGGCGAAGGACAAGCTGGAGCAGCGCACCTGCCGAGCACGCAGCCCATCGCCCCCAAGTACACCGTTGTCATTCTGCCCGGGCAAGGAGCGGTGCCGCTTAGCGCAGGCAGCAAGGTCATCTTCGGATTTCGAGAGGTTTCGTCGCCATTTTCGCTGTTCGCGGATGTGCTTTCCGCCACGTACTCCCAGGCTGTGGATTCGCAACCGCACTACGGCCAGGGCTGGGGACCGTACGGCCAGCGCGTCGGTGCGGCGGTTGTGCGCGGCAGCATCCAGGGCCTGGCGACCCAGGCGGTCTTTGATCCTATCTTTCGGGACGACCCGCGCTACTATGTGCTGGGCCGCCAGCATAAATTCCTGAACCGCGTCGTGTACGCCGCCACACGCGTGGTGATTACCCGGACGGACAGCGGCCACAATACGCTGAATGCGCCGCTGCTGCTGGGGTACGCCGCAGCCGCAGGTGCCAACTTCGCCTACTACCCGGAGCGCGACCGGGACTTTGGCGACGCCGCCACGGGTTACGCCGGATCGCTCGGCGGCAGCGTTCTGGGCATGGAAGTGAACGAGTTCCTGGATGACGCCCTGCACATCATTCACTTTCGCCGCAACTAACCCGAACGCCTGCCCCGCGTAGAGCCGCGCAAACAGCGTGGGCGTGGGCGGCAGGACGCAGTACAGTGAGAGGACGATGCGTCGTCGCACCTTCCTTTCCATGCTGTCGTCCTCTGCTGCCGCGTTTGCTGTCAACGCGGGCGCTCAATCAAAGCAAACCACGCCCGTGGGTGTGCGGACCTCGCTTCCGACGCTTGAGGATGCGGGGCATCCGCCGTTTCAGGCGCCCGGTGCGGAGCGCTTCATCCGCAACGACGTGCACGCGGGCGACCGTGTGTCCGGCGCAAGCTTCGCCTCCCGGTCGGCTGCCATGGGCTGCTCCGGTGCGGCGGGAACGGCGCACCCGCTGGCGACACTCGCCGCCATCGAGACGCTGAAGAAGGGTGGCAGCGCCGCCGACGCCGCCGTGGCCGCCAATGCGTGCCTTGGCTTTCTGGAACCGGTGTCCAGCGGCCTGGGCGGCGACTGCTACGTGCTGCTGTGGGATCCCAAGCAGCGCAAGGTGATGAGCATGGCGAGTTCCGGCAAGTCGCCGCGCGCGCTTTCGCTGGAAACAGTGCGCGCCCGTGCCAAGAACGGCGCCCTGCCTGCCCTGGGCGCAGTTGCAGTCTCAACACCCGGCGCCCTGGAGGGCTGGTGGTCGCTGCACCAGCGCTATGGCCGCCTGCCGTGGAGCGAATGCCTGCAGCCAGCAATTCACCTGGCCGAGAGCGGCGTGCCTCTGCCGCAGATCATCGGCTTTTACCTGAAGCGCAACATGATGGCGTTCACCCGACCCAACAGCGGTGTAGAAGAAACCGCCAACGCGATGCATACCTATGCGCGGAACGGCAAGCTGCCCAGCGAGGGTGACGTCTTCCGCAACCCGGACCTGGCGAACACCTATCGCAAGATCGCCGCGGGCGGGCGCGATGTTTTCTACAACGGTGAGATCGCCAACACGATCGATGCCTACTTTAAGCGCATCGGCGGATGGCTGAGCAAGGACGACCTGCGCGACATGCACGCGGAATGGATCGACCCGCTGGTGACCACCTATCGCGGCGTTGAGGTCTATGGCATGGGCGCCAACACACAGGGACTGGCGACGCTGCAGATGATGAACATTCTGGAGAACTTCGATCTGCGCGGCATGGGCTTCCAATCCACGGCTTCAATCCACACGCAGGCCGAGGCGAAGCGACTGGCGTATGAGGACCGGGCGCGGTACTACGCCGATCCGCATTTCGCGAAGATTCCGTACGCGTTTCTGAACTCGAAGGAGTACGCCAAAGAACGCGCCAAGCTGATCCAGCCGAACAAAATCTTAACGCCCATCTACCCCGGACAGGCGCCGAGCCACGGCGACACCACGTACTTCACCGTGGCCGACAAGGATGGCCTGATGGTCTCGCAGATTCAGTCGAACTTCCGCGGCATGGGTTCCGGGCTGGTTGCGGACGGCCTTGGCTTTATGTTTCAGGATCGCGGCCAGCTCTTCTCGCTCAAAGACGGCCACCCAAATCTTTACGCGCCGGGCAAGCGGCCTTTCCAGACGATTATCCCGGGCTTTGCCGTGCGCGATGGTGAGCCGTGGATGAGCTTTGGCGTGATGGGAGGCGACATGCAGCCGCAGGGGCAGGCGCAGATCCTGATCAACCGCATCGATTACGGGCTCGACGTCCAGGCCGCCGGCGATAGTCCGCGCTGGCACCATGAGGGCTCATCGCAGAGCATGGGCGAGGACCTGCCCGGCTACGGGCCGACCGGCGTGTTGCGGCTGGAGCAGGGCGTTCCCGTCGCCACGCGCAAGGCGCTGATCGATCTTGGCTGGGTCATGGGAAACAGCGACGGCGGGTTTGGCCGCTATGAGTGCATCGAAAACCGCCACAGTGGCAATGACCGCGTGTATGCCGCCGCAAGCGAGATGCGCGCCGACGGCATGGCCCTGGCGTACTGAACCGGTTCGCAGCTTTATTGCAAAGCCGCTCGCAGTACAATGCGAGGTGAGCGTATGGCGCATTCAATCGCACCCCAAAGGGACGAAACCGACCGGCCGAGCCAGCGTGCGACGCAGGCTCGGGCTACAGCGGCTCCGGGCAAGGCGGCTCTAGTTCCGGCGGATCCAAGCCCGGCCGCCGTTCGGAACACCCGTCAGAAGGAAGCCATTCGAGAGGCGATCCTGGCCGCGGACCGGCCACTCTCTCCCGAGGAGATTCTGAGCGCCGCGCAAAAGGGCGTTGCCAGCCTGAGCCTGGCTACGGTGTACCGGAACGTTGCCAGCCTGCAGCGCGATGGATGGCTGCAAGCGGTCACGCTGCCCGGCATGCCCGCACGGTATGAGGTGGCGGGCAAGGCGCACCACCACCACTTCCACTGCAACGAGTGCGGCAAGGTGTATGAAATGGAAGGCTGCGGCTTCGAGTTCCACGCCAAACTGCCCAAGGGTTTTCTGGCGACCGAGCATGAGCTGTTTCTGTCCGGACGCTGCGCGGCCTGCAGCTAGCGCTTCAGCCCGCAACCGCCTGGCTGATCAGTGCAGCTTGCCCAGCAACAGATTGGCCCCATAGATCAGTGCCACGCCGGCCAGCACCAGCGGTACGGCGTATTTGCGAGATTCGGCCGAGCGGCGGATTTCCGGCAGAAAGTCGCTTGCGGCCATCTGGATAAAGAACCCGGCGGCAATTGCCAGCAGGGCGACTGAACTGTTCAGGCTGGAGAACCAGCGGATCGCGAAAATACCGCCGAGGAACGGTGCCACGGCGTCCGCCAGCAGGAATCCATAATCCAGCAACTTCGGCTTGCGGCCGGCCGTGGTCAGCAGAACCGTGTTCATGCCGTCGCCCAGATCGTGTGCGGCAATGCCGAATGCGACGGCGTAACCCGCCGTGTGGGAGGCAGCAAACGCGGCACCGATGGCCATGCCGTCACGGAAGCTGTGAAAGATGAGCATGCCGCCCGCGATGCGTCCCAGGGACTGCCTGGGAATCCGCGCGCTTTCGCCAGTGGAAAGCGCGTCCAACGCGTTCTCAATCGCGAAAAAGGCGAGCAGAGAGAGAAGCGTCAGCGTCATGGTGCGGCTCGCCGGCAGCCCAGAATTGGCCCCGAGCACCAGCGCCTCCGGCAGGAGGTCGAGAAACGCCGCCCCCAGCAGCAGGCCTGCACCGACCGCCAATAGGAGATGAACCCACTGACGAAAACGCACTGCAAGCAGGCCGCCTGCGAGCGTTGCGACGACCGGAACAACAAACAGTGCGAACGGAATTGCCACTAGGAATACGTTATCAGTAACGCTCAGCTTGGATGCTTGCAAGCTGTCCACTGCAGTAATTGCACTGTAGTTGGAGCTCTCTGGCCCCATTTCTCGCAAAACCGCATATTGCATTTGCAATTTCGGTGGAAGTGCGAATAGGGTGTGAATACTTCACCTCTTTTCCGGTTTTGCCGTCGCCGAAAGGCCCGCAGCGCACCTGGTGCAATGCGGTTCCGTGTTTCGGACGCGAACGCCCCCTCGCGTCTCCCGCTTGCATTTTGGAGAGGTCCCGCCGCATGTTTCTGAAGTTTTCTAGGTTCAGTGCTATTGCTCCGCTCGCCCTTGTCTGCACGCTGGCCGGTGCGCAAACCTTTCGCGGCACCGTAACCGGCACCGTTCTGGACGCGTCCGGCGCGGCCATTCCAAACGCCTCGGTAACGCTGACCAATCCCGCCACCAACGATGAGTCGAAGATGACGGTCAACGGTGCAGGCGACTTCAACTTTCCAGAGCTCGCCGTGGGGACTTACAAGCTGACGGTCAGCGCGCCGGGCTTTGTGACTCGCGTGATTGGGGCCGTCCCTGTTGAAGTTTCCAAGGTGAATAACCAACGGGTACAGCTTTCCATCGGTGCCGAGTCCGAGGTGATCAATGTTCAGGCCGCCGGCGTCACTGTGGACACCACCACCAGCTCGCTGGTCGCGGTGGTCGACTCCAAGTCGGTGCAGGAAATCCCGCTGAACGGCCGCAACTTCACCCAGATGATTAAGCTGTCGCCGGGTGTGAGCCCCTATAGCAACACGGTGAACGGATCGCGTACCGCGGGTGTGAACTTCCAGATCGACGGCGCGGACAACAACGACCCCTGGTCGAATGCGGTCGCTTCCAACCAGGGCGGCATCGCCGGCATTGCGGGTGGCCTGGTTCCAATCGAAGCCATCGACCAGTTCTCGCTGCAGTCATCGGGCGAAGCGGACATGGGCCGCAACGGCGGCGGCAACAGCAACATGGTGCTCAAGACCGGCACCAATTCCTTGCATGGCGATGTTTTCTACTTCGACCGCAACGAATTGTTCGCTTGGCTGAGCCCATCCGTTGCCGCCGGCAGCCGCATCCCGGAGATCCGCAATCACCAGGGCGGCTTTACCATCGGCGGCCCGATCTTCAAGGACAAGACATTCTTCTTCCTGGCCGGCGAGGTGCAGATTGCACAGGCCAACAACAGCCTGGCCGATACTGTGCTGAATGATCCCTGGATTACGGCGGGGACCGCACTGCTGCGCGCACACGGTGGCACGGTAAACAACGTATCGCTCAACATGTATCGCTTGCTGTTCCCTGCCGTGAGCCGCGCGACGTCGGGGTATCAGTACCAGTACCAATCCAACGGCGTGAACACCTACAACAGCTACAACGGCATCATCAAGCTGGACCACAACTTCAACGACAAGTACTCGATCTCTGCCCACTATCTGGGGACGACCGGCACGCAGTCGGCCGACGTTGGGTCGCACTTCGCGGATTACTTTGAGACCGCGCCGATGCACATTCACAACTTCGTGGTGAACCAGAACAGCGCCTTTAGCGGCAAGCTGGTGAATCAGGTGACCTTCGCGGCGCAGTCGTTCCTACAAACCTTTAACGATCGTAACCAGAGCTTTGACGTTCAGGCGGCGGGCCTGCCGCTGGGTTTGACCGGCGTGCTGGCGCACGGTGCGCCCCAGTTCTACGTCGGCTCATTCGACTACACCGGCGCGACGCCGCCACTGGGTCGACAGGACGTGACCGGCCACGTTGACGATGTGCTGCACTACACACTGGGCCGGCATGACCTGAAGTTTGGCGGTGAGTACCGCCATGCCAACCTGAACGTGGCCTATTACGTGAACGGCCGCGGCAGGTTCACCTTTGACGGAACGCGCGGCGGCGGCGTGACGACGGCAGCAGGTGCGGTGGCGCCGTACACCAACGCGGAGTGCAGCGCTGTCGGGCTGAATACCACCAACACCGATCCCAACGGCTTGAACTGCAACGTGGGCAAGCAGGTCGCTGACTTTATCGCCGGCGCGGCCAGCGTGACGGCCGGAGCGCAGATCCTGCGGAATAACCCACAGCGCGTTTACCTGGTGAATACGTTTGATCTGTTTGCCGGCGACAGCTATCGCGTGTCGGACCGCCTGACCGTCAATTACGGTGCGCGTTGGAGCTACCCGGGCACGGTCGCAGACGACCGCAACTCGCTCTACAACTTCACACCGCAGCAGGGCTACTTCAAGCAACCGCTGTATGCGCGCAACCTGGGCAATATTTCGCCGCGCGTCGGCTTTGCATTCACACCGTTTCGGAACAGTCAGGCGACTGTGGTTCGCGGCGCGTTTGGATGGTTCTTTGACCAGCCCACGGTTGGCCAGTTTGTTTACAACAGCGTCGGCAACGGCGCCAGCGCCGGCATCTACGGCAGCCCTGGCGATGCGAACGCCGCGATTAACGTCTCCAATTCGACATACACGCTTGGCTCGTCCAGCTTTCCAAGCGGTGTGCAGTTCAACACCGCGACCGGTCAGCCGGCGACTTCGCTCGGCGTCCTGGCCATCAATCCCAACTATCGCGCTGCATACCTGCAGAACTACAACCTGAACGTGGAACAGCAGCTCGCGAAAAACACGCTGTTCACCGTCGCCTACGTGGGCAGCACAGGCCGTCGCCTTGCCTACGTGGATGATCTGAACCAGGTCAACCTCACTACGCACACGCGCCCCTACGCCGCGCAATACCCTTATCTGACTGCAATCAACCAGGTAAATAGCGGCGCGACCTCCGTCTACAACGCGCTGCAGCTTTCGCTGAAGCAGGCGCAGTGGCACGGGCTTTCTGCCACGGTGTACTACACGTGGGCTAAGTCCATGGACGATGCGTCCAGCACGACCACACCGATGAACAGCCTGAACCTGCGTCAGGACTGGGGCCTGTCGAGCTTCGACGTTCGCAACACGTTCACTGGCTTTGCCAGCTACGTGGTGCCGAAGTTCACCAATCATGTGCCCCGGCTCACGCAGGGGTACCAGATGAACGCGTTGTATACCTTTGCGGGTGGCACGCCGATCAACATCCTGGTCGGCACCAACACGAGCGGATCGGGGGAAGCGAGCAGGGATCGTCCAAACCGTGTCGCCGGTGTGGCCCCGTTTGTCACGCGCGTGACAAACGCAAGCAGCACCTCCCGCAGCTACAGTTACCTGAACAAGGCCGCGTGGGCATCGCCGGTCACGTCCGGTTCCGTCTGCTACTGCTTCGGCAATGAGCGCCGCGACAGCGTGCAGGGTCCAGGTTTTGGCGATATCGATCTGTCGTTCTTCAAGCGCACCCCCATCACGGAACACGTGAATACGGAACTGCGTGCGGAGATTTTCAACATTTGGAACCAGGCGAACTTTGCCAACCCAAGTGGCACGCTGACCAGCTCCAGCTTCGGTCTGCTGTCTGCGACCCGCAACAGCTCCTCGGCTCCGGGCCTTGGACCGGGCGAACCACGCAACATCCAGTTCGCCTTCAAGGTGTCGTTCTAACCGCGGCTTCGCGCCGCATCGAGCCCACTGTCGTTCCGCGGCGGTGGGCTTCGACTTTTCGCACGTGATCATCGTCTCTGCCGGTATCCCGACTCAACCAGCCACCTCTGAAAGTGAGATTCTGCCTGTGATCCGCTCCAAGCACGCCCGTATCGTGGCCCTGTGTGCCGTGTGTTGTTCCCTTAGCAGCGCATTGCCTGCACAGCAGGAAGCGAGTGGCGGCGACCGGATTGATTTGAATGCGCTGACCACCATCAAACGCGAGGCGTTCAACCGCTCGCAGGCGATGGAGACTCTGTACTACATCAGCGAGGTTTATGGTCCGCGCGTCAACAACAGCCGCAATCACCGCGCTGCCGCCGAATGGGCAATGCAGCAGATGAAGAACTGGGGCTTGCAGAATGTGCATCTGGAATCGTGGGGTCCGTTCGGCAACGGCTGGCAGATCAAAAAGTACTATGGCGCGCTCGAAACGCCGGCGTACGCTGCGCTGATCGGCTTTCCGCTGGCATGGACACCGGGCACTAACGGCCCGGTAACGGGTGAGCCGGTGCTGGCGCCGATCCGCGGGCCGCAGGATTTCGACAAGTGGCGAGGCAAGCTGCGCGGCAAGATCGTGCTGCTGGCCGAGCCTAAAGTCATCGAAATGCACACGGCCGTTGAGGCGCACCGGCTGACTGAGGAAGAGATCCAGCAGCGTGCCATGACGCCGGACCCGTCGCGACTGAACCGCGGCTTTGCCGGTCCTGCCAACGCGGTGCCCAACCCGGCGCAGGCCTTCTCAACCGCAGCGCCGTCTGGCATGGTGCTGCGCAACCAGATCAACAAATTTCTGAAGGATGAGGGCGCGCTGGTTGCGGTGAACTACGGTTACAACGGCGATGGCGGCACGATTTTTGCCAGCTACGGCGGATCGCAGAACCCGAACGACCCGGTAGGGCCGCCCATGGTGGCGATCACACCGGAGCAGTACAACCGCATCGCCCGCCTGCTGCAGCACGGCGCCGCGCCCAGGCTTACCTTTGACATTCAAGTGGAGTATCAGAAGGACGACCTGATGGGTTTTAACGTGATCGGCGAGATTCCCGGCACGACGAAGAAGGATGAAGTCGTGATGCTGGGCGGTCACTTCGATAGCTGGCAGGGTGGCACCGGCGCGACGGACAACGGCACCGGCTCTGCCGTGGCGATGGAAGCCATGCGCATCCTGGCCACGATGCACAAGCCCATGGCGCGCACCGTGCGCGTGGCGCTTTGGGGCGGCGAAGAAGAAGGCCTGTATGGCTCAAAGGCCTATGTGCAGCAGCATTTTGCGCCGCGCGACACCATGAAGCAGACACCCGAGTATGCGAAGTTCGATGTGTACTTCAACGACGATTCGGGGTCGGGCCGGTTCCGCGCCGTGCAGGCGCTGGGCAACGACCAGCTTGCGGCCATCTTCCGCTTGTGGATCGCACCGATTCGCGACCTGGAAATTGAGACCGTGACGGGCGTGACCGCCGGCGCGCAACGTGACCCGGGCGGCACCGATTCCACCAGCTTCTCGTGGATTGGGCTGAACGGCATCGGCTTCATGCAGGATCCATTGGAGTACGGCACGCGCACTCACCACAGCAACATGGACCTGTACGACCGCGTGCAGCCGGGCGATGTGGAGCAGGGTTCCGCGATTGAGGCTTGGTTTGCCTACAACGCCGCAACCCGGCCGGAAATGCTGCCCCGCATGGAAACTCCGGCACCGCTGCCGCCGAGCGGCGCAACTGCCGGTACGCAGTAGCCAACGGCGGCATGCTGGTGTTACGAGAACGAGCCGGCCTGTGCCGGCTCGTCCTGTTTGGCGGTTCCGGCTTCGGGAGGTCAGTCCGTCAACCCGGCTTCTCTCATGCGGCGACGGTGTTCCGGAGCGTGCCGATAGCATCAATCGTGATCTCGACGATGTCGCCGCTTTGCAACGTAAAGTCATCGCCGGGCACAATGCCGGTGCCGGTCATCAGCAGGGCACCAGTGGGAAAGCTGTTGTCGCGATACAAGTAGCTGACAAGCTCCTGCGGGTCGCGCTTTAGCTCAGCCAATGTCGTTTCGCCACGAAAGACAACTTCGCTCTCGCGTGTGATCGTCAAGAAGATCGCGGTGGACTTGGGCAGAGGTTCGTGCGACAGCAGGACGCAAGGGCCGATCGCGCACGAGCCGTCGTAGACCTTGGCCTGCGGCAGGTAGAGCGGGTTTTCGCCCTCAATGTCGCGCGAGCTCATGTCATTGCCAATGGTGTAACCGACGATTTTGCCTTGCGGATCTACAACCAGAGTCAGCTCGGGTTCCGGCACGGACCAACTGGCATCGGATCGGATGCGCACATTGCCGCCGGGTGCGACCACGCGGCGCGCCGTGGCTTTGAAGAAGAGCTCGGGACGTTCCGCGCTGTAGACGCGGTCGTAAAAGGTGCCGCCGCCCGCGTCCTTTGACTCCTCAATGCGCGCGCTGCGGCTGCGAAAGTAGGTGACGCCCGCGGCCCAGACCTCCTGCGTTCCAACCGGCGCGAGCAGGGATTCGTCCGCGGGTGCGGCAACAGCGGGCCCGCTCATCGCGGCTTGGCAGAGTGCCTGCAGGTCCTCGCTGGTCAGCAGGTCATCCCAAGACGCCACACCCATGGTGTGAAAGGTCGACTCGTCTTCGGTGAGCAGGATGCCCCGGCGTGTGTTGTAGAGCTTCATGCGTTGTTGGATGCTCCGACGGGCTCAGATCCGCAGCTTGCCGATGCCGTCGTGTTGCGGCGCGGGCGTGGTCGTGCTCAGCGCGACGGCTTCGCTTGCCTCGCCCATGTCTTGGCGGCCAAGCGCGAGCTTCGTCACGATCGCATCCACGTCATACACGCAGCCGCCCCAGACGCCACCGGAGGCCTGCACAAGCGCGGCCCAAAGGCGTGTGTCGTCGGGCAGCGCGGCATGCGGTGCAAGGTCTTCACGTGGCTGACGCGCCGCAAGAACCTGCCTGCCCTCTTCCGCGGAGAACCGGACGGTCTGTTCCCCGCGTGCTTCGCCGACCAGATGCACCTCGCCGTGCAGCGCATGGCGGTCGATCGTGATTTCGATCAGGTCGCCATCGCGCACGCGACCGATCGGTCCTCCGGCCAGCGCCTCCGGCGAGATATGCCCTATGCACGCGCCGGTGGAGACACCCGAGAAGCGCGCGTCTGTGAGCACGGCAATATCGCGGCAGAATGGCAGCGCCTTGATCGCGGAGGTGATCTGGTAAACCTCCTGCATGCCGGCGCCGAGCGGGCCGCCGCAGATGAGCACCAGCACATCGCCCGCTTTGACCGCGCCGCGCTTGATCGCGTCAATAGCCGCGGCTTCGGTGATGAAAACGCGCGCCGGGCCCGTGTGGCGATAATTGTTGTCGGGATTGGTCAGCGCAGGGTCGATGGCGGTGCTCTTGATCACGCTGCCCTCGGGCGCAAGATTGCCAACCGGAAAACAGACAGTTGCCGTCAGCCCGCGAGCGCGGGCGCGGTCGGGCGTGAAGATCACTTCGTCCGGGTCAACGCCGTCGAGCTCGTGCAGACGTTCGCGCAAGATCCTGCGCCGCTCGCTTCCCTGCCACCAGTCCAGGTTTTCGCCGAGTGTGGCGCCGCTGGCCGTACGGACGGAAGTGTCAAGCAGACCGGCCTGCCGCAGGTGCAGCATGACTTCCGGCACGCCGCCCGCCAGGAATACCTGCACAGTGGCGTAACCGCGTGGACCGTTGGGCAGGGCGTCGACCAGGCGCGGAATCTCGCGATTCACGGCAGTCCAGTCGGCGACCGTGGGCCGCGGCAGGCCGGCCGCATGCGCGATCGCTGGTATGTGCAGAAGCAGGTTCGTGGAGCCGCCGAACGCCGCGTGCAGCACCATGGCATTGCGAACGGCGGCAGATGTGACAATGTCGCGCGTGCCCCAGCCGAGCGCACTCAGTTGCAGCAGGGCGCGTGCGGAGCGCGTTGCGGCGTCAAGCCACACGGGTTGGCCGCTGGGCGCAAGCGCGGTGTGCGGCAGCGCCAGGCCGAGGGCCTCCGCAACGACCTGGCTGGTAGCCGCAGTGCCCAGGAACTGGCAGCCGCCGCCCGGGCTGGCGCAGGCACGGCAGCCCGCATCGGCGGCGTAGTCCAGCGTGATCTCACCTTGCGCGTAGCGCGCACCGATCGTCTGCACCTTGCCCGCGTCCTCTGCTGCGTGGCCAGCGACGGGCTCCGGCAGCAGCGTGACGCCACCAGGCACCAGCACGCCCGGCAGCGTACCGCCACTGGCGAGCGCCATCAGCATGGCCGGCAGACCCTTGTCGCAGGTGGCGATGCCGAGCACGCCGCGGCGCGTCGGCAGCGATCGCATCAGCCGGCGCAGCACCATGGCAGCGTCGTTCCGGTACGGCAATGAATCGAGCATGCCCGTGGTCCCCTGCGTTCGGCCATCGCACGGGTCGGTGCATGCCCCGGCGAAAGGCACGGCGTGCCGGTTGCGCAGTTCACGCGCGGCCTCCGCGACCAAAAGACCGACTTCCCAATGGCCGGTGTGCAAGCCAAGCGCAATGGGCGTGCCGTCCGCTCCGCGCAGACCGCCGTGTGTGCTCAGGATCAGGAACTCCGGGTCGCGCAGCCGCTGCGGCTCCCAACCCATGCCGGCATTTTGTGTCAAACCAAACAGATTGCCGGAGGGTTCGGTCAACAGCATTTCTGGCGTGATGGGCAGCGCACCCTCAGGGCCGCGCGCGTGCGTCACGGTGGCCCCGTAAAGCGAAGTATCGCTTTCCACGATCGCGGCAAATTCTCTTTGCACTGCAAAGTTCGATTCAGGCAAGGTCCGGCTCCGGTATCGCCATCGGAAGAGGTTTCGCTCGCACGCTGGGAACGTCCGGCAGCATGGCTTGCAGAAGACCGGCGCAGAGTAGTGACAGCGCCATCAGCAAAAACCCGGCGCGCTGGTCATGCGTGACCGCTTGCAGCAAGCCGACAAAATAGCTGCCGGCGAAGCCGCCAAGCGCGCCCACGCTGTTGATCATGGCAAACACCTCGCCCGTGACCGCGCGCGGCACACGCTCAGGGACGATGCTGAAGAAGGGACCGTAAGGCGCGTACATGCAACCGCCCGCAAGCACGATGCAGCCAAATGCCAGTGCGAAGCTTTGCGATGCAAAAACAAACGAGCCGAGCATGGCGGTTCCGCTGACCAGCAGCATCGGCCAGATATAAGGCTTGCGCCGTTGCGAGCGGTCTGACAGGTGCGAGACGGCCAGCATCAGAATCACGGCCAGCAGGTAGGGAACCGCGGTCAAGAGGCCGGTCTGACCCATGCCCAGACCGGCTCCATGTTTCACAATCGTCGGCAGCCACAGCACAAAACCATAGGCACCCAAACTCCAGCAAAAAAATTGCGCGCTCATCAACAACACATCACCACGCAGAAGCACGCGCCAAAGGGTGACGTTCTCGGCGGAGCTGCTTTCGGGACGTTCCATCTCGATCGCCATTTGCAGCGCTTCGGCCTCGCGCACCGGCAACCAGCGCGCGTTTCGCGGACTGTCACGCATCCACGTAAGCCAGGCGAAGGCCCAAGCAATCGCGGGCAGGCCTTCATACACAAACGTGCGTTGCCAGCCAAAGCGCTGGATCAGATAGCCAGTGATCACCGACATCCAGAGCACCGTGAGCGGGTTGCCGAGCAGGAGCACGGAATTGGCGCGCGACCGTTCCGCCGGCGTGAACCAACGCGTCAACAGAAGAAGCATGGCCGGGAAAACGATGCTTTCCGCGACGCCAAGCAACAGCCGATCGACTGCGAGCCACGCAAAGCTGCGAATGACTCCCGTAAGCGCCGCCAGCGTGCCCCACAGAATCAGCGCGACAAAGACCAAACGTGTGGGGCTGGTGCGCCGGGCCCACAGCATACCCGGGATCTGAAACGCGAAGTAGCCCACGAAGAACAGGGCTCCCAGCAGCGCGGTCCGGCTCTCTGTAATACCGAGCGTCCGCGCCAACCCGGCCGCCGCGCCAAAGCCGAAGTTGGCACGGTCCAAATACGCCAGGCTGTAAGTAGCGAAGACGACCGGCAACAGAAATGCGCGACGCACAGAATTCTCCTGGAACGCGACAAACGCGGCGGCGCGATGACGCACAGAGCCGCAGAGAAGCCATAGTACCTGCGGAAAGATTTCTTTGGCCCTGCCACTCGCCTGGCAGGCGCGCAGCAACCGGAACGGCGGCCGGTACTGACTTTCGTGAACCGGGTTCGGCCTGGACGCGGCACGTATTGCCACGGTCCCGTGTTGTCTGCTTGCCGCAGCAGAGGGCATCACACTATCGCGTCCTGCATTCACGACAACGAGCGACGCACACACAAGGAGCACCATGCCCACTGATCTGATTACTCCCCAGGACCCTCGCTCGCAGTATCCCGGTCCGCCCACCGATGTTGAAATTCAAAGCGCACCCGGAACAGAAACGGCGATGAGCGTAAAGCCGGATTGCGGCGAGCTGTCCTACAAGGGCTCGGGCAAGCTTGCCGGTCGCAAGGCACTGCTGACCGGCGCCGATTCCGGCATCGGCCGCGCGGCCGCCATTGCCTTTGCGCGCGAGGGGGCCGATGTTGCCATCAGCTTTCTGCCAGAAGAGCAGGCCGACGCCGAAGAAGTCGCAAAGTACATCCGCGAGGCCGGCAGCAAAGCCGTTCTGCTGCCTGGCGACATTTCGCATGAGGGCTTCTGCCAGCGCCTGGTTTCCGATGCGGTCGACCAGCTCGGCGGCCTCGACATTCTGGTCAACAATGCCGGCAAAATGGGCAAGACCGACGGCATTCTGGAAACTTCGACCGAGCGCTTCGACATGCTGATGAAGACCAACGTGTACGCTTTGTTCTGGATCACCAAGGCCGCGCTTCCGCACATGAAGCCTGGCTCTGCAATCGTCAACACGACCAGCGTCCAGGGTTATGAGCCGTCGGCCAACATCTTCGATTACGCCATGACCAAGGCGGCGATCGCCAATTTCACCAAGGGATTGAGTGAGCCGCTGATGGAGAAGCATGGCATCCGCATCAATGCTGTCGCGCCTGGTCCCATCTGGACGCCGCTGCAGGAAGCGGACGGTTCTGAGGAGAAGCTGAAGAAGCTGGGCGGGAAGACGCCGTATAAGCGCCCCGGCCAGCCCGTGGAACTGGCGCCCGTGTACGTTCTGCTCGCCTCGCAGGAGGGCAGCTACATTACCGGTGAGATTTACGGCGTCACCGGTGGCATGGGAATCGCATAAGGAACACTCAATCGGCAGAAAGGAACGGCCACGCAACGCGCGTGGCCTTTCTTTTGTGCCGAAGTGTCCCTGGGAACCGCTCTACTGCAGACCCATCTTGCCGGCCAGCGCATCCGCCATCTTGGTATGGGTTTCAATCACCGCACCCGCATGCGCAGAGAGCTTCTTCATGTCTGCATTTTGCGTGGTGTCGTGCTCTTCCTTTGCCTTGGTCGCGTCGCCGTGATGGTCGCTCACCGCGCCCTTGATGTAGCTCTTGTCAAACTCGTCGCCCGTCAGCACCTTCAGCTTCAGATAGGTTGCGTCCGACTCCACGCTGGGCGAGGTGGGCAGGGTAATGCCGGCCTTTGCGGCAACGGGCTTTTCTCCCGCGTACAACGCCTTGTGATCGGTGATCATCTTCTGCGCAAAGGCGCGAATCTGCGGATTCTTCGTGGTCTTCAGAACAAGTTCACCTTCCTTGATCTCGGCCAGATTATCCTCGGCGGAGTTCTTGAGGAACGTCTTGTCCTGGTCAGAGAACGCATTGGCCTGCGCAACGGCGGCGGTGGTCGCGCCTACGGCAAGTCCTGTGGCAAGTGCGGTGGCGAGTGCTGCGGCGTAGAGCTTCATGGGGGATGTAGTCTCCTTATCTCGTCTTGATTGGATGCACACTTGCGTAACGCGGTAAGCGAATGTCTGCTGGATCATGGTCAGCACCAGACGCTACGTACCAGACTAGGAGAACGCGTCAGCCGCAATACGGGCCAGGCCGTGCGCGACGCTGGTGAAGACCTCACCCTGTTGGAGCTGTGCTGTTGGGAAACGCTCAGTGAACACACGCCGCACCGCGGGCACCTGTGAAGTGCCACCCGTCAGGAAGACGTGCCGCACCGCACCCGCGTCCACACCGGCCCCCGTCAGCAGTGCATCCAGGCTTGCCTGCATCCGCTGCAGCTCCGGCGCGATCCACGCTTCCAATTGCGCGCGTGAGATGTCCACGTGCAGGTTCAAGCCCTCCTCGCGAAAAACGAATTGCGTCTGCTCCACTGAGGAAAGCGCGATCTTGGCGCGCTGCACGGCCTGGTGCAGACGGTAGCCCAGGTCTCGCTCGACGATGGTGCGTAGCGCGGCGATCTTTTCCGGTTCCGCAGCGCGCATGGCGGCGGTACGCAGCAGCTCCAGCGTCTGCCGGGTTTGCAGAAATGAAAGCAGGTGCCAGCGCTCCAGGCTGGTGTAGATCCACGCGGGCAGCACCGGAATGCGCTTGTTCGGCGCGCCCGGAGCTGTGCGCTCGACCGAACCGAAGCCGAACGCCGGGGCCACGGCGTACCGCACAATGCGCGCATCGAACGCGTCGCCGGCCAGGCCAACGCCGGTGCTGCGCAGCACCGTGTGCGGCTGCCGGTCGGCGCTCATGCGCAACAGGCTGAAGTCGGTTGTGCCGCCGCCGAAATCACCGACCAGCAACAGATCGCCGGAAGCGATGTGCTTCGCATCCTCACCGGCGTCGTCTCCAATCGCTCGCGAAGCGATGTCGTCACTCGTGCCTGAGCCATAACCGCTTGCGCCATACGCGCTTGCGCCATAACTGTGCGCGGCCGCCACGGGCTCCAGCGCAAAGCGGACATCCGTCCAGCCGGCCTGCAGAAATGCGGCGCGCAGGCGCTCTTCGGCAAAGGCGTTGTCCTCCTCCACGTCGGCGTTGACGAACCAAACGGGGCGGCCCGCAACGGCACGCGTCACGTCGAAGCCGAATGCCTCGCTGGCGCGGGCACGCAGGTCGGCAAGCATCTTTGCCAGAAGATCTTCAACACGGTAATGCCGCCCGAAGATTTCCGTCCCGGTAAAGGATCGTGCCGCAATATAGCTTTTCAGTGATTGAATCAGCCGGCCTTGCACGTCGTCGTCGAAGGGATCGTGCGCCAGATGTTGCGCGACCGCATCCGGGCCGCTCCACATATGCACGGGTTTTCCGGGCGCGGTGTTCTGCCGCTGCAGGTACAGCAACGATCGCGAAGATGCGGTCAGTCCGGCAGGCGTGGCGAACTGCGCGAAGCGAACGCCGCCGCTTCTATCTGCCAGTGCAATCGAGCTGTTGGTTGTGCCGAAATCGATGCCGACGGCGGGTGTGTTCAGACATTGCAAAACACTTCCAAGCCTAACGCCCCTGCGCATGCCGGCGCACCTGTGACCGGTGCGGTGCGGTGCGTGCACGAATCTGAGCGGCGACGCCCGGCCTACAGCGCGGCCTTGGCTTGCAGCACCCGCTCGCGGGCCTCTTCGGCGGTAGCGCCCACCGCGCTTAGATGGCCCATCTTGCGTCCCTTGCGAGGCTTCAGCTTTTCATACAACGTCAGGCGAACGGTTGGCGTTGCAAGCGCGGCGTCAAAGCGCGGCTCGCGTTCCGTGCCATCCTCATTCAGCCACACGTCGCCGAGCAGATTGGCAATCGCAGTGGGCTGCACCAGCGACACTTCGCCCAGCGGCAGGTCGCAGGCGGCGCGCACGGCCTGCTCAAACTGGCTTGTCACGCACGCGCGCTCAGAGCCGTGGTAGCTGTTGTGCGGCCTCGGTGCAAGTTCGTTCACGAGCAGTTCCCCGCCCACTGTCACAAACATTTCCACCGCGAGCAGACCCTCCAGCACGAACGTTTCCGCGATGCCACGTGCGATCTCCGCTGCTTGCGCGGCGAGCTCCGGAGAGACCGACGCCGGGATTACGCTCCAACTAAGAATCTGATTTTCGTGGAAATTTTCAGCAGGCGGGTAGACACAGATCTCGCCGCTGGGCGAACGCGCAACCATGATGCTGATTTCTTTTTCAAGATGGAGTGCGCGTTCCACAATGCACTGCGCGGCACCCACGTCCTGCCAGCCCTCGGCAATCGCGGCAGCGTCGACCGCCGTGCCATCGAAGCCGAGCTTCGCCTGGCCTCGGCCGTCATACCCGCCGTGCGCGGACTTCGCAAACACAGGGCCGTTCAAGTCGCGAACCGCTGCCGCAAGCTCTTCCTGCGAGTGCGCGGCGCGGAACGCTCCGACGGGAAAGCCGTTCCGCGCAAGCCACTGCTTCTGTTCGACCCGGTTCTGGATGATGGCGAGCATCGTTGCACCGGGACGCACGGGCGCCCAGCGCGCGGCTTCCTCCAAGCTGGTGATGGATACCTGCTCAATTTCAAGCGTCACGGCAGAGCATTCGCGTGCCAGGTTGGCAGCAGCCCAGCGATCGTGCCAGCCCGCCTCAACCACCGTGTCGGCGATGTACCCCGCCGGACAGGCCGGGTCAGGGTCCAGCACGTGCACTTTGTAACCCATGCTGCGGGCGGCAATGCCCATCATGCGGCCAAGCTGGCCGCCACCAAAGATGCCGAGCGTGGCGCCGGGCAGGGCGGGGCCGCTCAACTTGCTTTGCAGGTCGTCGGGGTCGAAGGCGCGCCTGGGCTCGGCACTCTGGTTCACTTCGCTCATACCAGCTTCAGTCCTGGGCCGTGCTTGTCTGCGTCATTGTCCAGCGAAAGCGACTCCGCCAGCACTGCCCGTTCCCTGGTTTCACGCCAGCGAATCAGTTCCTGCGCGAGCTCCTGGTTGGTCGAGGCGAGCATTGCAATCGCAAACAGCGCCGCGTTCATCGCTCCGGCCTCGCCGACCGCAAAAGTCGCAACCGGCACGCCCTTGGGCATCTGCACGATGCTAAGCAACGCGTCCATGCCCTGCAGCGGGGTCGCGTTCACAGGCACGCCGAGCACGGGAACGATCGTCTTTGCGGCGAGCATGCCCGGCAGGTGCGCGGCACCGCCAGCGCCCGCGATAATGGCGCGCAGGCCGCGGCCGCCGGCGCTCTCGGCATACTCAAACAGCAGGTTCGGCGTACGGTGCGCGCTGACCACACGAGCCTCATACGGCACGCTGAACTCGGCAAGCAGCTGCGCCGCCGCATTCAGCGTCTTCCAATCACTCTTCGATCCCATGACCACGCCAACCAGTGGCGCAGCGGTTGCGTGCTGCATGGGCTGAGTATACGAGGGTGCACGCCGACGGTACGGAGGAGGCACCGTCAGCGTTTCTGCGAGTGCAGCGCGAACACCGCGCCCTGCGGGTCGTTCCCAATCGCGATCCAGGTGCCACCCGGCACCTCATGCGGTCCCATGAATACGTTTCCGCCACCTTGTCTGACACGTTCGATGGCTGCGTCCAGGCCGTCCACCGCGAAGTAGTACAGCCAATGGGTCGGCTGCCCCGCGCCCATCTTGCCGCATGAGCCACCATTCGTCGGCTGGTCGTTGGTGGAGAACATCTGGTACACGCCGCCCGGCCCCATGTCCATCGCTTCACCGCGCTTCCAGCCGAAAAGCTGCTGATACCAGGCGAAGTTCTTTTCGGGATGGTCGCTGTGCAATTCGCACCATCCAATGCTGCCGGAGCCCCCCTGCGCGGGCCTGGGTGGGGCATCGGTGCGGCCCGGCTGCATCAGGTTGAAGACGCCGCCTTCCGGATCGGCGACCGCGGCCAGCCGGCCGACGTTTGGGATCTCCATGGGTCCGTACAGGACGCGTCCGCCGGCCTCCGTCAATGCCTTCACTGCCGGATCGATGCTGGCAGTGTGAATGTATCCGGTCCAGTTTGGTGGGACGCCGGCCGGTACCGTGGGCGGCATCGCCATGATGCCCACCACGCCGCGATCGCCAGCGTGACCCACCAGGTATTGCGGACCTTCGTCAGGTCCTGGGAATCGTTCCACACGCCATCCCACAACGTTCCCATAGAACGTTGCTGCAGCCTGGGGATCGGTTGTCATCAGCTCGTACCAGATCCAGTCGTGTTCCGCGGCCATGCGCTCCTCCTGTGCCCGAAGCAACAGCGTAGCCACTTTACCGTTCGCCGGTCGTTCTGCAAAGAAGTTTTGTTGGGCTTTTTCCGTGCCGCCCCAGAAATAAAAACGCGCCCACCGGAGTGAGCGCGCCCTTTTCAAGATCTTGCAGCCTACATTCCAGCGGCTGGCGTTCCGCCCATCATCTTCACGGCCTTGTCGGCCATCATGGTGTGCTGCGCCACAACCTTCTCGCCCTTGTTGACCTTCTGCTTGAACGCGGTGTCAGTGGTGGAACTCTGCTCCTGCTTGAACAGGTCCAGCGACGTGTGATGGTCCGCATCCATGTCCATCATGTACTGCTTGTCGAAGTCAGCGCCGCTCATGGCACTCAGCGCGTCGTACTTGCTCTGGTGATCGCTGTCGAGCGCGGTCGGCGGGGTCAGGCCCCATTTTTCCGCGTAGGGCTTCATGTCGGCTTCAAGCTGGTTGTGATCGGTGATCATCTTCTGCGCGTATGCTTTCACGCGCGGGTTGGTCGCCTTTTCCTGGGCCAGTTGACTGAACTTGATCTCCGTAAAGTCGCTCTGCGAGGCGGTCGTCAAAAAGGTCTTGTCGGCATCCTGCGTGCTGGACTGGGCGTGAACGGCTGCGGTGCCGAGCAGCGTGCAGCCAAGTGCCAGGACACAAATCGTTGTGTTCTTCATCAGAATCTCCTTGGGTGGAGCCCGCAGCCGGTCGCGGCGCGAGCTTTCCATGCCCGACAAGTGGGAGTGCATAACTCGCTGCTGTTGTTGCATGCAGGCACACGTCACTGCACGCCACAACTTCTCGTGAAGCAGCGCATCAACTCCACGCGCGTTGCTGTGTGCCGCATCGAAATGCAAAGGAGCCGTATTCCTTGCCCCGATTGCACCTTGCGAGCCTGATCGACGACTTTCGCGCCCACGCGACGGAGACGGCGGTCGTCGAACATCGCGGCGTGCGGAGCTATCGCACCAGCTATGGCGAGCTTGCAACCATGGCGGGACGGTTCGCGGCGGAGTTGGCCGAGCGTGGCATCGGCCCCGGCGAACGCGTTCTGCTGTGGGGCGCAAACGGGGCACCGTGGATTGCGGTGTTCTTCGGCTGCCTGCTGCGCGGCGTGCTGGTGGTGCCACTGGACACGGCGGGCTCTCCCGAATTTGCAAGCCGCGTGCTGGCCGACGTTTCACCCAGGCTGGTGGTCGCAGATGCCGGGAAGCTCCCGTTGCTACGCGCCGCAATGGCCGGGCGAAACACGGCTTCGCTTGACCTATCCGGCCTCGCGCAGGTGCTTCCGGACAAACCCGACTTCCGCGTCGATCCCGTGGTGGAGCCGGATTCGCCGTTCCAGATCATCTTCACCTCTGGCACCACAAGCGAGCCGAAGGGCATCGTTCACACGCATCGCAACGTTTTGGCGAGCCTGACGCCGATTGAAACGGAGATCGCGAAGTACCGCCGTTACGAGCGCTGGGTTCACCCACTGCGGTTCCTGCACACGCTGCCGTTGAGCCACGTCTTCGGTCAATTCATGGGTCTGTGGATCCCGGGCGTGCTGGGCGCGGAGTTGCACTTTTCCGACGCCCTGGATGCCGGCCGCGTGGTTGCGCTGATCCGCCACGAACGCGTCAGCGTGCTCGTCGCGGTGCCGCGCGTCCTGGCCCTGTTGCGTGCTTTTCTGTTGAGCGAACGGCCAGGGCTACAGCAGCAGCTGGACGCCGCCGCAGGGGTATCCATGCTGAAGCGTTGGTGGCGTTTCCGTGACGTACATCGGCAGTTTGGATTGAAATTCTGGGCCGTGATCTCCGGTGGCGCTTCCCTGCCGCCCGAGCTGGAGCAGTTCTGGAACCGGCTCGGCTTCGCTCTGGTGCAGGGCTACGGCATGACCGAAACCGCCGCGCTGGTCACGCTGAATCACCCGTTCCGCATAGGGCAGGGCACCATTGGCAAGGCGCTGCCGGGACGCGAGGTGCGGCTGAGCGACACGGGCGAGTTGCTGGTGCGCGGTGACGTGGTTGCCCGTTCCGAATGGAAAGGTGGCCGCCTGCAGCAGCGTAACCACGACTGGCTCGCGACCGGCGACCTGGCGGAACAGAATGAGGCCGGTGAGTTCCGGTTTGTGGGCCGCAAAGGTGACAGCATCGTTACGTCGAGCGGCCTGAACGTTCACCCCGCCGACCTGGAAGCGGCCATGCTGCGGCAGCCCGGTGTGCAGGGCTGCGCCGTGGTGCCGTGCGAGTTTCCAACCGGTCCCGAGCCGGTCTGCATCGTGCTGTTTGCGGGCGATGATGCTGCACTGGACAGAGTCGTTCGCGCGGCCAACGCCGAGCTTGCGGAGTTCCAGCAGATGCGGCGTGTGCTGCGCTGGCCAGAGGTCGCCTTCCCTTACACCTCGACCGGAAAGCTGCTGCGCCGCACCATCCGCGATTGGGCCTGCCGCGCTGTCACGACCGGTGCCGTGGACAGCCCCGCATTTGGTGATCCCCTGCTGCAGGCCATCGCGTCGGTCACCGGCGAGGCGGTGCCTTTTGCCCCGCAGCCCGGCCTGTTGCGGCTTTCAGAAGATCTGCATCTGGACAGCCTTGGCCGCATACAGCTTGCGTCAGCCATTGAGCAGCGCACAGGCGTGCTGCTGAGCGACGCGGCCATGGCCTCAGTGCAGACGCTAGGCGATCTTCGGGAAGCGATTGCGCTATCTCTGGCCCCGGCTCAACCGGCCATAGCAGCAAGGTCCGATGCGCACGCTCCAGGCACGATGCCGGTGACGCGCAGTACGAGCGAGCCGAAGCAGGGCTCGGTCGTGCCTGCCGCCAGGCCGGAACCTGTCGCGACACAGGCCACCTATCCGCGTTGGCCGTGGATTGCGCCGATGCGTTGGGTGCGCACCTTTTTTCTGGAAGCGGTCGTACGGCCGCTGATCGGGTTGTTCCTTGCGCCACAGGTCGTCCTGACCGCGCCATCGCCGCGCGGGCCGATGTTGCTGGTCGCGAACCACGTGACCATGCTGGATCCGGCGCTGGTGCTCTACGCCCTGCCAGCGCCACGGCGGCGGGAACTGGCCGTCATGATGTCCGGCGAGATACTTGCGGACTTTCGGTCCGGACGCCGCGCCGGCGTGGCGGGGCGTGCCGCTTACTGGCTGCTTACCGCGCTGTTCAATGTCTTCCCGCTGCCGCAACTCCAGGGTTTCCGGCAGAGCTTTGCGCATGCGGGCAAGGCGCTCGACCGTGGCATGTCGGTCCTAATCTTTCCTGAGGGCGCGCGCAGCAAAACAGGCACAATGGCACCCTTCCGCTCCGGCATCGGCCTGCTTGCCGCGAAAGCGGGAGTACCCGTGCTGCCGGTGGCGCTCATCGGCCTTGAGCGCATCCGTCCGCGCGGCGCCCGCTGGTTCCGCTCCGACGCACTGCAGGTCCGCATGGGGGAGGCGATCGCATGGAGCGCCGACCGCACCCCGGAGCAATGGACAGCGGAGCTGGAGACCCATGTACGTGCGCTGGTGCAACGCCCGGGCTAGGGCAAGAACGCCTGTAACGTCGGCAAAAGCAATTTCGCGCAAGCACGATGCGCCACCCCTGAATAGGGTGACGCATCGTGTGCTGAACCTCGCCAGAGCTTAGGCCGGGATGTGCTCCGACTCCCTGCTCATTGCCTCCGTGCCGACGAAGTGCATGTCGGAGGTGGGATTACCGTAGGCGTCAGGCTTGTCTTTGTACTGGCGGTCGAGCGCGTCCGCGGCGATCCAGCCGGACTGCAGCACCATGGGCATGCCTGGGCCGGGGTGCGCCGCACCACCCGCAAGGAAGAGACCATCCACGCCGCGGACGACGTTCGAAGGCTTGAACGCGCCACTGAACCGGCCGTGCGAGCTGAGGCCATAGATCGCGCCGTTCAGCACGCGGTAACGCTCGTGAATATCCTGCGGCGTCAGCGCTGCTTCGTAGACGATGCGATCTTCGATGTCCGGCATCTTGCCGGTGGTCTTCAGCTTGTCCAGAATCACCTGGCGGTAGCCCGGAAACATCTCGCGCCAGTCGTGGTTCGGCCGCAGGTAGGGAGTGTGTACCAGCACATACAACGCGTCGCCGCCCGCCGGCGCGGTTGCGGGTTCGGTGCGGCTGGTCGATGCCAGGTAGCAGGTGGGATCGGGCGCGGGCATGCCCATTTTATAGATGGCGTTGAACTCCTCATGCGGGTCGCGCGAGAACACGAAATCGTGATGCGCCAGGTGTTCATAGCGCTTGTTCAGACCCAGGTAGAGCACCACACCGCTGCACGCTGGCTCGTAGCTGCTGCGCCGATCGAAGCTGGCAACCACGTCCGCCGTGCCTGGCGCGCCGTCAAGCAGTTCGCGATAGGTGCGGACGCTATCTTCGTTCGACACGATCGCGTCAAAGGCATAACGCTCGCCGCCGCGCAGAGTCACTCCGTCCGCAACGGGCAGGCCGCCGGCCAGGTGCGTATTCACTCGCGCCACGTCGGCGTTTACGTGGTACTGCACACCCAGTTCCTTGCCCAGCTTGACCAACGCCTCGGGAACCGCGCGGGTGCCGCCCATCGGGTACCAGATGCCCTGCTCGGTTTGCATGTGGCCGATAGCGCACAGAATCGCAGGCGAGTTGTCCGGAGACGAGCCAACGTATTGCACGAAGTGATCGAGCATCTGCGATGCATTGTCGTCCTTGATGTACTCGCGGATCACGCCGGCCACGGTCTTGCCCAGACGCATCTTCATCACGTCCTTGAGCACGGCTGGGTCGAACATGCCGCGCATTTCCAACGTGTCCAGCATGGAGCCGATCGGCTTCCAGAAGAAGAACTTGTCGCTGATGTGGTGCAGCTCTTCGCTCATGCCCAGGAACTCGCGATACTTCTCGCCCATACCGGGCTTCACGCGGTTCAGTTCCGCCGCCATCTGGTCGGTGTTGTCCTTCAGGTCGATCACGCTGCCGTCTTCAAAAAAGCAGCGCCACGATGGGTCAAGCTTGACCATCGTGATGTAGTCGTCCAAATTGCGATTGGCCTCACCGAATATCTTGCGCAGCGTCGACGGCTGAATCAGGATTGTGGGACCCATGTCAAAGCGGAAGCCCTGCTCCTGGAGCACCGCGGCCTTGCCGCCGAGCCACGGATTCTTTTCAAACACCTCAACCTGATAACCGCGTGCGGCGAGAGTGGCTGCGGCGGAAAGCCCGGCAAGGCCGGAACCGATAACTGCGACGCGCATGAGTTCGTAGCTCCTAAATCGCTGGTGCTGCTAAATAGACGTGATTGGAAAGGAATCTACTGCACTGCCAAATCGCGGTCTCGCAAGTGCGATTGGTCGAAGGCCGATTGTGTGAAGTTCCACGCCGGCTTGATGCCAAGGTCGTCCAGAAGCAGCTTTGACGAAATGCGGGCCGATTCAAAGATGACCGGAAGCCCCGAACCGGGATGTGTCCCACCACCAGCGAGGTATACGCCTTCGGTTTCTTCAAATCGATTGTGCGGGCGCAGGTGCAGCATTTGGCGAAGCGAATGCGCCATGGAAAAAGTCGATCCCTTGTGCAAAGCGAACTCAGCCGCCCAGTTTGCCGGCGTCAGGATGCGCTCGGAGCGGATCCGCTTGCGCACATCACCCATGCCGATATTGGCCATCTGGTCGAGCACGCGCTCACGGAACGGCGCAACGTCACGCTTCCAGTCCACAGCATTACAGCTATGCGTTACCGGCGCGAGCACATAAAGCGAACTCATGCCCTTGGGCGCAAGCGACTCGTCGCTCACCGAAGCGTTCTGAACATAGATGGATGGGTCGGCCGACAAGGTGTGACCCTTCTCGATGTCGTGCAGGTTTCCGCGATAGTCCTTTGCCAGGTAAATCGTATGGTGCGACACGTTGTCATATAGACCATCCACACCCAGGTACAGCATGAATGTCGAACAGCTATGGTCCTTCTTCTCAATGTTCTCGTCAGTCCAGCGCGACCGCAGATGCTGCGGAATCATCCGTTTGGCAGCCTCTGCGAACTCGGCATTCATCACGACCGAGTCGGCCTGGATGGTCCGCTTTTCCGTACGAACGCCGTTGGCCTTACGCCCCTCGAAGCAGATGGCTTCCACGTCTTCGTTCAGCAGAATGGTGACGCCCATCTCTTCGCAGATGCGAGCCATGGCACGTGTCACCGCGCCGCAACCACCCACCGGATGAAAGACGCCATACTCATATTCAAGAAAGCTGAGAATCGAGAACAGCCCCGGGCAGCGAAACGGCGACATACCCAAATACTTCGATTGGAAAGAAAAGCCGAGGCGGATGCGCTCGTCGCTGAAGTACTGCCGCAACTCCTGATCCAGCGACTTCCACGGCGCCAGAATCGGCAGCAGCTTCAGCATCTCCGGCTTTGCCAGGTCGCGCCAGCTCTCGAACGGCGACTCCAGAAACGGCAGAAACCGCTGCAGTTTGTTGCGGTTGTCGCGCATGAAGTTCTGGAAGTTTTTCGCATCGGCGGGACATAGCTTCGCGATGGCGGCTTCCATACGGTCGTGGTCCCCGGTCGCGAGCAGTTCACCGCCCGTTCCGAACATGAGCCGGTATTGCGGATCAAGCCGCACCATCGGCACCTCGCGGTTCAACGAGTATCCAGCTGCCGAAAATATCTCGCTCAGCACACGTGGGTACAGGAAGAACGTCGGGCCATAATCGAAACGGAAGCCGTCCTGCTCAAAGGTGGACGTGCGGCCACCGGCGTGACCGCGTTTTTCGACCACGGTTACATCGACGCCGGAGGCCGCCAGCAACATGGCGCTGGCGAGACCGCCCGGGCCTGCGCCCACGACAACAACACGCTTCTGCATGGAACTCATTCAACTTCCTACGATGCTGAAACGGCGAAGTTTGTGTTCGGCGACAGGCCACGCGCCCCGCCAACTATTGAAAGAACTGCCAGCTTTGTATCACGCGATAAAAGGGAACTGCCTGTAGCGCATCTCACCCGGTTGCGCCTTCCAGGCCCAGAGCCGCGGCATTGGCTTGCATGGCACCCAAACACCTCCCGATGTGCTCCTCCACGGAGAGCCCCAGCAGCTCCGCGCCAGCCGTAATATCCTCGCGCAACACGCCGCGGGCAAAGGCTTTGTCCTTCATCTTCTTGCGAACGCCCGAAACCTCCACATCGTGAATGCTCCGGCTTGGCTTCACCAGGGCGCATGCGGTCAGAAACCCGCTTAGCTCATCCGAGGCGAATAACGCCCGATCCAGATGCGATTCCCGCGGCGTTCCGGTGTAGTCAGCATGTGCCAGAATGGCGTGCCGGATCGGCTCGGGCCAGCCCTGCTCCTCCAGCACCTTGTTGCCGACCCACACGTGCTCATCCAGCGAGGGATGCTTCTCATAGTCGAAATCGTGAAGCAGGGCGGCAATGCGGTACGGCTCCACGAACGCAACCGCGTCCTCTGCGGACAAGCCCAGCCGCGCGGCTTCCCGTTCGCCATACGCTGCGGTGCAGGTTTCCACAGCCATCGCATGCTTCAGCAGACTCGGCGAGCTGGTCCACTCATGCAGCAGCGTCAGAGCACGCTCGCGTGTGTAGGCGCCCTCGGCGTTTCCCGGCACGGCTTCTGTTCCGTCGATCGCGGCACTCATGGCTTGATGGTAGCGCCCCCACGCTGCGGGGATGGTGCCTCAACGCTAAGCTGCGCCAGGTCCCCGGGTGTGTCGATGTCGATCTCGCCACCGGGCAACGGCAGCTGCAACACGTCATCGTGCTGCAGCAGGTCGCGCGCTCCACGATCGCCGGACAGATGCTGCAGCGCGTGAAAGCTGAACTCTGGAAACAGCGCCGGTACACCGCGGCGGCTGGAATAGGTGGACGCCACCACGTGCTCGCGGTGGGAAGCGGCAACCAGTTCACGCAGGTGCCCGGGTGTCACCGCGACCTGGTCACAGGTGAGCACCAACAGATCGTCTACATTGTGGCGTTCGGCTGCGGCGGCAGCCAGGGCGATGCTGGTGCCCATGCCTTCTGCCCAACGCTGGTTCAGCAGAACGCGCAGCTCCGGCTGGTACGGCTGCAGCACCCGAAAAATGGGTTGATAGTTCGCGCCCAGCACGGCAAACACGGTCTGCGCACCGGCTTCGTGCGCGATCCGCACCATCCGTTCCACCAGCGTCTCGCCCCCAAACTGCAACAACTGCTTGGGCTGGCCCAGGCGGGTGGATGCCCCGGCCGCCAGGATGACCGCGCCCAGATGACGCCTTCCGTCTGTCAACTTTAACCTCTGCCCCTTTTTGATGCAGTTTGAACGCAAGTTCACGTGACTGCAGCAGATCCTGACGTCGGAAGGTGGCTTGTTATCGATGACGGCGAGCAACTACGCGTAAATGCAGCGCAACTGTGCCACGCACGGCATGATTTCCTGACGTACGGAGCCACCTGTCCACCCAAAAGAGCCAGTACGGAACAGGCGCCCATCCTTTACCGTCAAAGTGCGGCGTTGGTAACCGCCGCAACGACAAAGGCCCGGCAGCAACCGGGCCCTGTCGAGAAAGGAGGTTTGCGATGAGCGCAAAACCTACCTGGACGGAGCAGATGAAACTTCTGCTCCAGCTCCTCGGTATGCTTGCTGGGCTGGCGATACAGGGCGTGACCCTGTACAACCTGCTCCACAAGTAATCTCGGAGTGAACCTACCGGGGTCGTTGATGCAGCAACATCAGCGGCTCCGGTAGTTATGATGCGCCTGACCGCACCAGGAACGCAATACTTTTATCCGCCGCCATGTTGATCAGAAGTCCCTATCTGCGTAGCCGCAACGCAAACTGCGCCACGCGCGGGTCTGTCGTGGTTGCGGTAATGCTGCCGAATGCCGCGCTGCCGAAAGACCCGTTCGGCTGCGCAAATGCCGGCGTGTTGGTTACGTCGAAAAGCTCGGCGCGAAACTCCGCCGTGAACTTTTCTCCGAAGCGGGTGTTCTTCACCAGAGCCAAGTCCAGATCGCGGTAGGCCGGCCCGCGCACCGCGTTGCGCGATGCGTTCCCAAAGGTAAACTGCGGCGCGGTCGCGAACGCAGCCGTGTTGAAGAAGCGCGCAGGCGTCCGGTCGGGAGGCGCAAGATCTGGCTTACCGACTCGATTCGGCCGCTGCAGCGACACACCCAACGAGCTGTTGTTGTTCGTCGCTTGCGTGACCGTCACGGGCATGCCGCTCTGCATGGTAAAGATGCCGTTCACCTGCCATCCGCCCAGTCCGCCCGCCAGCACGCCGTGGCCGCGAAACTCCGGCAAGTTATAGATCGCGGACGCCGTCAGCACATTTGGCATATCTCCGCCGGATACGTCCCGCTCCAAATACGGCCGGTAGGTATCTGCCGCGACCAGCGAACTGGTATTCGGCGAGCTCAGCACCGTGGATGAGAACACGCTACCGGCATCGTCGATCAGCCGTGAATGCGTGTAGCTGAACAACACATACAGGTTGTGGCTCATGCGCTGCTCAACTTTGGCCTCGATCGCGTTGTAGTTCGTCGTGCCCGTGTTGTTGCGGTAGACGGCTACATTCTGGAACCGGGGAAACGGCTTCAGCAGTTGCGCATTCGTAATGGTCCTGCGCCCCAGCGGGCTGCTCACCGGAACCTGGCCGTAGTACGGATTCGCCACCGAACTCAACAGCGTGGAGCCGGACTGCAAACCTGTCGAAATCTGGTCCGACGTGAGCTGATTAATATTCCGGTCCGGAATGCCTACGTGCACGATGTGCGATCCGACGTATGCCATATCAAAGCTCAGGTTGTTCGTCAGCGAACGCTGCACCGCCAGGTTCCATTGCTCCACATACCCTGACCCTTCGCTGCGGACCGCGGTGTACACGCTCTGCCCCAGGCCGGCGTTCGGCGTCAGCGAAACCGGGGCCACGCTCGGCCCGTTGCGCAGCGCAAACGCCGGGGTCAGGTTGTCGAGCGTCGGCTGCTGCACATTTTGAATAAACGGGTACTGCGGCGTGGTGAACGGTGTCGTAATGCCGCTCTGGTCGATGAAGACGATGCCGAAGCCGGAGCGGATCACCGTCTTCGAGTCGAATGAGTAGGCGAGACCAAAGCGCGGGGCCACGTTGTCCCAATGCAGCTCACGCGCGGTGCGTGGAAAGCCACTTGCGCCCAGGTAGTCCAGCACCTGCGTCTGCGTGTTGAAGATGGCGCCCTGGTTGTGCGTTTCCGTCGAGGGCAGGTGCAGCGTCCATCGCAAACCTGCATTCACGACCAGATTCGGCGTGGCGCGCCAATCGTCCTGCACAAAGAACTCGTAGATGAAATCGCGTGGCCGGATCGTCCGGTTCTGCAGGTCGATGGAGAATGTGTCCACCTGCCCCAGCAGAAAACTTGCGAAGCTGTTGCCGCCCACCGTCGCCGCGGATCCCGCTGCCGTTTGCGTATCGGTGCCGGTCACGGTGAACGCGAACGAACCCTGCGGATTCGGCGGAGCAATGGTGTTCAGTTCGTACAGCCGCGCATCCACGCCGGCCTTGATCGAGTGCGCGCCGCGCGTGAAGATCACGTCATCCACCAGTTCGCCCACACTGGTCTGGTATCGCGCGTTGGTGCTGGCCGACGGCCCGATCTGCTGAAAACCGGTCAATGTAAACAGCGGCAACGCATTGTTGAACGCTGCATTGTTCGGAATGCCGGGAATGCCCAGCGCCGCCGAAGCATTGCCACTCAGTACGGCACCCTGCTGCGTGTTGCCGCGCCGCGTGTAGCCCAGCCGCAACTCGTTCGCCAGCCCCGGCGTAAACACGTGCGATTCGTTCACCACCGCTTGTTGTCCCAGGATATGCGTGAGCCCGGCGACGTTGCCGGTGCCGATCGCCGTGCCGGAGATGGCGCCGGAACCCTCTGGGAATGGCGTCACCGGCTGCTCGACCTCGCTGTAGTACGTGTAGCGCGCGAACGCACGATCGTGCACACCCTTCGCGCCATCTACGCGAAAGTCGAACTGCTGCTGGTGATCGTCGTCGTTGCCCGTGCGACTGTAGTTGCTGGAACCCGTGGTGTTGGGCAGCGGAATGCGATGGAGCAGCGCCACGGCCACAGGATCGAAGCGGCCCGGGTCGATCCTGTTCTGTGTGAATTGAGTGCGAACAATGCGGCCATTCGCCATGGTCGCCGTGGTATTCGGGTCGTAAACCGCCATTGCACCGAAGTTGCCCGCGCGTTGCGCCGCGGTCGGCACCGTCGACAGCCGCGTGACGCCGACCCGCTGCAGAATGCCCTGGTACCCCGCGAAGAAGAACAGCCGGTCACGCAGCATCGGGCCGCCCAGTGTTCCGCCGAACAGGTTGCGGCGATACTCCGGCTTGCGCTGCGGTCCAGCGGCGGTCGGCCGCGCGAAGTAATTACGCGCGTTCAGGTCCTCGTTACGCAGGAATTCATACACGCTGCCGTGAAGCTCCTTCGTGCCCGAACGTGTCGCCACGTTCACCACGCCGCCATTGAATCGTCCGTACTCGGCGGGCACATTGTTTGCCGCAACCGTGAACTCGGCAATGTCATCCACAATGGGAAAGAATGCCACCTGCCCCGGCTCCGGCTGCAGCGCGCTGATGCCGTCGTACAGATACTCGTTCGTCCGCGGTCGTCCGCCGTTGATGCGCGGCAGCAACGTGCCGGGCGGCAACTCCACACCCGGCGCAAGCTGTGCCAGCTGCACAAAATTGCGCGAGTTCAACGGCAGCGTGACTACGGTGTGGCCGGGAATCGTGGTCTGAATATCCGACGTGCTGTTTTGCAGGAGTGGCGCGTCCGACGTGACGGTCACGCTGTCGCTCCCGGACCCGACGGTAAGCGGCAGGTCCAGGCCAACAGTCGTTCCGGTGCTCACCGTCACATTCGCGCGGTCGTACCTGTTGAAGCCGCCTGCGGAAACGTGAAGGCGGTACACGCTGGAAACCAGGTTCGGAAAATCGTACGTGCCCGCACCGGTCGTGGTTTGCGTCTGCTGCACGCCGGTCCGCGCATCGGTCAGCACCACAGTTGCGCCGCTCACCGCAGCTCCGGACGCGTCGGTGATCCGCCCTTTCAGGTCACCCAGCACCTGGGCCTCAAGTAAGGGCTGCGCCAAAATACAGCACAGGCACAGCGTGGCAACCTGAACTGCGAAACCATACGAATCAAAACGCATACGTCGAATCTATGCGTTTCGATTCAAAGTGGAAAGCGCGCCGGGCCTGAACTCGCTAAGGCCGCCTCGCAGAAGCGGCACCAGTCTACTTCTTTGGCGGCGCCTGCTGCGGAACCTCTTCCACCCCGGTCAGGATGCGCGCGCTCGATCGGTAGCGCTTGTAATCGGTGTACTTCACGATCGACTTCACGTGCACGTCCTGCGCCATGGAACCACCGCCGCCGGAAAAGTGCAGCGTGCCCTCGGCCTTGGTGTAGGTCGGAAACCAGTATTTGCCGTCGATCTGCTCGTAATACGTACTGAAGGGCGGCGACAGGTTTTCATGCCCGCGGCGTACATCGTCGGGCACATTCTTGCCGCTGGCCAGCACAATCTGCAGGTCCTGCTGGTCAACCCAAACCCTGCCTTGAAAGTAGCGTTTGTTCTTCTCGATCGTCTTCGGCTCCACGTTGAAAACGTATGTGTCCAGTTCGTCCACACGCTGCCGGCCAAGGTAGCTCACGTTGTACTCCGGCAGCTGCTCCGATGTCAGGATGAACGGCAACCGGTGTACCACGTCATCCAAGTCTTCGCGCGTCAGAATCACCCGCTCCAGCGTGTTCTGGGGCGCAAACAGCACATTCTCCGTGCGGCGGCCGTCGCTGGAAAAGCCAATGTCACTGATTTCGTGGTACTCGCCATCCGGCCGGTTGGTGTCGTCGTTGATGGTCTGAAACTTCACATCCTGCTTGAAAACGTAGTTGTCGCGCGCCTTCGCGAACTCCGCTTCCCGCGCACCCATGGCCGTCACAATCTGCTCCGGCGTCTTACCGGTGGGCATGTCAGGTTGAATCGGACCGAAGCCCTCCTGCGCCAGGGCGGCAGAGCCGACAAGGGTGACAGCAGCAAGCAGAAGACCAAAACGGCGCAAACATCCAGGCATCATCACACTGGATTAGACGCCGCCAAGCCCCTGGAGTCGCGCCACCACTTCTCGAACCGCGCAGCCCGCTGCCTTGCCCAGACCCTGTCATTTCGACCGGAGCCGGACAGCTTCACCGTCCGGCGCAGTGGAGAAACCTGCATCTCCAGGCGCGAGCGCGAACCCTGCTCCCTGCTCCCTGCTCCCTGCTCCCTGCTCCCTGCTCCCTGCTCCCTGCTCCCTGCTCCCTGATAATCAGACATGGCCTTCGGCAGATCCAAACGCCCGCGCGAACCGCTGACCGAGACGGGGCTGCTGGACTACGCCGCCAAGTCACTCGGCGCGCGCATGCAGTCCGAGCGCGATCTGCGCCGCAAGCTGCGCGACCGCGCCGAACCCGGCCCGGATGGCGTCACCGCGGTCGACGCCGTCATCGCAAAGCTGAAAGAACTCCGCTACCTGTCCGACGAGCGCTACGCCGCCGACTTTGCCCGCCTCCGCCAGGAGAACCGCAGCCTGGGCCGCCGCCGCGTGCAGCAGGACCTGCAGAACAAAGGCATCAGCTCGCCCGTGATCGCGGAAGCGCTCGAATCGACCTATGACGGCGTGGACGAGGTCGCGCTCGTTCGCCAGCACATCGAACGCAAACGCCTGCAGCCACCCACCGACGACAAAAGCACCGCCCGCATCCTGCGCCGACTAACCGCCGCCGGCTTCAGCAGTAAATCCATCTTCACCGTCCTCCGCCAGCTCCGCTCCGGCGAGGCGCTCGACACTGCCGAAACAGCCCTGGCAGAGGACTAACACTCGCGCCTCCGCACCAACCTTGTCATTTCGACCGGAGCAGGACAGCTTTATCGTCCTGCGCAGTGGACTCGGTGCCTGCACCGAAACCCGCATGCTCCATGCTCCGAGAAGCCTCACCGCAGCGGGCATCCAACCAGACGCATGCCTCCCGCCCCCACGACCGTGCTCGGCATCGATTGGTCCGGCCGCATCGAACTCGCCGGCCAGCGCCGCCACATCGTCGCCGCCACCTGGCGCATCGACCCGCAAGGCAAAGTCCGCGTCACCGTCGAGTCTGGCCGCACCCGCGACGAAGTCGCCGACTGGCTCATTGCCCTCGCAACGAAAGACCCCGCGCTCGTCGTCGGCTTCGATTTCTGCTTCAGCTATCCCGCCTGGTTCCTGCACGAAGTCGGCGCCCGGTCCGCACCGGAGTTTTGGCAGATCGCCATCGAGCGCGGCGAACAATGGCTGCACCGGGAAAGCGAAGACCGCCGATTTTGGGGCAAGCCGCACAAACGTCCTGCCGAATTCAGCGGCGCGCAACTGCACCGCATGCTGCGCGGGACCGACATCGACTGCAAGATCATCACGCACATTCCCGAAGCGGAGCGCGCCCTGCGCGTCAAAGGCATCACGCCTAAATCCGTCTTCCAGATCGGCGGCTCGGGCTCCGTCGGCACCGCCAGCCTGCGCGGCATGCCCATTCTCATTCGTCTGCGCGAAGCCGGCTTCCGCATCTGGCCCTTCGACCGCCCCACACCCGGCGAGCCGCTCGTGGTCGAAATGTACAGCCGCCTGAACACCGGCCCCGTGCACAAGTCCAACCCGGAAAAGCGCGCCGCCTGGCTGCAACAGAAGCGCCGCGAAGACCCCGCGTGGTCCGCCGTTGGTCCCGCCGCGCTCCGCGCTGCCCGCGGCAGCGAAGACGCCTTCGACGCCCTCGCCAGCGCCGTGGTCATGGCCGAACGCCGCCACACCTTCTACACACTTCCCACCCCGCGCGATCCCAATGCCCTGCTGGAAGGCTGGACCTGGGCACCGGACCTCGGATGAGCGACCCGGACGCAGTGAGCAAAACAGAATCGATCAGGGAAGCAGAAAGAGCTGCAAATCAGGGTCGGCGGGTATTTGAAATGGATTCAGGTACCGCACACCTTCACTTACCGGACGGTCGTGAAGATCTTCGGTCAGAATTGTCGTGCAGCGATGCCGTTTCGCTGTGGCCCAGAGCATCGCATCCCAGAACTGCACCTGCCGCTTTTCACGCAGGCGGAGCGCTTCGGTGAAGTCCATCGCTTCCGCTGCAACAATCTTGTTCAGGGAGGCGGTACGGCTCAGGACAGAACGAGCATCTTCCGCAAGTTCCGGCCGTCGCCTTGCAATAGCGTTGTACGTTTCACCTAACGTTTGCACCGTCAAGACGCAGTCGTGGAACAGGGTTGCTTTCAACAGGGAAAGAGCAATCTTGTGCTTTTGGCCGGCACGTTCGTCCAGAGCGTAGAACAGGATGTTCGCGTCGAGCGTATAACGCTCACCACTCATGCATCTCGTCCTTCGTGGGTGCCGGCTCACCGCCTAAATCGAGCCCTTTGTCGAGCAGCTTGAAATACTCCTCGATGGCCTTTTCTCTCTCCGTGATCTGCGAACTCCTGCGCACAGGGATAATCTCGGCTACCGGAGTACCTCGGCGCTCCACGATAAAGTGTTCCCCTGACTGCACTCTGGCGATCACTCCCGAGAAGTTCTGGTTTGCTTCGCGCATCGACACTCGCCGCATAGCCTGCCCCCAAAACCAATGTACTACGTAGGAGAATGGGCTGGTAGACTCACAGTTGCCATGCAATACCGTTCCGGAAACCAGATTCGCGAAGATTTTCTGCGCTTTTTCGAAGAAAAAGGCCACCGCCGCGTTCATTCGTCGTCGCTGGTGCCGCACAACGACCCCACGCTGCTGTTCTCGAACGCGGGCATGAATCAGTTCAAGGACGTGTTCCTGGGTGCCGAGCAGCGGCCCTACACCCGCGCGACCAGCTCGCAGAAGTGCGTGCGCGCCGGCGGCAAGCACAATGACCTGGAGAACGTCGGCTTCACCCGCCGGCACCACACCTTCTTTGAAATGCTCGGCAACTTCAGCTTTGGCGACTACTTCAAGCAGGACGCCATCGCCTACGCCTGGGAACTCCTGACCAGCCCGCAGTGGTTCGGCATCGACCCGGCGAAGCTCTACGTCACCATCTTCGAAGGCGACGCGCAGACCTCGCGCGACGACGAAGCCGAGCAGTTCTGGCTGGCCGCCGGCGTGCCGCAGGACCGCATCTATGCCCTAAGCGCGAAAGACAACTTCTGGCAGATGGGCGAGACCGGCCCCTGCGGCCCGTGCAGCGAGATCTATTACGATCTGGGCCTTGAGGCGTCGAGCGAGACCGGCCCCAACGGCGAGAAACTCGACAAACCTTTCGGCGAAGACGACCAGCGCTACATGGAGATCTGGAACCTGGTCTTCATGCAGTTCGACCGCGCCGCAAGTGGCGAACTCACCCCGCTGCCCAAGCCCTCCATCGACACCGGCATGGGCCTCGAGCGCATCGCATGCGTGCTGCAGGGCAAGCTCTCCAACTACCAGAGCGACCTGTTCACCCCACTGATCGCCCGCGCCGCCGAACTCACCGGGTACTCAGCAGGTCAGCAGGTCAGCGAGTCAGCAAGTCAGCAAGCCGGCGGGTCAGCAAACCAGCCCGGTGCCCCACCTTCGACGACAGCTTCACCGTCGGCTAAGGTGGGTTCCGCAGCCGCGGACGACCGATCTGCGACCCACGACAACACCGTCATTTCGACCGGAGCAGAACAGCTTCATCGTTCTGCGGAGCGGAGAAACCCGCATTTTGCTTCGGTTGCCGACGAAGCTTCGATCAGCGATAGCAAAGGCGCTGCCTCGCTCCGCATCATCGCGGACCACGCCCGCGCCGCAACCTTCCTCATCGCCGACGGCGTCATTCCCTCAAACGAGGGCCGCGGCTACGTCCTCCGCAAAATCCTGCGCCGCGGCATCCGCCACGGCCGCCTGCTCGGCCAGGAACAGCCCTTCATGCACCAGATGGTCTACGCCGTCCGCGACGAAATGCAGACGGCGTACCCCGAACTGAACGAAACCGCCGACCGCGTGAGCAAGACCGTGCTCGGCGAAGAGCAGCAGTTCGCGCGTGTAATGGCAGTAGGAGCTAGGGAGCTAGATCAGCTAATCGATGCAGAGCTTAAAGATAAATACGCAGACTTAGCGCGTATGGTTCTGGAGATCGAAAAAGGCACAAAGCCGGGCTTACTTGCAGCTATGGAGAGGCGTTTACAGCGGTCAACAGAGGTAACCAATCTCGACATGGCAGAAGACTTCATAGGAGTTTACGGTTCGGTCGCGGGTGCGGCACTTTTTAAGGAATATGAAGCTAAGTACCTCGAGAACATGCTCTTTGATGGACGGAAGGCTTTTCGTCTTTACGAGACATTCGGTTTGCCCCTTGACTTTATTCAAGATGCTGTAAGAGATCGCGGGTTGCTATTCGATGCTGCAGGCTTCGAGCGCGCCAAGGAAGAAGAACAAGGCCGAGCCCGCGCCTCCTGGAAAGGCGGCTCGCAAAAGACCGCCAGCCCCGTCTACACCGCGCTCCCAAAGACCGACTTCGAAGGCTACGGCAATCTCCGCATCGAGGGCGCGAAGGTCCTTGCAGTGTTGAAGGACGGCATCAGCGTTCGAGAGCTTGAGCCTGGGGAGCAGGGTGACATCGTTCTGGATGCAACCAGCTTTTTCGCTGACTCAGGTGGCCAGGTGGGCGACACCGGATGGCTTTACTCACCCGACGGCGCCCTTGTACTTGCAGAGGTGAGTGGATGCACGAAGCCAGTGCAAGGAATTTTCGCACACCGAGTAATTGCAAAGCAGCCGATTGAAAGGGACGCGATCGTCAGCACCGTCGTCGACGGCACCGAGCGCAACAGCACCATGCGCAACCACACCGGCACCCACCTCTTGCACGCCGCCCTGCGCGAAGTGCTGGGCACGCACGTGAAGCAGGCCGGATCGCTGGTCAACCGCGCCCGCCTCCGCTTCGACTTCAGCCACTTCGCCCAGGTCGCCGACGAGGAGCTGCAGGAAATCGAGGACATCGTGAACCGCGAGATCCTCGCCAACAATAAAGTGGAGACCTTTGTCGACGTTCCCATCGACACCGCCATCCACGACTTCCACGCCACCGCGCTGTTCGGCGAGAAATACGGCGACAAGGTGCGCGTCGTGAAGATCGGCGACTTCTCCACCGAGCTCTGCGGCGGCACCCACACCGCCGCAACGGGCGAGATCGGCCTTCTCAAGCTCACCGGCGAGTCCTCCGCCGCCTCCGGCATCCGCCGCGTGGAGGCCGTCACCGGCACCGGTTCTTTACAGGAATTTCGAAGAGACTTCGCCGTCACGCGCGTCGTCTCCTCGCTGGTCGGCGGCACCAGCGACTCGCCCGCCGCCGCGCTGGAGGCCCGCCTCTCGCAGCAGGACGAGGAGATGAAAAAGCTCCGCCGCGAGCTGGAGCAGGCCCGCATGAAAGCCGCCTCGGCCTCCACCGCCGACGCCGCTTCCTCCGCCATCGACGTGCAGGGCATCAAGGTCCTCGCCCAGCGCGTCACCGGCCTGGACCGCAACCAGATGCGCTCCCTGGTCGACTCGCTCCGCACCAAGCTGGGAAGCGGTGTCGTCGTCCTCGGCGCACCCACTGAGGACGGCAAGGTCGCCCTGATCGCTGGCGTGACCAAGGACCTGACCGCCCGCGTGCAGGCCGGCAAGATCGTCGGCGCGGTGGCCGCAAAAGTCGGTGGCAAAGGCGGCGGCCGCCCCGACCTGGCCGAGGCCGGCGGCACCGACCCGTCGCAACTCGATACCGCCCTCGCCGCCGTCCCGGAGATCGTTCAAACCCTTCTCGCCTAAAGCGAGGAGGGCCGAAGCGCCGCATTCTCCCCGGTAGCCATAACTCCGGTACTCATTGCACGCGTACCCTCTCGTTTGTCATCCCGTAGCGAAGCGCAAGGCTCTGCTTTCCTCAGCCCCGCCATCGATCGGTCATTTCGGGCCGGAGTGACAGCTTTACCGTCGCGGAGTGGAGAAACCACAAGGTAGGGGAGGCCGATGCAAGGCACCGCCCCATGCGACCCCCGCCCGCTCCTCCGCGTCTAATCCCCCGGAACCGCAACACACGAGGAGACACGACACATGGCGCAGGAAAAAGCGATTTTGGCAGGCGGATGCTTCTGGGGCATGCAGGAACTTCTCCGCGACCAATCCGGCGTACTCTCCACGGTGGTCGGCTACTCCGGCGGAGACGTAAAAAACGCCACCTACCGCAACCATGGCAACCACGCCGAAGCCGTGGAGATCGTCTTTGACCCCGCAAAGATCAGTTACCGCCGGCTCCTGGAGTTCTTCTTCCAGATCCACGACCCAACCACGCCCAACCGCCAGGGCAACGACCGCGGTTCCAGCTACCGTTCCGCCATCTACTACACCACGGACGAACAGAAGCACACCGCCGAAGACACGATCGCGGATGTGAATGCCAGCGGACTGTGGCCCGGCAAGGTGGTGACCGAGGTCGCACCCGCCGGCCCGTTCTGGCAGGCCGAGCCCGAGCACCAGGATTACCTGCAGCGCATTCCCTACGGCTACACCTGCCACTGGGTCCGCCCGGAATGGGTCCTGCCCAGGCGGCGCGAAGCCGGAGTTGCGGCATAGCCTCCACGGCGCAGCCAGCAACAAGCGCCCCTGCACCCAATGCGCCGGGGCGCTTGCTGCCAGGCGTCACCGCCATCTGCGCCGCCTTCTTCTTTTCCGCGCTCACGGGCGTACTCAGCAAATTCCTGCACGGCACCTCGGTGCTGGTCACGGTGTTTTTTCAGTACGGCGTCAGCGCCGCCATCTTTTTGCCACTCGCGCTGCGCCACGGGATCCGCGGCATGGAGACAGATCACCTGCCGCTCCAGGTGGTGCGCAGCGTGGCGGGTGCCGGCGCACAGGTGCTGTACTTCGCCTCCCTTGCGCACCTTTCGCTGCTGAACGCGTCACTCCTGTCCAACGCTTCACCACTGTTTATTCCATTCATCATCTGGTTGTGGCTGCGCAAACCCATCCAGCCTGGGGTCGCGGTCAGCCTGGTCATCGGCCTCTTCGGCGTCATCCTGGTCATCCGGCCAAGCGCACAGATGCTGCACGATCCGTCTTCCCTGGTCGCGCTCGGAAGCGGCGTGCTCTCTGCCGTTGGCCTGGTGACCACCAACCAGCTTGGCAAGACCGACCCGCCGTTTCGCATTCTTGCCTATAACTTCGGCATCGCCACGGTATTTATCGCACCGCTCGCGCTGCGGCATTTTGCCCGTGTGTCCGCCCACGCGCTGCTGTTGCTGATTCTGCTGGGTGTCTGTTTCGCGCTCACGCAGTGGCTCATCATCGTGGCGTATCGCTATGGCTCTGCATCGCAGCTTTCCCCGTTCAACTACAGCGTGGTCGTCTTCAGCGGTCTGCTGGGCTGGGTCATCTTCGGCACCGTACCCGCGTGGACGGCGCTGCTTGGCACGGCTCTGATCATCGCCGGCGGCGTTGCCAGCGTGCGCATGGGGCATCGCGAGGGCAAGGGCCATCCCGTCGGGAGCGGGCATTGGAACGGGGCGCCCCACCCCCACGCCACCTAACCGTCCGGACGTTGCCGCAAGGGTATCCGCGCCGGTTCCGGGTAGCACTTTCCGAAGAGCCGCGGCGACGCGCTCGTTACACTGGAGGCGCTTTGACCCGGAAGGCTCCATCCCGGCTGCGCGTGCTTGCGTCCGCCAGGGCCGCGCCGCACAGGCTCGTCCCCGCGCTGCTGCTTGCCACGGTCGCGACCACCTGCGCCGCCGCCAGGCCAAAGAAGGCCGACCCGACAACGCCCTGGCAGATTGCCGAGGCTGCGCGCGTGCAACTCGCTCAAATCCCGCCGGCGGAGCGCACCGTGACCGACTACCGCACCGTGATGGACGCGTACCGGCTGATTTACCACGCCAATCCGGCGGACCTGCACGCGCCGGAGTCCATCTATGCCGTCGGCAACCTGCTTGCCGAGGAGGGCGTCGTTCTGCACGATCCGCACGCCTTACAGGAAGCCCTCGGGCAATACGAGTTCCTTCGTCGGCAATATCCCACCAGCAGTGTCCGCATCTCCGCGGCGCTTGAAGAAGCGCACGTGGCTGCGGCCGGCCTGCACGACAGCAGGCTTGCTCGCGAAAAGTACACCGCCTTTGTCACGAATTTTCCCAGGTCCCAGCGGGTTCCGGAGGCGCGCGAGGCACTGGCGGAGCTAAAAGCGGGCAAGCTGCCGGAGGTAACCAGCGGTCCACTCGCCCAGGTCTCCGCAGCGCCCGCACCGGACACACTCGCCACCGCTGCTTTCCCGCAAACGGTGCAGGCCGGGAGTGCGCAGAGAGAGGCCGCACCCCAGACCGCACAGGCTCGGCCCGGCAACCCTCAACGAGAGTCCACCGCAGCCACGCAGCCACCACCCGCTCTGCAGACCGCCGCGCGCCTGCAGAACGAGGCTGCTGCCAACTCCAACGGCGTCGCTCAATCCACCGTCGCGCCCGGCGAACGCGCCGAGGCCAGCCAGCGCGCCAGCGAGCGCACGGCCACCCCGCACGACGCCATCGTGCACGCCGCGACCAACCCCGAGCAGGCCGCGACCGATGACACGCCCGCCGCCGCAAAGGCCACCGCCCAGGCAAGATCAGGCAAGCTGGCGCAGGTCACCGGCATTCGTCACTGGTCCACGCCCACCTACACCCGCGTCGCCATCGACCTTGGCGACCAGGTGAAGTACGAGGCAGCGCGGGTCCCCAACCCCGATCGCATCTACTTCGACCTGCACGGCACCCATCTCGCGCCAGAGCTGCAGGGCAAGCTGGTCAACGTCATTGACGATGGATTTTTGAAACGCGTCCGCATCGCGCAATACACCGCAGACTCCACCCGCGTTGTGCTCGACGTGAACGACGTCACAGAGTATTCCGCGTTTCTGCTGCCCAACCCCTACCGCCTAATCATCGACATTCACGGAGGCGCGAAATCTTCCGCGAAGCCGGCCGTTGCGGTCATCAAGCCTTCCACGCCGCACGATGCCGGCGATCCCGCCGACGCGGATGGAGCTGTTGTGGGAGACGCGCCCACGCCCGTTCCAGCGGCGCCCGTCGCGCATCGCACGGCAAATCTTTCGCCCGCGATGAAGACCAACATGGACGTGGCGGCGCTCAGCAGGCAGCCCGGCAAGGTCGAGGCGACAGACCGCCCCACGACGCAGCCGATCGCGGTCGTCGCCGATCGCGCCGGCGGCGATACGGAGACGCCCGCGACCGCTCACAAGGTCAAGCGTGCATTTGCATCCGCAAACACCAACGCCACCGCAGTGAATGCGCCCGCCGATGTTTCCGTGCAGCGCACCGCCGCGCCCACCGCCGAGGGTCAGCGTTCGCTCATGCGCTCGCTCGGCCTGAAGATCGGCCGTATCGTCATCGACCCCGGCCACGGCGGCCATGACTCCGGAACGCTCGGCGCGGACGGCATCATGGAGAAAGACGTCGTGCTCGACGTCGCGCTTCGCCTTGGCAAGCTCCTGCACGACCACCTGGGCGCGGAGATCATCTACACCCGCTCCGACGACACTTTTATCCCGCTCGAAACGCGCACCGCGATCGCTAACAAGGCGCAGGCCGACCTGTTCCTGTCAATCCATGCCAACAGCAGCAAGGACGAAACCGCGCGCGGCGTGGAGACCTACTACCTGAATTTCACCAGCGACCCCACCGCGCTCGATGTTGCCGCCCGGGAAAACGCGGTCAGCGACCAGAGCGTGAGCGAACTAAGCTCCATGGTCAAAAAGATTACGCTCAAGGACAAGATCGACGAGTCGCGCGAGTTCGCCCAGGACGTCGAACAGTCGCTCTACACCGGCCTGGAAAAAGGCAACTCCGGCCTGAAAAACCGCGGCGTCAAAAAGGCACCGTTTGTCGTCCTCATCGGGGCCAACATGCCGTCGATCCTCACCGAGATCAGCTTCGTGACCAACCCCGACGATGCCGCCGAGCTCCGCACCGGTGCCTACCGCGAACGCGTCGCCGAGTCCATCTACAAAGGCGTCGCCCGCTACGCCCAGGGCCTCGGCGGCATGCGCGTCGCCAGCGCCAGCCCGGCGAAAGCGGACAAAGGCTCGGAGTAATCCGAGCAGCGGCGAGTCCGCGCACTCCATCACCAAGGCAGTTTTCCAAACTGCCCAGACCCTTCGTGAAATGAACCGAAGAGTAGACAAGCTGCAATGTGTTGACTCCAGATTGCGGATGGCTTCGGTCGTCCGTTATACCGGCTGGCCCGCTATAACGACACTCAGTCGTTGTCGTTGGATGGTTACTGTGTAAGCTCACAATGTGCAAAAAGGGGATTGACGGAAGCTTAGGTTCGACTTTTAGAATGCACCGCATGCCCCGTTTTCGTTTGCTCGCCAGCGCCTCCGCGCTGCTGGCTTTTCTGCCCTGTTGCGTGGCCCAGATCAACTTCAACGCGCCGGTCACCATCAGCACAGGCTTCCAGCGTCTCTCCGGGTATGCCGCAGGTGACTTCAACGGCGACGGCAAGACAGACCTCGCCTTCACGGATAACTTTGACAAACGTGTTGTGGTGTATCTGAACAACGGCACGGGCGATTCGGTGCACCTATCAGCACGCCCATGAACGTCCAGTACACCATCGCCGGCATTGCCGCTGGTGATATCAACGAGGACGGCAAACAGGACCTTATCGTTTCGGCATCCGGCTCCTCGCAAATGAACTACATTCTGCTTAGTAAAGGCGACGGTACCTTCACGGTGAGCGGTACGATGCCAAATTCCTACGGATTTCTTCAGGGCGTGTTCGTCGACCTGAACGGAGACAAGCACCTAGATTTCGTATGCGCTGGCAATCCGCAGACCTACGCGTGGCTCGGCGATGGTAAGGGCAACTTTACGCCAAAGCCGATCCAGAATCAGCCTGCCGACGGTACCCTGCCTGCTCTCACCGTCGCGGACTTCAACCGCGATGACAAGCTGGACCTCATGGTTGCGGATTACGGCAATCCCAGCGCGGGCATCGCGGGTAGTCTTCAGTTCTTTCCAGGCGTTGGCGATGGTACGTTCGGCGCTCCCTTGCTGAACAAGCCGTTCTCGCGAAGCGGTGGGTATTCCTACCTCACTGCGGCAGACTTCAACGGAGACGGCAAGCTCGACATCGCGTTTAGTTTGCCTACGATCGCGGCCATTGCTTTTGGCAATGGCGATGGTACCTTTCAGTTCGGCCAGACCCAGATGACCTATCCGCCGCAAGGTCCGGCGAACTCCTCCTCCACTGTCACTGCCGCTCTTCCGCTGGCGGCTGCCGACTTCGATGGGAACGGAACCTCAGACATCGCCATCGTCACACCGGTCGATAATCATCTGGTGGTCTCTTTGAACGACGGCACCGGCACCTTCGCGCAAGCGAATCCGGATTTCCAGGCCAACATCGATGCAAACACCTTCTTCGTCCTCACCGCAGACCTGAACGGCGACGGCTTACCTGACATCATCACCGGCAGTTACACCACCAACAACGTCGCGATCTTCCTCTCCAAGCGGGTGAAAACAACACCTGTGGTGACACTTTCAATTTCAGCAACGCAAGTGATTCCTGGTACGGCGATCACTCTTGCCGCGAAGATCGCCGGAACTAACGGAATTCCGACCGGCGCCGTCACATTCGCGGACGGCTCGACCAGCCTGGGCCAGGTGGCACTTGATGCGAACGGACAGGCGATGTTCACCACGTCGAGCCTCGGTGCGGGGCAGCACTCGCTTACGGCCACCTATGCGGGAGACACCCGCTTCAATGGCACCGCAAGTTCCGCTGTCGTCACAAGCGTCGTCGACTTCTCCCTGTCGCTCGGTACAGCGTCGCAGACCATCGCGTCCGGTGGCACGGCAGGCTATCCGCTCACGCTGACTACTTCGGGTGCTTTCACGGGTCCCGTAACGCTGACCTGCTCCGGATTGCCTACGGGGTACTCCTGCAGCAGTACCGCAGTGTCGCTCGGAGCCCAGCCGGTTACATCCACCGTTACGGTCGCCACGGCGACTCACGCCATGAGACGGCCTGGGGACAATCCGTTTCCCTTCGGCTCCGGCGTTTATGTGGCGTTGCTGCCGGTTGGTTTCTGGATTGCCATCCCGCGCCGTCGTCGCTGGAGCGCCGCAGGAGCTATCTGCTCACTTGCGTTGACGGTCGGATGCTTCTGGCTTGGCGGCTGCAGCGGCGGCAGCAGTGCGCCGATCTCCACGGGTCCGGCCCCCTACCGCGGCACGAGCCAGTTCACCATCAGTGCCGCCGTGCAGGTTGGGTCGCAAACACTTTCTCATCAAACTCCGGCAACGCTCACCGTTCAGTAGAAAAGGTCGACCTTGGAGTCTGGGACAGGCTCCAAGGTTCACATCCATTGGGCAATCTCCACACCAGAGGCTCCTACTTTTGACACTTAGGTAAGGTTCGCGTTCGCCGCTGCCAGCAGAAACACCAGCGGCGCGTTCCAGTTGATTGCCACCTCGTTCATCGAATAGGCCTGCCAGTCGTCCACCCACATACGCATGGGCGGCAGCTTGCCCATGCCGTTCGCAACTGGGTCGCCGCCGTGCGCGTTCGGTCCGCCGGAGAGCAACCCCGGCCATGGTGCCGCAACCTTGTCGGCCTGGCTGGGCCGGTGGTGTGGATGCTGAAACGGCCGCGAGCCCACGTGCGTCACCCAGGACACGCCAAAGCAGTTCCGCCCCAGCAGGTAGTGCAGGTTCGCAAGAGCAGCGGCACGGAATGCCGCATCCGTTTCAAACCGGTCCGCGACCAGCAAGAGCAGGGCGTCATTGGCCGCCACGGAGTTGGAGCCCCGGATGTAGTCGGGCGCGGAAAGCGTGTTGCCGTAGCCGTTTTCTCGCGAGCGCCTCGTCCGCTGCTGCGCCGCCAGCTTCGTTGCGGCCGCGATGCGGTCCCGGACCGCGGGCGTGACGGTCGGCCCGGCCATCGCATACGTCCATAGCGCAAACGGCAGCATGTTGTTCCAGCTCGGCGTGGTGACGGTCAACTCCCCGGGAAGACCTGTCTCAAAAGCGCCCCGAAATTCCGGCTCGGCCGTGGTGCGAAACAGCTCCGCAGCGGCCCACAGCAGCTCATCCGCGCAGGTCTGGTCGCCGTACTCCCCGGTGGTAATTTCCGGCGGGTTGCGAAAGACCACCTCCGGGTTCGCCCGCGCCCATGCAAACGCCTTACGCGCTGCCGCCAGGCAGGCCTCCGCAAATCTGGCATCGACTGCGCGGTAACACCGCGCCGCGATTGCCATCACCGCGGCAAAGTCCGCTGTCGCACACGTGCTCTTGTACGGCACGCTTCCCGTTCCGATTACCTCGCTCGGCAGCTTGTCCTGCTCCGGCATCACAAAGCCGCAAAACGCGTCGCTGGTCTGCTTGTGCCACACGCCACCGTCCGCTTCGTCCTGCATGCTGAGCATCCATCGCAGGTTCCAGCGCACTTCCACCAGAAAGTCCGGCACCGGCCCGCCCGATTCCGGAATCTGCAACTGCAATCGGTGCAGTACCTCAGGAAACATCTCCCACGCCCACAACAGCGTCGCCGTGGAGATGCCGCTGTTCACCACGTAACGGCCGTAGTCGCCGGCGTCGTGCCAGCCGCCGCTGTTCTTCAGCTTGCCGTGCCGGCCCGACGTGGGGTGGAACTCGCCGCGCTTGTGGCATGCCTTGTGCTGGTAGCCGTCGCCCAGGTCCACCTTGCAACCGCAACGCTGGCCGTAGAACGCCCGCATCGCAAGCCGAAGCGCGTCCGCGTACACCATCTCTGCAACCACCACCGGATCGCCGGCCGCAGCCCCTACCCGTAGCCGGTACATTCCAGGCGTGCGCACCGCCGAAAAGTCGGCAAGCGCCACGTGGTCGCCGGAAGCCGCGTCCATGCGCGCCGCGCCAAGCAGTCCACGCAGCACCACCTCTCCAGTAGCGGCGGCTTCCACCGTGAAAGCATCGGTCCCGTCCGCGACCGGAGCCGGAGTTCCAACGGGAAACACCACGCTCGCCACCTTCACCGCACCAGGCCGGTAGCCACATTGATTCGTCGCAATGCGCACACTCGCGGCCTGCTGCAATGCCGGCGGCTTTGCATCCGCGTCCTCCGGCGCAGGCTGTTGCGACTGCATGCTCACCGGTCCCAACCATGTGCCGGCGCAAGCCACACCAATGGCCTTTGCGGCGGTACGTCGATCGATGCGCGGCACATCTGTGTGCATGCTTCCCGTTCACCCTTGCCTGCACCCGCTCACATCGTGGCCAGGGCCACAGGCATCGGCAGGAACAAACATCATCATGGCATGCTCGCCCATCTCGCCTGCCGCGCAGGCATCTCCTCACAGCCGCTGCGTCATCCTGCTGCCGGCTGCGCTCCTCGCGCCCCGAACCACGACTCCGACCAACCCAGCCGCCCGGAACAGAACCCCCGTCCCCGGTGTCTCAAGCTTGTGACGAATCTCTCGCGCGGGTAGTCCTATCGTTATGCATCGTTTGCGGCGCTCCTCCCTGTTTGCAGCTTCGGCGCTGATCCTTGCCGGCAGTCTCTTCGCGCAAGCACCGGCAACGACCGGCGCACCCACCACAGTGTCCATGCCGCCCACGCCGCTGCTGCCGGACAGCTTCGGCCCGTGGCACACAACCGGTGCAGCCGACAACGCGATCAGCTTCGACCCGGCAGTTGCGAAGGAACTGCTCGTCCAGCGCACCGACGCGAAGACTTACACCGCAGAGGGCGCAACCGCCGTCATCTCTGCCGTGCAGATGACCGACTCCACCGGTGCCTACAGCGGCTGGACCCTGAAGCGCGCCACCGCAACCGGCGAACCGATGCGGCCGTGCGCCGGGGGCAACTCGCTTGGTGCGAACTGCGCCGTGTCGGCGGGGCGGCTGCTCTTCTGGCAGGGCAACACGCTTGTGCTGATCGCGCCCTCGGGAACCCGGGCGGTTTCCGCGGGCTCGTTCAGCGAGTTGCTGGGCACGTTGCCCAAGCCGATGGGCGCAAAGGGTGCGCCGCCGCTGCTGCCCACGCGCCTGCCGCAAGCCGGATTGCTGCCGGAAACAGAACGCTACGCCGTTGGACCGGCCACCTACGCCGCCGAGGGTGGGACCGTGCCGGCGAACCTGCTCGACTTCGCGAAGAGCCCGGAGATCCTGACCGCACGCTACACGGGCAAAGCCGGCAACGGCCTGCTGACCTCCATCTTCTATCCCACGCCGACCATTGCCGGCGAAGCGCAGCATGCGCTTGAGAAAGCAATTGGCGATCGCACGCTTTCCGCCGGCATGCTCGCGGGTTCGCCGACGGTGCGCCGTTCGGGTCCTATCGTCGCTCTGGTCACGGGTGACTTCACCAGGTCGCAGGCGGCAAAGCTGGCCGAGGCCGTTAAGTACAACGCCCAGGTCACCTGGAACAAGCCGGAAGGCTACATGAACCAGTTCACTATCAGCCAGACAGGGAACGTGGTGGTGCAGATCATCATTCTGGTGCTGACCATTGTGGCCGCGGCGGCAGTGCTGGGCGTGGTGTTCGGCGGCGGCCGCGCGCTCATCCGCAAGGCGCGCGGTAAGCCGCTGTCTTCATTGGAAGATGCGGAGATCATCAAGCTGGACCTGCGTGGTAAGTCGGAAAAGCTGCGCTCTTCGAGCGAATAAAGAGCGAACAGGCAACCTTCCTTCCCGCTTCGACTATCCGGTAATCGCTTCATAGCAAGTAACTTACGAAAAGGCTTGACTTGCCCTGAACTGCGCCGTAGGATTGCGCCAGAAAGTTCAGATGGCTTTGCCTCCGTCCGGACTATTCTCCCTGAAGAAAAAGCCGCCCTGTTGCCGGGCGGCTTTTTCGTTCCTTGTGGAAAGTGCTTTCAACCCTGCCCGGCAGAAGTGTTCCTACGTCATCCGGCACCCCGCGCCAGGACAGCTTCGCTTTTCCGTGGAAGAGAAACAGGCACATTCTGTACTCAGTTTGCTGAAGATTGCTCCAGCCTGACGAGTACACGTTGCGCCCAACGCAATCGATGCTAGGCGCACTTGGGCAGCGCACGCTTCTTCCGCTAGAATGACAACTAAGGCCGACGTAGCTCAGTTGGTAGAGCAGCTGATTCGTAATCAGCAGGTCAACGGTTCAAGTCCGTTCGTCGGCTCCACTCCGGCCTATCTCACCCCAAAACTTCGGCACGCATGCAGCGTCCTTCGCTCTTCGCGAGAACTGCAGAAAACGTTAACTCGGCGTCCGCACTCTCGCGACGGTGCAATGCCACGCAACGGCAACGGCGAACTCCGATTCGGCCCGCGTTATCCACGTCTTTCTTCCGCCCACCCCACCGGACCTCTTGAGTCCGCCCACATCCCGTCGCATACTCGCAACAGTGGGACGCATCCTATTGCGTACTTGTGTCTGTCCGAACCCAGTGGTTGCGGATGTAGGAAGGGGGAGCAATGGCCGCAGCAACGCTGACCAGTGGCTTTTCTTCCGCGGACGCGGCCCGCATCCTGCGCATTCCCGTGCAGCAGATCGCCGCCTGGCAGCGCAGCGGCCTCTTGAGCAAGTCCGACGGCCGCTTCACCGTGCGCGACCTGGGCGCGATGCGCCGGCTCCGCTCGCTGCGAAGCGCCAGGCCGGCAAACCGGTCAGAGCGCCAGTGGGCCGCCGCGTTGCGCAGCTGTTTGCGCGAAGAGTCTCTCTCCGAACGAACCCAAACCGTCCCCAACGGAACGCGCCTGGTGGTCCGCCACGGTGGAGCCCTGCTCGATCCGCTGACGCAGCAGTTCGGCTTCGATTTCGACGCACCCATCAGCGCCGCACGCTCCACGCCTGAGCCGGTCGCTTTGCCCATAACTTCGTCGAGTCATGCGCCGGTTGCACAGAGCAACGGCTTTGCTCGCGCGCAGGATCTGTTTCAGCAGGCCGTGCTGCTGGAGGAGAGCGCCGACACCGTGTCCGCTGCTGCGGACCTGTACCGCGAGGTACTCGCCGCCTGGCCGGCATACGCTCCGGCCAGCGTCAACCTGGGCACGATCTTGTACAACCAGCGTCGCTACGCGGAAGCCGAGCAGTGCTACCGCATTGCAGCGGAGATCGATCCCGACTACGCGCTCGCCTTCTTTGACCTTGGCAATGTGCTGGATGAACTGCAGCGACTTCCTGAGGCCATCGGCGCTTATCTGCGTGCCATTCAGCTGGTGCCGCAATATGCCGATGCCCACTACAACCTGGCGCTCGCCTACGAGCGCGTGGGCGAGCGCCGCCGGGCGCTACGCCACTGGATGCATTACGTTCGCCTGGACCCCGTCGGTCCCTGGGCCGCCCACGCCCGCACGCAAGCCAAGAAAACCCTCAGTAGCGAAAAGCTCCGCGTCGTCAGCCGCTTCGGCCAGCTCGCCTAGCAGCGGCTGACAATTGAGTGTCGTACTAGAAGCGCCGCACTGAAACCGGCGCCAGCGGTTCCGCGAGCTTCAAGTTTTCTGTGATGCTGCCATGGCCGAGCATCACACCAACCTGCTGTGAGCCAACCTGCAGAACACCCGCCTGTGCTGATTTGGGAGGTTGCCCCACCAGGTGATACGTGCCATTCCCATTGGTGGTAGTCCTGTAGATTCGGCCACCGGCCGTGAGCGAAATATCTGCAAATCGCTCCGGAGCGCCTGTGCTGCTCAGGATCGTTCCTGTGACAAGAAGCTCATCACCCGGCGGAGGCGTCAAGGAAAACAGGTAGGTCTGAAAGAGGCTGTCTCTGTAGATGTACAGAGCCGTGGGACCGGCGTAACCGAATGCAGGCTGCCCAATGGTGATGGTTTCAGACTGCGAGGTGTCCGTCGTCTGCTTGAATGAGTTGTCGTACTTGTATGTGAACGTGTCAGAAACGGAAAGAGAGACTTTGGCGAAAACCGCGTTCACCGTAACGCCCACCGTAACGCCCAGGCTGCTCGAGGTGTCGACACTGTTGCCGGTAGTATTCTGCTCCTCATCCTTGATGGCGTGGGTCTCAGAAAGAGGCGTCTGTGTGGCGCTGTTGGGCGGTTCATAAAAGTAAACGGTCGTGAGTTGTTTGAAACGTGCCGTGTCGATTGTCACAGGCCCATTCGCGAAGGGATCCGCGCTCAGGATCGTGCCGTAATCGTTGGGCTGGATGCCCGCACTCTGCAGCTGCTGAAGCACGCCAGCTGGCATGGTGGCTGGCTGCTTAAGCCAGCTAACGTAGACAAACTGGATTTTGGCGACCGCCCCGTTCACGCCCATCGACCAGCTCGCTGCTGTTTTGGACTGACTCACATGAACGGCTGGATTCAGCAACAAATAGATCGTGTCGGAATTGTGATCGATCCCATCCGCGCTCGGTCCGGGCACCTTTAGGTCATCCGAGATGGATTCCTTTACGTCGGCACTGGAACTCTTGGTGGTTGCTTCGGATTGATCGAAGCTGAGACCCAGGCTGACGTCATCACCAAAGGCGCCACCGGTAAAGGTTGAGGCAATTTTGAAGTCGGTCGAGAACGAGTTGCTGGCGGAAACCGTGCTTTCCAGCATGCTTCCGCTTCCGTAATCCACGGAGCTGACGCCCTTGCCTCCATTTGCGCCAGGAGGGGCATACACCACGAAGAGAATTTGGTAATGCGGCAAAATGATTCCATTTCCGGGCACTCGGCTATCCAGAAACGGTGCGCAATCTTTGCTTTCCAGGGCCGCCTGCCCCTGGATCGTAGTACGCAACTGCTTGATCTGCTGTTGGATAGGAAACGGATTGATCCCGCTCCCTGCGTTCTTCTGCTCCTGCTGCAAAAGCCTGTCAAGTTGGTTGTCTAACGACGTCAGCAACGAGCGGTCGACCTTGCAGGCCGCGGCGCAGTCGGTGGTTCCTTTGGCAATCAGCTTCGCTCGCTGTGTACTGGCGTTTTCATAAAGCTGCGTCTGCGCACTGATCTGTTGCGGGGTAACGACGGCGCTCTGAAGCGTTTGAATCTGCTGGTCCAGCGGGAGCAGTGCGGCGCGATCCGCAGCGCAGGTTGCTGCGTTCTGGCCGACCGCCATGCGTGTCATGCCGGTTGAAAGCAGCAGAAGAGAGAACGAGGCAGCTCGGAATGCAAGACGAAGCAGTGGGAGGGAAAGCATGGCAGGGCTCCTATCGCTCCTGAGCATGCAAGCGAGGGGCGCGGCCGGTCGTGATGAAACCGTGAGGAAGATGTGATCTTCCGTGGAGGATTCCTGTTTCGCGCCGATACCGCCGCCGTATGATGGCCTACACTGGGCAGTTGGCGACGGGGAGGCACGGCGTGCTGTATCGGTTCGGGCGCTTTGAGCTGCACGCGGAGGAGTTTCGGCTCCAGTCCGAGGGCTTGACCATTCCGCTCGAGCCGAAAGCCCTGCACCTGCTGCTGTTCCTGGTCACGCGGCCCGGCAGGCTGGTGCGCAAGCAGGAAATACTGAACGAGCTATGGCCCGATGTGGCCGTAACCGACAACGCGCTGACCCGCTGCATCACCCTGCTGCGCCGCGCACTCGCCGATAGCAGCCGCACGCCCACCTTTATCGAAACCGTGCCCAGGGTCGGTTACCGCTTCGTCGCCGCAGTAACCGCGGAAGCCGAACCGGTCCAGGCATCCCCCGCCGCGGCTTCTGTGCCGGCCGTAGTCGCTCTCCCGATGGGAGCGCCGGTCTCTCCGAAAATGCGCGCCGGCCAGGAGCATGCGGATTTTCCCGCGTCTGTCCGCGGTCGTGCACTGCACAGTTTGTCGCGTTTCGCCCGAATCGCCGGCTTCTCCGCCGCAGTCATCGTTTGTATCGTCGCGCCCATGGAATGGCGTCGACACAACGCCGCGTTCGTTGCAAGCGCAACGCGGGTGCCGATGATTGCGGACGACTCACCCTCCGCCTTCAGACCGGGCGTTACGGCCGACAGTACGCTTCCAGCCGAGGCGCGCGAAGAGTACCAGCGCGGCCTGTACTTCTACGATCGCCGCAACGGCGCCGCGAGCGCCGCGGCATTTCAGAAGGTAATTAGCCTGGCACCTCGGTACGCCCCCGGTTACGCTGGGCTCGCCCTGGCGCTCGCGACCACCAACACCATAGACCACCGCCTGATCGTGCCGGAAGCCGAGAGCGCCGCAAAGAAGGCCATCAGCCTGGACCCGAACAACGGCGAGGCCTACCTCGCGCTCGGCTGCATCCAGACGATCTTCACCTGGCAATGGCGGGATGCGGAAACCAATCTGACCCATGGCCTTCAGCTCAGTCCACAAAATGCGACCGGCCACATCTGGTATGCGGTTTTATTGCAAAGCCAAGGCCATCAGGACGATGCCATTACACAAGCCGAACAGGCCGTCGCAATCGCTCCACTGTCCTTCTACATGGTGCGCATGCAGGCTTCCGTCCTATACTTCGCTCGGCACTACGACGACGCGCTACGCATCCTGGAACGCGCTCGCGAGATGCAGCCGCAACACCCCAACGTCGTCGACAACTGGATAAGCTGGGCCGACGAGCAACGTGGCTTGTACGACGATGCGGTGGCGCATGACCTGCTTTCCATTCAGGACGAGACCGGTCCCGCGCAGATCGCAAAGCTGCGGTCTACGTACCAGCGCACCGGCTGGCATGGCTACTGGCAGATGCGCCTGGAATTGATGGCTTCCGGATCACGCCAGGGGTGCGGGTTGTACTCCGCCGGTGTGGCGTATCTGCGCGTTGGCGACAAGAACAGGGCCTACACCTTGCTCCACAGCGCCGCGGCACAGCACTGCTTCTGGCTGGGCATGGTGCATGTGGATCCGGCATTGGACAGCCTTCGCCAGGACCCACGTTTTTCAGAGATTGAGCGAATCGTCGACGGCAGCGAAACGCACATGGCTGACGCGAGAATGGGTCAACCTTCACAGGAGGAGCGACCAAAGTGGGCGGCCCCGGTCAGGCACTGACAGGTGCTGCTTCTTCCTCGGCCTGCTTCTTGGGTGCGGGCGCTTCCTGCTTTTTGCTGGGCGCCAGGATCGCGTGCAGCGTGGTGCCTTCCATGCGCGGCATGAACTCGACTATGCCGGTCTGGCCGATGTCCATGATCAGACGATTAATGATCTTGTAGCCCAGGTCGCGGTGCGCCATCTGACGGCCGCGGAAGCGAAGCGAAGCCTTGACCTTGTCGCCTTCGGATAGAAAGCGCACAGCCTGGTTCTTCTTCGTCTGGTAATCATGCTCGTCCACCGTCACGGAGAACTTCACTTCCTTGATGACGATGACCTTTTGCTTCTTGCGTGCCGCGCGTTCCGACTTGTCCTTCTCGTACAGGAACTTGCCATAATCTTGGATGCGGCACACCGGCGGCACGGCATTGGGCGAGATCTCCACCAGGTCCAGCGAACGCTCGCGCGCAATCTTCAGTGCATCGAACGGCGCCATGATGCCGAGCTGCTCGCCGTTGTCATCGATCACGCGCACTTCGCGCGCGCGAATCTTTTCGTTGGTGCGAATGAAGGACTTCTGGGCACGCTTGTCGTTAAACGGTGGAATGGGTCGCCTCCGCAGCTGCTCGCTCTTGATCTGCCCTACTATCGGATGCAGATTCTGCGGCGCTGCAACCTCCAATATACATCCACGTACGCAAAATTCACGGCTTTCCGCGCAACGGACACGCACCGGGCGGTCAGGAAACCACATGGAAGCGCAGCAGAAAAGAGTATGCTGCATCTTGGGTCGCAGCAGTGCGCCACACATCCGCGCAAAAGACGCGGGCATACCGAGAGGATTTCTTTCTTAGATGAAGCGCCGCATTCTCCTAGTCGATGACGAAGTTGCCGTTCTGCTCACTTTGAAAACTGTGCTCGAAATCAGCGGCTTCGACGTGGATACCGCGACCAGCGCACGCGAAGGTAAATCGCGCATCAAGCACCGTGAGTACGAGATGGTCATCACCGACATGCGCATGGAAGGCGAGCGCGCCGGCGAAGAAGTCATCGAGGCCGCGAAGCTCGCGCCGTACCAGCCCGCCATTGCTCTGCTCACCGCTTTCCCGGTGGGCAACGAAGAGCTGGACGGCATGGGCGCCGACCAGATGCTGGTCAAGCCCATGCACACCCGCCAACTGCTGCAGCAACTTGAGGCACTCTTTGCCAAGCGCCACGGCAGCGAAGAAAAGGCCGTCTCCGTTGCGGACGCGACCGATGGTAAGCCGGCCAAGAAGGCCGCACCGGCGAAGAAGCAGGTCGCCACAAAGCGAACAGCCGAAGAAGCGCCGGCCAAGAAAACCGTGGCGAAAAAGACAGCGCTGAAGGGAACCGCGTCACGCAAGCCCAGCGCCGCAAAGGCCATCGCGAAACAGTAGCGATCCGCTCTTAAAACAACAAGGAAGGGCACGGCTTGCGCCGTGCCCTTTCTCCTTTCGTGCCAGTGATGCGGTTAGAAGCGGAACGCAACCTCGCCCGTAATGGTGCGGGGCGTCACATAGTGCGTTCCGGAGAAGGTGGACAGGAAGTTATACAGACCGTACTTGTTGGTGAGGTTCACAGCCGTGACACGGGCGCCGATGTGATAACGATCGCTGAAGTGGACCAGATCGTCGTCCCCGACTTCCATGTCAAAGATGTTCCGCGGCTGAATGCGCTGCGGGTTGTGGTCGTCATCCCCGGTGTTCGGAGCCGGAATGTTGACCAGCTTCGAGGTAAGCCCCGCGGCATCGCAGGTCGTGAAGCCTTGCGTCTGCGTCGCCTTCACGCCGTCGCACGTTAGACCGGCCTGAAACTGCTCGTCCGCCGTCAGACTGCTCAGGTCGATCGCCGGTTGACCGCCCGGTGTCACAAGCGGATTGCCGTTCCCATCGAACGAGTAACCCGAGCAAGCGGTATTTGCGCCGATCGCGCTGTAGCAAGGCACCGAACCCGCGACCAGACCGGAATCGAACTTCCAGTTGAACGAGGTGTACAGGCTCTTCCGTCGCGGCAGGCGATACTCCAGGTGCGTTGTCTGGTTGAAGCGCTCATCATGGTCGATCCGGAACGGGAAGCCGCCGGCCGAAGCCACCGTCGCACCCACGCCACCGATCTGCGGGTTAAAGAACCGCGCAGCCACTGACGAAAAGGTGAAGCGGGCCGTGAAGCCCTTCATATCCGCAAGCGTAGCGCTTGCCACGTATCCAGGAATCTTCGAGTTCTTCCATTCGATCGGAAAGGTGATCGGGGTCGCGCCCAGAACGCTGAAGTCGTACGCGTTGTGGGTGTACTTCGAGATCCACTCCCCGTTCACCACGAAGTGATGACCGATGGCCTGGCTGAATCCGGCATGGAATTCGTTTCGGAAACCGGGGTTGAAGGGCGCCGGATCGCAGTACCCGGCAGTCGCCGTGAACACGGCATTCAACACCGGGTCCAGGCAGCCGTTCGCCGACAGGACAAGGTTCTCGTTGAAAGGGGTTTCCTGTGTCCGTGCGTAGGACAAGCGCAACACTGTACCTGTCCGCTTCACGTTGTAGCTGAGGCCAGCGCGCGGCTCGACCTGCCGGTCCGTGGCGAGGCCGTTGTAAAAGTCGCCGCGAACGCCCAGGTTGATCTGCCAGTTCCCCGCGTGGATCGAGTCCTCGCCGTAAAGCGCAAGCTGCTTCACATCGGTCTGTCCATGCCAGGTGTAGGTCGTGCCGCCACGGGTCAGGTCATACGGCGCCAGCACCGGCGCGTAGTTCGGGTTTTGCGAGTTCGAGTTTGTGCCCGGCGTGGAGCACTGCTCCGGACCACCGCTCGCCGGATCGCCGTTCACATCCACGCAGGCGGCGTTCAGATTCGGATCCACCAGGCCGATCGTGTTGTTCTCGCGCAGAAACGTCTGCTGGTACATGCCGCCGAACTTCAGGTTGTGCACACCCCGGGTGATGCTCACATCCGAGTGAACGCCCACATTGGTCAGCGACCGCCTCTGGCCTATGCTCTCCTGCTGAATCGGTCCCAGATCGTTCAGCAGATTCGCCGAAGGAAGATAGTTGTAACTGTCGCGCCGAATGTAAGGAGCGAAGTTCAGCACGGCATTGGCGCTCAGAATGCGCGTATATGTCGGCGCAAACAGATAGGTTTCGATCTTGGAACGCTGGTCCGTCAGTCCGGTCGTTAATCCCTGCTGCGCAAACCCGTACTGCGTGTCATAGGAGTTCGGATTTTGAAACAGCGAGCGCGTGTACTGCAGATTCATGTGCAGCGAGCTCACGTTGGAAAGCTGCCCATCGATGCGATCGAAGAAATTCTCTTCGTTGCCCTTGTCGTGGTACACGGCGAACTCAGGCGCGTCCAGAAACCGTCCGGACTGCAATGCGCTGGCCGAGATGAAGTTTCCCCAGTTCTGACCTCCGTACGCCATGTCGGCCAGAATGCGGCTTGTGCCGAACGAGCCGTAGGAGTACGAAACGACGCCGGTGGGCTTTGTAATCCCCTGGCCGGAACGCGTTGTCACCACCACCACCAGGCTGGTCTTGTCACCGTATTCAGCCGGAGGTGCACCCTCGATTACTTCAAACGACTGCACCGCGTCTGCCGGCAACTGGTTTGAGAAGACCTTGCTCTGCTGGTCCGTGATCGGTTGCCCGTCCACCGAAAACGACACTTCGTTGTGGTCGCCAAGCCCGTGCAGCAAGCCGTTCGAGTCGGCGGCGACACCCGGCGTCAACTCCGTCACGATCCCACTCAGCTCCGAAGACGGCGTCTCCACCGGCAGGCGAGCGATCATCGCCCGGTCCACGTCCGTGTGGAAATTCGGATCGCTCTCCGTCAGGTCCGGCGTCGCTTCAACGTCCACCTCGGTGGACGTGCCGGCCACAGCCAGTGACACATCCACGGTGAGCGGCACAGGCGAAGAAACCTGAACCCGCTTCGCAGTTGCGCGCAAGGCGTCGGTGTTCGCGGACAACTGGTAGCGATCAAATGGGATGTTGGTAAAGGTGAACCGGCCGGCAGCATCGCTGGTCACGGAACGGTTGTAGCCGCTGCCAGGATTGCTCAACGTGACGGTTGCGTTCGCCACGATGGCGCCCGTGCTGTCTTTCGCGGTGCCAGTAAGCACGCCGGATGTACTCTGAGCCACTGCCGCGGCGGCCAGGGTCAGTGGCGCCAGCGCAAACAGAACTCGGTCGAATCGGAAAAAGTCCGATCGTTGCATTGTGTTTTCCTCTCTCAAAAGGGGAAGCGCCTTCGCACTCCCTGGAAACGTCATTGGCCCAAAAAGGCTGCTACGAGATCCGTGAGAGAGCAGGTGGCGGACGGCTCAATTGCGCAAAGGCAATTTCTTCGTCCCAGAAGACATTGACAGGCTCCGCCGTCGCGCTCGCGATCACCTGGACCGCGTGCGTCACGCCTCGCGCGGACGCTGGCGCGGCAGAGTGCATGGAAACACACAGCGGGCAGGTTTCTGCGCTGTCGTCGCCCGCGGTATGGAGCCATTCGGTGTTGCTGACAGCGGCAGCATTGCTCAGAACCGTGCGGCCAATGGAATGCTGCCCGGCCGGCGGAGCCAGGTGGCTGTGGGACGCCTGCCCGACAAACGCCAGCAGAAAGAACAAAAGCCCGAGCAGCCCCCTGATCTTCGGCAAACCCGAAGAACCGTGACGTCTGCGCTCGGCATGTGTCTTCATCGCGACGTGGCTCCGAAGCCCAGCCCCGGGACGCACAGCGGACAGATCGAAGACTCGTCGTCCGCCACAACGCCCGGTGCGGCTCCTGCTTGTTTCTGCAACATGAATACAGTCAGTGTACCGCGCTATTGCGAGAGCATATGCAGCAACCGTGAGACTCGCGGTACGGGCACTGGTACGCTAGACGTCATTTCGGGCCGAAAAGCCGCAGCTCGAACGCTTGCCGCCCACTCGAAAAACGTTCCTCACGCGAGTCCTGCTACGGTGAACACCGTGGCCGAAGACCTGATCCAGTTCTGGCGGCGCTATCAATGGCGAGCGGGCGAACTGGGCGTTCACCCCGAGGACCGCGCCTGGATGGAGCAGCACTGGCCCGCCCCATTGCGGGAGCCGTACCTGGACTGGCCGGCTTATCTGAAGAGTTCACGCTTCGGCAGCAAAGACACCGACGTGCACCTGTCCCACCTGCCCGCACCCTTCTGGGGCGACCTCGACCGCGCCCGCGTTCTGCTCTTCCTGAAGAACCCCGGGTTCGACAACACCGACTACTATCTTGAGTCGCAGCCGGATTTTCGCGAAGCACACCTTCACGGCCTGCGCTCACCCGCCGAACCGTTCCCTTTCCCGTTCATTCACCTCGACCCGCGATTCTCATGGTCGGGCTCCTTCCTCTGGTGGGAGCAGCGCCTTCGCCCCATCCTCGACGCGCTCACCGCCGAGAACGGCCTGACCTATCAGGAAGCCCTGCACATTCTCGCCAACCAAATCGCTGCCGTACAACTCTTCCCCTACCGCTCCCGCGACAGCTCCCGCCTGCGCTACCAGACCCGCGCCGGAGGCACCATGCCCTCCGTCGCCGCCGCCCAGCGCTTCCTTACCGAACGCGCCCACGCCGCCGTCAATGCAAATGCCGCCGCGAACGCCAGCACGCACAAGCCCTCAAGCGCAAACCAGCAACTCATCCTTCTCATGCGCAGCCACGCCGGCTGGATCACAGACGCCTGCCCCGCGCCGGACCACCGCAACTATATTCACGGCCCGCGCCTGCAAGGCGTCTCGCTACACCCGCGCTTCCCCGCCGGCAAACGCCTGCTTAAAGTCATCCGCCAGTCTTTGCACGAGAAAACGAAGCAGCAGCTTATTACCGATTCACCCTCGCATAGGAAACGCCCACCCATTGAGCTGTAGGAGTTTCCCGTCGCCTCAGGTCATTCTCAGCCCCTCCCGGTACACTGACGGGAAACGAATCACCGCTGGAGTGACATGGCTCTACAACCCTCAAACACCACGGTCGTCGTCGATGGGACTGAAGTTCAACACCTTCAGCTTCCACGTCGGAGTCGAAACAGCGCATGTCTTCAGTGGAATGCCGATGACAAATCTGTCTGACCAAATCTAGTGCGACTGAAGACCTGTCATTTCGACCGGAGCAGGACAGCTCCATCGTCCTGCGTAGTGGAGAAACCTGCATTTCTGCCCACGCCCGCAGGGCACCGTGTGCGTAAAGAAGATTCACCACACAGCACTTGGCCGTCCCCTGTACAACTTCAGTTGCTCCGTCGATATGAACGACACCACCAACCTGCCGTTCCCTACGCTGAAGCGGCTCTACGACCTGTCGAACGCCACCACCCGCGACAAGATCGTCGACATGAAAATTGAGTTCTGGACCGACGAGAGCCAGCTCGACGCCATCTGCACCTATACCTTTCGCGGGTGGATCAGCGCCTTTCACAACACCGGCGGCGGCGGCAGCAACCACACGCTGACCATGACGTTCACGCCAGAGCTCGACCCCCCAGCAATACGTCAAGCTCGAAATGGGCAATTAGGCCCAGGAGGTAGGCTTGCACCTGAAATCCTGGTCTAGAGCTGGTGGGGCGACTCAAACGATCCGGTGAGTCAGCAGAAGAGGACAGCCTGTGAGGCTAGCAAGATTGTGGCGTGAATTTATCGGAGAGGACCGGCCATCTCCGCCAGCGATTCTCTCCGAGCATGACGTGGTGGAGCGTATGCGAGAGTACGCCTCCGCTCACAGTCTGCGATTCTTTGAGCCGCAGCTCATCGGGCTCGAAAGGGAGTACGTCGATGTTGACGATCCGAACTCTGGGGCACGCTGGGTGTATGCCTACGTTCTCGGAAGCACTCATCCCGCAACGTTCGTCGATGTCGACGCCGCGAATGGCACGATCCTCGCGTGGCGTAGAGGTTCGCGTTAGCCTCAGAATGAGCGATACGTCTTGTTCTGTTCGCCCCAACACTGGCGCGCCTAGAGGATACGATATGAGCTTCAAAAGGTGGCTAAGAAGCTGGTGGGGTGAGGATTGGCACAGTAAAAGGGCCATCCTTTCGAAGGAAATAGCGCTTGATCGGGTCAAGCAACATGCCGCAGCGAACAATCTGCCGGTCACAGAACCAGTCAACGTCGACTTGGAAAACCATTGGATCAATCCAAAGAGCGCCAGTGAGGGCTCCAGACCCGTCTACGTGTTCTATCTTGGTGACTCCCGACCCACGACAACGGTGAAGGTCGACGCAGTGAACGGTGCTGTGTTCGACTGGCATACACCGTACAGTTAGCCTCCGGTGCATCTGACATTTTGTTTTATTCGCCCCCACTCTGGCCCGGCAAGAGGATACGGTATGAGCTTGAAAATGTGGCTAAGGGGCTGGTGAAACGACGGCTGGCGCAGCGATCCTCGAATCCTTCCGCAAGAAGAGATCCTCAACCGCCTTCATCAATATGCCGCTAACAACCACCTGGAAGTAGAAGAACCAGGCGAGGCAACTCTCGAAAGGCCTCCATTCGACGTGCGGAACCCCGACAAGGGCACCAGAATCGTATATGTGCTTACGTTGGGCGAGTCTCGACCCATGACGATGGTGACCGTCGACGCATTGAATGGTACGGTGCTCGACTGGCACTTTTTTCGCGGTAACCGCCGGTCGGCGACAAGCAATAGAACATAGTTATAAATATTCAGAGGGGGTCCACATGGCTCCGCAGAACGTCTCCGCTCTATCGCGCGAGGAAAAAGTAAAAGAGGCGATCCTGCGAAGCACCGCCTACATGCCGGGGGACGTCGCCGCCCAGTTCAAAGCCTTTCTTACCCCAAGGAACTTGTCATTCATGGTGGCCACCCTCGTTGGTTTGGCTGTCGCGCAGGCTTTCGGCGTTGGTGAATTTGCGGACGCACTCCTCATCGCTGCTCTCGGTTTCTGCGGCTGGGGTGCAGTGGACGGCTGCAAGGACCTCTACTAATTCGTAAAGACGGCTTTGGACGCACGCTCGGACCAGGACCTGGACCGCGCAGCCCAGTACTTCGCCAGCGCCGTCGTGAAGATTGGCGTCACCGCGCTCATGGCTTTTCTGCTCAAAAGCCGCTCAAGTCCTTCCGCGAAGCGGGTGGACTCAAGAATTTTCGAAATATGAACTACAGGCCCAGTCTGCAGAATGTACCGCCGCCGCCCGCTCCTGGCACGGTCGAACCCTTTACAGCCAAACTACTGGTCGGCAAATGGGGGACAACGGATCCGTACGGCAACATTACCGTCGACATTCGACTTCCTTTCAAAGATGGAAATATGACCATAGACCATGAGATGGTGCATCGATTTTTTGCGCCGAAGTTCGGCCCGTTTCGCCACCTACGGGCGCGAGTCGCGATGAGTGGTTACAACCGGTCGGCCATGCTGAGATATCTAGAGGAGGCCATTGCCGAGTGCAACGCACAAATTCGGGCCGAGGGCATTCGTGGCATCGTTGCAGGTCTCCGCTTTCCCCTTGAGGGCGAAAAGCCGTATATCAGCGTTCAGCAGGGCGCTGCGATTCGTGGTCAGTTCATCGGCGTCATCGTAGTTGACGGACAGGTCCTAACCGTCACGCTCGATTACGGTCCTGCACCCGCTGCACCACCCCAGGTAGACCGGCATCAGCATCATCCTGCCACTGCTCCAGCCCGGTAAGCTGGTTACCCTTCGCTGCATGGTCTTCCCCTTCGCTGCCGATGATTGCAGTTCGATGAAAACCGCTCCACGAGCCAGTCCCACCAGGGTAGCCTCATGGAGGCGTAAACCGTTTCTTTCTGGCAACTTGGCCTGCGGCAAATGAATCAAATCTGTCATCTTCCGCATCCACCACTTGTCACTTAAGCTCAGGCGGACAGCCCCCTTGCAACCCCAGCAGAGCGGGCGTCCTTCCACAGGATCAACGGCAGTATTTAGGAGAAATCATGGCCAAGGCCTCCAAGCTCATGGAAAAGTCGCTCACCCTCGCCGCGCGCGCAGGTTGGAACGTCTTTGAAAAGCTGAACAGCATCAGTCCGAACGCGTCCTTCACCCCCAAGTGGTCGGACAAGCCTCTGCTGAAGAGCTACCAGAAGGAGAAGCCGCCCCTTGGCTGGCCCCGCACCACCGATTCGCTCTGCCCCAAGTGCATCCCGGAAATCCGCCAGCAGATCGTGGACGGCAAGCTGCCCCACGAGATTCTGCTGAACGAGAAGGTCGGCGAGATCAAGGCGCAGATCATCGAGCGCGACGGCCAGATCCTGATGGTGAAGGACTGCCCCATCCATGGCCACTTCGAAGACGTCATGTCCATCGATCCGCCGATGATGGAGCACCTGGAAAAGGTCTTCCCGGGCCGCGACATCCGCGCCCATAACGACGAAAAACTGCACAACCACGGCACCTCGACCGTCACGCACGGCCGCGGCTCGGTTCTAACCATCGATCTGACCAATCGCTGCAACATGATGTGCGACCCGTGCTTCATGGACGCCAACCAGGTCGGCTTCGTCCACGAACTCACGTGGGACGAGATCAAGCTGATGCTGGACAACGCGATCTCCATTAAGCCGCGCCGCCAGATGTCCGTTCAGTTCTCCGGTGGTGAGCCCACGCTCTCCCCCTATTTCCTGGACGCCGTCGCCTACGCCCGCAAGGTCGGTTACAACTCCGTGCAGGCCGCGACCAACGGCATCGAGTTCGCCAAGTCCAAGGAGTTCGCCAAGGCCGCGGCGGAAGCCGGTCTGCGCTACGCCTACCTGCAGTTCGACGGCATCGGCAACGCCGCCAACTCGCACCGCAAGGTCGGCAACTCGTTCGATGTGAAGCTGCAGGCCATCCACAACCTGCACGAAGCCGGTGTGGACATCGTCCCGGTCACCTGCATCATCAACGGCATCAACAACGAGCAGGTCGGCCGCATCATCCAGTTCGCGCTCGACAACCCGAAGAAGATCAACTTCCTGTCGTTCCAGCCGGTCAGCTTTACGGGCCGCGACGAAGCCGTCTCCGACGAGCGCCGCATGGCGCAGCGGTACACGCTTTCCCATCTCGCGCACGATGTCCGCACCCAGACCGGTCTCGGCGAATCCACCCGCGACTGGTTCCCCATCAGCTTCATGTCCACCTTCTCCGACTGGGCCGATCTGGTCCACGGACCGGACCACGATTGGGGCCAGCTCTCCTGCGGCTGCCACCCGAACTGCGGCATCGGCATGGCGCTGATGATCGACAAGGAAACCAAGGAAGCCGTGCCCGTCACCGCCTTCCTGAACGCCGACCGTCTCGCCAAGGACGTGGCCAAGGTGAATGACGCCGCCCGCGGCAAGTTCCTCTCCATCGTCGGCGTGTCGCTCGCCCTGCTGCGCAACTACGATCCGTCCAAGGCACCCACCCACTTCCGCATCATGGATCTGCTGCAGAAGTTCGATAAGTGCTTTGGCGCGACCGGCCGCAACTACGGCAAGGTCACCGCAGACCGCACCCAGGCCGACATCGAGAAGCGCCGCGCCGACCGCTGGAACTTCCTCTTCATCGCCGGCATGTGGTTCCAGGACCTGTTCAACTACGACTTCCGCCGTACCGAGCAGTGCATCATCCCCTATGCCACGCAGGAAGGCGAGATCAGCTTCTGCGCGTACAACACCGGTGTGGGCTGGCGCAACATCATCGAGAAGATGCACATGACCTCATCCCTCACCAAGTGGTACGAGGAGCATGGCCGTCACGAAATCTTCGCCGGTGGCAAGAAGGTCGCGATCGAGAAGCAGGAGAAGTACGACCTGGTGCTCAACGACGCCCACGTCAACTCCGCCGCCAACGACACCTTCGACAAGTCCGGCATCGCCAAGAACGCGCGCGAAGAGAAAATCCGCGCCCGCGACGCAAAGCTGAAGCAGGAAGCCGAAAACGCCCGCATGGCCAAGCTGTACCGCAAGGAAATCCTCAAGGAATCCGAGCAGCCCGGCTTCGTCGCCCTCGGCGAAATCGGCGGCCTTGGCGGCATCCAGCCAGCACCGAAGGTCGAGGTTGTCACCGAAGTTAAGGACAACGAACTCGTCGCCGGCGACTAAACACGTCAGCAGCAGCCGCTCCGCGTAACTACAGAAGGGCCGCCTCACAGGGCGGCCTTTCCACTTAAGTGACATTGCGGTGAGGCTTCGTGAACTTTATAACGAGCGCTATGTCATGTCAGATTTGCGGCATCCCTTTTCCGCCGGGAGCAAGATTCTGCCCGTCGTGCGGTTGCACTGTTTCGAACCCGATGCAGCCTTTCCGACTACCGCTGGCAGTTCGTGAACGAGCCCATGTCGCCAGCGCTCAACGGCTTGTTCTTTTTCTTTCTGCAATGATCTGCCTCTTCGGGTTTGCGCTTTTGCATGTCCCCGCTGCCGCCCTCCTATCCATTGCATTAGGCGTGGTCTGTTTCGGGTGGACCAGACCTACTGTCTCTACCAAGTCCAAGGTCGCGTTTCTGTTGGCAGCAGTTTCGGTCATCTGCGTAGTGCAGACCGTCCAATCAGCTTTTGTCAGGAGAGCGCAAAGAGCCCGCAAGATCGAGTTGCAGGATGCAAGGTACCGTTCGGAACGGGATGCCGCTAAGCAGGCTGCTGCAGATGCGGCTCAATTTGCATCAATGACACCGGTTCAGCATTATCAAGCTGCGGCTGGCCTTCTGAAGAAAGGGGCGACACTTCCAGAAGAGTCATTGGCTTTCAGGCACTTGGATTCTGCTGAGCCGAAAATGCACGTGCAAGGTCAGTCGCTTCGCTCTGCTTACACGAGAATTAAGAAGCAGCAGACCCTTGAGGCGGCGGTAAGTGCAGCAAAAGCCGCTAAGCAACAGGCCGATACCGACGAGGTTGTACGCATCGCACTGGCTAAATTCGCGGAGAATCGCATGCTAGACAAAGGTCTGAATGTCGACGTCACAACATCAGGCCCACGACACACGACGATGCACATTCGTTATATCTTTGTCTCTAAAGTCTTTGCACATCAACTCAGCAATGACGGCGAGCTCTTTGAGACACTTAGGAAGGCTGGTTTTAAGAAGCTCGTTGCGACGGACGGCTTTAACGAAAACTGGTCATGGACCATCTAGTTTCATAGCGCATGGTCTAGTCTCTACATTCGGGAGTTCAGCGGCCAATAAGCTGCTGAACCGTCGCACACCACAGGTTAGATTTAGCCCTGAGCTTCTTTCATGATTTCCGCCCGGCTGAATGCGGCAGCGCGTCCAGGGCTAAAGCCCGGTTTACACGCGACGTTCTTCCGTGGGCTAAAGCCCACGGCTCCCTTCGTCGCCTTTTTCGAAATCTTTGCGGCTTTCCCTTGCACGACTTGGGATCTCTTCCTCGACTCTTCTTGTGCATCGTTGTGCTCTCCCACGACTCTTCTCCGTCCGCCGTGGGAGAACCAGGGAGGGAGCAGCGGTCTTTAGGCCGCTGAATCAGCCCACGAGAGAGCAGGGCTTTAGCCCTGGGCCTCTCGCACGAACCACTCCGGAGCCGAATCGACCTGCACACAATGCCGTGCAGAGCCGAAGCAAACCGCTGCTGCAGGGCACTCCGGAACGACTGCCTTTATGTTGCTGTTGAGGGCGCACCCATCAGAGTGACGCTTCCTGCACCTGTGCACGCCGCCATCCTCCTGCGTGACTACAAACATCTTTTTGGCAGACTGACAACTCCATCGTCGCCTCAGGAACATAATCGCGGTACCGAGTGTCCAACGCATCACGAAGCCTGCAGCACACACGCGGTACGCTGCAACCTCGCCTTGGGAGTCATCATGAATCAACGTGCTTGGATCGCCGGTCTCGCTGTGCTCGCCACGGTGCTGCTATTGCTGCTTGTGTTCTCCCCGCTTTCGCGCCACGGCGTGCCCTCCGCCGCTTCGGGCCTTTCCAAAGACGACGCGAAGCATGCCGCCACGCTCATCACCACCTCGGCGTCGGCGCACCGCACCATTGACAACTCCGCGGTCGACATCTCTGTCGGCGTGAGTGTGGCCGAGCGGGATCTGGCGAACACACAACGCAGCCTCACGCAGAAGACAAATACGCTGATGGGCTTTCTGAAGGCTCAACAGGTCGAGCACCTCCGCACCGACGCGCTCTCTTTCTCGCCGGACGAGCGCTATCAGAAGAGCGGGCCCGACCGCACCGTCGCATACAACGGCTCCGTCTCTGTTTCGTTCCGCACCACGCCGGAGAAGGCCGCAGAGCTTCTATCCGGCGTTCTGACCCACGGTGCGTCCACCATCAGCAGCACCGTCTTCACTCCCACTCAGGAGCAGGTCGCGAAAGCGCACGACGACCTGGCGGCCGAGGCGACGCGCACCGCGCTGGATCAGGCCAGGGCCATGGCCGGTGCTGCAGGCGGGCACATGCTCACGGTCGTCTCCGTCAACACGCAAGCCGCGCCGTCCATTGCGATGCCGGCCTCCGTCGCGTATGAAGATCGCGCCCCACTCGCCAGAGCCGCGCAGGCACCCATTCAAACCGCCGCGGGCGACCGGGAACTGTCCGTCACCGTGGAGTTAGTTGCCGCAGCAGCGCAAGACTAAAGCTGTTCTCCTCGAATTGTAGTGCTGCTCCGAGAAGAAAGCAGACTTTCGCTCCGCTCAGGAGGACATTTCTAAGCGATTCAGGATCAATCCCTGAGTGGAAATACTCTAAAGCCCGCTGCTTCCCTCCCATCTGCCCGCGTTTGTCGCGTACGCCCGTTGGCCAACCGGTCAGAGCAGCGCAGTGTCGTAGCTCATGCAACAACATCTCAGCAGCAAACCCTCTCGCCGTGCTCGCGGTTCAGCGTCACAATTGCAAGAAGGCTGTAATAACGACCATGCCGCACAAACTCGCCATCAGTGAAAGCGAAGACAGCATCCGCGTTCATGCGCCGGCGCCGCAACGGCCGGTTCGCATCGTCATCTTCGCAACCCTCACCGCTGTGGCAGGGCGGCTTGCCTCGCATCTGGTTTGGAAATTTCTGAGCGACACCGGCAACTGGGGATTGGTGTATGTGTTTCTCGCGATCCCAGGATTCCTCTTTGCTTTCACGTGCCTGGGTGCTCTGTACTCCGAGGTCGCCACGACGAACCTGATTTTTGAGCGCAACACGATCGAGCTCGAACGCCGCCTGCTCAGGGTGCGTATGAGCCGCCGCTGGTTTGCGCTGGCCGACATGCGCATCTTTGGCCCTACCCTCAACACCCGCCACCCCTCCGCGCCCGGTTACCTCTACCTCCGGCTCAGCAGCGGAAAGAGCTTGGTCCTTCTGCGCGCCGCTGATCCCGCCAGCATCGACCGGCTGTGTGCAGCGTTGGAGCGGCGAGGCTGGCAGTACGGGAGCGAACCGCCCGAGGACTAGCGGGGGGGCGTCGCGATAAGCTCCAACGAAACCGCCGGAAGACAAGGCCCGGCGGCGAGCTGCAGAGCAGTTCTAAAGCTGTTTTCCTCGAGGCGTAGTGCTGCTCCTAAAAGAAAGCAGATCCTTCGCTTCGCTCAGGATGACACTTCTAAACGATTCAGGAGCCACACTTGTGGGAACTGCGCTAGCTTGCTGGCACCAACTCGGCAGAAGTCTCGCCTTTCGGTACAGTGCGAGCAGCCACAGCTTTGCTCTCCGCAACACATACCCGGTTCCGCCCCGAATGTTTCGCGGCGTACAGCGCTTCATCCGCTCGTGCCAGCCACACGTCTGGCTGCAGCAGGTCTGCGTCGAGCGCTGCCAGCCCAAAACTTGCGGTGACCTGGGAGTCGACACCGGAGAAGGTCAGCTCCTCCACAGTTTGACGCAAGCGTTCCGCGATCTTCCACGCAAGATCGGCCTCGGCTTCGTTCAGCAGAATGCCGAACTCCTCGCCGCCCAACCGGCCGATGCAATCTGCTTTGCGGAGCAGGGAAGAGATCTTCGTACACGTCTTGCGCAGTACGTCATCACCAGCGGCGTGACCAAAGGTGTCGTTCACCCGTTTGAAATGGTCGACATCCATGACCAGCAAGGTTGCGGGTCTGCCGCTGCGATTGAAATTGGAGATCGCTTTTTCCAATTCCAGCAGGAAACTTCTGCGTGTGGCCGCTTCCGTAAGCGAGTCGATCTGCGCGATGCGGCGGAGTTCCAATTCATCCACCACCAAAGCCGCGAAGCTCTTCATAACCTCGATCTGCGCCGGGCTGAACTCCCTGGGTTGCCTGTCGATCGCACACAGCGAGCCTAGGTTGTAGCCGTCTGGGCTGGCCAGTGGAACGCCGGCGTAGCTGCGGATAAATGGTTCGCCCTTGACGATTGCAAGCTCCGCAAAGCGGTCGTCCAGCAGGGTGTCAGGCACAATCAGCGGCTCGCGCGCGCGGATCGTATGAGTGCAAAACGTCTCTTCTCTTGGAAGCTCGCGGCTCTCCATGCCAAGGCATGACTTGTACCACTGCCGGTCCGTATCGATCAGCGAAACGGTCGAAATCGGAACATTCAGGACGGTGCGTACCAGGTTAGCGACGCGCTCAAACGGCGCCTCCCGAGGCGTGTCGAGAACCTCATAGCGGCGCAGCGCAGCGATACGGCCCTGTTCATCGTGAAGTTTTGCATCCATGCCAGTCACCTCGCCATCCCTTTCATCGCGCGCACCAGTTCCTGCCGATACGATTCGACGATTGTGGAGACGCTCTGCTCAATCTGAGCTTCGTCCAAACCTGCCGATCGAAGATTCACTACCAATTCCGCAAGATGATTGCGGTGCCGGTCCAAGCTTTCCTGCAGTGGAACCGGGATTTCCAGATCTGCGAATGGATCTCCTTGCACTTCAGCCTCCCCGGACTCGTCCTCTGCACATCGCTTGTACAGCATGATCAAGACTCC